>NZ_JBHSAF010000014.1:0-778442 GCF_042649925.1 Pseudaeromonas sharmana
CAGAAGTGAAACGCTGTAGCGCCGATGGTAGTGTGGCATTCGCCATGCGAGAGTAGGACACTGCCAGGCACCCAACACCAAGACAAAGGCCCTGAAGCAATTCAGGGCCTTTTGTTATATGTTCTTCCAAACTATGAGCGATTGCACATTTCAGCGGCGGCGATGTAAAACCTGGCTTGCCCTTCGTGACCAATCCTGACTCGTGCTACCACCTTGTCCTTATGTGTGAACTCCCAATTCTCTCGCATTTTGGGAACGGATATCCCCAAGCATAGGAGGTACTCACTAAACAGATAGGAATTACTGATCTCAGTCAGGTGATGGTCCATTGCTTCCTCCTCTGTTGTCATCTTTCAACCTTGCTACACATACTTTACTCAAGGTAGCACAGCACACTGATGTGTGCCAAAGCGATCCATTATGAAACTTTGTAGTTTCGACCTCGATCATGCTTTGGCTTGCCGTCAGGTGATTTCATCCATCGGATGTGGGTGATAAATTATACGTGCATGCTGATGATTCCTTCCGCATAAACAGGTAAAGTAATGGCACGTATACCCATTAATGTTGATGGCTGACATGACAGTCAAATAATGCAAGGATGTATAAACATGTTGAATGTTAATGAATATTTTGAAGGTAAAGTGAAATCTATTGGTTTTTCAAATGGAGCTGAAAAGGCTACTGTCGGTGTAATGGCTCCGGGCGAATATACGTTTAATACTGGCGCTCCGGAGTTGATGGTTGTTATTCGCGGTGCACTAACTGTGCTGTTGCCTGGGCAGGATGACTGGTCGACATATGCTTCTGGGCAGCAATTTGATGTGCCAGGAAACAGCTCATTCCAGCTTAAAGTTGATGTAGACACTGCGTACCTGTGTGAATTTAAATAAATTCCGTCACTAGGTGCACTTGCATTTGCAGTAAGAAATTCAAAATGAGTCGAACAGTGATAATTTTCTCTGTTCGACTCGCATTCAGTTAAAACTATTTTTGCTGTTCTCGAGTGACCAGGCCAACTTCTTGATAATACTTAAGTGCGCCGGGATGTAGTGGTGCCGTTAATCCTTGTATTACCATGTTTTTTCTGTTTAATGTAGAAAATGCTGGATGAAGGCGCTTGAATTGTTCAAAGTTACTGAATATGGCATTCACGATCGCATAAGCTATATTTTCAGAAAGAGTATCGGTCGTGACTACGGTGGCCACCACACCAAAAGAAGGAATATCCTTATCTACACCGCGATATAGTCTGCCGGGTATAATGGTTTTCGTATATTCTGGATGTTCTTCCAATAATTTAGTTACTGTATCATCAGCAACAGGAACTAAATTGATATCGCAATTCCCACTGGCTTCTTTTATCGTGCCGCTAGGATGTCCAACGACGTAAACAAATGCGTCGAACTGGTTATCGCATAATGCCTGTGCTCGTTCTGCCCCTTTTAGTTCACTAACACTCGCAAAACTGTTTGCGGCCCATCCTTCGGCCTGCATTAACAACTCCATAGTGCTTCGATCACCCGAGCCAGGATTACCAATATCGAGACGCTTACCCAGCAAATCTGTCAATCCATTTATATCTGAGTCTTTTCTTGCAACAATTGTTAAGGGTTCGACATAGAGGCTAAAAAGAGAGCGAAGGTGTGGATTGGCGCCTTTTGATGAAAATTCACCACTTCCTCTTAAATAGGCCAGTTGGGCGTCAGATTGTACGATTGCCAGATTAATTTGGTTATCGTCAAGGGCATGGAGGTTACTGATGGAACCTTCAGTTGCCAGAACAGAGCAGCGTATCGTGCGTTCTTTCTGGTTTTTATTAATCAATCGACATATGGCTCCGCCGGCAGGGTAATAGACTCCAGTAACGCTTCCAGTGCCAATGACGAGTTGTGTTACGGGTGCTGCGAGTGCTTGTGGGGGCAGCACAAGAGCGATGGTCATGGCAAGTGCTAGCTGAGCTGTCGCGTAAAAATGCATGTCCCTTTCCTTGCTTGATGCCTAGGCGTGTGACGAACCAATTAACCTTAATGTTAGCGTATTGAGGTTGCAACCGATGCGGCGCTATGTAGAGCAGAAAAGAGAACCAAGTCAGGGCAATACACCCTGACTTGGTTATGAATTATCTATTGATGATGGCCTGTTTGATGCGACGTATGGCTTCAGAAAGTAATTCGCGACGGCAGCCAAAGTTGAGGCGAACAAACGCTTTGTCACCAAACTGCGCTCCAGGAGATAAACCCACTCCTGCTTGTTCAAAAAAGCTGATGGGGTCTGCCAGTTGCAGCGCAGACACATCAATCCAGGCTAGATACGTGGCTTGAATTTTTGCAACATGCACCCCTGGCAGGGCATTGAGCTCTGTCATCAGAAGGTCGCGGTTGCCACGAAGATAGTCCAGTTGGGCGCTCAACCATGCCTCTCCGTGTTCATAGGCGGCTTCAGCAGCAATGAAACCAAGCAGATTATTATCCGCCATCAATCCACGCATAGAGCGTTGTAATGCTGTGCGCAGCTGCGGGTTTGGAATGATGGCAAATGAGCAGCACAGACCGGCAATATTGAACGTTTTGCTGGGCGCCATCAGCACAGCGCTGCGTTGCGCCGCATCCTTATTCAGGCTCGCAAATGGAATATGTCGCACGTCCTGGTCGAGTAGTAAGTCGCAATGAATTTCATCAGAGCACACTACCAAGTCATGACGTTGTGCGATGTTTGCAATTCGCTCCAACTCTTCGTGACTGAACACAGTGCCCCCTGGATTATGGGGATGACATAACAATAACAGATCGGCATCGCTGGCTTGTCGTTCCAGTTCCTCGAAATCGGGTATCCAGCGATCATCCAGACCAAGGCGCATCGGAATGGCCGCAATTTGCCGATCATTATGTTCAGGGGCATGAAGAAAGGGGTAATAAACGGGGGTTGGTGACAGTATAGTGCGCCCTGGCCGGCACCAAGCGCGACAAGCAAAGTTAAGCCCAGGGACAACGCCAGGCATGAATAAAAGCCATTCAGGCTCGATTGACCAACCATAGCGAGTTTGCATGCGCTGAATTATCAGGTTGATCAGACGGGGCGAGGGGCGGCTATACCCAAAAATGCCATGGGCTATGCGTTGCTGAAGCGCCTCAATCACAGCGGGAGGCGATCTGAAATCAGTATCAGCTACCCAAAGTGGTAATATGTCCTGGTCGCGATATTTGTCCCACTTGAGGCTTTGTGTGCCTCTGCGGTCAATATCTTCATCAAAATCAAACATTCTTAGCATCCTGCCTGAAGAAGGAAGGAACAATGTAAGAATTATTGTCATCTGCTGCAACCGAAAGCGGTAGTAAACAGTGGAGCAGGAGGTGTTGTTTGAATGCTCGGGTGGGTTCTTTTTTACGCTCTGTAGCGCCGTTTATGCTGATCACATTCCTTTCTGGATGTGCGGCAGCGCTGTTTGTTCCAACGATGAGCCTGTTTTTAAGTCAGGAAGTTAAGGTATCTCCCTTTGCTGTCGGTATCTTTTTCACGTGTAATGCCGTGTGCGGGATTATGGTAAGCCAATTTCTGGCGCGGCGCTCCGATCGCAAAGGGCAGCGTAGAAAATTGATTTTTCTCTGTATGCTGGCAGGTGCCGCATCCTGTCTGCTGTTTGCGTTCACTCGCAGCTACTGGCTTCTGATCACAGCAGGCATACTGCTTATGAGTATCGGTGCGACGGCGTCACCGCAAATTTTTGCCCTGGCGCGGGAATACTCGGATCGCTTAGGTCGCTCCGGTGTGATGTTTACCTCCTGGATGCGTGCCATGTTCTCTCTGGCCTGGGTCGTAGGGCCGCCGATAGCCTTTGCCGTGAGCCTCAATTACGGCTTTATGCATCTTTTCTTGTTTGGGCTTGGTATCTATTTGCTGAGTGCGCTAGTTGTCCATTTGGGGCTGCCAGTGGTTCATCGCGATGCAAGCGCGAATCTGGAAATGGGCCCGGTGCAAAACAATCAGACAGTGCGCTGGCTTTTCGCATCCTCCACGTTGTTCTGGACATGCAACAATATGTATCTGATTGCTATGCCGCTGTATGTGACATCTCAATTGGGGCGCACCGAAGGGCTGGCCGGCTGGATGATGGGGACGGCTGCCGGACTGGAGATCCCGATTATGCTGATTGCTGGCTGGTTGTGTTCGCGTTGGCGCAAACATTCGTTGTTGATGATCAGTGGTGTTGCCGCAATTGGCTTTTATGTCGCCATGTTAACCCAAACTGAGCCATTTTTGCTGTTACTGAGCCAAGTGGGGAATGCTCTGTTCATCGGCATACTGGCAGGGATGGGGATGCTTTACTTTCAGGATATGTTGCCTGGTCAGGCGGGGGTTGCTACCACGTTGTTCACGAACAGTATTCGCAGTGGTGCAATTCTCGCCGGCGCTTTAGCCGGCGGTATAGCAGAATATTATGATTACCACGCAGTTTTCATTGCGGCGCTGCTGATGAGCATCATTGGCTTGATGTGTCTATGGCACGTGGGCAGGATCGAGCGTACTACCCACTGAAGAGCCTGTCCCTGAACCTGTGGTGGTGGCCAACGATTTATGGCTATTGCGGATACAATCGACCAGCAACCGGGCACTGGGGCCAAGGTGCTCCGGGTTGGGGATCACTAGATGGGTAAAAAACTTTCGAGCGCTGCTTTCTGTCAGGGCGAGCTGTGCAAGACGGCCTTGCTGCAAAAGCGGATCTATAAGGTGTTGTGGCAACCACGCAAAACCTAACCCGGAGAGTAAAACACCGATGGCTTCGTGAAAATTATTAACGGTCCAGCGTTGGTCTGCCTTAAGCCAGCCACTAACCTCTTGCGGTTCCTTGCCAGTGTCTCGAATGACGATTTGCAATTGATGGCTTAGATCGGATTGAGTCAGCTCGTTTTGAATTTGCGCCAGGGGATGAAGCGGGTGACATACCGGCAGCATGGTAATTTCCGACAGCGGCTCTCCCAGATAGCCTTTGGGGACGATACCGGTAATTACAATATCTGCTTGTCGCTCTATGATGGCCTCTTGCGAACCGGTCAGGACTGTATCGGTCAACAACAGCTGGGTACCACGGGACTTGGGGTAATAGTGTTGCAGGGCGCGATTTAACAACGGCCGGGGATGGACCAACTCGATGGCGATAGCAACCTCTGCCTCCCATCCCTGGTGAATGTTGAAGGCCAGCAACTCCAGCTCTTCCATCTGCTGAGTCAACTGTTTGGCTCGCCGCAAGAACACTTCGCCTTCCTCGGTCAAAAAGGCTTTGCGTCCACGGACCTCAAGCAAGGCAACCCCCAGCGTGAGCTGCAATTTGGCAACGGCATGGTTGAGTGATGATTGGCTTTTATTAAGCTTTTCCGCCGCCTGTGCATAACCGCCAAACTCGACGACAGCTTGAAAGATTCGCCATTGCTCCAGGGTGCTTTTGGGTCGAAACATTGTTGGTTCGTGTTCCTGTCTCAATATGGGCCGATTCACTCTATGCTAGCAAACCTGTGCCAATTTCCTATGGCTTGTTTGACTATCGTGCGGGTTGGGCATCCAGGCTTTGGCCGTGACAGTCTGAACTATCATCGCCCATTAGATAGAGATAGAGCGGCATAATTTCGGCTGCTGTTTTTAGCCGCAGTGGATCTTCATCCGGACGTGCCAGGGCGCGCATTCGGGTTCTTGTCGCGCCAGGGTTAATGGCATTGACACGAATGGTGGTATCGGACATCTCATCCGCCAGGACCTGCATCATGCCTTCAGTTGCAAATTTGGAGATGGCGTAGCTTCCCCAATTCGCGCGCCCCTTACGTCCGACACCGGAGGAGGTGAAAATGATCGAGGCCGCCTGACTTTGACGCAGTAGCGGTAATAAGGCCTGTACCAATAACAGGTTCGCCGTCAGGTTGACATGTAGGACCTGTTGCCATTCTGAGAGCGGAAGGTGTTCCAGCGGTTGCAATTGGCCCAAAATGCCGGCATTGAGCAGAAGGCCATCAAGGGCGTTAAACCTGGTTGCAATCTGTTCGGCCAATGCCTGGTAGGCTGAATAATCATTTTCTTGCAAATCAAAGCGGCAACACAGCGTGTTGCAGACTCTGCCATGCTGTTCGCTGTGAATTTGTGTTTCTAATGCCTGCAGTGTGGAGCTGCACCGACCGAGCAACACCACGTTGGCGCCGTAATGCGCATAAGTTTGCGCAGCAACACGCCCAATCCCCGAGCTGACGCCGGTGATGAGAATCGTCTTGCCAGCCAGTAAATTCTCTGGTGCCTTATAGTTCAACATGTTAGGCATACTCCTGCCGCAATGGGCACAGTGTATACAGAAGCTACCGAATCGGCCAGTGACCGTCACACAAGGACCTCTGGATTGCAAAAACACCCTACGACGATCAAGATGCCATGATGGGAGATGCTGTTGGGCGTGACGGGAGGGAATTGTTGGTGATTATTGCTTTTTCCAATAGTAAAAACTCCTTAGAATGCGTCGTTTATCTGCTGTGGAGGCTGAATTGGACTATCTGTACGATTTTCTGCTCTTTTTGGCGAAAAGTATCACATTAATCGGTGCTGTCGTGCTGGGTGTGGTGGTGATTGTTTTGGCTGCGGCCAAACAAAAAGGGAAAAAGGGTCACCTGGAGTGTGAAGATCTCTCCGCCGAATACCAACAGTCATGCGCACAGCTTGAAGCTCACCTATTGCCGGAAGCGAGACGTAAACAACTGGCCAAGGAAAAGAAGAAAGAGGCTAAAGCGCGCAAGTCACTACCCGAGACCATGATGGCCGCGCGCTTATTTGTCATCGATTTCAAAGGGAGTGTCGATGCCAAAGAAGTGGTGGCCTTGCGAGAGGAAGTCACAGCAGTACTGGCGATTGCCAAGCCGGAAGATGAGGTATTGGTGCGCGTGGAGTCCGGCGGCGGGGTAGTGCATGGTTATGGACTGTGTGCCTCACAGTTGCAACGTATTCGCGACCGGGGGATTCGTCTGACAGTTGCGATAGACAAGGTGGCTGCCAGCGGGGGCTACATGATGGCCTGCGTGGCGCAGCATATTGTGGCCGCGCCGTTTGCCATCATCGGTTCGATCGGTGTGGTGGCACAGCTTCCCAATTTCCATCGTCTGCTGCAAAAACATGATATTGATTTTGAACAGCACACGGCAGGACAGTACAAACGCACTTTGACACTGTTTGGTGAAAATGACGAGGCTGGGCGGGAAAAATTCCGTGAGGAGCTGGAGTCCATTCACCGGCAGTTCAAGCAGTTTGTGGCCGAACACCGACCGCGAGTCGACATTGACCGAGTAGCAACGGGTGAACACTGGCTGGCAACAGAGGCCATGGCATTAAATCTGGTTGATGAGTTAAAGACCAGCGATGACTATCTGCAGCAATACTACTTACAACGGCAGGTGATCCGTTTGCACTTCAAACAGCCCAAACGGTTAGGTGACCGGTTTGCCCAGCAGGCTGCGGTGTTTTTTGTGCACGGCATCGAGTCTATTTTGCAACGCATTCGCAGCCCGTTTCAGGGTGGCTAAACACTGCATTTTCATGGTTTTTGGTGTGGTTGAATTTTGCACTGAAAAATAAAAAGGTTGCGTCTGGACGATTCGCCTTTCATTTTAATAAATATAGGATGCCGCTTGATTGCGGCATCCTCTCGTTTTAACCCGTCTCTTCATAAGGGCAGAGCAAGCGTCTATGGGCAAATCTCTGGTGATTGTTGAGTCTCCGGCCAAGGCCAAGACTATCAATAAATATCTGGGCAAGGACTTCATCGTAAAGTCCAGCGTCGGTCACGTTCGCGATCTTCCAACCAGCGGCTCCAGCAGCGCTGATGAGAAGGAAGAAAAGAAGCAGCCGGTTAGGAAAAGCAGCAAAGGTCTCAGTGAGCAGGAGAAGGCTGCAAAGGAATACCAGGCACTGGTTACCAGGATGGGTATCGATCCTGAACACGGTTGGGCCGCGCGCTATCAGGTCCTGCCGGGTAAAGAAAAAGTGGTGAATGAACTCAAGTCACTGGCAGAAAAAGCGGATACCGTTTATCTGGCAACCGACTTGGATAGAGAAGGGGAAGCGATTGCCTGGCATCTTAAAGAGCTGATCGGTGGCGATGACTCTCGCTTCAAGCGGGTGGTATTTAACGAAATTACCAAGAGTGCCATCAAGGATGCCTTTTCTGCACCGGGCGAGCTGAATACTGATCGCGTGAATGCGCAACAAGCGCGTCGCTTCTTGGATCGTGTTGTCGGTTATATGGTGTCACCGTTACTGTGGAAGAAATTGGCTCGAGGCCTGTCGGCCGGTCGAGTGCAGTCGGTCGCAGTCCGTCTCATCGTTGAGAAAGAGCGTGAAATCAAGGCGTTTGTACCGGAAGAGTATTGGGACGTTCACGCAGATTTATTGACGCCCTCTCATAAAGCGTTGCGTATGGAGGTGGTGGCAAAAGACGGTGTCGCTTTTTCGCCGGTCACGGAGCGTGAGGCGACAGCCGCGTGTGATGTGCTTGGACAGGCTCGTTACCGGGTATTGTCTCGCGAAGATAAGCCGACTACGAGCAAACCTTCTGCGCCGTTCATAACCTCGACATTGCAACAAGCAGCCAGCACACGCCTGGGTTACGGCGTGAAAAAGACCATGATGCTGGCTCAGCGGTTGTACGAGGCGGGCTATATCACTTACATGCGTACCGATTCGACCAACTTGAGCCAGGAAGCAGTCACTGCGGTGCGCGACTATATTCTTGAGCGGTTTGGTGACGCCTATCTCCCCAGCGAGCCCTTGGTTTATGGCGCCAAAGCCAATGCCCAGGAGGCGCACGAAGCGATTCGTCCATCCAGCGTACATACTGTGGCGGATAGGCTAGAGGATATGGAGCAGGACGCAGTCCGTCTCTATGATTTGATTTGGCGTCAGTTTGTTGCCTGCCAGATGACGCAGGCCCAGTACGATTCGAGCACGCTATCAGTGCAAGCGGCTAACTTTGAGCTCAAGGCGAAGGGGCGAATTTTACGTTTTGCCGGTTGGACCAAGGTACTGCCGCCAATGGGCCGCAAAGGTGAGGACATCGAACTTCCAGCGGTAGTCACGGGCGATGAGTTGCAATTGCAGGCTCTGGACCCGAAACAGCACTTCACCAAACCGCCCGCACGTTTCACCGAAGCGGCCTTGGTAAAAGAGTTGGAAAAGCGGGGCATAGGCCGTCCTTCCACTTATGCGGCCATCATCTCCACGATTCAGGAGCGTGGCTACGTCAAGGTGGAAAACCGACGTTTCTATGCCGAAAAAATGGGTGAAATTGTCACTGAGCGTCTGGTTGAGAGTTTCCCTGAGCTGCTGAGCTACGACTTTACGGCGCAGATGGAGGATTCGCTGGACATCATTGCCCAGGGGCGCCTCGACTGGCGTGACCAGCTTGATCACTTTTATGCCGACTTCAAGGCCACCTTGCACAAGGCGGAACAGGAAGCAGGTCTTGGCGGGATGCGCAGCAACCAGATGGTGCTGACCGAGATTGAATGCCCGGATTGCCACCGACAGATGGGGATCCGGACCGCCACGACCGGGGTATTCCTTGGCTGCTCTGGTTATGCCTTGCCGCCGAAAGAGCGTTGCAAAAAGACCATCAATCTGGTGCACGGCGATGAGTTTATCGCCGCTGACTCGGAAGAGGGGGAAGTCGACGCACTGCGCGCCATGCGGCGGTGTCCAGTGTGTGGCACCGCTATGGATTCGTACGTCATCGATGAGACTCGCAAGCTGCACGTCTGTGGTAATAACCCGGATTGCGAAGGGTATGTCATCGAAAAGGGGCAGTTCCGGCTCAAGGGTTATGATGGCCCTGTGATTGATTGCGAGCGCTGTGGTAGTCAGATGCAGTTAAAGACAGGTCGTTTCGGCAAGTTCATGGCCTGTACGAATGACGCCTGTAAAAACACGCGCAAGATTCTGCGTAATGGCGAGATTGCCCCGCCCAAAGAGGATCCGATCGCATTACCTGAGCTCAAGTGCAGTAAATCGGATGCCCATTTTGTGCTGCGTGATGGTGCCGCTGGCTTGTTCCTGGCGGCGAGTACCTTCCCCAAATCACGAGAAACGCGTGCGCCTTTGGTCGCTGAATTGTTCCTCTTCAAGGATCGGTTGGCGCCCAAGCATCGCTATCTGGCCGATGCCCCCCAACAGGACCCTGCTGGTAACCCGGCAGTCGTACGCTTCAGTCGCAAAACCAAGGAGCAGTATGTGATGACCGAGGTCGATGGTAAGGCCACGGGGTGGAGTGCGTATTATCAGGATGGCAAGTGGGTAGAGCAGGAGACAAAATCAACCCGCAAGAACACATAATCGAACATCTTGAATAGCAACGGGGCCTGAGCAGGCCCCGTTTGGTATTTCGTTCGGTGCTGAATGGTCCAATTGTTGGTTTGCTAAGCAGTTGAATCAAAAGTAGAAGAAAGTATTTTGCAACTGTATGCCTGCTACGTATAATGCGCGCTGTCTGCACCGCAGACTGTCTTTAAAGCGGGAATAGCTCAGTTGGTAGAGCATAACCTTGCCAAGGTTAGGGTCGCGAGTTCGAGTCTCGTTTCCCGCTCCAAATATGGCGCGTTAACAAAGCGGTTATGTAGCGGATTGCAAATCCGTCTAGTCCGGTTCGACTCCGGAACGCGCCTCCACTTTTCATCTCTGTTCACATTTTTTGAAACGAAAATGTTACTTGTGTGATGATGGTCACGCATAGTAAAAATACCTTATCCACGTCCAGCACAGACTGATGAGGTAACAGATGAATCGCTTCTCCAATGCTCATATCCTTGCGCGCCGCAGTTGCGTTATTTTGCTCGGTATACTCCTGTTCCCATTCGTGTGTGTCTTGTGGCAACGAAAGCGCTTCTATAGCTATCTGAGTCGAATTTGGCTTAAAACGGGGCCTGAACCGCTCTGGCTGACCCGCAGTTCGGCAAGCTATCAAGAACTTTGCTAAACCAAGCCCCGCAGTTAGCGGGGCTTGGTTTATAGACATTTTGCCGGTTTGGGTAAGCCTGCGATCTTGGTCGCCTGTTTGGCTGGGCCCTTGGGGAAGAGTTTAAACAGGTAGCGGCTGTTTCCTTTCTCCTGCCCGTATTTTTGCTCCATCGCTTTCACCAGGGCACGGATAGCAGGGGAGGTTTTATATTCCTGATAGAAGGCTCGCACAAAGAGAATAACCTCCCAATGTGCCGCAGTGAGCGGGATACCTTCTTGCTGGGCAATGAGTTCGGCTAGCGGTTCACTCCAATCGTCGAGCCGCATTAAATACCCTTGTGCATCCGTTTCAATCTGTCTGTCTGCAAGTTGAAGCATGTTCATATCCATCAAGATAACCGCGGCGAGTATACGAATTCAGTGTTGGTTCGCCAACATTAACGAGGGAATCAACCAACTCAGTCGTAACAGCTCATTGGCCTGTTCTGCGATAAATTCCAGCTCCTGTTGTATAAGCCATGCCGCGCTATCGTGACCTAATGGCTTCTGCCATTGACTGAGAACCAGGGTTTTGCCATTCGTTATCTCACCGCCTTGCAACAAACTGGCAGCATCAGTTAGCAATTCATCAATGGCGCTGGCCAACTGTTGCTGTTCACAGGTGAGCTGACCATGGATACGTTGTCGATGGGCTCCCAGTGTCGAGATAAACGAGAGCAGTGTATGGCTGCGCTGGGTCATGGCGGCGCAGAGTGTCAGTAGTTTCTGTTTGCTGCGTGGTTCGACCAGCATGTTCTGCCAGACTTCAGCCAGTGCGCTATCGGCGAGGTGGGCTTGCCGACGTGCGATGCGATAGCTGAGTTCCTGCTGTTCATCTGGACCATTTTCGAGCACCTGTTGCAAGTAACGGCGATTGGCCTGAAGGGTGTCGATGATCAGTGCCGGCAGCCGACGAAATTGCCATTCTGGCCACAGCCATAAGACGGCAATGAAAGCCAACGTTGAACCGAGCAGGGTGTCCACCAACCTCGGGAGCATCAGCAGCTGACTGTTGTTACCTAACAAACTGAACGCCGTCAGGGCATACAGGGTTATGAAGGTGACGGCGGCGCTGTAATTGTTGCGTAGCTGGCTGAAAAACAATACCGCTGCCACTATCATGCCCGCGACCTGAATGCCAGGAGGCAGGCCAAACCAGAAGAGGGGGGCGCCGAGTAACAGCCCGAGCAGGGTGCC
The DNA here is from genome assembly GCF_042649925.1 of Pseudaeromonas sharmana. Lineage (NCBI taxonomy): Bacteria > Pseudomonadati > Pseudomonadota > Gammaproteobacteria > Aeromonadales > Aeromonadaceae > Pseudaeromonas > Pseudaeromonas sharmana. Next base: position 12,208 of record NZ_JBHSAF010000014.1, read on the forward strand.
GCCGATCCGTTCGAAAACTCGGCGACGTGTTGCGGAGTAGCTGGACTGACAGACAAACAGGCAGGTTAGCAATACCCAAAATCCTTGTTTGATATCAAACCATTGCAGCAGTCCGTAACCGACACTCAATATCGTGGCCATTCGTAAGGCATGACGCAGCAGTGGCGAGGCTTGGCGGATATGCTGTTCCACATCCCTGAGCACAGCTTGATAGGGGCGAGCCAATTTGCGCTGGGTTACGGAGTCAACGGGGTCATCAAAACGGCCTGTGAGCTTGGCCGCATCATGAAGCAGTGCCAAGATTGCCGCCAGGTTCTGTTGTAAGAATTCCAGTGCACTGGCCAGTTCTGCTGGCAACGCCTGCTGTTGTCGTAAAACAACCTGTTGATCGGCCAACGCCTGGATCAGCCAGTCGAGGCTCGTTGTAGGGGTGAATTCACGATGCAACAAAATTGCATAGCCTAACTGATGCACATTTTGGGCTTCCTGACGTAATGCCTCACGGAAGCCTCCTAAAATGGCATGTTGTGCCAGCTGGTCAGCAAGTTTGTCGTATAGCCAATGACTGGCCACACTCCGCTCATGGATTTCCTGCGATAACAGGTATAGCTGTAGTAGGCGTTCAAGGTGTGGCGTCCAACCGGCACTCAAGCGTCCGCTTAACATGGTGCGCGTCACCTCCATGGCTCGGACACTGCGACTGTTAAGCAATGCGAGTTTGTGGCGAATTGCGATCAGCTCACCGGGTGGCACTGGGAAAAGGCGTGACTTCTCATCAAGGTAATCGCCAAGACTTAAGTACAAGAGCGCCAGCTGTTCATGAACAGGCTTATGCGGTAGCAACTTGAGCCACAACAACGAGACGCAGCCATACCAAAATGCACCGATGCATAACCACAAGGGTTGAAACCACAGATTGGTCGCATGGGCCGCACCCAGCATGGAGTAGATGGCAACAAGTAATGAGCCGAAGCTGATGGTGGCATAGCGCGGACCCAAAGCGCCGAGCATGATAAAGCCGAACGTCGAGGCGAACAGGCCGAGCACAAATAGCCAGGGATACGGATAAAGCAACTGCACAGACGCGGTTGCGATCACAAAGCAACCCATAGTCATCAGCAGATTTTTGGCACGGCCCGGGACACTATCATCAGGTTCACCAATCGCACCTGCGACCACACCCAGTGTCATCAGTACAGTCGCATCACTGTGTCCAAGCAGCACCGGAGGCAGGCAGCCCAGCATGGCAACCAGCACTTTTAAGGCGAAGAAGACATGGGTGTTATTGAAAAAACGTTGCAGGGTGGCAACCCATTCCGCTTTCAATGGCATGACGAGAAGAATCCCAAACCAGAAATCAGATCCTTATGATACTGGAAAGCAGAGGGAATCGAACCGGAGAAATGGTTTTTGGTATAGCGATCAGGCGGGCTGCTTAATTGCTGAACAAACAAATTTATCGTTTTCGATGAGGTATTTACAACGTAAACTCCCTCTTGTAGTATGCGCTTCAGAAACGGAGGGGTGGCAGAGCGGCTTAATGCAACGGTCTTGAAAACCGTCGATGGGCGACCATCCGTGGGTTCAAATCCCACCCCCTCCGCCAGATGCAAGAGCGAGACGAAAGTCTCGCTCTTTTACTTTATGCGGCAGGAATATGAACGAGAGCTACCAAGGTTTTGCGCTGGTACAGTGCAATAATGATTTCGTCGTGCTGGACAAGGCGCCTGGTGTTGGCATGCACGACGAAGATGGTACTCCAGGGCTCGTCTCTCTGGCTCGTCAGCAGTTATCACTCGAACTCTATCCGGTACACCGGCTGGATAAAGTCACGTCGGGACTGGTCCTGATGGCTCGCCATGCCGAAGCAAATTCTCTGTTAAGTCAGTTGTTTGCCAAACGGGAAATGAGCAAAACTTACATGGCTGTCGCGGCGGGTAAACCGCGCAAAAAACAGGGCTGGGTCAAAGGCGATATGATCCGCAGTCGCCGCGGTAGCTGGATGCTGACTCGCGAGATGACTAATCCCGCTATTACCTGGTTTGATAGCCAGAGCATTGGTGACGGGTTACGCGTGTATTTGATTCGTCCTCATACGGGTAAAACGCATCAAATCCGCGTTGCACTCAAAAGCCTGGGGACGCCGATCCTGGGTGATAGCCTATATGGGGCTGCCGCCGCCGATCGCGTTTATCTCCACGCGGCAGAACTGGCCTTTTCATTCGCCGGCACCAACCACCACTTTTCACTGATGCCGACAAGCGGTGTCAGCTTTTTGCTCCCCGCAACCCCAAAGGCCTGGCAGCAGCTTCTACCTGGCTAAAAGTCGCACGGCCCATTCCTTTCCGCTTCATTCTCTACGATTGCTTCGCCATAAACCGTGAATGTCGCTCTCTTTGCGGCTCCCGGACTATTTCAGGGCTTGAGAAACCACAGTACCGCCAAATTGGTGCCTTGTTTTGGTGCGCGCAGGCTCGCTGGGCAGATTAACGCGCGCATTTTGTATTGATTACAATCTATTTCGTATTGGCATATCTCTTGCTGTTTAGTGTTACGGCGTGCAGATGCGGAGTCGGCTGCATGGTCATCATGCCAGTTGTCACGGATGGAACGCCTTTCATTGTTCGTCTCATAACAAACAGGGAAGAAATTATGTTGAAAATCAAAATGGTAGCGGCTGCTACCTCTGCTGCCATGCTGCTGTTGGTCAATCAGGCTCATGCGGCCTCTGGCGATACCCTGGCTCAGGTCAAAAAGAAGGGTGAACTGCAATGTGGCGTCAGCGATGGTTTGCCTGGTTTCTCCAATCCAAATGCCAAGGGGACGTGGGAAGGCATTGACGTTGAATTCTGCCGTGCTGTTGCCGCAGGTATTTTCGGGGACGCCAATAAAGTCAAGTTTATCCCGCTCAACGCCAAGGAGCGTTTTACGGCGCTGCAATCAGGTGAAGTGGATGTGTTGTCACGCAATACCACCTGGACCCTCACGCGCGATGCGACCATGGGGTTGAGTTTTGACGCAACGCTTTACTATGACGGACAAGGTTTCCTGGTTAAGAAAGAGTTGGGCGTGAAGAGTGCCAAAGAGTTGGATGGCGCCTCAATTTGTATTCAGGCGGGGACTACCACTGAGCTCAACGTGGCGGATTACTTTAAAGCCAATGGCATGAAGTTCACGCCAGTGGTATTTGATACGTCAGACCAGACCGTCAAGGGCTTCGAGTCGGGGCGTTGTGATGTGCTGACGTCGGACCAATCGCAGCTGTATGCCCTGAAGATCAAGCTGGCCAAACCGGATGATGCGGCCGTGTTGCCTGAAGTGATTTCCAAGGAGCCGTTGGGCCCAGCCGTGCGTCAGGGTGATGAACAGTGGTCTACCTTGATCAAGTGGACTCTGTACGCACTGGTTAACGCCGAAGAGTACGGTGTAACCAGCAAGAATGTCGATGAGATGAAGGCCTCCTCCAAGAATCCGGATGTCCGTCGCCTGTTGGGGCTGGAAGAGCCCTCTGGCAAGGTGTTGGGATTGGTTCCGGATTGGGGTTACCAGATCGTAAAACAAGTTGGTAACTATGGTGAGGTGTTTGACAAGACGGTCGGGAAGGGCTCGCCGCTTGGCATCGATCGCGGTGTCAACGCATTGTGGAACCAGGGTGGTTTCATGTACGCACCGCCTATCCGCTAATCACGGGTTCAGGGAGGGGCGACCCTCCCGTTTTCTTCTGATGTTCGATATTAACCAACCGCCCAGGATGTGATTATGGCCTTTGGTTTAGTTAAACGCCGCCCGGATGGCGGAACCCCCTGGTACCATGATGAAGCCAAGCGTGCCGTCGCCTTCCAGCTCTTGGTGGCCGGTCTGTTGGCCGCCGTGTTGTACTACATCATCAGTAACACATTGAGCAACATGCAGACCCGTGGCATCGCTTCGGGATTTGATTTTCTACAACACCGAGCCGGCTTTGGCATACTGCAATCGTTAATACCCTATGATGAAGCCGATAGCTATGGCCGGACATTTTTTGTCGGGTTGTTGAACACGCTGTTGGTTTCCGGTCTGGGTATTCTCTGCGCGACGGTACTCGGTTTTATCATTGGTATTGCCCGCCTTTCTTCAAACTGGTTGTTGTCGCGTCTGGCCACGGTCTATATCGAGACCTTCCGCAATATTCCATTGCTGCTGCAGATTTTTTTCTGGTATTTCGCCGTTCTGCGCACGCTGCCATCGCCGCGGCAAAGTCTTGTATTGGGCGATGCCGTGTTTCTGAACGTGCGCGGTTTGTATCTTCCTGCTCCGATTTTTGAGCAGGGAATGGGTTGGGTCCTGACCGCATTTGCGGTGACGCTGAGTGCCGTCTGGTGGACGGCCAGGCGGGTGCGAAAAAATCGCATTGAAACGGGGCGTGACATCTGTGTCTGGCCATATCTGTTGCTGGTGATTGTCTTGGTCCCCTCTGCGGTGTTCTTGCTGCTGGGGCGCCCGATGGCAATTGATATCCCTCATTTGCAAGGATTCAATTTCCGCGGCGGCATGTCCGTCATTCCGGAACTGGCGGCGTTGCTGGTGGCATTGACTATTTACACTGCGGCGTTTATTGCCGAAATCGTGCGCTCTGGGATTAATGCCGTCGGTGCTGGCCAGAGTGAAGCCTCGTCTGCATTGGGATTGTCTCGCATGCAGGCCTTGCGACTGGTCATTCTTCCGCAGGCGATGCGTGTAATAGTGCCGCCACTGACCAGTCAGTTCTTGAATCTGACGAAGAATTCGTCATTGGCTACGGCGATTGGCTACCCCGATCTGGTGTCGGTCTTCATGGGGACGACCTTGAACCAGACTGGGCAAGCCATCGAGATCATTGCGATGACCATGCTCGTTTATCTGGCCATCAGCCTGTTGACGTCATTCTTGATGAATCAGTACAACCGCAAAATGGCATTGGTGGAGCGTTGATATGGCTGTATACGAGATGATTCCGGCCTCTGAGGCTCCTTCGCGTCAACAGGGCTGGCTGAGCTGGGTACGCAATAAGCTGTTTTCCACTCCGCTTAACGGTGTAATGACGCTGGTCTTGCTCTGTGCTGTCGTTCCCCCGCTTTGGTCAGCGATAGAATGGCTGTTCATCCAGGCTAGCTGGCAAGGTGAGACTCGAGATGCCTGCGTGGCTGGCGGCGCATGCTGGGTTTTCATCAAGGTGCGTTTTGCCCAGTTCATATATGGCTTCTACCCGGAGGATCTGCGCTGGCGGGTCGACATTGTCTTCGCGCTGACGGCGTTGCACCTGATGGGGCTGATGATCCGTCGCATACCGGGCAAGCGCTTTTTTGCAATCTCATTTTTTGGGCTATTCCCATTTGTTGCTTACTGGCTGCTGTATGGTGGCATGGGTCTCACCGTGGTGGAGACCCATTTCTGGGGCGGCCTGATGCTGACCCTGGTGCTGGCGATAGTGGGTATCGTAGCCGCATTACCCATCGGGATCTTGCTGGCTCTGGGTCGTCGTTCTTCGATGCCTGTGATTAATAGTCTGTGTGTCGTTTTTATTGAGTTCTGGCGTGCGGTGCCCTTGATCACGGTGCTATTTATGGCATCGGTGATGCTGCCGCTGTTTTTGTCGGCACAGGTCGAAATGGACAAACTGCTGCGGGCGCTGATCGGGATTATTTTATTCCAGTCAGCCTATATGGCTGAGGTGATCCGCGGTGGTTTGCAGGCCATTCCGAAAGGTCAATATGAGGCCGCACAGTCACTGGGGCTCAGTTATTGGCGCAGTATGGCGCTGGTGATTTTACCGCAAGCGCTGAAAATCACGATTCCTTCCATCGTCAACACCTTCATATCGCTGTTCAAGGATACCAGCCTTGTCACCATTATCGGTTTGTTCGATCTGTTGGCTGTCGGAAAGGCCGGATTGGCCGATCCAAACTGGCTTGGATATTCGGTCGAGGCGTACACCTTTATCGCCTTGATGTTTTGGATTTTTTGTTTTGGCATGTCGCGTTATTCCCAGCACCTGGAGCGTCAGCTCCATACCGGGCACAAGCATTGAGGATTTGCATAAATGGAGAAAAATCAGGAAATCGTGGTTGAATTACGCGATGTCAACAAGTGGTATGGCGAATTCCATGTGCTCAAAAGCGTGAATCTCAAGGTCCGCAAAGGCGAAAAAATCGTCATCTGTGGCCCATCGGGTTCAGGAAAGTCGACAATGATCCGCTGTATCAATCGTCTGGAGGAGCACCAGCGTGGTGATATTATTGTCAAGGACACGCTGTTGACCGGGGATATCAAGAATATCGAGTCGGTGCGTCGTGATGTGGGCATGGTGTTCCAGCATTTCAATCTGTTCCCTCATCTGACGGTATTGGAGAACTGTTGTTTAGCACCTATGTGGGTAAAGAAAATTCCGCGCAAGGATGCAGAAGCAACGGCAATGAAGTTTCTCGAACGGGTACGGATCCCGGATCAGGCACTGAAATATCCGGGTCAACTCTCGGGTGGTCAGCAACAACGGGTGGCCATTGCTCGCAGTCTGTGCATGAATCCGGAGATTATGTTATTTGACGAGCCCACCTCGGCATTGGATCCGGAAATGGTGCGCGAGGTACTGGATGTCATGGTGGAGTTGGCCTCAGAAGGCATGACAATGCTCTGCGTAACCCATGAAATGGGCTTTGCCAAGCAGGTAGCAGACCGGGTGATTTTCATGGATCGGGGGCAAATCGTTGAAGAGAACACGCCAGACGCATTTTTTCTAAACCCACAGTCTGAGCGTGGCAAATTGTTTCTCAGTCAGATCCTGCAACATTGAAGCAAAACACAACCAGGGGCGCAGCAGCGCCCCTTGGCTTTACCACCTAGAGCTGCAGGTCGGCATCGTCATCATCCTGCTCCAGCATGTGTCCTAACTTACCGGCCTTGGTTTCCAGATAAAAAGCATTGTAGGGGTTTTTGCCCTCTTGTAGCGGGACACGCTCGGCCACATCAATGCCCAGTTTGGCCATAGCATCAAGCTTGCGGGGATTGTTAGTCATCAACTTCAACTGCCGCACCCCCAGCAACTGAAGCATATCGGCACAGATGGTGTAATCGCGCTGATCGGCGGCGAAACCTAATGCAACGTTGGCGTCAACCGTGTCAGCCCCCTGATCCTGGAGATGGTAAGCCTGTATCTTGTTCAGCAGTCCGATCCCGCGGCCTTCTTGCCGTACGTACAACAGGACACCGCGCTGTTCTTCGGCGATACGCTGGAGCGCTGCTTGCAATTGAAAGCCGCAATCGCACCTCAGGCTGAATAAGGCATCGCCAGTCAGGCATTCAGAATGGATCCGGCTTAAGACTGGTTCGTCGCTGGTGATATCTCCCATCACCAGTGCCACATGATCTTTACCACTGACCTCTTCACGGAAGCCAACCATAGTAAAAATGCCCCATGGTGTCGGTAGCTTGGAAGAGGCTACCAAAGAAACACTGCTCATCTAGGTCCTCATCTGGCATCAGGCTTGATGCAATAACCGAAAGAGATGTACGAATAGAATTTGATGCATGTCGCGATTTTGACTCGATTCTCCTGGTTGTGGCAACCCTACAAAGTGTGTTTTACGGAAAAGAGATTGTCGGACAGTCACTTATAGGCCAAGGCTTATTAAATTGGGTATACTCACCCGCCGAGTGAGGTTGACACCTGAAATCGGCAAATGGTGGAGGAGTTCATGTCAGAAATTATCAGCCCTGTGATTACCATTGATGGCCCAAGTGGGGCAGGCAAGGGCACCGTCTGTCAGCATCTGGCGCAGCGACTCGGGTGGCCGCTGCTCGACTCGGGTGCTATTTACCGTGTGCTGGCGTTGGCTGCATTACACCATGATGTTTCGCTTGACGACGAAGCGGCGCTGGTGACCGTGGCGTTACATCTGGATGTGCACTTTCTGAGTACGGCAGAAGGTGTTCGGGTCATTCTTGAGGGTGAAGATGTCTCCATGGCGTTGCGTACGGAACAAACCGGTAATGCTGCGAGCAAAGTGGCAGCGTTGCCCGGTGTCCGCGAAGCCCTGCTACGACGTCAACGAGCCTTCCGTACACAGCCAGGATTGATTGCGGATGGACGGGATATGGGAACGGTTGTTTTCCCGGATGCCGAGGCCAAGATTTTCCTGGATGCCAGCGCCGAAGAACGGGCGCTCCGGCGGCTTAAACAGTTGCAGGGAAAGGGCTTTGATGTTAATTTTGATCACCTTTTAAACGAGATTCGCGAACGCGATGATCGTGATCGGAATCGCGCTGTCGCTCCGCTTCGCCCTGCCGACGATGCGTTAGTCGTAGATTCCACTGCCATGACAATCGATGAAGTGGTTGAAACCATCCATCGCTATGTCTGTGCCAAGATTGCCGGGCTGGCCTGATTTAAGGTCAGCTGCAATACGTCTGTACCAAGGATGGAATAGGCGAACGCAAACAACCCCGCTCAAGCCGGATTGCCGAGTGGATGTTATCTACTTTTACAAGTTATCAAACATGACTGAATCTTTTGCTCAACTCTTTGAAGAGTCTCTGAAACAACTCGAAACCCGCCCGGGCGCCATCGTTAAGGGTACTGTCGTTTCTATCGCAAACGGCTTTGTACTGGTCGATGCCGGTCTGAAGTCTGAGTCTGCTATTCCGGTAGAACAGTTCAAGAACCTGGCTGGCGAGCTGGAAATCAACGTCGGCGATACTGTTGACGTTGCTCTGGATTCCGTAGAAGACGGTTTCGGTGAGACTCAACTGTCTCGTGAGAAGGCCAAGCGTCACGAAGCCTGGCTGCAACTGGAAAAGGCTTACGAAGAACAGGCTACTGTGGTTGGTCTGATCAACGGCAAGGTCAAGGGTGGTTTCACTGTCGAAGTGAACAACATTCGTGCATTCCTGCCGGGCTCTCTGGTTGATGTTCGTCCGGTTCGTGATACCGCTCACCTGGAAGGCAAAGAGCTTGAGTTCAAGGTGATCAAGCTGGATCAGAAGCGTAACAACGTTGTTGTGTCCCGTCGCGCTGTGATCGAGACTGAAAACACCTCCGAACGTGACAGCCTGCTCGCCAATCTGCAAGAAGGCCAGGAAGTCAAGGGTATCGTCAAGAACCTGACTGACTACGGCGCATTCGTAGATCTGGGCGGTGTTGATGGTCTGCTGCACATCACCGATATGGCGTGGAAGCGTGTCAAGCATCCGTCTGAAATCGTCAACGTTGGTGACGAAATCCAGGTTAAGGTTCTGAAGTTCGACCGTGAACGTACCCGTGTATCTCTGGGTCTGAAGCAACTGGGCGAAGATCCGTGGGTTGCTATCGCCAAGCGTTACCCGGAAGGCGCTCGCCTGACTGGCCGCGTGACCAACCTGACCGATTACGGCTGCTTCGTTGAAATCGAAGAGGGCGTTGAAGGTCTGGTACACGTATCCGAAATGGATTGGACCAACAAGAACATCCACCCGTCCAAGGTTGTCAACGTGGGTGACTCTGTTGAAGTCATGGTTCTGGACATCGACGAAGAACGTCGTCGTATCTCCCTGGGCCTGAAGCAGTGCAAGGCTAACCCGTGGCAGCAGTTCGCTGAAACCCACGCTAAGGGTGACCGCGTATCTGGTAAGATCAAGTCCATCACCGATTTCGGTATCTTCATCGGTCTGGATGGCGGCATCGATGGTCTGGTTCACCTGTCTGACATCTCCTGGAACGCTTCTGGTGAAGATGCCGTTCGCGAGTTCAAGAAGGGTGACGAAATCTCTGCCGTGGTTCTGCAAGTCGATCCGGAGCGTGAGCGTATCTCTCTGGGCGTGAAGCAAATCGAAGAAGATCCTTTCAATAAGTACCTGTCTGATAACAAGAAAGGTGCTATTGTTAAGGGCAAGGTAACCGCCGTTGACGCCAAGGGCGCCACCATTGAACTGGAAGAAAGCGTAGAAGGTTACATTCGTGCCTCTGACGTTTCTCGTGACCGTGTAGAAGACGCCACCCTGGTGCTGTCTGTTGGTGACGAAGTTGAAGCCAAGTTCATGGGTGTTGACCGCAAGAACCGTATCGTCAGTCTGTCGGTCCGTGCTAAGGACGAAGCTGATGAGAAGGCTGTCATGGACAACCTGAACCAGCAAGAAGAAGTTGGTTTCAGCAACGCCATGGCTGAAGCGTTCAAGGCCGCTAAGGGCGAGTAATTCTCCCCGGTGAGGCAAAAAGGGCGGTCCTGTACCGCCCTTTTTATTGTTTTTTATCGCAGAGTTTTCATATTGGAGTAGGGATAATGACCAAGTCTGATCTGATAGAGCGTCTCTCTGGCAAATATGCCCATCTTTCAGCCAAAGATGTTGAAGCGGCGATCCGCGAGATTCTTGAACAGATGGCGATCACGCTGCAAAGCGGTGACCGTATCGAGATCCGAGGCTTTGGCAGTTTTTCTCTGCATTACCGTGCACCACGCGTTGGCCGTAACCCCAAAACTGGTGAAAAAGTGGAGTTGCTTGGCAAATCTGTTCCGCATTTCAAGCCAGGCAAAGAGCTTCGTGAACGCGTCAATGAGTCCATTTGACGCGCGTAAACACACAGACGGAGACGACGGGTGCGTACATTAGTCACTGTTCTGGTGGTGATCATGCTTGCCGCCGTGGGGCTGACATTAGGTGCAGAAAATGGCAGCTATGTCCGATTCAATTTCTTGCTGGCACAGGGTGAATATCGACTATCCAGCCTGATGGTTTTCTGGTTTTTATCCGGGTTTGTTCTGGCTTGGCTCATGTCCGCTTTCTGGATTGTCCGCCTAAGAATGACCAGGCGTTCCTTGCGTAAGCAGTTGGTGAAAGAACAGCATCGTCGCAATGACGGAGAATCGGCTGTCTCGGGCAGAAATGATTAATGCTTGAACTACTGTTTCTGTTGTTACCTATTGCCGCCGCCTATGGTTGGTATATGGGGCAGCGGGGGGTCCGTCTCGATAATCAGCAGTCGAGCCACAAGTTGTCCCGCAATTATGTCGCCGGGATCAATTTTCTGCTTTCAGACCAGCCTGATAAGGCGGTCGATCTCTTTATTGAACTTCTGCAAGTTGACGAAGAGACGCTTGAGACTCACATGGCGCTCGGTAATTTATTTCGCCAACGTGGCGAGGTAGACAGGGCCATTCGTATCCACCAAAACCTGGTCGCCAGACCGTCGTTGACTTTTGAGCAACGCGATTGGGCCATGCTCGAACTGGCGCGAGATTTTGTTGCGGCTGGGTTGCTGGATCGGGCCGAGGAGATCCTGGTCGAGCTGGTACGGCATGATGAACATGAAATCGAAGCGGCTGAATTGTTGATCAACTTGTATCAACAACTTCGAGACTGGGAGCGTGCCATCGAGGTGGCGCAGCGCAACAGTAAAAAGCTGGGTGAAAAAATCCAGATGCCATTGGCGCAATTCCATTGCGAATTGGCTGAGATGGATCTGCAGTCTGGTCAGGAACGCAAGGCGATTACGCGGTTACGCAAAGCGCTACAGATTAGACCGGATTGTGTGCGAGCCAGTTTGCGTCTTGCCGAAATTTATCTTCAGCAAAACGATATTTCCAGTGCGGTTGTCGTCTTGGCGCCCTTGGGACAACAGTCACCTGATATGGTCAGTGAGGCGTTGCCGTTGCTTGCTCGCTGTTTTAGCAATCCGGATGAGCGTTATACCAGCATTCTAAGACAATGGTTGGACGCGAGTGGCTCGGCCAGTGTTGCCCTTGCGTTGTCGGACCTGATGACAGCGCAAGGGCAGAGCGCCGAGGCAGAATCTTTTGTTTTGCGAGAGCTTAAGCGGCATCCCACGATGAAGTCGTTTGCCAAACTGATGGATTATCGACTCTCTGAGTTAGATAATCCGCGAGCCGTTGAGAGCATAGGCCTGCTTAAGCAGTTGGTGGAGGAGCAGATTCGAGCCAAGCCTCGTTACTGCTGTACACATTGTGGCTTTACATCACGTTTGATTTTCTGGCAGTGCCCATCGTGCAAGCAATGGGCGACGATCAAGCCCATCCGTGGTCTGGATGGCGAGTAACGGGAGTAAGAATGTTGGATCCTAAAGTTGTGGTGGCGCTGGATTATGCGCGTGAAGAGGATGCTTACCAGTTTGTCGATCAGGTTTCTCCCGAGGCCTGTCGTCTCAAGGTAGGCAAAGAGATGTTTACACTGTTCGGTCCTCAGTTGGTGCGTAATTTACAACAGCGCGGCTTTGATGTGTTTCTGGATCTGAAATTCCATGATATTCCCAATACAGTCGCAAAAGCGGTAACTGCTGCCGCCGAGCTGGGTGTCTGGATGGTGAATGTTCATGCCAGTGGTGGTCCGCGCATGATGGTTGCAGCCAGAGAGGCGCTCGAACGATATGGGGATGACAAACCCTTGCTGATCGCCGTCACGGTACTTACCAGCATGGAGCAGCCTGAATTACAGGCTATCGGTATTGCAACTCCGATTCAGGAGCAGGTATTAAGGCTGGCTACTTTGACTCGCGATTGTGGTCTGGATGGTGTCGTCTGCTCTGCACAGGAAGCGCCGTTGTTAAAACCGGCGCTGGGTGCCGAATTCAAATTGATCACCCCGGGTATACGCCCTGCTGATGCCGAGCTGGGAGACCAACGTCGTGTGCTGACCCCCGAACAGGCATGTCGTCAGGGTTCGGATTATCTGGTTATCGGTCGACCGATCACCCAGTCGGTCGATCCTGCTGCCACGTTAGCGCGCATTAATCTTTCGTTGTTAGGTTAACCCTGTTTCGTTGGGCCTGGCGTTGCCATAACAGCAGCGCCAGCCCGATAGCCAGCCCAGCCATACTGCCCAAAATATGTGACTCGACATGAACCCGAGTCCCGATTAGCTGGGCTGTCGTATCGTCGAGATGCGCAGTATCCCATACTAGTTTTAATATCAGCCCGATTAACCAGAGTGCGGCCAGGCGTTTCTTGTCAATAAATTGCAGACAGGTTGCGATGGCGAACAGACCATGCAGGGCACCTGATAGCCCCCAGTAATGTTGCGTTTTAGGAACCAGGATCAATATTCCCAGATCAACCAGACTCACGAGCAACACCAAGAGTAATAAACAGAAGCCATCGGTTAGAGGCGGAATCAACAGGCACCATAATATGCTCAATGCCAGCAGATTCATTAACATGTGGGGAGCATTATGATGCAGCCAGCCCCCAGTGATGAGACGCCAATACTCTCCAGACAAAATAGCGCTACGGTCAAAGGATAATAGCGAGTCATTACCGAAGCTCTGAACTACGCAGGAAAAAACCAGAGCCAATAGCAAGAAACACCAGAATGCAGTGCCTTGTTTAATCATGATGGTCACTAAAAGAAAAGGGGCGTCAGCCCCTCTTTCATTTTCTTAGATATCAAATTAAGAAATCGTTGAGGCTTTTGCCTTCGTTTTCTATGGCTTTGCGGATCGGAGAGGGTTGGCGGCCTTGACCGGTCCAGGTCTTTTCCTGACCGTTTTCATCAAGATAACGATATTTCGCCGGGCGTGGTGCACGCTTGCTGCTTTTTTCTACATCGCTTGCCGCCGCTGGAAACAGCTCAGTTGGATCAATGCCATCGGCGCGAAGCATATTCATGTATTCGTTGATTTTACGCAGACGCTCTTCACGGGATTTGCGCTCATCTTCATCATTGGCACGGCGCTCTTCAACAATACTGGTGAGTTTTGCCAGCCCTTCTTCCAATTGTTCCAGCGTCAGATCCCGAGCCACGGCGCGCAGGCTCCGAATATTTAAAAACACCTTCAAAAATTCACTCATGTTCGTCTCACTTAATCCGAGGGTATTGGGTGGTGATTTCTTTATTGTGACTATTAACCTTTTTTTAATTTAATAGGCTAGTAAAAATTGTCAAGCTGGCTGGAAATAATAAATATCGTCACGAATAAATAATGCGATATTTTCTGCAGCGGGTCGCGTCAGTCAAATATCATTATCGCAAACACACTCAATGGGGTTGTGTTTCAATCTGCCATGTCAATCGATTTCGCTGGTTTTTGCTAGGTTGCCGGATAAAAATATTGACCTTGGCGCCAATGTCAGTAAGATGCTCGACTTACCTTGAGTAGAGGTTGCGCTGCCGAAGAGTAGTTGGGACGAGGGTGACACCTGTGAAGTCCGATGAAAGGCGTCAGCGCCGAAGTAAACGTTCCGTCATGAGCGTTTGCTGGGGGCATTTCGAACAGGAATGTCACTGCCATAGTCTGAGCAAACTATGGAGCGCTACTGAAAGGGCAGGAGTCTCAACAGGAATATTTTTCCTGATATTTGTCTTCTATTCCTCTTCGGTAGATCTCCACCTGATGTTTATAGGTGACCCGAGATCATGAGTATCACACACTATTCCGATTCAATTCTCTCCATCATTCCGCCACTGTTGACGGTAGTCCTGGCCGTTGCCACTCGCAAAGTTCTGTTATCCCTCGGTGCAGGCATCGTCACTGGCGCATTGTTACTGTCGGCCGGCGAGCCTGTGGGCACTACAGTCTATTTGGGCAAGCTCTTCCAGGGCATTTTCTGGCAGGATAATGACTGGAATCTGTGGAACGTAAATATCCTGTTATTTTTATTGTTGCTTGGCTGCCTGATCAGTTTGATGACACTTTCTGGCGGCACCCGCGCTTTCGCTGATTGGGCGGAGCAACACATCAAGACACGCCGGCAAGCCAAGTTGATGACGGGATTGCTGGTATTTCTGTTTTTTATTGATGACTATTTTCATAGTCTGGCGGTAGGGACCATCTGCCGGCCCGTGACCGATCGCTATCAGATATCCCGGGCCAAATTGGCCTATTTGCTCGATTCGACAGCCGCGCCGGTGTGCGTCTTGATGCCAATTTCTTCCTGGGGCGCTTATATCATTGCGCTGATTGGCGGTATCTTAACTGCCCATGGCATGACCCAGGTGACCGCATTCTCGGCCTTTCTTGCCATGATTCCACTGAATTTCTACGCCGTGTTTACCTTGTTGTTGGTGCTGGCGATCGTCCTGTTCCAAAAGGATGTGGGACTGATGGCCCGGCATGAAGCCGCAGCGCGCGAAGGGCAGCTGTTTGATGCGCAAAAAGGCGTTCCGCCTGGCGAAACCTCTTCGCTGGCCCCTTCGTCTCGTGGTCGGGTGTGGGATTTGGTTGTTCCCATTCTGTTTCTGGTGACCGCGACCGTATTCTTTATGATCTATAGCGGGGCGCTCAAACTGACAGCCGCAGGCGAGCCGTTTTCGCTGCTCAAGGCCTTTGAGAATACCGATGTCGGCGGCTCGCTGGTAAAAGGCGGCGCCTTGGCGTTGGCCAGTGCCGTGATGTTGGCGTTGCGATTGCGTCTAACCATTCGCCAGTGGACTCAGGTTGCCGTGCACGGTGTGCAAGCCATGTGGCCGGCCATTCGTATTCTGGTCTTGGCCTGGGCCATCGGTGCCGTGATCCGCGATATGGAAACCGGAAAATACCTCTCCTCGTTGGTCAGCCTCGGGGTGCCAACCTGGATGTTGCCGGCCATGCTGTTTGTTCTGGCTGGTGCCATGGCATTTTCGACCGGAACAAGTTGGGGTACGTTTGGAATCATGCTGCCCTTGGCCGCCGACATGGTGGTGGCGGCTGAGCCAAGTTTGCTGATGGTGAGTCTGTCCGCCGTGCTGGCCGGAGCTGTTTTTGGCGACCACTGTTCACCGATCTCGGATACCACGATTCTTTCGTCGACTGGTGCCAGTTGCCATCATATCGATCACGTGATGACACAACTGCCCTATGCGCTGTTTGTAGCCTTTGGAGCCCTGGTTGCGTATCTGCTGATGGGGCTCTCGGGCAGCACCTGGCTGGCCTACATCGGTGCCGGGATCTGGTTTGCCATCGGCCTGACGATTTTACTCGGTCGACAGCGAGCAATAGCGCCGTCGCTGGCTTAAACCGCATGATCAAGGGGCTTCGGCCCCTTTTCATTTTCTGGCATTATGTCGCGGTTATTTTTCAGGAGACAGCATGGCCTCGCTACATTACAAATTTGCCGCAATGAACTCGGGTAAATCCACCCAACTGATCCAGGCTCATTTCAATTATTGCGAAAGAGGGATGACGCCGTATGCCATGACCCCGGCGATTGACGATCGGTTTGGTGTCGGGGTTATCGCCGCGCGCGTAGGCCTGGAGCTGAAGGTGGATGTGTTTTCACCGCAAAGCGATCTGTTCGCCATTGTGCTGAGCCGGCATCAGGCGACCCCGCTGCATGTCTGCATTATTGATGAGGCCCAATTTTTAACCCGCGCGCAGGTCTACCAGCTGGCGCGGGTGGTTGATGAGCTGGATATTCCGGTCATTGCCTATGGTCTCAAAAGCGATTTTCGTGGTGAACTGTTCGAAGGGGCATACCATTTATTGTGTCTGGCGGACAAGGTGGAGGAGCTCAAGAGCATATGCTGGTGCGGCAGCAAGGCTCATATGAACGCGCGCTTGGCACCGGATGGCACAGTGCTCAGGGAAGGAGCCCAGGTCGAGATCGGTGGCAATGATCGCTATGTGTCCTTGTGCCGCAAGCACTATCTGCAAGGCGTGGCATTACCACAGGGGCAGGGGTAACGCGAAGCTGGATGCGCTCAGTGCGAGGACATCACCTGATCGGCCCACTTGGATGCCTCCAGGAACAGGTTGATTGTCTGCTCCTCGCTGAGTTGAATTTTCTCCGCCCGGAGTTTAAGTCTGTCCCAGTTGAGGGTTTCGTAGTCTGTGACGAAGGCCAGATAGAACGCCAGCTCGCCGCGTTTCTCCAGTAAGGCCTGCTTGATCTGATCAGAGAGCGGGATCTGGGCGAGGATGTCGACAAACGGTTGGTCGAGGATGGCCTCGAGCAGCGAGAACAGTCCGCATAAAAACGCCTCCGCCGGATCGGTCCAGCCCTGACGGTGCAATGACAGCAGTTCACAGAAGCGGCCGCGGATCAGGCTCATCCGGTACAGTTCGGTGGATTTGTTCTCTCCGCCGCTGGTGGCACTGACCAGCGAGACAAAGCGACGCATCTCCTGCTGGCCGAGAAACACGGTGGCATGCCGGAATGAGGTGATAGGGTCCGCGGCGCGATAGCGCAGGTTGTTGACATAGCGCATCAGTTTGTATGCCAAAGACAGATCGCGGTTCAACAGCTCTTCGATGCGGACATAATCCAGCTCAGGTGCATTGACCTCCTTGAGCAGTTGCATCACTGTCAACTGGCTCTCGGAGAGCGTCTTGCGCTGCACGATTTCTGGTCGGCTGAAGAAGTAGCCTTGAAACAGGGTGAATCCCATCTGTCGCGCGGCCATGAACTCCTGCTGTGTCTCCACCTTTTCCGCCAGGTAGATGAGCGGTGTATGCTTGTGCGCAGCGATATAGGCGGCCATTTCGTCGTGTGATGTCAGCCGAAAATCAAACTTGATGATGTCAATGTAGGGTAAGAAACGTTCCCAGCGCGGATCCAGGGTGAAGTCATCTAGTGCCAGACGAAATCCTTTGTCCTTCAAGCCGCGAACACAGTCAAACAGCTGCTGGTCCGGCTCGGCATCCTCGAGGATCTCGATAACAACCTGCTCACGGGGCAGGGAATCGGCAAGCCCGTTGAGCAGCAGACTATATGGGAAATTGATATAGCAACGATGATCACCGACCAGCTGCTGTATGGGTTGGCTAAGAAACTGTTCGGCTATCAGGCACGTGGTGGCTTGTTCGGCGGTGACATTCGGAAAGGCATTGCTCAGCCCTTTGCGAAATAACAGTTCATAGGCAACCGGGCGTTGGTGCTCATCCAGAATGGGTTGCCTTGCCACAAAAGAGTACATCTTCACATCCCTATCACATCCGAAACCGGTGGTTTCGAGCCGTCTCGGCAACAATGTGCAGCAGCTTGGCGCGTCAGGCAACAGTAGGGATATGAAATAGCGAGCTCTGCAGCACATTGTGCAAGTGTTCGCAGAAAAAAGAAGCAAAAACAAAAGGCCCCGCAGGGCCTTGAGCTTGTAGACGCGAATCAGAACAAGTAGTTGACCTGAGCGGCTGACAAAAATGCTGAGGCACTGGATGTGTAAGGAACCGTCAGGGTGCCGACACCTGGTACTGTCAGCGGTTCATCAATATTGACGTCCTTGCCATCCAGATAGGCCAGACCAAGATCGATGCTCCAATTGCGGTTCACCTGGTAGCTGGCGCCCAGCGAGTACCACATACGCTCGGTGTCCGGAATACTGATCACATCGTGTGCGGCTTGACGATCCAGGGCAAAACCGGCGCGCAACGTCCACTCAGGATTGACGTAGTAAGTGCCGCCGATGGCATAGCGCCAGCTGTCAGAGAAGTCTTGATCCTTCTGGAAGCAGACACCGTTGTTGCATTGGCTGCTGGTCGCCTTCAACTCCTTGAAGACATCCCAACCCGTCCACTGTACTGAATAGTGCACGGCAAATTGTTCGCTCAGGCGATCGTAACCAGAGAATTCGGCCAAGGCCGGCAATTCGAGGTCCAGCGCACCAGGAACCTGTTGATAGCCTGAGCTGGTACCAGTGAAGTCACCCTTGAAGGTCAGTGTGGTGCCAGAACGGTAGCTGAGGCCCCAACGATGATCTTCATTCAGCTCAAACAGCACGCCGGTGTTCCAGCCCCAGTCCCAGGTGTCACCCGACAGGTTGACCAATGGGGTACTGGCTTGCAATTGCGGATTGAGCATCGAGACCGCACCAGCACGACGAATCAGCGTGGCATCGGCATAGATGGCGTTGATTCCGGCACCGAAGCTCCATTGATCGTTGATCTTGTATGCAAAGTTCGGGTTGATGTTGAACGTCGTCAGCTCGGTCTCACCACCGATGATGCCGGCGGCATAATTTTCATCAAACTTGGTGGAGAGACCATAGTTGGTAAACAGGGCCAGGCCCCAACTCCACTTGTCATTCAGCGGCTGGATGAAGTAAGACGCGGGTACGACGGCACTCGGGGCAATGTCGTTGGCATCCAGCGAGCTGCTGGGCAGGGTAGCGGCGCCACTCCCGGTCGGGATAGTGAGGTTATCACGGCCCTTGATATCGATATTGGGTTTGACGTATGTGGCGGCAACGGAGACGGCCATGCTGTCAAAACGCGTCATGGCAGCCGGGTTTCTGGCGAGAACCGCCGCATTGTCGGCGATGGCGCCTTCACCGGCAAAGGCTCGGCCCAGACCGGTGGCTGAGTGCTCGTTCAAATTGAATGCGGATGCATAGGCCTGGTTGTAACTAAGCGCGACCATTGCACTGCAGAGCGCCAGACTGATTCGGGTCATTTTCATGTTTTTTCCTGTTTATTTTGTCCTGATAAGAGGGTTAGCAGGTAAAAGGCGCGCCATCTTACTGAGCAATCACTAGGTGACAAATCTGACCAGATGACATCTGGAGTGACGGCTCTCAAAAATGCAGAAAAAACACATGAAATCTTCTAGTTCGGCGCACGTTCGCGGTTAAATCACGCTATCAGGGTTCAGTTTTACCGAGTTATGCGGTCGTGGTGGTCGCCATGTACGCAAGGCTCTTGCCAAGGCGCGGCTGTTCCAGTCGAGGGTTGTGCCGGCATAGCAGGCCGCTTGCAATGCATCCAGCTCTGCCGCCAGCGCCCGGTAGCACGGCAGGGTTTCGATGCCGGTGATGCTCTGTTGTGGCCATCGGATCTGCCCCCAGGCAATCAGCGCGTGCCGGGTGGCAGGGGCATCATGCTTGCGCAGTGCACGCCTGAGTTGCACGCTGTGATGCAGTCGGGCGTAAAGAGGCAGTGCACGCCAGTTGGGGCGATAGCGTCGATAGCCGACCACGCCGGCACCCAGGAGGAGGGTGGCACCCGCCATAAAGGGCCAAATCGCGCGACTCGAGCGGGTCGGTTGCGCTAAAGGCTGACTGGAGATCACGCTGCTGTTGTCGGCAATCTCCAGCTGCGGGTAATTCACCTGCGCCAGCTCGCTGTGGCCACTGAGCAGATTAAACCAGGACAGCTGTGAGGGCGGAATTTGCAATCGCCCCGAGTCCTGCGGAATAAAGGCGTAGCGGATACTCCGCTCGGCGACCAGTTGGCCCTGGCGGATGATCTCTTGTTCTGTTACGCCATCCAGATAGACGCGCACTCCCGGGATGGTCGGCAATTCAGGCGCAGGCAGTTGCGACAGGGTATTGCCGATGGCCTGCCAGCTCACAATCGCCAGAATTGGCACTCCTGCCGGGTAGGGACCGCTCGCCGGTTGCAGTTCCACGCGGCTGCTGAGCTGGCGGCTGACCAGACGTGGCGCCTGCGCCGGCAAGGGGCGGACGGTCAGACTCTGTGTCGGTGCCTGCTGCATGAAGTTCTGACTCTTGAGTGTGGTGGCATCGGTATGGCTGGCCTGTAGCAGTGGCCCGACAATGTCACTGCTACCGGCAGTATCGGCCAGCAACCGGTAATAACGACGGAGTACCCGGTACGATGTGCCGGCTTGGCTGCGTTGCTCTACCTCGTCGTCTCCAACTTGTGTCAGGGGCTGATCATGCCACTGCGGGGGGGTGAGAGACTCAAGACGGATACCGACGGGTTGCCGCACCTCAAGCTGATAGAGGGCGACGGCCCCTGGATACAAGATGTCGGGGGTGATTTTTACCGTGATCAACGGCGGCACGCCATAACCTGCGGGGGCAGGGCTGGCCATGACTTCCAGTGGTAACGCCGTTGTCTTCTGGTTGGCCAACGGCAGTGGCGGAATCAGCAGTGTACCGGTCTGGCGTGGGATAAGCGGAATTTGCCAGATGCTTTGCAGTGCGTTGGCCACACTTTTTTCCCGGTAGCGAATCTCACCTACAATGAACTGCCGTAACAGGGGGCGGATGTCTAACGCCGCTACACCTAACCGGTCATTGGCGATGACGGTCAAGTTAACACTTTCGTCGGCATACAGCCGGGCTTTATCCACTGTGACACGACTGCTGGCCTGCACCTGGCACAAAATGCAACCACATAGCACGCACAGTTGCAGTAGCGTTTTCACCATGGTTGCGCCCCCTCGCGTGTCTGCCGACGTTGTTGTTGCAACTGCAGCCGGTTGCGCATCAGATTACCCGGGTCAGCCGCCTGGTTTGGCAGCAAAGAGGTATCATCCGGCACGGCGGGTGTGGGGGTGGGCCGTTTACGAGCGGGTTGCGTCGTCGTTTGCTGGGCCAGCCAGGCGAGGACCAGCTCGCGGTTCAGGCGGGCATCCTGCAGGCTGGGGTCCAGTTGCAGCGCCTGATCATAGGCGGCTATTGCCTCTTCGAATGCCAGCTGTTGGGCATAGGCATTGCCCAGGTTATAACAGGTCTCGGCATCGGGTTGGGCGTCGCGGTAGGCCAGGATGGCGCCGGCAAAATCGCCCGACCGGTACAAGGCGTGTCCTCGCCAGCGTGCATCGTCGAACTGGCGGGCGGCACTGACATAGTCGCCTTGCCGATAGGCCTGGCTGGCGGCGAGATTGTCTGCCATGGCGGAGTGGGGATGCCAAACAGCGGGTAACAGCAGACAGACAAACAACCAGCCCCGACGGAACAACCAGGCCAGGGGCAGCAGGGCAGGCAACAGCCAGAAGCCCAGATCTTGCCATTGCTGGTTGTGCAGATCGAGTCGGTGGGCGGATCCTTGTGCCTGTGCGGCAAAGTGTTGCAACAGGCTGACATCCGCCTGTGTATCTATGATGCGCCCCTGAGTGTCGGCCGCGAGTTGAGCCAGTTGCGTCAGCGGCGTGCGGGCGATAACGACCTGGCCGTGACGATCGCGCAGCAGGCCGCCACCGGTAAGCGGAATCGCGGCGCCCTGTGGCGTCCCGACCGCCATAATATCCAGCGGCTGTCCTGTCGGCCGGAGCAGTTGGCTGATGCGGTTGGCCTGGGGCGCCGTCATGTCATCGGTGATCAGCAGCAGTTCGGTCCTGGCCTGCGCATTGCGGGCTTGCAGGGCCAAGGCCAGCTGCACAGCGCGTTCAGGTGCCGAGCCGGCAACCGGCATCACATCCGGTTCCAGCTCCCGCAACATGTGCGACAGGGTCTGGACATCGTCGGTGGGGGGCGTGATCAGGTAGGCATCACCGGCATAGGCGATCAGGGCGATGCGCCGTCCATCGGCCAGGGCGAGCAGTTCCATCAACCGGTAACGGGCCTGTAACAAGCGGTTCGGCGGCAGGTCGTCGGCCTGCATCGAGCGCGAGACATCCAGCATCCAGATCCAGATATCGTCCCGTTGATACAGCGGGCTGGGCTGACGATGCGCCGGTCCCATCAAGGCCAGGATCAGCAGGGTCCAGGGCAGCCAGAGCCAGCGCAATGGCCGGGACGCCTGCTGTTCGCCCTGTTGGCGCAGGTAGCCTAGCAGGCGACTGTTGATAAAACTCTGCCCGCTGTGCTGCCGATGCCAGTGCCACAGCTGCAGCACCAAGGGCACACACCAGATTAAGCCCCAGTAGGGACGCAACAGTGTCCAGTCAGCCATGTCTCCTCCGATACAGCACCATCAGCAGCAGTGACAACAGGCTGGCCATCAGCAACGGCCACGCATAGAGCTCGGTACGCGGCTGGTAGTGGCGCTGGCTCTTCTCAACGGCTTCCAGAGCGCTGATTTCGTGATAAATGCTGGCTAGCGATTCCGGATCCCGGGCACGAAAATATTGGCCCTGGGTCTGGATGGCCAGCTCATTGAGCGTCTTTTCATCCAGATCATTCCCCGGATCAATTTGATCACCTGTGATGGGATCGACCATGGTGACAGCGGCACCCAAGCCGATGCTATAGATGCGCATGCCTTTGCTGGCGGCCAACCGTGCCGCCGCAACCGGACTGACACCCTCTACCGTATCGCGTCCATCACTGAGCAGGATCAGGATCTTCTGCCGCGACCCCTGCACTTCAAATCGATGCAGTGCCAGGGTGATGGCCTCGGCGATGGAGGTTAATGAACCGGCCATGCTGAAATCGAGTTCATCGACAAAGTGCTGTAGTGTCTGCCAGTCCGGGGTAAGGGGAGACATCAAATAGGCGTGATCGGCAAACAGGATTAACCCCATACGATCACCGGCCCGCTGACCGATAAAGTCGCGAAGCTGCTGTTTGACGACGGTCAGCCGATTGACCAGGCGGCCGTTTTGCATCATATCCGGGATCCGCATGCTGTCGGAGAGATCGATTGCCAGCAGAATATCGCGGTGCGGCCGCTCCAGCGGCACCGGTTTGTCCAGCCACACCGGGCGCGATAACGCCAGCGTGAATAAGGCCCAGCAGCACCAGGCGGCCATCAGCATGCCCGGATCCCGTTGACCGCCTTGCATGCTCAGGTGTGGCAGCGTCGGGATGCGCACCGCATGTCTGGCCAACTGCACCGAGGCCGGAAGAAGGCGAACGAAGATTGGCAGTAACAGCAGGCCCAGTGCCCATGGCCAGATCAGCGTGAGCATAAACGCCTCCACAGCAGTTGCCGCCACCAGCGCCAACACTGGCGATGTAATTGTGCACAGATAGCATCCGGTACGCTTTCACCACCATAAAGCCAGCTCGACCACTGCGCCCCCCAGCGTTGCCATTGACTGTGACCCAGCTGATCAAGACAGATCAACCACGCCTCGCCGGATAACGGCGCCACCTGTTCTCGCGGTAATAACAGCAGGCTGGTCTGCTTGAGCCAGAGATTGAGCCGTTGGATCCAGTCCGCCTGGCGGTGCAGGCGCCAGAGTCGGCTCAGGCGAAATGCCGCGAGCAGCAGTGGCCATAGACGCCAAATCAGCAGCACCAGCAGGGTTAAACCCGCGACCGCGCTCCAGAGCCAAACATGGCTCCACCACTGGGATGCCGGCGGGGTGCTGGTATGAATATCCCGCAGCAAGTGCAGTGGATAGGACATCAGCCGATCCCCCGTTTCGAGCCCAGAGCTCGTGCCGCATCCAACTGATAGGCCCGCTGACAGCACTCGTGCAGATGTCGTTGCACCTGATGTTGGCGATGCTGGGCGACTTGACGGTAATGCTGTGCGAATTTGCTGTCGAAACTGGTCAGGAAGCCTTCCTCACGGCCATTGTCGACAGCGAGCGAGCCTTTGCCGTGCAACGTTAGCTCAAGGTGATCCAGCACCTGATAACATCGGACATGGTGGGATTTATGCAAACGCCGCAACCAGAGCCACAGTTCATCCGAGGTGCGGTAAAAATCACTGATGATATGGACCAGACTGCCGGGGCGAATGGTCTGGGACAAGAGTTTGAGGCCGTCGCACAACCGCGGTGTCACCGGATGTCTGCTCAATCCCTGTTGGTAGCTCTGATGCAGCGTGTGCAACCAGGTCAGCAGATCGCGCCGCCGTCCGGCAGGCGGCTGGCGAACCGGCTCGTCGCCGATCAGCACGATGCCGCCGATCTTGTCGCCCTGCGCCAATGCCTGCCAGCTGGCGGCGGCAGCCACTAGGGTCGCCAATCGGGCCTTGAGCTGGCCATGAGAGCCAAAATACATACCCGGGTCTAAATCCAGCAGCACATAAACACATCGGTCGCGCTCTTCACGAAACAGCTTGGTGTGGGGTTTGCCGGTGCGGGCGGTGATACGCCAGTCGATACTGCGTACATCGTCGCCGGCCAGGTAGGGGCGAACCTCGGCAAACTCCATGCCGCGTCCTTTACTGCTGGCCTGATTGATCCCGGTCTTATGGTTGCTGACCTGGCGTGTTGCGAGCATTTGGCTCAATGGTGGCACCTGCAGCAACTGCTCAAGCTCCAGGCTGACTCCGGGTGTCATGGCACCACAACCTTCTGCAACAGCCGCTGAATCACTTTGTTGGCGTCCACGCCATCGGCCTCGGCCTCCATACTGAGGATCAGGCGATGGCGCAAGATCGGATAGGCGCAGGCTTGCACATCATCCGGTGTCACGAACTCACGCCCTTGCAACCAGGCACGGACGCGGGCACACCGCGCCAATGCCATGGTCGCACGCGGGCTGGCACCGTAGCTGAGCCAGCGTGCCAGCTCGGCGTCATAGCCGAGGGGGCGACGTGTCGCCATCACCACGCTGACAATGTAATTTTCGATGGCCGGTGCCAGCTTGACGGCCAGCACCTCCTGGCGACAGGCAAACAGCTGTTGCTGGGTCAATGCGGGTGGCTCGGGCGTGCGCGGCTGGGTATTTTCGCTGTGATTAAGCCGCAGGATGGCCAACTCGGTCATCGCATCCGGATAGCCGATTTCAAGATGTAGCATGAAGCGGTCGAGCTGGGCCTCCGGCAGGGGATAGGTGCCTTCCTGCTCGATGGGGTTTTGGGTGGCCATCACCAGAAACAGCTCCGGCAGCTGGTAGCTTTTGCGTCCAATGGTGATCTGTTGCTCGGCCATGGCTTCGAGCAGGGCGCTTTGCACCTTGGCGGGGGCGCGGTTGATCTCATCGGCCAGCAGCAGATGATGAAACAGCGGGCCGGGCTGGAAGACAAAGCTGCCATCCTGCGGGCGGTAAATGTCGGTACCGGTGAGATCGGCAGGTAGCAGATCCGGCGTGAATTGAATGCGGTGAAAGCGTCCTTCGATACAGTTTGCCAGCAGCTTGACCGCACGGGTTTTCGCCAGTCCTGGCGGCCCTTCGACCAGAATGTGGCCGTCGGCCAGTAACGCCGTCAGTAACCCGTCTACCAGATCCGGTTGTCCAATGACCTGATCGTTGAGGTAGGAACGCACCGCATTAAGCGCTTGTCTTGACATATCAACGCCTTAAAACCTGTCCTTGTGAGCGGCGATCTTACCTTGCCGCGTCCGGCTTGGGCAGCGGTTGTGTATTTTGGCGCGTGACAATGTGAAGCAATCGACGCTCATGGTTGTAAAAAACACGTTAAATTTGAATCAGGTCCATGAGTTTGGCGCTGCGACAGCAAGGAGCGATAAGATGCCATCCCCTCATAAGGTGCAGACCCCCAACGGCGATCGCATTGCCTTGATTGGCGGGGTGAGAACCCCATTTGCACGCCAGGCCACATCCTATCTGGGTGTGAGCGCGCTGGCGCTTGGACGGCATGTGGTCGATGAACTGTTGTGGCGACAGGCATTACCCCCGTCGGCCGTAGAGCGCCTGGTCTTCGGCCAGGTGATCCAGACGCCAGCTGCCCCAAACATAGCCCGCGAGATCGTCCTCGGTTCACGTCTGCCGGTGCAAACCGATGCCTATAGTGTCACTCGGGCTTGCGCCACCAGTTTTCAGGCGGTGGCCAATGTGGCTGAGGCGATGCAGGCTGGTCTGCTCCACTGTGCGATTGCCGGTGGCGCCGATTCGTCATCATGTCTGCCGGTAGGGGTGACTCCCCACATGGCGCAGACGCTGTTACTGCTCAGCCGGGCGCGTTCCTGGCGCCAGCGGCTGGGGTTGCTGCGGCGGCTAGGGTGGCGGGATTTGCTACCGCAAGCCCCGGCAGTCGCCGAGTACTCTACCGGGCTCAGCATGGGTGATTCAGCGGAGCAGATGGCCCGCAAATACCGGATCAAACGCGAAGATCAGGATGCCTATGCCCATCGCTCGCATCAGCTGGCGGCGCAAACCTGGGCCTCAGGTGTACTGGATGCTGAAGTCGCGCCGCTACTAAGCGGTGGCCCGGAAGCGCCGCTGTTACAGGACAACACCTTCCGTGCCGATTCGGAGCTGGCAGCGTATGCCCGTCTCAAACCAGCGTTTGACCGTCGCTATGGCACAGTGACCGCGGGTAATGCGTCGGCACTCACCGATGGCGCGGCTGCCCTGCTGTTGATGACGGAGTCCCGGGCCCGCGCGTTGGGTTACGCGCCGATAGCCTTTCTGCGCGGCTATGCGTTTGCGGCGCTACCGGTACAAGAAGACATGTTGTTGGGGCCCGTTTATGCCATTCCCCGAGCGCTGGCCCATGCCGGATGCCGGCTATCCGATCTGGCGCTAATCGACATGCATGAAGCCTTTGCCGCCCAGGTGTTGGTGAATCTGCAACTGCTGGCGGATGAGCAATTTGCGCAGGAACAGCTGGGATTGGCCGCAGCGCCGGGAGAGATAGATCTACAACGTTTTAACGTGTTGGGGGGCTCGCTGGCTTATGGCCATCCCTTCGCGGCCACCGGGGCGCGTATGATCTTGCAGAGTGTCAATGCGTTGGCACGGCGTGGCGGGGGCTTGGCCCTGACCACCGCCTGTGCTGCCGGCGGCCTTGGCGCCGCCATGATCTGGGAGGTGCCGGCATGAGCCATTTTTTTAATCATCACAGGCAGGATGGCGATATCGAGGTGTTGACCTTTGATGCGCCAAACGAGCGCGTGAACACCCTGCACCAGGCGCTGATCCCCGAGTTCGCGGCGTGGCTGGAGGCCATGCATCGGCAACCACCGGCAGGCATCATTCTGACCTCCGCCAAGGCCGATTGTTTCATTGCGGGGGCGGATATCCACATGCTGGACCAGTGTGCAGATACCGATGCTGCCACTGCCCTGGCGCAACAGGGGCAACAGATGTTCGCCCGATTGGCCGCCCTGCCTTGCCCTGTGGTCGCGGCTATCCACGGCAGCTGTCTGGGCGGCGGACTGGAGCTGGCATTGGCCTGCGATGCGCGCATTGCCAGCTCGGCTGCCGTCACTCGGCTGGGCTTACCGGAAATTCAGCTGGGTCTCATTCCTGGCTCGGGTGGAACCCAACGCATGCCAGCGCAATTGGGGTTGCCACTGGCGCTGGATTTGATGCTGAGTGGGAGGCAACTGTCCGCCCGTGCCGCCTTGCGCTGCAAGCTGGTGGACGAGGTGGTACCGATGGAGCAACTGCTGGTCGCCGCCCGGCGCTGGTTGCACTCCGGCAAGCGGCAGCGGCGTCCAGTCTGGTATCAACAGGGGCTGCTGCGCTTGGCACCACTACGAAACTGGGTGCTGCGCAAGGCGCGCGCAAACGCCGAGCGCAAGGCCCAGGGGCAATACCCGGCGATTCCGGCCCTGTTACAGGCGGTCAGCGACGGACTGCAGCAGGGGATGGCGCAGGGGTTGGCGACTGAGGCCCGCTGTTTTGGTCAACTGGTCTGTACCTCGCAGTCGCGTGCGTTGCGGCATCTGTTTCACCTCGGCCGCGAGCAGCGCCGGCAGGGGCCGTATGCCGATCTGACGCCGCACCCGGTGGGCGCAGTCGGTGTGCTGGGCGGCGGTTTGATGGGGGCTGGCATTGCCACCGTGACTGTCATGCGCGCTGCTACCGCCGTGCGCGTGAAAGAGACCCAGTATGCGCCGCTGCAACGGGTGATGGCGCATCTGCGCCAGGCGCTGCAACAACGGGTGAAACGTGGCCAGCTGTCACCGCGCGAGCTGGAGCGTCAGGCTGCCCGCCTGAGTGGCTGTATTGATTACAGCGGATTTCAACAACTGGATCTGGTGATTGAGGCGGTGTTCGAGGAGTTAACCCTCAAGCAGCAGATGGTCAGCGAGGTACAGCAGCGGTGCGGGGAGCGGCTGGTCTTTGCGTCCAACACCTCGTCCTTGCCGATCCATGAGATCGCCGCGGGGGCGCCGTATCCGCAGCAAGTGCTCGGGCTGCACTATTTCAGTCCGGTGGAAAAAATGCCGCTGGTGGAGGTGATCCCCCATGCGGGCACAGATCCGCAGGCGGTGGCGACCGTACTGGCGCTGGCGCGGGCCCAGGGTAAGACACCTGTGGTGGTCAAGGATGTGGCCGGCTTCTTCGTAAACCGTATTCTGGCGCCCTATCTGCAGGAGGCGGTAACCCTGTTGTTAGAGGGTGAGGCCATAGAGGAGATCGACAAGGCACTGGTGAGTGCCGGTTTCCCGGTCGGGCCATTGGCACTGCTGGATGAGGTGGGGCTCGATGTCGTCGACAAGATAGGCCCTGTGCTGGTGGCTGCGCACGGTGAGCGCTTTAGACCCTCACCGGCGCTGGCAACCCTGTTGGCGCAGGGCAATAAGGGCCGCAAAAGCGGCAGCGGCTTTTACCGCTATCCGCACAAGGGGCCCAAGCAAGTGAACGCGCAGGTCTACGATCTGTTGCAGGTGCTGCCCGTCCGGCTGGTGCCCTTGTCGGCGATGGCCGAACGGTGTCAGTGGCTGTTGCTCAATGAAGCGGTCCGTTGTCTGGATGAGGGGGTCATTGCTTCGCCGGCCGATGGTGATCTGGCGGCCATTTACGGGCTGGGCTATCCGCCGTTCACCGGCGGGCCCTTCTGGCAGATGCAACAGCTCGGGTTGGATGAGGTGGTACGCCAGTTGCGGCGCCTGGAACAGGCCTATGGCCCACGGTTTGCCCCCTGTGCCGGGTTACTGGCGCGCGTGGAACGCCAGGCGTCGTTCTACTAGTCGTGCGGCTTGGCACGGCATTCGGGCCCTGATGGGCCCTTTTGCTGTCTGCGCGGGGCGCTATAGACATAAAGTAGTCGACACCTGATGGCTTTTATGCGATAGATGCGCCCCCGCGCAATACCCGCACCCATCACGGAGACAATCATGGAAATTTTCAAACTTGAAGGCCACCCGCATGTTGCATTGTGTGACCTGCTGAAGCTGCAAGGCTGGACCGACAGTGGAGCCATGGCCAAATCGGTGATCGATGCCGGTCTGGTGACCGTGGATGGGGTGGTGGAAACCCGTAAACGCTGCAAGATCCTGGCCGATCAGGTTATTAGTTACGACGGTCAACAGGTTAAGGTCGAAGCCTGAGCAGATGAACAGCGCTGAATTGACCAGCACCGGTGAGGCATCGCCGGTTGCCGGACGTTTGATCCTGGCGCCGATGGAAGGGGTTCTCGATCCCCTGATGCGTCAGTTGCTAACCGAAATCAACCCGTATGATCTGTGCGTTACCGAATTTGTGCGCGTCATCGACATGCTGTTGCCGAAACGGAGCTTTTATCGGTTGGCGCCAGAGTTACGCCATGGCGGTCGTACGGCCAGTGGAACGCCGGTGAGGGTACAACTGCTGGGGCAGTCGCCGCAGTGGTTAGCCGAAAATGCGGTACGGGCAGTGGAGCTGGGATCGCCCGGCATCGATCTGAATTTCGGATGCCCGGCAAAACTGGTGAATCAGTCCAAGGGCGGCGCCGTGTTACTCAAGGAGCCAGAGTTGATGTATCGCATCATCCGCGCCGTGCGTGACGCCGTGCCGGCCGATCAGCCGGTGACCGCCAAAATCCGTTTAGGCTGGGATGCCCCCGAGCACTGCCTGGAGATTGCCGACGCTGTTGCGGCGGCCGGTGCCAGTGAGCTGGCCGTGCATGGCAGAACCAAAGTCGATGGTTATCGCGCCGAGGCAATCAAATGGCCCTGGATAGCCGCGATCCGTGAACGGCTGTCTATCCCGGTGATCGCCAACGGTGAAATATGGGATGCGGCCTCTGCCGCCCGTTGCCGCCAGCTGACAGGGTGTCCGGATTTGATGGTCGGACGCGGTGCGCTGAATGTTCCCAACCTGGGCGCCGTCATTCAGCACAAGCAGCCCGTCATGCCATGGACCGAGGTCTTGCAGTTGTTGCTGCGCTATGGCGAGCTGGAAGTCAAAGGTGACAAGGGGCTCTATTTCCCGAATCGTATCAAGCAGTGGTTCAGCTACCTGCGGCAGCAGTATGCCGAGGCACAACCGCTGTTTCTCGAACTCAGACGCTGTACCGAAGCGCCCCCGATCCTGGCGTTGCTGGCGTCGGCTGCGGCACATAGCGAGCAATAACCCCTGAGATTGACACTGTTTACGCAGGCTTAACTACGCCATCATGATGATGGTTTTTCGCATAGGGAGTGGCTGCCATGCCTTACTTGTTGTTCGTGACCCTGCTCTGGGCATTCTCTTTTAGTTTCATCGGTGTCTATCTGGCCGGACAGGTTGATGCCTATTTCATGGTCCTGACCCGGACCTTGCTGGCGTTGGTGGTCTTTTTGCCCTTCATGCGTCTGTCGAAGCAACAATGGCGTCTGGCGTCGATGCTGATGGCGATTGGTGCCGTGCAGCTGGGGGTCATGTACCTGTTCTACTACCACTCCTTCTTGCTGCTGACCGTACCTGAGGTGTTGATTTTCACCATTTTTACTCCCTTGTACGTGACGCTGTTTAATGATCTGCTCTGTGGCCGTTTCCACCGCCGCTACCTGTTGACCGCTGTGCTGGCGGTACTGGGTGCGGCCGTGATTCGCTACGATCGCCTGACATCGGACTACTTGCTGGGCTTTGCCGTGGTGCAAGGCGCCAACCTCTGTTTTGCTCTGGGCCAGGTTGGCTATAAGTGGCTGATGGCCCGCCAGCCGGCGACGCTGCCACAGCATCAGGTGTTTGGCTGCTTCTTTCTGGGCGCGGCCTGTGTGGCGGCAGTTGCCTGGTTCTGGCTGGGCAGCGCCCGTTATCCGACCACAAGCATCCAGTGGGGCTTGCTACTGTGGTTGGGCGCCGGGGCGTCCGGCTTAGGCTACTTTTTGTGGAACAAGGGGGCAACACAGGTGAATGCCGGTGTGCTGGCGGTCATGAACAATGCGTTGATCCCCGCCGGACTGGTCGTCAATCTGCTGATTTGGAATCAGCAGGCGGATCTGCTGCGTCTGGGCGCGGGTGGGGCGCTGATCTTCTTATCGCTGTTTCTTAACGAGCATTGGCCGCGGCGCCACAGGACTGCGGCCAGTGCGCATTGAGCGAAGATGGCCTCTGTGCTGACGGCTAGCTCTGACGGTCTGACTGGGAGCACAAACTAAACAGGAGGCCATCGGCCTCCTGTTTGATCTATCTGGCTAGCGGCGCAGGCTTAGAACAGCTTGTCGCTCAACTCGAACATTTCATCGTCGAACGGACGCTTCATGTTCTCGATGCAGTCGATGATGTCGTGGTGCACCAGCTGGTTTTGCAGCATGCCGATGCAGCGGCCACCGACACCTTGCAGCAACAGCTCAACAGCGTAAGCACCCATGCGGCTGGCCATGATACGGTCACGCGCAGTCGGGCTACCGCCGCGCTGGATGTGGCCGAGGATGGTGGCACGGGTTTCGAGACCAGTGTGCGCTTCGATCTCCTTGGCCAGTGCGTTCACGTCGGTGACGTGCTCACAGATGGTGACCATGGCGTGGCGCTTGCCCTTGGCAATGCCGTCGTCGATCTGCGCCAGCAGGGCAGTCTTGTCGAAGCCCTTCTCCGGCACGATCACGTACTCGGCACCACCTGCGACGGCAGCAGACATGGCCAGATCGCCACAGTGACGGCCCATCACTTCGACAATCGAGATCCGCTTGTGCGAGGTGGAGGTGTCACGCAGACGATCGATGGCTTCCATGACCACGTTCAACGCAGTATCAAAACCGATGGTGAATTCGGTACCGGCGATGTCGTTATCGATGGTGCCCGGCAGACCGACGCAGGGATAACCCATCTCGGTCAACTTCTTGGCCCCCATGTAGGAGCCATCACCACCGATGACCACCAGGGCGTCGATGCCATGCTTCTTCAGGTTCTCGATCGCCTCGCGACGGACGGACTCTTCCTTGAACGCCGGGAAGCGGGCCGAGCCGAGGAAAGTACCACCGCGGTTGATCATGTCGGATACGCTGTGGCGTTCCAGCTTGCTGATACGATCCTGATGCAGGCCCAGGTAACCGTCACGGATGCCATAGACTTCCAGACCGGCTGCCAGACCGGCACGAACCACGGCGCGGATGGCCGCATTCATGCCTGGTGAGTCACCACCGCTGGTCAGAACACCAATTTTCTTGATCATAGTGTGCCTCTATAGAGTCGAAGTTTCTTGTAAAAATCGGGGGCAGGCGAGCCCCGAGTGTCTGACGATAAACCTTGGGCTGCCGGGTCGCAGGAGTATGGCAGGGTAGGCGCTTGAACAACTGAGTGATGAGTCACAGTGGCAAGGCCGGGTTGATCATCGGACACGAAGAGGGCGCCATCAGACGCCCTCTTTGTATCTTAACGCTTGGCGCCAGCGATGATTTGCGCGAAGTCGTCCGGCTTCAGCGATGCACCACCCACCAGGCCACCGTCGATGTCCGGTTGACCGAACAGGTCGGCTGCGGTAGCGCCAGTGACTGAACCACCGTACAGGATTTGGACCTTGGCAGCGACGTCGGCATCAAAACCGGCCAGGTAAGCGCGGATGTGCGCGTGAACGGCTTGTGCGATCTCCGGAGTTGCGGTCTTGCCAGTGCCGATGGCCCATACCGGCTCGTAAGCGATGACGGCGTTGGCGATGGCGGCGATACCACAACGGTCGATAACAGCCTTCAGCTGGGCATCCACTACTGCGTTGGTTTCGTTGGCTTCGAATTGGCTCAGGGTTTCGCCGATGCACAGTACCGGAATCAGCTCAGCCTTTTGGATGGCTTCGAACTTGGCAGCCACGACGTCATCGGTTTCTGCGTGCAGGGTACGGCGCTCGCTGTGGCCAACCAGAGCGTATTTGCAACCGAATTCCTTGAGCATGACCGGAGAGTTCTCACCGGTGAAGGCGCCTTGGGTGTGGACGTCGGCATTTTGTGCACCGTATTGGATACGGCTGCCTTCAGCCAGCTTTTCCACCAGACCCAGGAAGATAACCGGCGGGCAGACGGCCACTTCAACGCCATCGGCCTTGGCTGCCGGCTCGATCAGGGCCTTGACCAGGGCTTCTACAGACGCTTTGGTACCGTTCAACTTCCAGTTACCCATTACCAGTGGTTGTCTCATTCTTTCATCCTCCAGATGTTGTTTGCTGCCGGGCATTATAAGAGGTCAACCTGATGCCGGATAGTCGGCGCCAAGTCGCGGCGGTGATTATTTTACCCTAATTACTGATCCATATCAGTTTTTGTGCTAGCCGCTGCTCAATCTTTAAACTGGCCGCGTAAACGATGCCACAGCTGACCGATCCATTCGTGCAGCGCCGTCTCGGAATACATCAGATAGCGCCCCTCCGGCAGATAGCCGTAGGAGGGGATCGGCCGTTGCGCCTCGCGGCCCATATAATCGGTCGGTGCGGGCACGACCCGGAGCCCAACGCCGCGTAGCAGCCCCATGGCGCGCGGCATGTGGCTGGCAGAGGTGACCAGTGCCGCCTTGTGCTGGCCGATAATCGCCCCGTAGTGGTCGATCTCGTCCTGGGTGTCATAGGCATCTTCAATCAGAATCATGTCGCTACGCGGTATGCCGTAGTGCTCGGCGATGCGCGCATACATCTCGGCACAGGAGAGGGGGTCCGAGCTGATGTTGCCGGAGAGCACCAGTTTGGCCTGCGGGTTGTGACGTTTGATGTCGATGGCCTCGAGAATGCGTGCATAGGCGTTGCTGACCGGTTGACTGGTCAGTGGAATGGTCGGATCCGAGACATGGCCATGCCCCAGCACCAGGATGAAATCGACCTGTTCTGTGCGCGGGAGCGGCGGGTATTGCTGCTCCAGCGGTCGCAGCAGCCCTATGCTGACCGGGCGCAGGGAGAACAACAGCAGTACTGCCAGTCCCAGCGTGGCCAGCACCTTGCCCCAGCGTTGGTGACGGGTGAGCCACAACAGCAGCAGACCGAGCAGAATCAGCAAGATGCTGAGTGGAAGTGGCATCAACAGGCCACCGAGCCATTTTTTTAACCAGAACATGCGTGATCTCTGAGCGACCGTTGGCCGCGCCGTTTGCAGGGGTAAGTGGATGTGCCAGAATAGCCGTCCCCTGATAGAAACGGAACCCGTGACGTGAGCGCTGATCACAGCTTTGACGGCCTGGCCGACAAGTTTGCCCAGAACATTTATGGCACCACCAAGGGGCAGATCCGCGCCGCCGTGGTCTGGCAGGATCTGCTCTCCTGCCTGAGCCGGCTCGGTGACCGGCCGCTGCGGATCCTCGATGCCGGTGGCGGTTTTGGCTATTTTGCCCAGAAACTGGCGGCAATGGGGCACCGCATCGAGTTGTGTGATCTCTCCGCCGAGATGCTGGAGCTGGGCCGGCAACAGATTGAGCAACAAGGGCTTTCTGATCGCATCCGACTGATTCACTGCCCGATTCAGGCCCTGGATCAGCACGTTGAGGGTGAGTTTGATCTCATCTTGTGTCATGCCGTGCTCGAATGGTTGTCCGAACCGCGGCAGACCTTGTTATCCTTGCTCGGTTTTCTTGCTCCCGGCGGCATCTTGTCGCTGTTGTTTTACAACCGCCACGCGCTGCTGTTCCAGAGCCTGGTGGTCGGCAATTTTGATTACATCCGTGCCGGCCTGACGAAAAAGCGCAAGCAGAAGCTGACTCCGGAAAATCCGCAACTGCCGGAGGAGGTGTACGACTGGCTGCAACGTGGTGGCCTCAAACTGATCGGCAAGACCGGGGTGCGAGTGATCCACGATTACATGCGCCATAAACAGGATCAGCACGAGAAATTTGAGGATCTGTTGCAGATGGAACAGCGTTATTGCCGGCAGGAGCCCTTTGTGGCGCTGGGACGTTATATCCATGTGATGGCCCAGCGGCCATTGCAGAATCAAGGTGAGATGAAGAGGTCATGAGCCAAGAGAGTTCCCGTGCCGCAGACCGCACGTTACCCGAACTGGTAGGTTGGGTCCGACAGGAAGGATTGTCGCTGCAACTGGCCAATGACAGGCTGGCATTTCTGATTGCCATTGCTGCGCTGTCGCGTGACGACAGCAGCCATGAGCTGACCGAAGCGGCGCTGCACGATGCGTTTGGCTATGTCAGCCAGATCTTCGGACAGATGGACGAGACACTGACCCACAGGGCCAACAACGCGATCAACGAGCTGGTGCGGCAGAAGTTGCTGTCGCGCTTCAATGCCGATCCGGTCGAGGGCGAAAGCCTGTATCGGTTGACCCGGCTGGCGATGGGCATTGTCGAGTTCTATGTCGAGCAAAAAGAGGTCAGCAGCATCAAGTTATCCCTGTTGCTGGAGCAGGTGGCCAGCGAGCTGACCAAGGCCCATGAGGCAACCCAGCAACAGGATGATCTGCTCCACTGGAACGAACAGGTCTATCCGCGGCTGAAGTTTTCGGTGGAGGAGATCCTGGCGCGCATCGATCTGACCCAGCGGGCGATGGATGAGCATCAAAACCAGGTCAAGAGCGAGATTGCTGACTTGTTGAACCAGAACTGGACCGAGGCGATCCACAGCTGCGAGAAGCTGCTGCGCGAAACCGGCCAGACGCTGCGCGAGCTGCAGGACACGCTGGATGCCGCCGGCCACAACCTGCAAGATGGCTTGCTCAACATTCAGGAGGCGACCCAGGGCCGCGATGAGCTGGCACATATCGAAGCGCTGACGCACACGCTGCAGGCGCGACTCGACGCCATCATCAGTTGGGGCCAGCAGTGCATCGAACTGTGGGCGCGCTATGACCGTCACGTGCACAAGTTCATCCGTACCGCCATTGACATGGACAAGAACCGCGCCTTCAGCCAGCGCCTGCGTGATTCGATCCGCGACTTTGAACAACATAACTGGCTGATGGTGGTGGCCCAGGAGCACCGCCTGCTCGAGCTGCGCGACGAGACGTTGGCGCTGCACGGCGACGAGGTGACCGGCGAGGTACCCAGCGAGCTGGAGTACCACGAGATCCTCGATATCAACAACCAGCTGGCCGAGCGCATTCAGCTGCATCTGGACGCGTTTCGCAGTGGCGAGCGGCCGCTGGATCTGGCCGAGGTGCTGCGCGACTACCTGGCCAGCTATCCGGACTATCAGCATTTCGATGTCGCCCGCCTGTTGATCGACACGGCGGTGCGGCTGGGTCATGCCAGCGCCGAATTACACAGCAGCCGGCAGCCCAAATGGAAACCCATCAACGAATCGGGAGCTAAGGTACAGGCCCATGTCATTGATCAATACTGAATTTCCGCTCGCGCTGCGCATGGCGCAGGCGATCGCCAACCCGCTGTTTCCGAAACTTGATACCTGGCTGCGCAGTGGGCGCCACATCAGCGCCGATGACCTGGACAACCACTCCTTCTTGCTGGAGTACCACGACGAGCTGGAACGTTTCTATGGCCGCTATCAGGTAGAGCTGATCAAGGCGCCGGAAGGCTTCTTCTATCTGCGGCCGCGCGCCTCGTCCGAGATCGGCACCTCTGTGCTGTCCGAGCTGGACATGCTGGTCGGCAAGGTGCTGTGTTACCTCTATCTGAGCCCGGAGCGGTTGGCCAATGAGGGGGTCTTTGCGCTGGCTGATCTGCAAGAAGAGTTGTTGACGCTGGCCGACGAGCGCCAGCTGCTGCGCATGGTCAATCAGCGTAGTGGTGGTTCGGATCTGGACAAGCGCAAGTTGCTGGAAAAGATGCGCACCTCGCTGCGCCGTCTGCGCCGGCTCGGCATGGTGACCCCGCTGGGCAGCGGCGATAAATTTCGCGTCAACGAGGCGGTGTTCCGTTTCGGCGCCGATGTGCGCAGCGATGAGGATCCGCGCGCCGTCCAGCTGCGGATGATCCGCGAAGGCGAGGCGATATTGCACGATGACGAGCTGCCAACCAGCGAGCACCTGCTGGATGACAGTGAAGATGAGATCGAAGAAGAACAACTCGGACTGGATGTATGACGATGCGCGGCAAGTTTAAATCGATGACCATGGTCAACTGGAACGGCTTCTTTGCCCGGACCTTCGAGCTTGACCAGTTGGTGACCACCCTGTCCGGTGGCAACGGCGCCGGTAAATCGACCACCATGGCGTCGCTGATCACGGCGTTGATTCCCGATCAGACGCTGCTGCATTTTCGCAATACCACCGAGGCGGGCAGCTCCAGTGCCAGCCGCGACAAGGGGCTGTATGGCAAGCTGCAACGCGGCCACTGCTATTCGTTGATCGATGTCCGCAACTCCCGCGACCAGCGCATCTGGGTCGGGGTGCACCTGGAACAGGTGGCAAACCGTGACAACAAGGTCAACATCACGCCATTTGCGCTGCTGGAGGTCCCCGAGGGCATAGTGCCCACCGATCTGCTGCTGGAACGCCTCGACGATGACAAGGCCAAGGTGCGCGCCTTTACCGATCTGCGCAAAGCCGCCGCCGAGCTCGGCGCCCTCAAGGTCGCCAAGTTCAATTCGGTGACCGATTATCACAACTTCATGTTCGAGTACGGCATCTTGCCGAAGAAGCTGCGCGATCAAAAAGACCGCTCCCGCTTCTACCGCCTGATCGAGGCGTCGCTGTATGGCGGCATTTCGTCGTCGATCACCCGTTCACTGCGTGAATACCTGCTGCCGGAGAACTCCGGCGTACGCAAGGCGTTCCAGGACATGGAGGCGGCGATCTACGAGAACCGCCGCACCCTGGATGCGATTCGTGAAACCCAGTCGCAACGCGATCTGTTCCGCAACCTGATCACCGAAACCACCCACTATGTGGCGGCCGATTACATGCGCAACAGCACCGAGAAGTCCCGGCTCTCCGAAACGGCACTTGGTGCGCGTCGTCAGTTGCAGGACAAGCACCGCCTGTTGCGCGAAGAGAAGCAGCGCGCCATCTATCTGGCCGAAGAGGCCGAGCAGATGCAGGCGCGCGAGAAGCACCTGACCGACGAGCTGGAGGCGGCATCCGAGCAGTTGGCCCGCGTGATCAACGCCGTGGCCCTCGGCAAGAAGATCGGCCAGTACCGGGAAGATGTCGGCGAGCTGCAGGCGCGGCTGGAAGAGCAGTTGGCCATCGTCGAGGAGATCGGCGAGCAGAAGGCCGAGCTGGAGCAGAAAAAACAGCTGACTGACAGCGAAGTTGACAGCCTGAAAAGCCAGCTGGCCGATTACCAGCAGGCGCTGGATGTGCAGCAGACCCGAGCCATCCAGTACCGGCAGGCGATCAAGGCGCTGGACACGGCGCGCGAGCTCTGTGCGCGGCCCGATCTGGATGTCACCGGGGTGGCGCGTGAGCAGAGCCAGTTCAAGGAGCGCGAGCGCCAGTTGACCGAGGCGCTGCTGCAAGCCCAGCAACGCCTGAATCTGGCCCGCACCGCCGCCGGCCAATACGATGCGGCGCTGGCGCTGCTGACCGGTGTCGTCGGCGATGTCGCGCGTGATGAGGCGTATGCCCGTGCTGAGCAGGTGCTGCGCCAGGGGCATCAGGCGCGGGATCTGCAAGCCCGCGGCGAGACGATTCAGCGTGCGCTCAGCGATCTGCAGCGCGAGCAGGAGCAGCTACAACAGCTGCAACGGGTGCAGCAGAGTCTGCAACAGCAGCACCAGCTGAGCGTTAACCAGGATCTGGCCGACGACGCGGCGCTGGAGCTGGCCGCCGAGCAGCAACAGGCGCGTCTGGATGAGGCCGCCGATCAGCTGGATGCCGGCCGTCAGCAGATGGCGCAGTCCGAGCAGCAGGTGACGCAGGATCGCAGCCGCATCGAACAGTTGAAGAAGCTGGCTCCGGCCTGGCTGGTGGCCCAGGAGAAACTGGACAAGCTGCGCGAACTCAGTGGCGAGCCGCTGGAAAATCCCCAGGCGGTCTCCCAGGCGATGCACAAGGCGCTGGAGCAGGAGCGTCAAGCCGAAGCCGAGAAGAATCGGCTGCAACAGCGCAAGCTGGAGCTAGAGGCGCAGATCCGCCGTCTGCAGAATGTTGGCGGTGAAGTGGATGAGCGCCTCTCCCGCGTCAGCGAACAGCTGGATGGCGTGTTGCTGGCCGATGTTTACGATGACATCAGTATCGACGATGCGCCTTACTATTCGGCGCTGTACGGGCCGGCGCGGGCGGCGATTGTTGTCGCCGATCTGGATGCCGCCGTCGAGCGGCTGCAGGCCCTGGACGACGTGCCGGATGATCTCTACCTGATCCAGGGCAATCCGGAGTCATTTGATGAGGATCTGCTCGCAGCGACCGAGCTGACCCAGGCGCTGGTGGTGCGCAGCAGCCAGCGGCAACTGCGCTATTCGCGCTACCCCAAGGTACCGCTGTTTGGCCGTGCCGCCCGCGAGCAGCGGGTCGACGCATTGGAGCAGGAGCGCGAGGCGCTGATCGATGCCTATGCCACCGCCGCGTTCGAACAACAAAAACACAGCCGTACTTACCACCATTTCAGCCAGTTTATCGCCGAGCACCTGAGCGTAGCCTTCGAGTCCGACCCGGAGGCCGAACTGGAACTGTTGCAGGCGCGGCAACGCGAGCTGCAGGGCCAGCTGGAGCAGTGGCAGCAACGCCAGGCGCAACTGAAGTCGACACAGGAGCAGGCACGCCAGGCGTTGGTGCTGTTGCAACGGCTGCGCGCCGGCTGGCATCTGCTGACGACCGATGATCTGCCGGCCCGGTTGCAGGCCGCCCAGGCGGACTATCAGGCCTGGCAGCAGGCCGGCGATTTCCTGCGCCGCCACGGCGACGCGCTGGATAAGCTGGCGACGCAACTGCACCTGCTGCGTGAAGATCCGCAGCAGCTGGCGGCGTTGCAAGCCGCCGCCAGTGACGCCGAACAGCAGCTGGCGCTGGTGCGCCGGCAGAGTTTTGCGCTGGATGAGCTGCTGGCGCGCAGCAGCCACTTTGCCTATCAGGATGCCGAGGCGATGCTCGGCCAGACCTCGGAGATCAGCGAGCGGCTGAAGGCCAAGCTGGCCGATGCCGAGCTGGCGCGCCGCCAGCTGACCGAAGCGGTCAACCAGATTGGCTCACGTTTTACCGAGGCGATGCAGGTGCGCACCGCACTGCAATCCGGTCTCGATGCCAAGCGCCAGACCCTGGGCGAGTTCGAGCAGGAGCTGGGGCTGATGGGGCTGACGGTAACGCCGGACATGGAAGAGAAGGCCCGCGAGCACAAGCGCGAGGTCGAGGAGCAGCTGGTGCGTACCCGCTCCCGGCGTACCCAGGCCGAGGCCCAGTTCCAGGTCTGTCGCCGTGATATTGACAGCATCCAGGGGCGTCTGGCCCACGAGGGCAAGGATTACAAGCTGGCGCGCAAGCTGCTGGTCAACCACAAGCAGAGCTGGAACCGGGTGCTGCGCCTGGCGCGCGACAACGATGTCGAAAAACGCCTCAATCGCCGCGAGCTGGCGTACCTGGATGCCGATGAACTGCGCTCCATGTCGGACAAGGCGCTCGGGGCCTTGCGTCAGGCGGTGGCCCATGAGGACGAACTGCGCGACGCGCTGCGGCTGTCGGAAGGCAATCGCAACACCGAGCAGAAGGTGGCCTTCTATGTCACCGTCTATCGCTACCTCAAGGATCGCATCCGTCACGACATCATCCGCTCCGACGATCCGGTCGAGGCGATCGAGGAGATGGAGATCGAACTGTCGCGGCTGGCCGACGAGCTCAAGCAGCGTGAAGCGCATCTGTCGCTGAGCTCCACCGAAGTGGCGGCCAAGATCACCAACATCATCCGCCGCGAGCAGAACCGTATTCGCGTGCTGAACCAGGGGCTGCAGAACATCGCATTCGGCCAGGTGCGTGGCGTGCGGTTGAACGTCAATGTGCGCGATGCCTATGCCCGTCTGCTGATGGCGCTCGGCGATCAGGCGATGATGCACCAGGACCTGTTCGCCGATGGCGAGATGACCTTCTCCGAGGCGATGGCCAAGCTGTTCCAGCGCCTGAACCCGCACATCGATCAGGGCGAGCGCAGCTTCCAGGTGCTCGGCGAGGCGCTGCTCGATTACCGCAACTACCTGGAGCTGGAGATCGAGGTGCAGCGTGGCGTCGATGGCTGGTTGCGTGCCGAGAGCGGCGCCCTGTCGACCGGCGAGGCAATCGGGACCGGTCAGGCGATCCTGCTGATGGTGCTGCAGAGCTGGGAAGAGGAGGCCAAGCGCCTGCGCGCCAAGGACATAGAGCCATGCCGGCTGCTGTTCCTCGACGAAGCGGCCCGTTTGGATGCCAAGTCGATTGCCACCCTGTTCGAGCTGTGCGAACGCCAGGATATGCAGTTGTTGATTGCCGCCCCGGAGAACATCAGTCCGGAGAAGGGCACCACCTACAAGCTGATCCGCAAGGTGCATGGCAAGCAGGAGCATGTGCATGTCGTCGGCCTGCGTGGCTTTGGCTATGTCAGCGGCGATGAACGGATCAGCGCGTAAGCGGCATAAACCGTACTGAGCCGGTCATCAAAGAAGGCCACCGTGAAGGTGGCCTTTTTGTCTGTCAACGATGACAGGCGGGTGGAAATAATGCGCAGGCACTGCCTTGGCTGTGTATCAGCTTGATGTTGTCACAGCGCTAATTTGCTGTGCCGGTGTGCAGTGCTTTTATTCAACTAATTGATAATAAAGATATTTATTATTTTATGTTGCGCAGGCGTTATTTTGCCGGACCAGGAGTCCAACGCAGATTAATATATTGGTGCAGTGCAAACAGGTTATTCCCGTCGCTACAACGGGGTTTGGGATGGTGAAGTGTAGCTAAAGAATCGACAGCGGCATGGCGGTGGTAGCCGGGCTGGACGGTTCGACCCGAGGGTTACCCGCGCAGGTGTGCCGGGGAGGGCAAGACGAGTGCAGAGCACATAAGGAGCTGATCGGCGTTGAACTCGGCTAAAACAACGGGACCCGTAGGTCCCGTTGGCATCCGTGCGACTGCGTCAGGTTCGATTCAGGCGTCGCGCTGCACCGGCTGGCTGATTTGCACATCACTATTATGGTCTTTATGGGGCGCGTGGGGGTGCCAACCGACCAGGGCCAGCAGCACGAAGAAGCCGACAACATAGGCCAGCGCCACATGCCAGCCGTGACGCAGCCACTGCACAGCAGAGCGCGCCTGGGGGTACATGTTGGAGAGGGCAACCCCGGCCGAGGAGCCAAACCACAGCATGGAGCCGCCGAAACCGACCGCGTAGGCCAGCATGCCCCAGTCATAGCCACCCTGTTCCAGACACAGCTTGGTCAGCGGGATATTGTCGAACACCGCCGAGATAAAGCCCAGGCTGAAGGTGGTGAGCCAGGAGGCAGGTGGCAGCTCGTCAACCGGCATTAACGAGGCGCAGGTGACCAGCGCCACCAGAAAGATGGTGCCGGCCCAGGCGTTTTTCAGCTCTTCCCAGGGTGTGCGTACGAACAGGGCGCCGAGCAGCAGGGCGATCCAGACGCCGAGCGCCGGGAAGTCGAGGGCATAGTTGGTGACAATCGCCAGCACCAGGATCAGGCCAACCACCAGCAAGTGTTTCCATTCCACGCGTTGATTCGCCGGGGCATCGCTGACGATGCGCTGGTATTTATCCTGCTGGAACGAGGCGATGAGGCCGAAGATCACCAGCGCGACACCGGCGGCGACATAAGCGTGCAGCACATCCCACGGGCTGACGCCGTCGATCCACATCAGGGTAGTCGTGGTGTCGCCGACCACGGAGCCGGAGCCACCGGCGTTGCTGGCGGCGACAATCGCGGCCAGATAACCGATATGCACCCGCTCGTTGAACACCACAAATGCAATGGCGCCGCCGATCATCGCCGCGGCGATGTTGTCGAGGAACGAACTGATGACGAAAATCATCACCAGCAAGACGAAGGGGCCCTTCCAGTCATTGGGCAGAAACTTCGGCAACACCTTCGGTAAATGGGATTCGTCGAAGTGCTTGGCCAGGATCGCAAAGCCGAACAACAGACCGATCAGGTTCAGCAGGATGCGCCACTCACCCTCGCTGCCGCCACCACCGAGCAGGTGATGCCAGAACGAGAAATTGTCCAGCAGACTGTATTTGGCCAGCAGGATGGTGCCGAGACCAGCCAGCGCGACCCACATGGTGTAGTGGTGCAGCAGCGCCACGCCCAGCAGCGTCAGCGCGAACAGAATGAACTCGATGCGGATCCCGCCCGGGGCCAATAATACATCGGCCAGTGACGTGGCACTGGCCGGGGCAGAACACAGCAAGCTGACGCCGACGAATGCCAGCAGCAGACGACCAACCCGATGCAACATGCTTTTTGCTCCTTGTTATAGTCAGGCGGCGCTCTTTCCGGCGCCGCACTGT
This sequence comes from Pseudaeromonas sharmana, assembly GCF_042649925.1. Taxonomy (NCBI): domain Bacteria; kingdom Pseudomonadati; phylum Pseudomonadota; class Gammaproteobacteria; order Aeromonadales; family Aeromonadaceae; genus Pseudaeromonas; species Pseudaeromonas sharmana. The sequence continues at coordinate 56,038 of NZ_JBHSAF010000014.1, forward strand.
GGGTATGACTCTTTTATTGCTCGGAGATAATCCAGTGCTGGAAGTCTTTACGCGTCTTGGCGTCGGCTTGCAGGTACCAGTATTTAAGCATCTCCAGCGTTTGTGCCGCAGGTTGCACCGTTGCCGAAGGTTGCACCGTTGCGGTTGTGGCCGTCGATGCTGCGGCTGCGGTCACTGTGGTTCCCGCTGTTGCGGCGGCAGCCGTGGTGGCCGTTACGGTTGGCGCGCTGATCTGCTGGAAAGCCTTGCCCTGTTCGGTCAGCTCCTGCTGATAATCACGTCCAATCTGTAACCCCTGTTTCTTTGGCATCACGAAGGAGTCTACCGCGACAGGCTGGTTGGTTTTTTTGTTGATGACCACAATTTTTTGCTGCTGCAAAAACTTCTCGGCTTCTTCATAGTTGCGCGGATAGGTAAATTGCATGGCCAGCATGTCATCGCTCTGCAGGTCGAGGTTGTAAACAATCGGCTCGCCGCGGATGAGTCGCGTCTCGCTCTGATCGCGGAAACTGCCTTCAAACTGCAGTACCAGCTGGTGTTTGCCGGCGGCCAGGGTCAATTGGCGCGCATTGACCAGTTTGCCTTCAGTCGGCTTGCCATCGATTAACTGCAAGACATAGGGGCGGGCGATGTCGAAACTGGCGGCGTTGGCGATCTGACTGGATAGCAGCGCCATGCAGCTGGTAACGAGGATGACAAGGTAACGCATAAACACTCCTTTGTACTGGGGCCAGAACGGCTGCCCTGATTCTACCTTTTTGCTCGCTGACGGCAATCCGGCCGAGCGCTTATTCTATCTGCTGCTTGAAGGGCGGCAGCGAGGCAAGCAGGCTGCGACCATAGCTGCGTGTCAGCACCCGCCGGTCCAACAAAACGATGCGCCCCTCATCCTGCTCCTGACGGATCAGACGGCCACAGGCCTGAATCAGCTTGCGCGAGGCCTCTGGTACCGCAATTTGCAAGAAGGGGTTACCACCGCGTCGCGTGACGGCTTCGGCCAGCGCCGCTTCGATCGGCGAATCAGGAACGGCGAAGGGCAGCTTGGTGATGACCAGGTTGGTTAACTGCTGCCCCGGCAAATCGAGCCCTTCGGAAAAACTGCCGGTGCCCAGCAAGATACTGGGGGTGCCTTGATCGCAGCGCTCACGATGCAGATGCAGCAATGCCTGTCGGGAGGCTTCCCCCTGGACCAGGAGGCTGAAGCCGGCTTCGCGAAGCCCAGCAGCCACCTCCTGCATCTGCCAATAAGAGGCAAACAGGATCAGACTGGCCATTTGCTTATGTAGAAAGCGCGGCAAGGTCGCAATCAGTTCGCGGGTATACTCGGCATCCGTCGGTTCACAACGCATCTGTGGGATTAACAGGGTGGCGCGTTGGTAATCAAACGGTGATTTGAGCCTCAGTAGCTGGGCGTCGTCCTCCGGGTAGATGCCGGCCTGGCGGCAAAAATAGTCAAAACTGTTCAGCGCCGTCAGCGTCGCCGACAGGACGATGGCCCCGGCACAGCGGTTCCAGAGGTGATGCTTGAGCCAGGCGGCCATCTCCAGTGGTACCGCCTGCAACAGATACTCTTTGCGTTCGGGATGGGCTATCCACTTGGCGACCGGGCGCGTGTCCGAGTCCGCGAGCAGCAGTTCCCACAAATCAAGCAGACTCTGCGCGCGTAATAAGGAGGCGGCAACCTCACTCATCGCCGCTTCCAGTGTCCGAGCCGCACGGCCGGTCTCCTTGGCATGTTCGGCCAGTGCGCCCTGTATCCGATCGAGGAGTCGGTTCAATTGGCGTAACGGCTCTAATCCGGCTCGCAGAATTGGCTGCAGCTCATCAGGTAAGACGCCGTGCTCAAACCGATGGATCTCCGCGTCTGCAAACCAGTGGCTCTGCGCCTTGAGCACCTGCTGCAGTTGTTTGTAGTCGGCCAATAACATCTGAACCTGGTTGTTCAACTGCTCATTCAGCTTCTGCACCAGGCTGTTCTGCACTAACTTGGTGATTTCATCCCCCATTTGGGGCAATTTTTGCATCCAGAGCAGATCTTGGCGTAACGCAGTCTGGGCCGATGCCTGGTCTCGGGCGATCACAGGCAGATGGTGCGCTTCATCAATGACGTAAAAACACTCCTCCGGTGGCGGCAGTATGACCCCCCCTCCTAACCGCAAATCGGCCAGCAGCAGGGCATGGTTTACCACCAGAACATCTTGTTGTTCCAGATCGCGCCGTGCACGGTGGAACGGACACGCCTGATGAGAGGGGAACAGGGGGGTACAACTGTGAGATTGGCAGCTGATCGCTTCCCAGTGCGCGTCGGCGATGGGGGTGGGCCAACCGTCACGATCGCCTTCCCAACTGCCGGCATGCCAGGCATCCAGCAGGGATTGGTACAGCGCCTGTGAAGTTGCATCGGGCTTAAAATCCAGCCAGTCACCGAAGGACAACTGCTCCTGTGGTTGTGCCTGGGCATCGACCCGCTGTTGCAGGCGGACGATGCAGCAGTAGCGTTGACGTCCCTTGACCAAACGGTAACGCAGCGGCGAGTCGCTGACCTGGCTAAACAGAGGTAAATCCTTGTTTATCAGCTGTTCTTGCAACGAGAGCGTCGCGGTGGATAGCACCAGGCGCTTGTTTTGCAGCATGGCGGCGGGAATGGCGCCTTGCAGATAGGCCAGTGACTTGCCGATGCCGGTGCCGGCTTCGGCAATCAACAGGCGATGCGGCCCCCCTTGTTCTCCACACAGGGTTTTGACAATTTCGGCGACCAGATAGTTTTGCTCTTTTCTTGGCACGAAAGCTGCAAGTTTCTGGCTGAGCCGCCGATAGTTCTGCGAAACGGTTGTCTTGATAGCCGAAACAGGCATACGGAGGTCTCCGGAAACTCGATGACGGGCAGTATAACGCTCTGTGAGACAGCTAACAAAAAGCGAAATCTCTTATTGAGAAAGAGCTTCATATAAAGCTCTGAGCAAGCAGCGAAAAGTGATAAATAAATGAGCAATGGCTTTTAAAAACAAACAATTATGCTACGGACAACGCCAACGCCGAATAGTTCATTTTTTTCTGTTGCTCGCTTCACATTTTGTGTGCTAGGCTCGTTCGAGAGTGATGGAAACGTCACTTCCACAGGGAATATAAGGACTTAGTGTTTAATTTCAGTAGGCAAATGAATATGAAAAAAACTCTTCTCGCACTGGCCGTTCCGGCTCTGCTGGCTGCTTCAGCAGCTAATGCTGCTACCGTTTACGAAAAAGATGGTCAGAAGTTTGATGTTTATGGCCGTGCTCAAGTAAACGTCTACAACGACACCGCTTCCGGTTCTGACAGCAATACCCTGGAAGGTTACGGCCGTTTCGGTATCCGTGGCTCAACTGTGATCAACGACAAGGTTTCCGGTTTCGGTCGTGGCGAATGGCAAATCGACTCCGAAAACTCTGACTACGGTGATTCCAAGGAGTCTCTGAAGACTCGTCACTTCTATGCCGGTTTCGATGGTGGTGAAGTGGGTAAGGTGACCTTTGGTCAGACCGATACCGCTTACTATGACGCTATCGGTGTTACCGATATCTTCAACGAGTGGGGTTCTTCTGCCAACGCCTACAAGGGCCGTCAGGAAGGCCAAATCATTTATAACAACACCTTTGGTGGTTTCCGCGTCGGTACCTCGTACCAGTTCAGCGATGACAGTGCTGAACTGTCTCTGGGCCAAGATAGCGGTGGTAACACCATCAGCGTACCGGATCTGGATTATGGTTATGCCGCCAATGTTGGCTACACCTTCCCGATCAACGTTGGTGTGAATGCCGGTTTTGCCAAGGATGAGTATGCTCAAGCTGGTCAGACTGCCAGCAAGACCGACTGGGCACTGTCTACTTCCTATGGCGTTTACGGTGAAGCTGGTTTCTATGCCGCAGCACTGTACAACGAGAGCAAGGTTGAAGGCCAAGGTTTTGATGTAACTGCCAAGGGTTACGAACTGGCTGCCATGTATATCCTGGAGAACGACTGGGGCTTCCTGGCCGGTTACAACTTCTCCGAAAACAAGGATAGCGGCGAAGATCTGTCTGACAACTACCTGCTGGGTGCTCAGTACACCTTCACCAGCAACTTCTACACCTACGCCGAGTACAAGTTCGATCAAATCGACGGTGCCGACGATCAGTGGACTCTGGCGCTGCAATACAACTACTAAGTTGTTTGCTGACGCATGTCAGTCAGATAAAAAGGCAGTCATTCGACTGCCTTTTTTCATGCCGGATTTTTATGCAATTGATGCTGAAAATACGTTTTCGTCACGCGCTTTGCTGCTGTCGAGGTTGCAAAGGAAAACGGGGTTGTTAAGCTAAGGCGGCACAAGAGAACCCAAGCCCGATCTGCTGACCAGAAGATGGGCTTTCTTTTTTTTTTATCGGTAATCAACATGAACCCTCAAACCCTCACCTTTATTGAATCCTGCATCAAGACGATTCCAGACTACCCCAAGCCGGGCATCCTGTTCCGCGATATCACCAGTCTGGTAGAGCATCCTCAGGCATTCAAGACCACTATCGATCTGCTGGTTGAGCACTATCGCCAGGTGCCGCTGGACAAGGTGGTGGGCACTGAGGCGCGCGGCTTCATCTTTGGCGCTCCGGTGGCGGCGGCACTGGGTTTGGGGTTTGTTCCGGTGCGTAAACCTGGCAAATTGCCGCGCTCGGTATTTGAAGAGAGCTATGAGCTGGAATACGGTCTGGATCGTCTGCAGATTCATGACGATGCCATTCAGCCAGGTGAGCGGGTGCTGATCGTGGATGATCTGCTGGCTACCGGAGGCACGGTTGATGCGGCCATCAAGCTGATTCGCCGCTGTGGAGGTCTGGTTGATCAAGCGGCGTTTGTCATTTCGCTGCCGGATCTGGGCGGTGAGGAAAAATTGCGTGCCGCGGGTGTCGAGCCACTGAGCCTGGTGCAATTCGGCGGCCATTAATTCAGGTGTCAACCCGCGATACGGAGCAGGGATGGGATATCAGGTACTGGCCAGAAAATGGCGTCCGCGAAACTTTCATGAGGTCGTCGGTCAGCAGCATGTGCTGACCGCCTTGATCAATGCGCTGGATCAGGGGCGTTTACATCATGCCTATCTGTTCAGTGGCACCCGCGGTGTGGGCAAAACCACGATTGCGCGCATTCTAGCCAAGTGTCTCAACTGCGAGCAGGGGGTCAGCAGCACGCCCTGTGGTGTGTGTGACAGCTGTCGCGAAATTGATCAGGGCAACTTTGTCGATTTGCTGGAGATCGATGCTGCGTCGCGCACCAAGGTCGAAGACACCCGTGAACTGCTGGACAATGTGCAGTACCGGCCAGCACGCGGGCGCTACAAGGTTTACCTGATCGACGAAGTGCATATGCTGTCGCGGCACAGCTTCAATGCGCTGCTCAAAACACTCGAAGAGCCGCCACCCTATGTCAAATTCCTGCTGGCAACCACGGATCCGCAGAAGCTACCGATCACGATTCTCTCCCGTTGCCTGCAGTTCCATCTCAAGGCGCTCAATCGCGAACAGATTAGCGGGCAGTTGCAGACCATTCTCGATGCCGAGGGGCAGCCGTACGAGTTGCCTGCGCTGGGCGCACTGGCCAAGGCCGCTGATGGCAGCATGCGCGACGCACTGAGCCTGACTGATCAGGCGCTGGCCCATGGCAACGGCCATGTGCGCCTGGAGCTGGTATTGGCCATGCTGGGGACGCTCGACCATCGCCACCTGCACCAGTTACTCAATTTGCTGGCCAGGCAGGATGGCGCCGCCTTGATGGCAAAGGTCGCAGAGCTGGCACAATTGGGCCCGGATTTCGATCTTGTGCATCTGGAGCTTGCTGCCTTGCTGCACCGCATGGCATTGGCCCAATTATTGGGCGCCGCACCGGATCCTGAAGCGCTGGATGCCGAGCAGGTGTTGCAGTTGGCTAAAGTGTTCGCCGCGGACGAGATCCAGCTCTGTTATCAGATGGCATTACAGGGGCGTAAAGAACTGCCACTGGCGCCAGATGGCCGCAGTGCGCTGGAGATGACGCTATTGCGCATGCTGGCGTTTTCTCCTCGCGCCAGTGTCGCCAAGCCGCTGCTGACACCTGTGCCTGCGAGCCATGGCGAGGGTCTGTCTGTACCGCCGGCAGTCCCCACCGCTATTCCAGGCCGGATTGATGCGGTGGTACCTGATACCACGCCAGACTTGGCTCTCAAGACTCCGCTTGCCACGCTGTCGGCGCAGGTCGATGAAGAGGATGAGCAAGCAGTTGCACAAATGAAGCAGCGATTGCAACAAGAGCAGGAGGACTTGCTGGCCCAAGCGCATATGTTGCGGCAACCATCGCCCTCAGTGCCCTCAGTGCCCTCAGTGCCCTCAGTGCCCTCAGCCCCGTCAACCGTATCGAGTGACGAGACGGTGCCAGCGCATACTCAGATCAACGAGCAGTCTGTCACCCAGGGTGGGCTGGGCAATTTGCTGGCGGCTCGCAATCGGCTGCGCAGCCAGGTTGTCAGTGGCGAGCCTGAATCGCGCCAGCCTGGCGTCGCAGCGCCCAAAACCACCCCGGAGACGCGGCCGACAACCCCGGCGATGGCTGCGCCACGGCGAGAACCGCCGTCAGGCGTCAACCCTGCTAGTGCTGCTCTCATGGCCAACGAGCCTGCGCAGTACCTGCCGCGCGACCACCAGCGCTCGGTCGAAGAGACGCCACCATGGGAACTGCCGCCGCTGACGAGTTATCAGGACGACATGCCGTTACCCTCCGGCAAGGAGCCTAACTCCGGCGATGACGCAATGGCTCCGCTGGTTGCAAACCGCGCCGCTCAGATAACGCCTGCGGGTACCGGTTCGGTTGCCGCACCGCTATCGTCCTCTCTGCCCTCGACAAGCAACAATAATGCGCCCAGTGAGGCAACAACGGACAGGCGCTGGCAATCCAACGATTTACTGTCCGGTTGTGGCGATGCCTGGGCCGAGCTGATTGCTGCCAGTGGTCTTGGCGGCCGGTTGCGGCAATTGGCGTTGCAATCGAGTCGTCGCATCGAGGCGGATCGCTGGGTGCTCACGTTGCCAGAGGAGCATCGTCACCTGGTTTCCGATAAGGCGATCGCCGTGATGGCCAACACCCTGGCCGCGCACCTTGGTCAGCCGGTTGTTCTGGATATTCAGTTGGGCACGCCGGAGGCTAAGCCGCCAATCGTCATCGAGCATGAACGTTATCAGGCGATTCTGAACGAGGCCAAATTGGCGTTGGAGCAGGATCCGCATATTCAATTTTTGATTGAGCGCTTTGGTGCTCAGCTGGATGCTGATAGTATCCAGCCACTGAAAACAGCCAATTGATAACCCTACAGAGAGATAAGCGATGTTTGGTAAAGGTGGACTCGGTAATCTGATGAAGCAGGCTCAGGCCATGCAGGATCGTATGCAGAAGATGCAAGAAGAGCTGGCCAATATGGAAGTCGTTGGCGAATCCGGTGCTGGTCTGGTCAAGGTGACGATGACGGGCAGCCACAGCGTGCGTCGTGTCGCCATCGATCCGAGCCTGATGGAAGATGATCAGGAAATGCTGGAAGATCTGATCGCAGCGGCCTTTAACGACGCCGTGCGCCGTATCGAAGAGCAGAACAAGACCAAGATGGGCGAGCTGACCGGTGGCATGCAACTGCCTCCCGGATTCAAGATGCCGTTCTGAGTGTAAAAACGGGCGGGGGAAACCCCGCTTGTTGTATCGGAGAGCCGATGAAGTACAGTCCCTTACTCGATGAATTGATCCGCGAGCTGCAGGTCTTGCCGGGTGTTGGCCCCAAGTCGGCACAACGGATGGCGTTTCAGCTGCTGGAGCGGGAACGGCCGCGCGGCCAGCGTTTGGCGCGAGTACTGGAGCGGGCGCTGACCGAAATCGGCCACTGCCAACAGTGCCGTACTTTCACTGAAAATGAACTGTGCGAGATCTGCGCTAACCCTAAACGTGCGCAGAAGCGGCAGTTGTGCATTGTGGAGTCTCCTGCCGATGTGGCGGCCATCGAACAGACACACCTCTATTCGGGTCGTTATTTTGTGCTGATGGGACACCTGTCACCGCTTGACGGTATTGGCCCGCGTGAGCTGGGTCTGGACTTGTTAGAGTCCAGATTGCAAAGTGAAGCCTATGATGAAGTCATTCTGGCTACCAATCCGACCATCGAAGGTGATGCCACGGCGTTCTTCATTGCCAATCTGGCGCGCCAGGCGGGTGTCACTGTGACCCGAATTGCCCATGGTGTACCGGTCGGCGGCGAGCTGGAATTGGTCGATGGCACCACGCTGTCACATTCGCTTGCCGGGCGGCGTCCTTTGGAATAACCCTGTCGATTTTTTCAGCATTCAGTTTGTTGCGGTCTTGAAACTTGCATGGCCGCCCCCATATCGCTTCTGTCCTAATCCATAACTTTCATCAAGGAAAGCAACGATGACCGAAGCCGTTCATGTGGAAACCCACGGGTTTCAGACCGAAGTCAAACAACTGCTGAACCTGATGGCGCACAGCCTCTACTCGCACAAGGAAGTGTTCCTGCGCGAGTTGATCTCCAATGCCGCTGATGCTGCCGACAAACTGCGTTTCAAGGCGCTCTCCGAGCCCGATCTGTATGAAAATGAAGGTGAGTTACGCGTACGCCTGCTGATCGACAAGGAAAAGCGTACTCTGACGATCTCCGATAACGGCATCGGTATGACCCGGGATCAGGCGATCGAGCACCTGGGTACCATAGCGCGCTCTGGCACCGCTGAGTTTTTCCGTAATCTTTCCGGGGATCAAGCCCGTGATTCCCAGCTGATTGGCCAGTTCGGGGTCGGCTTCTACTCCTCGTTCATCGTCGCTGACAAGGTGACGGTCATCAGCCGTGCTGCAGGCGAAGCTCACGACCGCGGCGTCTGCTGGGAGTCTGATGGTTCTGGCACCTTTACCGTCGCGGATGTGGAGAAGGTTGGCCGTGGTACCGACGTGATCCTGCACCTGAAGGAAGAGGAAGGCGAGTTCCTGGATGACTGGCAGCTGCGCACCGTGGTCGGCAAGTATTCTGACCACATCAGCGTGGCGGTCGAAATGTGGCAGGAGCCGCGTGAAGAAGAGGCCGAAGGTGGCGAGAAAGTCATCACCCCGGGTGAGTGGAAGCAGGTAAACCGTGCCACGGCGTTGTGGACGCGGACTCCGCGCGACATCAGCGACGAAGAGTATCAAGAGTTCTACAAGCACTTAAGCCACGACTATGACGATGCACTGGCATGGGCGCACAACAAGGTCGAGGGCAGCCAGGAGTACACCTCCTTGTTGTATGTACCGGCGCGCGCACCGTGGGATCTGTGGAATCGTGAGCAGAAACACGGCCTCAAGCTCTATGTTCAGCGCGTCTTCATCATGGATGATGCCGAGCAGTTCATGCCGACCTACCTGCGCTTCGTCAAGGGGGTGCTGGATTCCAACGATCTGCCGCTGAACGTCTCTCGTGAAATCCTGCAGGACAACAAGATCACTGCTCAGCTGCGCAAGGCTTGTACCAAACGAGTGCTGAGCATGCTGGCCAAGCTGGCCAAGGATGACGAAGCCAAGTATCAGAGCTTCTGGCAGCAATTTGGTAACGTGCTGAAGGAAGGTCCGGCGGAGGATTACGCGCATCGCGAGGAGATTGCCAAGCTGTTGCGATTTGCCTCGACCCATGCGGAGTCGGACGTCCAGAATGTCAGCCTCGAGGCCTATGTTGGCCGCATGAAAGAGAAGCAGGACAAGATCTATTACATCATCGCCGACAGCTACACGGCCGCCAGCAAGAGCCCGCATCTGGAGCTGCTGCGCAAGAAGGGCGTGGAGGTGCTGCTGCTGTGGGATCGTGTCGATGAGTGGTTGATGAGCCACCTCAGTGAATTTGAGGGCAAACAGCTGGTTTCGGTGACCCGTGGCGATCTGCAGCTCGGCGAACTGGAGGATGAAGAGAGTCGCAAACAGCAAGAAGAGCTAGCCAAGGAGCATGCAGGCCTGGTTGAGCGCGTTGCCAAGGTGTTGGAAGGGCAGGTTAAGGAGGTGCGCATCAGCCACCGTCTGACCGATACCCCAAGCTGTGTGGTGACCGACACCTATGGCATGAGCAGCCAGATGATGAAGTTGATGCAGGCTGCAGGCCAGCCGGTTCCGGAGCAGAAATTCATTCTGGAACTGAATCCTGAACACGCCCTGCTGCAGCGTCTGGCCAGTGAAGCAGATGACGCTCGTTTTGGCGAGTGGTGTCATTTGTTGCTGGAGCAAGCTCAGCTGGCTGAACAGGGTGGATTAAAGGATCCGGCCGGTTTTGTCGCCAGACTGAATAAGCTGCTACTGGCTTGAGTGTCAGTTTGAGCACCATTCAGGGCCGCCCGGTGCGGCCCTTGTTTTTTTAGGCGGCAGGCTATTGATAATGTGTGACATCGTCAGGCACAGGTTAAGCGTTTGCTTGCTAAAATCTTTGCATCCTCGACATCAAATGGCGTGTTTTTTTAGATCCTTAGCCCCGTATTTTGGGAAGGGGCGGCCATCAAATTGAGGTGTGCTGTTATCAACGAAGAGGAAATGTGATGCGACTGACGACCTTGCTTGCCACTATTGTGTTGCTCGCTCACGGCTCGTTATCTGCCGAGACGCTGACACTGTGGAACGCCCACAGCCTCGAACATTTACAACCCGAGTTGACCCGGTTTGAAAAGATTACGGGCCACAAAATTGTGCAACAGCACTTTCGGGCGGATCAGTTCCGGGATCGAGTTCTCTCTTCGGTCCTGTTGCCAGATCTCTATTTCATTCCCAGTGATCAAATCAGTAATGTCCAGGAGTATCATCTGGGGCCCTGGCCAGATACCATTCCGCGTGCCTATCAACTGCGTGACGATGGCCAGCTCGGGAATAGCTGGTATGGCATGCCGATCAATATGGGCAATCAGCTCATTCTCTACTATCGCAAAGACCTGGTGGCCCCGGTCAGCCGGCTTGAGGACATCCCGGACGGTAAATTGGCCTGGCCCAGCAAGCAAGCCTACTGGTTTATCCCCTTCTTGACGTCATCGGGTGGCTGGCCACTGAACGGCGATAACTTCAGCCTCGATACGCCGCAGATGGTCGCAGCCTTGCAAGGTTATGTGGCGTTGATTGCTCGCCATCCCGTGGCGCAGTGTGAATTGATGTGTAACGAGCAAGCCTTCATCAAAGGGGAGGTGAGCTATTTGCTGGATGGCGATTGGGCCTATCAAACACTCAAGGATGTTCTGGGTGACCGATTAGGAATGGCCCTGATGCCGACATGGCAGGGCCAGCGTATGGTGCCGCTCAGCAGTTCCTATGTCATGGCCAGGCGCGGCGATCTGAGTGATACCAAGCGTCAGATTAGTGAAGAGCTGGTGCGTTTCCTGTTGGCCGATGAGACGCAAAAGGCACTGTATGAGCGTTCCAAGCTGTTTCCTTCCGTGGAGCGGGTGGCGGCCAATCTGTCTGACAAAATGTCGGAAGATATGCGCATCCTGCATCAGCAGTTGCTGAAAAGTCGCGCCATGCCAAACGATCGCAAAATGATGATTGTCTGGCTGGTGATGGGGAAGTCGCTGGAGTTGTTCCTGTCTGGTGAGTTCTCCGCCCAAGAGACGGCTCATAACATGCAAACGATGGCGGTAGAAGAAGAAGGCAGTGCCAGATGATTCGTCTTAGTCGTTTCTTCATCGGTCTGATCTTCTGTATGTTGCTGTTGCCATTATCTGTGCTGGGTTTTATTCACTACCAAGGCTTGAAGGAATTTGCGACCCAAACCTTGGTGACCGAGCTCAACAGCGAGGCATTTGTCATCCGTGAAAATCTGGAGAACGAACTGGGTGCGCTGACCGGAGGGCTCAGGTTACTGACCGGGCATGAGACCATCATCAAGGGCATCGCCAGTCTCTATTACGGCAGTCAGGTGCGTGAGCGATTCGAGAATTTTGTAAATCGTTACTCTGTGGTTTCCAGCTTATACCTGGTTTCTCGTGACGGCCGGGTGCGGGAACACTTTGGTGGCAAGATCCGCCCAGTGGAACGCAATCAAGCCATCAGACAATTGATGACGCGGTTGGATAAAGCGTATGAATCGGGTGTTCTGAGCGGTCGTGTCGCGGTGATCGAAGATAAGGAGCTGGTGCCAACCGGCGATCACATGGGGCTGGTTTTCATCTCCAGTATCAGCAGTGTGGTGGTGCGGGGAGCTGATGGTGTGCAGGGCTTTTTGATTGCCATCATCCCGTTCGACAACCTGTTGGCACAGGCCAACCGGGCTTCACATATGGAGCGGTCGACGGTTGAGCTCGGTGAAACCTTACCTCCGAATCAAAGCGGGTTTATCAGTCAGTACCAGCGCTTGCAAATCGGCGAGAAGGACTATGCGCCGAGTATCAACCTCTTTATCCGGGTCAGCCGCTCGCCGGAAAGCATGCGCGATGCGGTCAATGAGGCGATCCGTCCTTTCATCAGTTACCAGGTGATTTTTCTGCTGGTGTTAATGATGGTGTTTATCTTCTCTTTTCGACCCATTCTACGCGCCTTTAACGCACTGTATGGCATCATCCGCCGCATGGAGGCTGGCCAATTGGTGGAGGCCACAACGTCGCGGATCTGGGAGTTCGCCCATACAGAACGCCTGTTGATCGACATGCAGAGCCGCATCCGGCAGCAACTGTCGACGCTGGAGGAAAACAATCAGCAACTCGCTGGCATGGCGCGCGAGAAGGATCGCTATCTGGAAGAGCTTTCCCTTTTGAATCAGAGCCTTGAAGGAAAGGTGCAAGAGCGGACCAACAAGCTGGCGTTGACATTGCAACGCCTCGAGATCAGTAATCGTATCTTCAACCAACTGATTCACCTGCGGCAGGCATTACCCAATGACGCCTCCTCGGAGTTACTGTTGACCACAGTGGTCAAACATTTGGTGGCGTGTGAGTTAGAGATCCCGTTTGCCATCATTTTGCAGCCGGCCAATGAGCCCCGACAGGTCTATACCCACACTGGATTTACCCGTGACACCATAGTGCCATTACAAGCGGCAACGTCAGATTATCTGTTCGATGCCGGGCTTTACACCATCCCGTTGCCGCCGCCATTTGGTGGCGGCTGGATCTTGCTGCAATCGGATAATCTGCGTGAAGAGATGCTCAGGGGGATGATGTTGTTTGCCCGGGAGTTGGGGGGGTATCTCGAGAACCGGGCGTTGACGAATCGGCTCGCGTTCTGGGCTCGGACCGATGGTCTGACCGGTTTGGGTAACCGGATTGCCTTTGATCAAACCATGGCTGATCTGGAGACCTCACTCGATAAGGAGGCGGGTCTGTTCCTGATCGATGTGAATGGGTTGAAAGAGCTGAACGATACTCGTGGTCATGAAGCGGGTGATGCACTACTAAGGACCGTAGCCGAACGCTTGCGCCAGTGTTTGCAGGGGATAAATGGCTCACTGTATCGTATCGGTGGCGACGAGTTCGTCATCCTGCTGGAAGGTGAGGGTGTCGAGCAAAAGGGCGAGTTAGTGGCGCGGTTGCAACAGACGCAATTCCAGCCGGCGACCTTGGCGGGACGAGAACATGGTGTCAGTTTCAGTGTTGGCTATGCCGACAGCCATAAAACGCCGTTTTCTTTGTTGTACAAGATGGCTGACAAGGCGATGTATCAGCAGAAACAGGCGTATTACGAGCATAAACATGGTGTTCAGGACGCTGGACTTGAGGATTCATCAGAAAGCGTGTAGTTTTCGCCTCCTGATTGATATTGATGTCATTGCTAGACCAAAAGAGGAAATCTGATGCGCATTATTCTGCTTGGCGCGCCTGGTGCCGGGAAAGGAACTCAAGCCCAGTTCTTGATGGACAAGTATGGTATTCCGCAAATCTCCACCGGTGATATGCTGCGGGCCGCGATCAAGGCAGGCACTCCGCTGGGTGTGAAGGCCAAGGAAGTCATGGACAAGGGCCAACTGGTCTCTGACGAGATTATCATCGGTCTGGTCAAAGAGCGGATTGCTCAGGATGATTGTGCCAAGGGTTTCCTGCTGGATGGTTTTCCGCGCACCATTCCGCAAGCCGATGCCATGAAAGATGCTGGAGTCGTCGTTGATTTCGTTCTCGAATTTGATGTTCCGGATGAAGAGATCGTCAAACGTATGAGCGGTCGTCGGGTCCATCCTGGCTCAGGCCGTGTTTACCATGTGGTCTTCAACCCGCCAAAGGTGGAAGACAAGGACGACGTCACGGGCGAAGCGTTGGTGGTTCGAGCCGATGATGAAGAGACCACGGTACGCAAGCGTCTGGATATCTATCACCAGCAAACTGAACCCTTGGTTGGGTATTACAAGGCGGAAGCGGCGGCAGGACGCACCCGCTACGAGCGCCTGGACGGTACTCAGGCGGTCGATGCTGTGAGTCAGCAACTGGCGGCATTGCTGGGCTGATTGGCTCTCGACTGATCTTGGCGTCAAATACGCTCGTAGCGCTTGTCGTTACGGGCGTTTTTTTATTGGAGCAGGCATGCAAAAAAAACAGGGTGTGATACTGGTGAACCTGGGGACACCCTCTGCGGCGACACCCGCCGCAGTCAGGTCCTTTTTACGCGATTTTCTCTCCGACCGCCGGGTTGTCGATCTGCCGCGGATCTTATGGTTACCTCTGTTGTATGGCGTGATTCTGCCGCTGCGCAGTCGACGAGTTGCGCGAAACTACCAGAGCATATGGCAGGCCGGCGGCTCCCCCTTGCTGACATATAGCGACGCGTTGGCCCGCGATGTCGAGGCCGGATTGCTGGCGCAAAATATCGATTGCCCAGTGCGTTTGGCGATGACGTACGGCGAACCGTCCCTTGAGCAGGCATGGCAGCAACTGGCGTCAGCGGGCGTCACCGAGGTGTTATTGCTGCCGCTGTATCCACAGTACTCATCGACGACGACGGCGCCAGTGTTTGATGCCTGGGCTCGACTGATGTCCAAACAAGCTGTGCTGCCAGCCATGCAACTGCTGGCCGACTACCATGATGCGCCAGAATACATTGCTGCGCTGGCCGGGCAGGTGCGTCGCCATTGGCAACAACAGGGGCAATCCCATTTGCTGCTGTCGTTTCATGGTATTCCACAACGCTATGCCAGATTGGGCGATCCTTACCCACAACAGTGTGCTCGTACCGCACAGCTGGTCGCGCAGGCGTTGCAGCTCTCGTCGGAGCAATGGAGCCTCTCGTTCCAGTCCCGCTTTGGCCGTGAACCCTGGCTGCAGCCGTATACCGATGAGTTGTTGACTCAATTACCGGCACGGGGGGTGATGGATGTTGATGTCGTCTGCCCGGGGTTTGCGACGGATTGTCTTGAAACACTCGAAGAGATCGCCATCGGCGGCAAAGAGCTGTTTCTTCACGCCGGGGGACGGCAGTTTCACTACATACCGGCCTTGAACGCCGGCCCTGAACATGGGCAGATGTTGATCCAGTTCATCACGCAAAGGTTTGCGTACTGAATAACCCTCAAACAGCCGGCTGAGCCCCCTAGGCAGGGCAGCGGATTATGGTAGGATCCGCGGCCCGGTCCATTCGTCCTGATAGCGTTTATCCATGAAATTCCCAGGCCAGCGTAAGTCTAAACACTATTTTCCAGTAGGGGCCCGCGATCCTCTGCTGGTGCAGACCAAGCCGCAGGCAGAGCAATCTGCATCCTATATTGTCGGTATCGATCAGACGCTGGTCGACATCGAAGCGCAGGTAGATGTCGAGTTCTTGCAACGTTATGGTTTGAGTAAGGGCCATTCGCTATTGGTCACGGATAGCGTTGCGGAAGCTATCTATCAAGAATTGCAGAGCCGCAGGCTGATTGAAAGCCAGTTTGCTGGCGGGACGATCGCCAATACATTACACAACTATTCGGTGCTGAGTGACTCCGCTTCCGTGTTGCTGGGGGTCATGAGCCAGCAAATCGAGGTAGGGGGCTACGCCTACCGCTACTTGTGCAACACCTCATCCAAGGTTGACCTCAACTACCTGCAACCGGTACCGGGCCCAATTGGTCGCTGTTTTACCTTCGTCACTGACGATGGTGATCGCAGCTTTGGCATCAATGCTGGCTTGATGAATCGCCTGACGGATGACTATGTCCCAGCCGAACTCATTCAGGGGGCTTCGGCGCTGGTGATCAGTGCTTACCTGGTGCGAGAGCTGGAAGGGGATACCATAAAGCAGGCGACGC
This sequence comes from Pseudaeromonas sharmana, assembly GCF_042649925.1. Classification (NCBI taxonomy): domain Bacteria; kingdom Pseudomonadati; phylum Pseudomonadota; class Gammaproteobacteria; order Aeromonadales; family Aeromonadaceae; genus Pseudaeromonas; species Pseudaeromonas sharmana. Next base: position 72,272 of record NZ_JBHSAF010000014.1, read on the forward strand.
TGAAGGCCGTGCAGCAGGCTCAGGCGGCGAAGGTTCCTGTGGTATTGACCTTGGGGACGCGTTTCATCATCGATGAACAGCCGCTCTGGTGGCGCGAGTTTATCGAACGCTATGTCACAGTACTGGCCATGAATGAAGAGGAAGCCGAGGCGCTGACCGGATTTAAGGACCCGTTGTTGGCCGCAGATAAAGCGCTGGAGTGGTGTGATCTGGTGCTTTGTACCGCCGGGGCTACTGGCCTGTTCATGGCCGGCTATACCGAGGAGGAGACGCGTCGCGAAACCAGTCATCCGTTATTGCCGGGCGCCATTGCCGAATTTAACCGATACGAATTCAGTCGTCCCATGACCAGAGCGGCTTGTGAGCGGCCGTGCCGGGTGTTTGCCCATATCGCGCCGTACATGGGGGGGCCTGACTTCATCAAAAATACCAACGGCGCCGGAGATGGCGCGTTATCTGCCATCTTGCACGATATGGCCGCCAACCGTTATCACCGGCAGATGGTCCCCAATTCCGCCAAGCATCAGCAGGCTTGCCTGGCCTACTCCTCGTTTTCGCAGTTGTGCAAATATGCCAATCGGGTCAGTTATGAAGTGCTCAAACAGAGCAGCCCGCGTCTCTCGCGCGGATTACCGGAACGCGAAGACAGTCTGGAAGAGGCTTATTGGGAGCGTTGAGTGTCGCGTTGTTTGCAGGATACACTTTGTTAACACGAAAACGGTCAACCTAGCATGGAGTGCATGATGTATCAGGAGTTATTAGCGCCGGTGCATCGCTTTTTACACTGTCCTACCCCCGCTGCCTGGTGTGAACAGGCCCGGCAACAGATACCGCTGTTGCTGGTTGATCACGCTAACTGCGAGAAGAAAGCCGCCGCCACGGCCATGAGCCTGATCTATCGTTATGTGGAACGCGAGCCGCTGCTCATTCCGCTGGCCAGGCTGGCTCGGGAAGAGCTGCATCATTTCGAACAAGTTGTCACCCTGATGCGACAACGACAGGTGGCATATACCCAACTTTCACCCAGCCGCTACGCCGCCAGTCTGCTCAAGGGGGTTCGGACCCACGAGCCTGCGACCCTGGTTGATAAGCTGATCATCGGTGCCTATATCGAGGCGCGCTCGTGCGAACGGTTTGCCAAATTGGCGCCCTTGCTGGACGAAGAACTGCAGCGCTTCTACTATTCGCTGCTGCGATCCGAAGCCCGCCACTACAGTGATTATCTGATGTTGGCCGAGGTGTGTGCCGGGGAGGATATCAGTGCGCGCATCCACTGGTTTGGAGAGCGTGAAGCGGAACTGATCCTGTCACCGGATCAGACGTTCCGCTTCCACAGTGGCGTTCCGGTAGCGGACTAGCGCTCCGCTCGGTATTCGTGGCCATAGCTCTGGATCAAGCGTTTGGTCACGTCGTGTTGTGGTGCCTGGATGACATGTTCGGTGGCGCCACTTTCGACAACTTCTCCTTGATGCATGACGATGACCTTGTCGCTGATGTGGCGGACCAGACCAAGGTCATTGGCCACAATCACATAGGCAATCTTCAACTCTTCCTGCAGTTTAAGAAGCAGGTTAACGATTTGGGAGCGGACGGAGAGATCCAGCATCGAAAACGTATCATCTGCCACTATGATGCTCGGGCTCAGGATCAGTGCACGTGCCAGTGCCACCCGCTGCTTTTGTCCGGCCGAAATCATCTGTGGGTAGAACAGGGCATGCTCTGGTAACAGGCCGACCATGCGCAGCGTCTCTTGCACTTTGTGGGCACGCTCTTCCGGGGTCAGATCGCTGTTCAGGATCAGCGGTGCCTCCAGAATGCGGCCGATGCGTAGTCTCGGGTTGAGAGATGAGTTGGGATCCTGAAAGATCATACGGATCTGCTGACATCGCCGCTGATAGTCTCCAGGGCCAATCAAGTCGCCATTCACCCTGATCTCACCATGCGTCGGGGCCACGACGCCGGCCAGAATTCGTGCCAGGGTACTTTTTCCAGATCCGGCTTCACCCACAATCGCGATGGTTTCGCCAGGGTTGAGCGAGAAGCTGACACTGCGAATAGCCTGTACCCGGTTACGAATAAACAGGAAGCGGCGCTCGATGAACTCTTTACCGATATCCACGACACGGAGCAGCGGGCTCTGATCAATCATCGCTTCGATTCCTCCATATTAAGCGGGAAGTGACAGCTGAAGTGCTGATTCTTGAGCCGGGTGACCGGCGGGGTTTGCACACAGAGTTTCTGCGCATACGGGCAACGCGGGCCAAGACGGCAACCTATCGGCAGGTGCTGTAACGGAGGAATCACGCCGGGGAGGGCATTGAGTCGTGATTTGTGCGGCAAACGACCACTGAAATCCGGGATGGTGTTCAGCAACGCATGGGTATAAGGGTGATGGGGCTCGACCAGCAGTTGCTCACGCTGGGCGGTTTCAACCATCTGACCGCAGTACATGACGGTGATCGTCTCCGTCAGATTGGCGATAGAGGAAATGTCATTACTGATGAGCAGTATCGTGGTCTGATTATTCTGGTTCATGCGATCCAGCAGCCGTAATAACTGTGCCTGGGTTGTCGCCTCCATCGAGCTGATGGGCTCGTCGGCAATCAACAGCCTGGGGCGAATGGCGATGGCCATGGCGATCATCACCTTCTGGCACAGCACTTCGGATAACTGGTGCGGGTAGGCCGCCATTATCTTGCGGTGATCCTTGATGCCAACGCGGTGCAACAGGGCGACAGCATGCTTGTGTCGCCAGAACAGGCGTTGCCACCAGTGACCATCAAAAACGCGCCCGGGGATGACCTCCATCAGCTGGTTGCCGATGGTCAACGACGGATCCAGGCAAGAGCGGGGTTCCTGGAAAATCATGGCGACACTGCGGCCGATAATTTTGCGTCGCTCCCGCGCGGTCATGCCCATCAGTTCGATATCATTGATGCGCATGCGATCGGCTGTTACCCGCCAGTTGTCCTTGTGCATACCCATGATGGCCTTGGCCACCAGGCTCTTGCCTGAGCCAGATTCACCGACCAGACCACGTATCTCGCCCTCATTCAGGGTAATACTGACGCGGTCGACAGCGCGGACCCGGCCTTGGGGCGTGTCGATTTCGATCGTCAGGTTTCGGATATCCAGCAGTGGCATCAGTCAATTCCTTGTTGCAGAGCCTTGCGCAGACCGTCACCCACCAGATGGGTAATCAGCACGCTAAAAGCGATGGCCAAACCCGGCAAGGTTACGGTCCAGGAGCCGATATAGATAAGGTCCATGCCATCGGCCAGCATGGTGCCCCACTCCGGAAGCGGGGACTGGGCGCCAATGCCGAGAAAACAGATGGCGCTAATATCGAGAATGCCGGTGGTAAGAGAGCGGGTCGTTTGTGCCACCAGGGTGTCGACGATGTTTGGTAATATTGCCAGACGCAAAATACGCAGCGGGGTCGAACCGTCAAGGCGAACAGCAATAATGTACTCTTTTTGCAACTCCTGGCTGACGGCGGTATAGATGGCACGAATAAACTGGGGCAACAGTGTCAGTGTGACGGCCAGGATAGCGTTATCGAGCCCGGGCCCCATCACCGCTACCAGTACGATCGCCAGCAACAGCGACGGAATAGACAGCAGCATGTCGAGCATGTGATGCAGGAAGCTTGATTTCAGGCCCTGTGTCATACCGGCAAGCATGCCGATCAGCGTACCCAACAACAGTGCCGTTATCGTTGCCAGCAAAGCACTGCCAAACGTAAGGCGAACACCGTAAACCAGACGGGACAGCAGGTCGCGCCCCAGATCGTCGGTGCCAAAGAAATGTTGCAAGGTTCCCGAGTGACTCCATGATGGCGGCAGTAACAAGGCGTCAGCATTTTGTTGCAATGGATCGAAGTGAACCAGCGTCGGTCCGAATAACATCACCAGCAACAGAAATAACAGCCCCCAGAAGCCGGCCATCGCCAGCGTATTCTCACGATAGAGCAGCCAGGTCTGGGTGAGTGGAGAGGGAATGCGGATCTCCGGATATCCCTTAGTCTTGCTGGCCATACAGTTCCTTCCTTCTTGCCGGATACAGCAGCGTAGAGACAAGCTCGGTCACGATGTTCAACAGCAGCAGCAGCGATGAGATCAGCAGCAGGCCGGCCTGGATGGCAACATAGTCCCGGTTCATGATGCTGGCGATAAGCCAGCGGCCGATCCCCGGCCACTCGAACACCTGCTCTATGATGATGGCGGACGTCATGATGGTGCCAAATTGCATCGCTAATTGAGGCAGCATCGGCGGCAGGGCATTACGCACACCGTGATGGAGTATCACATATGCCGGAGACCAGCCGCGACTGAAGGCGGCCTTGATATAGTTCTGTCGCAATACTTCAGCCATGGCGTTGCGCACCAGTCGACTGATCTCGGCGGCAGGGAGCAGGGACAAGGTCAACGCAGGCAGGGCCAGATGCCGCAGTGCATCAAGAAACGCATTCCAGCGCTGTGGGCTGGTCGATAACCAGCAATCCAGTAGTTGAAAGCCGGTTACAGGTTCAATCTCATACAGCAGATTCAGTTGCCCGGATGAGGGCAGCCAACGGAACTGGAGTGAAAATAGCAGCACCAGTAACTGCCCCAGCCAATACACGGGAATGGAAGCGCCGACCAGGCTGATGCTCATGATGATCTTATCCAGCCATTTTCCCTGATTGAGCGCTGCCAGCGTGCCCAACGGTATGCTGACCAGACCGGCGATGATGACGGCCGCCAAACACAGCTCCAGCGTGGCAGGAAAATAGATACGGATCTCTTCCAGCACAGGGCGTCCGGTATGCAGCGAGATCCCCAAATCGCCTGCAAAGAGCCGATCAAGATAAGCAAAGTAGCCACCTAGCAGCGAGTCAGGTGTCCCTGTTCCCAGCTCCACTTCCAGCCAGTAGGCCAGCAGCGAGAGTGCCAACAAGGTAAATAGCAGCAGGTTTAGACGGCGTAGCGTATAGATCAGCATGGGTCAGTCCCGATAAGCATGCTTGAAGGAGATGCCGCCAACCGGCGTCATTTCCAGGTTATGCAGACTCTTCCAGCTGGCGTACAGATTGACCGTATGTGCCAGCGGCAACAGGGGTAGCTGTTGTTGAATGCGATCCTGCATCCGTTGATAAAATTCAATACGTTGCGCCAGTCGGCCGGTCCGGTTGGCTTGTTCGAGCATGGTGTCGAACTGGCTGTCACACCAACGCGCATAGTTAAAGCCCTGACTATTGCGAGAATGGCAGCTTAGCAAGGGGCGGAAAAAATTATCCGGATCGGCGGTATCCGCGCTCCAACTCATCAAAACCGCATCGTGTTGTCCCTCTTGCAGCAGGGCTTTCATCAGCGGCCAGCGCAGTTGAACGATACGAACCCGCACCCCAATTCGAGCCAAATCCCCCTGGATCACCTGGGCGATCTTGAGACTATTCGTCGATAAAGCGGGCCCCTGCGGTTGCACCCACAGCGCCAGGTCAAAACCGTCGGCGACACCGGCCTGTTTCAGCAACTGTTTCGCTGCGATGGGATCGTAGCTAATTTCGTCCAGATTGGGATTATGTCCCCAGGAGATAGGTGGCAGCAGTGAGCTGGCCCATTCTCCGGTCTGGAAATAGATGGCCTGCAGTATATTGTCGCGGTTGATGGCCATCGACAGGGCTCGGCGTACACGCAGATCAGACAAGGGCTTCTGCGTGGTGTTGAATGAGATAAACGTCGTGTTTAATCCACTCTCCTCATCGAGTAGCAAGTCACGGTGTTGTTTGATGAAGGCGATCTGACTGGCTGCCGGATAGGACATCACCTGACATTCACCCGTGATCAGTTTTGACAGACGCTTGGTCGCCTTGGGGGTGTAATCGAACGCCAGTCGTTCCAGACCGGCTACCACATCCCAGTAGCGCTCATGACGTAACAAACGGATGTATTCGCCATTGCGGAATTCTTGTTGCATGAAGGGGCCGGTCCCGACCGCCCACGTGTCAATCTGTTCAGGCTTACCGGCCAGCAGCAGCTTATCGGCATATTCGGCAGAGAGAATTACGGCATAGTCGCTGGCTAAATAGGCAAGAAACGCCGAGTTGGGAGAGTTGAGTATAAAGCTGATGGTAAACTCATCATCCTTGCGAATCTCACGGATTTGCTCTTTGAAGTCCGTGTTGTCAAAAAACGGATAACTGCCGCCGGAAACCCCGTGAAATGGGTGATGTTCTTGTAACATGCGGTTGAAGCTAAACAACACATCATCGGCGTTCAGCTCACGCGTTGGAGTAAACCAGGGGCGGGTATGGAACTGCACGCCCTGACGCAGCTTGAACTGATAAGTCAGGCCATCGCGCGTGACGGTCCACCGGGTTGCCAGAGCACCCTCTAGCCGTTGCGTCAGCGGATTGACCGTCAACAGACGATCATACAGTTGGTGCGATAGCGAGGAACCGAGGGAGCCGGTTGCATACAGCTGTGGGTTCATGCTGGTTGGTGCACTCTCGACGCAGTAGATGGCACCGTTGCGCAGGGTTTGATCTTCCAGCGGTTTGCAGCCGGTCAGTAACCACGGCAGTAGCGTCAGCAAAGTGAGATATCGTTTCATTTTAGTTGTTGCTCATCTCGGGAGGGCGAGTGCTCAGACCATGTTTTTTGATCAAGCCACGCAGCTGATCGTAACTTAAGCCAACCATTTGTGCAGCCATTCTCTGGTTGAACCGGGCCGCTTGCAACAATTCAGCCAGCAGATGACGTTCATATTCTGCCATATGCGCCAGCCAGTTGACGGGAATTTTCACCGTCGGGGTGGTTTCCACTGCGCGCTCCGGACGCCATGGCGAGGAAAAAGGATTGATACACAAACGGTCGAGCGGCTGGTCGGGCTGGCCGTAGCGATAAACACTGCGCTCTATGACGTTGCGTAACTCTCGGACATTGCCCGGCCAGGCGTGCTGCTGCAACTGTTGCATGACGGTGGCGCTGAAGCCGGAAAACCCGATGTGGCCAAGTTCTGCAGCCAGATTGTTGGCGAAAAAGTGCGCCAGTAGCAGGATGTCATCCTGGCGCGCACGCAACGGCGGCAGCGTAATCACATCAAACGCCAGCCTGTCGAGTAAGTCAGCGCGGAACGTTCCGGCCGCGACGCGTGCAGGCAGATGTTCATGGGTGGCGCAGACCAGTCGCACATTGACGCGAATTGGCTGCTGACCGCCCACCCGCTCGAATTCGCCGTATTCGATGACCCGAAGCAATTTTTCCTGTAACCGGTCACTCATGGTGGCCACTTCATCGAGGAACAGCGTGCCGCCATCTGCACGCTCGAAGCGCCCATGGTGCCGACGTTGTGCTCCGGTGAAGGCGCCGGCTTCGTGACCGAATAACTCGGTTTCGAGTAGCGCCTCGTTAAGGCTGGCACAGTTGATGGTGATAAATGGATTTTGCCAGCGCGGCGAGAGGTAATGTAGCCGATGGGCAATCAGCTCCTTGCCCGTGCCCCGTTCGCCAACCACGAGGATGGGGCGGGCGATCGCTGCCAGCAACGAGACTTGCTCGAGCACTTCGCCAATGGCGTTCGATTCACCGATCAGGCGTTGTTCAGTGAGTTCCGAGGTGGTCATTTTTGCCAACTGTTGGTTTGGATTGCTATTTAGTGATCCTAGTGCTAATGAGGATATATAACAAATATTCTTTGTGATCATTAGGTTACGATGGGTGTTTGTGACTGGCACAGCCCTTGCTGTATTAGCGTAGACAAGTCGCCAACGTCTACTGGCGGCAGAGTAAGAGGAGAAACATCATGGGTCTGTTTTCACGAATTGCCGATATTGTAAATGCCAACGTCAATGCCATGCTGGATAAGGCTGAAGATCCGCAAAAAATGGTGCGTTTGATCATTCAGGAGATGGAAGAGGGCCTGGTGCGTGAACGTGCCAATCTGGCCCGTTTTTTGGCCGACAAGAAAGAGCTCAAACGTCAGCATGAGCGCTTTACCGTGCGCATCGCCGACTGGCAGGCAAAGGCTCAGTTGGCGCTTGAGAAGGAGCGTGAAGACTTGGCGCGTGCCGCACTGATCGAAAAGTCGCGCGAGCAACAGCAAGCCGATGCGCTGCAACTGGATTTTGTGGCGGTTGAAGAGGGGATCAGCAAGCTTGAGAACGAAATTCAGCAATTGGAAAGCAAGCTTGATGATGCGCGGACTCGGCAAAAGGCCATGCTGTTACGAACTGCGACGGCTCACAGTCGCCTGAATGTGCAGCAGCAAGCCTTTCGTGGAGCCCCTGCCAGCATGATGGATAAATTTGACCGCATGGAGCGCAAGATTGAGGAGTTGGAAGGGCGGGCCGATGTGCTGAAACCGAATGCCGGCTTGCAGCAACAATTTGCCGAGCTGGAAGCAGACGACGAAATTTCCCGTGAGCTTGAAGCCATGAAGACTCGTATGATATCAGCTGCCGATAAGACGAAGGAGGAGTGATATGAGCATGTTAGCGGGGCTACTGGTTATTCCGGCGATCCTGTTTGTGTTGTTTGTCGCACCGATCTGGCTGTTTCTGCACTACCGTAGCGGACGGCAGGTTGAACAGGGGTTGTCCGATCAGGAACGAGCACGCCTCAAAGCCCTGTTGGCACAGGCTGAATTACTCCAGGAACGTGTGCACACGTTGGAGCGCCTGCTGGATGTTGAAGTGCCAGAGTGGCGTGATGATGAGTCACTATCAGGAGATAAATCATGAGCCAACGAATGTACCGGGATCCTTCCCGAGGCGCGCTGGCAGGTGTCTGTACCGGCTTGGCCGATTATTTTGGTGTCGAGGTGTGGGTGATTCGGTTGGGCGTGGCAACAGGGCTTATTTTTGCCACCTTGTTGACGGTGTTGCTCTACCTGATCGCCTGGGGCATGTTACCCAAGCGAGACGAACTAGCGGGAGCAGAACCGCTGCCCACCATGAAACAGCATGGTTGGCAAAAAGGTGTCAGCCCGGCTCAGGCCTTGACGTTGGCCAGTGAACGGCTGGCAGAACTCGAGCTCAGAGTTCAACGGATCGAGCGTTGTGTGACCTCGAAAGCGTATCGGATCCGGCGCGATCTCAAGGGACTATGACTATGATGCTATCTGGCCGCAAATTGCTTGATGAGGTGCAAGAGCAGGCACGAACTCTCGTCAACCGGTCATTGGATCGCCATATCCGCCTGGCGGTGACGGGCTTGTCGCGCAGTGGCAAAACGGCGTTTATCACGGCGCTGGTGCATCAGCTACAGCAACTGGACCTGACTACCACGTTGCCTCATTGGCAACTGGTGCGTTCAGGTCGCTGGCTTGGCGGACGGCAGGTGCCACAGCAGTACCATCATATTCCTACTTTTCGTTTCGACGATGCGAAGTCGGCATTGCTGGCTTCGCCACCGTCATGGCCTGAACCGACCCGGGCCGTCAGCGAGATTCGGCTTGAACTGCGTTATCGTAGCCGTCATCTATTGCGGCGCCAATTGGGTCAATCACCAGGCTCCCTATTCCTGGATATAGTGGACTATCCCGGCGAGTGGTTGTTGGACTTGCCCTTGTTATCGCTGGATTATCGGCAATGGAGTCGACAAGTTGCACAGCAACTGACAGAGCCGGCCGTGGCGATGTTAGCGTCGAGCTGGCGTGATGCCGTATGTCAGTTGAATGCCCATACGCCGTTTGATGAACAGGCGCTGGCCCCCCTGGTTGCAGGTTATAAAGCCTGGTTGCTGGCTTGTCGTCAGCAGCTGGGATTGTCGCTGATTCAGCCTGGCCGTTTTGTCCTGCCTGGTGAGTACGATGGCGCTCCAGTGCTGCAGTTTCTACCCTGGCTGGCGGCAGATCCGGATCGCAGCCCGGCAGAGGGCTCCTTGTACGCCATGCTCGAGGCGCGCTACGAACACTACAAGCAGCACATCGTCAAACGCTTCTACCAGGAGCACTTTGCCACCTTTGACCGTCAGATAGTGCTGGTGGATTGTCTGCATACGCTAAGTGCCGGCAGAACCGCCTTTGATGATCTCGAGCGCACCTTGTCGTTGTTACTAGGCAGTTTTCACTATGGCCACAACAACTGGTTACGCCGTTTGTTCGCACCGCGCATCGACAAGCTGCTGTTTGTCGCCAGCAAAGCAGATCATGTGACTCCGGAGCAACATGCGGCTATGCAGCAACTGTTGCGACAACTCGTTTATGGTGGTTATGGCCAGGCACGGTTTGAGGGCATCGAGATCCAGTGTCTGGCAATGGCGTCACTGATGGCGTCACGTTATATGAGTATCGAATGGCAGGGACGACGTCTACCTGTGATTCAGGGTACGGATCTGCAGGGACTCCCGGTGAGTTTATTTCCTGGCGAAGTGCCTTGCGGTCGGCCTGATGAGGGGTTCTGGCAGCGTCAAAGAGCCAATCCCGAACAGGGGTTTGGCTTGGTGCCACTGCGTCCGCCGCTATTGCCGGCGCAGGGACCGTGGCCACATATCCGCCTTGACTCAGCATTGGAGTTTTTGCTTGGAGACAAGATGAAATGAGTGCACCTGAGTTACCCGAGGGGCGCGTTGACGTGCCGGCCAGCATCGATAACGGGGGCGTTATTCCCACCCTGGGGCGCATTGACCTGGATCCGGCGACACTGCGCAATGCCACACCGGTAGAGGTGCCCGCAGAGGCTCCGTCATTTGCCACCGGCCTCGAGGCGCCAACCGGCAAGGGACCCCGTTGGCTGCTGTGGGGAGGAGGACTGGTCTTGGGACTCAGTGCTGCGGAGTTGCTGGCGGGCTTATGGCATCAATGGCAGCTATCCCCGCTGTGGGGCGGATTATGGAGCCTTGCCTGCCTGCTGCTGGGTATGGGCGCTGCGCGGACCTTGTGGGCAGAGTTGCGATCATTACGCCAGCTCAAATCCAGTCATCACGCCCGCAGCGAAGCGCAACAGTGGCTTACTGAACAGGCGCCAGCAGAGGAGGCAATGGCATTTTGTCAGCGCCTGGCGAAGGATGCCGGCTGGGATACCCGGCCTGAGTATCAGCAGTGGCTGGCGGCGCAAACCAGTTATGTCAGTGCGCAGGAGCAGATCAGCTTGTTTGCACAAACTGTGTTAACCGGTGCCGACGAGGAGGCGCGCAAGCGCATCTTGCGCTGGAGCAGCGAGAATGCCATCTGGGTGGCTATCAGCCCCTTTGCGGCCTTCGATATCCTGTTTGTGCTGTGGCGTAACCTGCGCATGGTAGAGCAGATCGCCCGTTGCTACGGTGTACGGCTGGGTTACTGGAGCCGTGTTCGCCTGTTGCGCCAGGTATTCCGCCATCTGGTCTATCTGGGGGTGGCCGAGTTGGTGAGCGATATCGGACTGGACTGGGTGGGAGCCGAGTTGACAGCCCGCTTGTCGGCGAAAGTCGGTCAAGGGTTGGGGGCTGGGCTGCTGACGGTTCGACTGGGAATGGCTGCAATGACGCAATGCCGGCCATTACCGTTTGATGCGACGCAAAAGCCTCGACTCTCGCAATTTCGCCGGGCCCTGCTGGATGCCGTGATGGCGCGACTTACCCGGCGGCAGGCAGCAGAACAGGCGGTGGTGCCGATGGACGGCAATGAGACTACCAGTGTGACCAATCCCTCCAGAGGCACTGATGCAGCGAGCACCGGTCGTTCTGATCTGTCCTGATTCGTTTAAGGAATCTTTGACTGCGAACCAGGCGGCGCAGGCGATGCAAGCCGGAGTGCTGGCGGTGCTCCCGCAGGCCGAGTGCCTCTGCCTGCCGTTGGCCGATGGCGGTGAAGGGACTTTGGCGGTGCTGGCCGAAGCCTGGTCATTACAAACCCTGCGACACACCGTGTCAGGGCCGCTGGGCGCACCTGTTACCGCAACCTGGGGGATAGTGACACATCCTGACGGCAAGCGGATTGGTGTCATCGAAATGGCCGCGGCGAGCGGCCTGATGCTGCTTGCGCCTGCGCAACGCAACCCGTTGCAGACCTCCAGTTATGGCTTCGGTCAGTTGATGATGTGCGCATTGATGGCCGGCGTTGACGAGTTACTGCTGACCATTGGTGGTAGCGCTACCCATGACGGAGGTCTGGGCATGCTCTGTGCTTTGGGTGCCAGGGCGCTGGATCAGCATGGACAACCGGTAGCGGCAACCGGAGCAGGCTTGTTACAGGTACACAAATTGGACATGTCAGGCCTTGACCCTCGCTGGACACGCATGCCCATTCGTGTCATTTGCGATGTAAAGAATCCGTTGTGTGGCGAGCAGGGGGCCGCTCGGGTTTTTGCGGCACAAAAGGGCGCCGATGGCCATCAAATCGAACAGCTTGAACGCGCCTCGTTGCATTGGGCGGCACTACTGGCCAACACCCTCGGCGAGCGTGTCGATGCGCTGCCCGGCGCCGGCGCCGCAGGTGGTGTGGGGGCGGCGTTGCTCGGTTGTCTGCGCGCCAGCTTGCTACCCGGTATCGAGGTCGTACTGGACTTGCTGGGCTTTGATCAACTGTTGGCGCGGGCTGACCTGGTCCTGACCGGCGAAGGCCGACTGGATACGCAGACTGCGGCTGGCAAGGTCATCTCCGGAGTCGGTGCCCGGTGCAAGCGTCAAAATAAGCCGCTGGTCGCCCTTGTGGGCAGCCTGGTCAGTGACACCGCCACCACACTTCCTGCTGGGGTCACCGCTTGCTTTGCCACCAATCCGATACCTCACTCGCTCGATGCTGCACTCAGCACTGCGGCGGCCAACCTGGAGCTAACCAGTGCTCAGGTTGTTGCCTTGTGGGCGAGCTCATTTCTTAAACAAGGATAACTCAATATGTTGTTGACCCCTCAGGGCGAAATTCGGCTTATCGGACATCGCGGGGCGGCGGCGCTGGCTCCTGAAAATACCCTGGCTTCGTTTCGGATGGCAGCCAGTCTGGGCATTCGCTGGGTAGAGATGGATGTTAGTCTGCTGGCGGATGGCGCCTGTGTCATTTTCCATGATGATGAGCTGCAACGGTGTACGAATGGGCAAGGACAGCTGGCGCAGTCATCGCTGGAGCAGGTGCGCAGACTGGATGCCGGCAGCTGGTTTGCTCCGCAGTTTGCCGACGAACGCATCCCGACGCTGGTAGAAGCGTTGCGTGAGATCCAGCGTCTGGGACTGGGTTTGAATCTTGAGATCAAGCATGAGGGGGAGGATGTCGAGGCGCTAGTCACCCCGGTGCTGGCGACGTTGCAACAAGAATGGCGTGACGCTGACAGCCTGTTGCTCTCTAGCTTCAACCATCAGGCGCTGCGCTTGTGTCATCAACGGGCTCATCATTATCGTCGTGGCCAGCTATATGAGGCGATTCCCGAGAACTGGCGTGATCATTTGCGGGCCATCGAGGCTTACAGCTTGCATTGTGACTGGCAGAGTCTGACGCCCCAATTGGCGGCCGCCATCAAGGATGAGGGTTACCAGCTGCTGTGCTACACCGTCAATGATCCGTTGAGTGTCGCCTCCCACTGGGCATGGGGTATGGATGCCGTCTTCACCGATGACCCGCGTGTATTCAGCGGCAAGACTTGCGGTTAGGGTTTTTGTGAGAGCGCTAACCAAATCAGCCGGTTACCCGGCAATCTGACTATTGACTGGTTAAAAATGCACTAAGCTCGAATCAGCAGCGAATATGGGGAACCGCGCCAGTGGCGGCGGCATGTGGACAGAACCAGGAGTCAGAGATGAGTGATGATTTGCTCTTTATTGAGGATGAACCAGAGATAGATCCCGGGCATGACCTGTCGCGCTGGCAAGTGATGATCGTCGATGATGAGCCCTCTGTTCATGAAGTCACCCGACTGGTGATGTCCGGTTTCAGCTTTGATGGTAAAGGCATCAGTTTCATTCATTGTTACAGTGCGGCAGAGGCGGTCGGGGTGCTGGAGTCGCGCGATGACATCGCCTTGATCTTGCTCGATGTGGTCATGGAAACCGATAGCGCCGGTCTGGATCTGGCGCGCTATATTCGTGAAGAGCTGAACAATCGAAATGTGCGCATCGTGTTGCGTACCGGTCAGCCGGGGCAGGCACCGGAAGAGCATGTGATCAAGACCTACGACATCAATGATTACAAGGAAAAGACCGAGCTGACCCACAACAAGCTGGTCACGGTCTTTTATGCCTCCTTGCGGGCTTATCGCGACATCATGCACCTGGAACGTGCCCGTGTGGGATTGCGGCGGGCGATTGACGCGATTACCGAAGTCTATGATTCGCATAACCTCAGGCGGTTTGCCTCCGCTGTGCTTGAACAGGTCAATTACCTGCTCAATCTCAATGGCGATGGCGTCTGTGCCAGTCGCGTCGAGGCGTATGCTGCATCGTCCGAAGATGGGCATTTGAAGGTTCTGGCCGCGACGGAGGCCTTTTCCAAATTGCATATCGATCAGGATGTGGAGATGCTGCCCTCGGAGGTAAAGGATGCGTTCCATGTCGCACTGCGCGACAGACGGAGCCAATTTGGTGCTCACCACTTCACCAGTTATTACCACAGCAAGGCCGGCAGCGAGACGGTTGTGTATATGTCATTTGCCGAGACCATCAGTCCGGATGCCCGCGAGTTGTTGGAGATCTTCACGGCGAACGTCGCCATTACTTATGAAAGTCTGTTATTGCGCGAGGAGATCGAAGAGACCCAGCGCTCCACGATCTTTATTCTCGGCGAGGCGGTGGAAAAACGCTCGAAAGAAACCGGCGCCCACGTCAAGCGGGTCGGCGAGCTGTCGGCGTTGATGGCACAATTAAGTGGTATGCAGGAACGGGATGTTGAATTTATTCGCCAGGCGGCGCCATTGCATGATGTTGGCAAAATTGGCATCCCCGATAAGGTGCTCAACAAGCCCGCCAAGCTGGATGAAGATGAATGGGATGTGATGCAACACCATGCGCAGATCGGATTCGAGCTATTGAGCAAGTCGGATAAACGGGTGCTGCAGCTAGGTGCCATCATTGCGCACGAACACCACGAGTGCTGGGATGGAACCGGTTATCCCCGAGGTCTCAAGGCAGAAGAGATCAACATTGCCGGGCGCATTGTCGCCATTGCCGATGTGCTGGATGCACTGGTAAGCCCACGCTGTTACAAGATTGCCTGGCGTTTTAGCGATGCCATCGATTATATCCGCCAGGGCGCAGGCAAACAGTTTGATCCCGTGCTGGTGAATTTGTTGCTCAGTAATTTGCCGGCGGTGGAGGATATTTATCAGCGTTATCCGGATTAGCCAGCCGTTAATGGTCAAGGTCTGATGGCGTGTTGCCGCCCCGGGGACAGCGTCTGCTTGAACGGGGTCCTTTGTATGACGACGTTGAGCGAGCGGGGGGCCACCTTGCTCACTCTTGCAGCATATTGTTGTCTACGTCGCGAAAACACCATTCTAACCACCTGATTTTCTTGCAGCTATTCGCGTAGAGTATTAGCGTCGTTCACTGTTGATATAGTGCATGATAATGCTTGGGCGCAGGCGCTGCACGTTGAATTGGGGTCCGCTGTGTCGTTTGTGGTTCGTTGTTTTTCGTTATTGTTGCTGATCATCTCCGGCACTGTCAGTGCGGCGCCGCTGGTCATGGCGTTTAGTGAAAGTGCGCCTTGGAAAATGTATTCCGAGTCGTCAGGCTATGGCGGCATTGATGTTGAAGTGGCAAAAATAGTGGCGCAACGCCTCGGTGTCGAGTTGCAGATCAAGCCGGCCCCCCTCGCGCGCTGTCTGGAGATGATCCGCCACGGCGAAGCCGATTTGATGACCAATATCATCATGTCACCGGATCGCACGCAATTTATCCGTTATCTGGATGTGCCTTATCAGCATGAGAGTGACAAGGTGTTCTATCTACGGGCAGACAGTCATCTGGATGTGAGCCGTTATGAAGATCTGTACGGCCTGGAGATCGGCACTAAGCGGGGCGCTATCTATAGCCGGCGGTTTGATCTGGATACCGCACTGCATAAACGGGATGTTGCAGTACCGTTGCGCAATTTCAAAAAGCTGCTTCTGGGTCGCGTCGATGTCGTCGTCAGCACCGAGTCAGAAGGCGACTATCTGCTCAAACAGAATGGTCTGACGCATCACTTCAAGAAGGCGGCGCTGCGTTTCAACCAACCGCTGGCGGTCTATATGGGACTGTCGCGCCAGTCACGATTTGTGGAACGGGCGCCGGAGTTTGAGCGGGTGCTGGCGGAGTTGGTTGCCAGTGGTGAACTGGAACAGATCAAGCAACGCTATTTATCCCGCGCGGGGTGACAGTAATCTGGAATCTGGGTCGCCTTCAGCTGCTCCTGCAACGTTTCGGCTAACGGCTCGCTGATCCATTGATTGTGGTGTACCAGCGCTTCGAGTGGCAGGCGTTGGCGCCAGCCACGGTTCGCCAATTCAGGTTTATCCAGAAATTCAGAGACGTAGCCGATACACAAATAAGCCAGTGGATAGACATGTTCCGGCAGGCCAAGCAAGGCGCTGAGTTTTTGGTTGTCAAGAATGCTGACCCAGCCGACACCGACGCCCTCTGCGCGGGCAGCCAACCAAAGGTTCTGCACCGCCAGGCAGGCACTGAACAGATCCATCTCCAAAATCGCGGTGCGCCCCAATACGGTTGGTCCACCACGTCGACGATCACAGGTGATACACAGATTCAGTGGTGCATCGAGGATCCCTTCCAGCTTGAGCTGTGGATAGAGGGATGCTCGGGGATCCCCTTCGGCGGCAAACCGCGCCGCCGCCGCCGCGTTCGCACTGTCAAATAATGCCTTCACCTGTTGTCGCACCGACAAGCTGTCAATCAGGATAAAATCCCAAGGCTGCATAAACCCGACGGAGGGGGCATGGTGAGCCGCGTGTAACAGTCGCGCCAGCACGGTGTCCGGGATCGGATCTGGCAAAAATTGCGAGCGGACGTCGCGCCGCTCGTAGATAGCCCGATAGAGACCCTGCTGTTCGTCAGTATTGAAGGCGTATTGATTCATGGTCGTCGCGAAGCGTAAGGGTTACTCATCCACCGCGGCCAAATCCTTGGCCAGCTCATGGGGTTCGACTTCCAGGCCATCCAGATCGTCATTCCAGTTGGTACCGATGAGCACGCCATCTTCGCCCAAGTCATTGACCCACTCTTCGAAGAAGGTTTCCAGATCGATCGCTACCGGTTGATACTCTGCCCACTCCTCGACACAATGCGTCTTGGCTGCAGCTTCGTTTGACCACAGAGGCAGGACATCTGTGTCGGAAAATTCGTTGGAATCGCAGACAACCCAATCCTCACCGAATTGCAGCCCCCACAGTAGGCCAGATTCGCGTGCTTCATCGACCAGCAGTTGGTAATTGGCTTTTAAATCGGCAGTCAGTTGGCTCATGTCATTTCCTTGATGAAGGGAGTAGGAGACGATCCTGACCCAAAAGCGTCGAGTGGACAAGTAAATCCATGCAACGGCTCGGCGTTATCTTGTTTTTGCCGCGCCGCCGCCCTGTAGGCTTATGGGTTGTTAAGGGGATCGGTCAGCGTGATCATGGGGACGGCGCCGTTGGGTAGCATCGTTTGTGGTAATTCACCATTCCAACGCTCCGCTGTAGTCAGCGCGACGACTTGCGGATTCTGCCGCAGTGCCTCGCCACGCAAGCGAATCGACTCGGCCTCCGCTGTCCCCTTGAGGCGTATGGCTTCGGCTTCGGCCCGCGCCTGAGCCAGTTGGGCATCGGCGCTGGCCTTGGCCTGGGTGATGGCGATATCGGCGTTGATTTTCTCGGTCTCCAGATTCTGGCGCCGGGTCGCGATGGCGACCTCTGCCTTCATCCGATCCTCAATGGAGCGCTCATAGGCTTCGGAAAAATCGATGTTCTCTACCTGAACGCTGTCGATAATCACGGGTGTCTGTTCTACGGCACCGGTAATGGCGGCAGTCAGGTCTTTTACGAAGCGGGCGCGATCCTGGACCACAGAGATGGCGGTGTATTGGCCAAAAGTGTTTTCGACCTGCGTCGGCACCTGCCGGCTGATGACGCGCTCACTGATGTTTTCGATGCTGCCGTAGTGGCTGTAAAGGCGATTGATATCATCGGCGGGCACATGAAAACTGACGGAGATATTCAGGCGCGCCGGTTGCTGGTCACGGCTATACGCCTGAATGTTCTCGTATTGCGCGGTATGATTCTGCACCGAGAGCTTCACAATCTTGTCCACCAACGGGAGCTTGAATCCTAAACCGGGTTCGGCGATTTCGACGATTTTGCCGTAACGCAGTTTGACGCCACGTTCGCCCTGATCGACGGTAAACCAGCTGCTACTGGCAATAAACACAACAGCCAGGACGACTAAGCCGGCCAGGATGAGGAGGGGGGAGCGTTGCGGATTCATCAGATTTCCTTCTGGATTTTGGTTCCAATCGCATCAGAATACTGTCATTCCACCGCCTGCTCTAGCGCGGCGATCACAGTCGGGAAAGATGTAGCACCCAAACGCCGCTCAGTCCCGCTCACCACCTGGTATCTTGCCCTTTTCCAACGTTTGCTGTTTTGGCTGCAGATGCCATCGGGTCCAAGCGTCAGGTGATGAGCTACAGCGTCAGCAGCAGCCAGTTTCCCCGGTTGGCTGTGATTGAAGGCGTGTCATGGGCCCGATTCCGAACCATACTGGCGACGGCAAATGGGCTTGTGGCCGGCTGAGTCAGCTGCCGAGGAGGCATAAAACGCACAAGGATGCAGCATTCAGCGCAGCGATTCGACCTCCACTAGCAAACGCGTGCAACTTCTCTTCAAATACGATTCCTTTCAATAAGATAGTCATTTACCCTGCTGGGTGGACTCACTATTCATCTTGTTGCGGGAATGATCGATGCTGACCTTGCACGTCTCGAATCAGCTCTCTGTGCTGCGAACCATGCTTGTCCACCTGCTCAAGGTGGCGCCCCTGACCAATCCGCTGGCGCGCGAGCAGATCCTGGTGCAGAGCCCAGGAATGGCGCAGTGGTTGCGACTCGAATTGGCCAATGAGTTTGGTATCGCTGCCAATGTGGAGTTCCCGCTACCGGCCAGTTTCATCTGGCAGATGTTTACTCGGGTGCTGGATGATGTGCCGGCGACCAGTCCCTATAACAAGGCGACCATGAGCTGGCATCTGATGGTGCTATTGCCCGGCATGTTGTCGGAGCCCAGCTTTTCACCGTTGCGGCATTACCTGCTGCCGGATGAACAACCGATGGATGCATTGCGACTGTGGCAGTTGTGCCAACAGATTGCTGACCTGTTTGACCAATATCTGGTCTACCGTCCAGATTGGATTGCGGCCTGGGAGCAAGGGGAAGGACTGGCGCCCGAGCTCGCCTCGGCGTCCGAGCAGCAGTGGCAGCCGGTGCTGTGGCGCGCGTTGGTCGATCGCATCGTGCCGCAGGCCGGAAGTGGCTATCACAGAGCCAATTTGTTTGCCGATTTTATCGAGGCGCTCAATCACCGTCAGGATCTGGCGCAGCGTCTGCCAGCGCGTGTGCTGGTTTTCGGCATTTCGGCACTGCCGCCCCGCTATGTTGAAGCCTTGCAGCAATTGGGGCGACAGATCGATGTTCATCTGTTTATCACCAACCCCTGTCGTCACTACTGGGGCGATATCCTTGATCGCCGCACGCTGTCTCGGTTGGCGCAACGGCTCAAGCCTGGCCAGGATATCGACTCTTATCAGGGTGCGGTGAACCCGTTACTGGCCTCCATGGGCAAGCAGGGGCGCGACTATCTGCAGCAGTTGCTGGAGCTTGAGGCCAATGAAATCAGCTTTTTCGATGACCGCTGTGATGAACAGGCCGCATTGCCTCCTTTGCTGGGTCGGCTGCAGCAGGATGTCCTGACGCTGACCGATCGTGGCAGTGGCCACTATGACCCGGACAGCAGTCGGCACAAGACGCAGATTGATCCGGCCGATCGCTCGCTGCAAATCCACGCCTGCCACGGCACCCTGCGCGAGTTGGAGGTATTGCATGACCAACTGTTGGCGATGTTTGAGGCCGATCCCAGCCTGACGCCGAAGGATGTGGTGGTGATGATGCCGGACGTGAATGCCTATAGCCCGGCTATTCAGGCCGTCTTTGGCGCCCGCGGTCTGATCCCGTATGCGATATCCGATCGCTCTGTCAGCCAGGAAAATCCGCTGTTGTTGAGCCTGCTGGCGCTACTGCATTTGCCTGAATCACGTCTGGGGGTCGGGGAAGTTCTGTCGATTCTCGAGGTGCCGGCGGTACTGGCCCGATTTGAGCTTGATGACAGCAGTTTCCATGCGTTGCGCCGCTGGGTCGATGCTGCCGGCGTACGCTGGGGGTTGAATGATGCCGATCCCGAGCGTTTCAATCTGCCGCAGTTGAGTGCCAACAGCTGGTTATTCGGGCTGAGGCGCATGCTGCTGGGCTATGGCATGGGGGATGGCGAGCCCGTTGCCGGCATTTTGCCTTTTGCCGAGCTGGAGGGGCAGGCAGCAGTCAATCTGGGCAAGTTGGCAGCCTTTATCGAAACGCTGGAACAGTGGTTACCGGTGCTGCAGCAACCGGCCCCCTTGAGCGAATGGCGTGAGCGGCTGTTGGCGTTGATGGCGAGTTTCTATCGTCCGGACGAGCACGACGAACGGGCGCTGGAGACAGTGCACAGCCTGTTGCAAGAGTGGCTGCAGTGTCAGCATGAGGCCGGTTTTACGGCACCGCTGACACCGGCACTGTTTTATGACCTGATGAAACAGGCGCTGTCCAATCAGCGCTCGAGCCAGCGCTTCCTCGCCGGGCAAGTCAATTTTTGTACCCTGATGCCGATGCGATCCATTCCGTTCCGTCAGGTCTGTCTGCTGGGCATGAATGACGGTGTCTATCCTCGCACCCTGACGCCGATGGGGTTTGACCTGCTGGCGGTGGCCCCCAGACGCGGTGACCGTTCGCGTCGTGATGATGACCGTTATCTGTTTCTGGAAGCCTTGCTGAGTGCCCAGCAGGGGCTCTACATCAGCTATCAGGGCTTTAGTGTGCAGGATAACTCGCCTCGTGTACCGTCAGTGTTGTTGGCAGAGTTGCTGGATTATTGCCAGCAAGGGTTTGTACTGGCGGGTGATGAAGCGCTTGCCGACGAACTGGCGGCCAAACGGCTTGTTCGGCATTTGACGGTGAACCACCCGTTGACTCCCTACAGCCCGCGTTATTTTTACCCTGAACCGGACTCGCGTTTGTTTACCTATGCCGAACAGTGGCTACCGGCGCTGCGGCCGAAAACCGGTCAGCGGCCCTTTCAGGGGAGTCCCTTGCCGCTGCCGGCGGAATGGGGTGATCCGCTGGAGTTGGCTGAACTGTTGCGCTTCTACCGCCAACCGGCGCGTTACTTTCTCAACCGCCGCCTCAAGGTCTGGTTCGAACCGTTGGAAGGGGCACTGGATGAAAACGAGCCTTTTACTCTGGATACGCTGCAGCTGTTTGAACTCAAGCGCGGTCTGCTGGAGGGCTACCTGCAGCAGCAGGATCTGACTCGGCACCGTCAGCGGTTGTTGCTCAGCGGTCAACTCCCGCAGGGGGAGTTCGGACGCCAGCTGCTGGAGGAGTATGACGCCCAGATGCGCGCTATGGCCGATCGGATCCAGCCCTATTGGCAGGGCGTGGTGCAACATCGCGAGGTGAATCTAGACCTGCAATTATGTCGTCCTGACGGCACGCCATTGGCACCGTTGCAAGGTTGGTTGGCGCTGCAAGGGGCGCATCAGCTGTATTACAAACCGGGTAACCTGCATGGCCGCGATCTGCTGCAAGTCTGGATCCAGCACCTGTGTCTGGCACTGAGCGGAGGGGGGGACAGTCTGTTGTTCGACAGCAGCAAGCAATGGCGTCTGCTGGCAGTCGCCCCGCAACAAGCTCATCAGGCACTGCAAGCGTTGGTCCAGGATTGGCAGCGCGGGTTGACACAACCCTTGCCGTTGTTTGCCAAAACCGCCTGGGCCTGGTACGGCAAGTGGCTGGCCGAAGGGGATAGTGACGCCGCTGCAACGGCGGCTCGCGCCCAGTTCAATGATGGCTTTGACCGTCCTGGCGAAGGGGCTGACCCCTATGTCCGCCGCTGTTTCCCCGAGTTGGATGACGCCACGCTCGAGGCGATGGCCGCGCTGGCGGAATGCCATCTGGCACCACTGTCGGCCCATCTGCAACCGCTGGAGATCTCGGCATGACCCCAGTCCAACTTGACCCACTGCGCTTTCCTCTCCATGGCCAACGTCTGATCGAGGCATCGGCCGGTACCGGCAAAACCTATACCATCACCGGGCTTTACCTGCGCTTGCTGCTGGGCCATGGCGACACGGAGGGAGCAAGCGCAACGGCCTATGCCCGCGCGTTGAGTGTGCCGGAAATTCTGGTGGTCACCTTTACCGATGCCGCGACCGAAGAGTTGCGGGGGCGCATCCGGACCCGAATTCATCAGGCACGGTTGGCCTTTCTGCGTTCCGCTGCGGGCGACGATACGCTGCTGGCGGCATTGCTGGAACAGACTGCGGACCATGCACAGGCCGCGGCGCGGCTGCTGGCCGCCGAGCGGCAGATGGACGAGGCGGCGATCTTCACGATACATAGCTTCTGTCAACGCATGCTCAGACAGTATGCGTTTGAGTCAGGTGCACTGTTCAACACCGAGCTGTTGACCGATGAAGGGGCACTGCGACGACAGGCGGTCTGCGACTACTGGCGCCAGCACTTTTATCCGGCCCCTCCAGGCCTGGTGCGTGCGGTGCGGCAATGCTGGTCCGGCCCGGAGGCGTTGCTGGCTGATCTGCAAAGCCTGATTAATAGTCCGGAGCTGGTCGTCTTGCCGTCGCTGACAACGCCAGACTTGCTGACCTACCATCAGCAACAGATGGCGCGCATCACTCGGCTCAAGCAGGCCTGGCTGGCGCAGCAAGAGGAGATCAGAGCCCAGACGGAAGGTCACATCAGTCGCTATACTGGCAAGAATTACGACGCCTGGCTGGCGGCGATTGGCGCCTGGGCACAGCAACAGGACGGCGATTATCAACTGCCCGACGCGCTGGGGCGTTTTCGCTTGTCGGTGCTGGCAACCAATCTGAAGAAGGGCGGGCAGTTACCGACGCTGGCCTTGTTTGCCCAGATTGATGAGTTCATGGCGGCACCGCCGAATCTACGGGCGCTGATCCTGCAACAGGCCGCGGCGGATGTCAGACAGCGTCTGCAGCAGGCGAAAGGACGCGAACACTGGCTGTCGTTCGATGATCTGCTAGCCAATCTGGATCAGGCGTTGTGTTCACCTTTGGGCGAACAATTATCCAAGCGCGTGCGGCAGCTCTATCCGGTGGCGATGATCGATGAGTTTCAGGACACGGATCCGCAGCAATACCGTATTTTCCATCGTCTTTACGGCGCCAGTGACACCCCGACGGCGCTATTGATGATCGGTGATCCCAAACAGGCTATCTATGGGTTTCGTGGGGCGGACATTTTTACCTACATGCAGGCTCGTCGCCACGTGCCGGACCACTACACGCTCGGGCGCAATTATCGCTCCAGCAAGGCGCTGGTGGCGGCAATCAATACTCTGTTTGCCCGTGCATCCGCGCCGTTTATCTATGATGCCGATATTCCGTTCTGGCCGGTTTCTGCCCAGGGCAAGGCTGCTGGTCTGCGTCTGCGGGGTGAAGATGCGCCCGTATTGAACTGCTGGTGGCAGACGGATCCGCCGACCCTGAACAAGGGGCGCTATCAAGCCCTGATGGCACAGGCGACAGCCAACGAGATCACCAGCCTGCTACAGGCCGCCAACCAAGGTCAGGCCTGGTTGGGTGATCAGTTGCTGCAGGCGGGGGATATCGCCGTGTTGGTGCGTACCGGTGCCGAGGGGCGCCTGATTCAGCAACAGTTGTCGCGGCGTGGCGTGGCCTCGGTATATCTCTCCAATCGCGAGAGTGTATTCAGCCAGCAGGAGGCGAACGATCTGCTGCTGATCCTGCAAGCCTGTCTGCAGCCGGAGTCGGAGCGGGCGCTGCGAGCCGCGTTGGCGACGGCCTTGTTCGATCTGGATGCGCTGGCGCTGGATGCCCTGACGCTCGACGAGATCGTTTGGGAGCAGACGGTCAGCGAATTTCGCGACTATCAGCAACTGTGGCGGCGCAAAGGGGTCCTGGTGATGTTGCAGGCCTTGCTGCAACGCCGGGAGCTGGCGGCGTCGCTGCTCGGGGCGCCGCTGGGCGAACGCCGGTTGACCAACTTCCTGCACCTGGGAGAGCTGCTACAACAGGCCAGCGCCGAGCTGGATAGTGACTATGCTCTGTTACGCTGGTTCAGTGAGGCGATAGCCAACCCCGGCAACAGTGCCACAGAGCAGATACTGCGCCTGGAGTCGGAGCGCAAACTGGTTCAGATCGTCACAATTCACAAATCCAAGGGATTGGAGTATCCGCTGGTATTTCTACCCTTTATCTGTGCATACCGCAGCAGCGATCTGGCGCTCTATCATGTGGACGGGGAGTTGCGGCTCGATCTGGCCGCCAATGCGGAAGCCAGGGCCGAGGCGGACAAGGAGCGACTGGCCGAGGATCTGCGCCTGTTATATGTGGCGCTGACGCGCGCCGTCTATGCCTGTTGGCTGGGGCTGGCGCCAGTCAAGAGCGGTCAGTCCCGCACACTGACCACGGATCTGCATCACAGCGCCATTGGCTATCTGTTGCAGGGTGCCGAGCCGGCAGAGGCCGAACGGATGACAGCGGCATTGCAGGCGTTGCAGGCGGCGACGCCCGGGATCGCAGTGCTGCCTCCCCCTGTGTCGTTGGCGTCAGGCTCCCTGCCTGCCACGGCCACACCGACGCAACCACCGTGCGTCCGGCGTTTTGCCGGTCAGATTGAGCGCAATTGGTGGATCAGCTCCTATTCTGCCCTGAGCGCCGCCAGCGATCGACATGCCGAAGGGGTGTTGGCCATACCGGGTTTCGATGCTGAAGTGGCGAACGATGCCACACCGGTAGCCCAGAGCGCCGTTGCGCCGGCCAGCCCAGAACGCGAGCTCACCATCTTTGATTTTCCGCGCGGCGCGCGCGCGGGGACACTGTTACACACGCTATTTGAACAGATTGACTTTGTTGCTATCCATCAGGCGGCCTTGCAAGGCGAAACGAATCTGTGTTTCGAACAACAGATCAGTCAGTGGCTGCAGCAATCCGGCTTTGAAACACATTGGGCTCCGGTGTTACGCCAGCAGGTGGAGGCGGTGCTCGCTACCGAGCTGGATGCGGCGGCGCTGCCAGGCTTGCGGCTGGGGGCGGTGCCGGCAGAGCGGCGCCAGGTAGAGCTGGAGTTCTTGTTGCCGATGGCAGAGCTGGATGCGCTCAGACTGTCAGAGGTGATCGCCCGCCATGATCCCCTGTCGCGTCAGGCCGGGCCATTGGCGTTTCCGACGGTGCGCGGCATGCTCAAAGGGTTTATTGATCTGGTGTTTGAGCATCAGGGGCGCTGGTATGTGCTGGATTACAAATCCAATCATCTTGGTGACCAGGCGGCCGACTATCAGCCGGCGGCATTGAGTGCTGCCATGCTGGCGCATCGGTATGATCTGCAATACCAGCTCTATTCGCTGGCGTTGCATCGCCTATTACGCCAGCGGTTGCCGGATTACGAGCCAGAACGTCACCTGGGAGGGGTCTTCTACCTGTTCTTGCGCGGTATGCCACAGGCCGGGGTCTGGTTTGCCAAACCTGAACTGGCATTGATTAATGAACTCGACCTTTTGTTCAGTGGAGCCCGGTCATGAGCCCTGTTACTCCGGAGATGGTCCTGCAACGGCTGCGTCAGTTGTTGCCGGCCAGCAAACTACGCCATATCGACTTCCAGTTTGCGCGTTTGATCGCCGATCTGTGTCGTGATATGCCCAGCCGTGGCGACGCCGAACTGGTGCTGGCCGCCTGTTGGACCAGCGCCTTGTTGGGCAAGGGCCATGTCTGCCTGCCCCTGACGCAGCCGACTGCGCCACGGCTGCTGGATCTGGGTGACGACGAGATTGAGCCTCTGCTTGCAGAGTTGGCGCCACCTGAAAAGTGGCCTGAGCTCTGGCGACAGCATCCGCTGGTCGGCCATCCGGTGGCGGGAGTACAGGACGACGATTCCGGCACAGAACAGTGGCCGTTGCAGTTGTGGCAGGGGCGTCTCTACCTGAGTCGTTATTATCGATTCGAGGCACAGGTCGCACGTTGCCTGTTGCGGCTTGCGGCACGCCAGGTGGCCGTTTCTGCACGGGTCCAGGACTCGATGCAGCGGCTGTTTGCGATTGACAGCGCTGCTGTCTGGGCCAGTTTACAGCAACAACGATCGGGCCCTCACTTCGATGCCCTGCGCTTTGCCAGTCAGTATCTGGATCTGGTGGCTGCCCCCTCGGTGGAGACGGAGGCGCTTTGCCAGGGGTTGACGCACGCTGCTTCTGAAGCCGAGCTGGCACAGCTGTTGGCGGCCCTTCCTGCTCGCGCCCGTCGCAATGATCAACACCTGGCGGTCGCCACCGCACTTTCGCGGGCATTGGCTGTGATCTCGGGGGGGCCAGGAACTGGCAAGACCACGACGGTCGCCAAATTGCTGGCATTGCTGGTCGAGCAGGGGCTTGAGCAGGGGCAGGTACCGGTGATTCGCATGGTGGCCCCTACCGGCAAGGCGGCAGCGCGGCTGGGCGAGAGCCTGGGACGGGCCCTGGGCTCCCTGGCGTTGCCTGATGACGTGCGTGCGGCCATGCCGACCACAGCCGGTACCTTGCATCGGCTGCTGGGGGTGATACCGGGGCAACTCCAGTTCCGGCACCATGCCGGTAACCCGTTACATCTGGACATTCTGGTGGTTGACGAAGCCTCGATGGTGGACTTGCCGCTGATGGCCCGCCTGCTGGTCGCCCTGCCGGAACAGGCCAGACTGATTCTGCTCGGAGACAAGGACCAGCTGGCCTCGGTGGAGGCGGGCTCGGTGCTTGGGGATATCTGTAGTGTGCTGCGAGAAGGCGTGAGCCCGCAGCAGGCCGCCAGACTGGGTCAGCAGACCGGATACCAGCTGACACCGGGGCATGAGCGGGGTTCACCGCTGCGAGATAGCCTGTGCTTGCTGCGCAAGAGTTGGCGCTTTACCGCCGATTCCGGGATTGGCTTGCTGGCGGCGGCCTGCAATCAAGGGCAGGCCGAAGGCTTGGCGCAACTGTGGGCGCAAGGCCTGTCAGATATAGAATTGCAGCCCTGGAGCCAAGGAGCCTACCGCCAGCTGATCGAGTCGGTAGTGCAGGGTTATCGCCAGTACCTGCTCGCGGTACAACAGGGGCGGCCAGCGGATAACGTCTTCTTCTATTTCAATCAGTTCCAGTTGCTGTGTGCATTACGCGACGGGCCCTTTGGCGTCATCGGGCTCAATGCACGCATCGAACAGGCGCTGGCTGCTGCCGGCTTGATCCGCCCGGAGCATGATTGGTATGCCGGGCGACCTGTGATGATCACGCAAAATGATCATGCGCTCGGAGTTTACAACGGCGACATCGGCGTCTGTCTACCGGATGCACAGGGGCGCTTGCGGGTCTGGTTTGAACAGACGATGGAGAAAACGGATTCCAACAGGGCCAAGTCACTGCTGCCAAGCCGTTTGCCGGCCCATGAGACCGTGTATGCGATGACTATCCATAAGTCACAGGGTTCGGAGTTTGATCGTGTCATCATGGTGCTGCCGGAGCAGTTATCACCGTTGTTGACGCGCGAATTGATCTATACCGGCCTAACCCGGGCGAAGCAGAAGCTGACGCTGTATACCGATCCGGCACTGCTGGCACAGGCGATCCGACGCCGAACCGAGCGGCATTCGGGGCTCTCACTTCGGTTTTTGTAGGGGTAAGATTAAAGTTATGCAAGAATAGGGTCGCTTTTGAGTCAGTGTTGTCATGATCATAGTCAAGTCAGGTGACTCCCAGCTGGGTGCCGTCATGGACACATTGAGCGTAACTACGGAAGCAGAATGCAAAATAAACCCTCGCTGTTATCGCACGTACTTGGTTTCTTGCTGCAAACGGAATACCTGAACACGGCGGCAGCGCTTGCGCAAAGCCGCGTGAGTGCGCTGCGCATGATCACTATTGCTGCGCTGGTATTGGTGTGTCTGGTTGCTATCCCGTCGTCGATACAGGCTTGGCACTACCATCAGCCCCATGTCCCCATCTTGTTGATATTCTTCTATTTGATGACCGCGCTCCTGGTGTGGCAGGTCGACCGTCACTACCATCTGGTGGCATGGGGGCTACTGTTCACGATCCTGATGGCTGGCCTCAGCATGCAGATCTTCATCACCGAGAGTGCGCTCGCCAACTTGGGCTCCCTGTTTTTGTATGCCATCCCTGCCTTGGCCATGTTGTTGCTAGGCCTCCGCGTTGCCTTGCTGACAATGGTGTTCAATATCCTGCCGTTCACGCTGTTGCTGATAAATGAACCGCTGCCGAACTGGTTTTCTATCGATCTGACGCTGCCCAATTCGCACTTCTACCTGCATGCGGTGTTGTTCGTCTTCTTCAATCTGGCGGTACCTCTGGCAGCGTGGCGGTTGTTGCGTGCATTTGAGCTCACGCTGGAGCAGCGGCAGAAACTGGTCGAGCGCCTTGAACATAGCCGTGACCTGCATAAGTTGGTGTTCGAGTCCGGACAGACGGCTCGGTTGTTGCTTGATAGTCGCGGCCGCATCCTGCTGGCGAATCAGCAGGCCTCCGCTATGCTGGCGGCGCGTCTGATGCCCGGCATGCGGCTCAACGATCTGCTGCCTGTGGGTTTGCGTCCCATTGCCTTGAAATCCCTGCGCTGCAAATGGACTCTGGATAATGAACGAGAGTGGTTTGTCGAATGCCAACCGCTGGCTGAGAGCTCGCACTTTCTGGTCCAGCTGGAGGATGACAGCGAGCGCTTGCGTGTAAAGCGCCTCGAGAAGCAAGCCCGGCAGCTGGATAGCCAGCGTCGCTGGCGGGATCCGTTGACCGGTTTGCCAAATCTGGCGGCCTTTATGCAACAGTTACACGAGAAACAGCAGCAACAGGCCAGCCCAGGCTTGCTGGCGATGATCCGGGTGCATCGCCGCAGTGCCGACAAACCAGGTCAGCAGGCCATCTGGCTGAGTCAGCAGTTGGCCGACTGGTACCAGCAGGGGGGCTTTATCGGACAGTGGGATGTCGAAACCCTGCTGTTGGCGACACCGGCACTAACGGAATCCCCATCACCCGAAGCCGTTTATTCAGCCTTGAGCACGCGCTTGGCTGCGCTGGAGGGACGCCACGGGCAGGTCTCCCTGTGTTGGGGCATGATAGCTCCCTGTCCCGATGTGCCGGCGCATCAGCTGTTGAACTATCTGCGTTTTGCCATCGAGCAGGCCGCGCGCTCAGGGGAGGGATATCGTTTTGTGCTGGCGGATTTCGAAGAGGGACAACGCGATACCCGCATGCTTGCTGCCTTGCGTCTGGCCTTGCAACGCGAGCAGATCCGGCTCGCTTATCAGCCACAGATCCATGCTCCTACTGGCCAATGGGTAGGATTAGAGGCATTGGCGCGCTGGCATCATCCGGAGTGGGGCGATATCAGTCCGGCCAAGTTTTGTCGTCTGGCTGAAGCCAATGGGCTCTCGTGTCAGCTCACGGAAGCGGTATTGTTGCAAATCAGTATCGACTGGCATCGCTGGCACCGCGCCGGGTTGCAAGTGCCGCCGATCTCAATCAATTTTTCAGTGCATGAACTGGCGTCCGACCAACTGCTTCGCCATTGGCTCAGCCTGTGCAAACAGTTGGGGTTGCCGCCGGGGGCGCTGGAAATCGAGCTGACCGAAAGTGCGTTGACCGAGGATGAATCGGCGCTGTCACAACGCGTGTCATTACTCAGCCGCTTGGGTTTCCCGGTGGTGGTGGATGATTTTGGCGTCGGCTACTCGTCGCTGGCGCGGGTGATCACGGTGCCGGCCAGCCAGATCAAGATCGATCGTTCGCTGATCGCCGACATCGAGCACAACACGCGCCAGCAAAAGCTCATCCGCAGCATGGTCGCCTTGTGTCAGACGCTGGATGCCCGCTTGTTGGTTGAAGGGGTCGAGACCGCCGCGCAGCTGGCGGTGCTGGAAAAACTCGGCTGCAGCTATTTCCAGGGCTACTACTTTTCGCGCCCGGTGCCTGCCGAACAGATCACGCCGCGCCTGCTGTCCACAGAGCCTGTCGAGGCCATCTGACGTTGAGTTACTGCGCTTTACGAATAAACAGGATGCCCAGGTCCTGGGCCGGCTGAAAATGCCGGGCGTGGTATTCGAACGTCAAGGCGTCGCGCTTTTGCAACTCGCCGGCAAAGCAGAGGCTGAGCAGATCGCTGGCGGCCTGTTTTTTGATGATGAGATGAAACTCATCAATCGCGCCGTGCCAGTTATTGGCGGTGGTCAGGATATAGCGCAGATAAGACCAGCCAACGCCATACTCGCCCTCGCGACGCGCTATTCCGGCGCGCGTGGCCTGATCCAGACAGGCCAGTTTGGCATACTCTTCAATCAGGACGCTCCCCGGTTGGGGAACCCCTGTGGTGATGCTCGGCACGTAGTGATGACGGATCCGGACCGGTTGGCCGGCAGGAAAGTGCTGACGCCAGAGAAAATACTCATGCAGCGTAAAGCGGGGGGCGCCGTTAGCATCCAACCAGCTTGCGGGCAGGCCGGGCGGTTCTGCGGACTCGGCAAACTCTTCCATCATGGTCAGCAGCCGCGGCTCATCCCAGCCGCGCTGTTGCAGCTCGGGCCAGATGTCGCGTCCATCAAGCAACACCACCAGGCGGCGTTGTGTCTGCTGCACCTTATCGTTCACCCAGAGTGTGAAATCGCGAATGCTGTTGTGATCCGACATGCCGAAATACATGGCCGGCATCGGAAAGGCCATGTTGATGGTCAGATCCTGCGCTGACTCATTGATGAACTGGTAGCGGACATCGACCCCGGTTTCACTCAGCAGCAGCTGTTCGCGCTGCATACGGATCTGCGACTGCTCGGTCAGGATCAGGCCGCCATTATCGTCACCGACACTGCTGTCATTGGCCTGAGCGAATGGGACATGGCAACACAGCAGCAGGGCGGTGCAGAGCGTGGCGAGATAAGCAGGGCGCATCGCGAGGACCTTGTAGATGATGAGACGACTATCATACTGAACCGAACACATCGCGTCTGATGGCGTGTCACAGTACTGGCATAGAAGTGGGCTCGTTGTGGCAACGAGCCGACGCGGTTTTAGCGACTGACCTGGTGCCAGATCGGCATCAACTGACGCACGAAGTCGATGCCTTGTCGAATCTCTTCGTTGAGGCCCGGCAGCATGGCGTCGATGGCGGCTTGTTCAACCGGGTGGATCGGGGCATAGGAGAGCACTTCTGCGACACCGTCAACCCCCAGGCGCACACGCTGACTGAAAAAAGGCGCCGCGGCGTGGCCGCCTTCAACGTAAGCGCATTCGATGATGCCCAACTCGCCTTGGCGGGCCCGCAGCAATGACAGACAAAACCGCAGGGCGGCATACGCCATGGCCAGGGTGGCCGAGCCGGCGCCGGCTTTGGCGTCGACAACATCGGTACCAGCCTGCTGTACCCGGCGAATGCGCTCGGCAATGGCGGCATCATCGCCTAGCTCGCCCCCCAAATGGGAAAACAGTGGGATAATGGTGTTACCGCTGTGGCCGCCGACAACCGGAATGACGCCTTGTACCGGCAGGGCTTCCGGGCGCTCATCGCTGGCGCAGAAGGATTCGGATCTGACCACATCCAGCGTCGTTAGACCAAACAGTCGTCGGGCATCATAGACGCCTGCCAGTTTCAGTACTTCGGCGGCGACCGGCACCATGCTGTTGACCGGGTTGGTGATCAGCGCGATCAAGGCGGCAGGGCAGCAGCGGGCGCAGTGCTGTACCAAATCCATCACGATGCCGGCATTGAATTTAAACAGGTCGGAACGTTCCATGCCGGGTTTGCGTGCAATCCCGGCGGGAATAAGGACGATATCGGCCCCTTCGAGCGCCGCATCCGGGTCGCGGCCGGTATAGCCTTTGACGCGTACCGCGGTCGGGATGTGACTCAAGTCGACGGCGACACCACGTGTCATCGGGGCGGGATCGTAAAGTGCCAGCTCGCTGCCCGCGGGCAGATGCATCTTCAACAGCAGTGATAAAGGCTGGCCGATGCCGCCAGCGGCACCCAGTACGGCGATCTTCATTCTAAAGCTCCGGGTAGAACAGGGGCGGACCGCTTAGCCTGCCGTGGACCAGCACGATGCGACGCCGCGGTTGTTAACCAGGTGTGAGGCTGTCGTTGCGGACATTCACAACCTGATGGTTAATTTTATTCAATTTATCATATAGATACAAAATTGACACCCATCTTGAGCCCGTGCGGCCAGACGGTATGGCTGAGGATGAAAAAGTCTTTAGCAAAAAAAAGCATAAGGATGACGAATTATGTTGGTTCGCTTCTCGGCAGCGCGCGGATAGCCTGATGTTGTCCGGCAAAACAGGCCGCAATGCAGAATAAATAACCGTGAAGAGGTGGATATGAAGTTGACTCGTTTGATGGTGTTGGGGGCCTTGTCGCTGTCCCTGTCAGGGGTGGCCTCGGCGGCCAGTCTGGCCGAGATCAAAAATGCCGGTGCCATTCGCATTGGTACCGAAGGAACCTATGCGCCATTCACCTTTCACGAGGCCAGTGGTGAACTGGTGGGCTTCGATGTCGAGATTGGCCGCGCCATCGCGGCCAAGTTGGGTGTTAAAGCCGAATTTGTCGAAGGCAAGTGGGACGGGCTGATCGCCGGCATCGATGCCAAGCGTTATGATCTGGTCATCAATCAGGTTTCTATTACGCCGGAACGCCAGGCCAAGTACGACTTCTCTGCACCTTACATTGTCTCCAAGGCGGTGGTGTTGGTGCGTAACGACGATAGCAGCATCCAGGGCTTTGCCGATCTTAAAGGCAAGAAAGCGGCCCAGTCGCTGACCAGCAACTTTGGCAAGCTGGCTGCCAGCCACGGTGCCGAGCTGGTGGCCACCGACGGATTTAATCAGTCTGTGGAACTGGTGCTGTCGCGTCGTGCCGATGCCACTATCAATGACAGTCTCTCCTATCTGGACTTCAAGAAGCACAAGCCGGATGCGCCGCTGAAGATTGCCGCCACGCAAGAGAGTGCCGACAGCGCAGGTGTACTGCTGGCCAAGGGACAGCCCGAATTGCTGGCCGCCGTCAACCAGGCGTTGACCGACATCAAGGCCGATGGCACCTACCTGAAGATTGCTGATAAATACTTCGGCGCCGACGTGTCGAAATAATCTAACCAGAAGCAAGGAGCTCTGCCGTGCCTGCCTGGTTACAGTTGATGCTTGACTCTTTCTGGCCCCTCCTCAAGGCGGGGCTGGTTTTTACCGTACCCTTGACGTTGATCACGTTTGTGCTTGGCATCGCACTGGGCTTTATCACGGCGTTGACGCGGCTATATGCCCCCTGGCCACTGGTGCTGATCGCCCGTTTTTATGTCTGGCTGATCCGTGGTACCCCCTTGCTGGTGCAGCTGTTTCTGATCTTCTATGGTCTGCCCAGCGCCGGCATCACGCTCGATGCGTTCACCGCCGCCGTGATCGGTTTTACACTCAACGTCGGGGCCTACAGCTCGGAGATCATCCGCGCTACCCTGGCAGCAGTACCGCGCGGGCAGTGGGAGGCGGCGTACTCCATCGGTATGGGCTGGACGCAGGCCATGCGCCGCGTCGTGTTACCACAAGCAGGTCGCATTGCTGTCCCGCCGCTATCCAACACCTTTATCTCGTTGGTCAAGGACACGTCGCTGGCGGCGGCAGTCACGGTGCCCGAGCTGTTCCAGTCGGCGCAACGCATCGCGGCTGCGACCTATGAACCGCTGATCCTGTATGTTGAGGCGGCCCTGATCTACCTGCTGTTCAGCTCGGTGTTGTCGGCGCTGCAAACCCGGCTGGAAGCCAGACTGGGATCTTCATCCTCGACAGGAGAACGTGCATGATTCGTTTAACCGCCATCGAGAAGGCCTTTTCCGGCCAGACAGTGCTCTCCGGCATCGATCTGCAACTGCAGGAAGGGAGTGTCACGGCGCTGATTGGCCCCTCTGGCAGTGGCAAGAGCACGCTGCTGCGCTGCGTCAACCTGCTGGAGCAGCCCAATGGCGGCCAGTTGCAGATTGGCGATGCCCAGCTTGACTTGCATACCCATCCGCATCCGTCTCGCCGCCAGGTGCAGGCCATCCGACAGCAAACCGGCATGGTGTTTCAAAGCTTCCAGTTGTTTCCACACCTGAGCGTGCTGGAAAACGTCATGGAAGGCTTGGTGACGGTGCTGGGATGGAGCAAGGCGGCGGCGCGGGAGCGCGCCGAAGCCTTGCTGGTCAAAGTCGGTATGGGTCACAAGGCCGAGGTGATGCCGGCTACACTCTCCGGTGGTCAGCAACAGCGGGTGGCCATCGCCCGGGCACTGGCGCCGTCGCCGCGAGTCTTGCTATGTGATGAGCCCACCTCCGCACTGGATCCCGAGCTGGCTCTGGAAGTGGTGGCGGTGTTACGTCAACTGGCGGCGGAAGGCACGACCATGTTGATGGCGACCCATGATCTGCGCCTGGCCGCCAATATTGCCCAGCAGGTGGTGTTCCTGGAAGCCGGGCGAATTGTCGAGCAGGGTACTGCGCAGCAAATTTTTACCGCACCGCAGCAGGAGCGGACCCGACGCTTTATCACCACACTGACCGATGGTTTGCCAGAGAACTGGGAGATCTGAAGCCTTGCAGTCGTGCCTGGAGTGCAGATGACCGCCGCTTAGCCGGCGGTCATCTTTTTCAACTGCTTGCGCGCGCAGTCACAGTCGCCACCGCTCAGCGCCGGACACTTCTTGCAGGGCGGGGAATACCAGGGGCGCTGCAGCAGCGCCAACAATGCCGCTTTGTCGAGGCGGGCGAGTTTCTTCTTGCTCAGCTTGAGCTTCTTTTTGTCAGACATCGTCGTCCCCATCATAGCCAGGAGCGGCTCTTCCTGTTCTAGCCTGGGGCCTGCCTGGACGCCAACGCATTTTGTCGATGGCCTTGATGCGCAAAACCGGACACCGAGCCTGCGCCGTGCTGACGCCTGCGGCTCAGGCGATATGGCGCCGGAACAGGTACAGGGCGGCACTGAGATTACACAGTGCAAACAACAGCAACGGCCACAGGTATGGCCAGCACTCGGCCAGGCCGAATCCCTTGAGGAAGATCCCCTTGAGGATCAGGATGAAATAAGTCAACGGGTTGACCCAGGCCAGTGCCTGAAAAAACAGCGGCATATTCTCAATCGGCGACACATAACCCGACACTATGGCCGCCGGGACCATGAAACAGAAGACGCCGAGGAACGCCTGTTGCTGGTTGGCACACAGCGAAGAGATAAACAGACCGACGCCGGCCAGTGACAGGCCATAGGCCAGCAAGCCGACCGCCAGCATCGGCAATGAACCGGTGAATGGGACGCCATACAGAAAATAGGCGGCCAATGCAATGAAGCTGCCCTGTACGAAAGCGACCATCATGCCCGGAACCGCCTTGCCGATCATGATATACAAGGGAGTCAGCGGTGAGACCAGCAATTGGTCAAAGGTGCCTTCTTCGCGCTCGCGGGCGACCGACAGCGCCGTGACAATCAAGCAGCCGATGGTGGTGATGATGGCCACCAGGCTGGGCAAAATGTGCCATTTGAATTCCAGATTTGGGTTGTACAGTTGGCGCACCTGCAGCGCGCCGGGAGGCGCCCCCCACAGATCCTCCTGATATTGCATGATGATCTGGCCGATATAGCCGCTGGCAATCTGTCCGCTGTTCGAGCGTCGTCCGTCGACCAGGACTTGTACCTGGGGGGCGCGCCTGGTCAGGATCTGGCGCGCAAAGTCAGCTGGAATGTGCACCGCCACCAGCGCCTGCTGAGTATCCAGGGCCTGTTGTAACGCCGGCATGCCCTGCACCGAGACGATATGGGTGAAGGCCGCCGCCTGTGTCAGACGCTGGATCAACTCGCGACTGTGAGCCGACTGATCCTCGTCGTAGAGTGCCAGCGAGCTGTTGCGGACCTCGAGGGTTGCGGCATAGGGAAACAGCGCCGTCTGCAGGATGACTGGCATGATCAGCAGCAATCGTCCCTGCTTGTTGTTCAGCAGCGCTTGCAGCTCCTTGCGGACCAAGAAAAACAGTCGTTGCAGCATCATGACTCCAGGGTACGCCGCGTTTTGCGGGCGGTCAGTAGCAGCCAGAACAGTGCCAGGGCCAGCAGGCAGAGCAGGTTGGGCCACAACACCGCATATAAGGTTCCCGCCTGAAACAGCGTCTGTAGCGAGCTGGCATAGTAACGTGCCGGTATGAGGTGCGTGATCCACTGCAACAGGGTCGGCATGCTCGAGATTTCGAACACAAATCCCGAGAGCATCATCGCCGGCAAGAAGGCACTGGTCAGTGCGGCCTGGGCGGCATTGAACTGATTGCGAAACAGGGTCGACAGGAACAGCCCCATGCCAAGGGCACAGCCCAGAAACAGTGAGGAGCTGAGGAACAGCATCAGCAAGGATCCCCGAAACGGCACCCCCATGATATGCACTGCTACCAGCAGACAGAGCCAGCAGGCCAGTATGCCAAGCACATAGTAGGGCAGGATCTTCGACAGCAGCAGCTCGGCCCGGGTAACCGGTGTCGCCAGCAGAGCCTCCATGGTGCCGCGCTCCCACTCCCGTGCCACCACCAGCGAGGTCAGCAAGGCGCCGATGATGGTCATGACCACGGCAATGGAGCCTGGAACCAGAAAATTGCGGCTGATGTTCGCCGGGTTATACCAGGTGCGGCTCAGCACCTCGATCTGTAGCGGCAGTGGCTGGGACTGCTCACGCTGTTGCTGGTTCAGCCAGCTTTGCCAGACATTCTGTACATAGGTCGCCATGAACTGGGCAGTGTTCGGTTCGGCGCCATCCACCAGCAGCTGCAAGGGTGCCTGCGCCTGTTGCCGTTGCCATTTGGCCGAGAAATCGCCGGGGATAATCAGGATGGCGCGCACCTTTCCCTCGGCCAGTGCCTGCATCAGCTGCTGGCGCGAGGCGCCGTTGTGTACCTCGAACAGCGGGTTGGCGCTGATGCTCTGCGCCAGTGTGCGCGCAGCGGCGCCGCTGTCTTCGCGCAGCACGCCCAGTCGCAGATGGCTGGCATCCAGATTCACGGCGTAGCCGAGCACAAACAGCAGGATGATGGGCATGATGAACGCCACCAGTATGCTGCTCGGATCGCGGAGTATCTGCAGGGTCTCCTTGCGGCACAATGCCCACAAACGGCGCGGTACGATACGGCTCATTGGTCAGCCTCCTCAACCAGGCGGATGAAGGCCTGTTCCATGGTGGGGGCGGGACAGTCACGACTGGCGATCTGCTCCTTGAGCTCGTCCGGGGTTCCCAATGCCAGCAGGCGGCCACGGTAGATGAAGGCGATGCGATCGCAGTATTCGGCCTCATCCATGAAATGGGTCGTGACCATGATGGTGACGCCCTTGTCCGCCAGCCCATTGATGTGGCTCCAGAACTCGCGACGCGTCACCGGATCGACGCCTGACGTGGGTTCGTCGAGGAACAGCACAGGGGGTTCGTGCATCACGGCGCATGCCAGTGCCAGCCGTTGCTTGAAACCTAATGGCAGTGTCTCGGCGAGGACCTGCAAATAGGGCGTCAGCGCGAAAGCGGACACCATCTGCGCGATTTTACGTTGTTGCTGCTCTCCCTTGAGGCCATAAATGCCGGAGAAGAAAGCCAGATTCTGCGCCACGGTCAGCTGTCCATAGAGTGCAAACTTCTGCGCCATATAGCCCAGTTGCTGGCGCGCCTGCGACGGACTCCTGTCCAGCGGGTAACCCATGACATGCGCCTGGCCACTGGTCGCCTTAAGCAGGCCGCACTCCATCTTGAAGGTGGTGGATTTACCGGCGCCATTCGGTCCGAGCAGGCCAAATATCTCGCCACGGCGTACCGAGAAACTGACGTTGTCGGTGGCGACAAAATCGCCAAACCGCTTGGTCAGCTGTTGGGCCGAGATCACGGCCTCCCGGGACAATGTCTGTTGCCGATCTGCGGTCAACATCGCCAGAGTGGAATCGCCGCCCGGGCCGCCCCCCAGCAGAGTGATGAACGCATCTTCGAGTCGTGGCTCGGCGGGCAAATAGTGGCAGTTGGCGCCGGCATCGAGTTCGGCAGGGGGTGGGCAACAGGCCTCCGGCGCCAGCACCAGGCGTAGTGTCTGTCCCTGAATGACGCCATCCATCACCTCAGGACGACGCAACATTTGGCGCAATAACGGGCGGCGCGGTGCCGAGAAGCCGGCCAGATTCCAGCAGCGGCCCTGCAGCGGCGCCTTGAGCTCGGCCGGCGTGCCGCTGGCGAGCAAACGCCCCTGATTGAGCAAGAGTACCCTGTCACACAATTCGGCTTCGTCGAGGTAGGCTGTGCTCCACAGCACCGTCATCCCCTGGGCCGCCAATTCGCGCACCATCTTCCACAATTCGCGACGCGATAGCGGATCGACACCGACGCCCGGTTCATCCAGTAACAGGATGCGCGGTTGGCCAAGCAGGGTGCAGGCCAGACCCAATTTCTGTTTCATGCCACCGGAGAGCTTGCCGGCATAGCGATCGGTAAAGCGTGCCAGATCGGTGAATGACAGCAACCGCGCCAGCCGTTGTTGCCGCTCCTGGCCGAGGACCTGTCGCAAATCGGCGTACAGGTTCAGATTCTCGGCCACGGTGAGATCCTCATACAAGCCGAATTTTTGTGGCATATAGCCAATCCAGTCATGCAATTGAGGATCGCGCTGCGCGGGATTGAGCCCACCGACATGCAACTGGCCGGCGGTCGGGTGGAGTAAACCGGCTAACAGCCGCAGCAGCGTGGTCTTACCGGCACCATCAGGGCCGACCAGCCCCGTAATGCTGCCCCGGGCGACACGAAAGCTCACCCGATCCAACGCCGGCGGCGATTCGGCAGCAAACTGCTTGACCAATTCGCTGACTTCGATGGCGCTCATATGCGGGGTCATGGCATTAACCGTATGGTGACCGGCATGCCCTGGCGTAGCAGATCGTCGGCATCGTCGATACGAATTCGCAGTCGGTAGACCAGCGCGGTACGCAGATCGGTGGTTTCGACACTCTTGGGAGTGAATTCGGCACTCGGCGAGACAAAACCGACCGTGCCGGTATAAGGGTGATCCGGTCGACTATCGCTCCAGACCTGCACGCGGGCACCGGAGGGGAACTGCCCCAGCTCAGGCTCAGGAACATAGGCCCGGATCCAGACCGGGCGCGTCAGCGACAGCGTGAA
The DNA here is from genome assembly GCF_042649925.1 of Pseudaeromonas sharmana. Taxonomy (NCBI): domain Bacteria; kingdom Pseudomonadati; phylum Pseudomonadota; class Gammaproteobacteria; order Aeromonadales; family Aeromonadaceae; genus Pseudaeromonas; species Pseudaeromonas sharmana. The sequence goes on from NZ_JBHSAF010000014.1 coordinate 111,637, forward strand.
GGCCGGTGTGCCGGCCTGAACATTCTCGCCGACCTCGACTGACCGAGTCAGCAATACGCCATCACTGGGGGCGGCCAGACGGGTATCGGCAACGGCAAGTTGGGCGGCAGCCAGCGAAGCGTTGGCTTGCTGCAGACTGGCCCTGGCTTCGGCGATCTCTTCGCTTTGATAACCGGCCTGCAGCTTTGCCAAATTGGCCTCGGTTAGCGCCAGCTGGGCCTTGGCCTGATCATGGTGCGAGCGGGCGGCATCCAGATCGCTCTGGGTCGTGGCACCTCGCGGCGTCAGATTCTGCAGCCGGCTCAGCTGGCGTTTGGCCTCAAGCAGTGCAGCGCGGGCGGCGCTGACATTGGCGCTGGCCTGGGCGCGATCTTCCTGCCGGTAACCTTGCTGCAGTCGTTGCAACCTTGCTGTCGCCGCGGCTACCGCCCCTTCGGCGCCGTGCAGCGCCGTCAGCAGCGGGGCCGGGTCGAGTTCGGCCAGGAGGTCGCCTTGATGGATAGCTGCCCCCTCATCGACGTGCAGTTGCTGCACGCGCCCTGCGACGCGAAAGGAGAGCGTCGCCTCGCGCAGGTCGACATTGCCATACAGGGTCGTGACCGTTTGATGGTCAGGATCCAGTCGTGTGGTCAGCACCAGGGCGGCAGCGGCCAGGGTGATGGCCAGCGCCAGAGGAACCAACAGGGTGCGTCTCATGAGGTGACTCCATTGCCAATAGTGGGTTTGAGACCCTGTAATGCCCAGGCCAGGCGCTGGCGGGCGGATACCGGGTCCGCCATCTTGGCGATCAGTGGTTGCGCGGCATCTGGTAGCCAGCCACAGTCATGCAAGGGGCCGCGGGCCAGCAGCATCGGCATGCCAAGCGCCATCATGATGAACAACATCAGATGGCGGGGATCGTCCTGGACCAGTTCGCCCGCCCGTTGCGCGTCCACGATTAACTGCAGGATCAGCTTGGGGTGGCGCCAGGGGAGTTTGAGTGCAAAGCGGCGCGCTGCGGCTTCACCGGCCAGGGAATCGGCCAGCAGCTGGCTGACAAAGGCGGAGTTCTGCTCCAGCAGCCAGATCACCTGTTCGAGCACCGCCTGCAAACGCTGCAAGGGCGTGTCGTGATCATGGGCCTGTGTGGTCTGTGACAGAGCCTGGTACAGGGGGGCGTACCACAACTCGACCAACTCATCGAGAAACTGTTCCCGGTTGCCGAAGTGGTAGACAAAACTGCCAAGGTTGACGCCGGCAGCCGCGGCCAGCTCACGGACTTTCAGGCCGCGCAGCCCCTGCTGGCGGCAGATCTGTAGCCCCTGCTCCAGCAGGCGTTGACGAGTGGGATTCTGGATTGTCATGCGCTGGCCTTATACGGTTGTATAAATCTAATTTATACGTGCGTATAAAAAACAGCAAGCCGGGTTGCCAAGTCGGCTGATTATTAAATTCTACTTAATAATAATGGCGATATTAGGCAGCATTTGGCTGGTAATTCCACAAGGAACAGACCAATGCCGCCCACTGGGGCGGCATTGGCGCTGAGGCGGTGCTGGCGAGGCGTTAGCGGCCTGGCTGATAGAGCTGATCGAACAGGCCGCCGTTACTGAAATGACGTTTCTGCGCCTTGTTCCAGTCACCTTCCAGCTCGGCGAGGGTAAAGAGCGTCAACGTGCTGAACTGGCTGGCATACTCGGCGGCGATCTGCGGATTGCGTGGCCGATAGTGGTGTCTGGCCACCAGGCGCTGCCCTGCATCGCTGTAGAGGTATTCGAGATAGGCTTTGGCGACGGCTTCGGTGCCGTGGCGTTTGGCGTTCTTGTCGACCACGGCGACCGGCGGCTCAGCCAGGATCGAGACCTTGGGGGTCACTATCTCGAACTTGTCGGCATTGCCCGGTTCGGCCAGCACCAGATAGGCTTCGTTCTCCCAGGCGAGCAGCACATCACCGAGCCCGCGTTCGACAAAGCTGGTGGTCGCGCCACGGGCACCGGAGTCCAGCACCTTGACGCGCTGGTAAAGCGCAGTAATAAACGCCTTGGCGGCCTCTTCCCCCCCCTGTTTGAAGGCGTAGCCCCAGGCCGCCAGGTAGTTCCAGCGGGCACCGCCTGACGTCTTCGGATTCGGCGTCACTATGGCCACGTCGCCTTTGATCAGATCGCCCCAGTCATGGATCTGTTTGGGATTGCCCTTGCGCACCAGAAAAACGATGGTCGAGGTGTAGGGGGCGGCGTTATCCGGCAGACGGCTGGCCCAATCCTCGGCCAGCAGGCCGGATTTGGCGATGGCATTGATGTCATAACCCAGCGCCAGCGTGACCACATCGGCCTCCAGGCCATCGGCGACAGCGCGTGCCTGCTTGCCGGAACCACCGTGCGACTGGCTGATGACCACGTCATCACCGGTTTGGGTTTTCCAGTACTTGGCGAACACGCCGTTGTACTCCTGATACAGCTCCCGGGTCGGGTCGTAGGAGACGTTCAGCAATTCGACTTCAGCCGCCTGCACAGATGACAGGGCGCCGGTAGTGAGCAGGGAGAGGGCAAGCAGGGCTTTCTTCATGGGATACTCCTTTATCGTGGTCAGACACATCTTGCCTGCCTGCCTTATCGATACGAACGAATAAAAAAAACGTTACTTAGCCAATTATTGAATAATGCAATCTTGAATCCCTGACCGTGGCTAAGCCTTACCACACGCAAACTTGCGATTAAGTTGTTGTAAATTAGAATTTTATTATTTTTTATGACTGGGGATAGGGTGCCGCGGCTGCGTATCTTGTGTTCAGGCCATCCAGGCCGTAACGAGAGAGTCGAGGAAACTGTACGCTATGAACGCCTATCTGCATGCCCTGAAAAACTATTTCAACTTCTCTGGCCGTGCCGGCCGCCGCGAATACTGGACCTTCGTGCTGGTTAACCTGTTGCTGGGTTATGTGATCCTGTTTGCCGATCGCCAGACCGCGATTGGTGATGTGCCGGCGGCGCTCTTTTTGCTGTTGATCCTGATACCGACGTTGGCGGTTAGCGTGCGTCGTTTGCATGACAGTGATCTTTCCGGCTGGTGGGTGCTGCTCGCTGCCATTCCGCTGGTGGGGCCGCTGGTCCTGATTTACTTCAAGTGCCGTGCTGGCAACAAAATGGCCAATCGTTTCGGTATCTGCCCGCAGTGCTGAGCGCTACAACGGCTTGATGTAGCCCGCCGCGCATGATGATCACGCCAGGCGCTCCCTTCGGGGGGCGTCTGTTTTTTGCGCTGCACAGGGTGTGACGAACGGCATGACTATCGGAAAAACCGCAACGGAATCACATGAGTCATCATTCGTCACTTTAACGATTCACCTTGGTTAAATATTGTGCACGATTCGCTAATTCCCGTCATAAATATCTGGATTTTACCAGAGTGACTCGGCATTCTGCTGGGCGGCTGAAGTGCCATCTAGAACGGCACTGCGGATTTTCCAGTCATCAACCGAACGTGGACGTTCCCATTATGAAAATGAATAAACTGACCGCAGCCATCCTGATCGGGATGTTGCTGGGGATTTTGAGCGGCCAGCTGGTGCGCTTCTTTGCTCCTGACACTGTGAGTTCCTTTGCTGCCAACATCACCTTGTTGACGGATCTGTTTCTGCGCCTGATCAAGATGATCATTGCGCCGCTGGTCTTCACCACGCTGACTGTCGGCATCGCGCGCATGGGCGATGGCAAGACCGTCGGGCGCGTTGGTGCCAAGACGATGGCCTGGTTCATGACGGCGTCCCTGTTGTCGCTGACACTGGGGCTCATCATGGTGACCCTGTTACAACCTGGGGTCGGGCTGAATCTGCCGGTACCGGATGCCAATGCCCAGAGCGGGATCACCGCTGGCGCCATCAATCTGAAGGACTTCATCGCCCATGCCATTCCCAAGAGCGTGATCGAGGCGATGGCCAACAATGAAATCCTGCAAATCGTGGTGTTCTCGTTGTTCTTTGGTCTGGCTGCGGCCGCCGTCGGTGAGCCGGCGCGACCGGTGATCACCGTGCTGGCGTCGTGTGCCGACATCATGCTGAAGGTGACGGGCTTTGTCATGGGCGCGGCGCCGTTTGCGGTGTTTGCGGCCATCGCGGCGATGGTGGCCAAGGAGGGGTTGGGTATCCTCACCACCTACGGCACCTTCATGGCGCAGTTCTACCTGTCTCTGGGTCTGCTGTGGTTGGTGCTGCTGGCGATGGGCGGGTTGTTCCTCGGCCGCCGCGTACTGAGCCTGCTGGGCGCCATCCGCGAGCCGGCGTTGCTGGCCTTCTCGACCGCCAGTTCCGAAGCCGCATATCCGAAGACCCTGCAGCGCCTGGAGCAGTTTGGCTGTTCCAAGCGTATCGCCAGCTTTGTCATGCCGATGGGGTACTCCTTCAACCTTGACGGCTCCATGATGTATTGCACCTTTGCCACCCTGTTCATCGCGCAGGCCTATGGCATCGAACTGTCATTTGGGCAACAGATCACCATGCTGCTGCTGTTGATGGTCACCTCCAAAGGCATGGCCGGCGTGCCACGGGCATCCCTCGTGGTGATTGCGGCGACCCTGACCCAATTCCATATTCCGGAGGCGGGTATTCTGTTACTGCTCGGTGTCGACCACTTCCTCGACATGGGCCGCTCGGCAACCAATGTGCTGGGAAATGCCATTGCCTCCTGCGTGGTTTCGCGCAGCGAAGGGGCGCTGGGCGAGGCGATCGATGATGAGGCCTGGGCGCAGTTGCAGGCCCGGGAGCCAACCGCTATCCAGACGGCGGATGTGCAACAGGCGTGATCGGGAGAGTGCGGTAGCCTGAGACCAGGCCGTTTCCACCCAGTGGAAACGGCCTGGTTGTTTCGGGCGCGGTGACGGGGGACGGGACCTCAGCCCCGGGCGTAGGCCGCCGCTGCCTGAAACAGATCCTCCTGCGGACGGATGCCGGTGTAGAGCACAAATTGTTCCACCGCCTGGATGGCAAACACTTCGGCACCGGTGATCACGCATTTGTTCTGGCGTTGGGCCGCCTCAATCAGCGGTGTGCGTGCCGGCATGGCGACGACATCGAACACCACCTCTGCCGAGTGAATCAGCTGCTCGGAAAATGCCAGCTGGCTTGCCTCGACGGCGCCCGCCATGCCCAGCGGCGTGGCATTGACCAGGATAGCGGCCCGCAGATCGCCGCACCCGGCGGCCCACTGGTAGCCATATTGTGCCGCCAGCGCCTGACCACGAGCGGCATTGCGCGCCACTATGGTGCCGTTGCGAAATCCACGAGCCTGAAAGGCTGCCGCCACCGCCTTGGCCATGCCACCGCTGCCTTGCAGGATGAACGGCAGCTCAGGATTGACCGCGTATTGTTCAAGTAACTGATAAATCGCCAGATAATCGGTGTTGTAGGCCTTGAGATAGCCGTCGCTATTGACGACGGTGTTCACCGAGTCGATCACCCGCGCCGATGCATCCAGCTCGTCTACCAGCGGGATGACGGCCTCCTTGAACGGCATCGAGATGGCGCAGCCGCGGATGCGCAATGCCCGCACCCCTGCGATGGCTCCGTGGATGTCATCGGTGGCAAAGGCCTTATACAGGTAATCCAGATCCAGCGCATCGTAGAGGTAATTGTGAAAGCGGGTCCCGAAATTGCTCGGACGGGCCGACAGTGACATGCAGACAATGGTGTCCTTGTTCAGATGACGGGTCATGGTGATTCCTCATTCAGGCCGGCCAGGCCGGCGGTGGCGGGTGGCGTCGATAGCATGCCGTGACAGGTGGCAGCAAAAAAGAGCTGAATCGATGACTTTACGGTTCCTCTTTTTACTCTTGGCGGCTAATGGGGGGAAAACGGGTACAAGAGAGGGACCAGCAGGACGGTTGCCAGCATCACCAATAGGGTAAATGGCACGCCGACGCGGATAAAATCGGCGAAGCGATAACTACCCGGTACCAGCACCAGGGTATTGACCGGCGACGAGACCGGCGTCATGAAGGCCGCCGAGGCGGCAATCGCCACCGTGATGGCAAAAGGATAGGGTGACAATCCCATCTGCTGGGCCACGCCGATAGCCACGGGTGCCAGCAGCAGTGCCGTGGCCGTGTTGGAGATGAACAGGCCAATGCTGGCGGCGACCAGAAACAGCGCGCTCAGCATCAGATGCGGGGAGAGGCGACCAAACAACTGGCTCATGCCATCGACCATCAGCGCCAGGGCGCCACTTTGCTGCAAGGCAGTGGCAAACGGCATCATGCCGATGATCAACAACAGCGTAGGCCATTGAATGCTGCGGTAGGCGCTCTCCATGTCGATGCAACGGAAGGCGCCGAGCAGCAGACACGCCAGCAAGGCGGCGATCACATTCGGGACCCAGCCGCTGATCATCAGCCCGACCATCAGTGCGACGCACAGCAGGGCCAGGGGCGCCTGGTTTTGGGCTGGCGCCATCTCATCGACTTCGGCTGGCAGATCGTAGAGCAGGAAGTCGCGTTTGTGCTGCTGCAGATAACGGATCTGCTTCCATTCGCCGGCCACCAGCAGGGTGTCCCCCTGTTGCAGGGGGGTATCCAGCAGATCCTCGGTCACGGCGTCCCCCTGACGCTGGATACCGACCACGCTGAGCCGGTATTCACGGCGAAAGGCCAGTTGCCGCAGTGTCTTGCCTGGCAGACGGGAGTCGGGGATCAGCGCCACCTCGGCCAGACCGACGCTGCGGGCGTGTTCGGAGAAGTATTGCCCACGCAGCGGCAGAGGCCGCAACCGGCATTCACGGCAAAACGCCTCGACCTCATCTTCGGCGCCCACCAGATCGACCAGCAATACATCCAGGGCTTCAAACTGGCTCTGGGTCGTCACACCGACCAACAGATGGTGGAAGCCGCGGCGACGCTCGATACCGAGCACGTTGGCGCCGAAGCGGGCGCGCAGTTGCAGGTTTTCCAGCGTCGGCCCGATCAGCGACGAGCCAGGCTGGATCTGCAGACGACAGGCGCGGTCGGCCAACTGATAGCGCTGGATCAGCTCCTGCATGCGCCGCCGGCCCTGATGCACATGTGGCGTGGTCGGCACCCGTGCCAGCAGACGGTTACCGACCAGGCGTATGTAGCCGATGCCCAGCAGCAGGATCAGGACGCCGATTGGTGTGATGTCGAAAAAGCCCAGCGCGCCATGGCCCTGGCGCTCCAGTTCGCTGCTGATCACCAGGTTTGGTGGTGTGGCCACCAGCGTCAGCATGCCGCTGATCAGTCCGGCCATGCTCAGCGGCATCATGATGCGGGCCGGTGCTACGCCGATGCGACCGGCCAGGCTCAATGCCACCGGAATGAAGATGGCGACTACACCGGTTGAACTCATCACCGAACCGAGAGTGGCGACCGACAGCATCAACAGACTGACCAGCCGCAGTTCGCTGTCGCCGGATAGTTTCAACAGCCAGTCGCCGACCCGATAGGCGACGCCGGTGCGGATCAACCCCTCACCGATGACGAACATCAGCGCAATCAACAGCACATTGGCATCGGCAAAGCCCGCCAGCGCTTGCGGCAAGGTCAGCATGCCACTGACCACGAAGGCCGTGATCAGCAGCAGGGCGATGACATCCATGCGGACGCGGTTGCTGACGAACAGCACTATGGCCAGCGACAGCAGCCCCAATACCTGCAGAATGGCGATATTCACAACATGCTCCTTGCCGGATCCAGCCTAGCTGGCAGATGTACCGTACAAAGGCTTTGTAAATCAACGAAATTTTCGCTGATTGTCCCACCGGAGCCGCATGGCAGAGGTCGGCGACCGGCACGGCCGGGCCTGCTGACACTAACGCCGCACGCTCAGTGCGCGGCGCAGCTGCGCGCTGGCGTATGCTCTGACGACGCCCGTGTGCCGCGGGCGTCGTCGATGGCCTATGGCTGACGGGCGGCACCCTGATAGCGTGTCAGCCAGTGTGCGTAGGGGGCGGGCAACAGTGATTCCGGCTCAGGGATCCCCAGTTGTTGCGCCAGGCGATACGGGTAGTGCGGGTTGGCCAGGTGGGCGCGGCCGATCATCACCAGATCCATCTGTTGCTCGGCGACGACGCGCTCGGCATCCTCGGCGGCGTCAATGCCCCAGGCGGAAGCCACCGCCAGCCCGGTTTCGCGCCGTACTCGCGCCGTCACCGGTGCCAGAAAGGCTGGCCGCCAGGGGATACGGGTCTCGGCGATAGTAAAGCCGACGCTGACACTCACCAGATCCAGTCCTAACTGACGCAACTGCTGCAGCACCTGTATCGACTCCTGCAGGGTTTCTTCATCCCGATCATCATATTCAATCACCCCCAGGCGCACCGTCAGTGGCAGATGGCTTGGCCATACCTGGCGTACGGCGCTCAGGGTTTCCAGTAAAAAACGTGCCCGGCCGGCCAGATCACCACCGTAGTCGTCGGTTCTGCGGTTGCTGTGTACGCTAAGGAAGCTTTGCGCCAGATAGCCGTGCGCGAAATGCAGTTCCAGCCACTCAAAGCCAGCGGCCAGCGCCCGTTTGGCAGCGGCAACGAAGTCAGCCTGGATGCGCGAGATCTGCTGCCGCGTCACGGCCTGAGGTATCCGCGGCAAGTGATGGCCATAGGCCAGGGCCGAGGGAGCCAGCGTCGTCCAGGCCGCCGGATCTTCAGCTGCAATCTGGTTGTCACCGAGCCAGGGCGGATTCGCATTTGCCTTGCGACCGGCGTGGGCCAGCTGAATACCCGGCACGGCTCCGCCGGCTTTGATGGCATGGGCGATGCGGGCCAGACCATCGATTTGCGCATCCTGCCACAGTCCCAGGCAGGCGGGGGTGATGCGTCCTTCCGCAGCAACCGCCGTCGCCTCAACAATGACCAGACCCGCGCCGCCGCGACCCAGGGCGGCATAGTGCGCCCAATGCCAATCGTTGCTAAGGCCATCGACGGCTTGATACTGGCACATAGGTGGTATTGCGATGCGGTTGCGCAGCGTCAGGGATTGGAGCTGGAACGGTGAAAACAGGGTCGACATGGCGAAACTCCGGGAGGCGTGGGCGTGGCGGGGGGCGCAGGAGTGCGCCGTGCCGGTCTGGATGGGGATTATCGGCAGGAGGCTACCCAGGATCAAATACCGATTTCTTATGTTTGTCATCGTGATACCTGATACCTGCTGCCCATGATTGCGACTGTCCGTGATCCGTGACGAGCAAGACAAAACCGCGTAAGGTCATGCCCACAAGCAGACTGGCGGGCCGGCATGATGCACTCCCGTCGCACGATACGGATGGCAGGGGGCAAGGTGACGAGTTTCTGGAGCAGGCGACTGGCTGGGTTCAAGGGAGTGACGTTGCTGTTGCTGACGTTACCTCCGCTGTTTTGGTCCGGTAACTTTATCGTCGCGCGAGCGATGCGTGGTGCCATTCCCCCCCTGACACTCTCTTTTAGCCGCTGGGTGATTGCGCTGCTGGTGCTGTTACCGTTTGCTATCCCGGCCTTGCGCCGACAATGGCCGCTGTTCCTGCCCCACTGGCGTTTGCTGTTGCTGACCTCGCTCACCGGCATTGCCGGCTTCAATACCCTGGTCTACCTGGGGCTGCAGACGACACCGGCCACCAATGGTTTGCTGCTGAATTCCACCATTCCGGTGTTTATCTGCCTGCTGGGAACCCTGTCTGGCTCGCTGCGCTTAGGCGGGAGCCAGTGGTTGGGACTGCTGATTTCCTTGTCGGGCGTCATTCTCATCATCAGCCATGGCCAGCCGTTGCAGTTGCTGCAGCTGGCTTTTTCCAGGGGTGATCTGCTGGTGCTGCTGGCGATGCTGTGTTGGGCCATCTACACCATAGCGCTCAAGCAGTTACCGGCGGAGTTAGATCGACTGGCGCTGATGACACTGCAGATTGTACTCGGCCTGGGGATGTTGCTGCCTGCGTTCGCTTGGGAGCAGACGCAGGATGGGGGTGTCAGCTGGAGTCTTGAGGTGCTACTCGGTCTGGCCTATGTCGGTGTGGTTCCCTCGGTGTTGGCCTACCTGCTGTATGGCGCATGTGTCAGCCGCTTGGGGCCTGCGCGGGCTGGCTTGTCGGTGCACCTGATCCCCGTGTTCGGCGTCTTGTTGGCGGTGGCGTTGCTGGGCGAGCAGCTGCACGGATTCCACCTGCTCGGCATGCTGCTGATTGTGATCGGACTGCTCAGGCGCTGATCCGCGGTGCGGGACATGACCGCCGTCGAGGACCGCGGAGCAGGGTGCAGCGGCACATCGTCAGTCAACCACTGCCTTAACATCATTTCTGTGCTGCCGCTGTGGCAAGAGCGTTGGCCGAGCGCGTCGGCTCGCAACCGCTGACCGGGGGCCTCGCCGATGGGGCTGCTGGCGCGCAAACAACATCGCTGCGCGGCCGGCAACGGCGGTTATCGCTGCGCCAGATTTCCCACCTTGCTTGCTCTGACGTCGGCGACCGGCGTTGTTCGCTTGGAGCAAGGGGCAAAAGCGGGGGGCATAAACATGGAGGTACTTAATTTTAGGTTATTGATATTATTGGATTTTACCTCTTTATTTTTTATTATTTTTTTTGATTGGTCTTCAAGGAGAGGTCAGCGTTAACTGGCTAGCGTGAAATGTCCGGCCAAAAGCTGAGTACATGCACCACCTGCATCGATAGCGGGTGATAACAACGATAACAGCAGAGCAGCCAATGGGCTGCCGCTGACAGGTTACAACGCTTGCTGCTGGCCTGGAGATCATGTTCTTTCCTGGCCGGCAAACCACTCTAACTGGAGAAACCATGAAAAAATTAATCATGCTGACGATGGTTCTGTTTGCTGGCTATGCCAACGCGGCTCATTTTCCGGAAACCTTCTTCGGCTGCCCGAACGACTTGCGGGTGCACATGAACGAGCAAGGTGAAGTCTGGTTTAACACCAAAAAAGTCCATGTTGAAAAGTACAACGGCAATTATCTTGAAGCCTCCAAGGACGGCGTCACTGTGTCGTTGACCCGCGATGGTGGCCGTGATTTCAGTGCCAGCTACAGCGGCAAACGTGGTGGCAATGGTGTCTGCCAGCAGATCAGCGAGTACGATTACAAGCATGGCGAGAGCGCGGATCGGTACTCCATGAATAGCAACGACTATTCACGCCATCATGACCACTCCAACGACTATTCCCGCCGCGATGGCCGTGACGACAGAACTGCCCGCGCCTGTGCTCGCAAGGTGGCGGCGGTCACCGGCGCTGATGAAGATCGTATTTCGGTATCGGATGTCTCCTCTTCACAGGCCGCGACCATCTACATGATGTCCGTACCGGATGCTGATGCCTCCTGGAAATGTTTCGTCGACCGTCGCGGGCATGTATCCGACGTCGAATTTGGTGGTGCGCAAGGCTGATAACGCCTGTACGACCAGTACCAAGGCGGCCATGGGCCGCCTTTTTTGTTTTCCCCAAGGCTGGCTCCAGCGGCATCGGGCAATGCGAATCGGCTAGCCATCAGCCAAAAGGAGCGGACTGACTGAACAACATGCGCAAATCTGGAAAACTGTCGCCGGCATGGTCGCGCGTGCAAAAACGTTGGAGTGCTGTGTTCAAGTGTTGCAACCGATGCCGGCAACCGGAGTAGCCGATGCTGACTGTGTTGTCTGAAGCGGATACCTGCATCTGCATTGGCAAGCGGAAGGTGGATTGGGTTCCCGGTCGTCTGGTTGTCAGCAACAGATCGATGCCCGTTGTCATGGTATCAGCCAGATTGACTTCTGGGCCAACGAACAGACGGCGGCAGGGTAGCGTTTGCCAATGCGGTTGTACCCGCGGATGCCACAGTAGCGGAACCGCAGGGAGAACCACACACTCCAGCCTGAGCCCAAGGTGATGGTAGAGGCGATGATGAGCGAACAGCCAGTCACTTTCGCAATCCAATCCAATGTGCACAGCGTCGTATAGTCGTGATGTCTGCAGGAACAAGCGTTGCAGCCGCTGGCGTTGCTGCCGGTATGGCGCTGGGGTCAAGCGCCCACTGAGTCGGCCCAGCACCTGATGCAGGCGATCACACTGTTCAAGATCATGCAAGCCACTGAAGCGATAATCTGGGATCCGCGTGTGTGAGGTCAGCCAGTCGGCGACGTGGTGTAGACTGTCGCCGATCACCAAGGTGGCGACACTATGTACCAATTCGTACCACTGACTCCTATGCAGCGGGTGGCCAGGTGCCAGCAGGAGTGGCATCAAGCCATGGTGCCGAACACACTGCACTAGCCATTGGTGATCAGCCGCGGATAGCAGGGGCGAGGCAAGTATGGTGAGCTGTCTGGGATCCCGCTCTGTTTCGGCGGCGGGTAAAAACGAAACCAGCTGAGCTTGCAGTGCCTGCGCAAAGCCAGCTTCGCTTCCATCAGCATGTGGGTCTTGTGGCACAGATGGCGTGGTTGTTTCGCTGGCAATGCCGTCAGCGCCGAGACTCTCCGGCATGACCACGGCGTGATGTCGCCCGCGCCTGGGAACAGGTGGCAGCAGTGCAGGTGTAACGGTGTCCCTGGTGTGATGCGTCTGTCCGCATGACCCCCCCGCCATGGACTGCAGCGATGACAGCAATATGGGCATCGGGCGTTCTCCTTGTGCACGGATCAGGCTAACGATCCTGAACGGGCTGGGCGGTTATCTCCTGGCTGAGCAGCTGTTCCAGTGTGTTGCCCTCCTTAGCGCGGAACATCTTGTAGCTCAGCTGATATTTGGCCATCCGCAATCCCAGCAGACGGCGTGTCATGCCCAGATGGCTCGCGGCGGCACTGACGTTGCCGTGATGCTGAATCAGTGCCTCGATGATCAGCTGGTATTCAATCTGTGCGATCGTCGCATCGATGCTGCCCGGTTCGTTGTCGGTCGGCGCAACACCATTGGCGGTTTGCAGTGCGGCAGGCAGCTGGGCAAGGTGGATCTGGCCATCGTCGGCGAGCAGCACGGCGCGCTCCATCATGTTCTCCAGCTCGCGGACATTGCCCGGCCAGCCATATTGCTGCAGCCGGTTCAGCGCCCGGGTACTCAGCCGAGGGGTGGCAATGCCCTGCTCATGGGCGAAACGACTGATGAAGTGCTCGGCCAGCAACAGGATGTCGCCACGCCGCTCTCGCAGCGGCGGTATGGTGATCGGGAAGACGTTCAGCCGGTAGAACAGATCCTCGCGGAACTGGCCCTGGGCCACCATCTGCGCCAGGGGGCGGTTCGTGGCGGCCAGGATGCGCACATCGATGTGCCGCGTCTGGTTGCTGCCGAGGCGTTCGAAACTGCGCTCCTGCAGCACGCGTAACAACTTGGCCTGCATTGGTAACGACAGTTCACCGACTTCATCCAGGAAGATGGTACCGCCATCGGCCTCCTCGAAGCGGCCGGCCCGCCGCGCCGTGGCGCCGGTAAAGGCGCCTTTCTCGTGGCCGAACAGTTCGCTCTCGATGACGCTCTCCGGCAGCGATGCGCAGTTGAACTTGACGAACGGCCCGCCGTGCTGCGGGCTGTGCTGATGAATGGCGCTGGCAACCCGCTCCTTGCCAACGCCGCTTTCACCGAGGATCAGCACTGTGGTGCGGGTGCGACTGACCTTGTCGATCAGCCGGTACACTTCATCCATAGCCGGGGAGTGACCAATGATATTGGCCGGTTTGAACGTCTGCTTAAGGGCATCGCGCAAGCGCCGGTTTTCGTCGATCAGCGCACTCTTGTGAATGCTCTCCAGCAGGTGTAGCTCGACCGATTGTGCCAGCAGCGATGCCAGAATCGACAACAGCTCGACATCCAGCTCCAGCAACTCGGCGTTGGCATAGTGACGCTCAATACTCAAGCTACCCATCACTTTACTGCCACGGGCGATCGGCACGCACAAGAAGGCATTCTGCCGGGTATCCGCGCCACTTTGGCTGCCGGTGCGGTTCAAGAAGCCTGGCTCATTGGCGATAGAGGGCACGACCAGCGGTTGACCGCTGGCAACCACGCGGCCTGTGATGCCTTCGCCGAGGCGGTAGATGCCGCGGGCGATCTGCTCGCGGCTCAGACCGATGCCCTCATAGATGAAAATCCGGCCGGTCTGGGGATCGAGCAGCGTCACCATGCCGCGACGGATCTGCATGTGCAGCGCCAGCAGTTGTAAGGCCTCACGCAGCAGGCCCTGCAGCGGATTGCCCTGGCCCATGGCGCGACACAGATCGGAGAGCAACGGCAGCAGGGCACTGCGGCACTCACCGAACAGACAGGGGAGTTCGGGCTTGTCGGTTTTGCTACAGGCTTCATCGTTTGTCGGCTGCCGTACAGGTTGACTGGTTTGCATCATGGACCCCTCCTGCTGTGTAGCGCACCGGCGCTGCACTGCGCTGTGTTCTGCTTTATATAACGCGGATTAGCTTGTGACCGGGTTGTGGTGCCGTGTTGTCTAGCCGCCACGGCACGCCATTTGAAGGGTTGATTGCAAAAATGGCGCCATATATTTCCCTATAGCACGAACAATGCCGGTAACAGGCTTCGGCCTGGATGGCGACGGTGGCGGTGCTCGCTGTTGACGCGATCCGAGGGCAATACCAGGCCAGTACCGAAAAGGTTCAGCACGGTACAGTTAGCCGGAGCCCTTTGCGCCGCCTGGTACAGATCGCACTGCTGAATTGGCGGTTTGCAGTCTGTTGCGACGAGTCAGCTATCAGCGCCAATGCGGCGCAGCAAGAAAAAAAGCAGATTAATTTCAGTATGTTAGTCACGTGGTGCGCCAAAATAAACCGAGCTTCGACACGCTATTTTTAAATTTATATAGCGCTAGCCGAATATGGCACGACCATTGCGTTGTTAATAACAGGCAAACATTGCCTTGCACGCTGATACATATTTTCTGCTGTTCACTGTTTCTTCGGTTATTACATTGGCAAATGGAAAGGAGCTCCACCATGACACGTAAACTCGCTATTTATGGCAAGGGCGGCATCGGTAAATCCACGACGACACAAAATACGGCTGCGGCACTGGCCTATTTTCATAATCAGAAAGTCTTTATTCACGGCTGTGATCCCAAGGCTGACTCCACCCGCCTTATTCTCGGCGGCAAACCGCAAGAAACCCTGATGGATGTCTTGCGCGATAAAGGTGCCGAGAAAATCACTAATGAAATGGTGGTGAAAACCGGGTTTAAAGATATTCGTTGTGTTGAATCCGGTGGCCCTGAGCCAGGGGTCGGCTGCGCCGGTCGTGGTGTGATTACCGCTATCGATTTGATGGAAACCAATGGCGCCTACACCGAGGAGCTGGATTTTATTTTCTTTGATGTGTTGGGTGACGTGGTGTGTGGCGGCTTTGCGATGCCGATCCGCGATGGTAAGGCGCAGGAAGTCTATATCGTCGCCTCCGGTGAAATGATGGCGATTTATGCCGCCAACAATATCTGTAAAGGGCTGGTTAAATATGCCAAACAGAGTGGGGTTCGTCTGGGCGGTATTATTTGCAACAGCCGCAAGGTGGATGGTGAAAAAGAGTTCCTTGAGGAATTTACCTCGGCTATTGGCACCAAGATGATTCACTTTGTTCCGCGTGACAATATCGTGCAAAAAGCCGAATTCAATAAAAAGACCGTCACCGAATTCGACCCGCAAGCCAATCAGGCCAAGGAATACAGTGAGTTGGGAAGAAAAATCCTGGAAAACAAGGACTTTGTAATCCCCAGCCCGCTGACGATGGATCAGCTCGAATCCATGGTCGTCAAATATGGCCTGATGGACTGACGCCTGATCTGGGCGCCATGCGTGTTGGCCCCGGCGGGGCATGTTAGCCCGCCGCTGCCGGCGCATTCATTCAGTACCAGCTATCTAGTCGGGTATATCCGGTCGGGAAATCTATACCCGCGGAGAATACGCCGGTAATTAACGAGGGCCTCATCATGCCTTACCATGAGTTTGATTGCAGCAAATGCATTCCGGAGCGTAAACAGCACGCCGTGCTTAAAGGTCCGGTAGAAACAATTACGGACGCGTTGCCGCAAGGTTATTTAAATACCATTCCTGGCACTATTTCCGAACGCGGGTGTGCCTATTGCGGTGCCAAGCATGTTATCGGTACCCCGATGAAGGACGTGATTCATATTAGTCATGGTCCTGTCGGTTGTACCTATGATACCTGGCAAACAAAACGCTATATTAGTGACAATGATAATTTCCAGCTTAAATATACCTTCGCCACCGACATGAAAGAGAAGCATATTGTCTTTGGCGCCGAAAAATTGCTGAAGAATAATATTGTCGAGGCGTTTAAGGCCCATCCTGAAATCAAGCGGATGACGATATATCAAACCTGCGCCTCGGCACTGATCGGTGACGATATTGAGGCCATTGCCCAGGAAGTCATGGATGAAATGCCAGAGGTGGATATATTTGTCTGTAATTCGCCCGGATTTCGCGGCCCGAGCCAATCGGGTGGTCACCACACGATTAATATTGCCTGGGTAAAAAACAAAGTCGGCACTGTCGAGCCGGAAATAACCAGTGATTACGTCATCAATTACGTCGGTGAATATAATATTCAAGGCGATCAGGAGGTGATGCAGGATTATTTCAAGCGTATGGGGGTGCAAATTCTCTCCACCTTCACCGGCAACGGCTCGTATGACGATCTGCGCGCCATGCACCGCGCCCAGCTCAACGTGCTGGAGTGTGCCCGCTCGGCCGAATACATCTGCAACGAGCTGCGGGTGCGCTATGGCATACCGCGTCTGGACATCGATGGCTTTGGTTTCGAGCCGCTGTCGTCGTCGCTGCGCAAGATCGCGCTGTTCTTTGGTATCGAGGAGCGGGCCCAGGCCATCATCGACGAGGAGACGGCACGCTGGAAGCCGGAGCTGGACTGGTACAAGGCTCGCTTGCAGGGCAAGAAGGTCTGCCTGTGGCCTGGCGGCTCCAAGCTGTGGCACTGGGCGAATGTCATCCATGAGGAGATGGGGGTGCAGGTGGTGTCGCTGTACACCAAATTCGGCCACCAGGGGGACATGGAGAAGGGCATAGCGCGTTGCGAAGAGGGGGCGCTGGCAATTGACGATCCCAACGAGCTTGAAGGGCTCGAGGCGATGTACAAGCTCAAGCCGGACATCATCTTCACCGGCAAGCGCCCCGGCGAGGTCGCCAAGAAGATCCGCGTGCCTTACCTCAACGCCCACGCCTATCACAATGGCCCGTGGAAAGGGTATGAAGGCTGGGTGCGGTTTGCCCGCGACATCTACAACGCCATCTACTCACCGATCCATCAGCTGGCACTGATCGACATCAGCCAGGACGACATCCCCACGGATCTGGGTTTCCGGACGGCACGCATGCTCTCCGATGCCACGCTCAGCGACGCGGTGCGTAACGATCCGGCGCTGCGTCCGTACAGCGGCGAATTTGACAGCCTGGCCAAGCTGAAAACCCGGGTCTATCCACATTTTCCACGCCAGGCGGCACCGATGCCGGTGCCGGAACTGGCCGAGCAGGGAGGCTGATATGGAACAGCAACCGCCGCTACAGCAACAAATAGAGCAGATGATCGATTACATCATGAAGAAGTGCCTGTGGCAGTTTCACTCCCGCTCCTGGGATCGGGAGCGGCAGAACGCCCAGATCCTCGGCACCACCACGGCTTTGCTGTGTGACGAGCCGGTGGAGTTGAGCACGCCGGAGCAGCGCTGCTACTGGGCCGATGCGGTCTGTCTGGCAGAGGCTTACCGCGAACGTTTTGCCTGGCTGGCGACCATGAGCCACCACGAGATCCGTGCGTTGATGCAGGGTGTGCACCAGCGACTGGATTTTCTCACTATCAGCGGCTCGCTCAATGCCGAGCTGACCGACCGGCACTACTAGGGAGTAACGAGCATGAGTTGCGAAATGATGGAAAAAAGCCGGGCCGGGGTGATCAATCCGATCTTCACCTGCCAGCCGGCCGGTGCCCAGTTTGCCAGCATCGGCATCGAGGATTGCATCGGTATCGTGCATGGCGGCCAGGGCTGCGTGATGTTCGTGCGCCTGCTGATCTCCCAGCATCTCAAGGAGAGCTTCGAGATCGCCTCGTCGTCGGTGCATGAGGACGGCGCCGTGTTTGGCGCGCTGGATCGGGTCGAGACGGCGGTGGACGTGCTGTTGATGCGTTACCCCCACGTCAAGGTGGTACCGATCATCACCACCTGTTCCACCGAGGTGATCGGCGATGACATCGACGGTCTGATCACCAAGCTCAACAACGGGCTGCTCAAGGAGAAATATGCCGGGCGCGAGGTGCATCTGATCCCGGTGCATACCCCGAGCTTTGTCGGCAGCATGATCCATGGCTATGACAATGCGGTGCGCGACTTCGTCAAATACTTTGCTACCCGTGGTGAACCGAACGGCAAGCTGAACCTGCTGACCGGTTGGGTCAATCCCGGCGATGTGACGGCGCTGAAGCATCTGGTGGCCGAGATGGGCATCGACGCCACCGTACTGTTCGAGATCGAGGCGTTTGATTCGCCGTTGATGCCGGAGGGCAATCACACCTCCCACGGCAGCACCAGCATCGCCGATCTGCAGGGCACCGCCAACGCCATCGGCACCCTGGCGCTCAACCGCTACGAGGGGGCCAAGGCGGCCAAGTACCTGCAGGAACAGTTTGCGCTGCCGACCATCATAGGGCCGACGCCGATTGGCATCCGCAATACCGATATCTTCTTGAAGCACCTGCAGACCCTGACCGGCAAGCCGATCCCGCCGTCGCTGGTGCGCGAACGCGGCGTGGCGCTGGATGCACTGACCGATCTGGTACACATGTTCCTGGCGGACAAGCGTGTGGCCATCTATGGCAATCCGGATCTGGTGCTTGGCCTTGCAGAGTTCTGCATCGATCTGGAGATGAAGCCCAAGCTGTTGCTGCTCGGGGATGACAACCCTTTCTACGAGGAGGACCCCCGAGTCCAGGCACTGCGCGCTAACGTCGACTGGGACATGGAGATCGTCACCAATGCCGACTTGTGGGAGCTGGAGAATCGCGTCGCCAACGAGGGGCTGGAGCTGGATCTGATCCTCGGCCACTCCAAGGGACGCTTCACCGCCATCGACCAGAACATTCCTATGGTGCGGGTCGGTTTCCCGACCTATGACCGGGCCGGTCTCTATCGCCATCCGGTGGTGGGGTATGCCGGTGCCATCTGGCTGGCGGAGCAGATGGCCAACACCCTGTTCACTGACATGGAATACAAGAAGAACAAGGAGTGGATCCTGAACGTCTGGTAAGGCGTCACAGTGGGCGGGCCCTGGGCCCGCCCTGACAACCCATCAAGGAGGTCCCATGACCAAGCTGTTGTTTGAACAAGCCAAGCAGCGTTATCTGCGCAACTTAAGTGATGCCGATGGTTATCACGCCCGGGCCTGTCAATTCGCCCATGAAGGACAGCCGGCGAGCCTGGTGTTCAATGTGGCGTCCATCGCCATCGAGTGTTATCTGATTGCCCTGTGCGCCTACCACGATGCGATGCCGTTCAACCATAACTACGGCAGCCTGATGAATTGTGCCGAGGAGGTAGACCGCACGTTTCCGGCGTTGCTGAACAAGCGTATTCGCAGTCTGGATAGCATCTTTGGCATCTGCTCGCTCGATCACTATCATCACGGCACGCCGCTGGCCGCCGATGCCGAACAGGCGCTGGCCATTTGCGGTGATCTGGTGAGTCATTTTTCTGCCCAGGGGTTGCTATTGCCCACGGCCGATCCCTTTTGACCCGCAGGTAATGCCCATGACTGAACACAACCAGCAGATCCTGCCGCCGTTGGCAGCGGGTCACCCTCATGGCGCCATGCGCCGCGAGGATCGGGAGATCACCGACCCGGCGCAGTTGCAGCAAATCCTGAGTGCGGGCCATCTGATGTACCTGGCGCTGGCCAGCGCTGACGAGCCCTTCGTGCTGCCGCTGTTTTATGCCTACGACGGCGAGGCACTCTATTTTCACAGCGCCAGGCGCGGTACCAAGATGGCACTGCTGGCGCGCAATCCGAAAGTCTGTTTCTGTATCAGCGATTACCAGGGGGTGATCGCCGACAACCTGGCCTGCAATTTCGAGGCGCGGCATAGTACCGTGATTGGCCAGGGGCTCTGCCAGCTGATCGAGGATAAGGCGCAAAAAGTGGCGGTGCTGGATCGCATCGTCGCCCGCTTCAGTGATCGCCACTTCGATTATCCGGATGCCAGTTTGACGGCGACGAGCGTGGTGCGCATCCAGATAGTGGCGATGAAAGGCAAACAGCATGGCATCGCCGCGGCGTAGCGTCTGACCACAGGAGGCAGGAATGAAGGTAGCCGTCTGTATCGACGCGGCCGGGCAGGTGCAAGCGCTCGCAGGTCAGGGTCAGATAGGGGTGTATCACTATGTTGACGCCGAACGGGAGTGGCAACGGGTGGCGTTGCTGCCGTTTGATTTTGCGACGTCATCCAGCCTGGAAGTCATGCGTCCGTCGCTGCTGCGCTTGCTTGCGCAGCTGCAGGAGGCCGGTTGTCGTGATCTGGTGGTGCGCCAGATGCACGGCTTCGTGCGCGCCATCATCGATGGCTGTGGTTTGATGATGTGGCGCCTCGATGGCCCCGTGCTACCGGCACTGCAGCAGATCCGGGCGGCTGCCGCGCAGCGAGCTGAACCCGTGACGCCAGCGGGCGGCGGTTGTCGCGGCCGACACAGCGCAAGCCAGGGGCACACCCTGCTGGCTCCCGAGCAGCAGGCCAGCTTGATGCCGCTGCCGACCGACGATGGTGTGCCGGGCAGCTATGCCATCAACCTGGCGTTGAGTCTGGCAGCCAGCGGCATGAATTCGCAGCAATTGTTGCTGCCCTTTCTGCGTGAGCAGCCGTTTAGCCAGTTGCATCTGCGCTGTGCGCATCCGCCGCGCTGGCTGGAGCCGGAGCTGGCGCGGCTAGGTCTGCAGCTGCAGCGTTTGCCCGATGAGGCGACGCTGATCCATCTGCTGGTGACGTCAGACCCTGCGCCGCAGTAGGCCGCGACGTGAGTTTTGGCGGGGCAGCCGGTGTCGTGAGCCGTGCCGGCGTGGCGGACCAGAGCGCCGGGCAGTGAGGCCGACGGCAAGCGGTCAATCCAAGCGGCGGCGAGCGTTGCCTCGCCTTTTTCACGCCTCGCCGGTCGCGGAGGCGGGCTTGTCATCTTGGGTCGCGGTCGTTGTGGAATTGATGCCATAGCGGTGCATCGCGCTACGCCGTGGTGCATGGCAGCCGTGATGATGCTGGCTGCGAGCAGTATCTGGCTGTTCCGGTATCACAGCAGGAGCAAACTTTCCGCTATCCATGCCGTCTTTATTGAGCTGATATGCTGCGTAACAGCGTGCGTTTCGATTTTGTTACCAATACCGCCCTCCTTTAATCCTGCTTCAGCAAATTGGCATCTCTTTTGTAAGGATATGTACAAGCGTAGATAACGGTGCCTGACACCTTGGCAGCGCCACCGTGTCTACTTTGTCCGCTACAAGCGCGGTCATATTACGTCGAGGGGAGCAATCGGATGCTGAAAACAGGGAGCCGGAGTGCATGCTTGGGATGGCTGGTGCTGCTGGCCTCAAGCAGTGCGTGTGCCGATGACATCAAGGTGGCGGTGGCCGCGAATTTTCTCGCGCCGTTGCAGCAGATCAGTGCCCAATTCAGCGCCGAGACCGGACACCAGGTGCTGATCTCCTCCGGCGCCACCGGGCAGTTGTTCACCCAGATCAAAAACGGCGCACCGTTTGCCATCTTCATCAGCGCCGATCAGAAGACACCGGCAAAACTGCTCGCCGAGAAGCTGGCGGTGCCGGGCAGTGCATTTACCTATGCCCGTGGCCAGCTGGTGCTCTGGTCTGCCGATGCCAAGCGAGTAGATGCTGCAGGCGAGGTGTTGCGCCAGGGACAGTTCAAGCATCTGGCCATCGCCAACCCGAAGACGGCGCCGTATGGTCAGGCGGCGACCGAGGTGCTGGCCAAACTCGGCCTGAATACCAAGCTGGCCGGCCAGCTGGTGCAGGGCGACAACATCTCCCAGACCAAGCAGTTTGTCGACAGTGGCAGTGCCGAACTGGGCTTTGTGGCGCTGTCTCAGGTCTATAAGGATGGCAAGCCGGGTCAAGGCTCTGTTTGGATGGTCCCTCTCGAGGATTATGCGCCGCTGTACCAGGATGCCGTACTGCTCAACAGCGGTGCGGATGATGCGGCCGCCAAGGCGCTGCTCGCCTACCTCAAGTCGCCGGCGGCCAAGGCGATCATGCATCAATACGGCTATCTGGATTAAGCACTGGGGCCGCAGGGCCTGGCCTGCACCTGTTCGTCTGACAGAGTGTGTTGGACTTTGGAGACAAGATGACGCTGTCGAATCACAAATTGAAAACCCGCCTCGAAGTGGACACCGAATTCGGGACTTTTTTAGGCGATACCCGTATCAGTCTGCTGGAGGCGATTGGCAAATATGGCTCCATCTCGCGGGCCGCCAAGACGATTCCAATCTCCTACAAGACGGCCTGGGATGCCATCGATGCGATGAATAACCTCGCCGAACAACCCCTGGTGATCGGTGCCGCCGGCGGGCGCAATGGCGGGGGAACCCAGTTGACGGACTATGGCCAGCGGGTGATTGCGCTGTATCGTGCCGTGGAGGCTGAGTACCAGCAGGCGATGGATCGCCTGGCGGCACAGATGGACAACGCCCAGAGCGCCAACTTCAAGGCGTTCCAGCAACTGCTCAGGCGCATGTCGATGCAGACCAGTGCGCGTAATCAGTTTGCCGGCAAAATTGTCGCGATGCGCAGTGGTGAAGTGGATTTCGAGGTGCGGTTGCAACTCGACGATGATAACGAGATCGTCTCGGTGATCACCCGCGAGTCGGCCGAGGCGATGCAGTTGCAACTCGGTATGGAACTGTTTGCCATCGTCAAGTCCTCGTCGGTATTGCTGATGACGGATACGGACATCAAAACCACGGCGCGCAACAAGATGCGCGGGCAAATTGCCCGTATCCACGATGGCCCGGTCAATGCCGAGATCAGTCTGCAGCTGGCCGGGGGCAAGACGGTGTGTGCCGTCGTCACGCGGGATAGTGTCGAGCGCCTGGAGTTAAAGGAGGGGGCGACGGCGGTAGCCTTCTTCAAGGCCTCGTCTGTCCTGTTGTGCAAGCGCTGAGACATTAGTGCCTCTTTGTGTGCCCGTTATATTGTAATGGGCATCTTTTCGATGATTTCATACTCTGGCAATTGAAATGTTCGATTACCCCAATCTGCCCATTCTGATGGCAAAAACTGCGGTCAGGCACAACAATCAAGTCAACACACGAGGCCCTGTTGCTGTGCTGCGATAACGACAGGGAAGAGAACCGACCGTACGGATGAGATAAGGGGTAAGCGATGAGTGATAAACCGACTGCCAGCGGGGGCAAGTGCCCTTTCATGCACGGCGCCCAGAGTAGCCAGAGCCGCAGCGTCACCGACTGGTGGCCCAAGAGCCTGAATCTGGACATTCTGCATCAGCACGACAGCAAAACCGATCCGATGGATGCCGATTTTGACTATGCCGCGGCCTTCAAAACACTGGATCTGGAGGCGGTGAAACGGGATTTGCGCCAACTGATGACCGACAGTCAAGCGTGGTGGCCAGCCGACTGGGGCCACTATGGTGGACTGATGATCCGCATGGCCTGGCACAGCGCAGGTACCTACCGTACTGCAGATGGTCGTGGTGGTGGCGGCACCGGCAGCCAACGTTTTGCCCCTCTCAACAGCTGGCCGGATAACGTCAACCTCGACAAGGCGCGTCGCCTGTTGTGGCCGATCAAGAAGCACTATGGCAACAAGATCAGCTGGGCGGATCTGATGATTCTGGCCGGGAATGTGGCGCTGGAGTCGATGGGCTTCAAGACCTTCGGTTTTGCCGGTGGCCGCAAGGATATCTGGCATCCGGAGAAGGATATCTACTGGGGCTCGGAGCGGGAATGGCTGGCCACCAGTGATAAGCCAGACAGCCGTTACAGCGGTGAACGCCAGCTGGAGAACCCGTTGGCTGCGGTACAGATGGGGCTCATCTATGTCAATCCGGAAGGTCCGGATGGCAACCCGGATCCGGTAGCTTCCGGCCGTGATGTGCGCGAGACCTTTGCGCGCATGGCGATGAATGATGAGGAGACAGTGGCGTTGGTCGCTGGCGGCCACACCTTTGGTAAGGCGCACGGGGCCGGCGATCCGGCGTTGGTCGGTGCGGAGCCAGAAGCCGCCGCACTCGAGGAACAAGGCCTGGGTTGGCATAACCGGTTGGCGAGTGGCGTTGGGGTGCACACCACCAGCAGCGGCATCGAAGGGGCCTGGAAGCCGAATCCGACACAGTGGGATAATGGCTACTTCGACATGCTGTTCGGTTATGAGTGGGAGCTGACCAAGAGCCCCTCTGGAGCCAAGCAGTGGACGCCGAAAAACGTCAAGCCTGAACACCTGATCCCCGATGCCCATGATCCGGGCAAGAAATATCCACCGATGATGACGACGGCGGATTTATCACTGCGTTTTGACCCAATCTACGAGCCGATTGCCCGTCGTTTCCATCAGGATCCGTCTGCCTTTGCTGATGCGTTTGCTCGCGCCTGGTTCAAGCTGACCCACAGGGACATGGGCCCCAAGAGTCGCTACCTGGGGGCGGATGTACCGGCAGAAGCACTGATTTGGCAAGATCCGATCCCGGCGGCGCGTTATGTGCCGACCGAGGCGGAGATCAGTCAGCTTAAACAGCGCATCCTGCAGTCGGGCCTGTCGGTCGGGGAGCTGGTCAGTACCGCCTGGGATAGTGCCCGCACCTTCCGCAGTTCGGATTACCGTGGTGGAGCCAATGGCGCCCGCATTCGTCTGGCGCCACAACGGGATTGGATTGGCAACGAGCCTGAACGCCTCAACAAGGTGCTGGCGGTGCTGGAAACGATTCAGGCCGCGTTTGGCAAACCCGTCAGCCTGGCCGATCTCATTGTGCTGGCCGGCAGTGCCGCGGTTGAACAGGCGGCGCGGGATGCCGGTGTGCCGCTGACGGTACCGTTTGTCGCGGGACGAGGCGATGCCGAACAGGCGATGACCGATGTCGAGTCGTTTTCCGTGCTGGAGCCGCTGCATGACGGCTATCGTAACTGGCAAAAGCAGCGTTATGCGGTGACGCCGGAAGAGATGCTGCTCGATCGCACGCAACTGCTGGGGTTGACGGCCAAGGAGATGACGGTGCTGGTGGGCGGCATGCGGGTGCTGGGCACCAACCATGGCGGCACTTTGCACGGTGTGTTTACCGATCGCGTCGGGGTACTGAGCAATGACTTCTTCGTCAACTTGACCGACATGGCGTATCGCTGGCAACCCGCCGGCGACAACCTGTATCACCTCTGCGATCGAGCCAGTGGTGCGGTGAAGTGGAGCGCGACCCGAGTCGATCTGGTATTCGGCTCCAATTCAATACTGCGCGCCTATGCCGAGGTGTATGCCCAGGATGATAATAGTGACAAGTTTGTGCGTGATTTTGTCGCCGCCTGGGTCAAGGTGATGAATGCCGATCGTTTCGATCTGTGATTAACGTTGAGCGTAAAACGCCGGCCACGTGCCGGCGTTTTTTTATCTAGCGGGAGCGTCAGTTCGCAAGGTCATTTCAATATTTCAATAACTCTTGTAATATCGAAGTATGAATCAAGATATCGCGACCAAAGTATTTGAATCCCTGGCCTCCGGTGTCCGGCTGGAGACCTACCGTCTGCTGGTCAAGGCTGGCCTGGAAGGTATGGTGGCCGGCCAGCTGGCTGCCGAGTTGGTGATTGCGCCGAACAATCTGTCGTTTCACCTCAAGGCATTGACCCATGCTGGTCTCGTGACCGTGGAGCAGGAGGGACGCTTTCAGCGTTACCGTGCCAATCTGCCGCTGATGCTGGAGCTTATCGCCTACCTGACCGAACAGTGTTGTGCCGGCCATCCGGAGCAGTGTGCCAGCCTGCGCGCCGATGCTGGCTGTGCTCCGCTGCTATTGCCCCCGCTGTCCGGGCGCTCTGCCGCCGGATGTTGTGCTGCGACGACACAGGTCGCTGGATGTAATTCCGCCGGTGAATACAGGGCGCTTGGCGCCGATGTGACTTACAAGAGAGAGAAAATGAACAAGCCATATCATGAATTGATCCCTGAGCGTATCTACTTCGGCGGTGCTGCCGATATCCAGCAAATGGTGGATGAGGACGGTGTTGAGGTGGTCGTCGACCTGCGTGAGGAAGCCACGGCTTGTGCCGCGACGGCCGAAGGTGTGCGATGGGTGCAGATCCCGCTGGCCGATCACGCCGAAGCGCCAGAACCGGCCCTGTTCGCGTCCGCCATTGCCGCCGTGATGGAAGCGTATCAGCAGGGCCACAAAGTGGCCTTCCATTGCGGTGCCGGACGCGGTCGAACCGGTACCGTGGCGGCAGGCGTGCTCCTGGCGCTGGGGCTGGCGCGCGATGTCGATTCGGCAATCGCGCAGGCCAAGGCGATTCGGCCACAACTGAATGTCAAACCAGTACAGCGCGAAAGTCTCGAGCGTCTGTATCCTGCGCCACCCGGCGTTTAACTGCGACTATCGAGGGAGAAGCAAAATATGCAGCACAAGGATCAGGCGCCGCAGGCGGTCCTGGCGATCAGTTTCTTTGAACGCTATCTCACCGTCTGGGTGGGGCTCTGTATTTTAGCGGGCATCGCGCTGGGTCAGCTGGCGCCGTCACTGTTCAAGGCGATTGGTAGCCTGGAAGTGGCTCGGGTCAATTTGCCGGTCGGCCTGTTGATCTGGGTGATGATCATTCCGATGTTGGTCAAGATCGATTTTGGGGCCTTGCATCAGGTGCGCCAGCATCTGCGTGGCATAGGAGTGACGCTGTTTATCAACTGGTTGGTCAAGCCGTTTTCGATGGCGTTTCTCGGTTGGTTGTTTATCCGGCAATTATTTGCTGACTGGCTGCCGGCCGATCAGATCGACAGCTACATCGCCGGCTTGATCCTGCTGGCTGCGGCGCCGTGCACCGCCATGGTGTTTGTCTGGAGTCGCCTGACCTCGGGTGATCCCTATTTCACCTTGTCGCAGGTTGCGCTGAACGATGTGATCATGGTGTTTGCCTTCGCGCCGTTGGTGGCACTGCTGCTGGGGGTCTCCAGCATCACGGTTCCCTGGGATACCCTGCTGACCTCGGTGCTGCTCTACATCGTGCTTCCGGTATTGCTGGCGCAATGGCTGCGGCGACGCTGGTTGGCCCGTGGACAAGACTGCTTTGATCAAGCGCTGGCACGGATCCAACCCTGGTCGATGGCGGCGCTGTTACTGACGCTGGTATTGCTGTTTGCGTTCCAGGGGGAAGCCATTTTGGCGCAACCACTGGTGATCGCGCTGTTGGCGGTGCCGATCCTGATCCAGGTGCTGTTTAACTCCGCATTGGCCTACTGGTTAAACCGTGTGGTCGGCGAGAAGCACAGCGTCGCCTGTCCATCGGCACTGATTGGCGCCTCCAATTTCTTTGAACTGGCAGTGGCGGCCGCCATCAGCCTGTTTGGTTTTCACTCCGGCGCCGCCTTGGCGACCGTGGTGGGCGTACTGATCGAGGTGCCGGTGATGCTGCTGGTGGTGCGTGTCGTTAATCGCAGTCGCGATTGGTATCAGGCCGGTTGCGGTCACTGATGGTAACTCGGTCTGTCTGCATTCCGCCTGCTGGCTGGCGATTACAATGCAGCCAGCAGCAAGGCGGTGACACCACAGCCGAGCACCACTAACCAGGGTGGCAGGCGCCAGAATTGCAGCGCGATAAAGGCCAGCAGCGCCAGCACCAGATCGCCGGCGGAGTGGATGCTGCTGGTCCAGACCGGATCATACAGCGCTGCCAGCAGCAGGCCGACGACGCCGGCATTGATTCCGGCCAGCGCGGCACACAACCTGGGTTGCTGGCGCAAGGTCTGCCAGTACGGCAGGCTGGCGGCCAGCAGCAAAAACGCCGGCGCGAAGATGGCCAGCAGACAGACGAGTCCACTCGTGACGCCACCGAGCGGTCCGTTCAGGACGGCGCCGGCGAATGCGGCAAAGGTAAACAGCGGACCGGGTACGGCCTGGGCCGCACCATAGCCGGCCAGAAACAGATCGGCATCCAGACGACCAGTGCTGACCAGCTCGCTTTGCAAGAGGGGTAACACTACATGCCCGCCACCAAATACCAGGGCGCCGGTGCGATAGAACAGCGCCAGCGAGGGAAATAACGACTCTGGAAATTGCTGTGCCAACCAGGGCAATGCCAGCAGCAGGACCGCAAACAGCAACAACCAGCCCAGCGCACCACGACGACTGATTGGACAGGGCCGAGCAGCGGCGAGGTGGGGAGGGTGGGCCGGGCAGAGCCAGAGTCCGGCGATGCCGGCCAGCAGCAACACCAGCAACTGCAAACTGGCCGTTGGATAGAGCAGGACGGCACTGGCACACAGCGCCATCAGGGTAAGGCGCGTACGGTCCGGACAGAGCTGGCGTGCCATGCCCCAGACAGCTTGAGCGATGACCGCCACCGCCACGACCTTGAGACCGTGAAACAGCGGCTGCAGCGCCAGTTCCGGCTGTTGGCGCAAGCCTAGCGCCAGCAGCAGTAGCGCCAGCGCCGATGGCAGCGTGAAGCCGAGCCAGGCCGCCAGTGCACCGGCATAGCCGCCGCGGCCGAGTCCTAGCGCCATGCCGACCTGACTGCTGGCGGGCCCGGGCAGAAACTGGCACAACGCGACCAGATCGGCATAACCGGCTTCGTCCAGCCAACGGCGGCGGGTGACAAACTCGGCCCGAAAATAACCCAGGTGGGCAATGGGTCCGCCGAAGCTGGTCAGACCCAGGCGTAAAAAGATCAGGAAAATAACCAGCGGGTGGTGATCGTGGGCGCGTCTGTTCATCACACGGTTAGTCACGGTGCGTTTTATGTCCAATCATCGATTTTCACCAGCCAGCATGACAGGCAGATGACATGTAACTGTCGTCATTCCGTCTGCGGCCTGGCAGCGAGGATGGCGCCCAGATTGTCCTCAATCCAATCCACCAGCTGCTCGACGTGGCGTGCCACCTCCAGGCCCATTGGCGTCAGATCGTATTCGACATGGGGCGGTACCACCGGATAGGCGGTACGGCGCACCAGGCCATCCTGCTCCAGCCACTGCAGCGTCTGCGCCAGCATTTTCTCGCTGACGCCACCGATCTTGCGCCGCAAATCACTAAAACGGTGGGTGCCGGCCAGCAGCGCGACTAACACCAGCACGCCCCAACGGCTGGTCACGTGTTTAAGCACCTCGCGCGATGGACATTTTTCTGAAAACACATAGCCTCGGGCCAGTAGGTCTCCCAGGCGATGCTCACCCTCAACAGGCTGATCCATGGTCTCGCTCATTGCATACTTACCTTTTGGTGCGTACTTACAAAAAGTTTGTTAGGTGGCTATTTTAGTGTCGTCTACTGAATTTACCAAGGAGAAAGACATGATTGTAGTTACAGGTGCGTCTGGCCAACTGGGTCGTCTGGTGATCGAGTCTCTGCTGCAGCGTGTGCCTGCCGAGCAAATCGTCGCTGCGGTGCGCAGTCCGCACAAGGTGGCCGATCTGGCTGCGCGCGGTGTGGTGGTGCGGCGGGCCGACTATAGTGATGCGGCGTCATTGCGCAGTGCCTTTAGCGGTGCCCGCAAGGTGTTGCTGATTTCCGGCAATGAGATAGGCCAGCGCCTGCCACAACACGCGGCGGTGATTGACGCGGCCAAGGCGGCCGGCGTGCCCTGGCTGTTCTATACCAGTCTGCTGCATGCCGATGTCTCCCCGCTGGGGTTGGCTGAGGAACATCGTCAGACCGAACAGCTCATCCGTGACTCAGGACTCAACCATGTACTGCTGCGTAATGGCTGGTACACCGAAAACTACCTGGCCTCGATTCCGGCGGCACTGAGTCATCAGGCTTTCCTGGGGTGTGCCGGTGACGGACTTATCGCCTCGGCCGCCCGGGCTGACTATGCCGAGGCTGCCGCCGTGGCGCTGACCCGGGAGCAGGCCACCGGCACCCTCTATGAACTGGCCGGTGATGAGGCCTATACGCTGGCGCAATTCAGTGCGGCTATTGCCGAGGCTGCCGGCAAACCCGTGGTGTATCAGGATCTGCCCCAGGTCGAGTTTGCGGCCGTGCTGGAACAGGCCGGTTTGCCACCTGCATTTGCCCAGCTGCTGGCCGACTCCGATGTCGGTGCCAGCCAAGGCGGTTTGTTCGATGACAGCCATACCCTGAGCCAGCTGATAGGCCATGCGACCACGCCGTGGCAGGCGATGATTGCGACGGCGATTGGCCAATGAGGTCGCAGGCTTGTCGTTGAGGGTATTAACGCGCGTGGACTGAGGGCAGTAAAAAAAGCGTCGGCCTTGGCCGACGCTTTGGATGCTACTGCTGACCTTTCTTGATGGTTTGCGAAATGATGTCAGACATGTCGAAGCTGGTTCCGCCTTGTACCGGCGGGTACTCCTTCAGCGACTTGATATGCTGGGCAATGATCTCATTCACCGGTGCCAGCAACCAGGACATCTTCTGTAACAGATGGCCTTGTGCATCACGGGAGTCATAGCTTTCAAACGGATCGGCACGCAGGTTGTAGATCTTCGGCACGGTAAGCGGCACAACGTTGGCGTAGTAGTCCTCTTTGGTGGAGAAGTGGAATTTCCATTGGCCAAGACGGACGGCGGTTAATTTGTCCTCGTAGTAGTAGAGGATGGAGTTGCGATGTGATTCTTTGACCTTGCCGGTCCAGTAATCCAGGTTGTCGATGCCATCAATGAACTGCTTCTTCTCTTTGAGCATCAGATCGGCCACATTCTTGACGCCGGCAATGGAGGAGAGCGTGGTAAACAGATCCTGGTGTCCCTGAATACCATTCAATACTTCACCTGCTGGAATATGACCAGGCCAGCGAACCATCATGGGGACGCGCACGCCGCCCTCATAGGTGGACATCTTCTCGCCACGGAATGGGGTAGTGCCGCCATACGGCCAGGAGGAGTGTTCTGGACCGTTGTCGGTGCTATAGACCACGACAGTGTTCTTATCTAGCCCGTTTTGCTTCAGATAGTCGAGCACTACGCCGATATCATGGTCGTGCTGTAACATGCCGCTGCCATGGAAATCGTATTCACTGGTATTGTTTTCTGCCGCATAGCGCCACTTATCGTTCAGACGGGTATACAGATGCATCCGGCTGGTGTTGAGCCAGACGAAGAATGGTTTGCCCTCTTTCTTCGATTTATCGATGAACTTGAACGCGGCTGGAATCACTTCACTGCCATCGAAATCTTTCATCCGCTCCTGGGTCAGCGGGCCGGTATCGGTACATTTTTGCTTGCCGACTTCACCAAAGCGCGGCTCGACGGTCTTGTCGTTTTTGCTGGTGGCATAGCAGTGCAGCACGCCACGGGTGCCGAACTTTTGATCGTATTTTTCAACGGAGCCGGAGTAGGCTTCGGCAAAGTGCTTGTAGTCTCGCTGTTCGGACTCTTCCTGAGTATTGAGGTGGTAGAGGTTGCCAAAGAATTCATCGAAACCATGGACAGTCGGCAGAGCGAAGTTGTGATCACCCAGGTGGTTCTTGCCGAATTGGCCGGTGGCATACCCCTGTGCCTTCAGCACCTCTGCCAGCGACGGTGAGGCAGCTTTGAGACCCAGATCGCCACCAGGCATGCTGACAGTGGTCATCCCTGAGCGGATCGGGTACTGGCCGGTGATAAAGGCGGCACGGCCGGCGGTGGAGCTGGGCTGGGCATAGTGGTCGGTGAAGATCGCCCCCTGTTTACCAATACTGTCGATATTGGGGGTGAGATAACCCATGGTACCCATGCCGTAGGCACTGACATTCTGCCAGCCGATATCGTCACCAAAGATGACCAATATATTCGGGTGGCCGGATTCCGCGGCATGCAGGGCCGGCGTCCAGGAGAGCGCTGCCAGCAGTGCCGAGGCAAGAACAGTCTTTTTCATCTCGTACTCCTTGTTGTAATCAGCTTTGATGAAGCACAGTCGCGTTAGTGTGAATTTATATCTGTCGTGATGGTCTGGTCCTCTGGTGGTGTTGTCTGGAAATAAGGACGAATACGGCGAGTCCTAGCGTTTGAGATAGCCCAAGTGCTGCAGGATCTGCACAACATCGGCACCGATGTGCTGGTAAAAACGATACAAGCCGGCACAAAGATAATTGAGACCTGGCTCACCATCTTGCGATTTAAGTAATCGATTTTTGGGGCATTCCCCCCAGCACAGACGCAGGTAGTCACAACGACGGCACTGCTTGGGTAAGGTCTCGCGTTTGGCTAGCCCAAATTGTTGCTGGGCAGTGGAGAAGGCCATGTCGCCGAGATGGGTATGATGCAGATTGCCGAGCCGGTATTCAGGATAGACGAAGTGATCGCACGAGAAGACCTCTCCATCGTGTTCCACGGCCAGTGCCTTGCCGCAGAATTCGGACTGGGTGCAGGTCTGCGCAGGAAAACCGGCGGCCTGGGCAATCAGCGTTTCGAACAGGTTGACATGCACGCGTCCCAAGTCGTTGTCCTTCCACTCCTCCCAGACGCCGATCAGAAAGCGGCCATAGTCATCGGGATCGACTGACCAGTCGGTGACAATGGATTGAAGATGGCCAGGGTGTGCCTGGGCTGTGTCATAGGTAGGTAACATGGCGGCAGCCAGCTGCGCGGGTGCTTGCTGCCGGTAGAGTTTCGGTTCGACGGCCGGGGTAAATTGCACGCGCCAGGTGCCCACCTCGTCCACCAGAAAACGGTAGACCTCGCGAGGGTGCAGGGCATTGAGTCGGTTGACAACACACAGGGCGGCAAAAGGGATGTTGGCGGCTTTAAGCCGGCTGGCGGCGGCCATCACCTGGCTAAAGGTGGACTTACCACTTCGGGTCTTGCGATAGGCATCGTGCAGGGCCTGCGGTCCGTCGATGGAGAGGCCGACGTGAAATCCGTGACGAGATAAAAATTCAATCCAGTGATCGTCGAGCGCAATGCCATTGGTCTGAAGATCGTTGGCGATACGCTGTCCGGGCTTGGCGTGCCGTCGTTGCAGCTCGACGATCCGCTCAAAGAAAGCCAGTCCCATCAGCGTCGGCTCGCCACCTTGCCACGAAAACACCACCTCATCACCGGTTTGTGCCTCAATGTATTGGCGGATATGTTGCTCCAGCGTCGCTTCATTCATCTGGCTGTGGCGGTCATGGTGGAGCAGGTCGGTTTTGTGCAAATAGAAGCAGTAGTCGCAGTCGATGTTGCAGCGTGCCCCTGTGGGTTTGACCATGGCATGAAAGCGATAATGCCGATCGCCAGGCAAGGCGGGCAGGTTAAGTACGGGAATGGACATGGGGTGATCCTGCGAATTAGCCATTCAGGCTAAGCTAACACTGAATTCATATGGCGCCAAGAATGGTGATCGACACTTTATGCACCTGATGGGAAAAGGAGTCTGACGTGCTGATGCTATCAGCGCCAAAACTACAACTTGATGAATATGTTAATAAAGTTTTTTGACCGCGCCTCTGTTGCTTCGGGAATGCCGAGGGTTAGACAAGCGTGCAGGGATTGGCTAACGTAACCATCATGGATGCGGACAGAAGGACTCTGAGCATGGTGCGTTACCTCTCGTGGATCTTGTTTTGTCTTTCGTTTCTGTGGCCCGTCGCCCGAGCCGAAGCTCCCGTCAATCTGTCACCAGAATCTGGCTCCGCGGCTGAGTTAGTCGTGGCTAACCGAACTGTGGTGACCCTCAGAGGCACGCTGCTCGGTGAGAGTGCCCAGGCGCGGGTCAGGCGGGCTGAACGGGTCATTCGTGATGCACTGGAAGAAGGTGGGGAGCTGGGCGTAACGACGACCCCGATCGATACCAGCATGCTGGTGCTGATAGGGGGGCAGCGCGCCTTCATTATCTCACCCAAAGATCTGCTGCCAGAGGATGAGTCGGTGAATACGGTGGCGACTGCGGCCGCTGCGCAGCTGAGACTGGTCATCTCTGAATCGGAACAGTTGCGCAGTGCGCGCTATCTGTTACAGGCGCTGGTTTATTTTATGCTGGCCACCCTGCTGCTGCTGGTCTGCATTCGTGTCGTGCTGTTCAGCCGCTCCAGGCTGTTGGCGCGTCTGTTGCCACTGATGCGACAACACACCAGCAAGTTAAAAATTGGTCATACCTCAGTGTTTGATGCTGGCCTGTTGTTTCCCATTCTGCGCGGTACGTTAGGGATCCTTTGCTGGTCACTCATACTGCTTTGTGTGTACGAGTGGTGCAGCTTTGTGCTGCGTCAATTTCCCTATACCCGCCCGTGGGGTGAGGAGCTCAACAGTTATCTATTGTCGCTGCTGGGCTACTTTATCGGTGCCATTACAAGCTCGCTGCCCGGGCTGCTGATCGTGCTGGTGATCTTCTTCCTGGCCCGAGGTGTCATCGGCATACTCAAAGCATTGATGCTGCGTCTGGCGATGCCCGGCACCCTCCGCTGGTTGACACCAGAAACACTGGCTCCAACCAACAGGCTGATTTCGCTGGCAGTCTGGTTATTTGCCCTGGCAATGGCCTATCCCTATCTGCCGGGCGCAGGGACCGAGGCGTTCAAGGGATTGTCGGTACTCATCGGCCTGATGATCTCCCTCGGCGCGTCCAATGTGGTTGGCCAGGCAGCTGCCGGGCTGATCCTGACTTATGCCGGTACCATCAAGCGCGGGGAATACATCAAGGTGGGGGATAACGAGGGCACCGTCGTCGAGATGGGGATTTTTACCACCCGCATCATGACAGGTGTAGGGGAGACCTTGACCATTCCCAACACCATGATTACTGGCTCGGTGACACGTAACTATTCACGTATCGTGCAGGGCAGCGGCTATCTGGTCGATACCACTGTCACCATCGGCTATGACACGCCGTGGCGGCAGGTGGAGGCGCTGTTGCTGGAGGCCTGTCGTCGCACGGACGGGGTGGTGACCGATCCGGCCCCCATGGTCTTCCAGATATCCTTGTCGGATTTTTATCCTGAATACCGGCTGGTAGCGCAGGCGGTGCCTACGGAACCCAGATCAAGGGCCCAGTTGATGAGTATGTTGCTGGCGAATATTCAGGATGTTTTCAACGAATATGGCGTGCAAATCATGTCACCGCACTATATTGCCGATCCGGCTGATGCCAAGATCGTTGGCAAGCCGAACTGGTATGCCGCACCTGCAAAGGCTCCTGACGCCAAGGCGGATGCCAGTGTCAGGGAAGCAGGGCAGAGTGACCTGCGGCGGTGAGCGATTCAACCGGTATGATCGATATGGGGTACCGGATCGTGGTACATGAAGCTGAATTGGGGGAGGCGTGCTTTCATGGCGGTGAAGTCCAGCAGGAGGATTTCGCCGCGACGGATGGCAATCTCCCCGGCATCGGCGAGCACGTTGAGTACTTCGTTGACGCGCGGGCGACTGATGCCAGCGATCTGGCTCAGGCGCTGCTGGGTGATCTTGAGTACTGGATGGCTATCTTCGACCAGCGCATGCTGGCGAGCTAACTCCAACAGCAAATAGGTTACCCTGGTAGTCAGACAAAACAGGGTATTACTGCCTATTTGCAAGGTCATTCGGCCAATCTGCTGCGAGATGAAGAACAACAACTTGTAGACCAGGGGTTCTTTTTCGAGCAGGAATTGCAGCGAGTCTTTGGGAAACAACAACAAGCGGGTCGGTAGCAGCGTTTCGAATAACTCGACCGGGGCATACTCGGGGTTGTCAATGTATTGGATGCCAAACCAGCTGCCGTGACCGAAAATCAGTCCCAGGGAGTTATCCATAGCTTCATTGGTGGCATAGCCCACCACACAGCCAGATAAAACGTAGAAGATGCCTGGCATAGGGCCCATCAGACGCGATGGATCGAAGGGGCGGGCAATCTGCAACAATGAGGCCTTGGTGGCGTCCGGCAGCGGACAGGGCCATTGGATCTCCGCCGTTGCCTGCAACACAGATCTCGTTTGCATCTTCTCTCTCCCCAGCCGGTCAAGCGGTAGATGGTGCCGTGTCCCTGTAATCGAAATCAGCATGACACAAATGAACCAAGCTGTCTTGGGGCTCACACAGGGCTCTAAACGATCAGCGGCGCGCTTACAGCTCGGTAAGCCAGTGCCGGATCTCCAGTTCCAGTTGACGATAATCGGATTCTATTGGCCGGTAATGAGTGCGTAGGGTCTGCAGGTCGTATGCTCGTGCCGCCGTCTCGACATCACACAACATGGCTTCGATGCGCCGGGCACCAAGATAACGCAGTGAACCGCGTATCTTATGGGCATACCTGGCCGTTACCTCGACATCATCTGTCGTGATCGCTTGCAGCAACGTGGAGACTTCGCTGCCACTGGCGGTCAAGTAGGTGGTCAGCAGAGTTTTCACCAGTTCCCGATCACTGGCCACCAGATTGAGCAGGTGCTCTCGATCCAGATGGAAGCCACGAGGCGAGCGAATATCCGACAGTGATGAGATTGACATAAAAGTATTCTCCCCAGCGGTGACATACACCGGAATATAGATAGTCTGTGTTGATGTTTTAATAATTCCATCAATGAAACAAACAAGCTGTTAGCAACTTATTAACGGTGCATGCAATTAATTCATGCACATGAGATAAGGTAATGGCTCAAAACAAATAACAAGGTATAAGAAAGTTAATTAATTGTCTGTTCTCAAAATAACAGATGATTTCAGTCGTGCAGCGTCATGTTCGGCCATACCTAAAAATGACCATTAATATAAGATGGTAATGCTCTCGTTAATAATATTAATCCGGTTTTTGACGCGATCTCTATATTTATTTTATGGTGTTTTTGGCTGTGTCTGTTCTCAAAATAACAGACGACGTGATTTAAGGAAGTTAATATAGCAGCATGGTATGAGCAATCGACATGAATTCACGCTCCGGTGGGGATAACTCATATGAACAATAGCAAGCTGAGGTGCTCGGGCGTTCATTATGCATATAGATAAGAGCCGCCCCATCCTGATCGTGGATGATTGTGCCGTGATGAGTAATGCATTGCGTGGCATGTTACAGAAGATGGGTTTTCGCGCCGATCAGATTGATTTGGCTGACAGTGCCAAGATTGCGCTCACGCTCTGTGCCGCCAAAAACTATCAGCTATTACTGCTGGATTTTAATCTCGCCAGCCATGGCATGAACGGCTACCAGCTACTGACGACGCTGCGTGAAGAGCAGTCATTGGCCGCAGATTGTGTTACCGCCGTGGTGACGGCGGATGCCTCGCTCGAGGTGGTGCGTAGCTTCATGGAGCTGGAACCGGATGGCTATCTGGTCAAACCGATCAGTTACCAAGTAGTGAGCCAACGTCTGCAGGAGTTGTTGCAGCTCAAACAGCGACTGTGTCCCTTGCTGTTGCAACGTCGAGAGCAAAATCTGCCGACACTGTTGTCGCGTGGTGGCCAGTTGGCGCGTGGACAGGGCGTGACCAGCCTCAAGGCGCGTCTGCTGATGGCCGAGGCCTGTATCGAGGCGGCGGATTATGATCGGGCGCGGGAGCTGCTGAGTGGCTTGAAAAGTACCAGCCTACGCAATCGGGCCAGGTTGCTGTTGGCCCGCGCTGAATTGTTGCAGGAGCATTTGCAATCGGTGTTTACCCTGGTGCGACCGCTGCAGGATGACCCCTTGCTGTGCAGTGAGGCGCTGACGCTCAAAGCCGAGGCCTGTGTTCAGCTGCAGCAACTCGATCTTGCACTGGACAGCATTCGACAGGCCATCGCCCTGTGCCCACGAGGTACTAAGCGCTACTGGTTGCAGGCCTTCATCGAGATGGCAGGCTTCGATCTGGTGTCCGCGCAGGAGACGGTGCAGCGAGGCCTGCGCTATGCCCGTCATATGCAGCAGGATGAAATCCCGCTGCAGCAGCTGTTGGCGGCCTTGCAGCTGGATGTGGCCGAGTTTGCGACCCCAGAGGCGCGGCAGGAACATCTGACGCGTTACCGCTCGCTGAGCAAAGGCTGGCAGGGGCAACGTCTATTACCGATGGCGCAATCCATTGACGCCTTGCTGCAGGCACGAGCCGACATTCTCTGCGGCACCAAGCCGAGTGTTGACGATCTCATCGAGTTGCATCGCCAGCAATCGGGAGCGACGCAAGAGTATCAGATGGGGTTGGTTGAGGAGATGGAGTGGAACAAGCTTATCGCCTTGCCAGAACAGCCGGAACGGCTGCCGGAATATTATGCGGCCATCAAATCGAGTCTGCCGCGCAACAGGCGACAGACATTCCAAACGACGATGAGTGTCTACATGGAGAAGTGGCGGTCATCTGTAGCGAGTGACAGGGCATATGCGCTCTAAGTCGAGAGTGCAATCTGGCTGGAGCACATTGAATCATGGTCACTTGTCATGGGGTAACGTATGACCACGCTTAACAATTTACTGATTATTGAAGACGAGCTGTTCCAGCTCAACTGGTTGCACGAGTTGTGTAAACCGTTGGCTAAGAATGTGTTGCTAGCACAGGACGGGGCAGAAGCACTGAAGATGATCGCCGCACAGGGCATGCCGGATGCACTGATCTGTGATCTGAACATGTCGGGTATGGATGGGGTGACCTTCCTGCGTCACCTGGCCAACGATGACGACGCTTGCCCTGTGCTGTTGCTCAGTGCCGCCAGTGCCGACATCATTCACTCGGTGGTTGAGATGGCCACTTTGCAGGGCGTGTTCATCAGTGATGCATTGTCCAAACCGGTCAGCCGGCAGCAGATCAGTGAGTGTCTTCAGCAACTGCCGTTGGTGCCACCCTGCCCGATGCCGCGAGGGGGCACCGTGCCACCACCGGACCGCCAGATGTTGGAACAGGCGTTGTCGCAGCAGCAGATACGCCCGTACTTTCAGCCGCAGATCTGTGTCGAAACCGGGCGTCTGATCGGGGTCGAAGCGCTGGCACGCTGGGAGCATCCACAGCATGGCATCCTCTCGCCGGCCTATTTCATCGATCCCATGTACCAGCATGCCCTCATCGATCAACTTGGGGAGCATATCCTCGAGCAATCGATCATCCGTTGTCGGCAGTGGCTGGATCAGGGGGTTGAGGTCCCGGTATCGGTCAACATCGCTCCCTCTGAGCTGCTGGATGTGTGCTTTGCCGACCGGGTATTCGCCCTGCTGGATCGGCATGGCTTGCCAGGCCATCTCTTATGTTTGGAGATCACCGAGACCGAAGGTTATGACGATCTTTCCAGACTGCTGGAGACCTCTGCCAGGCTGCGGCTGCATGGCATCAAACTGGCGATAGACGATTTTGGCACGGGTCACTCCTCGTTGCTGCATCTGGTGCAAAGTCCGGTTTCGGAGCTGAAGATCGACCGCATCTTTGTTGCCAATATGCTGGAGGATTCACGCTACCGCTCGGCGGTACACGCTTCGTTAGCGATGGCGCGCCACCTGCGTATCCATACGGTGGCCGAAGGTGTTGAGACCCAGGCGCAGGCGCAGATGCTCAAGGAGATGGGCTGTGACAGTTTGCAGGGATTCTATTTTTCTCCAGCTATCGGCGCGAACGAGTTAATTCGCTGGAATCAACAACGGTTGGCGCTGGTGCAATAAGAGCGACGGAATAATC
Source organism: Pseudaeromonas sharmana (assembly GCF_042649925.1). Taxonomy (NCBI): domain Bacteria; kingdom Pseudomonadati; phylum Pseudomonadota; class Gammaproteobacteria; order Aeromonadales; family Aeromonadaceae; genus Pseudaeromonas; species Pseudaeromonas sharmana. The sequence continues at coordinate 151,240 of NZ_JBHSAF010000014.1, forward strand.
CGCGAATTTTAGCCTGACAGCATTATTACGGTAAGATTATGGCAAACAATCCATTTTTTGCGGCAGTAGAAAAAGCAGATGCTTTATCTATTTCGTCGACGGTATTGGCAGATAACCTTTCGTTGCAGCATAGAGACTTTTTGTTAAAACATGTCCAGCGAATGTCCATGAAAGGACTTTGGTATTTTATTGCTGCCAATGTAATTTTGTTGGCTTTGACGATATTCCGCATGGCGTATTTGGTGCTCAATGATCTTGGCACGTTCAAGCTGCCATTTCTTGATGACACGTTATCGAGCACACAATATGTTCGGCTCATGCTGTTGATGTTGTTTATTTATATTCTGGCTGCTGGTTATCTGATAGCAAAACGTTACTCTGCAGAGAAAAGAAACTTGGCCAATGACACCTTGCGACTGCAGTTTGTTTCCATCACCTTCGTCACGACGTTGGTGTGGCTGATCATATTGGCGTTGTACCATCATCAGGTGATCTATTCACACAGCAGCCTGCGCTCCATCATGCCGGCACTGCTAGTTCTGATTCCCCTGGTTTATATTGGAGCCAGCTTGGTGATTCCCTATTTCAGCTTAAGCATGTTGCTGTGTTTGGTGCTGAATCAACTGGCGGATGATCGGGCCTTTTCTGCCAGTTGGGTGTTGCAGGGAGTGATGTTCATGACCCTGGTGCTGATTGTTGGCAGCATCTTCTTCATGGTCCGCCGCGGTATCCACTTCATTGCCGAGATCGAATACAACAATTTCAAGTTGACGGAGAAGCTGATCCACTCGATGAATATCGATATGTTGCTGGCGATCCCCAACCGGCAGTCGTTCTTCTCCCGTATCAGCAACAAACTGCTGCGCAAAACCGAGGAGAGCCCGGTGGCTTGCATCCTGATGATCGATGTCGACCACTTCAAGAAGTACAACGACCACTACGGCCATCCGGCAGGTGATCTCTGTCTGCAGAAGGTTGCGGCCTGTCTTAAGGAGTGTCTGCGTGATGATGTAGACATGGTGGGGCGTTACGGAGGGGAGGAGTTTATCGCCTTCCTCGACGATGCCAGCGCCGAAGGCGCCGTCGTCGTCGCCAACCGTCTGATGGCGCGCATGGCCGAGCTGAATCTGGAGCATGTCAAGTCGCCTACCGCCAGCCATGTCACGCTGAGCATCGGCATCGCCTGCTGGCAACCTGGGGCCAGCCTGGAAGCCTTGTGCGATCTGGCCGATCAGGCGCTGTATCGTGCCAAGCGTGCAGGACGTAACCAATATCAGGTGTTCAATACAGAGGTTCCGGCGATCAGCGAGGCATAGGGTGACCCCTGCGCCCAGGAGTGTGCCGGTCAGGGCCGGCACGCTCCTGGCGTGTTACGTGTCTGCCATGGCGGCATCTCACCGTGACGCACTGTTCTCCAATGGTGATCGGATGCAGGTGATGAAGCGCTCGGCAAATTGCTCCAGCGTGGTTGCGTCGCGACCCATTGCCTCATAAAACGCCAGCGGGGGCAGATAGTGCATACCGACATACAAGGCACTGGCCTGCAGCGGTGTCAGCACCTCCTCCATGCTGCTGCCGATCAACCCGGCGGCGGAGTAGGTGTGGGCTGTCGCTCCGGCGGTGACCACTAGCTGCAGCGGCTTGCCACGCAGTGCATTGCCATTGGGGCCAAATGCCCAACCGTAACTCCAGACCTGATTGAGATAAGCCTTGAGCATGGGCGTCAGGTTGAACCAGTGGATTGGGAACAAGAAGACGATCCGATCGGCGGCTTCTGCCGCACCTTGTTCTGCCTCGACGTCGAAGGCATTGATGTCCGCGCCATACAGCTGCTCCAGATTGCGCACCGAGACCTCCTCGCACTGTGCGGCAGCGGTCTGCAATGCCTTGATGGCGGTGGATTGATCCGGGTAGGGATGAGACACGACAACCAGTGTTTTCATATGTGACCTCTGCATATTAGGCTCGCCGCACTTATGACGGCGCTATGGCGTGAAAAGGGATTAGTCGGCAGAGATTGCCGTCCCACTGAGCAACCAGGCATCGCACGTAGCGCCAGCCTGTCGGTGAGGGATCAGTGCCTGGTAGTCACTGCTGGCATACCAGGCGCTGGCGCGGGCGCGGTCAGGGAAGCGCAGCAGCACGAGTTGGCCGGCTGGCGCTTTACCCTCGACCACCTGCAGATCGCCGCCTAGCGCCAGTAATTCACCGCCAAAGGCGTGATAGCTGGCGGCAACGTTCTGCATGTAGGGTTGCATGGCCGTGGCATCGTGGATGACGGCATCGAAAACAAAGTAAGCCGGTTGCGACATAGGGACCTCCTGCGGTTGTGGTGCCGAAAGCTCGCTGTCCGGCACTCAAGATGAGAGCATTGTCGCTGCAATCATTCACAACTATAAGTGGCGTTGCTGTTGTTGCTTTCGCAACTTAAGGTTGAATATGCTGATTCCACCCTGGTGCAGGAGGCAGAGATGGAGATATCACAGCGGGTACGGGCAATCCTCTCATTCGTCGAGGCAGTCAATGGCGGTAGCTTTGCGGCCGCCGGACGCACTTTGGGGATCAGTGCGGCGGCGGTGAGCAAGAATGTGGCCGGATTGGAGCAGGCTCTGGGTGTGCGACTGATGAACCGTACCACGCGGACCTTGAGTCTGACGGAAGAGGGGGCCTTGTTTCTTACCCAGGCGCGCGTTGCACTAGAGGCACTGAATTCAGCCGTGGATGTGTTAGCCGAGCAGCGGGCGGAGATCGGCGGCCACGTCCGTTTGTCCACCAGTGCGGCGTTTGGTCGCGACTATGTGTTGCCGGCGTTGCCAGGCCTGCAGCAACGTCACCCTGCGCTGAGTGTCGAAGTGGATTTTGATGACAGGGTCATCGATTTCGTGCGTGATGGTTACGATCTGGCACTGCGTGGTGGCCATATCGCCGATTCGGCATTGGTGTCGCGGCCTGTGTGCCGGCTCAACATGCTGCTGGTGGCGGCGCCAGAATACCTGGCGCGCAGCGGTGTGCCTGATTCGCCGATGCAACTGGCACAGCATCGTCTGATTGGACGGCGCTTTCTTGGTGGACGTCTCGCGGCCTGGCACTTTAGCTGTCACGATGGTAGCCAGATCACCCAGCCGCTGGATCACGCGGTATTGACGCTGTCGGCTCCTGAAGCGCTGGTGCAGGCGGCCGTGCTGGGGATGGGGATCGCGCAGGTCGGTGTGCACCATGCCTGGCCCTATCTGCAATCGGGGCAGCTCAAGGCCCTGCTGGTCGGGCAGCACGATCCTGGCAGCTACCAGATGGTATTGCAGTATCCGCATCGGGCACTGATGGCACCGCGTGTCCGGGTCACCGTGGAGTATCTGTTGACGAGTTTCGCCACACAGCCGGCGTTACATGTACCGCTCGCGGCACTGGCCGACTATGCGGCGCCAGTGTGAGCCCTCGGCTTAACGGACGAGGGTGGCATGAAAGAGGATCCGCCGCGGCTGCGCTGCATGATCGGTATATAGAGCTGCCATGCCAGACGTGAGTCAGGAAACAGGGCAGAGAACAGCGTTGTTTAGGCGTTATTCATGTATCGGCCCAGTGAGCCGTCTAAACTTGAGATGACGAAAACATGAGGGGAGCGTGAACATGACACGAATGATGACCGCATTGCTGCTGGTGCTGGCCAGTATCAGCCTGGGTGTTCAGGCGGCACCGAACGGTAAGTCTGGAAAGGGCAATGATAAAGCCGAGCGTTCACAGACCTGGCAGGGTGAATCAAAGCCAGCCGGATGGGACGACAAGGAATATGCGTGGTGGGAAGATAACTGTATCGATATCAAGATTGGCTCGGTTTCACTGAAGCAGGATTGTGACCGTGTGGATGGTAAATATCGCGAGCATTACAACCGCAGTATCCACAGTGGCAATAATCCCGGGCGTGGGCACAAAAAATAGCCAGGCTTTGCGATACAGATTGCCAGGCCATCGCGGGTCAGCGCGATGGCCTGTTTGACAGACGGCTTGCTCCGTATCAACGGGCCGTTGTGGTGGCCTGAAAACGCAACAGGCGCAGGCCGTTACCGATCACCAGCAAACTGGCACCCATGTCGGCAAACACCGCCATCCACAAGGTGCCGCTGCCGACCAGCGTCAACAGCAGAAACAGTGCCTTGATGCCGAGCGCCAGCGCCAGATTCTGCATCAGGATGCGGTGCGCCGCTTTCGACAGGCGGATGAAGGTCGGAATTTTGCGCAGATCATCATCCATCAGCGCGACATCGGCGGTCTCGATGGCGCTGTCGGTGCCGATGGCCCCCATCGCAAAGCCGATATCGGCACGCGCCAGCGCCGGCGCATCGTTGATGCCATCACCGACCATGCCCACCAGCCCGCGCTGGCCATCGGCGCCGTGTGCCAGCGCGGCAATGGCCTGCAGTTTGTCTTCCGGCAGTTGATCCCCGCGTGCCTCGTCAATGCCGGCTTGCCGGGCAATGGTGGCGACGGTGTGCGGATTATCGCCGCTGAGCATCAGGGTGCGGATCCCCAATTGCTGCAACTGGGTGATCGCCTCGGCACTGCTGGGACGCAAGGTGTCGGCGACGGCAAACAGCGCCAGCAGCTTCTGCTCCTCGATCAGCGTCACCACCGTCATGCCCTGTTGCTCCAGCGGCAACAGGCGCGCCTCGTGCTCGGGACTGCACAGACCCAGCTCATGCAACAGGTGATGATTGCCGAGGGTGTAGCGCAGACCGTTCATCGTCCCTTGCACGCCACGGCCTGGCAGGGCACGCAGTGCGCTGACTGCCAGGTACGCGCTGTCGCGACCGGCACGGGCAATCGCCTGGGAGACCGGGTGGTCGGAGCCGCTGGCCAGGCTCGCTGCCAGCAGCTGGCACTGTTCGTGGCTGAGATCCGTCAGCGGGATCAGCTGCTGCAGCGTCGGGCGGCCGGCGGTCAGGGTGCCGGTTTTATCCACTGCCAGTGTCGTCAGGCGGCGCCCCTGCTCCAGATAGAGGCCGCCCTTGATCAGGATGCCGTGGCGCGCGGCGGCGGCCAGGGCGCTGACGATGGTCACCGGCGTCGAGATCACCAGTGCGCAGGGGCAGGCGATCACCAGCAGTACCAGCGCCTTGTAGATCCAGCTCAGCCAGTCGCCATCCAGCAGCAGTGGTGGCAGCAGGGCGATCAGGAACGCGATGGCCAGCACCGCCGGGGTATAGACGGCGGCAAAGCGGTCGACCTGGCGCTGCAACGGCGCCTTGGCGCCTTGTGCCGATTCGACGGCCTGAATGATGCGCGCCAGTTGGCTCTGGTCTGCCGGCGCGGTGACGCTGATTTCGAGCGCCCCCTCCTGGTTGATGGTGCCGGCATAGACGACATCACCGACGGTTTTCTCCACCGGCAGGCTCTCGCCGGTGATCGGCGCCTGATCGACGCTGGAGTGGCCGGCCAGCACCTGGCCATCCAGGCCGATGCGCTCCCCCGGTGCCACCCGCACCCGGGCTCCGAGAGCGACTTCGGCGGCGGCAAGGCGCTGCCACTGGCCGTCACTGCCGAGCACACTGACCTGCTCCGGTACCAGGCTGAGCAAACCGCTGATGGCTTCCCGGGCACGCGACAGCGAGCGCGCTTCGATGCGCTCGGCAAGGCTGAACAGCACCATCACCATGGCCGCTTCCGGCCATTGACCGATCAGCAGGGCGCCGGTCACCGCCAGGCTCATCAGCGCATTGATATTCAGGCTGCCGTGGCGCAACGCCTGCCACCCCTTGCGGTAGGTGCCCACGCCACTGACCGTGATGGCCAGCAGCGCCAGCACGGCAGCTACCCACTGCGCCGCATTCAACCAGTGCGCGATTTCAGCGCCCAGCGCCGCCAGCGCCGCCAGTCCGAGTGGCCACAACGGCGCCTTGGCTTGGGGCGCTGGGGGCGTGCGGCTGGTGTCGGCAACGGGCTCGGCGGCAAACCCCAGTTCGCGCAGCGCGGCAACGATGGTTGGCAGGGCTCCGGGCGCCAGACTCAACTGCAGTTGGCGTTGCAACAGGTTGAATTCGAGCGCATGAACTGCCGGCTCGGCGGCCAGACGCTTGCGGATCAGTTGCTCTTCCACCGGACAACACATCTGCTGAATCAACAGGGTGTGCTGTTCATCGCCCGCTTGCGCTGCGCCGGCGCTCGGTGCCGGATGGGAGGGCGCGGTCGCGCAGCCGCCGGAGCAGCCACAAGGGGAAGGTGTTGCGCTGCCAGCGCCAGCCGGCGCAGGGTGATGGATGGCGCCAGTACGGGGTGATGCAACCGGTGTTTTGTGAAATCCGGAGAGGCTGATCTTGCCCGCCGGCTTGTTTGGCGGCGTGGCAACAGCGCGATGCGCGGCGATCTTCAGGTGACGTTCGGACATGGTCATCCTCCAAGGCTAAGGCTATGATGCCATTTCACACCCTGAAGTCACTACAGGGTCAAGCCGGGATGGGGAGGCGAAATGAAGATAGGGGAACTGGCCCGTTTGGCGGCCTGTCCGGTCGAGACGGTGCGTTATTACGAGCGTGAAGGGCTGCTGCCGGCGCCGCTGCGCAACGAGCAGAACAACTACCGTGACTATGGCCCCTTGCATCTGGAGCGGCTGGTGTTTATCCGCCGCTGCCGCTCGCTGGATATGACCCACGAGGAGATCCGCACCCTGCTTACCGCGCGTCAGCAGCCGGATGCCAGTTGCCAGAGCATCAATGCGTTGATCGATGATCACTTGACGCAGGTGCAGACGCGCATTGCCGAGTTGCAGGCGCTGGCGCAGCAACTGAGCGAACTGCGCCATCAGTGCCAGTCGGTACAGACCATGCGTGACTGCGGCATCCTCAAGAAATTGGAACAACCGCGGGTCTGACTCGCAGTACAAAGCTGCCACGCAATAGAAAGCTGCCTGCACAGACACCTGGCTTTAGTTAGCGGAGCGGTTGCTAGCCAGCTGCAGGTTGCGATTCGAGATAGTGAGCCTCGCTGACCTGCTCGAACCAGCTTACGGCGGTGCCATCTTGGTATTCCTGAATGGCAATGTGGCTCATGGCGGTCAAAGGGGCCGCGCCGTGCCAGTGAATTTCGCCCGGCGCGATCCAGACCAGATCCCCGGCCCGGATCGCCTCGATGGCTTCTCCTTTGCGCTGGATTTGGCCGCAACCGGCCACCACGATCAACATCTGGCCCAGCGGGTGGCTATGCCATGCGGTGCGCGCTGCCGGCTCGAAGGTGACCGTGGCGGACGAGAAACAGGCGGGCGCCTCCGGTTGGTACAGACCGTCGATACGGACGCGGCCGCTAAACCAGTGGTCGGGACCTTGCAGGGAGGGCAGGGAGCCATTGCGCAGAATGTGCATGCTATTTACTCCTGTGTGACAGATGAGAGAGGTCTGAGTCGTTTGCCACTGCCAATCAGCAAGCTGGCGGTGATGAGTAGCAGGGCACTGGCGATGAAGGTTGCCTCGACCGAGAGCAGATCCAGCAACAGACCGCCGAAAGCGGCACCCAGCATGATGGCCAGCTGAATGGCGGCCACCATCAAGCCTCCGCCACGCTCCGCTGCATCTTGAATACCCTCGGCGATCCAGGCCGACCAGCCGACCGGGATGGCGGCATTGATGGCACCCCACAGCGTCATCGCTACCATGATTGCCCACAACCAATGCGTGGACATCAACAGTGCAACGGTCACCAACGCCAGTGCCAGCGGCAACCAGCGGAGCAGCCGGTAGAGATGCTTGGCCAGGAGCGCGCTGGCACCGGACGTGCCGATAAATCCGGCCAGGCCCAGCGCCAGGAATAACGAAGAGAGTTGCGGCACGCTGACGTGGCTGCGCAGCTCCAACAAGGGCCGCAAGTAGGTAAAGGCGGTGAAGGCTCCGGCAAAGGTCAGCATGACGCCGAGCATGGCAAACCGCACATGACGGCGCTGGAGCAGACTCAGGAGCGAGCGGGCGGCTTGCTGGTTTTGTGCTGGCATGGATGGCAAGCTGCGCCATAGCCAGACGAGGTTTAGTAACACGGCTGGCGTCAGCAGCCAGAACACGCCGCGCCAGCCGATCATGCCACCCAGATAGCTGCCCAGGGGGGCGGCAAAGGCGGTGGCCATGGCATTGCCCAGATACATGATCCCCAGCGCCTTTGGTACCGACGCGCGCTCGACCAGCCGTATGATGGTGGCGGTAGCCAGCGCCCAGAATCCACCTATGACGATCCCTAGTATTGCCCGGGCAACCATCAACAGGCCAAAGTTGGGGCTGAGGGCGATCAGGCATAACGACAGCAACATCAGCAGCGTCAAGCCGATGAGCAGGTGGCGTCGATCCAGGCGAGCACTCAGCCGGGCGATCAGCAGACTGGCCAGCACGGCAAATAGCCCGGATATCGAGATCGCAAGCCCAGCCTGCCCCTCGGTGGCACCCAGATCATGAGCGATGGGGGGCAGCAGGCTCACCGGCATAAACTCAGCCGCGATCAGCATCGCAACACACATCGACAGGGCGCCAACGCCCCGCCAATGGGCGCCTGTTGACGCTAGCGTCGGGGATCCAGGGTCTGACATAGCGGGCGTCATGCTAGTTCTTTTCCTGTAAGTGGGGCTTTAACGCCGGCTCTGAAACGGCATCCGTGCCGGAGCCGGAAGGGCCCGTCAGCGGTGTGAGGGTCAGGGTTGTCGTCCGATCAATCCGCAGTGCACGGCTAATCGCCGCGGGTGCGCCCTCAATATGGCCCAGGCGGATCAGCCCCCGGGAGTAACTGAAATCGCGATGGAACAGCGCCAGATTGCCCCAGGGCGCGTAGTAGGTGATGTCACCAACCCGCGGCTCGACACCGGCCGGCGCCCCTTGGGTCGTCAACTTGCGTGGCAGATAACCGATGGTTTCGGTCGCTGCATATGCTTCGACGCTCAGGGTCAGGGGTAACAGGGCATAGAAATCGCGACCGCACGCGGTGTCGTCGAGCGTGGCCTGCAAGCGCTGGTCATTGATTGCAAGTTGAATATGCATGGTCTCCCCCCAGGTGTGATGAGCAACGAAGCTGCCTGGCAGTAGCAGCAAAAAAACTGTTGGCGAAGGCGCACAAACATGAGCGGTAATCCTCCCTAAACTGCGCGGCTAATCGTTCGTGGCGGAGCGACCAGCACGTGAGTGAAGCGGATGGTCTGAAAAAAAGCGCGGCTTAGGCGAGCCGCGCAAAGGACTTAGTGTCTTACCGACCAGAGCGTAACCAGCGACTCCGGGCACTTGAGGGTTATTGCAAGTTCGTTTGGAAAAACTGCGTGAATTTGTCAAACGGGATCTTGCCAGCATCGTTGTCATACAGGTCCACATGGTTGGCTCCGGGCACGATAACCAGCTCCTTGTGCTTGCTGCCCACGGCCTTGAAGGCATCCTCGGCGAAATAGCGGGAGTGGGCTTTCTCACCGGTCACGATCAGGGTCGGGATGTTGATCTCGCCGGCGTAGCTGAGCAGCGGCATATTCATAAACGAAAGCGGCATGGTCGTGGTCCAGGCGCTGGCTGAATTGACAGAGCGCGGATGGAAACCACGTGGCAGCCGGTAGTAGTCAAAAAACTCTTTCAACACCGGATGTGGATTCTCTGGCAATACTTCCGGCAAGGTACGCGCGGCAGCAGTAACCTGGCCGTTGCCATCGACATAAATATCGTGGTTGGAGTGGGCAATCGAGCCACTCTGAGCATCTTTCCAGCGCTGTTCGTTCAGGTATTTCAAAACGGCGCGGCGATCCGCTGTCGAGTAGCGATCTTTACCGGCGCCAACACCATGGCCCATGGCCCGACTCATGTCGTACATGACGCTGGTGGCCACCGCTGCCACCCGGGTATCCATGGCGGCGGCATTCAGCGCCATGCCACCCCAACCGCAGATGCCCAGTAATCCGATGCGATTGCGGTCGACTTCCGGTTGCAGGCCGAGAAAATCCACAGCAGCGCTGAAGTCTTCGGTATTGATGTCCGGGGAGGCCACATCTCGCGGTTGGCCGCCACTTTCGCCGGTATAGGAGGGGTCAAACGCCAGGGTGATAAACCCACGCTCCGCCAGGGTTTGCGCATAAAGACCGCTCGATTGTTCTTTCACCGCACCAAAGGGGCCGCTCACCGCGAGGGCCGCCAGCTTGCTGTTGCCCCGATGTTTCGGCAGATACAGGTCGGCCACCAGCGTGATGCCGTAACGGTTTTTAAAGCTGACCTTGCGATGCTCCACCTTGCTGCTTTGGGCAAAGGTCTTATCCCATTGCGTCACCATGGAGATGGGAGCGGTAGGATCGGCAGATTGGGCATGACTCATGGTGGAGACTCCGGTTAATGCTGCGCCCAACAACAGGGCGGAGGCGATAGCGCTCAGTTTTTTGGGTAGAACATTCATGGCAAGGCTCCTTGGCGGTGGACTCAGGGTGCTTAGTCTGGGGATGGGTGGTTTGGTCACCCATGCAGCGCATTCTAGTGACAATGATTAGTGATGATTAGTCGTGGTTTTTGCATAACATTAATGCTTATTTGTGATTAATATGGTGCGGTTCGTAGGCCGTGAATCTGCTATCCATGGTCGATGGGGCGATGGCGGGGAGAGACGCAAGATGAAGAGTCGCGAAAATTACAACGATCTCCATGTGTTTATGCTGGTGGCGCGCGAAGGCAGCTTTACCAGGGCGGCGGCCCGGCTGGGGCTGGTGCAGTCCGGGATCAGCCGTACCATCCGCGATCTCGAGGCTCGACTCGGGGTGCAGCTTCTGGTGCGCACCACGCGCCGCCTGTCCCTGACGCCAGCCGGCGAACAGCTATATCGCACGACACAGAGCAGTTTTCAGTCGCTGGATGCCGGACTGGCCACGCTTGCCCATTTTCGCGACACGCCATCCGGCACGGTGCGGATCAATGCCAGCCAATATGCGATTGACAAGATCTTGTTGCCCAAGCTGGCCTCGTTCCGGCAACGCTATCCGGATATTCGGCTGGAGCTCATCAGCGAGAGCCGCTTCGTCAACATCATCGACGAGCGCTATGACGCCGGTGTCCGGCCGGGCGACGAGGTTGACGAGGGGATGGTGGCGGTGCGGATTGCCCCGGATATGGCGATGGTGGTGGTGGCGACGCCAGAGCACTTACTGCAATACGGGTTTCCACAGACGCTGGCCGATCTGGCGCTACATCCCTGCATCGCCTACCAGTTTGCCGATGGCAGCCTGTATCAATGGGAATTGTGGGATGAAGGCAAGCTGGTCAAGCACAAACCACAGGGGCAGTGGGTCTTCTCGGACAGTTATATGGAGGCGGCGGCCGCCAGAGCTGGACTGGGGTTGGCCTATGTGCCCGAGGATCTGGTGGCGGAGGATCTCGGACGCGGAAACCTCATTCAGGTGCTGCAGAATTTCAGTCACAGCCTGGATGGCCAGCATCTCTATTATCCGCACCGCAACGTCTCACCCGCGCTGCGCATGGTGATCGAAACCCTCAGATGGCCCCCTGCGATGTGAACCCTCTCCGGGCAATGGCAATCGGCAGAGGCGCAAAAAAAACGCGGCCTGGGGCCGCGTAACGGACTGAATTGACCATCGGCTGATGGTCGGTCCACAGGGAAGCGTTATTGACTGGAACTGGGCCGGCGGCAGCCGACAAAGCGTGCGCACAGCTGTGCCAACCCTCGGGCTGGACCATCTGAGCGTGCTGCGGTTTCGGTAGCCGGGCGTACCGGTGCAGCCGGTATGGCATTGGCCATCTTGCCAGCAGCGGTGAGTTGTTCATCAGGGACGACACGCCACCAGGCACTCAGTTCAGACGGTGCCGTGATGTCCACCGGCTCACCAAAGCGCGGCGTACTGATGGCTACTTGCTGCGCCTCAGCCAGGCTGCTGATGCGCTCCAGCGGTTCACTCCATGCATGTAGCGCCAGATCGAAGGTGCCGTTGTGGATCGGGACTAGCCAGTTACCGCGTAGATCGCGGTGCGCCTGCAGACTCTCTTCCGGCTGCATATGCACACCGGCCCAGGCCTTGTCGTAGGCACCGTTCTCAATCAGCGTCACATCAAAGGGACCGAATCGCTCACCAATCGCCTTGAAACCGTCGAAATAGCCGCTATCTCCGCTAAAAAACAGTTTGGCTTGCGGGGCGGCGATGACCCACGACGCCCAGAGCGTGCGGTTGCGATCCGTCAGACTGCGGCCAGAGAAGTGCTGCGCCGGGGTGGCAGTCAACGTAAGTTCGTCGATTTGCGTGCTCTGCCACCAGTCGAGCTGGCGGATTTTAGCTGCGGGAATGCCCCACGCCTGCAGGCGATCCCCGACGCCCAGCGGGGTCAGGAACCACTGGGTGTGCTTCGCTAGCGTCAGCACCGTTGCTTTATCCAGATGGTCATAGTGATCATGCGAGAGGATCACCGCCTCCAGCGGTGGTAACTGGTTAAGGCTGATCGGCGTGGCGTGAAAGCGCTTGGGGCCGGCAAACGAGAACGGTGAGGCGCGCTCGGTGAACACCGGGTCCGTGATCCAGAATTTTCCTGCCAGTTTGATCAACACCGTCGAGTGACCCAGGCGCCACAGCGAGTTGTCAGCTGCGGTGAGGAGATCGTCACGCGTCAATGTCTGTAGTGGGATTGCCTGGTCAGGCACTGCCTCCGCGGACTTATCCAGCATGAAATGCCACATGCCTTTGAGGCCGTCGGCGAAACTCAAGCCATGCACCGGGGCCAGGTTCTGGAACTGGCCGTCTAGCTGACGGCTGGCCATGGCCGGGCGCTCAGCCACATTGGGATCGGTATCAAAGATCTGAAAATAGGTCATCACGGCGCTTCCTGTTAATAGCGTCAAGCCAAGCCAGCGGCGGTAGCGACGGCGCTGAGGGTTAAGATCTGGCATCGGGTTGTTCCTGCTGCTGGCGCGGCCGGTGGCGCTGCAATTCGGCTGAATTCAGGATGCGCACCCCCTGGCGTGCCGGCAGCAGATCGGTCAGGGCGCGGGCGACGGCTTCGGCGGCGATGGGACGCCAGCCGGCGGGCAACAGTGGGCCCATGATACCCAGCAGCCGTTGTGACCAGTGCTCCAGCGGTCGGTGTGGCTGACCGAGTGCGGCGCGATTACCCAGCAGCAGTGAGGGACGCGCAATCAATAGCCCGGCGGGGTTGAGTGTCCTCAGCGCCCGCTCCAGTTCACCCTTGGTACGGTTGTAGAAGAAACGTGAGTCGCTATCGGCACCGGCGGCACTGACCAGCGCGATGCGTTGTGCCCCGGCGGCCAGTGCAGCCTTGGCGACGGCCAGATTCGCGCCATAATCCACGGCGTGGAACGCCGCCTCGCTGCCGGCCTGTTTCAAGGTGGTGCCGAGGGCGAGATAGAGCTCGTCCACTGCCGGCAGTGGCGGGAGCTGGTTGAAATCGACAACCAGCTGCTGCAGTTTGGGGTGTTCCAGCGTCAACGGGCGACGACCCAGGGTATAGACCTGGCTGACATCTGCGGCGGCGAGCAACTGACGCAACAGCGGTTGACCAACCAGACCACTGGCGCCGGCAATGAGAACGCGGCGACCGGGATTATTGTTTTGAACATCTTTCATCAAGGGCTCCTGCGGGTAGGGTAGGCTTGGGCGTTTCATCAAGTTCTAGTGGCGCAGCGAATTGGAAAACAGGTTGAGAACCAGGACCCCGGTGGTGATCAGGCTGATGCCCAGCAGGGTGGGAAGATCAATGTTCTGCTGATAGAACAGCCAGCCAATCAGCGACACCAGCACAATCCCGGCCCCAGACCAGATGGCATAGACCACACCGACTGGCAGATCCTTGAGCACCAGTGACAGGCAGTAGAACGCCACGCTATAACCCAGCAACACGACAAGTGACGGTAGCGGGCGGGTAAAGCCGTGACTGGCGGGCAGTGCCGAGGTGGCCAGCACCTCGCTGCCGATGGCAATGCCGAGTAATAGCCAAGGGTGCATCATGGTCTCCTGTGCCACGCACTCATCATCCAGCGCGAGATAGTGCGCGGCGTGTCGGGGTTAAAGTATTGCCTGATTAATCACTCATTTATTGCTAAAGCAACGACTCATCAGGCGGGGTGTTGTCAGTTCAAGAGCGCAACAGCGGCCAGCTCAGCGCAAACGACGCCCGTTTGCAGGCCTCGGCATGTTCTGGATGTTGCAGTAGAAAGTTAATGGTGGCCTGGGCGATGCCGGTGGAGAGCGCATTGAAAAATGCCAGCGAGCTCGGCTTGTCCATGCCAGGAAATTGCATGCCGTGCAACGCTTGCTGGGCACACTCGCACAAGCCCCAGGCTTCGTCGCGGGCCGCGTCGGTCAACTTGTCGGAGACTTCCAGCTGGGCGATGGCACTGAAGGCGGCTGGATTGGCAACACCCCAGTCAATCCAGGCTTCCCACATGTGCAACATGCGAGTTTCCATGGGCAGTTGTTCATCCCAGGCGGTATTGGTGGCTTCACTGGCGCGACGGCTTTGATACAGATACAGGGCGTTGAGCAGTGCATCCTTGGTGGGGAAATACCGAAACAGCGTTCCCTCGGCGACGCCGGCGCGCTTGGCGATCTGTGAGGTTGGCGCGCCGAGCCCCTGGGCGGCGACGATGTCGGTCGCTGCCTGCAGCAGGGCGAGTTGCTTATCTTCACTACGAGGTCGGGCCATTTTCGTACTATATGAATAAGTGAGTGCGCGCTCATCTTAATCTCGGTGAGCGGTCCCTGGCAAGTGCGATGTGTGTACCTGACGCGATGCGAGCACTCGCCGCGTTCATTGCAGTTGCAGCCGTTGCAGCTGATGGTGCAGTCGCGCCCGGGAACGTGGCGCGTAGATCACCGGTAACCCCTGCGCACTGGCTTGCTGGCGGACCTTGCCGGCAAACGAATGACCGACCTGATCGATCAGCATGACAACCAGTTCGGTATCCTGCGGCATCGCCTGATGCTGTTCGCCGGACTTGCGACCACTCCAGTGGGCAAAATTGGCAAACCCGGCTTCGGCAAGCAGACGCACAGTGCTGCCAACCCTGTCCCCGCCAACAATGAGTACTGTCATGCCAGGCCTCCTGCCATCCATGCGACTGATCTCCAAGATACGTGGCAGGCGCGAAAGCAGAAGTGAGAAAAATCGCTATCGATATGCGAAATGAGCCATAGCGCGGCGGTATGACAGCCAGGTTGTGTTGACGCTGCGCAGGGGATGGGATGAACGTCTTTGCGCCTGCCTGTTGTTGGGGCGCAGAGTGACAAAGCGTAAACAGAGGTGGTGTCGAGGGGCCGATACCCGGGGGGGTATCGGCAAAACGGTGGCGTTATTTGACCCAGGGCGCCATTTTTTTCAGGGTGTCGTCTTTTTCCTTGAAGTGGTGCCACAGCGCCGCAGCGGCATGGATACCGGCCAGCCACAAGAAGGCGTTGCCAAGCAACGGGTGCAAATCACCCAGTGTGCTTAGGAGCGGGGGGACATCGCTTAACAAGGGGAGCGCTAACCCGAAAACGCTAAAATCGGCGGCACGTTCAGACAGCGCGCACCAGCCGGCCAGCGGCACTAGCAACATCAGCCCGTACAGTGCAACATGGGCGCCCTTGGCGGCGAGGGCCTGCCATTGCGGCATCGGTACCGCAGCCGGCGCGCCGAGGATCAAGCGCAGTGGCAGACGCAGCAACACCAGTACCACGACCAGATCCCCCGCAGCAACGTGGGTCTGACCGACAAGTTCTTCGAAGGCATTGCCCGCTTCTGTCGGATCGCCGCTGGTGATGTAGGCGACCAGCACGCCGAGCGCGACCAGCCAATGAATGCCGATAAGCAGAGGGTGGTATCTGACCATGGAAAACTCTCCGATGTCGTTGTTGTGTGTGGGCGAGACGAGCTCCCTCATTACGCCGCAAGCTGTTGTTTCAACACTAGCTTAATGCCCGAAGCTTAGCGAAACCTTAGCGCCTGGTCTGTGTTGCTGGCCTCACTAAGGCCTCCGCGAGCCAGGCGACCAGTCGCTGGTGCCGTGCCGGCAGCGGCCACTCCGAGCGATAAATAAGCCACAGGGTGTCGATGACCTCGGGCTGGCCGGTGAGCACCCGGATCGCCTCCTGCTGCGCATAGGCACTGACCGCAAAATGCGGCAGCACAGTGAAACCCAGACCAAGGGCCACCGGCTCCAGTATCAGACCGATCTGGTTGGTAAAACCGCGCAGCGGCAGATCGTCAACACGTTGACCCGGATAGAGACGTCCCAGCAATCGACGCGCCATGCTGCGGCCATCCGGGTGATCGATAAACCCCAGCGCCTGTAACTGTGACCAGCTGGCCGAGGTGATCTCGTGGGGCACCACCAGACAGAGTGCTTCACGCATAAACGGCTCGGCATGCAGACTGGGATGCTCCGGCGGGTAATCGACCAGGCCGACGTCACTGCGCCCGTCCAGCACGGACTGCACTATCTCCTGACTGGGGGCAAAGCGGTGCTGAATCGTCAATTGCCGATGGAGGCGTTGCTGTTCCAGCAGCAGTGGGTAGAGCCGCAGCCCGATGCTGCCAGGAGTGGCCATGCGGATAGCGCCGCAGTAGGGGTCGTCCTCGGTCAGCTGGGCGCGGAGTCGTTCGCTGGCCTCATCTTGCTGGCGGGCGAACTCCAGTACCAGCTGGCCGCGCGGTGTGAGTTCCAGCTGGCGCGGTTTGCGCAATAGCAGGGGACCGCACTGTGCTTCCAGGCGCTGAATATGTTGACTGACTGCCGCCTGGGTCAGGTCGAGTTGTTCGGCGGCGCGGGTAAAGCTGCCCGTTTCATGTACGCAACGCAATGTGCGCAGCCACAGCGGATTTATCATAAATATATTTTATTGCTTCAAATAGTTTGTCGTTATTTTTCATTATGCACCTGATGCCTATCATGGCGGCAGTTTTTAACACAGACCGCAGGTGCGCTATGACATATCCACGTAATTTTTCCCACATCGGCATTACCGTGACCGATCTGGAGCAGGCCGTTGCATTTTATACCCAGGTCATGGGCTGGTATCTGATCATGCCGCCGACCACCATTACCGAAGATGACTCGGCGATAGGCATCATGTGTAACGATGTCTTTGGGCCGGGTTGGGGCTCTTTTCGCATTGCGCACCTCGCGACCGGTGACAAGATCGGCATCGAATTGTTTGAGTTTCCCAACAGCGAGCGCCGCGAACAAAATTTTGAATTCTGGAAGACCGGGGTGTTCCACTTCAGTGTCCAGGATCCGGATGTGGAAGGCCTGGCCGCGCGCATTGTGGCGGCCGGAGGCAAGCAACGGATGCCGATCCGTGAATATTTCCCGGGCGAGAAGCCGTATCGGATGGTGTACATGGAAGATCCATTCGGCAATATTTTGGAAATTTACAGCCATAGCTATGAACTGACCTATTCTGCTGGGGCTTATCAAGGCCAGTAAACGCCAGGTCGCGAGGGCGGGCGGACTGCGTTCACCCGCTCGGTCTGCAACCTTGTTCTCGTTTTAACAAAGAGGATCTTTGCCATGACATGGTCGACGACTCAAGCCTGGTGCTGGTCAGGCCCGGGCGGCACCGAGACTTTGACACTGCAGCCCTATCGCCTGCCGCCACTGGGGGCACGGGATGTGGTGGTGGCCAATCGGGTCATAGCGCTGAATCCCGTGGATTGGAAATTGATGGCTCATGGCCATAGCGCCTGGCAGCCAGGTCATGTGCCGGGTGTGGATGGTATGGGGCTGGTCGTGGCGGTAGGTCGCGACGTTCATCACCTGGCTGTCGGCACGCGCGTGGCCTATCACACCGATCTGCGGCGGGCCGGCAGCTTTGCCCGTCATACCCAGGTGCCGGCGCGGGCGTTGCTCAGCGTACCAGAGGGGTTGAGTGATGAGGCGGCGGCCGCTATGCCCTGTCCGGCACTCACCGCCTGGCAAGCGCTGGCGAAATTACCGGAGTCAGCAGGCCAGGCCTTGCTGATCACCGGCGCTGGCAGCAATGTTGGCCACTGGATTGTGCAATTGGCGCGCACCCGGGGCTGGCGGCTGTTTGCCAGCGCCGGGGCCCGGCACCATGACTGGCTGACCCGTCACGGCGTACAGGCGGTTGCAGATTATGCCGATACGGCATGGTTGGCACGGCTGCTCGCGGCGAATGGTGGTCAACCCTTCGATGCGATTATCGATCTGGTGTCGAGTTCGCAGGCACAACAACTCCTGCCAGCGTTGGGTTATTACGGCCACCTGGTGGCGGTATTGGGCCGGGTAGAGCACAACCCGCTACCGGCGTTTAATCACTGCCACTCGTTGCATGAGATCGCACTCGGGGCCGCCCATGTCCATGCCTCCGACCGACAATGGTCACAGCTGGTGGCGGCGGGCAACCGCATGCTGCAGCAGCTGGTCAGTGGCGAGCTGGCGGTGCCGGCGCTGCGGAAGAGCCCGTTTGCCGCGCTGCCTGACGCGGTGCGGCAACTGCAGCAAGCCAGTCACGGCGAGAAATTCCTGATCCACATCGATTAACGGGGCCGGACTCCGCCTCGGCTGCACCGCAGCGTGAGCCTACAGCAGGCCAATGCCGATGTGGCTTGGCCTGCGTTCTGATCTCTCCATTACATTCTCTTTTGCATCCTCCTGCGCGGTTGCCTTCGCACCCGGCCCGACTCACCCCGTACAGACCGCATCGCCCGGATGACACTGCGCCGTTGGCCGGTCTGCGCCGCAAATTCAGATCGGCATCGTCTGGCTCTGTTTGTGTTGTCATTTCATGAAATCGATGCCTTGAGTTATCAGCATCCATGAAGCAAGGCTTTCTTGAATTTAAGCAAGAAATATAAATCCATATATATCAATGACATAAATTCTATTTGTGATTTTTATTGGTCGAAATGGTAGTGATCTAAATCACAGATAAACAAAAACAATATGAAATCGATTTCCTATGGGGTGGCTGCGGATCTATATTGCAGCAAGATTTCTATACGGAGGGAAACCCATGAAAAAGATCATGTTGTGCTGTTCAGCGGGGATGTCGACCAGTCTGCTGGTCAAGAAGATGCTGGCCGAGGCAAGCAAGCGCGGACTGGAAGCGGATATCAAGGCCTTCGGTGCGGCTGAATTTGATGATCAGATGCCGAACTATCAGGTCGTTCTGCTGGGCCCGCAAATCAAGTACATGCAGCAGGAACTGGCGGCCAAGGCCGCGCCGCATGGCATCAAGGTGCAACCAATTGACATGATGGATTACGGCATGCAACGCGGTGACAAGGTGCTGGATTTTGCACTGGATTTGATTGGCTGATTGCTCAGGAAGGATGAAAGCAAATGAGCTCACTGTATAACGCGCTCGTCAAAGTGATCGAGCAACGGCTGGCCCCGATGGCCGGCGTCATCGCCCAGCAGCGTTATGTGCTGGCGATCCGTGATGGTTTTATTGCTGCTCTGCCGTTCATGATTGTCGGCAGTTTCATGCTGGTGTTTATTTTCCCGCCGATCTCTGCCGAAACCACCTGGGGTTTTGCGCGTGCCTGGCTGGATTTCTCCAGCCAATATCGTGAACAGCTGATGTTGCCATTTAATATGAGTATGGGGCTGATGACCATATTTATTGCGATGGGCGTCGGTGCCAGTTTGGGCAAACACTACGGCCTTGATTCGATTACCACGGGCCTCTTGTCCTTAATGTCATTCATGCTGGTGGCAGGTGATTTAAAAAATGGCGCCATCTCGATGCAATATTTTTCGGGACAGGGCATTTTTACCGCTTTGCTGTGTTCTATTTATGCCACCGAAGTCTACCGCTGGCTGAAAAAGAATAACGTCACCATTAAATTACCGGAACAGGTACCCAGTGGCGTGGCCCGCTCGTTTGAGGTGCTGATCCCGGTCATTGCGATCATGGCGACCCTGCACCCGCTGAACCTGCTGATCCAGCACACCACCGGCATGATCATGCCCGAGGCGATCATGGCGATGCTCAAACCACTGGTCGCGGCGTCTGATAGCCTGGCGGCGGTGATCCTGGCGGTGTTGCTGTGCCAAATCCTGTGGTTTGCCGGTATCCATGGCACCATGATTGTCACCGGTATCATGAACCCGTTCTGGATGGCGAATCTGGCAGCCAACCAGGCGGCGCTGGCGGCTGGACAGGCGATCCCGCACACCTTTGTGCAAGGTTTCTGGGATCACTTCCTGTTTATCGGTGGCGTCGGCTCGACCCTGCCGCTGGCCATGCTGCTGATCCGCAGCAAGGCGGCGCACCTGCGCACCATCGGCCGGATGGGCATAGTGCCTGGCTTCTTCAACATCAATGAGCCCATCCTGTTCGGTGCGCCGATCATCATGAACCCGATTTTTTTCCTGCCATTCATCTTTATTCCAGTGATCAACGCCATTCTGGCCTGGTTTGCCGTCGACCTGGGACTGGTCGAGAAGGTGGTGATGCTGACGGCCTGGACCACGCCGGCACCGATTGGCGCCTCCTGGGCCACCAACTGGGCAATTGCCCCCGTGATCATGTGTTTTGTCTGCATGGCCGTGGCGGCGCTGATGTATTACCCGTTTGTCAAAGCCTATGAGCGCACCTTGTTGCAACAGGATGCGGCTGAGGCAGAAAGCGCTACTGACAACGCGGATCTGAAGCCGGCAACCAGTCAGGTTTGATTGAATTAAATAGCTGTCCTGTGTTTCTCACAGTGGGGATTTAAATAATGAAATATCGTTTTCCAGAAGGTTTCTGGTGGGGCAGTGCTTCGTCTGCTGCCCAGTCAGAAGGTGCGGCGCAACAAGGTGGTAAAGCCAAAACCATTTGGGATCACTGGTTTGAAATAGAACCCAACCGCTTCCATAACCAAATTGGTCCAGCGCAGACATCGACCTTTTATGAGAACTATCGCCAAGATATTCAGCTGATGAAGAATATTGGTCACAACAGTTTTCGGACCTCTATTTCATGGGCTCGGTTGATGCCGGATGGTATTAATGTGAATCAGGAAGCGGTGACATTTTATAATAATGTCATTGATGCCCTGATTGAAAATGGTATTACGCCATTCATCGGGCTGTTCCATTTTGATATGCCGCTGTACTGGCAGCAAAAAGGCGGCTGGGAGAGCCGTGAAACAGTCGAGGCCTATGCCAAATATGCCGAGATCTGTTTTAACCTGTTCGGCGATCGCGTGGCCTGCTGGATGACCTTCAACGAGCCGGTGGTCGTGGTGGAAGGGGGATACCTGTACGACTTCCACTATCCGAACAAGTTTGGTTTCCGCATGGCGGCGCAAGTGGCGTTCCACATGATGCTGGCTCATAGCCTGGCGGTGCGTTGCTATCGCAGTCTGAAGCTGCCGGGGCGCATCGGTATCGTGCTGAACCTGACACCGTCGTACCCGCGGTCACAACATCCGGCAGATCTCAAGGCGTCGTTCATTGCCGACCTGTTCTTCAACCGCGCGTTTCTCGATCCGGCCGTCAAGGGCGCTTACCCCGCCGAGCTGGTCAGCCTGCTGAAAGAACATGATCAGCTACCGGTCTATCAGGCCGAGGATCTGGCGCTGATTGCAGATGGCAAGGTCGATCTGCTGGGCATCAACTATTACCAGCCACGTCGCGTCAAGGCACGAATGACCGCCATCAGCCCGGATGCGCCTTTTATGCCGGACTGGTTCTTTGAGAACTATGAAATGCCGGGTCGTAAAATGAATCCTTATCGTGGTTGGGAAATTTACGAAAAGGGTATTTACGATATTCTGATTAATCTGCGGGATCATTACGGCAATATTGATTGCTATATCTCCGAGAACGGCATGGGCGTGGAAAATGAAGAACGCTTTATTGCCGACGATGGTCAGGTAAAGGATGACTATCGCATCGACTTTATTCGTGAGCACCTTAAATGGATGCATAAAGCTATTCAGGAAGGCGCCCACTGCCGCGGCTATCACCTGTGGACCTTTATTGATAATTGGTCATGGATGAATGCCTACAATAATCGCTATGGCTTTATCAGTCTGGATTTGGAAACCCAAGTTCGCACCGTTAAAAAGAGTGGCGAATGGTTTGCCGAAGTTTCCCGTAATAATGGTTTTTAAGAGGTCAATATGTTGGATTTAGAAGAAGCCGTGATGGGCATTATCGTCAATGCCGGTCAGTCCCGCAGCCTGTGTTTTGAAGCCCTGCGCCAGGCGCGTGAAGGCCAGTTCGCTCAAGCCACCGCCCTGCTGGCCGAAGCCACCGAGGCCGGGAAAGCCGCCCACGCCGTGCAGACCAAGCTGATCGAGGCGGATGAAGGCGAGGGCAAAACCAAAATGACGCTGGTGATGGTGCATGCCCAGGATCACCTAATGACCTCGATTCTGTGCCGTGAATTAGCCAGCGAACTGGTTGAGGTCTATCGCCGTCAGGCACGGTAATACTGCTATCGCTCGTGTATTGGAAGTTTTCCACCATCACACTCCCCTCGTGATGGTGGTTTTTTATTTATAGGGGTTGGGAACATTTAATGGCATTAAATGGGTTTGGTAGGGGCTTTATTTGTTGGTGATGTGTTTGCGTGATTGAAATAACCCTTCCGGGACTGAAATGATATTGAAATAGTTTCATTTTCTCGGCTGTTTTTTTGAAATCCGATGATGTGATTTCTTCAGCGGATTAACGTGCTGTCTATATATATTCTGCACTCGGATTGTGCCCTGATAATATATAAGGAGAGACGTGTGGAAATGAAATACCTGTTCGCTGGATGCGTGCTGGCATCCGTGTTGTCATCCCCGGCCTCAGCATTGAGCTGGAATAATATCAACTGGCAAGTGTCGGATGGCTGGCGCAATGGTGGTGCCGAATTTGACTGCACCTGGCGTGCGGCTAACGCCTGGCAGGAAGGCAGCACGCTGGTGTTGCATGCCAAAGTGGAGAACGGTGCCAAGAGTTGTGCCGAAGTGCGCTCGCCGAGCTACATGCGCCGCGGTCGTTACGAGGTGACGATGCAGGCTGGCGCCGTGCCCGGCACCATCAGTTCGTTCTTTACCTACGCCGGTCAGGCGGGGACCAGCTCGCATTACGAGGTGGACATCGAACTGATGGGCGGCACCAACCTGCTGCATACCAATGTCTGGATCGCCGGCCAGCAGTCACCCCAGGACATCCAGCTGGCCAATTACGGCATGGCGTTGTGGAATCTGGAGCGTTATGCGTTCGAGATTGATGCCACCGGCGTGACCTGGCAGGTGTTTAGTCGTACCGCCAACAAGTGGGTCACGGTGCGGCGCGCCAACAAGCCTGTTACCGGCTATATGCAGTTGTTCATGAATAACTGGATCAGTGCCAACCCGCAATTCCCGCCCTCGATCTATTCCGGCAAGCCGGCCTACGCCAAATACACAGCGCTGGTGCTGCGCCCGACTGAATAAGGTCGTTACCTACGCCTGAGCAGCCAGAGCGCGGTCTGTTGCCGGGGGCAGCGGCCGCGCTTTGTCATCGGTCGCCATGGTGATGGCATCACACTTCGGCGTTCTGGTAGGTGACGCGCAAAATCCAGCGCGCAGTCAGTGCCAGCAGCAGGATAAACGGCAGCGTGGTCAGACTGGCGCCCAGGCAGATGGCGCCCCAGGGAATGGTACCCACGCCCTGCAACGAACGCAGTGCCAGCGGGGCGGTAAACAGGCTGGCATCCTGGAGCACGATCAGCGGGGCGATCAGGTTATTCCAGGCGCCGATGAAGGTAATGAGCCCCACGGTTGCCAGCGCCGGCGTGATGGCCGGCAGTACGACGTGGATGAACAGCTGTAGCTCATTGCAGCCGTTGACCCGTGCGGCATCCACCATGTCCTGGCTGATGGCCTGCTCGATATATTGTTTGATAAACAAGATGCCAAACGACCCACAGGCCGCCGGCAGGATCAGCGCTCTGGGTTGATTGAACCACTGCAGAAACGACACCATGATGGCGGTGGGCATCATGTTCAGGACGGCGGGAAACAGCAGCGCCAGGATCACCGCCTTGAGCAGCAGCCGCTTGCCGGCGAAGTCATACAGCGCGAACGCACAGCCGGAGAGGGCACACAGCAGCATGTTCGCCAATGCTGTGGCCGAGCTGATATAGAGGCTGGTTTTGACATTCAGCCAGAACGCCGGCAACGCCGCGAGCAGCGCCTGGTAATTGGCCTGCAGCTGGTTGCCAAACCACAGCGGTGCCGGAATGGCAAAGATGGCGCTTTCGTCGTGGGTGGCAAACACCAGCATGAACCAGAACGGCAACGCAAAAAACAGCGTCAACAAGAGAATCACCAGCAGCATGATCTCGGTGCCCAGGCGCTGGCGGTCAAGTCGTTTCATCGCGGGTCCCCTTTTTGAGCAGCGGCAGGAGGATCAGCAACAGCAGCGTCAGCAACCAGGCGGCCGCCGACGCCAGGGAGTAATCGCCGTCAATGAAGGCCAGATTGAAGATATACATCATGACAGTCAGGCCGGACTGGCCACTGCCACCGGTGCCTGAGGTCAGCAGGTAGGCTTCATCGAACAGCTGCAGGTTGCCGATCAGCGTCAGACCCAGCGCCAGCAGCATCACCGGCTTGATATTCGGCAGCACCACGATGCGCAGCTGTTTCCAGAAGCCGGCACCTTCCAGGCTCGCCGCTTCGAACAGATCCTTGTTCACGGTGCGCATCGCGGCGAGGTAGATCAGCGTATTCCAGCCGGTG
This sequence comes from Pseudaeromonas sharmana, assembly GCF_042649925.1. Lineage (NCBI taxonomy): Bacteria > Pseudomonadati > Pseudomonadota > Gammaproteobacteria > Aeromonadales > Aeromonadaceae > Pseudaeromonas > Pseudaeromonas sharmana. The sequence goes on from NZ_JBHSAF010000014.1 coordinate 175,890, forward strand.
TTTTTCCAGCACACCACCAGGGCGATCAGCCAGCGGATATGCTCGGCATCATACCAGTCAATCGCTGGCGGAGGTGCTGTGCCGGCGGGGGACACCAGGCCCCACAGCGCGGCGAGCCACTGATTGATCAAGCCGTAATCGCGGGAGAACAACGCATTGAACACCAGGGCGATGGCCACCGACGAGGTGAGGTAGGGCAGAAAAAACAGAAACAGTGACAGCAGGTTGCGTCGCCGGCTGTGCCGGTACAGATAGGTTGCCAGCGGGATGGCGATCAGGTGTTGCGGCAGGCCGGAAACCAGCGCGATCCACAGGGTGTTATACACAGCGACGTGAAACCAGTCGTCCTCGAGCACATAGCGGAAATTCTCGAGCCCGCTGAAGCTCATCTGCAAAAAACTGCCCGCGTCGGTTGCACTGTGCAGCGCCATCCACAGCGAAAACAGCAACGGGAACAGCGTAAAGCCGAGGAACAGCAGCATAAACGGCAGCAGATAGAGATAGGGGATCAGCCGCTTGTCATTCAAAAACCGGTAGCGCATGCATCAAAACTCACGGCCGTTGGACTTTACGCTGGATCTGGCGTTCGGCATCGGCCAGCGCCTGCTGGATATCCTTGTCATTATCCAGCACCAGGTCCAGCTGCTTGCGCACGATATCCGCGGCGTAGGCATCGTGCTTGTTGGCGACAATCGCCGGCATGGTCTGTGCGGCCGTTTGCCACAGCAGTCGTGCCGGCTGATTGCCCAGATAGGACACCGGCTGTGACATGAGCTCATCCGCTTGCGCCTGCTGCAGTGCCGGAAAGGTATCCAGCTTGGTGAACAGATGGCGTTGTACTTGCGGTGCCAGCGTCATGTAACGGATGAAATCCCAGGCCTCGGCCTTGTGTGCCGCGTTCTGCGGGATGGCATAATAGGAGCCCCCCCAGTTGGCATAGACTCCGCCCGGCAACTGGTGTACCCGCCAGCGGCCGGCATCCTGCGGGGCAATCCATGACGCCAGATGGTCGGTAAACCAGGCCCCCATCATCAAGGTGGCGACATGGCCGCGGCGAATGCTCTCGGCCCAGTCATTGCTCCAGATCTGCAGCCGGGCATCAAGTCCGGCCGAGCGGATCTGTTTGGCCAAAGTGAACGCGGTAACAAAGCGCGGGCTGTTGACCAGCACCCGGCCGGCGGCATCAAAATAGATCCCTTCACCGGATTTTATGCCGGTGCGGATATAGACATCTTTTATTTCTTCGGCATTGGCCAGCAGTAAAATACCTTGGGCTTTTAATTTCAGCCCGGCTTGAATAAATCCTTCCCACGACCGGGTCAGGTCATCAATGCTGACACCGGCCTGTTGCAACTTGTCCGGCCGATAAAACAGGGTGCCGGGTCCAATATCCGCCGGCAGCGCATATAACTGGCCGTCGTTGCCGCGGCCATTGACCACCATAAATGGTGTCAGGCGATCACTGTATTTCTCGGCATCAAACGGGGCATGGGAGAGGGCGGTTAATTTTCCGGAATAAACGAATTTTGAAATAAACCCCTGCTCAATACCGACAACATCGGCAATCGGCGTATTGGTTTTTAATGCGGTATACAGTGAATTGTGATGGTCGTAATAGGAGAGGCTGACCAGCCGGATCTTTATTTCCGGGTTGAGCTTTTCATATTCACTGATCATTTCGCGCACCGAGGCATCGAAATTAGGATAGGAGGCGATCGTCAAGGTGGTTGCAATAGAATCCGTGGCTAACAATCCGAGCCAAATGGCCACCATCCCTCGGCAGATCATATTTCCCATCGTCACCATCCGTCCATTTGAAAGCGATTTCATTTTATTATAACCCAGACGATAACCAGCTCTTAACGTTTATTTCGTTCTGCGTGATTTCGCAGTCCCAATCGCGCGTTATATCACAGCTTTTGCAGTTGCGTCGTAGCGTCAACCTGGGTGTGCCAGCTTGATGGTGCCGGCCGAGGCGTCATTGCGCGAAGCCTCTTGAGGCATGTGATCACAGGGCCTCGGCCTTCGAAGTGTTAATCTGAAATCGATGTCCTGCGTGTCGCTACTGTCGAGCAGAGCCCGCTGCAGGTGCCAAAAGCGCGATAAGCAGCCGGCTGGAAGCCTTACTCTCGTGTCAGTCAAAATACTCATTAATATACAATAGGATAGGCTGTTATTTGTGATAAGTTGTCAAATGTAACCTGCTGTCATCTGTGATTGGTCGCACGAAATCAAACGACAAACTGCGATTCTTATTGCATTGGAAATCGATTTCATAAGAATTGGCCTCACGTCATCGCGGCATGATATCGATTGCAAGCTGCGGACGGTACATTCCCGGACTGTTTTATGGCTTGGATGGAGGGCCACCATGATCACTGTAAAAAAAGGAATTCACCTGTCGTTGATAGCCGCTTCGCTGCTGGCAGGGTGCGGCGGTGCTGAGAACATTGGCAGCAATCCCGGCGGTGGCACCATACCACCGGTAGACAATGACTCCTCCAGCCTGTTCTTTGGCAAGGGCGCCGCCAGTAGCGCCGTCCCCATGGTGCAGTCGGAGAAGGATGCCTGGGCGGTCAAGGCGGTGACCGCGACACCGGTGGCGATGCAGAGCATTAGTGCCGTACTGATCAACAACGCCGGCGAGAACGACACCGCCGATGTACAAGTCAGCGGCGACGGTGACGGCACCTTTATGCTCAAGAGCGACGCGGCGATCAATCTGAGCAAATATGCCGCTGGCTTTATCGACTTCGAGATCCGCGCCAAGAGTCCGGCACCGCAGAGCATGTCGGTGTCCATTGACAACGAATACCCGAACCGTAGCAGCCTGCCGATTGCCAAATACCTCAAGAGCGATGGCAACTGGCAAAAGCTGGTGGTGCCGGTCAATTGCATGAAGCCTTTCCCGGGCGCCACCGCGATTAATCTGGCGGCGGTACACACCCCATTCCATTTGGGCACCACCGAGCAATTTGCTTACGAGATCACCAACGTCCGCTACGTGCTGACGACCACCGACACCCCAGTGGTTGACCCTGTCACCTGCAAGGATGGCAGCGAGACCACTCCTGATACTGGTTCTGGCGTAAATTCCGCTCCGGCGCTGACCAGTGCCGATGCTGCACTCTACTACTCCGGCGATGTCAGCCAAGCGACCTCACTGACGGCCGACTACCCGTTGAACAGCTTCGGTGTGGAGCAGGCAGACGAGAACAGCGTGCTGAGTGTTAATTATCCTGGCAATGGTGGTTTGTTCTTTGGTGCTGACAACTCGGCCAAGGATCTGAGCACCTATCAGGACGGTAGCCTGGTGTTTGATATCAAGGTTAACAGCTATGGCGCTTCGCCGGAGCTGCAGATCCGCGCCGATGGCACGGCCGGCCCGGATTACGGCACCTTTGTTGCCCTGAATGCGGACAAGGTGCCTGCCGATGGCACCTGGTATCGCTGCCATTTCCCGTACAACGCCCTGATCCCGGCCAGCAACATGAGTTCAGTCCAGAAGGCCCTGTACATCTCCGGCGCCTGGGACTCGATGAGCGGCATGAATTTCGACCTGACCAATGTGGCCTTGATGGCGGCATCCACGGACGCGGCCGATACCGGCTGCAAAAAGATCTGATCCGACAACCAGTATTGAATTAAGGGATGAATATGAAAGTAACCTATCTGGCGCTGTCCATAGCGCTGGCAGGCGGAGCCTTGCTCTCACCTGCGGTGTTAGCTACTGAAACCATCGGTTTCCACGGGTATATTCGAGCCGGGTCGCTGTTTGATGCCAAAGACAATTTTAGCAAGGCCGGTTATGCCGATGAAATCGACAAGAATATGGGCCGCCTGGGGGCTGAAGTTGATAACAGCTGGGAAGGGCGCCTCAACAAGTTGTGGGATCTGGGTAGTAACAAGACGGTCGATATTCATCTGAATATCGAATCTAAAGACGATGGACTGCAAACCCGTACCGCGCCGCGCGAGACTGGCATTTCCGAAACCTATGTCGAGCTCGGTGGCATTACCCCGACCGGCAAGATGTGGGGTGGAATGCGTTATTACGGCCGTGAAAACTACATCTACACTACAGACTTCTTTTATACCGACTATTCCGGTACCGGTGCCGGGGTGAAGGATCTGGAGCTGGGTGGCGGCAAGTGGAATTTTGCTTACATCAACAGCAACGATACCGATCACACGGAACGCCCGGACGGCTCATCCGCGATCATGCATGCTCTGCATACCAGTGCCCGTTACGGCGCCTGGGACATTGAAGTGGCCGCCAAGCAGATGCCGGACAACAGCTTCAATGGCGACAATAACCAGTACGCCACCAAGGGGATCGAAGGCACGGCAATCTACTCGCGGGATGATTTTTTCACCCTGCCGGGTGGTTTCTCCAAGTTCATCGCCCAAGCGGGGCGGGGTCTGGGCTCAGGCGATCTGCTGGGGGCCACGCTGACCAACACGGCCATGTACCGCAAGGGCTCCCTGTACCAGAAGACGGTGCAGGACAAGAATGATGGCTACAAGCCGTATCAGACCAAGGTGCGTGAGGGCGACCAATCCTATCGCATGTTTGTCTGGGGGGGCTGGTATGGCGCCAAGGTGCAATTCCTGCCGACACTCTCCTATCAGTACAACGATTACGAACTTGGCGGACATGACTCCTGGTATGCCGCATCACTGCGCCCGGTATTCCCGGTGAACGAGTTTTTCTCGGTACAGACGGAATTGGGTTATGTGAAAAATAATCTGATTGTCGATAACGTCGATCAGGGCAGCCACTCCAGCAAGGTGAGTATTGTGCCAACCTTCACGGTCAATACCGGTATGGGGCCGTCACCGGAAATTCGTCTGCTGGCGACCTATGTGGATCGCAACTACAAGGCCAGCTGGCTGGATAGCCGTGAGGACGTTCTGGTCGGTATTCAGGCCGATATGTGGTGGTAATTCTCCAAGCGGGCCGCAAGGCCCGCTTTGCCAATCGGCGGCGGGCGCAAGGCTTGCAACGACGAAATAAAAACAATAGTGCATCACGGATTTAGAAATAATGTGGCCAGCCACATTCGCAATGAAATAAGAGGGGAGATGAACATGCATAAATTTACCAACAGTGCCTTCTGGATGCTCACTCTTTTGACATTGGGGTGCACTGCTCATCTGGATGGTAATATAGATAAATCATCCTCGGCCGGTGTGCGTTCATTCCAGCAGCAAGTGCTGGATGAACGCCAGGAACTGCAGGATAAAAGCCCCGTTACTCAATTTAGTCAGTTACATTATCAACCGATAGATCACGCCAAAACCTGGTTGCAAATTGGCGTCGATAATCAGGTTTTTGCATTTGATTCCGGTAAAAGTTATATCGGTGCATATTTGATCAATCCGCAACGACTTGGTCATTCAGTCTCCGTGCTCTCACCACTGGATTTTACGGTTTTAATTCCTTCGGTCATGATTCTGGATGAAGAATTCCGCGTGGTGAAGGTCATCGACAGTTCGCAGTTTACCTATGATGGTGGCCAGTCATCCGGTCAGAATTACCGTGGCAGCTTCACGTTGCCAGATGGCTACAACAGCTTGTATATGCTAGTGTTTTCCAAGCAGAAAGATTATGTCGGCAACACGCGTATCGATGAAGAGCTATTGCTGAACAGCATGCGTTACGATCGGGTTTCCGAGGTGGGCAAGTTCTCGCGTTCGATTATTCCCCATTCACCAGTCGGGCGTTTGCAATTTAACTTTGATGCGGATGAAAACGGGGCGTCAGCAGTAAATTCTCCGGCCGGCAAACCACAGTTTTGTGAAAAAAACCGCACGCCTTCGATAATGAGCGAGCAAGAATATTATCAACACATCCGCCAGGCTGTTGCTGCGAAAAAATATGAAGAAGCGATTTTATTCATACGCACTTCAGAATGTGCCGGATATAAAAAAGGACGAGATGTTTTCTTTGCGGAAATAGAAGTGAGCAATGTTCCAGAATGACTGGGCCCGGCTTGTGTTAGTTATAGCCCTGTAGTATTGTCTGCGGCTGGTTTTGATGACTCCTTTGCCGTCATCCGATAAACATGAGGAGGGGCGAGCAGCCAGCCCAGATGAAAAAAGCCACTGTCTACGATATTGCTCGTGTCGCCGGAGTTTCGGCCAGTACTGTCTCCCGTATATTAACCGGATCGGCAAAAGTTGCTGAAGAGAAGCGTATTGCCGTCGAGAATGCCGTCAAGGAGCTCGATTATCGGCCGAACCTGATGGCGCAGTCGCTGAAAACCGGTCAGTCCATGACGCTGGGGGTGTTGACCCAGTATCTGGACAGTCCCTTCTCCAATGAAATGCTGCGCGGGGTAGAAAAAGCCCTCGAAGGCACCGGCTATGTGCCGATCGTGGTCAGCGGGCACTGGAACCCGCAACAGGAGCTGGATCGTCTGCGCCTGCTGATTGCCCGGCGCGTCGATGGCATCCTGATCCTCACCGGCCATGTCAGCCAGCAGAATCTGATTGAGCTCTCGCAGCAGGTACCAATCGTTGCCGCTGGCCACAATATCAATACCGAGCGCGTGCGCTCGTACAACGTCAACAGCCGCCTGGGTGGCTATATGGCGACCCGTTATCTGCTCGATCTTGGACATACACAGATCGCACACATCGTGGGTCTGGCCGATCAGAAAGATGCCATCGAGCGTCTGCATGGCTACCGCCAGGCGCTGACCAGTGCGGGGATCGCGTTTGATCCCGCCCTGGTGGTGCAGGGGGACTTTTGTGAAGTCGGTGGCCGCGACGCCATCAAGCAACTGGTCGCCAGTGGCCGTCCATTCTCGGCCGTGTTCTGTGCCAACGATCAGACCGGTTATGGCGCCCTGTTGGGGCTGCGGGAAAACGGCCTGAGCGTGCCGGAAGATGTCTCGTTGATCGGCTTTGATGATCTGCCGTTCTCTACCTTCTCCAACCCGCCACTGACCACCGTCAAGCAGCCTATTTACGAAACCGGGGTGAAATTGGCCAAGACACTGCTGGGGCTGATCGAAGGCAGTGAGGAGTCCGATAGCATTGAGTTGCAAGATGAGTTGCCAGAATTAACCATAGTGGCGCGGCAATCGACGCGGCCCTTCGTCGAATAATCAGTTATCTTGGCATCGACAGCTCAAAGCCGGATTGGGATCCGGCTTTGATATCATCACCTAGGCTCAGGCGTTGCGACTTTCAGGCCGCGCCCTTATTGCGCGCGCAGCGCCTCATAGACCCCATGCCACGCCGCCTTGCGTTGCAAGTGGTCGTCAAATAGCAATGGCCAGTCGGCGTGCTGGTAATAGGCAGGGACCCAGCTGTATTTATCGCTTACCCCCCAGAAACTGATGCCGCCGCGATATTCTGCCGGCACCGTCTGCAGATAGGTGGTGATGATGTCGTGATAGCGTTGTTGCTGTATGGCCGCCAGCTGCGCGCTCAGCTGGGCCTCATCGCCATTGACGTTCATGCGGATATCCAGCTCGGAGATCCGAACTTTGAGTCCGGCGGCGACGGTTTTTTCAAACGCCGTGCGGATACTCTCCAGGCTTGGCCAGTAGCGATCGATGTGCATCTGGAAGCCGATACCGGTCATGCCGATCTGGCGCTGGCGTAATCCATTGGCCATCGCCAGCACCGCATCGAGTTTCTTCGGCATGCCCTCGAGGTTGTAATCGTTGTAATACCATTCACCATCCGGATCACTCTGGTTGGCATAGTAAAATGCCTTGGCGATGTAGTCGGGAACATGCTGCTGCCAGACGCTGTCGCGCGGGGTCCCATCGTCAAGGAACGCCTCATTGACCACGTCCCAGCTGGCAATATCGGCGCTGTAGCGACTGACCACAGTGCTGATGTGTTCCTTGAGCATCCCATCCCAGTTACCGCTGTAGTGTTGCATCCACGCCGGCAACGCCTGATGCCACACCAGGGTATGACCATGAATCGCCATGCCGTGCCGTTTGGCAAAACTGACCAGGTAATCAGCGTCCTCCCAGAAGTAGCGGTTTTCCTCCGGGTGCAGGTATTGCGGTTTCATGACGTTTTCCGCGACGAGCAGATTGAATTCGCGGGCTACCGTCTGTTGCAGGGCCGTGGCTTGCGGGCTGTAGCGCAGGCTCGACTGTGATTCGAATTGGCCGACACCGACGGCCACGCCGATGGGAACCGGGCTTATCGTGGCGAGCCCGTCGCCGCTGTTGGGGGGGGCGCTCTCGGGGGGGGACTTTTCTGGTTACATCCGGCCGCGGCGATACACCACAGCGCGAGGCCGAACAAGGTCTGTTTGGTCATGCTGACTCCGATAAAACGACGCGGCACACCGAGGTGTGCCGCGTTTATTAGGTTACAGGGTTAGTTCGCCAGATCGCCTTCATCCAGATAGCTGGCGGTCCAGAAGAACGGCGCATTCCAGTTCACCGTGACTTCGTTAAGGGTCCAGGCACCAATCTCATCTTTCCAGCACATCTGGCCGATGCAGTTGCCCTTGAGGGTGGCGGCGACCGGATCGCTGAAATTCATGGAGTTAGGACCGCCCGACAGCACACCCGGCGGCACCATCGGCGAGGCCGCATCCACCTGGTGTGCCCAGAATCTGTGGTGCGGATTCTGCAGCGGGCGACTGCCGTAACCGGAGACATAGGATTGATCCAGTGGGTTGCGCCCGAGCAGGTAGTCCATCGCATCAGACATGGCCTGCACATATTTGCGCTCGCCGGTGATGTCGTGGGCCAGCCCCAGGAAGATGCTGCGGTTCATCAGGTTGGAGTTGGAGCCCCAGGGATACTGTTCTGCCGTGTAGGGGATCAGATAGCCTTCCTGATCCACGCGTTGCTGATAGGCATCCGCAGTCGCCACTATGGCTGCGCGGGCGCGCTGCACATCGGCTTGCGGCAGTGTGTTGGGCACCAGGGCCAGCGTGATGGTGCCGGCACTGGCCACACCTTGCCAGTAGAGGTCGCCGGTGGCGTCCTTGTCACCCTTCGGTGTCGTCAGGTAGTAACGGGAGTTCTGGATAGCATCGCGGTACTCTGTCTTGCCGGTAGTGGCGAACAACTCGGCGGCTGCCCAGTAGAATTCATCATCCAGCTGGGTGTCGTCATAGGGACCGGAGCCGACGAAGTTGTCATAGGCGTAGACATCCGGATGTTTCTTCGCCGCTTGCCAGGCTGTTTCGGCCGCCTTCAGGCAGCGTGCGGCATAGGGGGCATCGCTCTGTTTCCAGACCCGGGCACACTGGGCCGCGGTCGCCGCCAGATTCAGCGTGGCCGCGGTGCTGGGGTGACTCAGGTAACGGGGTTGCGGATCCTTGTGCGGCGGCAGCGGCATGCCGGTCCAGGCCTCATCGGCGACCTTGTGGAACGCCATGCCAGAGGCATCGATCTCGGTCAGCTTGAGCGCATCCAGATGCGCGGATTGATCACCGACCGGCACGGCGGCCTTCTTGCCTTCTGGCACTTGCATCGCCAGCATGAAGTCCATCATCCAGCGCGCCTCGTCCAGCAAGTCATTCTTGCCGTTGCCGCTTTCCGGGATCTTCACCTGGCCATCGCTAAACGCACTGGCCGAGCGTTTGCGGCCGTGCTGTTCATGCTCGTAGAAGTTCATCAGCGTCCAGGTGGAGATGCCGCCGTTGACCACGTACTTGCCCTGATCGCCGGCATCGTACCAGCCTCCGGTGACATCCAGCTTGTAATCGCAACCGGGCCAGGCGTTGCCTTTGGCATCGGTCTTGTTAAAGCAGGTCACCTGTTCCGGCTTGTGGCCGGCGGGGCGGGCCAAATCGGCACGCTGGACATATTTGCTTTCGATGTCGATACCACTGCGCTGCTGGTAGAAGAAGGAGAGGGCGTCAAACTTCATCTTTTGATACAGCTGGGGATCGATGCTGAACGGGTGGCTCTTCTTGTCATTGACCACCAGCACCAGATCGCGTGCTGGTTGGGTGACCTGGCTGAAATCCACAATGTGTACTTTCTCGCCGGAGGCCGGATTCAGACCAAACGGCCGGGTTTGGCCTTCTGCCAGCTTGTTACCCTGGCTATCGAGCAGGGTCCAGGGCAGCGGTGTGGCGGCATCACTGACGACGGTTGCACGCTTCTGGGCGTGGGGCAGGTAACCGACCTGGTTGACCCGGACTTCGGCAAAGTCATTTTTGGCCTTCAGGCGCGGGCCTTTGAGGGAGGCCTTGCCGACACAGACGGTGGTCGGGGTCTGGGTGCCAAGCTGCAACTGGAATTGGGTCTTCTCGTCGGTAGCTGACGGCGTGAATGTGAAGTCGAACTGTTTGGCGCTGGCCCCCAGCTCGATGTCCTGTATCAGATAGCTGGTATAAGGGGCGCCATCATGCTGAATCAGTGCCTTGGCATGGATCGGCTGCTTGGCAGAGGCGGTAAAACTCAAGGTATAGGTTTGCCCTTGGGCCAGCGCCAGGCCGGATTGGCCAAAAATGACATCCCAGGGATTGCTGCCACCGTTGGTAAAGGTCAGACAGCCCATCTGCTGATCGGCACTCAACGGGCCGCCGGCAGACCACCAGCCATCTGTTCCCTGGGCGAAGCTGCCATTGGTCAGCAGCTCGTCAGTCGGACCAACGGCAGGGCTGTTGCCGGTGCTACCGTTGCTGGCACAACCCTGCATGGCCAGCACGCAGGAGATGATGAGCGAGACGTTACTTTTTCTAAATAGCTTCATTACTGCCTCTTCTGAATAAACACACCGCTTGAATGACGACATCGACTTGCCACAGTTGATTTGTGGAAATCGATTTCATGCGAAAGAAACAAGATCGTCGGCTAAAAATCAAATCCTTGTGTATGAACTGTGAGCAGAGCGGCACTTTGTGTGCAGTTTGCGCTTGGCTGTCGCCTTCAGGCGCGTTCTACATCACTGCTTTGTCATAACCACGCTTGGTCACTGATGACTGGCCCCGGGGGCAAAAATGACATGCTCACGCGATCCTATTCTGCTACGCGTACAATTTTCTATAGTTAAATCATTGAAAATAAAAGAGCCGGAGCAAGCTCCGGCTATAAAAAGGAACATACACATGGAACAAACTGGTATGAAACAAACCAATAGACCCTACCCATGACAGTAAGGTAACCGCATCCTAAGGCCAGAAATGGTTGCTCTGAAATCGATTTCCAGAATTCTGCTTGTTAATTGTGACTCGGCTCACTGTTTCCATGATTTTAATAACGGGAGACGACGAAATGAGCGGTTGGCCGCTGGCGAGCAGGTTATTTTTGCGATTACACTTGTGCAATCGATTTCAGATGATTCAATCATACGCTTTACGTTCTCGGGGTTGAGATAATGAAACAAAAAAGAGAGTACCGATCCGCGATGTTGGCTGCCGGCATCAGCCTGGGGCTGCTGGCAGCCGCCAGTGCCGGGGCCGCTCCCGCAGAGACACCCTATTTTACCGACTGGCCAGTGATTCACAGCGCGATTCCGGTGGAGCAGGCCATCGAGGCCAAGGTGCAGGCCATTTTGGCGAAGATGACGCTGGAGGAGAAAATCGGCCAGATGTTGCAGCCGGATTTTCGTGAAGTGACACCGGACGAGATCCGTCAATACAAGATTGGCTCTGTGCTCAACGGCGGCGGTGGCTGGCCGGGCAATAACAAGCAGGCGCCAGCCCAGGCGTGGGCCGCGGAGGCGGACAAATACTGGCAGGCGACCGAGCAGGCGTTCCAGGGGCGTGGTTTTCGCATTCCGTTCATGTGGGCCACTGACGCCGTGCATGGTCATAACAACGTGTTTCAGGCGACCATATTCCCGCATAACATCGGCCTGGGTGCTGCGCACGATGCCGATCTGATCTACCGCATCGGTCAGGCGACCGCCCAGGAAGTCGCGGCCACCGGTCTGGATTGGACGTTTGCGCCTACCGTAGCGGTGCCGCGCGACGATCGCTGGGGACGCACCTATGAGGGCTACTCCGAAGATCCATCCATTGTCTATGCCTATGCCGGCGAAATGGTGCGCGGCTTGCAGGGCTCGGCGGCCGATCTGAAGGGGCAGTGCCACGTCATCTCCACCGTCAAACACTTTGTCGGCGATGGCGGCACGCGCGATGGTATCGACCGGGGTGACAATTTCTACTCGGAAAATGATCTGCGCAATATCCATGCGATGGGCTATTTCTCCGGCCTCAATGCGGGCGCCCAGGTGGTGATGGCATCATTCAACAGCTGGCAGGATCGGAAAAACTACGCCGAGCAGATCGCCGACGGTGCCGAGTACAACGGCAAGTTGCATGGCAGCAAATACATGCTGACCGATGTGCTGAAACAGAAGATGGGATTCGATGGCGTCATTGTCTCGGACTGGAACGGGCACAGTGAAGTTGCCGGCTGCAGCATGGGGGCCTGCAACGCCGCCGTGATGGCCGGCATCGATGTGTTCATGGTCACGGCACGCAAGGACTGGATGGCATTCCGCAGCAGCCTGCTGGATGCCGTGCAGCAGCAACGGATCCCGATGGCACGTATCGATGATGCCGTCACCCGGATCTTGCGTGTCAAAATGCGCGCCGGAATGTGGGACAAACCGATGCCGTCGCAGCGGCAACTGGCGGGGCAGCAGACGGTGCTCGGCAGTGCCGAGCATGGTGCTCTGGCGCGTGAGGCGGTACGCAAGTCGCTGGTGCTGTTGAAAAACCAGCACAACATTTTGCCCCTCAAACGTCAGCAGAAAGTGCTGGTCACCGGTAGCGCGGCCAACGACCTGGGCAAGCAGGTCGGTGGCTGGAGCCTGACCTGGCAGGGAACCGAAAACACCCTGGCCGATTTCCCGAAGGCGGTGAGTGTGTTGTCTGCGGTAGAACAGACCATCGGCAAGCAGAATGTGCTGACCGCCGAGGCGTTCGCGCAACAGGCCGGCAGCAAGCCCGATGTGGCCATCGTGGTGTTGGGAGAAGATCCGTACGCCGAATGGTTTGGCGATATTCCTGACAACAAGACCCTCTCCTATGCCGAGATGAAGAGCAGCTATGGCGAAGATTTGCAGTTGCTGCGCAAATTGAAGGCGCAAGGGATCCCGACCGTGGCGATCTTGTTCTCCGGTCGTCCGCTGTATGTCAACGAAGAGCTGAACCTGGCGGATGCGTTTGTCGCTGCCTGGTTGCCAGGTACCGAAGGGTTGGGGATCACCGATGTGCTGTTCCGCGATGCGAACGGCAAAATCGCCCATGATTTCCGCGGTCGTCTCTCCTTCTCCTGGCCTGTGCAGAAGTGTGCGACCAGCATCAACCGCATTCCCTCGAACCAGCCTGGCTGGCAGCGGCCGGCGTTTGAGCAGAGCCCGGATAAGGCACACCAGCTGTTTGCGTTTGGCTATGGCCTGTCGTACCAGCAAGCGGCCAGCGCCCAGAGCCATTATGCAGATCTGGACAAACTACCGCTCGACAAGCGCAGTTTCGGTTGCAAGGAGAGCGATCCTTCGAAGCTGACGGCGGCGGCCACGCCACTGGTTCTGTTCGGTGCCAAGGCTACTGATGAGCACAGATTGCGCATGGGGGATGCCAGCAACTGGACCGGCACCGAGGTCTCCGGTAACAGCGTGACCGAGATGAAATACATCCGTGTCAAACCCGTGGACTACCTGCGTCAGCAGGATGCCCGTGAAGTAACGTTCAGCGGCAGCAGTCCCGAGACCGGTGCCACCATCCAGGTGCAAACGACGCGTGTCAAGGGTGCCGACCGTCGCAACTACCTCAAGGCCGATAGTCAGTTGATGGTGACACTGCGCATCAAACAGGCTCCGGACAGCCCGATGACGCTGGGGCTGCAGTGTGGCTGGCCTTGTGGCGACACCATTGATGTGACGGACACCCTGCGCCAGTTGCCGAAAGACAAGTGGGTCACGCTGGCGATGCCGCTGCGTTGCTTCAAGAATGACATGGATTTCTCAAAGACCAATACGCCGTTCATCATGGCCACCAGCGGTCGGGCTCAGCTCGATTTGGGTCCGATCAACTGGACGCCGGCCAGCGTGAAAGCGGAGGTAAAACAACTATTGCAGCTCAGTTGCGATGGCAAACCGGCGGCATAACAGTCACGCCATGCGCCCGGGACCAAGGTTCCGGGCGTTATTTCATACTTCAGAACCATTTCATAAATAGGCGGTGATCGCCATGCTGATCGTAACCAGAATTAAAATCGGGTTTATGGTGTTGCTCACATTACTGCTGGTATTAGCGGGAATGTGTTACTCCCGTACCGAGGATATTCACAGTCGATTTAAAACTGTCATCGACCGTGCAACGCCATTTTCATTGGCAACCAGCTCGCTGCGTGAATTGCTGATTGCCAGTAACCGCGACAGTCTTGGCTTTTTAATTTCACGCCAGTCAGCCCTGTTGCAACGACATGCTGAATATTATGATCAAAATAAATCCGCCTTTTTTGCGGTACTGGAACAGTTACGGAATAAAAAACTCGCTGACAGTGATAATGCGCTGTTAGATGAACTACAACAGCAGGCAACAACATTTTTTAAACACACTGAAATCATGATGTCCCGTCATCGGGAATTAATACGCAACGAGCAGGCACACCAGGAAAAGAATCGTGCCTTCTTGTTATTGGTGGACAGTTATTCCCGCTCTGTCGACTTATTGATTAAATTCACTGCCAATAACCGTTCATTACAAAATCGTGCTGAATCCGTGACCAGCAGCCTGGCGCGGGATCTGCGGGATATTCAGCGTATCAGCGAACACGCCGAGATTGAAAAGAGTCGTGCGCGCATGACCACGGATATCGCCATGGCGAGGTCACGCCTGCGCAAGATGGCGATACCCGAAGATGTGAAAGTCCGCATCACGCACAGCATCCAGCAAGTCGAGGATCTGGTGCTCAAGGCCGGTGGCTTGCTTGAACTGATGCAAAACAATCTGAGCATCAGCCAGGAGCTGGTCCAGGCGCAGCAGACTCAGGCCCGGGGGCTGATCCAGATAGACAACATACTGGCCGCGCTCAGCAAGCAGAGCCAGCACAGCATGCAGACCGATAGTCAGCGCGCCGACGCGGCCATCAACAGCGCTTTCATGGTGATCTTGTTGCTGTCAGTGATCTCGATCGGGCTGGCAATCCTGATCACGGTGAACACGATGCGTGCCATCGGCCGCCCGCTGCGCCGGATCCGCATTGTGCTTGCCGACATGGCAAAAGGCGACATGCGCGCCCGGGTCAACTATGTTGCCGGCAACGAGTTCGGCGAGCTGGCGCAAAGTATCGATGAGCTGGCGGGCAACACCCGCAGTGTGCTGCTGGATGTGCAGTCTGGCTCCGAGTGCCTGGTGGCTGAATCTGACCGCTCGTCGGCAAATAGCCATGAGGTGATGAGCAAGGTGCAACAGCAGAAACGGCAGACCGAGCAGGTGGCGGCTGCCGTCTGTCAGCTGGAATCGAGTTCGGCCGAGGTCGCGCGCTCCAGCCTGATCGCCAAGGAGCAAATCGACAGCGCGCATGAGGCCTCCACCCGCGGCATCACAGTGATCAGTGACAGTCGTCGCAGCCTGCAGCAGTTAGTCAGCGAGATTGATGATGCGGTGAGGATTTCACGCCGGCTGGATGTGGTCAGCAACAACATCGGCAACATCCTGGCGGTGATCCGTGGTATTGCCGAACAGACCAATTTGCTGGCACTGAACGCGGCCATCGAGGCGGCGCGCGCCGGTGACGCCGGCCGGGGCTTTGCCGTGGTCTCCGACGAGGTGCGGGCGCTGGCCACCCACACCCAGAATGCGACGCAGGAGATCCAGTCCCTGATCGGCGATTTACAACACTGCAGCGCCGATGTGCTCGGCGTTATGTCGCGCAGCCAGGAGAATACCCAGTCCAGCGTGGATCATATCCTCGAGGCGGAGCGGGCATTTGATAATATTACTGCCAGCGTGTATGCGGTGAAGGAAATTATTGATCAGGTCTCTTTTGCATCGGAAGAGCAAATATCTGTTAGCCAGGGAATTGCACAATTTATTGCATCGATTGCCGAATTGGCTCACGAGAGTGAAATGGTGGCCGGTTCATCATTGCATTCATCATTAGTATTGAAGCAATTAGCATCAGACCAACGACAACTGATTGCCAAGTTTAGGGTGTGAGGTGAAATAATGTTTAAGACGTTATGCTGTTTCGCATTATTAAGTCTGCCATTAACTGCGATGAGTACGACATTAACGATGGAAACCTGGCGCGTAGATGACCAGGCATTATGGCAACAAACGTTACTGCCGATATTGCATAAAATCGCTCCGGATTTGGACGTGAAATTGAATCCGGTTAAAACGTCAGAATATGACGCCACACTGCAGCAACGGCTGGAAAATAATACCGCAGGCGATCTGATTATTTGTCGCCCCTATGATCAATCCTTGGCGTTATTCAAAGCCGGACATCTGGTGGATTTAACCGATTTCCCCGGAATGGAGAATTTCCCCAGCTTTGCCAAATCGGCCTGGCAGACCGATACCGGTGCGGCCACCTTCTGTCTGCCGATTGCCTCTGTCATCCAGGGCTTTTTCTATAACGTGGATATCTTTAAACAGCTGCAATTAACTCCGCCGACCACGCGCGAGGAGTTTTTTGCCGTGCTGGAACGTATCCGCCACGATGGTCGCTATCTACCGCTCGCGCTGGCCGCCCATGATAACTGGGTCGTCTCTGAACTGGGCTTTTTGAACATTGGGCCCGCGTACTGGAAAGGCGAGGATGGCAGGCTGGCACTGATCCATGGCGACAGTACCTTTACCAGTGCACCGTTTGTCGCGGCATTCGATGAGCTCAGACAGTGGCGACCCTATATCGGTGCGGCCGCGGAGAGCCGGACCGAGGCGCAGACGGTGGTGGATTTTGCCAGCGGCAAGGCGGCGATCATCGTTGCCGGCTCCTGGTCAATCCCGCAATTTACCGGCAAGGTGAATTTTGCCGCTTTCCATCCGCCGGTTGGCAAGCGCGGGGATGCCTGCTATTTCGTCGACCATACCGACATGGGCATCGGCATCAACAGTGCCAGCCCGAACCGTGCCGCTGCATGGCACCTGCTGGAGTGGATGTCATCGGCGGAATTTGCCGAAAGCTTCTCCAATGCCGTACCCGGTTTCTTCTCGCTGTCGAATCACTTCTTTGAATTGCACCATCCGGTGGCGCAGCAAATGATGAGCTGGCGCGATGAGTGCGACTCGACAATCCGGTTGGGGGCGCAGTTCTTATCGCGCGGCAAGCCGGCATTCAATGCCCAGCTCAACCAGTTAGCGCAGGCGGTGGTGCTGGGGCAGCAGTCGCCGCAGCAGGCGGCGGCGCAAATCCAGCAGACGCTGGCGTCCTGGTATCCGCCCCAGTCGCAGGCCGAGGCGAAGGCGAAAGCGATGCCGGCCTGTACTGTGCCCATGGTGCCCGCCAGTGCGGCGTCCACCGCCGTTCCGGCCCCATGAGGGGCCGGATGAGGGGCAGGTATGACAGGACGGGGTTGGCCGCGGGCTGACCTGTCGCGACAAGCGGTCGGGTGCCTGCGCATGCATAGACATGAGGTCAGATTGCGTGGCTGTACGGCATGGACCGCATCATCGCATGCTAGCCCGGCAGTTGTAACAGCCGGCGTGACAGTTCGCCCATCGTCAGACCGTGTTCCATGGCACTCTTGCGCAACGCGGTGAAGGCAGCATCTTCGCTGAGCTGATGTTTTTGCATCAGGATCCCCTTGGCGCGTTCAATCAGTTTTCTGGCCTCGAGTTTTTCCGCCATGTCTGCCATGGCATCCTGCTGCCGTCGCAGCATGGCTTGTTGGGCGCGAGCCTGCTTGAGCCAGGCTTCGACGGGTTCTTTATCCAGCAGCCGGTGGGGCACCAGCAAGACACCCGCTTCCATCAGCTGATCATGCAAATGCTCGGGAAGGGCATCATTGAACAGTACGACCGGCAAGCCGCGTTGTGCCAAGCCGATGCTCACAACCCGCCATTCAGCCGTCAACAGGCGGCAATCCACCATGGCGCCGTTCAAATCGGTAGGTAGCTGCAGTGGATCCGGACGCCGAATGGTCACAGGATCATGACCATAGCGGCTCAGCAACAGCGCCAGCCGGTTGGCGTGTGCCACGTCGTCACTGTGGATCAGGATGCGGGAAAAGCTCATGCTGTACCCTGCCTGCCAGGCGTGGGAGCAACACACGCCGGGTGTCTGATGATGGTTGCCGGGCCGAATAAACGGTTGAGCTCGGCTCTCATTACGCCACCTGCGACCAGAGCTGAGCGGCCGCCTGGTTCAGTTGCTCGCGCAGGCGGACCACCTCGCCGATCATGATCAGCACGGGTGTCGCCCCCTTGAGCCGCTCGGCTTGCTGTTCAAGTTCACCGAGCGTGGTGGTAAAGACTTGTTGTCGTGGCGTGGTGCCGGCGACGATCAAGGCCACCGGCATACTGGCCAGATGGCCATAACCGAGCAGACCATGGCGAATGGTTGCCGCTTGCTCCAACCCCATATAGAACACCAGGGTGTGTCCTTCACCGAGCAACTGGCTCCAGCCGAGAAATGGCCGGCTTTGCTTGTCGGCACCGGCTTGCAGATGGCCGGTGATCAGCGTCACCGAACGCGCTATGCCGCGATGGGTGAGGGGGATATCACAGCTGGCGGCGCAACCTAGCGCCGCCGTGATGCCAGGCACGACACTGAAGGGGATGTCATGCTGGCGCAGGAACAGCGCTTCTTCGCCGCCGCGGCCAAATACATAAGGGTCGCCGCCTTTGAGGCGGATCACCCTCTTGCCTTGTCGCGCCAGGGTCAGCAGCAGTTCATTGATCTGTTGCTGGCTGAACGAGGGTTCACCACAGCGTTTGCCTACGTCATGACGCTCGGCCTGCGCCGGAATCAACGCCAGGATCTCGGCGCCAACCAGCCGGTCATACACCACCACACCGGCCTGCTGGATCAGGCGTAATGCCTTGACGGTCAGCAGATCGACATCACCCGGGCCGGCTCCGACCAGGGTGACGTTGCCATGAGAAGTTGCCATACAGACGCTCCTTGTCCGTGTCATCACTGTGGCCGGTATTTGGCGACCAGTTTGTCGATCTCGCCGATACAGGTGCCACAGTTAGTGCCGCATTTTAACAGGGATTGCAATCCACTGCGTTCTTGAATTCCCTGTTCCACAATCGCCGAGACAATTTGCCGTTCGCTCACCCGCATGCAGGAGCAGACCATGCGGCTGTCGCCGGCGAGGGCTTGTTCGAGCGTGCTGGCCAGCAGGGACAGGTTCAGGGGGGTCGCCAGCAGGCCGGCTAGCAGCCCGACGTTGAGCTGCCACGGGTTGTCGCCACACAACAGCAGCCCGGCGATGCGCTGGTTGCTGAGTTTGACGGCTACCCAGCCGCCGGGCATTGGCAGTTTCAACCACTGGCCGCGACTGGCGATAGCTTGCCATAACTGACTCTGGTCGCTGCTGGCATCGGCCAGCAGGCGGCATTCACCGCCGTCCACCGGACGGCGACTCCACCAGTCCGGATCGCGGCCCAGGGCGTCAAGCTCCGGTTCATGCTGTCCAACCCACAGCGCCAGCCAGCGGGTGGCAAAGGGCTGTACCTGCACCCGGCTCTGCTTGAACTGTGGCTGACCGGAGATCGGGTCGACCACCGGTGCGACCAGGCGATTTACCCCACCACGGGCGGTGAACAGATCGCTCCAGTGCATCGGCATGAAGGCTTCGTCGTCGGCCAGGCCGTCATCGCGCTCCAGGCGTGCCAACACTTGATCCCGGCGCGATCCGATCCATACCAGTTGTCCCTGTTCCAGACCACTGGCCAGCAGCGTCGTGTGGTTGACGCTGATGCGTGGGTAAGGTTCCGTTTCCATCAGCCGTGTCAGATGGCCGGTACGGGTCATGGTATGCCACTGATCGCGCAAGCGTCCGGTATTCAGCAACCAGTTGCGTCCGGGACTGGCGTCGGGTGCGGGCAGATCCAGTTGTGGCAGCTGTGGCTGGACGGCCATCAGTCGCGCCTTGCCATCGGGCGTCGAGAAGTGGCCATCACCAAAGCGGCGATCACGTTCGACGATGCTAACCGCGGGATTGAGAGGCCAGCGTGCCGGCTGCCAGGCATCGAGTTCAGCGTCACTGAGCTTGGCTAACTCGCCAAGGTGCAGCTGGCGTTCGCCCTGATTCTCGAAGGCGGTCAGGGCGGCAAATTCGCGCAAGATGTCGTTAAGGCCTTGATAGGCGAAGGCTTCGGCAAAACCCATGCGCTTGCCCACTTCGGCCAGCGCCCACCAGTCGGGCCGCGCTTCGCCGGGAGGGGCGGTGAACGCTCGCTGCCGACTGATGCAGCGTTCGGAGTTGGTGACGGTGCCACCGCGCTCACCCCAGCCCGCTGCTGGCAGCAAGATGTCGGCAAACTTGGCGGTATCGGTATTCGGTGTCATTTCCGAGACAATCAGCAGTTCACAGTTGGCGAGGGCCTCGCGCACCCGGGCCGAGTCGGGCAGCGAAATCGCCGGATTGGTGGCGATGACCCAGAGCGCACGGATCTTTTTTTCATGCACTGCCGTGAATAGATCCACCGCCTTGAGGCCAGGCTTGCGCGCTATGGTCGGCGAGCGCCAGAAGCGTTGTACCCGATCGCAATGTTGTTCGCTGAAGCCCATGTGGGCGGCGAGCTGGGTCGCCAGCCCGCCGACTTCACGGCCGCCCATGGCATTGGGCTGACCGGTGATGGAAAACGGCGAAGCGCCTGGCTTGCCGACGCGTCCCGTCAGCAAGTGGGCGTTGATGATGCTGTTGCCTTTGTCCGTGCCCTGATTGGATTGGTTCACCCCCTGGCAGAACAGTGTCACGCTCTTGGGCTCGCGACAGAACCAGTGGTAGAAGGCACGCAGATCGCGTTCATTGACGCCACAGGTTGCCGCTACCGCCGCCGGTTCATATTCGGCACTATCCAGCAGCTGGCTCAGTTCGGCATAGCCGCTGACATGGTCGGCGATATAGCGCTCATCGAGGCCATTATTCTGCTGCAGATAGCGGCACAGACCATTAAACAGTGCCACATCACTGCCCGGACGTAGCGGCAGGTGCAGGTCGGCCTGTTCGGCGGTCATGGTCTTGCGCGGATCGATCACCACCAGCTTCAACTGCGGGTTGCGACTGCGTGCCTGCTGGATCCGGCGGAAAACGATGGGGTGCGTCCAGGCGGTGTTGGCGCCGACGATCACCAGCAGATTGCACAGCTCCAGATCGGCATAACAGGCGGGCACCACATCTTCGCCAAATGCGCGTTGATGGGCCATGACCGCCGAGGACATGCATAACCGTGAGTTGGTGTCGATGTTGGCCGCGCCCAAGTAACCTTTCATCAGTTTATTGGCGACATAGTAATCCTCGGTCATCAGCTGACCGGAGACATAAAAGCCAATCGCCTCGGGACCGGATTCGTCGATGATCTGCGTAAAACGCTCGGCTATGTGGTCGAGGGCCTGGTCCCAGCTGGCGTGTTTGCCGGCGACGCGCGGATAAAGCAGCCGCTGCGGGTAGGCCATGGTTTCCAGCAGGCTGGCACCCTTGATACACAGGGCGCCGTGATTGGCCGGGTGGTCACTGTCGCCGGTGAGCTGCTGGCCATTGGTCTGAATACCACAACCCACACCGCAGTAGGCGCAGGTCGTCTTGATGGCACCGGATTGTGCCTGTGGCTCAGTGATGGGAATAAGGCCCTGTTCGCTCATTATTGCGCTCCGCACAAGTGCACAGACAAAAAGACGCCCACTCCGCTCGGCACAGGCCGGGGAGGTGGACGTCGTTATCCAAAGTGGTATCTGAAAGTTATCAAACGTCACTAGGCAAAAGCCGTGCCGATCTGTTCGCTGACGCTAATTCTGCTTTTCACGCGCAGGGCTGAGGTGGCCGCGTTACCGGCAACCTGGCTTAATTAGCTGATTTACAACGACAGCAACGACTAGGAGCGCCGTAAATCCCGCGCCGGGCCGAGCGCAGGACAATGCCGGGTGTGCATTGCACTCGGCGTGGTGCACCCGCACTGAGTTGGGGCGCCAGGCAGGGTGAAAGTCACTGCTCAGATTGCAAACACACCTGAAAAATCCATCTTTACACCACCAAACAGTGCTGTTTCAGAGTTGGCACAGAAACTGAATAGTCCTGTGTGACGCAGGTCACCCTCAACGGCGAGGCTGACCAGAGTGCGTGAGTAACGGCTGTAACTACACAGCGACAGTAGCGAATTTTGGCAAAGGCGCCTTGCTGATCGACAGATCGGCAGGGCGCTTTTGTTTTTTCAGGGAGAGAAAAAATGCCTCATTACCACAAGACTGCACTGGCCACCCTGCTGGCTACCCTGTTTTTCAATACCCAGGCCCGGGCGGAAGTGGGGGCACCGGAGAAAGAAGAGCTCAAGCTCGGCTTCATCAAGCTGACCGATATGGCACCGTTAGCCGTGGCGTACGAGAAGGGGTATTTCGAGGATGAAGGTCTCTATGTCACCCTCGAAGCCCAGGCGAACTGGAAGGTGTTGCTGGATCGGGTGATCGACGGGCAACTCGACGGTGCCCATATGCTCGCCGGGCAACCCATTGGCGCCACGCTGGGTGTGGGTACCAAGGCCGAGGTTGTGACGGCGTTCAGCATGGATCTGAATGGAAATGCAATTACTGTCTCAAATGACGTGTGGCGGGCGATGCTTCCCTCGCTGGCCAAAGGGAGTGATGGCAAGCCGTTGCATCCAATCAAGGCTGATGCTCTCCAATCAGTTATCAAGGGCTACAAGGAACAAGGCAAGAGCTTCAATTTCGGCATGGTGTTCCCGGTGTCGACCCACAACTATGAATTGCGCTATTGGCTGGCGGCGGGGGGTATCCATCCGGGTTACTACGCGCCAGCCAAGGGGGATAACTCCGGTCAGCAACAGGCTGACGTGCTGCTGTCCGTAACGCCGCCGCCGCAGATGCCGGCGACGCTGGAGGCCGGTACCATCAGTGGCTACAGCGTCGGTGAACCGTGGAACCAGGCCGCGGTTGCCAAGGGCATCGGCGTACCGGTGGTCACCGACGAGCAAATCTGGAAGAACAACCCGGAGAAGGTATTCGGTGTTACCCAGGCGTTTGCCGACAAGTACCCCAACACCCACATTCACCTGATCAAGGCGCTGATCCGTGCCGCCTACTGGCTGGATCAGAACAACAATGCCAATCGCATGCAGGCAGTCCAGATCCTCGCCAAACCAAATTATGTCGGTGCCGACGCCAAGGTGATCGCCAACTCGATGACCGGCACCTTCGAGTACGAGAAAGGCGACAAACGCCCGGCTCCGGACTTCAACGTCTTCTTCCGCCACCACGCGACCTATCCGTACTACTCCGACGCCATCTGGTACATGACCCAGATGCGCCGCTGGGGCCAGATCGCCGAGGCCAAACCGGATAGCTGGTATGCCGAGATGGCCAAGAAGGTCTACCGCCCGGACGTCTACGCCATTGCCGCCAAGGAGCTGATTGCCGAAGGCAAGATGAAAGCCAGCGACTTCCCGGACTTTGCAAGCGAAAGCGGCTACAAGCCGGCTGACAGTCACTTTATCGATGGTGTGAGCTACGACGGCCACAAGCCGAATGACTATCTCAAGCAATTTGCCATCGGCCTCAAGGGCGACGACAAGCTCTGATGTTATCTGACCCGGGGGAGGCGACTCCCCCGCTGCAAGGAGAGAAGACGATGCAAGCCATCATGCAATGGATGCGACCCAAAGGGCGCTTTGGCCTGACACTGCCGGCCGCTGGTGCCTGGCGTGCCGGACTGTTACCCCTGCTGGGCATTCTGCTGTTCCTCGGTCTGTGGCACATCACGGCCAGCCAGGTACAGACCAGTCTGGGAGCGCTGCCGGGCCCGGCGGCGACTGCGGTGCAGGTTCACGCCCTGTATCAGGAATTTGTCAGCGAGCGTGATAAACGCACCGCCTTTTATGCTCGCCAGGAGGCGCGCAATGCGCAAAAACTCAAGGTCGATCCCCATGCCGAGGTGAAAATCCGCCCTTATACCGGACGGCCCACCTTTTTCGACCAAGTACTGACCAGCCTTATCACGGTGGCGACCGGTTTTGGCGTAGCGGTACTGATTGCCATCCCGGTTGGCATTGTACTCGGACTGAATCGCAGCCTGTATGCTGCCATTAACCCGCTGGTCCAGATCCTCAAACCCATCTCCCCCCTGGCCTGGTTGCCGCTGGTGACCATGGTGGTCAGTGCGCTGTATGTCAGCTCGGATCCCTTTTTCGCCAAGAGCTTTGTCATCTCGGCGTTCACTGTCAGCTTGTGCAGCCTGTGGCCGACGCTGATCAACACCACGGTCGGCGTGGCAACGATCGATCCGGATCTGCAAAACGTCAGCCGGGTACTGAAACTGGGGCCGCTGACCCATGTGCGCAAAATCGTGTTGCCGTCGGCCGTGCCGATGATCTTCACCGGCCTGCGCTTGTCACTGGGGGTGGCCTGGATGGTACTGATTGCCGCCGAGATGCTGGCGCAGAACCCGGGGCTGGGCAAATTCGTCTGGGATGAGTTTCAAAACGGCAGCGCCGATTCGCTGGCTCGCATCATGGTGGCGGTGATCACCATAGGTTTGATTGGCTTCCTGCTCGACCGCGGCATGCTGGCGTTGCAGAAGGGACTGTCCTGGGACAAGCGCAGCGATCTGCGTTGAATCCGCGGCTGACAAGGAGAAACGAGAATGTCCAAACACTATCTGGATTTGAGTGATGTCGGTATGCGCTTTGCTACCCCGACAGGCTGGTTTGAGGCGCTGGTCAACGTCAACCTGAAGATCGCCAAGGGGGAGTTCATCTCGCTGATTGGCCACTCCGGCTGCGGCAAGAGCACAGTGCTCAATCTGGTGGCCGGTCTCAACGAGGCGACGTCGGGTGGCATTATCCTCGACGGGCGTG
Organism: Pseudaeromonas sharmana; assembly: GCF_042649925.1. Taxonomy (NCBI): domain Bacteria; kingdom Pseudomonadati; phylum Pseudomonadota; class Gammaproteobacteria; order Aeromonadales; family Aeromonadaceae; genus Pseudaeromonas; species Pseudaeromonas sharmana. The sequence goes on from NZ_JBHSAF010000014.1 coordinate 200,833, forward strand.
AAGTGGCAGGCCCGGGGCCTGAGCGCGCCGTGGTGTTTCAAAACCATGCGCTACTGCCCTGGCTGTCGGTTTACGAGAATGTCGAGCTGGCAGTGCGCCAGGTGATGAAAGGGGCGAGCAAGGCACAGATCGCCGAGAAAGTGCGTTATTACCTCTCGCTGGTGCAGATGGACCATGCGCTGGATAAGAAACCACACGAAATCTCCGGTGGTATGAAGCAGCGTGTCGGCATTGCCCGAGCCTTGTCGATGTCACCCAAGGTGCTGTTGATGGATGAGCCATTCGGTGCGCTGGATGCGTTGACCCGTGCCCATCTGCAGGATGCCCTGATGGAGATCCAGGCCGAGCTGAACAACACCGTCATCATGATCACCCATGATGTTGATGAGGCCGTGTTGTTGTCGGATCGCATCGTCATGATGACCAATGGACCGGCCGCCTCGGTCGGTGAAATTCTCGACATCACGCTGCCGCGACCGCGCAACCGGGTAGCGCTGGCCGATGATCCCGAATACCACAAGCTGCGGCAGTGTGTGCTGAGTTTCCTCTATGAGAAGCACAGCAAGGTGACACCACTAAAAAAGCCCAAGGCTGAGTCACGGGCCGCCGTGGCCTGAATCAGCCGCCATTGAGAGTCGAGGCGGGAGCGATTCCAGCCAAGGGAGTGCAAACATGAGCAAGCAACAATTACTGGTGATTGGCAATGGTATGGTCGGTCACCATTTCATCGAACAGCTGGTGCTGGCCGGTGGCCTGGATCAGTTTGAAGTCACTGTATTTGGGGCCGAGCCGGACAGTGCCTACGATCGGGTGCACCTGTCCGAGGTGTTCGGCGGCAAGGCGCCACGGGATCTGCAACTGGCCGATCCGCAGTGGTATGCCGCGCAAGGCATTCGCCTGCTGCTCTCCAGTGCCGTCGAGGTGCTGGATCTGGCAGAACGCCGGCTACAGACCTGTCACGGTGAAACCTATTCTTACGACCGTCTGGTGCTGGCGACCGGCTCATACCCGTTTGTGCCGCCGATACCGGGTCACGAGCGGGCAGGCTGCTATGTCTATCGCACCCTGTCGGATCTGGATGCCATCCGTGATGCCTGTGCCGGTGGGCGTACCGGCGTGGTGGTGGGGGGCGGTCTGTTGGGCCTGGAGGCGGCGAATGCGCTGCGCCTGCTGGGGCTGGAAACCCACGTTGTCGAGTTTGCGCCGCGTCTGATGCCGGTACAGCTGGATCCGGTGGGTGGCGACCTGCTGAAAAACAAGATTGAAAGCCTGGGCGTGCAGGTGCATGTCAATACAGCAACCGAGTGCATTGTCGATGGCGAGAGTGCCCGCCATCGCATGGTGTTCAAGGGCGGCGAGTTCCTCGAAACCGACGTCATCCTGTTTTCGGCCGGTATCCGCCCTGAGGACCGCCTGGCGCGGACCGCCGGTCTGCTGGTCGGCGAACGCGGCGGCATCGTCGTCGACGACCACTGCCGCACCAGCGATGCTGCGGTCTGGGCCATCGGCGAGTGCGCGCTCTGGTCAGGCAAGGTTTTCGGTCTGGTTGCTCCCGGCTACCAGATGGCCCGCGCCGTCGTCGCTGAACTGCTCGGTAATGGCGGTGCGTTTCTCGGGGCCGATATGAGCACCAAACTCAAGTTGATGGGCGTCGATGTCGGCGCCATCGGCGATTCCCACGGCGCGACGGCCGGGGCTCAGGAGGTGTTGACGCTAGATCGCAAGGTCGGGGTCTACAAGAAGCTGGTGGTCGATGCGAGCGGCAAGCGGCTGCTGGGCGCCATCCTGGTGGGGGATAACAGCGAATATGACACCCTGCTGCAGTACTACCTCAACGGCGTCGAGCTTGGCGAACAGCCGCTGGCGCTGATCATGGGCGAACAGAGCAGCGCAACACCGCAACTGACGCTGCCGGACAGCGCCACCATCTGCTCCTGCCACAACGTCACCAAGGGCGACATCGTCGCGGCGGTCAAGGCCGGCAACCACACGCTCGCGGAGGTCAAGAGCTGCACCAAGGCCGGGACCGGTTGCGGTGGCTGTGCCAACCTGGTCAAGCAGGTGGTCGATCAGACCTTGCTCGAGCTCGGCATGGAGGCCAACAACCATGTCTGCGAGCACGTTGCCTTTACCCGACAGGAGCTGTTTCACCTGATCCGTGTGGGTGAGCTGAAGAGTTTCAGTGCCGTGATGGCGAAGCATGGCAAGGGCCTAGGCTGTGACATCTGCAAGCCGCTGGTCGGCTCTATCCTCGCCTCGCTGTGGAACGAACATGTGCTCGACAAGCCGCATCGGCCGCTGCAGGACACCAACGATGCCTTCCTCGGCAACTTGCAAAAAGATGGCACTTATTCCGTGGTCCCGCGCATCCCGGGCGGCGAAATCACCCCGGATGGCCTCATCGCCATCGGCGCCATCGGCAAGAAATACAACCTCTACACCAAGATCACCGGTGGCCAGCGCATCGATCTGTTCGGCGCCCGCGTCGACCAACTGCCGGCCATCTGGCAGGAGTTGATTGATGCCGGTTTCGAGACCGGCCAGGCGTACGGCAAGTCAGTGCGCACCGTCAAATCCTGTGTTGGTTCGACCTGGTGCCGTTATGGCGTCAAGGACTCCATCGCCATGGCGATCCTGATCGAGAACCGCTACAAGGGGCTGCGGGCACCGCACAAGCTGAAGTTTGCCGTCTCCGGTTGCACTCGCGAGTGTGCCGAGGCGCAGAGCAAGGACATCGGCGTCATCGCCACCGACAAGGGGTGGAATCTGTATGTCTGCGGTAACGGCGGCATGCGTCCACGCCATGCCGATCTGTTTGCCACCGATCTCTGTGACGAAGAGCTGCTGCGCTATATCGATCGCATACTGATGTTCTACATCCGTACCGGCGATCGGCTACAACGCACCTCGGTGTGGATGGAAAACATGGAAGGTGGTCTCGATTATCTCAAGGCGGTGATCCTCGATGACAAGCTGGGGATCGGTGCCGAGCTTGAGGCGCAGATGGCTTACCAGCTGGCGACCTTCCAGTGTGAATGGCAGGGCACGCTTGCTGATCCGGAAAAACTCAAGCGCTTCAAGCCATTCCTCAACAGCGACGAGGCCTATATGCCGCCGCGCAAGGTGGAGCGTGGCCAGGCGTTCCCCGCTCAGGAGCAGGAAATCATCTACATCAAGGAGCTGGTATGAACTGGGTCAAAGTGTGTGCGTTGACGGATTTAACGCCCGATGTCGGCGCAGCAGCGCGGGTTGGGGATGAGCAGGTGGCGCTGTTTTATCTGCCGCAGCTGAGTCCGGCTGTCTATGCCCTCGACAACTGGGATCCGCTGGGTGAGGCCTTCGTCATCTCCCGCGGCATTGTCGGCGATCAGGGCGGCATCCCCTGTGTGGCATCGCCGCTGTACAAGCATCACTACCAGCTGGCCGATGGTCGGTGTCTGGAGGAGAGCGCCGTGGCGCTACGGGTCTGGCCAGTCCGTCTTGATGGCGGTGAGGTCTATATCCAGTCACGGGGCGGCTAAGCGCCATGAGGAGCAGAGCATGAGTTGTGGAGTACAGGGCGTCTTGCGTCTGGCCGAGGCGCAACAGCAGTTGGCCGCCATGCTGACTTGCTGCGTTGGCCGTGAAACCGTGCCGCTGGGCCAGGCTCAGGGCCGGGTGCTGGCAGAGACGGTGATCGCCCGTTACCCGTCACCGCGCTTTGACAATTCCGCGATGGATGGCTTTGCGCTGCAAGCGGCCGATCTCGCCGCCACAGGGCCGTTGCCGCTAGCCGGTACGGCGTTGGCCGGTCATCCGTTTGCCGCCTCGTGGCCGTCAGGCAGTGCGGTGCGCATCATGACCGGTGCGCCGGTGCCGCAGGGCACGGCCGCGGTTGTCATGCAGGAGCAGACCGAAGCCGTGGTCCAGGGGGAGTCAGCCGCGATTGTCTTGCGCGCGGCGGTCAAACAGGGGCAGAACATTCGCCGCTGTGGTGAGGATATCGCCGCCGGCGAGCCGGTACTGGCCGCCGGGGTGCGACTCGGTGCGCGGAATCTGCCGCTGCTGGCGGCGGTGGGTGTCAGCGAGGTGGTGGTGTACCGACCGTTGCGGGTGGCCTGTTTTAGTAGTGGTGACGAGCTGCGCGATGTTGATGCGGTGCTGCTGCCCGGTCAGCTGGTGGACAGCAATCGCTATGGGCTGCGGGCTTTGCTGCACAAGCTGGGCTGCGAAGTGCTGGATCTGGGCATCATCCCTGATGATCCGGCGGCATTGCGCGAGGCGTTCTTGCGGGGTGATGCCGAAGCTGATGTGCTGATCACCTCGGGTGGGGTATCGGTCGGTGATGCCGACTATACCAGGCAGATCCTGGCCGAGCTGGGTGAGGTGGCGTTCTGGAAGGTGGCGATAAAGCCGGGCAAGCCGTTTGCTTGCGGCCGGCTGAGCCGCGCCCGCCATGGTCGCTGGTTCTTTGGCCTGCCAGGTAACCCGGTGTCGGCACTGGTGACATTTTTGCTGCTGGTGCAACCGGCGCTGGAGCGGTTGATGGGGGCAGACTCGGCACCGCGGCTGCGGTTGCGCGCTACCACACTGGAGCCGTTACGTCTGAGCGCCGGACGCATCGACTTTCAGCGTGGTATGGCATCGGTCAACGCCGAGGGTGAGCTGCAGGTGGTGCTGGCTGGTGAGCAGGGTTCAGGCATGTTCCGCGCGCTGGCTCAGGCGAACTGTCTGATCTGTCTGGATGATCAGGCCTATCCCGATCAGAGCCAACTGGCGGCGGGGAGTCGGGTCGAGATCCTGCTGTTTGACGAGGTGATGACATGAATCACGATGCGTGTCTAAGCGATGGCGAGTTGTTGCGTTATCACCGTCAGATCAACCTCAAAGGGTGGGATCTGCAAGGGCAGGAGCGCTTAAAGCGTTCCCATGTGCTGATCATCGGCCTTGGCGGATTAGGTTGTGCGGCCAGTCAGTATCTGGCCACAAGTGGCGTTGGTCGGCTGACCCTGCTGGATGGCGATCGGGTCGAGCTGAGTAATCTGGCGCGTCAAGTGCTGCACAGCGAAGCCAGCCTGGGCCAGCACAAGGTGGTCTCGGCGGCCAGGCGTCTGGCCGAACTCAATCCCTATCTGCAATTGCAAGCGCTGGCCGAGTTTGCCGACGAGCTGAATCTGCCTGACCTGCTGCACGACGTCGATCTGGTTCTCGACTGTAGTGATCGGCGATCCAGCCGGGAGTTGATCAGCTGGTGCTGTCGTGCCGCAGGGGTAGCGCTGATTTCGGCGGCGGTGATCCGGTTCGAAGGTCAGGTGGTGAGCTTTGGCTGGCAGCCCGATGAGCCTTGCTATCGCTGCCTGAGCCAGCGATTTGCCGAGCCTGATGGCAGCTGTGTCACCAATGGTGTCGCAGGCCCGCTGGTCGGCATGGTCGGATCACTACAGGCGCTGCAGGCGGTGAAATGGCTGAGCGGTGCCGCTGTGGTACCGGGCGGCCAGCTGCTGTTGATCGATGGTCGTACCCTGGAGTTCATGACATTGACGCTGCAGCCTGATGCCGAGTGCAGCATATGCGGGCAACGTCATCGGCTCAGCGCCTGATCACTCTCACGGAGATATAGCGCGCACAGACACACGCATCAACTTACCACTGAAACAATAAACCCGAGCCTGTTAGCCTAACGCCTTTGTGCCAGGGCTGGCCGGCCGAGCCGGGAAACCGGCGAGGGTGGTGCGGGAAACCAAACCGCCTCCCGACTTTGGAAAGGTGTTTATGGCTTCATCAATACAGCTTCGACCGGTGGCACAGCCCCCGGCGCTGGTGGATGGCTTTGCGCGGCGGTTTTACTACCTGCGCCTGTCATTGACCGATGTCTGCAACTTCCGTTGCAGCTATTGCCTGCCGTCGGGTTATCGTCCCGATGGTCGGCGCGATTTTCTCTGCCGCGACGAGCTGCGCCGCGTGGCCGGTGCTTTTGTCGCGGCCGGCACCACCAAGATCCGCCTGACCGGCGGTGAACCCTCGATGCGACGTGATCTGACGGCCATCATCGCCGATCTCAAGGCGCTGGACGGGCTGCAAACGCTGGTGCTGACCACCAACGGCTACCGCCTGCAGCAAAAGGCGCGGGAATGGCGCGCCGCCGGGCTCGATGCCCTCAATTTGAGCATCGACAGTCTGGATCCGCGCCAGTTTGCACTGATCACCGGCCAAGATCGTCTCAAGGAGATCATGGCCGGGCTTGAGGCCGCCTGGGATGCCGGATTCAGTCAAATCAAGATCAATACCGTGTTGCTCAAGGGGCTCAATGCCCATGAGCTGGGACTGTTTCTGCGCTGGGTGCAGCAGACGCCAGTCCAGCTGCGCTTTATCGAACTGATGCAGACCGGCGCTCAAGATGACTATTTCGCGCGTCATCATCTGCGCGGCGAAGGGTTGCGCCAGCAGTTGCTGGCGTCCGGTTGGCAACTCAAGCCACGCCAGGCCGATGCGGGACCGGCGCAGGTCTATCTGCACCCGGATTACCTGGGGGAAGTGGGGTTGATCCTGCCCTATGCCGATGGCTTCTGCCAAAGCTGCAACCGTCTGCGTGTCTCGGCACTGGGCCAGCTGCACCTGTGTCTGTTTGGCGATGGCGGTATCGACTTGCGCGATCTGCTGCAGTCCGACGCCGACCAGACGGCGCTGCAGCAGCGCATCCAGGCCGCATTGCAGCACAAGGTGCTGGGCCATCGCCTGCACAGCGGCAATGCCGGGGTGCGTCAGCATCTGGCATCGATAGGAGGCTAAACATGAGCAAACCCAGCCAGCTGCCGCTGTATGGCCTGCTGCTGTGTGGCGGCCGATCGTCGCGTATGGGACAGGACAAGGCGCGCTTGCTGCTTCATGGCCAGAGTCTGTTGCAGCTCGGTCTGGAGCGGCTGCGTGCAGCCGGTTGCCAGCAGGTGTGGGCGGCGGGGGATTACCCCGACGTGCCCTCGCTGCCGGATTTGCCGCGCTATCAGGGGCGCGGACCGCTGGCTGGCCTGGCCTCGGCGCTGACCTGGGCCCCCGCGGCGCGCTGGCTGGTGATCCCGGTGGACATGCCGGGGCTGGAGGCTGAACTGCTGCGGACCTTTTTGCAGCTGGCCGCGGATACCCACATCGGTGCAGCCTTGCAGCACAACCAGTTTCCGCTGTTGCTGGCGAGCCCGGCGGCACTGGCCGGGGTGCAGCAACTGCTGGCGGATCCCGACCAAGGCGCCGCCTCGGTCGGCGGCCTGATCCGCCTGCTGGATCTCACGCAGATCGCGGATCTGGCGCTTACACCGCCTGAGCAGGCGGCCATCGCACTGTGCAACACCAATACCCCACAGGAGTGGCAGGCCTTTTGCCGCGCACAACCGGCGCGCTGTGCTTCCACATTGCCTCGCCACACTGAGCCTCATTCCCTTTTTGTATCTGCCAAGGAGTTCGCGCCATGAGCCATGCCGCACTGGAGTTTCAACCATTACACATTGCCGTTCTGACCGTTTCCGATACCCGGGATCTGGCCAGTGACAGCTCGGGCCAACTGCTGGTTAACGCACTGAGCGACGCGGGCCATCGGCTGGCCGATCGCGCCCTGGTTAAAGATGACATCTACCAGATCCGTGCCGTTCTCAGCCAGTGGATCGCCAGTGACCACATCCAGGCGGTGCTGATCACCGGCGGCACCGGCTTCACCGGTCGCGATACCACGCCAGAGGCGGTCAAACCGCTGCTCGACAAGGAGGTGGAGGGCTTTGGCGAACTGTTCCGTCAGGTCTCCTATACCGAGATCGGCACCAGCACCATTCAAAGCCGGGCCCTGGCCGGGCTGGCCAACCGCACCATCCTGTTCTGCCTGCCGGGCTCGAATAACGCTTGCCTGACCGGCTGGACGCAGATCATTGCGCCACAGCTCGATGCACGCACCCGGCCATGCAGCTTTGTGATGCACCTGAAGAAGGGGGGCTGAAGATGAGCCCGCAGTTGACCCATATCCAGCATAACGGCGAGGCACACATGGTCGACGTCAGTGGCAAGCCGAGTACGGTACGCGAGGCGCGGGCGATGGCGCGCATCTGCATGCGCACGGCAACGCTGGCGTTGATTCAAAGTGGCGGCCACCACAAGGGGGATGTGTTCGCCACCGCACGCATTGCCGGCATCATGGCGGCGAAAAAGACCTGTGATCTGATCCCGTTGTGTCATCCGCTGGCGCTCTCCAAGGTCGAGGTGACATTGCAGCCGCAGCCTGACGAGGCTGCAACCGGCATGGCGGCCGTCCATATCGAGGTGCTGTGTCGGCTGCATGGCCAGACGGGGGTCGAGATGGAGGCGCTGACGGCGGCGTCCGTCGCAGCGTTGACGCTGTATGACATGTGCAAGGCGGTGGACCAACAGATGGTCATCGACTCGATCTGCCTGCTGGAAAAGCAGGGCGGGCGCTCGGGCCACTTTCTACGTCAGGAGTCGCTGCTATGATAACCGTGCGCTTTTTTGCCAGTCTGCGCGAGCAGCTGGCGGTGAGTCAGCTGCGGCTGGACGATGTGCCAGCCAGCGCCGGCGCCCTGCGTCAGCAACTGATGCAACGTGGTACGCGCTGGGAATATGCCCTGGCCGATCGCGAGGTGCTGGTGGCGGTCAATCAGGTGGTGCGCGACGATAGCTGCCCGCTGCAGGCCGGCGATGAGGTGGCCTTTTTCCCCCCAGTGACCGGAGGCTAGCCATGGAGCGCATTCTCGTTACCGACGCCGACTTCTCGCTGGCCGAGGAGTATGCGGCGCTAAGTGCACTGCCGGCGGCGGGTGCCATCGTCAGCTTTGTCGGCCGCATGCGTGATATCAACCAGGGTGATGCTGTCTGCGGCCTGACGCTGGAGCACTATCCGGGGATGACCGAACGGGTGCTGGCCGAGCTGGTGGCCAGTGCCCGTCAGCGCTGGGATCTGCAGGCGGTGACGCTGATCCATCGCGTCGGTGCCTTTGCCCCTTGCGATCAGATTGTGCTGGTACTGGTGGCCAGTGGCCACCGCGGTGAGGCGTTTGCCGCCTGTGAGTACCTGATGGATGTGTTGAAGACCCGAGCCCCGTTCTGGAAGCAGGAGACGTTACGCGATGGCTCGCAGCGCTGGGTCGCCAGCCGCAGCAGCGATCAGGCTGCCGCCGCGCGCTGGTAACGAGTGCTGCGCTGCCGGCAGTTCGGCAGTACCGGCTCGGGTACGGCGGCCGCAATATACTCTATAACTGAGGGCAGAACACACTGACTGGGGCGCAGCATGTTGAATGTACTGTTGATTGGGATGCCTATCGTTTGGGGAAACTTGCTACTGCAGACGCACATTAATGTATGGAGCATCCGTTATTATCTGCGCAAGAGCGGTCAATCGACTCGTGACGCACAGGGGGCCTGGCCGCTGTTTGGTGTCATCACCATCCTGATGTTTGGAACCATGCTGCAGATCGCGCTGTGGGGAGCCCTGTTTTGGTGGCTGGATGAATTTCCAACGTTGGAAACGGCGATTTATCACTCCGGCGTCAATTTCTCAACCCTGGGTTATGGCGATCTGGTCATGAGTGCAAAATGGCGTCTTCTCGGTCCGCTCGAAGCGATTAATGGTGCCCTGATGATTAGCCTTTCCGGCGCAACCATATTGGCCTTGCTGCAGCAACAGCTCAGAGATAAATTCCGGGGAACAGCTAACTAGTCTAATTGCACGACCTCATCCTGCTGGGGCGGATTGGCTGCCGGGAGTATTGGTCATAACGCGATGTTTTTGCCTGATAATCGGGAGGTGCGATGATGAAAATTGCGATGTTTAGTGCCAAAAACTATGACCGTGATCATTTTGAGTTGGCGAACCAGGCCTTCAATTACGACATCGACTATTTCGACGTGCGCCTGGATGCCAAGACCAGTCGTCTGGCCCATGATCACGACGTGGTCTGTGCATTTGTTAATGATGATTTGAGCCGCGAGGTGCTGGTTTCTCTGGCGAAAAATGGTACCCGTCTGCTCGCCATGCGCTGTGCCGGCTATAACAACATCGATCTGGCGGCCGCCAAGGAACTGGGCCTGACGATTTTGCGGGTGCCAGCATATTCTCCTGAAGCCACGGCAGAACATGCCGTCGGCATGATGCTGACACTCAATCGCCATATCCATAAGGCTTACCAGCGGACCCGGGATGCGAACTTTTCACTGGATGGTCTGGTGGGATTCAACATGCATGGTCGTACCGCCGGGGTGATCGGGACCGGTAAAATCGGTCTGGCCACCTTGCGGATCCTCAATGGCTTCGGCATGCGACTGTTGGTCAATGATCCGTATCCAAATCCCGTCGCCATTGAACTGGGCGCGGAGTATGTCGACCTGGATACCCTGTTCCGTGAATCGGACGTGATTAGCCTGCACTGTCCGCTGTTCAAGGAGAATTATCATCTGCTTGATGCAGACGCTTTCGCCAAAATGAAAGATGGCGTCATGATCATCAATACCAGTCGCGGGGCACTGCTGGATTCGGTGGCGGCCATTGAGGCATTGAAACAGCGTCGTATCGGTGCGCTGGGGTTGGATGTCTACGAAGAAGAGCAGGAGCTGTTCTTTGAAGACAAGTCCAATGAAGTGATTACCGACGATGTGTTTCGCCGTCTGTCAGCCTGTCATAACGTGTTGTTTACCGGCCATCAGGCCTTCTTGACCCGCGACGCACTGCTGGCCATTGCCGAGACTACGCTCGATAACATCAAGACGTTTGCCGCGGGTGGACGCAACGGCAACGAGATTGAATAATTGGGTCGCGCCCCTGGCTGTCGGTCAGGGCGCGATATGCTTTTTTTTTACTCCTTGCCGTTATGCGGTGACATCTGCGCTCTGTTTCGCCAGCCTGAAGATCCAGTCCAATTTATATTGCCTCGTTGAGCGTCAGTCGCGGTATGTGTATCCAAGAAGCTGCAAACCTGGGCTGTTAAGTTCGTGCAGGGGCCCTGTACCAGCTAAGGGCTGCCGGCGATTAGCTCAACGCGCATCAAAGTCCAGGCCCACGGCCCACGGTAAAGTGCGTTTTAGCGTTCCGTTGCTGAGGATCCCGATCGGGGTAATGGCATTGATCTCCGTGCCTGGCGTGGCAGAGCGCTAATCGGGCAGACACAGACCCGTGGCGCTGGTGCTATGTCTGCACCACGGAGGACGTTTCTTGTTCTAGGCTGTAGGTGACGCCATCGTTACAGCATCGCAAATACCTGTCGTGATGGCGCGTTTTGTGACACCACCTAGGAGCCCTACCATGAAACGTTTTTTAACTGTTGTGTCTGTCACTGTGTTATGTCTGATTGGCCTCGCTGCCTGCAGTTCCCAATACATTATCAGCACCAAGGATGGGCGCATGTTGACGACAGAGAGCAAGCCAAAGCTGGATGATAGTACCGGTATGTATATTTACGATGATGCAGATGGTCGTGAAACCATGATCAAAAAAGAGGATGTGGTGCAGATTCTCGAACGCTAGATGTGCCAATTCCGCATGCGTTTTGTTGTCCCGCTATGATAGATATGACGAGAATAGGCCACCTGCTGCACAGGTGGCCTACATGTGTTACGGCATAGACTCAGCCTGGTCGGCTATTAATAGACATAGTTGACACCCAGCCAGATTGAGCGTCCGAGGCGGTAACTGGCCGCACTGTTGCTGGCACTATGCGGGGTCGAATTGAACAGGTTTGTGATGCGCAATTCGGTAGCGGCTTTTTGGTTTTGCCACTGGAAGAACTGGTAGCGGGTATTGACGTTCATGGTGGTGAACGACTTGATCTTGATGGTGTCGTAGACATCGTAGCTGTCGCCATCAATATCGATGTTATCGCCTGAGTCGCCCAAATACTCGTAGCTGCCACGGTACTGGACACTGGCGTTGGTCATCCAGCGCTGAGTCCAGCGGGCGGTCCAGCCAACCGCTGCACGTAGCGGTGCCGCGAAGTTGCTGCGATCATTGAGATCATACAGCTCGTTCATGTCGATGACCCGTCCGTTGTAGTAGACCTGTGACTGGGGATCCGTGTAATCAAAATAGGTAGATCCCTTGCCGTAAGACTTGGTTTCCGACCAGGTCACATTGGCATTAAAGCTATGTTGCGTGATCTGGCCATCCCACTCCAACGCCAATCCCTTGTAATCACTCTTGCCATCGTTGGTCATGCTGTAGAGTGTGGTGCTAAGGGTCTTTCCGGTGTCGGAGTTAAACTCTTCGCTCGTCTTGCTGGTACTAGCGAAGCTATCGCGGTTAAAACGATAGATACTCTTGATACGAAAATGCCCATCCAGCGGTGCCGGGAATGTCAAGGCGGCGGTCAGCTCATCGCTGTACGGGGTTTTCAGCTCGCCTTGCCCATAATCTGTTGCCCGGACGTGAGAGAGCAGACTCCAGTCACCGATCTCGCCGGTACTGGTGTTGACACTGCGACGATATGTGTAGTTGTCCGGATATTGGGAACGGATGGCATAGCCGACCATATTGGCCGCGTAGTAACGGTTGGCGCCCAAGGTCAGGAAGGTATCATCGAAAAACTCCCAATTGGCGGTCAGGCGTGGTGCCAGATTGTAGTTATCCAGGAAGTCATCGTGACTCAGGCGTGCACCGGTGCGGAATTCCCAGTGCCCGACCGAACGCAGATATTCCAGCCACAGCGCCTGGCTGAACAGATCGACTTCAGCATCATAGGCCTGGTAATAGCTGTATTGACTCAAGGCGACGTCTTCACGACATGCGCTATCGTCGATAGCACATTGCGCGTCCACACCCGTTGCCATGACTTTTCCCGACGAGTAGTAGTAGTTATCTTCTGGCCGCTGTTTGCGAGCCTCGGTATAACGCAGCTCGCCGCCAAGGCTCAGATTGCCGCCACCGACGGGCTGGTTGACGGTGAACTGGTAAACGCTGTCTTTCTGCGTCTGGTTCAGATCGCCAAATCCGCCCTCCATGCAATTACCGTCGCTGCACCAGTCAATCGACTCTGCTTTCGAAGGCCAGGCATAACGATCGCCATCCCAATCGCGACTGGTATCGGAGACTTGGTACGAAACCTTGTGCTGCCAACTCCGCTCGCCGGAAATGCCATTTAACGCCAGATACGATGAGAGCCCGTCAGTGTGATTGGTGTTCAGGCTGTTAATGCTGTTATCCGGCTGTTTTTCACTACGGTAGGGGCTGTAGATTAGCTGTCCCTCCAGGCTGAGATCCGGATTGTATTCATACAACGCCTTGAACAAGACGTTATTGGCTTTGTCGCCGGTTTCGTAGCGCGTGCCACCGTAGGCTTCATCCATATTGTATTTCACCGCAGATTCAGACTGACTGATGGCGGCGAGAACAAACAGCTTGTCGCTCAGTGGCGTGTCGACCGCGACAGAGGTCTGGTACTTGGAGAAGTCAGGCTCGCTCCTGGTCAGTTCGCCGTTACCGGACTTGCGGTAACTGACCATGCTGTCGTTTTGAAAGCCGGCGGTTGCCGAGACACCAAATTTGCGTGCCGGTTGGCGCAACTGGATGTCGACAACCCCACCGGTGAAATCACCGTGGCGTGCCGAGACGTTTGAGTCGATGACTTCCATGCTGCCGATCAGCGTCGGATCGACATATAGCGTCTGGCTTGTTTGACCACTGACCTCGTTGAAGTCATTGGCGTTCTGGGTTGAGACATCCATGATCGAGGTGGCACTGACACCATCAATCAGCACACTGTTGTCGTAGTAGTTACCACCTGAAATAGAAAAATCCGACGGGCGTAGCGACTGCAGATCTTCGGCTTCAGCAGATTGCCGTTCGGTATCCATTTGCACAAACGGCAGCGGCTGCAACAAGCTGGTGGTGTCTGTTCCCCCTTCGCGGGATGCGCTAATGGTGTCACCCACGACGACGCTGCGGCCGCTGTCAAGCGGGTCAAAACTCTCGTAATTGCTGGGGGGGGCCGAGCTGGTCGTGCCTTCGGCACCACTGGTTGCAATTTCCATGGCACCGAGGTCGACCAGCTTCTCCTCCGCGTGGGCACTTATCAGGCTGCAGCCCAGGCAGCCGACGATCACAGTACGTTTAATAACCATCCCTTGTTACACCTCACAACAGAATAATATTCCAAATGGGTACAGCTCTCAGCTGGCGAATGCGAAATTCACCGAAGGCACAAGGCAAGCCAATACGGTTTAGCTGGGAAAGGTTGTGGATAATATTGTAAATGCGAGTTATTATCAACGGCAGTTGAGTTAACAATCTAGAAGAAAAAACTAAGCACGAATTCAAATGAAGATGTTTATAACCAGCGTGACCTCGCGTGTTTTCTCGTTATGTATTGTATTGGTGTCGTATTCGTTCGGATCGATGGTCGTGGCTGCAGAGGGCGAACAAGAGGCTGCGGCCTGGACATCGCAGCTGATGCAGGGCCGGCTGGCGAATGGTCTGCACTATGTGGTGTATCCCAGCACAAAAACCGATGAACCGTTCAATCTGCGCTTAATCGTGCAGGCCGGCGCCATTGATGAGCCCGAGGCTGCCGGTATCGCTCATGCCGTGGAGCATATGGTGTTTCGCGAAACCGCCGGCCATCCGGAGACCATACATCGCTACCTGGCGCGCTTGGGGTGGAAGACCGGCCTGCAGGTCAATGCTGTCACTGGGCTGGCGCAGACCCAATACATGATTCGCACTCGGCCGCGGGATGCCCTCGACCTGGATGGCGCCATGGCACTGATCAGCCAATTGGCCTTTCACGCCCAGTTTAATGAGCGCAGCTGGCAACAAGAGCGTCAGATCATCGTTGAAGAGATGCGACAGCAAGTGGGTGTCGCGGCCCGTATCAACGAACAGAAGCGGGCGATTACCCGTCATGGCTCGCGTTACGCCGGCCGAACCACACTCGGTGATGCCGCGCTCCTTGCCCGTCTGGAGGCGGCCGATTTACACGCCTTCTATCGTCGCCACTATCGTCCGGCAAATATGATTCTGATTGCATCGGGCCAGGTCGATAAGGTTGCGTTTGAACGTGCGTTACAGCGCTATTTTTCTCAGCCCGATGATGCGCGCCCTACGCCACGTCCTTATGTCGAATTGCCGCTGGCCAAACAGCTGTTTGTCGGGATGATCCAGGATGACAAGGGCACCACCAGCCGTGTTGCCATCGGCCTGCGCCAGGCACAGGCCCCGCGCAGCACACTCGAGGGTAAGCGTGCGGCCCTAGAGAATTATTTCCTGCGCAAATTTTTGCGCGAGCATGTACGGCGGCGCAGCCAGGCGTTGCCGGCCGGTATTACAAGCTGGAGCCTTAGCCTGGATGAGCCGACCCCGGCGCGACTGACGTTGGCGATGGCGGCGACCAGCGCCGACCATCAGGCAGGACTGGACTTCTTGTTACAGCAACACGCCTACTTACGCCGCCACGGCGTGGATACCTCCTTGCTGCCAGCACTCAAGCAGCAGGCATTGCGTCAGCTGGATGCCGTGCCTGAGCAATGGGCGGGTCGCAATTATGCACAGTGGGAAGACAAGATCACCGAAGCCGTCTTGCACTCAGGCCCGATCGAAGAACCTGAGATCTACCAGCAGCGTACCCGGCAGTGGGTTGTTGCGCTGACGGCTGAGCGCCTGCAGCAGCGACTGAACAGCTTGCTCGATGCCGAGGACCAATTTGCCTATTTCCAGGTACCAGGTGGCAAAACCCTGGTGCTGCCATCCGCCGAGGCGATCCAGCTGCGGCGCGAGCAGATAGCCGCACAGCCGTTGCCGGCCTTACCCGAGTTAAGGCCTGTGGTGCAGAAGGCGGCGACGCCGCAGGTCAGCGCCCCACGACTGCCCGAGCCCAAGGGGCAGGGGGGGCGGATTATCATGAAGCGGCATGACGGTGCCTTGCCACTCATCGAGTGGCAACTGGCCAATGGCGATCGCATAGTTTGGTTACGTCGGCCAACCGCCGATGGCAAATTGTTGGTACGCCTGCAAACGGAAGGTGGCTATCTGAACCGTCGCTATAGCTCGGTCAATAGCCAGACTGCGGTGCAGATTTGGCAGCAGAGCGGCTTCTCATTTTGGTCGCCAGAGAAAAACGCAGCTTATCGCGCATCGGTGTCACAACCGCACTGGACCTGGGATCTGCAGGCCGGACGGCTGGATCTGGCGGCCCGCGTTGCACCGGCACAGCTTGGTGCCTTGTTTGGCGAGTATGTGCACAGCCTGACATCCGGACGCATCGCCCGCTATGTTTTGGATGAGGTCAAACCGTCACTCTTGGACCAGGCCGCGCGCCCCGCTTCGCGTGAACAGGCCGCATGGCAACAGCTGCTGTATCCGGCCAAGGGCGAGACGAGGCCGTCGGTCACCACGGATCCCCTGGTGCTGGCCCGCATCGCGCGTGACCACCTGCGTGCACCGGCGCGCGTTTATCTGCTCGGTGAATACGAAGAGGCGGCACTGCAGTCGCTGATTCTGCGTTATCTGGCCCCTCTGTCTCGGCAACCTGCGCTGATGACGGCTCGTGAGCCCCAGCAGCCCGGCATCCGCAATCAGCACCTGAGTGTATTGGAACCGGGGCGCGCGCAAGTGCGTTTGCAGGGGGCGACGCCGATGGCGTGGACGCCTGAACGCGCCTTTGTCGTCTCTAGCCTGAATCCGCTGGCGCAGTCCGCGCTGAAGGAGGAACTCAGGCTCAAGCTCAGCGGTGTCTACAGTGTCAGTTTCGAGATGACGCTGGATCCGCAACTCAATCAAGTGGTCTCGGAGCTGAGTTTCAGTTGTGCGCCGGAACGGGCCGAGGCGTTGCTCGAAGCGGCGCAGCAGGTACTGGCCCGGCTTGGTGCAACGGTGGCCACTTATCCGGTAGCACGGCTGCAGCAGGATGTGCAGTTTGCAGAACAGCTGCGCCTGCAGGATGACAACACCTGGCTGCGACGCCTGATGCTCAGTCATGAGGCCTACGGTGATGGACGGTATTTGCAGTCGATGACGACGTTACCCGAGCAGATTGTTGCTGCGCCGCTGAGCCGGTTGGCACAACAGATTTTTCCGCAACCGAACCGGGTATCGCTGATTCTGCAACCCGAGACCAACGCAGTTCTGGAGTAATTCATCATGTTTCACAGTTTCTTTCTTCAGCGTCGCTGGATGCACTGGTCATTGCTGGGTTCCGTACTGATACTGGCAACCACCTGGTACAAGGTGCAGCTGGATGTCGAGGTCAATAACTGGTTTGGCGACTTTTACAACCTGATCCAGAAAGCGTTGGCCACGCCGAATGCCATCAGCCAACAGGCGCTGTTCGAACAGCTTTGGCTATTTACCCGTCTATCGGTGATCTACGTGCTGGTGGCCATCGTGCTGGAGTTCTATATCCGCCACTTTGTCTTTCGCTGGCGCACCGCGATGCACGACTATTACTGTCAGCACTGGCATCTGGTGCATCACATTGAGGGGGCCTCCCAGCGGGTGCAGGAGGACACGATGCGTTTTGCCCGTATCGTTGAGGCGCTGGGTGTCTCCCTGCTGCGATCTGTCATGACGCTGATCGCGTTTCAACCGCTGCTCTGGGGATTGAGCCGCCACGTCAGTCAGGTACCGCTGTTTGGCGACGTTCCCCATGTCCTGATCTACGCGGCCGTGATCTCGGCGCTGGCGGGCACAGTCTTGCTGGCGCTGGTCGGCATCAAGTTACCCGGGCTGGAATTTAACAATCAAAAAGCAGAAGCCGCGCTGCGCAAGGAGCTGGTACTGGGGGAGGATGACAGCCAGCGCGCGACACCGCCTAGCCTGCGCCAACTGTTTAGCCAGGTACGTCGTAACTACCTGCAGATGTACCGTCACTATCTCTATTTCGATCTGGCCAAATGGTCTTATCTGCAATTCTCGGCGATTCTGCCCTATGTCATCCTGGTGCCGACGATTGTCAGCGGTACCATTACGTTGGGTATCCTGCAGCAGATACAGCGCGCGTTTGGCAAGGTCGTCGGCTCACTGCAGTTTCTCGTCAACAGCTGGTCGACGATTGTCGAGCTGATCTCGGTGTACAAGCGCTTGCACGCTTTTGAGTGTCTGATCCGGCAAGCACGTGATGAACAGGATGGCGAGGCCGGTCAACTGAGCGAGGAAGCGTCCTGATGTGCAATGTGGCCACCTGTCTGCGCCTGGGTGTCCGGAGCCAGCTGCTTCCTGAACGAATAGTGCGCGGTGGGCAGTCATGAGCCCACGTCTGTTGCAGCGCGGCCTGTTAGGCTCGCTGCTGTTACATGTCGCGGTACTGGCTGGGTTCGTCTGGTCTTCTTCGCCGGTTGTGCCGTTGGCGGCAGAGCCGAGTCGGGTCATCAGCTTTGGCTTTGTCGCGGCCCGGGCCGGAACGCAACAACCCAGTGTCGCTGCCGCTCAGCCGCAACCCCGGCGGCTGGAAACCACCAGCGCCCCTGTTATCGCCGCAGCGCGCAACAGCCCGTCGCGCGTTAAGGCTAAACCTAACGTCAAACCGCAACCTGTCATCAGGCGCGAGCGTGCCGAGCCTACCGCCAGCGTCAAACCACGACCCCAACCCACGGCCCGACCGGCGGTTGCCAGCCAGGCCGGGGATCAGGGAGCGCAGGGCTCACGCCGCAGCGAGCAAAAATTGCGTGAAACGGGCATGCAGCAACAGTCGTTCGCCGCCGCACCGGACAGTAGCGCATATGATCTGCTGGTACGCCAGCACCTGCTGGCGCGCAAGCAGACTCCGCGTTTGCTAGGGCGTCAGGGCAGCGGCAGCGTGATTGTCGAATTTGTCATCGACAGACAAGGGCGTCTGGTCAGACAGCTGATGGGCAAGACATCGGGGATCCGCGAGTTTGACCATGCCGCGCGGACGCTCGTCAGCAACGCGGCGCCATATCCCAGTGCGCCCGCCGATCACTCGTGGCAAGAACGGCGCTATCGCATCGAAATCCAGTACCAGAGTCGCTGAGTGCGAGTGGACAAGAGCAAAAATGAGCACTCCAGTGGCTTGTAACCGGATTTTGTGAGGCGAAGAGGCGGCTTTTTTCGCCCTGACGACATCGACGTGTTGCCGAAGGCGCGATGACCAGTACCGCCGCATCGCATCGCGGCGAGCTACTGGTACAGGCTCCATGTGCTCTGCCTTGCCTGATGTCACCCGCATTTAAACTACCGTTGCTATCCCGTTCATATATGTGGCCGCTAATCATGTTGCAATAAGCACACTAAGTCTGTGGAGAGCAAAGATGCTGGGATTTGTCGGGCTGGGCAGTGTGGTGGAAAGTGCATGGTTGCCTGCATTGAGTCGGTTGGCAGCGCCGAGGTTGCGTCTGCTGGGCGTAGATAGCGATCCTGCGCGTACGCTGCCGGGTGTCGAGCCGGTTTCATCATTGGCGGCCATGCTGTCGCAGCCGTTACAAGGGCTGCTGGTCACTACGAACTCTGCGGCACATTGGTCGGTATTGCAGCAGGCATTGGACAGCGAAGTAGCGCAGATCATCGTGGAAAAACCGGTGGTGGCGACATTGGCAGAGGCTGCCGCGCTGGCTCAGCAGCTGGCCGACCCGGCTCTGGCGGGGCGGGTGCTTGCACTGGATCATTGGACGGCCCGGGTCGAGGGGCTGCAAACCCTGCTGGGGGGATTGCCTGGCGGCAGCCCGCTGCATGGCATACACGACATCCTGCGGATTGATGGCTATGTGCGAGAGCGCAGCGGTTGCAATGAGCAGGGCGAACCTTGCGCCCTCAATTTTGCCACCGGCGAGCCGGATCGTCGCCAGTTGCGCCATCCCGACGGTGTGGTGCTGGATACCGGCACCCACGTGCTGGCCATGTTGCGCGAGTGGATGGTAGCCAATGGCTTGCCGTGCGGCTTGTCACTGCATCTGCGGGCGATGACCGACCGTCTCGGACAGACCATTCCGGTCGGGGACGTCGCCACGGCGGAGGGACGGGCCGAGCTGGCAGGCACCATCGGCGGGGTGCCGCTAACGCTGCACCTGGACAAGTACGCGGGCCCGGACGGTGGACGCAAGGGTCTGGTGGTCACCGGTCATTCCGGCTGGCAACTGTCGCTGGATCGCAAGGGCAATAGCGATCTGCTGCTGTTCGAGCACCAGGGACAACGGCATGAGTTGCAGCGTCCGGGAGCCCTCTATGACTACTGTCTGGCCGCGTGTTTACCTGATTGCCAGCCAGGCATCGAGACGCTAGGCCGGGCTGTCCGGCAGGCGATGACGCGTCGTCGTCTGGAAGAGGTGACCCTGCTGCTGGAGTTGCAGCAGGCATGGCGAAACCCGATCTCATAGCATTAGCCATGCCACCGCGCGCCGCCGGCGACTGAGGGGGGCGCGCTGGATGGGTTGTCGATGCAACTAAGCAGACCTAGCACAGCGGATAGTCTGACCCGTCTTTGTGGCCGGTTATGCCGGGATAACTCCGCGTCCAGGGCGGGTTGCCAGTCATGGCGGCGCCTGCACCGCTATGCGCTCAGCCCTCAGTGCGGGTACTGCTCGGGGTGAATGCGCAACTTTTCGATCTGATGTCTAATGTCGCGCATCTACTGCCAGTGGCTGGCCTGCCAAGGTAGCCCTGCTACCGCAATTTTCTGCGACGAACCAGCGATTTGCCGTCATCCACCATATAGCCCGGCATGCAATACCTGGCCGCCTGGTCAGGCTGTTGATTGACCGGCGCCCAGGGCCCCGCCTGCAAAGGCGTGACTGGATCAAGTGATTCGAGACAGTTATCGTTGATGTTTTATGAGCACAAAAGGGCACATTAGAGCCTAAATTGTGGTTTAGGTGCTGTATTTGGCACTTAATAGGCATGGCGCTGTGAAATCTTTTAGTCGTTAGCTATTATGTTCTATAATTGGAACACTAATCGGATTATGCATACATAAAGTGCCAATATGGGGTCATAATATGATTAATGGTGTATCGCCTGCTGCCATGGCTGCCGAGTTGGGCGCGCGACTCAAACAGGCTCGATTGAATCAAAATATTACCCAGAGCCAACTGGCCGATCAGGTCGGCATCACACGCAAAGCGGTGTTAAATGCGGAGAAGGGACAGGTGTCGCTGGAGGTGTTCGTGGCGATCATGGCGGGCCTTAACCTGACGGCTGAGCTGGATCTGTTTCTGCCGGTGCAGCTGGTCTCGCCACTGCAACTGGCGAAGCTGCAGGGTAAACGTCGCGTGCGTGCCTCGTCGCCCACGGTCAAAGAACCCGAGCAGGAGCCGATGTCATGGTGATGGAGGTTGTGAACGTCCATTATCACGGAGCGCTGGTTGGGGCGGTGAGCTATGACACGGATGGCCAGCGCTCGGCGTTTGAATATGACAGGCAGTTCATCAAGACCGGCATCCAGCTGTCACCGCTCATGATGCCGTTATCCGAGCAAATTTATACCTTTCCCGCGCTGGGCTATGCGACCTTTAAGGGGCTCCCCGGCTTACTGGCCGATTCGCTGCCAGATGATTTCGGCAATGCCGTCCTCAACGCCTGGGTGGCGGCACAGGGTCAGTCCAGTAGTGCCATTACCCCTTTGCAACGTTTGCAATACACCGGGTTGCGGGGCATGGGGGCGCTGGAGTACAGACCGGCATTTCGCGTTAAAAACCTCAATAGCACCCATGAGATCAGCATCGAGTCGCTAGTATCCATTGCACAGGAGGTCCTGGATCAGCGTACTGGTTTTGAAGTGGCGCTCAGGTCGAATGGGCAAGAGGATCGGCAAGGCATGCTGGCGCTGCTGTCCGTCGGCATGAGTGCCGGTGGCGCACGTCCTAAGGCCGTGCTGGCGTTTAATGATGACTTCACCGAAGTACGTTCAGGCCAGGCCAAGGTGCCGGAAGGCTACACCCACTACCTGATGAAATTCGATGGTGTAAGCGAGCACAATAAAGACCGCGAAACGTTCGGTGATCCGCTGGGATTCGGCGCCATGGAGTATGTCTATTACCTGATGGCCACGGGCTCGGGTATTGAGATGATGCCGTGCCGGTTGCTGGATGAGGGCAGCCGTCGCCATTTTCTTACCCAACGCTTCGATCGGCGTGGTAATGAAAAAATCCATGTGCAAACCCTCAACGGTCTTGCGCACGTTGATTACAAGCAGCACGGCTCATACTCCTACGAGGAGTTGTTCGGCACGGCCCGGCAGCTGCGTTTGCCTGCCCGGGATGCCGAGCAGTTATTGCGCCGGATGGTGTTCAACATAGTGGCGCGCAATCATGATGATCATGCCAAGAATTTTGCCTTCATGCTGACAGGCACTCAGTGGTCATTGGCACCCGCCTATGACATCGCCTACAGCTACAAGCCCGATAGCAGATGGGTAGGCACACACTGGATGCGATTGAACGGTAAACAAGACAACTTCGTGCGTGCCGATTTCCAGAAACTGAGCCAGTTGTCGCCGATGTTTACGCCCAATAGGGTGGATGCAGTCATTGGCCAGGTTATTGAACAGGTATCAACGTGGCCCACGCTGGCAAAGGAACACGGCGTCCCGAAATCCCTCATCGATGAGGTGCAAAAAAATCTGCGGCTCAAACTGTAAGCGGGCCGCGAAGGGCAATCTCGCCGCATAGGGCACGCTATGTTCACCCCACTCGCTGTGCCTGGAGTAGGCGTTAAGACATGCACGGGCTGGCATCTGACTCTCTGGCTGGCTTGGCACCACAATCGGGCCTGAGGCCTGTAGTCTGGTTTGTTCCAGAACCGACGAGGGCAGGGGTTATCAGGTCGAGTTTTGCTCCCCGAGCGCACACAGACGAGCAACTCCAGCACCTTCCGCTTGGCTGCGGAATTGTCTCTTGTTCGGAGTGTTTTCTTGATTTCTTTGCGTCTACCACAAGGCATGATCGTGACCTTGCGGAAGTACCAGATACCGTGCGGGTAACTTAGGCCAGAGACGGCCAGAGATTCATGAGGTTGCCTCTTGTTTGTCTACAGGCCGGCGTCCACCCCCAGTGGATGACCAGACAGGCTTTGAGGCTAACTAATTGATTTGCCAGAAATGGTGGGGGCTCTGCCAGCCACATCCCGGCACTCGAAGGACTCGCCTTGGCTGCTACCTTCCGGTCCTGACCAGGTCGACGAGATTCCGATGCGGGAGGACCAACAGAGCCCCCATAACAACGCCGGCGAGTCTACCTAGCCTGGCTGGCAATTGCAAACCCTTTACCGGTCAGGGTTGCTCAAGTGCCTGAAAACTCGGCAACCTGGCTAAAAAAACAGGAATTTGATCGCAATTAGCAGCTGCAGCAAGGCAAAGCTGCGACGCAGCCAGAGGCTGGATAAGCGGTGGGCCAGGCGGACACCGAGACGGGCGGTCAGGGTACTGGTCAGCACTATGCCCAGCAGTGCGGGCCAGTAGACGAAACCAAAAGCGTGCGCCGGCAAGGCGGGCTCATGCCAGCCGTGATAGATATAGCTAATGGTGGCACTGACGGTCACCGGGATGCCACAGGCGGCCGAGATGGCGATCGCCTGCACCATGGGGACGTGGCGCCAGCGCAGGTACGGCACGATCAGGGTGCCGCCACCGATGCCAAATAGCGCCGAACTGACGCCGATCGCCGTGCCAACCAGGGGGCGTTCCAAGCGGGTGACATGGGGATGTTTGCCCTGCGGGCGCCAATCGCACCAGATCTGTAGCGCCATCACCAAGGCAAACAGACCGATCAGTTGCTGCAGCAGCGTGGCGCTGAGACCGGCGGCAATATCGCCCCCGAGCAGTGCACCGCACACCATGCCAGCCGAGAGCTGCAGAACCAGGCGCCACTCCAATTCGACTTTGGCCATGTGGGCACGCACTGAACTCAGGGCAGTAAACACGATGCAGGCCAGCGAGGTGCCCACGGCCAAATGGATGCTGATGCTTTCCGGCAATCCCTGCAGGCGGTAACTGAGCAATAACAGCGGCACTATGATGAGGCCGCCACCAATGCCGAACAGGCCGGCCAGAAAACCAGACAACAGGCCGGTGGCGAGGTAGATGAGGATCAAGGTCATGCGACGGCAACCATGATGAAACGTGGTCCGATCCTAAGGGGCAGGGCAGCGGATGACAAGTCGCTGCCCTGTTTTGAGCCCGACGAGTCTAGCCGAGGCTCAGGTTACCGTGACTGGCCAGCCACAGCGTCCACAGGGCAACGGCGCCCAGTATCAGGCTGAGAGCTTGTTCCACCCGGTTCAACTGTCGAGCGCCGTGCTGGCGGCGAGCGACCCAGTAGATCAGGATCCCCGGCGCATACAGCAGGGTGACCAGCATCAGGTACTCCAGGCCGGCGGCGTAGACCAGCCAGAGGCCGTAGAGCGTCGCGATCAGGGCGATGGCCAGATCGCGACGCCGGGCTGCGTCTTGCTGTTCGTAGCTGATGCCGCTCCAGCTCAGGCGCACGCCATAAGCGGCGGAGAAGACATAAGGCACCAGGGCCGCGGCGGTGGTGACATTCACCAGCAGCAGGTAGGTGCTCTGCTGGAACAGAATGATCAGCAAGAACAACTGAATCATCGCGGTCGATGCCCAAAGCGCATGATGAGGTGCGCCATTGCGGTTCTCGGCGGCAAACCAGCTGGGGAACAGACCGGTACGCGCGGCGATAAACGGCACTTCACAAGCCATCAAGGTCCAGCTCAGGAAGGCACCGCAGACCGAGATCATCATGCCACCGTTGATCAGCATGGCTCCCCACGGGCCGACCACGCGCTCAAGGATGGCGGCGGTAGAGGGGTTCTTCAGCGCGGCCACTTCCGGTTGGGTCATGACACCCAGCGCAAACAGACTGACCATGACATACAGCGCCAGTGCGCTGAGCAGCGCGATGAGGGTCGCTTTACCGACATCGCTGCGACGCTCGGCGCGGGCGGAAACGACGATGGCGCCTTCGATGCCGATGAACACCCAGAGGGTGATTTTCATCGTCGATTTAATCTGCTCCAGCACACTGCCGAGACCAGCGGTGTTCTGGCCCCAGATATCCAGCGAGAAGGTCGGCAGATGAAAGGCCAGCAACAGAGCGACACACAGCACCACCAGCGGCACCAGCTTGGCGATGGTGGTGATGATATTGACGAACGCGGCCAGGCGAATGCCGCGCAGCACCAGCAGGTGCACGCACCAGATCAGTACTGAGCCCAGTGCAATCGCCGCAGGCGTGTTGCCTTCACCCATCAGCACCTGTTGCGGGGTATCGACGAAGTAACTCAGGGCACTGCATAGCACCACGACGTAGGAGACGTTGGCCAGCAACTGGCAGATCCAGTAGCCCCAGGCGGCATTGAAGCCGATCAGGCTGCCAAATCCGGCACGGGCATAGGTGAAGATGCCGCCGTCCAGATCTGGGCGGCGCAGCGACAGAAACTGGTATACCAGGGCCAGGCAGATCATGCCGATGCCGGTAATGAGCCAACCGAGGCTGATGGCGCCGACTTGTGCCTGGGCGGCAATATTCTGTGGCAGGCTGAAGATGCCGGCACCGACCATGGAGCTCAATACCAGCGCGATCAGGGCGCCCAGTCCTAGGTTTTTCTTCATGTGTGTATTTTCATGCATCGAGGTGAATGTTGAGTCATGCCAACTAAAGCATGGCATGCCAGAAGGCGCGCACTATATTGCTTAACTATGTTGTTATCAACGCACATAACGGCAATTAAATTCATTTTTTGTGAAAAAAGCAGGCGAATAAACCTAAATGGCACCCGCGGGGCGATATTTTGCATCTTTACGCAGTCTCGGCGACGGCCAGGCGGGCTGAATCGGGGGGGCAGAAAGCAACATGCCGTCGGCGATGACGGCATGTTGGGGGAGATCAATGCATGGCACTGCCTGGCGGCATCGCCTCTTCAGGCGGATTAAGAAAGCCCATCTGTTCACACTCACCATACAGTTGTTGCGTCGCCTCGATCGTGGTGCGCATAAACAGATGTAACTGTTCGTCGGTCAGGCCAGCCGCGGTGGCCAGCGAATCACAGATCATCAGCCGGGGCAGATTGTCATCCACCACATCGACAAACACCTTCAGCGCGGGATAGTTCATGTTCAGACGTCCCAGGTCGGCCACCAGCGGCAGCAAGGCCGTTGGGCGGATCTCCAGTTCGGTGGTGAACATGATGCCGTCGTTTTCCACAAACAGCCGGCTCTCGAGCACCCCCTCCAGCGACTGCAAGTCAACGACATGGATGCCGTGGCACTGATCGCACAGGTAGTGGGGAAACTGGCCCTGGCTCAGCCAGCGCATCACAACTTCAAAGCTCGGAACTATCATCATTGCTCGGATTCTTGGTGAAAAAGACGCCGCAGTCTAAACCAAAAGCCGGCATCAATGAAGTCATCGACAACATACCGGGTCGCCGAGCCCCGGTATACCGGGCAGACGCGGGCGCACACGACGTCGTGCTTGCCGACTGAGTGCGACATGCGTGCCTTGTCGGCTGTCAGTGGCGAAAATCAGTACCGTTGCCAGAAAAAGGATAATGATGCCGGCAAGCTATGCCGCCTGTTGTCGGCAGAGCAGGCCATAGGCGTGGTGGCCGGGAGGGACGCAGTATGGCGTCCCCTGCGGCCGCGGCCACCACGTTTTGGTCTGGTTCCCTTTTCTGCTAGCATGACGGCCATTGTTACTGCTGCCGTTGCTGGGCCGGAATGCTTCCGGTGGGTGATGGCGCGGCTGTCTGTGGGGTTGTCAGCGTGTCCTTGTCTATTTCCCAATTGCAATCTGCCTTGTCCACCTGTCTGGCGATGGATCGTCAGCGCCTGTCGCGCCGTCTGCGCGGTGTCGAAAAAGTGCCGGCGGCCAAACGCCAGCCAATCCTCGAGGCCATCGCGCTGGAGCTGGCGGCGGCGCAGCTGCGTGCCGAGGCGCGCGCCAGCAAGCTGCCGGCCATCGACTATCCGGCAGATCTGCCGGTCAGTCAGAAGAAGGATGAGATTGCCCGCGCCATCGCCGCGCATCAGGTGGTGATCGTCGCCGGCGAAACCGGCTCGGGCAAGACCACCCAGCTGCCGAAGATCTGCCTGCAACTGGGGCGCGGGGTGCAGGGGCTGATCGGCCATACCCAACCGCGGCGTCTGGCGGCACGCAGTGTGGCGACCCGGATTGCCGAGGAGCTCAAGAGCGAGCTGGGCAGTACCGTGGGTTACAAGGTGCGGTTCAATGATCAGGTGGGTGACGACACCTTCGTCAAACTGATGACCGACGGTATCCTGCTGGCCGAAATCCAGCATGATCGTCTGCTGAGCCAGTATGACACCCTGATCATTGACGAAGCCCACGAACGCAGCCTGAACATCGACTTCATTCTCGGCTACCTCAAGCAGCTGCTGCCGAAACGTCCCGATCTGAAGGTGATCATCACCTCGGCGACCATCGATCCCGAACGCTTTGCCCGCCATTTTGGCAAGGCGCCGATCATCGAGGTCACAGGTCGCACCTATCCGGTGGAGACCCGCTATCGGCCGCTGGTCGATGGCAGCGAGGAAAAAGATCCGCTGCAGGGCATCTTCGATGCCGTCGACGAGCTGTGTGTCGAGGGGCTCGGCGATATTCTGATCTTCATGAACGGCGAGCGCGAAATCCGCGATACCGCCGACGCGCTGCGCAAGCGCAACCTGCGCGATACCGAAATCTTGCCGCTCTATTCGCGGCTCTCCAATGCCGAGCAGAACCGGGTATTCAGTCCCCATCCCGGCCGGCGCATCGTGCTGGCGACCAACGTCGCCGAAACCTCGCTGACGGTGCCGGGTATCCGCTATGTCATCGATCCGGGTACCGCGCGCATCAGCCGCTACTCGGCGCGCACCAAGGTACAACGGCTGCCGATCGAGCCCATCTCCCAGGCCAGTGCCAACCAGCGCAAGGGGCGCTGTGGCCGCGTGGCACCGGGGATCTGTATCCGCCTGTATGACGAGAGTGATTTTCTCGGTCGGCCGGAGTTTACCGATCCGGAGATCCTGCGCACCAACCTGGCGTCGGTCATCCTGCAGATGCTGGCGCTCGGGCTCGGCGATATCAGCCGCTTCCCGTTTGTCGAGCCGCCGGATAGCCGCCAGATCACCGACGGCATTCGTCTGCTGGAAGAACTTGGCGCCATTGAGGGCAAATGGCAGGAGGGCAAGCCCGAGCAACCGGGGCAGGGTAATGGCCTGCGCCTGACCGCCATCGGCCGCCAGCTGGCACGTATTCCGCTCGATCCGCGTCTGGCGCGCATGGTCATCGAGGCGCCGAAGTTTGACTGCCTGGAGGAGGTGCTGATCATCACCTCGGCACTGTCAATTCAAGATCCGCGCGAGCGGCCGATGGAGAAGAAGCAGGCCAGCGACGAGCAGCATCGCCGCTTCGAGGACAAGGAGTCGGACTTCGTCGCGTTCCTCAATCTGTGGCGCTATCTGCAGGAGGCGCAGGAACAGGACAGCCAGAACCAGTTCCGCCGTCGCTGCCAGCAGGAGTTCCTCTCCTATCTGCGCATCCGCGAGTGGCAGGACATTCACTATCAGGTGCGCCAGGCCACCCGTGAATTGGGGCTCGTGCATAACGACGTCGCGGGCGACAACATCCGCATTCATCAGGCGCTGCTGGTGGGGCTGCTCAGCCATATCGGGTGCAAGGATGGTGACAAGCAGGAGTTCATCGGCGCCCGCAATGCCCGCTTCATGCTGTTCCCGGGCTCCGGTCTGTTCAAGAAGCCGCCGAAATGGGTGATGGCCGCCGAGCTGACCGAGACCTCGCGGCTGTTTGCCCGCACCGCGGCGCGTATCCAGCCGGAGTGGATTGAGCCGCTGGCCCAGCATCTGGTCAAGCGCTCCTACTCGGATCCGCACTGGTCGCGCAAGGCCGGCGCCGTGCTGGCGCTGGAAAAAGTGACCCTGTATGGCCTGACGATCGTGCCGGAGCGCGAGGTGCAGTACAGCCAGATCGATCCGGCCGCCTGTCGTGAGCTGTTTATCCGCCGCGCGCTGGTGGAAGGCGACTTCGAGACGCGCCACGCTTTCTTCAAGCAAAACCTCAAGCTGCTGGCCGAGGTCGAGGAGCTGGAGCACAAGTCGCGCCGGCGCGACATTCTGGTGGATGACGAGGCGCTGTTTGCGT
Organism: Pseudaeromonas sharmana; assembly: GCF_042649925.1. Classification (NCBI taxonomy): domain Bacteria; kingdom Pseudomonadati; phylum Pseudomonadota; class Gammaproteobacteria; order Aeromonadales; family Aeromonadaceae; genus Pseudaeromonas; species Pseudaeromonas sharmana. Next base: position 229,900 of record NZ_JBHSAF010000014.1, read on the forward strand.
TCTATGACGAGCGCATTCCGCACGATGTGGTGTCGGCCCGCCATTTCGACCGCTGGTGGCAGACCACCGCCAAGCAGGATCCGGAGCGACTGAACTTCGAACGCGAGATGTTGATGAAGGGCGATGCCAGCCACGTCAACGAGCTTGATTATCCGAACTTCTGGCATCAGGGGCGTCTCAAGTTACGGCTCTCTTACCAGTTTGAGCCGGGTGAAGCCGCCGACGGCGTGACGGTGCATATTCCGTTGCCGATCCTCAACCAGGTTGAGCCCCAGGGCTTTGACTGGCAGATCCCGGGCTTGCGCCACGAGTTGCTGGTGGCGCTGATCAAGGCGCTACCCAAGCAGCTGCGCAAGAATTTCGTGCCGGCACCGAACTACGCCAGCGCCTTGAACCAGGCGTTGAACCCGGATTCCGGCCCCTTGCTCGACAGCATCGAAAAGCAGCTCAAACGCATGAGCGGCGTGACCATCCCGCGCGAGAGCTGGGAGCTCAATCAGGTGCCCGATCATCTGAAAATCACCTTCCGCGTGGTCGACGACAAGGGGCGCAAGGTGGCCGAGAGCAAGGATCTCAATGCGCTCAAACTCGAGCTGCAGGGCAAGGTGCAACAGACCCTGTCGGCGGTGGCGGACAGTGACATCGAACAGAGCGGCCTGACACTGTGGAGCTTTGGCCCGTTACCGCAGGAGTACAGCCAGAAGCGTGGTGGGTTCGAGATGAAGGCCTATCCGGCCCTCATCGACAACAAGGACTCGGTGGCGATCCAGCTGTTCGACTCCCAGGCGGCCCAGGCGGCAGCGATGTGGGCCGGCCAGCGGCGCTTGGTGCTGCTGAATGTGCCCAATCCCATCAAATACCTGCAGGAGAAGCTGCCCAACAAGGCCAAGCTCGGGCTCTATTTCAACCCGTTTGGCAAGGTGGCCGATCTGATTGACGACTGCATTGCCTGCGGCTGTGATCAGCTGATGGCGGCGCAGGGGGCACCGAAGTGGGATGCGGAATCCTTCGAGGCGATGAAGGAGCTGATCCGCGGCGAACTCAACGACACAGTGGTGACGATTGCCCAGCTGGTCGAGCAGATCCTGACCACGGCCCATGGCATCAAGAAACAGCTCAAGGGCCGGGTGACGCTGGAGCTGGCCTATGCGCACTCGGACATTCAGGCCCAGCTGGAGCGCTTGATCTACCGCGGTTTTGTCGCCGATACCGGTCATCAGCACCTGCCGGATCTGCTGCGTTACCTGAAGGCGATTGAACGCCGGCTGGAGAAGATCCCGACCGATCCGAACCGCGACCGCCTGTATATGCTCAAGGTGCAGGCGGTGGAGCAGGAATACCAACAGCTGAAGAACAAGCTGCCCAAGGGACAGCCGGTGCCGGCCGACGTGGCGGAGATCCGCTGGATGCTGGAGGAGCTGCGCGTCAGCTTCTTTGCCCAGACGCTCGGTACGCCGTATCCGATCTCCGACAAACGCGTCAGTCAGGCCATTGCCGCCGTTAAGATCTGAGTGAGCTACCCCCTCCTGTGCGGCCGAGTCTGGCATGAGGGGGCGCCTGTACGTGATGCTGTCGTGCTGTTACCGCGACCTGTACCGCCAGCCGTCCACAGCCTCAGCCGCTGTTGCGCCCGTCATGCCGCAGCGGCCAGCCAGTAGCGCCGTGCCCGATGATGCAAGGTTGTTTGCGGCGTGCGGTGTTGACCAGATCGGTGTTGTCCTCCCGTCAGCCATTGTCCTTGGCTAGCGTCTCCTCGCGTGCCGCCATGGCCGGTGCGGTTGTTCTCTGCGATTTTGCGACCTCTTTGCCATTAAACAGTAATAACAGCCATGCATGCCGGCTGATCACGTAGCGATGCAACAGATAGGGGATGCAGGCGCCGGGAATGACAACCAGGGTAAATTTCAGCAGCGGATCCCAGGCCAGCGGGAGCAGGTAAGCGGCAATCCCCACGACGATGACGTAGTGAAACAGATAAATGGAGTAGGCGGCATCGGAGACGCGACGTAAAAACGGGATCTCGCGATTGAAGCAGGTGTAAAACAGTTGCAAAGCCAGCATGGCCAGTGAGAGGGCAAGAAAATTACGTAGTAAATCCATCACTGCCGCTTTGATTAGCCCATCATAGAGATCTGAATGGAGCAAACCCAGGTAGATGACCAGCGCCGGCAGCAGAATGACCCAGTCCAGTAATCTGAAATGGCGCATTTTTGAATAAAGGTGAGCACTGCTGTAAAACATCAGCCCGAGCAGATAGTAAATAAAGAACTGGACCAATAATGCCGGACTGAGTTGAAAGACAACTTTCGGGATGATATTAAATTTAATCAGGGCGAGGACAGTGCTGGAAATAACAAACGCCAGGAGTGAAAAAGTATAGCGATTGATCAATCCGCGCCGCACGAAAATAGAATCATCCAGTTTTGTCAGCCAATGACGCGGCAGAATCAGTAATACAATATAGGTGTATATCAACAAGTTAACCAGAAACCAGAGGTGGATTACCTTGAAATAGCCTGTCGTGCTCATAAAGTGTGCTTGTATGACGTTCAGCGTAAAAAACACACTGCAAAAAGGCAGTAATATCAGCATAGTCCTCTTTTTCAATAACGCAGGCAGCGATGTGTTTTTTGTTAATACCATGCCCATAAAGAAGCCGGAAATAACGAAGAAAGTTTCCATGCGGAATAAATGTACCAGGGCGGCTAAATAATCCAGTGCAACGTAATGCCCGGGATCGTTCAATACCGATCCGCCCTGGGTGCCATAAATGAGTAGTGCATGATAAAACACACCAGCAACCATCAATATTCCGCGTAATGAATCCATATAAAAATAACGCATAGGCAAGCCTCCGTGCCAAAGTGCGAAATTTATTCCGGGGGAAAACGCCGACACCCAGGATACGGCAAATTTAAATTGGTTAAGGTATGTGTGCTCAGGTCGTGAACGCAATTGTCGAGGGAGCAGTCGATTCTTATCTGCCCGTTGGTGCCAAGTCCAATGCAAATAGTTGAATCATAATTTTGAAGCTATGTGATATCACCAGGCTGGATTGTGAAATCTGATACCAAAAAATCAGAAATAACAGAATAAAAGACTCACCCTGGCGATGAGAGCGCCAGGGTGGTGCAAGATCGGGCCGTTATCTTTCGATTTCGTTGGGAGAATTGTACTCGGCGACCACGTCGATGATGCCTTCAAACAGCACCTCCTGGTCCTCAAGACGGATGCCGTCACTGCCGGTCCAGTACTCGAAGGCCCGGGCGCGGATATCGTTGTGACGGTAGGTGTCGGCCAGCAGGTGGCGCTGATCGGCGACATACAGGGAGCCGGTCAAATTCAGCTTGAGCAGTTTCTGGTTGCCCGGATTCAGGGTCTGCCACCAGAAATCCACCGAGTCGCGGGTACAAACCCAAATGCAGGTCTTGCGTGATGGCAGATGCGGGAAATAGTTGCTACGGACCTCTTCGAAGATCTCTTCACGGATGAACAGTGACTGGCTCTTGGTCACTTCGCGCGCGGCTTTGAGCAGATTCATGGCCTCCATGCGCTGATAGTCCGCGCTGCTGGCAAAGAACTTGTCCAGCGCCTGGCCAAAAGGCAGCTCTTCGATGCCGTCATCGTAGAACAGACCGCGGGTATTGTAGTGGTCATAGAAAAAATTGTTGCGCTTCTGTACCCAGTTGATGCGATGGCCAACCTGCCACAGGCCACTGTAGGGCCCCAGCCGATGGATATGAAAGTACTCTGCATTTTTGGCTAGCATGTGCGACATCCCTGATTCGCAGAAGCAGACAGCCACTGCCGTTGCAGGCATGTGGACTCATTAATGTCTGATAATTTCTAATGACGACAATAGGATAAGTCAATTTACACAATTTCACCGGATGCGGATCAAGCTTCCACCCTGTTGCCGGCAGGTAAACAGCCACACTGTGATCCGGCGCGTCAGTTGCTGGTTTTTGACTCGCCACCGGCAGCCGTGATAGGGTCTGGCCACTTCTCGTCTGGAGTCTGGAATGTCATTGCGTGTCGCCCGCATGCTGTTGCTGGCATGTAGCCTGTTGTTTGTGTTCTCGGTCTCGGCTTTCTATGCCGAGGGGTTACCGCGTGCCGAAACACAAAGCCTGGTGGGCGAGCGTAGCGAGCTGTCGGTCGCCAAGACACTCCAGTTCATCGTGTTCCAACCCCTGCGCACCCTGCGTGTTGAGTCGGCCAGCCAGCTGGATGACGACGAGCCGTGGCCAGATGTTTTTACGCTGCTTGTCGATTGGAGTCTGCCGTGGCAGAGCCTGCTGCTGGCGGGGTTGCTGCCTTGTCTGCTGCTGGCTCGCTCGCTCGCGGGTCACTGGCACCAGCCGTCGCGGCGTCTGCATGAACATGATCGCCATCCCCGTCATCACCAGTACCGCTATCTGCAAAGTCTGTCTGTGAACTGATCCCGGCCTCAGGCCACCTGATATTGCCTCCGGAACCGCGCGTTCTGGAGCGGATGCTATTTCTTCGGGATCCTTGATCATGACACGACAAAACACCAAAGCGGTGATCAACCGTATGGGGCCCTGGCAGCTGGCCTTACTGCTGCTGATGCTTGCCACCTTTACTTTTTACTCCTTACCGACCTTCTTCGGTGAACAGCCGGCGTTGGGACTGCACGGTGATCAGCCGTTGACCACGCAGGAACAGCAGCTGTTGCAACGCGCTGCGGTCGAACCCCGGCAGCAGGTGACGGTGCCTGGTCACCAGGTTCTGGTCTTCGATACTGCCGCGCAACAGCAGCAGGCTCGGCGCCTGCTGCTGCAATCCGGCCGCGATGAACGGCAGATGACGATTGAATTTCACGCCAATGCACCCGCCTGGTTGACCCGGCTTGGGGCGGCACCTATCAAGCTTGGCCTGGATCTGCGCGGTGGCTCGCAGCTGCTGATCGGCGTCGATACCGACTTTATGATCGAAACCCAGACCCGCAACCTGATGGAGCGGCTGCGTGATGATCTGCGCAATCAGCGCTTGTTTGGCACCCAGGTCAGTCGGGCTGGGGCCGGTCTTGTCAGCATGACGTTACCTGCCACCGAGACTCCCGGCCCCTGGCTTGAGTTGTTGCGCAACTATACGTCTGGCCAACCTGCAGCCTGGCAACTGCAACGCGATGGCAACCGATTCCTGTTGACGCTCACCCAGGAGGAGCGCAATCAGCTGATCAACAACGGCGTGACGCAGAATCTGTCGATCTTGAAAAAACGGATCCAGGAATTGGGTATCACGGAGGCCTCGGTGCAGCGCCAGGGGCAAAAGGGGATCCGCATCGAGTTACCTGGCGTACACAATCCCAAGCAGGCCAAGGAGGTGATCGGGGCCACGGCGTCGCTGGCTTTCCATCTGGTCGGCGATGCCACTGGCTATGTGTTGACGGATCGCGAAGGCCGTGCGGTGAACCTGGTGCGCAAGCCGGTTCTGAGCGGTGACCATATTGTCGATGCCAGAGCCGGTAGCGACGACATGGGCAAACCCCAGGTCAGCATTACCCTGGATCGTGCAGGCGGTGCCCGGATGAGCAGTTTTAGCCGGGACCATATCGGGCAGCCGATGGCGACCGTGTTCACCGAATACCAAAGCGAGAACGGGGGGCCGCTGCGCGCCTCGCAGGCGGTGATCAATGTCGCGACCATACAGTCGGCACTGGGGAACCAGTTCCGGATCACCGGGCTGGAGAGTGTTGACGAGGCGCGGGAGTTGGCCTTGCTGCTGCGTGCGGGTGCCTTGACCGCACCGCTGCAAATTCTGGAAGAGCGCTCCATCGGACCGACACTCGGCCAGCAGAACATCGAAGCCGGATTCACTGCGTTGGCATTTGGTATGGCCGGCATGATGCTGTTCATGCTGTTGTGGTACCGCCGTTTCGGTTGGGTCGCCATCACCGCCCTGATCGCCAACTTGCTGATGCAGGTCGGTATGCTGGCGGTATTGCCGGGTGCCGTGCTGACGCTGCCGGGCATCGCCGGACTGGTGTTGACCGTGGGCATGGCGGTGGACACCCATGTGCTGATTTTTGAGCGCATACGCGACCGGTTACGGGAAGGCGGCAGCCTGGCCAATGCCATCGACTTCGGCTATCGCTCGGCATTTAGCACCATCTTCGATGCCAACATCACCACGCTGATCAGTGCCGTGGTGTTGTATGGCATTGGCTCCGGGCCCTTGCAGGGCTTTGCCATCACGCTGATCCTGGGGCTCATCTCCAGCATGATCACGGGCATCTGGGGCACCCGTGCCCTGATTAATCCCCTCTGGGGCCGTACGACCGCCAAAGCGGTGAGGATCTGACCATGTTGAATCGACTGTGTATGCTCTCCTTGACCCGTTGGCGTTATATCGGGCTGGGAATTTCATCGCTTGTGACCCTGCTGGCGCTGGGGGTTCTGCTGAGTCAGGGTTTGCATCTGGGGCTGGATTTCACCGGTGGCCTGCTGCTCGAGCTGAACATCACCACCTTGCAATCGCCTGCTGAATTGAACCAGCTGTTGGCCAACGCTGGCGCGTCGGGGTTACAACTGCTCCCTGGCGGTGGCGCCGGGGAGTGGCTATTGAAACTGCCGCCGTCCGTTCAGCTCGGATCGCCACAGGAGGTCGTTGACCAGCTGCATCAGCTGTTGCAGTTGCCGGTGGAGTTGATCCGCGCCAATCAGGTAGGCCCGCAGGTGGGATCAGAGTTGTTCGAGCAGGGTTTGCTGGCCCTGCTGGTGGCCTCGGTGGCCATCTCGGTCTATTTGGGGATGCGCTTTGAATGGCGGCAGGCGGTCGGTGTCTTGTTGTCGGTGGCGCACGATGCGGTGCTCGCGCTCGGCTTGCTGGCCTGGATGCAGATCGAGTTTGATCTCAACGTCATCGCCGGTTTGATGGCCGTGATTGGCTATTCGCTCAACGACAGCATTGTCATCTCCGATCGCCTGCGCGATCTGTTGCAGGCGCGCGTCACCACGGATATTCATAGTTGTTCCGATCGCGCGATTAAAGCGACATTCAGTCGCACCATGATCACCTCGGGTACGACGCTGTTCACGGTTGGCGCCTTGCTGCTGTTCGGTGGCGAGGCACTGTACGGCTTTGCCTTTACGCTGTTTGCCGGCGTGTTGGTGGGGACCGTCTCGTCGATCACCATCGCCTCCACGGTACAGGAGCTGTTGGGGCTGTCGACCGCGGCGTATGACAAGAAGCAGATCGAAACCGAAGTCTGGGATGGGGTCTAGGCCGGTGCGCACTAGCCGCAGGATGGCCTCGGGCCCATGCAGAGCAGTCAAGGCGTCGCGGCGCCTTGACTGTCTGCTGCCGCCTGGCGTGCGTCTACGACCGCGGGTCTCCAGCCACAGACGCTGGTAGCAGGGATTGGTCTCGTACGGGTTGCAACGTGGCGGCTGGCATCAGGAGACGGGCATGACAGGCCGGGTGCCGCCTTGGTCTGTTGCCGAGCCGCAGCCAGGGCCGGCGCCATCAGTCAAAACTGGGCGGCGCTGGACTCAGGGAGGCAAAAGTTGTGCGATGGCTAACAGTCGGCGTCGAAAGAAAACTCTAACCTGCTGATTTTAATTGGATCGCCCGTTGCAGGAGGCAAAATGAAAAACAGTTTTCACCACGCAGTACCGGATCAGCATGGCTATTTTGGCGATTACGGTGGCAGTTATGTGCCTACCGAGTTGCAGCTGATCATCGACGAAATTACCCTGGCTTATCAGCAAATTCGTGAAGAGCCGGCCTTTCTCGACGAGCTGTCGCGTCTGTATCGTCATTTTGTCGGCCGGCCGAGCCCTATTTTCCACGCGCGCAACCTTTCCGCTCGCTATGGCACCGATATCTATCTCAAGCGCGAGGATCTCAACCATACCGGCGCGCACAAGATCAACCATTGCCTGGGCGAGGCCTTGCTGGCCAAGAAGATGGGCAAGAAAAAAGTGATTGCCGAGACCGGCGCCGGTCAGCATGGGGTGGCCCTGGCAACCGCTGCGGCACTGGTCGGCCTGGAGTGCGATATCTATATGGGGGAGGTCGATATTGCCAAGGAGCACCCGAACGTGGTGCGCATGGGCATCCTCGGCGCCAGGGTGATCCCGGCGACCCATGGTCGCAAGACCTTGAAAGAGGCGGTGGATGCCGCGTTTGCCGCCTACCTTGCCGATCCCCATACCCAGTTATATGCCATCGGCTCCGTGGTCGGCCCGCACCCGTTCCCGATGATGGTACGGGATTTCCAGTCCATTATCGGCAACGAGGCACGCGAGCAGTTCCAGCAGATGACAGGGGCGTTACCGGCGAACCTGGTCGCCTGTGTTGGCGGCGGTTCCAATGCCATGGGGCTGTTTACCGCCTTCCTTGACGATGCAGAGGTCAGCATGCACGGTGTTGAACCCGCTGGCCGCGATCTCGCCACACCGGGTGAGCACGCCGCCACCCTGAGTCAGGGCGAGCCGGGCATCATGCATGGCTTCAAGTCCTACATGCTCAAGGACGAACAGGGTGAACCGCAAGAGGTCTACTCGATTGCCAGTGGCCTCGACTATCCGGCAGTGGGGCCGCAGCACAGTTATCTCAAGGATTTGGGCCGCGTCAGCTATGGGGTCATCGATGATCGCCAGGCCATCGATGCGTTCTTCACACTGTCGCGCCTGGAAGGCATCATACCGGCGATTGAGTCTGCCCACGCCGTGGCGTATGCGTTGCAGTTGGCCGAGCAGGGCGAGCGGGGCTCTATCCTCGTCAACCTGTCTGGCCGTGGTGACAAAGACATTGATTTTGTCATCAAGCACTTCGGTGCCGAATACGGGGTTGGCAGCCTGTAACGGCACGCGACTGCGCAGAGTGTGCCAGCACCTCCGATGCCAAAGCGCAGAGGTGCTGGCCGCGATCATCAGCACATCGACATGGCTTAACCTGCACGACGGCGCAACAGCCGTTGCAGTGGCAGCGCAAGCAGTACCAGCACACCACCGGCGACGACACCGCTGATGGCACCCGCCAGCATTTCGGCCAGCGATTGCCAGACGGTGGCAGCAGGCCAGCTGGCGACCAGGCTCGCGATGGCGTGGTTCAGTGTGTGACCCAGGGGCAGGCCGTGCAACAGTATGCCGCCACCGACCATGAACATGGCGATGGTGCCAACGAAGGCCAGGGTACGCATCAGGGCCGGGGCCAGCCACAGCAGGCCGCGACCCAGCATCCGGCTTGGTGAGCCCGGCCGCTGCAGCAGCCAGAGCCCCATATCATCCAGCTTGACGATCAACGCCACCAGGCCATAGACGCCAATCGTCATCACCAGCGCGACCAGACTCAGGACGGCAATCCGGCTTGGCAGCGCCATCAGCTGGATGGTGCCCAGCGCGATGACGATGATCTCGGCCGACAGGACAAAATCAGTCCGGATTGCCCCTTTGATCTTTTCGCGCTCCAGCGCCAGCAGATCCGTGTTGAGATCGGTTGCGGGGGCCGGAGCGCCCTCTGCGCTGGCTGCGCCCGCTTCATCATGACCAAGCCAGCTATGTAACAGCTTTTCGGCGCCCTCAAAGCACAGGTAGGCGCCGCCCAGCATCAATAGCGGCGTGATCAGCGCCGGCGCGAATGCGCTGATCAGCAGGGCGGCGGGGACCAGTATCAACTTGTTGCGCAGCGAACCGAGGGCGACGGCCCAGACCACAGGCAGCTCGCGTTCGGCACGAACCCCTGACACCTGTTCGGCATTGAGTGCCAGGTCATCACCGAGTACTCCAGCCGTTTTGCGCGCGGCGACTTTGGTCATGGTGGCCACGTCATCCAGGACGCTAGTGATATCATCAAGCAGAGCGAGCAGGCTTCCAGCTGCCATGGTGCTTTCCTTTTCTTCAAGGGGAAGCCACGAGTATACGGAGCGCAAATCAATGAACAAGTGCTGCGCTTTTCGGTTATCACTACGCAAGGTCCGGATCGTCTCTGTCATGCCAGCTTAACGTTGGTAAAACTCGGCAAAGGTGCTGGGAAATGGTTCGGTCGAGACCTATGCTCGCCTCATCTACCGACCATTGGAGAAACAAGATGCGGATGAATCATAAACCGGGTGGCGTGTTGCGTTGGTCTTGGCTGTCACTGGCATTGGTGAGTGCCCTGGCTTTGGCACAGGGGCCTGACGGAAAGAAGCCACCGCGGCCGCCCAAGGAAGCATTCGATGCCTGCGCCGGCATGGCCGTCAACGACCCTTGCGCCATGACGATGCCGGATGGCAATACGCTGGATGGGACCTGCCAGGCGGCACCAGCGGCCAAAAAGGCGTCGACCAGTGCCGCTGTGGCCACCACGGATCTGGTTCTGGCTTGCCGGCCGGAGCACATGCCACCACCACCCGAGGGACAGGATCAGGAGCCGGCGTCCGAAGAGGAGTAAGCCGACAGGCGTCATGTGCATGACGCCTGTTTTTTTTACGCCAGTGCCTTGCCGATCAGTGCCAGGGCAGCGGCATCCAGCGTCAATGTCAGGGCGGCTTGCTGGCCGGCCGGCGACATCTTGCGCCAGGTTTTGCGCACGATATCCAGGATTTTTTCTTCCTCGTGTGCCGCCGCAAACGCCGTGAAGTAATACTGCAAGAACACCAGACAGATGACATCTTCCAGGGTCTGGCATTCGGGATCCCGCTTTAGCTGCTCCTTTTGCAACAGGCTGCCAACCCGTTCAATCAGTGTCACGTCATAACCCAACTCCGTCATCAATTCTGCGGCGCGTCGGGCGTGGTACTGTTTCAGCTCATTGCGCCACTGCAGATAACCGGCGCGGTCGCGAGGGTAGTGATCACGGGGGATCACCCAGCGTTCCAGATGTTGAGCCCGTGCGGCCAATTGCAGCGCCAGTGATGCCTCGGGACAGAAGCGGGCCAGCATTTCGCTCATGCGCCGACCATAAAGCCACTCCTGCGGGTGAGCGTCGCCATGCTCGTCGATGTCACGGCGCGGGTCGGCCTGATTGGCGGTATCGAACGCCTGCAGTGCGGCAGTTGCATCCAGCTTATTGGTCATGAATCATCTCCCTGTAAAGTGCTGCCACTATTGCTGTCTGGCTACCACATGTCAAACGGCGGCAGCCTGGGTCGGAATCAGGTATCATGTCCCTGATTTCGTTCAACTAGGTATCAAGGAGCACAAGGTGCAATTTTATCGAGCCTGGTCGGCCCCGTGGTTGGCATGGTTTTCCCGTGATTTTTATGTGGATGTGGCGAAAAACTGGCGCGGAACCGGTATCGGCTACCTGTTCCTGCTGTTGTGTGTCACCTCTATCCCGATGACATTTCAGGTGGGCCAGATCATCGAAACGATGGCAAACACCTACCTGAGCCAGGTCATCGACAAGATGCCGCCGCTGCGCATTGAGCAGGGGCAATTGAAGACTGATGTCCCGCAACCTTACATCATCACTTTGCCAGGCCAGAGCGAGCCCATGGTGGTGATTGATACCCGCAGTGACAAGCCCAGCGAGGCGGAGTTGCAGGCCCCACTGGTGTTGTTGGCCGATCGCCTGCTGATCGACAATCAAGGTGAGGTGCGCAGCTATCCGTTTGAACAGATCGAGTCCTACGCCTTCGACAAGGTTCAAGCACACGCGTTTCTCGATCGGATGGTGGGGATTGTCAAACCTATCGCCTATCTGCCTGTCCTGGTGGGCGAGTTCCTGTACCGGCTGATGCAGGTATTGATCTATGCCGTCGGCGGCATGGTCTTTGCCTCGATCCTGAAGGTTCGCTTGCCGTATGGCACCCTGTTGCGTTTGACGTGTCTGGCGGTAACGCCGAGCATTCTGGTGATCACTCTGGCCAGCGTGCTGGGGATGGCGGCGACACTGCCGGGTTTTGTGTTGTTCCTGATTGCCCAGGGATACCTGTTTTTTGCCGTGCAGAGCGTGGCGCGGGCGCAATCCAGCACTCCGTCGGCCGATAGCAACGACCATATTATGGAAGTCTAAGCCCTTGAGGCACCTCCTGTGGCTGCCTCTGTTCCTGTTGGTGGGCTGTGCCAGCTCACCACAGGATCACTGGTTGGGACCGGATAAGGCCAAACATTTCGTTGTCTCCGCGGCTTTGGCCTCTGCGGCAACGGCGGCGAGCCACTCGCAGTCGGCCACAACACGGGCCCAATTCGGGATCGGTCTGACACTTCAGATTGGGCTGGGCAAGGAAGCATTGGATTCCCGTCCTGGGGGTTCGGGCTGGAGCTGGCGCGATCTGGCATGGGATCTGGCGGGTGCCCTGTGCGGCTATAGCCTGGCCGAACAGGCTCGCTAGGCCGCAGGTTTGCAATTTTCAAACCTGCGTTGCATTTTGCAGTAGCAAGCGTGCACGGCACTGCGGGGAGCCGACACACATTGGCTATTAACTAATAAAATCAATAAATTACATCGACATCCCTTCTGGCATTCAACCTGGCCCCTTCTATGCAGTGCTCCGTTCAGTGAAGCGTAACGGAGAAAACGGATGCTGCGACGACTAACGATTTACCACAGATTGCTGCTCAGCGGCGTGCTGACACTCTCGGGACTGATCTGTCTGGCTGCGGTGACCTTGTATGTCTCGTACCAGGCCGTCATGGCCGACAAGCGCGAGACGGTACGTCAACTGGTTGAGGCCACCAACGGCACCTTGAGCGCGCTTTATGCCGAGGAGCAGCGTGGCGAGCTGGATCGGGCCAGTGCCCAGCAGCAAGCCAAACAACTGATCCGCCAGATGCGTTTTGGCGATGAAAACTACCTCTGGATCAATGATCTCTCGCCCAAGGCCGTACTGCATCCCGCCAAACCTGAACTCGAAGGCCAGGATTTAAGCCAAATCCGCGATCCGCAAGGCAAGCCGATATTTCTGGAGTTTGTGCGTGTCGCGCAACAAGCCCCTGCCGGAGGGTTCGTCGACTACTACTGGCCAAAGCCCGGACATGCGGATCCGGTGTTCAAGGTCTCGTATGTCCAGCTATTTCCGGCATGGGGTTGGGTGGTGGGCAGTGGTGTCTACACCGACGATGTCTGGGCGTTTTTTATGTCGCAACTGATGACGGTGCTGTCGATTGTGTTCCCGCTGATGCTGTTGCTGACACTGCTGAGCCTGGCCATTGGTCGCAGTATCATCCGGCCCTTGCAACAGACCGAGCGCAGTCTTAGCGCCATTGCCGATGGCGGTGGCGATCTGACGCGGCGGCTGGATGAACAGGGGCGTGATGAGTTGGCGGCGCTGGCGCGGGCATTTAACCGCTTCAACCAGAACCTGAGCCAGACGGTCAGCCAGATCATGGGCGCCAGCGAGCGCAGCCAGCACGCCGCGGCAGAGTTGGAGTTGGCGGTAAAGGCGGGCCAGGAAACCATGCTGCGCCAGCATCATGAGACCGAAGGTGTCGCGACTGCGATGAACGAGATGGCGGCCACCACCCGCGAAGTGGCCAATAGTGCGGTACAAGCCTCGGATGCTGCGCTGGATGCCCGGCAGCGTCTCGATGAGGGTGCCGAGGTGATTCAGCAAGCCATCGGTGCGATGCGGCAGCTGAATCAGGAAGTGACCGTGGCCGACGACATGGTTAACCACCTGGTGGACGAAACCAAGCAAATCGGCTCTGTGGTCGAGGTGATCCGGCGTATTGCCGACCAGACCAATTTGCTGGCTCTCAATGCGGCCATCGAAGCCGCTCGGGCCGGGGATCAGGGGCGTGGTTTTGCCGTCGTGGCCGATGAGGTGCGCAAGCTGGCCACCCAGACGCAAACCTCGACCAACGAGATCCAGAGCATCATCAGCCGTCTGCAGCAGGGGGTGCATAATGCAGCCAACAGCATGCAGCAGACCCAGCGCCTCAGTCGGCAAACCGTCGAGCATTCGGCAGGCACAGGTGAAGCGCTCAGCGCGATTGCCAGTGCCGTGCTGGTGATGAATGATCGCAATGCCCAGATCGCCAGTGCCGCCGAGGAGCAGAGCCTGGCCAGTGCAGAAATCAACCGCAGCGTGATTAATATCTCGACACTCTCTGCCGAAGTCGGTCAGCAGCATGGGCAGGTCCAGACGATCAGCCACGATTTGCACCAGCTTTCCGACGAGTTGCAGGAGCTGGTATCGCGTTTTCGCCTCTAGTCCAGGCGATTGCCAAGGGCCCGAGCGGGCTCTTGGCCCGTGAATGTGCGCAAACGCGCAAACAAACAAAAACGAAACCAATATGGATTTTTTCGCTCATTCGGCGTAGTGTAAGGCGGCGATTTGCGTGACAAATCGCCCCGTCGTTGTTCGTTTCGAGGACACCATGCAAGCCGTGACTCAGCGTCATCTTCTCAAGATCAGCAGCGCCCTGCGCGACGCCTGCTGGCAGCAACCCTATTCAATTTCCCGACTGATCAAGGATCTGCTGGCCGGTTTAACGGTCGGTATCATTGCCATTCCGCTGGCCATGGCACTGGCGATTGCCAGTGGTGTGCCACCGCAGCACGGGCTCTACACCGCGATCATCGCCGGCATAGCCATCGCCCTGACCGGTGGCTCCCGTTATAGCGTCTCCGGGCCGACGGCGGCATTTGTCGTCATTCTCTATCCGGTGGCGCAGCAGTTTGGTGTCGCCGGGCTACTGGTGGCCACCTTGATGTGTGGCGCCATGCTGGTCGCGATGGCGGTCGGACGGCTGGGCCGCCTGATTGGCTATATACCGATGCAGGTGACACTGGGCTTTACCATGGGCATCGGCATTGTCATCGCAACCTTGCAACTCAAGGATTTCTTTGGCTTGACGGTGGTCGAGATGCCGGAGAAGTACCATCAGAAAGTGGCTGCGCTCTGGCATGCGCTGCCGACATGGCACTGGGGCGACACGCTGGTCGGCGTGGTCACACTGGCGGTCCTGATCCTGTGGCCGAAGCTGAAACTCAAGCTGCCGGGTCATTTACCGGCGGTGCTGGCCGGTATGCTGGTGGCCTGGCTGGTGGGTCTGAGCGGCGAAGAGGTGGCCACCATCGGTTCGCGTTTTAGTTACGCGCTGCCCGATGGCACCCTGGGGCAGGGTATTCCGCCGTTTGCTCCGTCGTTTGTGCTGCCCTGGAATTTGCCGGGACCGGAGGGGGCGCCCTTGGTCTGGGATCTGCAAACCATTGAAAAGCTGATGGTCGCCGCCTTCTCCATGGCCATGCTCGGTGCCATCGAGTCGCTGTTGTGTGCCGTGGTGCTCGATGGCATGACCGATAGCCGGCATCACTCGAATGGCGAGCTGCTGGGGCAGGGGATTGGCAACCTGCTGGCGCCGTTCTTTGGCGGCATAACGGCTACCGCCGCCATCGCCCGCTCTGCCGCCAACGTGCGCGCCGGTGCCACCTCACCGGTTGCTGCCATCATCCATGCCATTGTGGTCTTGCTGGCGATCCTGTTTCTGGCGCGCTGGCTGTCGTACTTGCCGCTGGCGGCCATGTCGGCGCTGCTGATGATGGTGGCCTGGAACATGAGTGAGGCGCACAAGGTGGTAGCCTTGGCGCGCACCGCCCCCCGTTCTGATGTGCTGGTCATGGTGTTGTGCATCGCACTGACGGTGCTGTTTGACATGGTGATTGCCATTACGTTTGGCATAGTGCTGGCGTCGCTGCTGTTCATGCGCGCCATGTCGAAGATGACGCTGTTGACCGATCTCAAGCTGACCAAGCGCTGGGGCCATCAGATCCCCGATGGCTGGGCCGCGTACCGCATTACCGGCCCGCTGTTTTTTGCTGCGGCCGACCATCTGTTTGCCGAGTTGCTGGCGCGGGTGCAGGGGCATCAGGGAGTATTGCTGCTGCTGGATGGGGTCTCGATTCTGGATGCCGGTGGGCTGGCTGGTTTTCAGCACTTGTGTGATGACTTGCGGGCACAGGGGATCCGCTTGCAGGTTGCCGAGGTACAGTTTCAACCCTTGAAGACACTGGCCCGAGCCAGCTTTCAGGCGATACCGGATGCCGTCGAATTCTCCGCGACCATGGAGGAGGCGTTGCAGCATATTACGGCAACGGCAGCGCAAAATGCTGGTTTTACCAGCAGTTGAACGTGATGACCGAAAAATCCCTTGACCCGAACCAGGGATTCTTCTAAATTGCGCCGGTCCTTACGGCATGGCCGCAAGTCGATACCGGTTCTGGCGACAGCACAGCGCCGCCGCCACAGAGCACTGAACTGGAAAAAGGTGAGATTCCACGCCTTAAACAAGGAATCAAAAAACGGTGAGGTGTCCGAGTGGCTGCCCCAAGCCAGCGAAGCTGGCGATAAAGGAGAGCACGCAAGGCGTGCGACGCAGCCACAGAGCACTGAACTGGAAAAAGGTGAGATTCCACGCCTTAAACAAGGAATCAAAAAACGGTGAGGTGTCCGAGTGGCTGAAGGAGCACGCCTGGAAAGTGTGTATACGGCAACGTATCGAGGGTTCGAATCCCTCCCTCACCGCCAGATAAAAGAAAAGACCCTGTCGCAAGACAGGGTCTTTTCTTTTATCCGCTGATGGGCGGATCTGATTTGCAGCCTGTTCGACCCAACGGCAGGCGTGCCGTCGGGGACAGCCGCAGGCTGCCCGCAGGGCGAGCGCCACGGATGGCGCGGGCAATACGCTGCTCGAATGCAGCGTTTCTTGCCGCCATCACCTTGCTAACCCCCCAATCCCTTTGAGCAGCAGATCCAGCAACAGGTGTTGCAGGGCTACGGCTTTCTCTGGGGCAGAGAGGTAATCCAGCGACATGCCTTGTTGGGTGTCCATGCGCGCGATCACCGCTTCATCCACGGCCTTGGGGTAGTCACCCAGCATGATGGCGTCGCGATCATTGTTGTTGACCTGCTCCATCAGGGTCGCGTTTTCACTGAGCTTACTGGCCATGCCGTGCAGCCAGTCGAGCTTGTCGCCCTCGGTGACTTCGACACCGAACAGGTCGTTCATGCGCGCCAGCAGTTCCGAGATGAAGTCTTTCTTCTCTTCCTTCGGAGCGGCACTGCCCAGTGCCGATATGCCCTGCAAACCATAGCCTTCGGCATCTTCCTTGAGCTTCAGATCCTGGGTGCGCTTGGCCTTGAGGTTGTAGTGGGTGAGCATCACGGCGGAGAGGTCGATCTCGTCCTCTTCGAGGATCTCCTGACGCAACAGGGGCAACAGGTGGCGGGCAAAGACACACAACCGCTCCATCTCATAATCATCAAAAGCGGTGATCTGCGAAACAAATTCGTAGAAGCGCACGTAACCGTTGAGGTCTTTCTTGAAGATGTCGAGCTCAGAGCGGGCTTCGCTCGCTTCTTTGAGGCGCCGTTCGGCATTGGCCTTGTCGGTGGCCGAGCCGCCTTGTTCAATCAGTTTCAACATGCGGCGACACTCGCGAATGGTCTCGGTGGTGAAGCCATAGCGTTTGCTGAAGCGGTCGACCGCCGGTTTGATATAACCCAGCATGGCTTCCTGACCCCGTTTCGGGTCGAAATAGGCATCGGTAAAGGCCACCACCTCATTCCAGGTGAAGATGCCGGTGCTCTTGAGCTTGTGGAACAGGTCATAGACCAGATTGGGATCCGAGACGGTTTCCAGCTCTGCCGTCTCGTAATACTTCTGGAACTCCTCCAGCACATCCTGCGGATCGTTGACGAAATCCAGCACGAAGGTGGAGGTCTTGCCCGGACACGTCCGGTTCAGCCGCGATAGGGTCTGAATGCAGTCCACCCCCGTCAGCTTCTTGTCCACATACATGGCGCACAGCTTGGGCTGGTCGAAGCCGGTCTGGAACTTGTTGGCAACCAGCATCACCTGATAATCCTGGGTGTCGAACGCCTTGCGCATGTCACGCCCGTTCAGCTCAGGGTTCATGTTGCGCTCATTGAAGCTCTGGCCGTTGTCCTCGATCTCTCCAGAGAAGGCCACCATGGCACGGATGCCCCGGTATTTTTGCTCCTGCACGTACTTGTCGAACGCCAGCTTGTAGCGCACCGCTTCCATCCGGCTGCTGGTCACCACCATCGCCTTGGCTTGCCCGGCCAGCAGAGGAGCCACATTCTGGCGGAAGTGTTCGATGATCACCTGCACCTTCTGGCCTATGTTGTGCGGGTGCAACCGTACCCATTGCGAGAGCTTGCGCTTGGCCCGCTTGCTGTCGACTTCCTGGTCGGCCTCTTCGCTGTCCATCGCCAACTTGTAGGCCAGCCGATAACTGGTGTAGTTCTTCAGCACATCAAGAATAAAGCCCTCTTCGATGGCCTGGCGCATGGTGTAGACGTGGAACGGCTCCGGCTTGTTGTCATCGCTGCTCGGCATGTTCGGCTTAGGTCTGCGACCGAACAGCTCCAGCGTCTTGGCCTTGGGTGTCGCGGTAAAGGCAAAGTAGCTGATATTGGCGCTGCCAGCACGGGCGGCCAAGGTCAGGTTGATAACATCTTCGGTCGAGAGCTCCTCCTCGTCATCCAGCTGCTCGGCCATCAACACTTCCCGCAACTGGCGAGCGGTTTTACCGGTCTGGCTGGAGTGGGCTTCGTCGGCCACCACGGCAAAGCGGCACCCCTTCAGCGTGGTGGTTTCCTGAATGGCCTTGAGCACATAGGGGAAGGTCTGGATGGTGACGATAATGATCGGCGTACCCAAGGATAGGGCGCCAGCCAGCTGGGCCGACTTGCTACCGTCACCCTCTTCGCGGTTGATGCGGGAGATGACGCCATCGGCATGTTCAAACTGGGCAATGGTCTCCTGCAACTGGCTATCGAGCACGGTGCGGTCGGTAATGACGATCACCGAATCAAACTGTTTCTGGCCGCCTTGCCGCAACGAGGCGAGCTGATGGGTCAGCCAGGCGATGGAGTTGGATTTGCCGGAGCCAGCAGAGTGCTGGATCAGATACTTCTGACCACTGCCTTCGTGGCGCACGGCACCCAGCAGGCTCTCAACCACGTTCCACTGGTGATAGCGGGGGAAGATCAGGCTCTCTTTTTTCTTGATGCGCCCCAGATCATCCTCTTCATGCTGCACATGCAGGTGCATGTAGCGGGCAAGGATTTTCAGCAGTGCTTCTGGTTGCAATATTTCCTGCCACAGATATTCGGTGCCATAGCCGGTTTCAGGCTGATCATTACCGGCACCGCCGTCACAGGTGCCACGGTTAAAGGGCAGAAAGTAGGTGCTCTCGCCAGCGAGCTTGGTGGTCATCGCCACTTCGAACTGGTTGACCGCGAAATGGACCAGGGCCCCGCGTCGGAAGGCCAGCAAGGGCTCCACCTTGCCAGCTGTTTTCAGCGGCCTGTCCTTGCGGTACTGCTGCTTGGCGTTTTCCAGGCTCTGCTTGAAGCAGGATTTCAGCTCCAGCGTCGCAATCGGCAGTCCGTTTAAAAACAGCGTCAAATCGAGCCGCCCGTCGTAGCCGTGGGGGCTGTAGATGAGCTCGGGCACCACCCGTAGTCGATTCATGGCATAGCGGGCTGTCAGCTCGGGGTTGAGATCATGGTCCGGCTTGAAGGTCGCCACACTCAGGCGGTGGCCGCGATCCTCAATCTGGTTGCGCAATAACCACAGAGTGCCGCGTTCCTGCCCTTCCAGTGCCCGCACGGCGGCATTGAGCAGATGGCGCTCCGGCTCCTCGCCATAGGTCTTGCAGAACTTGGCCCAGCCTTCGGGCTGGCTCTGCTGCACATAGGCGATCAGATCCTCGGGGTAGAGCGCCCGCTCGCGGTCGTACTTGGCCGACTCACCGACCAGCCAGCCGCTGTGTGCCAGCGCATTAACGATATGATCCTGAAAGGCTCTTTCCCGTGCTTTTTGGTCCATGCTCTTCTTCGTCGTTTGGGTGATCTGGTTTGTCATTGAATTCTATATATTCTGGATACTTATCGTCGCTTGCCGCTCATTGCGGAGCCTGGGACGCAGCGATCCATTACGTCCACTCTCCGATTGGCCGCGTTATCCAGCAATTGCCCTTTGCAGAATCGACAGACAGTTTGTGATGTTCCATCTGAGAAGTGATAAGTCCAGTGCTCCATATGTATGACTCTACATTTATCACAAATCCGCAGTCCGACCGTTCGCGTTCCCCGCTTGCTAGTCATCACCACTTTGGGTTGTTTGGACCGCTTTGCCTGTTTGCCAGGTCGTCCTTGTTGCTCAATAGCAGACGAGGCTTGTTCGGATAAGTGCCGCTGCCGAATATGACTCATAATGTTTCGAGCATGAACTTTACAGTTGCAGTAAGCGCAAAGTACTCGTCCTTGTTCAGGTTTTCCCTGCTTTTCTTTATTTGCCAATTGGTTAATGCGTTTTTGACACTGACGCATATGTTCTATAGCGTGGGCCGGTTCAACCTTCACTTTGCAGTAAATACAGCTACAAGGCTTCATCACCGTTGCAACTGGTTTGGCTATTAATTGGTCTTGGGCGAGAGATGCGACAGGTTGATTGAGGAACACGGGATCCTTTGTCATCGAATTTAGCCCCAGATGTGGAGTTTCCTTCACTTCAACCCATTGATGCTTGTCCAGCAGATGCACCAGCAATTTGTCTTCTTCAACGTGCAGATGACAAAGTTTGCAGATGATGATTCTCGCCATTAACTCATGCCTCTCTTGTTCTTGGGGCTGTGGGTTCAGCCCCTGTTATGTCAACCCAAGGGTATGCCCTGTCAGGCTTGCTCCTTATCAGGCGTTGCTTCCAGCCGCGAACGGCCAGCACTGTGTTGTCCACGGCTCTTGCCACTCTCACGACCAGGTTGCAATCGCCTTGTTGATGGTCTCTTTCAGCAATGGCCAATCATGCGACCAGAAGTACTGCATCCGCTTGTCGATCTGTTTTTTGCATAGCGCCTCGTCAGGTTCATCGCCAAGGTATTTTTTATCGAGTAGCGATAGCGAATAAACCTGGCTCCACTGCGGGCTATGTCGCAACTTTCGGGTCGACAGGGCAGCCACTGCACTCTTTTCGATACAAACAAACAGGTGATCTCGCAGCGTGGCATCGCTGCTTGGACCTATCAGCAGTTTCAAGTCCAGCTTGTCAGTCCCGCTTTGGATCTCAAACATCACCACGCGGCCACTTTTGCTCCAGCTGGAAGAGCACATTCCCTGACCGTTATCCCAGGGTAAATAGGCATAACGTGTGTTTTTGCTCGTCTCACCGTCGATTAGCCAACCCTGCTGCGCCGCTGCGGGGGCGATTATCTCCTTGGCCCAATCCCGGCGCTCAGCCCGTCCATCCCCCTCTGCGGGTCTGTGTTCGAAGATCAAATCCAGGGCTTTTTGGTGCTTTTTGTAAATGCGGCGGCACAGATCCGCAATCTCGGTATCTTCCATAAAATATCGCTTGAATAGGGTGATGTAGTGTTCGATGCCAATCCGGGCAGCTGGCGGGATCTGGTGACCATAATCGGTGACCAACTCGGTCAGGCACTCGATGACTTGGGTATAACTCAAGGTTAACCACTCATCGCGGCTGGCCTCGTCCCCATCCAGGGTCAAGAAGACAAAGACCTTGCGATAACCGGGGTAGCGCCGCTGCACACTCTGCTCATAGCGCGCTAACTGGTTGCTGTGCTCGCTGGCATCGATCTTGTTCTCGATGGCAAACACCTGACGGTTCTGTTCACTCACCAGCAGCAGATCAATGCGATCCTGCTCGCGAAATACCTGCAAGTCGTCGTAATCACACAGATCGATATCGAGTAGCGAGATCTGGCACTCATGCCGATCGCGCAGTCCGTAGAGCAGCCGGGCAAAGAGTGACTCGAAGAAGCGAACCCCCAGGCCGTGGGACTCGCGGGGATTGAGCAGGGTGCCGAGAAAGTGGGAGTGGCGGATCTCCTGGCGCACCATGCCCATTGCCTCGAACAGATTAAACTCGGAGACCATGCCCCCCAGTTTATCCAGCTCCTTGCTATCAAAGATCAGCTCGGTCAGCCAGCGGTACTGCTCCTCGGCGCTGCCCTCCGTCATCACAGGTGGCGTCTGGCTCATGCCGCCTCCTCGCTCTGGGGTGGCTGCCAGCCACGCAGATCAATTTTGCCAGTCACAGCGGCGGAAATCAGAGCGGTTCGGCGTTCTTGCAGAAGTTTTATCCCATTCATGCTCACATAAATTAATCGATTGAATTTATCGTTAATTTTTTTACAAAAACTAACGAGTTCTAATTGTTCTTGCTGTGACGGCCATGATATTGGGAAATTCTGAAGAATTGGAACGCTGATGTTTTTTTGCGCGCTACCCCATGCATTTAAATCAAAATATGACTTACCCATGACTGAGTTTAGATATGTTGATAAAAACTCAGACTCGTGAACAGGTAAAGGCGTTGCGACGAGATTTGTAAAACATTGTGAGCCATCTAATACCTCAGGTATAACAGCACTAATTCCTGGATAACCAGTCCTTACTGTAATAACATCATGAACCTTTAATTTTTTTGTGATGTTTTGTGCTGCGAACTTTGGCTCAAGATAAAGCATGTCACCACAGTCCAAACCTGTTTCTTTAATATTGGTAGAGCGTACAAGCGGAATACCTTGATCTACATATGCATGGGTCGCAGCCTCTGCTATTCCAACAATTACTCTTGAACAGCAAAATTTGTATCTGCCAACCACCCAATGCTCTGGCACTTGGCCGAGCCATTCTACGCCGGAGTCTTTCATCGGGGCATTGGGGTTGAGCCCCTTGGTGACGGCGTGGGAGATCACCGCCTGACGCTTTTCTTTCAGCAATTCAATCAATTGCTGCTGCTTGGCAATCAACTGATCGATACGGGCCGTTTCGTAGTCGAGGAAGGTGGCGATAGTGAGTTGTTCTTCTGGCGAAGGGACTGGGAAGAGCATTTCATTAAACTCATCGGTGGCAAGACGCCATCTGCCTAGATGTGATGCTCCCTGGCCCATATGAAAAAAGATACGTAAGTTATATCCCATTTGGAAAATATATAGATAGTATCTTGGCGAATAGTTTTCTTTGATTAACTTGAAAACTCTATAATCAGGACTGGTTACACCATCGAAACGAGATAGGTCAATATACCCAGTCAAGAGGTCCATGTGATTCATAGCAAAATCACCAGGCTTTACCCGCTGATATTTTGAATAATCCATTGAAAGCTGTCCTTCTCCGCTTTCAATATCTTTAACAATGATCCCTCTTTGAGTGATTGATAAAACATCAAACCCGAGTTCACCTGCAATGCGTTTGCAGATTGAGAACATGTGTTTTACTCGTTTTGTTGTCCATTCATTTGGAATATCCCCAATCCAATCCACATCGGTTTTTTTATAATCCGCATAAGATTTATATATTCCCTGCTGATTTACGCTACTCATGAATGCACCTCGGCCAGCAGTTGCATAATCTCCTTGGCGACCGCGTCCAGATCGGCATCAATCTCGGCCAGCGGGCGTGGCGGCTGGTATTGGTAGAAGTGGCGGTTAAACGGTATCTCGTAACCGACTATGCCCACCTGGCCATCCAGCGCATCCGTCTTGCTGACATCGATCCAGGCATCGGGCACATGGGGCAGCACCTCACGCGCCAGATAGGCATCAATATCCTCACCCAGCGGCACGTTCTCGTAATCGCGCAGATCGCTACTGGCCTCCGGCTCGCCTTTGATCGTACAGACCTTGGCTGCATCATCCTGCTCACCGAGGGTATTAATCAGCAGTTTTAAGGCCGGGGCGGGCAGTTTGGTAGCACCGAGCGCCTTGGTCAGTTGCTTTTTAAACTGCTCGCGGCACAGCAGCTGTTCCGGCAGTTGTGGCAGCGCGGCGAGAATGACCGCTTGCAGGCTGGCATCGAGCTTCTGCCAGCCCTTGTCGGCTTGCAGGGCCGCCAGACGCTCGGCGTCGTGCGGGTAGAAGGCCAGCTTTAATGGCCGCTCCACCGTGATGCGGCGATAGCCAAAGGCCGAGGTCGGGAAGATCTTGGCAATGGGGCTGGCTTCATAACGGCTATAGAGGGTAACAATCTCGTTGATGGCCTCCTCGCTTAACTGCTTGCGCTTGCTGCCCAAGGATTTACGCATCGGGGTGTGCAGGTCGCTGGCGTTGATCAGCAGCACCTTGCCCTTGCGCTCGGTAGGCTTATGGTTGGAGAGCACCCAGATATAGGTGGCAATGCCGGTGTTGTAGAACATGTCGGTGGGCAGGGCGACCAGGGCATCGAGCAGATCGTTTTCCAGCACATAGCGGCGGATCTCGCTCTCGCCACTACCCGCGCCGCCGGTAAACAGCGGCGAGCCGTTCAGGATAATGCCGATGCGCGAGCCTTCGCTGTTGGCACTGGCCGGGCGCATCTTGGAGATCAGATGCATCAGGAACAGCAAGGAGCCGTCAGAGACGCGCGGCAGGCCGGGGCCGAAGCGGCCATCAAAGCCCTTGCGCTGATGTTCATCGCTGACCTGCTTTTCCACCTTCTTCCAGTCCACACCAAAGGGCGGGTTGGAGAGGCAGTAGTCGAACCGCTCGAACGGCAGCTGATCGTCACTTAAGGTGTTCCCCAGCTTGATATGGCTGATGTCCTGGCCCTTGATCAGCATGTCGGCCTTACAGATGGCGTAGGACTCGGGGTTGAGCTCCTGACCGAAAGTGGCCAGACGGGCCGCCGGGTTGAGCTCGTGCAGGTACTCCATGCCGCAGGAGAGAAAGCCGCCGGTGCCAGCGGTGGGGTCATAGATAGAGCGCACCACGCCGGGCTTGGTCAGCGCCTCGTTATCGCTGGCAAACACCAGCGAGGTGGTGAGCCGGACGATATCGCGCGGGGTAAAGTGCTCCCCGGCGGTCTCGTTCGAGCTTTCGGCGAAGCGGCGGATCAGCTCTTCGAACACCAGCCCCATGTCGTAGTTATCGACCGCCTCGGGCGAGAGATCGACAGTGGCAAACGAGCGCACCACCTTGTAGAGCAGGTTGGCATCTTCGAGCAGGCCGATGCTGGCCTCGAAGTTGAAATGTTCGAACACCTCGCGGGCATCGGTCGAGAAGGCGCGCACATAGGCATCCAGGTTATCGCCAATCTGGTTTTCACCCAGCGAATCGAGCGTCAGCTTGGAGGTGTTATAGAAGCTCTGGCCCGCGGCGCTCAAGAGCAGCTTGTCGCGAGCGACCTCGGGCAGCACCTTGGTGCTCTCGACGGCAACGAGCACCTTCTGCTTGTTGGCTGCCAGTACACATTCGAGGCGGCGCAATACGGTAAAGGGAAGAATAATGCGCCCGTACTGGGACTGTTTGAAATCACCGCGCAACAGGTCGGCGACCGACCAGATCAAGCTGGCCAGGGTGGAGATGTTCGTTGTCATGCGTGTTCCTGAAACCGCCGGTCCGCCAGGCACCGACATAATAAGAAGACAGAGCAGTAGGTTATCACAGGTGTGTACAACGGAGACTTAACAAGCCTCGCGATATCAAGCGGTTGTTGCGCGTTGTAGGACGGAAAATTGCAGCGCTGGAGCCTAGGAAGGCTAGACATGTCGCATTTTGGGGCAGTGTGACGCGAGGAAAATGAGGGACCAGGTGACCGGCGTGGCACGCGGTTAGGCTGCGGATTAGTCGCGTGCCAGGGCGGCCTGGTGGGCACAGAGGGTGTCCTGCTGTTCGCGTTGTTGCAGGGTGGCAACGTCGGTGGGGTGGCCAGCATCCAGCACAGGCGAGTGCGGCTCCTGGCAGAGCGCCGGGCGCGGCGTGGTGTCCGCGTGCGGTTGGCCGAGTGGCTGCGGGGCCTGGCTGTGGCTGAGTTGGCCGAGCACCAGCAGCAGGGCACCGGCAAACAGCATGAACCAGGCGGCATCAAGTCGCGAGCGGGCACGCAAGGCTCGATTTGTGGCAGGCAGCGCGATTCCGGGTTGGGCGGTCGGTTGCAGCATGGTGGGCTCCTTGGTGTGCACAGAGGGGCAACACGCGCCCAGCATCCGCAAGGGGGATGACAAGCAGATGACAGCCCGCCGCTTTTTGTCTGCGGTGCTGATCTTGTGTGGCGGCGCGCGGCGACGGGAGCAGCAACGGTGATGGGGCCTGATTATTCGCCGCGCAGCGCCACCACAGGATCCTGATGGCTGGCACGCCAGGCAGGGGCGAAGCCGGCCAGCAAGCCGACCAGGGCCGACACCAGCAGTGCCAGCAGCAGGTACAGCGGCTGTATGGTCAAGGGCAAGGCCGGCAACAGATTGTGCAGCAACTGTTGCACGATGAAAAGCAGCAGCAGCCCCAGGCCGCCGCCAGCGAGGGCCAGCAGCATGGCTTCCCCCAAAAACAGCCACAGCAAGCGGCGGCGGCCGGCGCCGATCGCCAGCAACAGGCCGATCTCCGGAATGCGCTCCTGCTGGGCGATGCTCATGATGCTGTAGATGCCGACGGCGCCGATCAGCAACGAGATGGTGCCGAGGCCCCCGATGGCGGCCCGCACGACAACCAGGATCCGGTCCAGACTGCTCAGCATGTCCTGCTGCGAATAGAGGGTGAAATCCTCGGCGCCATGACGCTGGATCAAACGCTGCCGGATCTGCTGGCGCAGGGTCTGGTCGTCGATGCCGGGCCGGTAGACGACATCGATCTCCTGCAGGGCATCGCTGGCAAAAAGTGCCTGGGCATGGGCCAGCGGAATAAACACCATGTCGTCCAGATCAAAACCCAGAAACTGGCCTTGCGGCGCCATGACGCCGGTGACGACAAAACGACGGTCACCGACCCGCAACCGGCTGCCGAGCGCGCGCCGGATCTCGCCTTGCGGGTAGAGCGCTGCGGCAACCTTGGCACCGAGCACGGCATAGGCACGCGGCATGGCACTGTCATCCGCGGGCAGAAAACGGCCGGCCGCCACCGTGAATTGCCAGCCCCGGGCCGCCTGGTGGTCGGTGCCGAGCAGCGTGGTCTGCCGGGTTAGTCCCTGACTGCGGACTTCACCTTGTCCCTGCAATACCGGCACTACGGCGAGCACTCCGGGCAATGAGCGCAACGCCGCGACATCTTCCAGCCGTAACGGCCGGCTGCTGGCCAGCAATCCCTGCGGAGCACCGGCGGTCTCGGTCTTGCCGGGGGTGATGGCGATGAGACGGGAACCAAATTGCGAGAAGGTATCCAGCAAATAGAGGCGAACCCCTTCACCGATCCCGGTCAGGGCGGTGACGGCCAGAATGCCAATGGCGATGCCCAAGGCGCTGAGCAGGCTGCGCAGGCGTCCGGAACGCAGGGCCGTTTGCCACCAGAGCAGATAATCAATACTGCGCATGGGGTCTCCTAGGGGGATGCACTGTGCAGGCTGGTGACCGGATCCTGCTGCGCGGCCTGGCGCGCCGGCAGCCAGCTGAACAGCAGTGCCGTGATCAGGGCGCCACCGCCGGCCAGCAGCGTGGTGAGCAGGGGGATCTGCAATGGCAAGCTCGGCCAGAGCAGACGGCCGCCGAGCACCAGCAGGTAACCAAGCACAATACCGAGCCAGGCTCCGGCGCCACCGAGCAGCAGTGCCTCGGTCAGGAACAGGCGGCGGATCAGTGCACGATTGGCGCCGAGGGCCTGCAACAGGCCGATCTCGCCCCGTCGTTGGTGGGTGCTGATCAGCGCCAGGTTCATCATCATGATACCGGCGACCAGCAAGCTGATGGCGCCGATGCCCGCCACGCACAAGGACAAGGTCGCCAGGATGCGGTTCACGCTCTGCAGCATGGCATCGCGGCGCAACACGGTGACATCCAGCACGCCTTGATGCCGCTCCTGCATCCGCAACTCCAGTTGCCGAATCAACCCCGGCAAGGGCTGGCCGGCCAGGGGTTGGATCAGCAGGCGGAACAACCCTTCGACATTGAACAGACGCTGGGCGGCGGCGACCGGGACCAGTGCGGCTTCGTTGAACTCCATACCCAGATTGCTGCTCTGGCTGCTGAACAGCCCGACGACACGAAAGCGGCGGTTATCAAAACGAACCCATTGGCCGACGGCCTGTTCCGGGCGCTGGAACAGCGCTGATGCCACGGTTTTTCCCAGCAGGCAGACCGAGGCGTCCTGGCTGGCATCCTCTGGCAGCCAGTGCCCTTGCAACAGGGTCAGCTGATGGGTATGGCGCATGTCGTTGCTGGCACCGAGCAACATGGTCTGCCGCAGGCGGGCGCCGTGACGTGCCTCGGCAAAGCCCATCACCAGCGGGACCAGACGCAGGTGTGGAATGCGTTGTTGCAGGTAGGCCATGTCGTCGAGGGTAATATCGCGCAAGGTATTGCCGGTGATCGGGGGCATGCCGCCCGTGGTCTCCTTGCGCCCGGGAAACATCACCAGCAGATCTTTACCCAGATGGGTGAACTCGGCAGCGACAAAACCCCGAGCACCTTCGCCCAATGCGGTCATTACCAGCACCGAGCTGACCGCCAGGGCCATGGCCAGCAGCAGCGTTGTCAGCCGTCCACGCTGCCGCCCCAGTGCCAGCAGGCAGAATAACAGGGTGTCGCGGTAACTCATGGGGCGACCCCGCCGGCGCTATCGCTGATCAACCGACCATCGGCCATGCGCAGTTGGCGGCGGGCGCGGGCACCCAGCTGGGCGTCATGGGTCACCACCAGCAGTGTGATGCCGTGCTGGCGGTTCAGCTGTTCCAGCAACTGCATCACATCCCGCCCCGACTGGCTGTCGAGGTTGCCGGTGGGCTCGTCGGCCAGCAGCAGGCGCGGCTGCATCACCACGGCGCGCGCAATGGCGACCCGCTGCCGTTGACCGCCGGAGAGCTGTGCCGGCGTGTGCCGGGCGCGGTCGCTCAGATCCAGTGCCGCCAGCAGCTCAGCCACCCTCTGCTGGCGTTGCCGGGGGGCGACACCGGCCAGCACCAGCGGCAGGGCGATGTTCTCGGCGGCACTCAGGCGCGGGATCAGGTGAAAGGACTGGAACACGAAGCCGAGGGCAGTCGCCCGCAGCTGGGCCAGTGCCGGCTCGGTCAGCGTGGCGGTGTCGATGTCATTGAGCCGATAACAGCCGCTGTCGGGGCGATCCAGCAAACCGAGCACATTGAGCAGCGTGGATTTTCCGGAACCGGACGCGCCCATCACGGCAACATAGTCACCGGCGGTGATGCGCAAGTCGATGCTGTCGAGGGCACAGACCCGTTGCTCGCCCAGCTTGAAATACCGGCTGACGCCGGTTAATTCAATCATCCGCGGGCTCCGCTGGCGCTTCGGCCGCCTGATAGCGGGCGGAGTGGGCCGGATCCAGGGTGCCAGGCTGGCGGACGACCTGATCGTCGCTGGCCAATCCTGCTGCAACTTGTAGCCAGTTCCAGTTCTCCAGCCCCCAGCGCGGGTGGCGTTCCTGCAGGCGGCCATCGGCTTGCAGTACCAGCACCGAGCCGTCATCGCGGCGCACTTCGGCCGGCAGGCGCAGCACCTGCTCGGCATGGGCAATCTCGATCTCCACATCGGCGCTGTAACCGATCAGCAGTGACTGTTGCGCGGGCAGATCGGTGAACTCGGCCTCCACTTCGACGGTTCGCGCCTGCTTCTCGGCATCGCGCACATAAGGAGCAATGCGGCGGAGCCGCCCGCTGAAGCGCTCGGCGGGCAAGGCGTCGAGCATCAGGATCACCGGTTGCCCCAGGCGCAGTCGAGCGGCATCCACCTCGTCGATGGGAGCGGACACATACAGGCAGCGATCGTCGATGAGATCGATCACCGGTGGCATGGCGACGCCGGGCGGAGAAGGGGTCATGTATTCCCCCAGCTTGCTGTTGACCTCGGCAACGACACCGGAAAATGGCGCGATCAGCTGGCTATGGGCCAGCCGGGCACGGGCGGCGGCGATGATGGCGTTATCAACCTGGGTCTGCGCGGCGGCCGCCTCGCAGGCATAGCGGCTGGAGGCGGCGTCCGTGGCGGCGCGTTCGCTCAAGGTTTTCGACGTCAGATTGCGCGCCTGCAGGCTGGCGAGGCGGTCGGCTTCGCGTTGTTGATAACTGGCCTCGACGCAGCGCTGGGCGCGCAGTGTCTGATTGAGGCGGGCGCTGGCCTCGGCGCGCTGCACCTCGGCCTGCAGATCGTCGTTGCGCAGCGTCAGCAGCGGTTGCCCGGCGCGCACTCTGTCGCCGGCGGCCACCTCGATGCGCTGGACTATGCCACCCTGCGGCAGACTCAGTCCGGCGCGCTGGCAGGATTTGATGGTCCCGGCACGGGTATTGACGACGGTCACGCGCAAGGGACCGAGCGAGGGGCTGACCACCTCAAGGGGGGTGACGACGGGGCGCCACCACCACCAGAGCAGCAGGGCCAAGAGGGCAAGCAGCAGGAATAGCGATAGCAACAGACGCGAGCGCATACGTCTGGCTCCTTGATGTCAGGGACTCTGCACCTATTGTGCTGTCTGAGGGCGTCAGCTGTCGTGACAGGGCGCCCAGTTAGTGGCGCCCGTGTCGCAAATCGCCACGGGTGCCTTCGGATATCGGCTTGGTCGCGCGGCCGCGTCACGGATGCCGCTGGACGGGAGGGGGTTATTCAGGGCGGCGCGCGGTGAGCAGGTAGCGGTCGAGCGCGTTGGCGAAGGTCTGCCGATCGGCCGGGGTCATGGCCGCGGGGCCGCCACTCTGGATGCCGGAGCCGCGCAGGGTATCCATAAAATCGCGGATCGCCAGGCGCTCGCCAATATTGGCCTCGGTCATCGGCTGGCCACGGGGCGTGAGTACCACCACCTGTTTGGCCAGCAGACGAGCGGCCAGCGGAATATCGCTGGAGATCACCAGATCACCGGCCTGCGCCTGCTCGACCAGATAGTCATCCGCTTCGTCGAAACCGCTGGAGACCTGTACCCGCCGGATCACCGCCGAAGGTGGTGTGCGCAGCGGCTGGTTGGCCACTAACACCAGCGGGATCCGCGTGCGCTCGGCGGCGCGGTAGAGGATCTCCTTGATGGCAACAGGACAGGCATCGGCATCGACCCAGATGGTCATAGACAGGCTCCATTACAGGTTTGGGGCGCCATGGTAGCAGGTTCGCCGCCTGTTGTACGCGTTACTCCCGTGCGCGGACCAAGCGATTGCCGGTCAGGGCTGCAGTTAGCTACAATTGGCGGCCCTTGTCGTTGCCGGACCTCTTGATGTCGTTTACCCCATCTGCATTGTTGCGTCGCAGCCATCGCCTGTTACGTCGTATCCCGCTGCTGCGCCGCGCCGTGCCTGCCAGCTGGCGCCAGTATCGTCTGCGTCATCTGCTGTGGGGCTTGCTGTGTGCCTACCTGCTGTGGAACCTGTGGATTTTGGGCTATGTCATCAGCCTGAACTGGATCAATCCGGATATGACCAGCTTCATGAGCGAGCAGCTTGAACGCCTGCAGGATGATGATCCCGACGCTGCGTTACGTTACCAGTGGGTGCCGTATGACAAGATCTCGCGCCATGCCAAGCGCGCCCTGCTGGCAGCAGAGGATGCGCGATTCAGCGAACACGATGGCTTTGACTGGCAAGGGATGCGCTACGCCTGGGAGAAGAACCTGAAGAAAGGGCGCATCGTTGCCGGTGGCTCGACCATCAGCCAGCAGCTGGCGAAGAACCTGTTCTTATCGGCCAGCCGGACGCCGTGGCGCAAGGCCGAAGAGGCGCTGATCACCGTGATGCTGGAGACGTTTCTCGACAAGCAGCGCATCTTCGAGCTCTATCTCAACGTCATTGAGTGGGGGGATGGGCTGTTTGGGATCGAGGCGGCGTCGCGGAAATATTTCCATGTTCATGCCAGCCAGTTATCTGCGTATCAGGCCGCCTACCTGGCAGCCATGGTCACCAATCCGCGGTATTACCAGACTCACCGCCAGAATCGCCACCTGCTGTACAAAACCAATCTGATCCTGCAGCGCATGCGCAGCGCCGAGCTGCCGTAACCCCGGCTCCCGGACAAAAAGAAAAGCCCGCCGTGTGTACGGCAGGCTAAAAAGTTGGAGTGATCCCACCTGGCCCGGGGGAGAGCGACGCGCGGGGCGTAAACAGGTGGTGCTTGGTGATCGACTCCAGACACCCGTTGATGCCACTTGGCATACTGTGGTGCGGGACCATCAAACATGGGGAATGGATAGTCCCGCACACCAGCATGCTGAGCATACGAGCCTGACGCTCAGGCCGCAGCGTGATTTGCATAGCTTTACACTTATTGCGGCGCCTATTTTTGCGCGGCTGCAAAGGTGTCAATCCAACAGGGTCTGTGTCAGTGATGACAGGTGGCGGCAAATGAGTATTTTCAGCCGGCGTGGTTATTCGATGCCGATTATGCCCGCACGGCCCTGTATTGGCGGGCGCAGTGGTTGGCGCACTATAATTATCTGAAAAACATACATAAATTTATTTTCGACGCAGTGATTAATATCGAAGCTGATGGCTCAGCCCGCCGCGAACAAAAAAAGAACCGCCCCAGGGAAATAGCCTCGCCGGGGCGGTCTGCATGTTATTAAGAAATCGGTATTGTTAGACCTTGAATTGATCAACCTGGCGCTGTTGGGCATCGGCCAGTTGTTGCAGCTCATCGAGCCGCTGGTTGGTCTCTTCGGCCGCCAGGATCACCGTCTCGCTGGCTTTGCGGATATTGCTGACGTTCTCGCTGATCTCGCCACTCACCTTGCCTTGCTCCTTGACCGCAATCTCGATCTGATTGCTCATCTCCTGAATCGTCGAGACCGAACGGGTGATGGCTTCAAGCATCACGACAGCTTGCTGTGAGCGTTGCTGGGTGACATTGGCCTGATCATGGCTGGAGAGGATGGCGCTGACGACTTGCTGCGTGCCCTGTTGCAGATCGCCGATCACCTGCCGGATCTCCACCACGGAGTCCTGAGTGCGACGGGCCAGATTGCGCACCTCGTCCGCTACGACGGCAAAACCGCGACCCTGTTCCCCGGCCCGGGCCGCTTCGATGGCAGCATTCAGGGCCAGCAGGTTGGTCTGTTCGGCAATGCCCGTGATCACCTCGAGGATCTGGCTGATGTTGTCGCTGTTACGGGCGAGGGATTCAACCTGCGGCTTGGCGTTGCTGATGTAGTGCATCAGGTCTTCCATCGCATGGCGTGTCTCCTCGACCACGGCTTTGCCTTGTTGCGCCGAGACTTCAGCGCTGTCAGCCGCGGCCACGACCCGGTTGGCACTGATGGCGACTTCGCCAGAGGTCTGGTGCATCTCTTCAAACGCCGAGGCCACCATGTCGATTTCGTTGAACTGGGCATTGAGCGCGTTGCGACTGTCGTGGGAGAGCGCCGTGGCCTGGGTGGTCAGCTGTCTGCTGTGGTGCACCGAGTGCACCAGTTCGCGCACTGTGCCATGGATCCGCTCGAGGAAGGCATTGAACCAGGTCGCCAGTTCGCCCAGCTCATCGTCACGACGCAGGCTGATGCGCTGGGTCAGATCGCCTTCGCCCTGGGCGATATCACGCAGGCGGTTAGCCACGTGACGCAACGGCGTGACCAGACGCTGTGCCATCAACCAGAAGACGGCGATGCCCAAAGAGGCAATCAGCAGCGCGGCGAGCAGCAGTTGGCCCGTGGTGCGCCCCAGGGCGCTGCCCAGTTGTTGCTCCAGTTCGGCAGCCCGGGCGAGCACCACCTGCTTGGGCATGCGAATGACCAGTCCCCAGTGCTGTTTATCGCCGGCCAGCACCACCGGCATCAGTATTTGTAAGGTGTCCTGTTGCCAGCTGACCTGGCGCTTGCCACCGGCAAACACCTGCTGCAGCTGTGACAACTCATCGGCAGCCTCCGTTGAGTAATGACTGCCACTTTGCAACCCTTCACGGGTGCTGCCTGCCACAATGCCATTCTGGCTCAGGAGCACGACGTCACCCTTGCCGTCGAACATGCTGTTATCCATGGTGTCGAGCAGCGACTGCAGTGGCCCCAGCGGCAGTTCAAATCCGACGCTACCCAGCAGCGTATCGCCATCCAGCAAAGGCAGCGACAAGGTGGTCAGCAAGCCGGCGGCGGGTTGACGGCTGTCGTTATAGGGATCGACCAGGCAGATGCCTTTTTCCTGCTGACTGCAGTGCCACCAGGCGTTACTCGGCTGACCATTGGCCTGTGTGCTTTGATCGGCAAGCTGTTTCTCGGCTATGGTCTGCTGCGTCATCTCGCCCTTGGCGTTGCGCCCCCAGTAAAAGGCCATCCGCCCTTTATCATTGGCCCCCAGATTGTCTGAACCGACATAGTTGGCGTCTTCGGCGTCGAGTGCATCGGGCAGGTAGACGGCAAAGGCGCCGCGGGCCATGGTGGCGTGTTCGGCTGCGGAACGGACCGTCTGATTGACGGCGCCGCGCAAGACTTCGCTGCTGAGCAGGTTGTCTTCAGCAAACTTTTTTTGGAATTGCAGTGCCTGGACCACCATCTGGCCCCGCACCGAGGCATCGTTCAGAAAGTTGACGATGCGGGTCGATTCGGTTTCGGCCTGTTGCGCCAGCAGCTGGGCGGCATTGTCTTCGAGCTCTTGACTCGACTGGGCGACCACCAGTTGATTGCTGCTATGGGCAGCATAGAGTGACACTGCGGTCATGGCCGCGGTGGACAACAACAGGCAACTGCCCGCCAGCAGAGAGATCTTCCATTGTATGGAGATTGAACGCATAAATATTCCTTCAAAGCGCCCTTCAACAGTGGATTGATAATATCCTTGCCTGCGTGTGATTGAACAGGGGGTTTGCAGAACTTTCTTGTTATAACTTATTGAGAAAGTTGAAATTGTTGGACTGTTTTGCACTATTGCGGTGCAATTTCACCAAGTGGGGGTCTCTGCGTGGTTACTGGTGGGGCCAACGAAGCAATGGCTTATAAAATGTGAGCCAAATCACAGCGCCTGACTGTGAAAAGCGTACCAGATTTGCGGCCCTGTCGGCAGGACAGGTAAACCGGTGGCGGACATGTTGCCATTGATGATGGCCAGAGAGAATTATGACAATCAAGAATGCTCCGATGCAGTTGTGGGTTCACCTGGGCGTGACCCTGAGCCGTAACCTGTTGCAACTCCCCGAAAGCCCGGAATTATTTGAACATCTGCGTCAGCAGATGCAGCAAGCCAGACTCAGCGGCGTCGATGCCGTTGTCCTCCCCATCAGCTGGCGTCACGTTGCCCCCTTTGCGCCGGAGCAGGCCAGCCAGGCCAGCAGTTGGCGCCCTTATTGCCAGTTGTTCACCATGGCCCGGCAGTTGGGGCTGAAGGTGATCCCGGACTTGTCTCTGGTGGCCAGAGGCATGGATGACAGCCGTCATATGACGCTGCTTCCCGGCTGGTTGTGGGGGCATTTGCAACAGCAGCTGCCTGCCGATGAACCGCGCGACACTTTCAGTTTTCTTGATCAATATGGCCGCGACAGTGTGGCCGTCACCTCGTACTGGGCCCACGACTATACCCGACCGCTGTTCGCGCAATTCTTGCAGGGATTTGCCGAACATCTGGCTGAATTTGCCGACATGGTGCCGCATCTGGTGCTCAGCGTCGGGCCGGAGGGGGAGTGGCGTTATCCGTTGCTCGGCCACTATGCCAGTGATGGCCTGCTGGCGCACTTTCCCTGTTTCAGCCAACGCGCCCTGTCTCAGTTACGGGATACCCAGCTGGCTTACTATGGCTCGCTGGCGGCATGGCAGCAGGCATGGCACTGTGAGAAGCAGGATCTGACAGCCAATCAGGTACTCAAGGCGCAGCTGATACAGATTGCCAGTGCGCTGCTGGAGGGCACTCATGGTCAGGCGGAGCAGGATGTCTATCGCTGGTATCAGGCATCGCTGACAGCGTATGGCCAGCAGTTGATGCTGCTGGCGGCCGAGGTCTTTGTTGGCCGTTGGCAAGGCGTATCGCTGGGGGTGCGTTTGCCGGGGCGTCTTCCGCTGCTCAAGGGGGGCGATGAACACAGTGCGGCGCTGATCGCCGGTTTTGCAACCGTTGCTGTCGACGCAGCGCCGGGTGCCGACGATGAACACTACCAGCAGCTGCTTGCGCAGCTGATTCCTGCCGCCGTGCGATCGCGTTGCCGCCTGTTGCTCACCGGGGCCGGTGTTCAGCAAGGCGAACGCGAGCCGATGCTGATGACCCACTGGCAGAGTGCGGCGGCGGCGCTGGGTTTGCCGCTGCTCGCCGAGAGCGATCGCCGTCTGGCACTGGATGATCATCCGCAGTGGGATCATCTGATCAACACCGTGATGCACCAGGGCGCCTACTGTGGCTGGGCGATCCGCGATCTGGACATCCTGATGGGCCAGGAGGTCGGCGAAGCCCGCTTGCGCCAGTTGACCCGCTTGCGTCACGGCCAGGGACAGGTGTCGCGACTCAATCACCGTGAATTCCGCGTGATGGGGCCGTTGCACCTCAAGGTCGCCAACCAGCGTCAGTTGTTGTCCGAGGCGGAGTGGCAGCAGTTTGCCGACGAAGTGCGCCAGTTGCGGCGCATGGGGGTCACGGCCATCTCCACCGATCTGTGGTGGGGGCTGATTGAGGGCCGGCAATCCGGTGTCTTTGACTGGAGCTACTATGACCGCCTCGTCGCCTTGCTGGCACGCCATGACATGCGCTGGGTGCCTATCCTGTCGTTCCACCAGGCTGGTGGCAACGTCAATGACGATTTCATGCAGACGATTCCACTCTGGCTGTGGGGCAAGTTGCTGGAGACCCATCCTGAGCTCGATTCGGTGCGCGATCTGCAATATGTCAGCGAAACCGGCGATGCCTCGATGGAGTATGTCTCGCTGTGGGCAGACCAGTATGTTCAGCCTTACTATGAACGCTTCATGACGGCGTTCCGCGACCACTTCATCAGCCGTGCCGGCATGATTGCCGAGATCAATGTCAGCCTGGGTCCGGCCGGGGAGTTGCGTTACCCCAGTTACAATGCCCACGACTGGGGGAATTACCCAAACCGGGGAACACTGCAGTGTTACAGCCCGTTGGCCGAACAGGACTGGCAGCGTTATTTGCGCAGCCGCTTCTCGTCACTCGAGGCGCTGAATTATGCCTTTGGTACCCGTTATCGGACCTTTGCCGAGATTGCGATGCCGGTTGCCGACAACCTGTTCGATAACAAGGAATACGTCTATTCAGCCTGGGCGAGAGAGTTTCTCGGTTGGTATCACGGTGCGCTGGTCGCGCATGGCCAACGGATCCTGCAGGCGGCGCTGGACATTTTCGCGGTCGGAGACTGGGTGCGGATCCCCGTCGGCATCAAGGTGCCGGGAATTCACTGGGAGATCAGCGATCCGGCCTCACCGCGGGTGGCGGAGATCACCGCCGGACTGATCCGACCCCATCCCACATTGGGCCCGACAAACCAGCGTGAATATCTGCAGCTGCTCGAGCAACTGGTGCCGTCCGACTGTCGTCAGCGTGTGGTAGTCCACTTCACCTGTCTGGAAATGATCAATAAAGACTATGAAGGCTACTCGCGTGCCGCCGATCTGGTGGGCTGGTTTGCCGATGCGGCTCATGAGCTAGGCATCAGTTTGATGGGAGAAAATGCACTGGCCGGTGAGCTATACGGTGAACAGGGCTGGCAACAGATTGCCAATGCACTGCGCCGCACGCCGGGCTTTGGTGGCATTACCTTCTTGCGCATGCAGAACTTCTTCGATGAAAACCGCACGCCCCGTGAACGGTTACAGTGGTTGATCAATCAGTTTCAGTGAAACTTCGGCGGCCACGGCGGGGCCGCCTCAATGTCTAAATCTTGAACAGCCTCACACAAATGTAACCGCTGACATATTGACGGTTTTGTAAGTTCACTGAATCGACCGGTTGTGCTGTGAAGCCGATCACGTCTCCTGCTGACTGAAAACGTTACATTGACGCCCCTTCTTAGGGACAAGCGTGATCATTCAGCGGGAATAATAAATGCAAAAACCATCTCTCTCCTTTTGGCAAATATGGAATATGAGTTTCGGCTTCATGGGCATTCAGTTCGGTTTCGGGCTGCAGAATGCCAATGTCAGCCGAATTTTTGAAACCCTCGGTGCCAGCATCGATCAGATCCCGATTCTGTGGATCGCCGCACCGCTCACTGGCCTGCTGGTGCAACCGTTGATCGGTTATTTCAGCGACCGCACCTGGTGCCGGCTCGGTCGTCGTCGGCCCTATTTTTTGGCGGGTGCCATTCTCTCCTCGTTGGCCCTGCTCATCATGCCCAACAGCCCTTACCTGTGGGTCGCCGCCGGTATGCTGTGGATCCTCGATGCATCGATCAATGTGTCGATGGAGCCATTTCGTGCGCTGGTGGCGGATAATCTGCCGTCACGCCAGCGGACATCCGGTTTTGCGGTGCAAACGTTCTTTATCGGCGTAGGCTCAGTGGTGGCATCTGCCATGCCGTATTTGCTGACCAACGTGTTCGGTATTGCCAATACGGCGCCGGAAGGGGTGATTCCGCCGTCAGTGAAATGGTCGTTCTACGCAGGCGGACTGGTGTTCTTGCTGACCATACTCTGGACTGTGTGGCGCACGCGGGAGTATTCACCGGCACAATTGCAGGCCTTCGACGCGGATGTGTCATCAGCGCCGCAAGCTGATGGTCTGCGACCGGCCATCCGCGATATTCTGGCGATGCCAGCTACCATGCGGCAGCTGGCCGGGGTGCAGTTTTTCAGCTGGTTTGCACTGTTTGCGATGTGGATTTACACCACCTCGGCGGTGACCAGCCACCTGTATGGCAGTACAGATTCATCCTCTGCGCTGTACAACGAAGGGGCGGATTGGGTTGGCATCTGTTTTGCTGCCTATAACGGCATCTCGGCGCTGGCGGCGTTCGTCCTGCCCTGGTTGGCGAGCCGTATCGGGCGTCGCGGTGTGCATGCGCTGTGCCTCGCACTGGGGGGCGTGGCACTGATCGGTATGAATCTGATCAGCGATCCACGCTGGTTGTTGATCAACATGGTCGGCATTGGCTTTGCGTGGGCATCGATACTCTGTATGCCGTATGCCATTCTGGCCGGCGCGCTGCCGGCACGGCGCATGGGTTTTTACATGGGCGTTTTCAATTTCTTTATCGTCCTGCCACAGGTATTGGCTGCGGGCATCCTCGGTTATATCACCCGTGAATACTTCGATGGCAACGCGATGTCGGCGCTGGCACTGGGCGGCGCCTCCATGCTGCTGGCGGCGCTTATGACATTGAAAGTCAAGGATGTCGATGAAGCGGTCAGCGAGCACAACGGCTCAGGCGCTATCGCGCCGGTTACGGCGTAATCGATAGGTGCCGCGCTATACGCGAACGCATCATTCATCATCGTAATAGTTACGTTAAATCGCGTTAAAAAAACAGAGGGCCTTCATGGCCCTCTGTCTCAGGTATTTACTGTCTCAGGTATTTACTGTCTCAGGTATTCCAGCGTCGAAAGCCCATAGGCCTGCAATAGCGACTCGGTAGGGACGCGATGCGACAAGCGCCCGTGCGCTGATTCATACAAGGCCGCCCGGGTAATCGCCTCGGGTGTCAAACCTTGCATGCGCAACAGGATCAATGCGGACTGCAACGGCGGCAGGCTCGGGTTGAAGGCGGCATTTTCAGCATAGCGCCCGCAGATCACCCGCCCGTCCTGCAGCGCCAGTGCCACCCCGGCGTAGGCGTGGGAGTAGGGGGCATAGCTCTGGCTGGCCGCTTGCCAGGCTGCAGCCAGTAGTGGCTGGCCCTCTGGCGGGGCGACCAGTGCGTGCAACTGGGGCTGCAGCAGCGTCTCCACTATGCCCAGATCCGCAGGGCCGAAGGCGTCTGGCAGCAGTTGTTGCAGGCTCTGAGCTCGTCCTGGCAGATGGATCTGCAGCTGCTTGGCCGAATTGGTCTCATTCATGAACTGCCGGCAATGACCGCAGGGGGAAGCATTGATGGTTATGGCTTCGAGGGCCGTCTCTCCGCATAGCCAGGCGTGATTGATTGCGCATTGTTCGGCATGAATGGTTTGGGCCAGGGGTTGCTGCCGAAACTCCATGTTGGCCCCTAGATACCACGCTCCCGAGCCCCCCCAGGCGATAGCACCGACGTGGAAATGGGAGATCTCGGCGTACGCAAAACTGGCAGCCAGCGGTAACAATTGCAGCGAGAGTTCCTGTTTAGTCAGCCCTGAGACGGATTGAAGTTGTTCGATCAACGACGCCGGGAGGCGAGAAAGATCGTGGTGGCGGGCATGCGCTTGCAACAGCTGCTGCCAAGCGGCAGGCAGGGTAGTCAGGACGTGTTCAGTGGTAGCGAGCATCAGATTCTCCGCCTAGGATGGCCGTGGAGTAGCAGTGAGTCTGAATGTGCACGCCATTGATTTTTCGAGCAAAATCGAAACGTTTGACAATTCAGACTCTGTGCAGCATCTCACAAATGCTGGCTAATCCAGTGGTACAGCGCAAACAGCACCGGGGCCAGTATCGCAGTCAAAACACCACATACCACCATGGCCAGTGATGAAAAGGCGCCTTGTGTAGTGCCCCTTTCTGCGGCAGCGGCGGTGCCGACGGCATGGGAACAGGCGCCGATGGCCAGTCCCTGTGCTTGCGGATCGGTTACCCGAAACAGTCGCAGTAGCGGGAAACCAATGACAGCGCCAAGGATCCCGACCAGCACAACAATCGCGGCGGCGATGGCGGCTACGCCACCAAGACTGCTGCTGACGCTCATCGCCAGCGGCGTAGTAATTGATCGCGTAGCAATGGAGCTGACAATCTCTGGCGCAGTGGGCACCAGGCTGCAGGTGATCAACGTCAGCCCAACGCTGATGAGCACGGATAAACTGCATCCGAGCAGGATTGGTTTCAATCGGGCACGGATTTGACCAATCTGCTGGTATAGCGGAATAGCCAATGCCACTACGGCCGGTTCAAGCAGCAGGTGAATGGGATGGGCGCCGGCCTGATAGTCCTGCAATGCACTGCCGCTGAGCACGATCACGGCCATGATGACGAACATCGGCAGGAGCACCGGATTGATAAACGGCCACGGTTTGAAACGATATAGCTGGCGGGTCAGCCAGTAGAGCAGCAAAGTCAGTGGTATGGCGAAATAGAAGATCATGAACGGTTCATCCTCTGAAAGACATGACCGACAACGAACAGGATCAAGGCAATACCCAATACCACATTGATCAGAATGACCGTCAATGAGGCCAATACGGTATCCAGATAGGCCAGTAACCCGACGGCGACCGGAATGAACAGCAGGGCCATGTGTCGAAGCAAGAGCCCGCCACTGGCCTCAAGCCAATGCAGCTTCACCAACTGAAAATTGAGTAACAAAAACAGCAACAACATGCCGATGATGCTGCCGGGAAAGGCGAAGGGTAATTGGCTGGCGACCAGCTTGCCGACACCCAAGGCCGCCAGGATGATGAGAAAACTCGAAACATAGCTCAGGGCACGTTGCACCCTTTGGTTATGTGTCATGACTGCAACCATCAAAAATGCGTTATGACTCACACTTTATCATGACGATGGCGTGCGTGCAGCCGCTTATCCGCCTGCGCAGCAAGAGTCTGTTCAGCTTCCAGGGGCTACAATGGAGGAAACACAAATGAGAAGGGCGAGTCCAGTGTACTGACTCGCCCTTTAAGTGCGACTGTCATCGCGACAGCGCGAACCATGTGGAACGTATTGCATGAACAAACTCTTAAACGCTAGGCCATCCGGTACGGTGGCCCCCTTGCTCACTTCATGATGGAACCGTGTAGCCTGTTACGTGTTACGTGTTACGTGTTACGTGTAGCTTGGAGCATGTTGCATGTTGCTTGAAGGAGCACTTTAACTATAGCGCGTGTTTGCAGATTGCAAGTCGAAATTTCATATAAAAGTTTTATCGTCACAACCAATGGGATTGCAGCATGAATAACTTGCTTGACCACTGGCGTCACGCCATCCAGAACACTCCTTCAATTCCAGGTACATTGACCACGCCGGCCTGGTCGGATGATGAGGTCGTTGTCAGGCTGGATAACATCTCGAATGAGCCCCTATGCCCACGCGAGTGGCTCTTGCTGGACCAGCCTGTTGCTGAACCGGACTGGCCTATCTATGGTGAAGGATTCCAGATGCTGGCGCAAACAGCGGGTAGCTGGGGCGCACCGCAACCGATAGGGCGCTGTCCTGATGCCGAGGTCTATCGCATAACCGCGGACGAGGGCTACCACACAGTACATAATCTGCTGATGTTCAAGGCGCAGGAGCAGTGGACACTGTTGGCATTTACCGGCTGTGAGCGCTTCGGCGGTGAGTTCCGACTCTTTCCTGACGGGCGTCTGCAGGTGCTGATGCGCACCGAGTCTGTGGCCTTGCGGCCTGGCAGTCATTGGTTGAGTGAGCCGTTACTGGTGATGCAAGGCCGGCAACGAGGCGACTTGCTGGCCCGGTTGGCGCAGCGCATTGCACGGCATCATCCACCTGTCTGTGCCATGGCGCGGCCAACGGGGTGGTGCTCCTGGTATCACTACTATGCCGACGTCAGTGCCGACGATATCCGCGAAAACCTGCAGCAGATCCAGCAGCGTTTCCCTGAGCTACGTTATGTGCAAATCGATGATGGTTATCAAGCTGCCATGGGGGACTGGCTTACTCCTTCTGACCGGTTTGATGGCGGGTTGCAACCAGTAGTGGAGGCCATCCATGCCAGTGGCGCCGAGCCGGCGTTGTGGGTCGCCCCGTTTATCGCCGAACCGGGGTCCAGGCTGTTCCAGGACCATCCGGAGTGGTTTATCCGCGATGAACATGGTCAGCCTCTGGCTGCGGAAACCGTCACCTACGGTGGCTGGCGCTGCACCCCCTGGTATGTCTTGGATGGCAGCCACCCGGAGGTTCAAGCACATCTTAGCGGGCTGTTTTCCACCTTGCGGCATCGGTTCGGCATTCGTTATTTCAAGCTGGATGCCAACTTTTGGGGGGCGATCCATGGAGGCAAACATCATGATCCGCAAGCAACACGTATCAGCGCATACCGACGCGGCATGCAAGCCATCATAGATGGTGCCGGGGAAGGGGCCTTCCTGTTGGGTTGCAACGCACCGATATGGCCTTCGCTCGGGCTGGTGCAAGGGATGCGCGTAGCGGATGACATTGAGCGCTCCGGGCATCGTATCCGACAGGTCGCTCGCGAGATCTTCGCCCGCAGTTGGCAAGGTGAGCGCCTGTGGCAGCTCGATCCGGATTGTCTGTGTCTGCACGATTTAAGCTGGCAGCACGCCTCACAGGCTGATTACGAATTTCATATGACGACTCTGCTCGCCTGTGGCGGCATGATCTTGAGTGGCGATCGACTGCGTGATCTGAATCCACGGCAGAGCCAGTGGCTCCAGATGCTGATCCGCATGGCAGAGGGACGAGCGCCAGCAGCGGATTTTTGTGAAGACCTGAGCTATGGCGAGATGGTGTTTGATGGCAAACGCTGGTCGTTTTTCTTCAACTGGCACGCCGAGGCACAACGCTTGGTCCTGCCAGCCGGGGGGGAGTTGGCGCTCTATGACGCACCAGCACCCGATGAGTATCTGTTGCCGCCGGGAGGCGCCCTGGTCGTCACCTACCGCTTGTAACTGCGCATAAGAAAAAGGGCCTGCATCAGCAGGCCCTTTGCACAGGGAGACGTGTTAAGCCTTAATGCTTAATGGCCTCGTTGTGCACGTCCATAACAGCACGGCCAGACGGATCAGCCATCAGCTTGAACTTTTCATCCCACTCCAGCGCCTTCGGTGTAGAGCAGGCAACTGACTTA
This sequence comes from Pseudaeromonas sharmana, assembly GCF_042649925.1. Lineage (NCBI taxonomy): Bacteria > Pseudomonadati > Pseudomonadota > Gammaproteobacteria > Aeromonadales > Aeromonadaceae > Pseudaeromonas > Pseudaeromonas sharmana. Next base: position 273,483 of record NZ_JBHSAF010000014.1, read on the forward strand.
CCATAAGGTACGCAGCGGGCTGCAGATTCCAGCGGGAAGTGCTCTTCAAAGATGGCGCGATAGAAGTAGGCCTCCTTGGTCAATGGGGTATTGACCGGGAAACGGTAGGCAGCCGCTTCGAACATCTGATCGCTGACTTCGTTTTCGACGTGGACCTTCAGGCTGTCAATCCAGGAGTAGCCGACACCATCGGAGAACTGTTCCTTCTGGCGCCATGCGACCTCTTTGGGCAGGTAATGTTCAAACGCCTCACGCAGGATGTGCTTTTCAATTTTGCCATTGCCGCACATCTTGTCTTTGGGGTTCAGACGCATGGCAACGTCGATGAACTCCTTGTCGAGGAAGGGTACCCGGCCTTCGACGCCCCATGCCGCCATCGACTTATTAGCCCGCAGGCAGTCGTACATGTGCAGCTGAGACAGCTTGCGTACCGTCTCTTCGTGGAACTCCTTGGCATCCGGTGCCTTGTGGAAGTAGAGGTATCCACCAAACAGCTCATCGGAACCCTCACCGGACAGCACCATCTTGATACCCATGGCCTTGATGAAGCGAGCCATCAGGTACATGGGGGTCGACGCACGAATGGTCGTGACGTCGTACGTCTCGAGGTGATAGATCACATCTCGCAGCGCATCGATCCCTTCTTGTACGGTAAAGGTGATTTCGTGGTGAATAGTACCCAGATGGTCAGCCACTTTTTGTGCCGCCGAAAGATCCGGCGAGCCTTTAAGACCGACAGCAAACGAGTGCAGTTGCGGCCACCAGGCTTCGGACTTGCCATCATCTTCGATGCGGCGCGCGGCGAAGAGCTTGGTGACAGCAGAGATGATCGAGGAATCAAGACCACCGGACAACAGTACACCGTATGGCACGTCACACATCAGCTGGCGCTTGACGGCATCTTCGAGTGCGTCACGCAGGGCTAACTTGTCGGTGACATTGTCCTTGATGTTGTCGTATTCCATCCAGTCGCGCTGATAGTAACGCGTGAGCTCACCATCCTTGCTCCACAGGTAATGTCCGGGCGGGAACTCCTGTACGCTCTTGCACACCGGGGTCAGGGCTTTCATTTCGGAGGCAACATAGAAATTGCCGCACTCGTCATAACCCATGTACAGCGGGATAATCCCGATATGGTCACGACCGATCAGATAGGCATCCTGTTCGGCATCATAGAGAATGAAGGCAAAAATCCCGTTGATTTCATCAAGAAAAGCCGCGCCTTTCTCTTTGTACTTGGCAAGAATGACTTCGCAATCTGAACCGGTTTGGAATTGAAAATCGACGCTCAGCGTCTTTTCCAGCTCCTTGTGGTTGTAGATTTCGCCGTTAACGGCCAGCACGTGGGTCCGCTCGGGGTTGTACAGCGGTTGCGCACCATTGCCCGGATCGACAATGGCCAAACGCTCATGAACCAGAATGGCTTTGTCGGTGCTATACACCCCGGACCAGTCGGGGCCACGGTGACGCAGGCGTTTGGACATCTCCAGAGCCGTTTTGCGCAGTGCAACCGCATCTGACTTGATGTCCAGAATACCAAAAATTGAACACATACTTCCTTATTCCTCGAGATGGTGGGGCCCCACGTTGGCCCACTTGTCCTTTTATCATTCCTCAGCCATCAATCTGCCAGACGGCGCCGACCCTCTGCAAGCAGAAATGTCGGCGGTGGCGTTACGCCTGGCTATTTTGGTGCGATTTTGGCGAAAACAGGCAATTTAGACCAGGTCGATGTCGACTACTGACTCGAAAATGTGATTGGGCCGGAAAGGGACCTTATCGATATCCGCGATTTTACTCACCCCGGAGAGCACCAGAACTGTCTCCAGTCCGGCCTGAAATCCAGCCAGAATGTCCGTGCGCAGATTATCGCCGATGATAATCGTCTGATCCGAGTGGGCTTGCATCTTGTTCAACGCGGCGCGCATGATCCAGGCACTGGGTTTACCAACATAAAACGGTTGCCGGCCTGTCATGCGCTCGATCGGTGCGCACAAGGCACCACAGGCCGGATACATATGCGGGCCATGGGTATCAGGATTAGTGGCAATGAACCGTGCCCCTTGATCGACAAACTGCGCAGCCTGCTGAATCATGTTCCAGTTGTAATTACGCGTTTCGCCGACGACAACGAAATCGGGATCGATGTCGGTAATGGTAAAACCGGCCATATAAAGCTCATGGGTGAGGGCCCCCTCGCCAATGACATATACCTTGCGGCCTTCCTGACGAGTCAAAAATGCGGCTGTCGCCATCGCCGAAGTGTAAAAACAGGCTTCCGGCACATTGACGCCGGCGGCCTGGAAACGGTTCTGCAGATCTTTAGCCGTTTGGCCCGGATAGTTGGTGACAAACAGCAGCGGCGTGCCTTGTTCTATCAATCGATGCACGAACAGATCTGCGCCAGGGATGAGCTTGTTGTTATGCAGGATGACGCCATCGATATCGCAGATTACGGCTTGTTTTGAATTCAAAGCTCACTCCTCTTCGGCGTTTTTCATTGGTTGAATGTCAGCCGGCGGTCTGTTAAGTCTGGAAATTCAATCTAACTGGCTGGATTTCCTGTATATTTGTATAAAGTCGACGTTTTGTATGGTGAGTCACGTTACTATAGCGTCGCCGCCATGACGAGGAGTATACGATGGAAATCTTTCTGGCTGAGCTGCCTAAAATTGAACTGCACCTGCACATAGAAGGCACACTGGAGCCGGAGATGATGTTTGCGCTGGCACAGCGCAATGGCATCACACTGCCTTACGCCGATGTTGAAGCCGTACGCGCCGCTTACCAGTTTGCCAACTTACAGTCGTTTTTGGACCTCTATTATCAGGGGGCTGCCGTTCTGTGCACTGAACAGGACTTCTATGATCTCACCTGGGCCTATCTGCAGCGCTGCCAGCAAGATAACGTGGTGCACACCGAGATTTTCTTTGATCCGCAAACCCATACCGCGCGGGGAGTCGATTTCGCGGTGCCACTGCAGGGTATTCGTCGCGCGTTGGCGGAGGCTGAACGCCAATGGGGCATCACTAGCCGTCTAATCATGTGCATCTTGCGCCACCTAAGCGAGGATGAGGGGTTGGCGATACTCGAACAGGCGGTCGATTACCGCGACGAGATTGATGGCATCGGTCTGGATTCTGCCGAGGTTGGTAATCCGCCATCAAAGTTCGTGCGCCTGTTCCAACGTGCCCGTGAGCTGGGATGGCCCTGTGTGGCGCATGCCGGAGAGGAGGGGCCTGCAAGCTATATTTGGGACGCGCTGGACTTGCTGAAGGTCGTACGCATCGACCACGGCGTGCGTTGTGTGGATGATCCCTTGTTGATGGCACGGCTCGCATCAGAGCGTGTACCGCTAACGGTCTGTCCGTTATCCAATACTCGGTTGAAGGTGTTCGAACAGATGGCGGATCACACAATTCTCGATCTGCTGGATCGCGGGCTCTGTGTCACGGTCAACTCCGATGACCCTGCCTACTTCGGGGGTTACATGACTGCCAATTTCCGCGCTTTGGCAACAGAGCTTCATGCCAGCCGAGAGCAACTGCGCATGCTGAGCCTGAATGCTGTCGAAGCTTGTTGGCTGGATGAGCGCCAAAAAAAGGCATTGCGCGAGCGCATTCTGGCGTGTCTGTGACAAATGCTATGATAAGCCCCTCTGATTTTGGTCGTGACAGGTTGTTATGAGCTCCGAAAACCGTATGCACCAGGATCCTGCTGCGTTTGACACGCGCTTTGATTCTGATCTTCTTCATCCCCGCCATTGGCCTACCTGGCTCATGTTGGCATTGATGTGTCTGTTTGCCTGGGTGCCAACCCGCTGGCGCGATGCCCTGGCCCGCAAGCTGGCGCCCCTGGCCGTGCGTTTGGCCAAGAAGCCGTGCCGTGTCGCCAGAACGAATTTGGCGATCTGCTTTCCTGCCTTGAGCGTTGAGCAACGTGAAGCCTTGCTGCTCGCCAATATGACCAAGGGGCTGCAATGCATGCTGGCGTTCGGGGTGCCAACCTTTCGTTCCCGCAGGACGTTGCTGTCTCGTTACCGGGTGACAGGCTGGGAACATGTTCAGGCCGCTGAGGCCAGTGGTAAACCGATCATCTTCCTGATGCCCCATGCCTGGGCTGTGGACATGGCAGGACTCTACATCAGTGCACAAGGGCTTAAAATGTGCACCATGATGCACAGTGTGCCGAACAAGTTGTATGACTGGTTTATCAATCGGCAGCGGCGCTTCTTTGGTGGCACCGTGTATGAGCGCAGCGCCGGACTTAAACCCATAATCCGTAACCTCAAGCAGGGATATCACTTTTTCTACCTGCCGGACCAGGATCATGGTCCTGAGGGCAGCCTGTTTGTGCCGTTCTTCGGACGCATGAAGGCCACGCTGCCAGCCCTGCCCAAATTGTGCAAACTCACGCAAGCGGTAGTTGTGCCGATGTTTATCGCTTATGACGATCACCTGGGTGGCTATCAGATCGAGTTTTCTCCAGCGCTCAGCGACTATCCCGGTCAAGATATTGCAACAGATACCCTGCGGATGAACCAGATCATCGAGCAGCAAGTTGCCAGATTCAGCGCCGATTATATGTGGTTCCTCAAGTATTTTCGCTCGCGTCCGGTGGATGATCCGGGGCGTACCTACGACTGACAGCAGGAGCCGGAGTGAGCCAGGAATCGTTGATTGTCATGGAAGATGAAGCAACACGTTGTCTGGTCGAGGCTCTGCTTGACCAATCCGCTGTGCGCATTCGACGTCGCTGGGCAAAATTGCAGGCGCAGCTGTGGATTGAACAGGGGTGGTTGCAGGTCGACTCGACAGCGGAACACTACTCGCTAACCGCGGCCGGGCGAACAATTTTTCTGCAACAGCATCAGGAGTGGCTGCTGCGGACCCAGCCTGATGCCGAACAAAAACTACAACGTCTTGGCATCGAGCTGCCTGCGCAATTACCTCCGGCGATCTTTGCAGCCTTGCTGTTTGGCGATCGGCATCATCGTTGGCAACCTGCGGAGTGGGCGCAATTAGCCGAGCAAGGGCTCTCGGCTGCAACCGATCAGCCACTGCGTTTTAGAACCCGGCTGCCGATGACGTTATTCCTGCAACAGGGTGACTTGCTCGATATGCAAAGCTGGATCCGGCACAGTGCTGAGTGTGTATTGCCCGTCGCGTTATCCAGTCAGATCGCTAAAATTCTCTGGGCCGCCCAGCCGCCCGGCAAAATTGTCACCATCGAGAGCCGGGCCGCTTACCTGAGCTACCCGCTGGCAGCAGATGAGCTGGTCGTTTTCGCGCCTGCCGGCATGCCGTCGTTATGGCAGTCCTTCTTGCGCGCTTTGCCACCCGGTTTTCTGTGGGCGCATCTGTGCGATCTGCATCCGGATGCACTAATGCGCTGTCTACAATGGGCTAACGAACTGAGCCGCGCCGTGTGTCTGATGTTGCCGGATAATCTATCGTCATTCGTCAATGAGTACGGCATCGCACTCTCCGACGCCCATGCCTGGTCTTTGGCCGCATTACCGCGTGCCTGGCAGAGCCCGTTGGGCTATCTCTTCACATCGGGGCGCTGGCTGCAGCAAGAGGTTTTCACACTCACACCGCGTTGGGTGTTGTCTGCCCCGGCAAGTATGAATCTTGAGGAAAGGATTCTTTCTGCATCGGCAGAGTGATATAAAATGCACATGCACTCGTCTGGTGCCCATTGGTGGCCCGGACGTTCAAGTCAGCGGCCATCCATCAGCAGACACAGACAGGGATTACTATGTTCGAAAAGGTCACAGCGGCGCCAGCAGACCCGATTTTGGGCCTCACTGAAGAGTTTCGTAACGATAAACGCAGTCACAAGATCAACCTTGGCGTCGGTATTTACAAGAATGATGCGGGTGAGACCCCCATCCTCAATACAGTCAAGAAAGCCGAGCAGATCCTGCTGGAAACGGAAAAAACCAAGAATTATCTGAGCATTGAGGGGTTGGCCGAATATGGTCAGCTAGTGCAACAACTGTTGTTTGGTGCGCAGAGTGATATCGTAACCAGTCAGCGTGCCAAGACGGCCCAGGCTCCGGGCGGGACAGGTGCATTGCGTATCGGTGCCGAATTTCTATCCCGGCAGCAACTGAGTCGTAAAGTATGGATTTCCAATCCTACCTGGGTTAACCACTTCCAGGTATTTGGCGCGGCGGGAATGGAGACAGCCGAATACACCTATTATGACCCACTGACGCGCGGTCTGAACTTCGACGGCATGCTGAACTCCTTGGCCGCGGCACAAGAGGGCGATGTTGTCTTGCTGCATGGCTGCTGCCATAACCCGACCGGGATCGATCCCAGCCAAGCGCAATGGGAACAGCTTGCGCAATTCTGTGCTGAACGCAAGCTGCTGCCGTTTTTCGATTTCGCTTATCAAGGCTTTGCCCGTGGTGTGGATGAGGACGCAACCGGGCTGAGAATCTTCGCCAAACATCATCGCGAGATGTTGGTAGCCAGCTCATTCTCAAAGAATTTCGGTCTGTATAACGAACGTGTGGGCGCCATTACACTGGTCACCGATTCAGCTGACGTGGCGCAAGTGGCGTTCAGTCAGATCAAGACGACAATCCGCGCTAACTATTCCAATCCGCCTGCCCATGGTGCCTCAATCGTCTCCACTGTGCTCAAGGATCCGCAGCTCAAGGCCGAGTGGGAAGATGAAGTCCGCCAGATGCGGGATCGGATCTGGGAGATGCGCAAATTACTCGTCAGCAAGCTCAAGGAGCATGGTGTCTGCCAAGATTTCAGCTTTATGACTGAGCAAAATGGCATGTTCTCTTTCTCTGGTCTGGACAAGGCGCAGGTTGCACGTCTGAAAGAGGAATTTGCTGTTTATATCGTGGGTTCTGGCCGCATCAGTGTGGCGGGTATCACGACACAGAATATCGATGCGCTGTGCGAGGCGATTGCTCAGGTCATCTAAATCAGTGACAGGTTAAACATGAAAAAGGCGCCTCCTGGCGCCTTTTTGTTGTGTGACGCCAAGCAATTAGCGGCTGAGCTGGTATGAGCCGACCATGTCTTCAAGCATGATCGCCTGCTGGTGAAGGCTGCCACTGGCCTCGCCGAGCTGATGCACCACCATCTCGGTCTCTTCAACGGCATCCCGAATGATCATCAGACTATCGGTGACCTGACTGGCGACCAGACTTTGTTGCTCCGACGCCGCTGCAATCATGTCACTGCGTTCGGCCTGATGACCAATTTGATCGGCGATCGCCGCAAATTCATGGTTAGCCGCCTCGGCGTCCTGCATGGCACTTTGCGCATTCTTGACGCTCACTTCCATCTGACTGACGGCCTGACGGGTTCTCTGCTGCAGGTTGTTGATCATATCGTCAATCTCACGGGTCGCCTGCTGAGTCCGGCTGGCCAGTTGGCGAACCTCGTCGGCCACGACGGCAAAACCGCGTCCCTGATCGCCGGCTCTGGCCGCTTCGATGGCTGCGTTGAGGGCGAGCAGGTTTGTCTGTTCAGAAATGCCACTGATCGTGTTGACGACCTGACCGATGGAGGAGACCTGCTGCTCTACCTGATCGACTGCGGAGGCGCTGTCGTTGAGATTGCCGACAAGCTGATGAATGCTGGTAATGCAGTGCTGCAGCTGGCTGACACCTCGATTGGTCATAGCGTCAGTCTGCTGGTTGTCCGAGGCACTGATTTGCGCATTACTGGCGACATCACGGATGGTTGTCGCCATCTCTTCCATGGCGGCAGCGAGCGCATCCAAGCGTTCGCGCTGGTCCTGCACGGCCTGACCGACTTGGCGCATCCCATCATTCATTTGCGAGGACGCCGCCGAAAGCGTGATGGAGGTGTCATGTTGCTTGTACAGCAAGTTATTGAGGTTGTGGCGTGTTTCTTCCAGAGCGCGGTTGATATCGGCAAATTCATCGCGACCGACCGCCGCTATGCGCCGGCTGAGATTACGATTGGCGATCATCCGCAGCTCATTCAACGACTGGTTAACCTGACTTCCGATGGCGCGGCTGATGATCATCACGATCAACAGCATGCTCAGCAGGGTGCCGGCAATGATGATGGAACTGCGCCACAGGTAGCTGATGAAAGCGTCATCTGCTGCGTCCATGTACACACCTGAAATCAGCAGGTACTCTCCGACCGGCGCCACATAAGCCGCTTTCATTGTCTTTTTCGTGCTACCGGGTTTGACGTAGGGGTAGTGGATGAGCTCTGCCGTGTCACCATGACCGATTCGGGTAAAGGCCTGGCTGACTTCTTCATTCGTCTCGATGACCTGAACGGTATCCAGGAAGCCACCTTCACGCTCGGCTTTAGGTGGGTAGATGAGTAGTCGGCCTTGCCGGTCGGCTAGAAAGAAATAACCTGACTGGTTGTCGCCCCAGCGCAAGCCTTGCAGCATCCGGCGACTGTTGGTCAGAAAGGCTGCCGGTGCCTGGTCCAATTCAGCCTGCAGCAGGCTGTGAACGGCGGTCACTTGACTGATCAGTCCCTGGTCAATGCTGTCACGGATAGCATCCCGTGTTTCAAAAGCAGAATAGAGGTTACCGAGGATAGAGCAGAGGAGCACAACCAGGAACAGCAGTCCCATCTTGCCATTGAAACGCAGCTTCGAGGTCATGCGCAGCAACCATCCAGGTTGATGATGACGATGATGCATATCTGATACTGCGGAGGAAAGCAGTGCAGAGTCCATATTCACTTCCCATAAAAAAATGAGGCCAAAGGCTTGGTTTGATCCGGACATCGAATCGTGCAGATATTCTAGATAGTTGCATGTGGAGCGAGAAGATCAGAACTCGAATCAGCATCGTGTTTTGGTAAACTTTTATTTGAGCTTGTTCTCAGAATCACCAGATGGATAAATCAGTTACATTTGCCGAATCATCTTCGGCAAATATTTCGATTTTTCATTAACATAACAGTAACGCCCAAAGTGCAGTCCTGACTCTGGTTACGCGCGGTGCGTTTTGGAGGTGCAGTGGGGTGATCTGGATCATGCATTAGTTTTTCTAATTAATAGCTGGCAAAAAAGGTCAATTGTGACTCCCATGGGGGAGGGCTAGACTTAGCTCATACCAATGAGGAGACCACATCATGGCTACCCAACTGAATTCTCAAACCAGCACCCTGCAACCTGCCGGTGTTGTTGAACATCTCAAGTCTCTGTGTCTGACCTGGCTGGAGCGTGCACGCAGCCGTCGTGAACTGGCAGAGCTGCCGCCCTACCTGCTCAAGGATATTGGCTTGACCGAATCAGACCGTTTTAACGAGAGCAACAAGCCATTCTGGCGCGATTAAGGAGAAAGGGACTGCGTTAGCAACAAAGTCTGTCTACTGACGATTCCATTTCCCTGTGGAACAGTGGTAACTCAGTTCCTTTATTCCATTAGCCCCGCATTGCGGGGCTTTTTTGTCAGATAGTCGTCTGCCTCAATGAGGCAAAATGGGTTTCCCATGCAGGCCCACTGTCCAGCCACAACCGATTGCCGAGCCTGTGCCAGGGCATCGTGAGGCGACGGCGGTTGGTCACCATACATACCGGGCTAACCCCGGGATATGAACGAGTAGCTCGCGGCAACCATGCAAATCAGCGCCGATACAAGGGTGTCCGCGGTCTGATATCGGTTGCTGGCAGCCCTTTTGATGATGACGTGCAGTTAGCCGTTTGCCGGTGTAAAAAAGGCAGCCTTGGCTGCCTTGATACTCCTCCGGACAATCAGACTCAATCTTTGACTATACGGCGACGCAGCGGCGCAAAACCCTCCTGCGCCAGTTGCTCATCAGAGGCTTGCTTGCCTGGGCGTCGCCGATGCGCGGCGGCCACTCTGGCGGCATGGGCATCTTCTGTCTTGGATTGTGCCACCTCCTGTTGCGCTTTGCGCAGCAGCGGGTGAGCATGGGGCTTGCGCTTGCGAGGGGCTGATGTGAGACCCGTAAACTTGGCCTCCAAACCGGGCAACACCATGAAATCATCCGTCAGATTCAATAATTGGCGAACGGCCAGGTAACTCGCCCAATCCTTGGCGCTGACTAACGAGACGGCAGTGCCTTTGGCCCCGGCACGACCTGTGCGACCAATGCGATGAATGAACTCGGCGGCCACTTTGGGCATATCAAAGTTGATGACCAGCGACACATTGAGCAGATCCAGACCGCGTGAGGCGATGTCGGTAGTAAACAACACCTTGTGGTGACCTCGCATGAAACCGTCCATGATGTTGTTGCGAGCGGATTGTTTCAGATCGGAGGAGAGCGCAACCGAGTTGAAACCCTTGGCGTTAAACAGCGTTGCCAAGCGCTCTGTGTCACTGCGCGTGGCAGTAAAGACGATGACTTGCTGATAGTTTTCTTGTTGCAGCAGGTATTCGAGTTGAGTCTGTTTGTGGTCCAGGTGATCGGCAAGGATAAAACGCAACGAAATGTCGTCGTGTTGTTCAAACTCTTGTCCGACGCTGATGCGTTGCGGGGATTGCAGCAAGACGGTCGAAAGCGCTTCAAAATCGGTATGACCCAGCGTGGCCGAGAACATCAGGGTCTGGCGCAGCCGGTGATCTGCCGCATCATGGATTTGTTTGAGTTCATTGGCAAACCCCATGTCGAGCATTCTGTCTGCCTCATCGAGGATCAGCAGCTCCAGACCATCCAGAAACAGCGAACGTTCTTGCAGATGGTTAGCGATTCGACCCGGCGTCCCGATGACAATATGAGGATGACGCTGTAATGCTTTGGCTTGATCGTTGAAATTCTCGCCGCCCAATATGAGTGCCGATTTATAGGATGTGGCTGCAATCAGCAGGCGCAGCTGGGCATGAACCTGTTTGGCCAGTTCACGGGTCGGGGCCAGGATCAGTGCACGCGGCCCTCGTTTGCCAAGTACGCGACTCGTCAGCAGCCGTTGCACCATAGGTAACAAAAACGCCAGCGTCTTGCCCGATCCGGTCTTTGATGAGGCGGCGACATCTTTGCTCGCCAGGATCAGCGGGATGGACAGTTTCTGGATTTCAGTAGGTTCATCAAAGGCCAGATGACTCAAGGCGCCAAGCAACTTGGGGTGCAGCGAAAATTCGTCAAAACGCAAAACAGACTCCAGTGATCAGATACTGTTTTCTATTCTATGCCAACGGCGCGCGCTAGGCGATGTCAGCGTTGTAAAAGCACGCTTCAGAGTGGCGCTTTAGTTGACACCGGCCGGCTAAAGCTTCTAGATTGTTGTCTCCGTCGACACTGACGCCAGGGAGCGGAGCCCGAAAGGGGTTGTCCGTGACTTGCCAGGCGTATGACTGTGGTTTGTGTTCCGTTTGTTGCTTAGCCTCGATTGCGGTTCCCTTCATCCTTTCTACGTCGGTTTAAAGCCAGCCCATGGGCTCCTTGGCACTTTCACTATGGGAAGTAGATGATGCAATACCAAACCGATGACGTTCGCATTAAAGAGATTAAGGAATTGTTGCCTCCGGTGGCCGTTCTGGAAAAATACCCCGCCACTGAAACAGCATCGGCTACCGTTTTTGAAGCGCGCCAGGCCATTCACAACATTCTCTCAGGCACCGATGATCGGTTGTTGGTCGTCATTGGTCCCTGTTCTATTCACGACCCACAAGCCGGCATTGAATATGGCCAACGTCTGCTGGCCTTGCGCGATGAACTCAAAGATCGCCTCGAAATCGTCATGCGTGTCTATTTTGAGAAGCCACGCACCACTGTCGGTTGGAAAGGGCTGATCAACGATCCCTACATGGATGGTACTTTCCGTATCAACGATGGTCTGCGGATTGGTCGCAAGTTGCTGCTGGATCTGAACGAAATGGGCATGCCTACCGCCAGCGAGTTCCTGGATATGATCTCGCCGCAATATGTCGCAGATTTGATGAGTTGGGGCGCTATCGGTGCTCGTACCACTGAATCGCAAGTCCACCGCGAACTGGCATCCGGCTTGTCTTGTCCGGTTGGGTTCAAAAACGGTACCGATGGCACCACTAAAGTGGCCGTTGATGCTATCAATGCCGCCAGCGCATCACACTGTTTCCTGTCGGTAACCAAATATGGTCATTCTGCCATCGTGCAGACCGGTGGCAACCCGGATTGTCATATTATCCTGCGCGGTGGCAAGGAGCCGAATTACAGTGCCGCCCACGTCGCGGCGGTGGCAGACGATCTGGCCAAGGCCGGATTGCCGCAAAAAGTCATGGTCGACTTCAGCCACGCCAACAGCTCCAAGCAGTTCAAGAAGCAGATGGAAGTGTGTGAAGATGTCTGCGGCCAGATTGCCAATGGTAGCCAGAGTGTATTTGGCGTCATGGTGGAGAGCCACCTGGTAGAGGGGCGGCAGGATCTGATTGAAGGTGAGGCTTGCAAGCTGACCTTTGGACAAAGCATCACGGACGCCTGCATTGGCTGGAGTGATACCGAACAGTTGTTGCGTCAACTGGCCGAAGCGGTCGCCAGACGTCGCGGCTAATCAGCGCGCTCTTGCGCTGCAACATGATATAAAGAGGACTTCGGTCCTCTTTATTATTTTCATGCTTACTCAGCAACCAGTGGTGACGAGGGCGTAGGATGCGGCATTACTTGCGGCGCTATCGGCATCACAACTGGCCGGATTAGTGGATCCATAAGCTTGCCGATACATGAAATAGCAGTTACTGGCTTTTACCGTACTGTTATTACCGCGTACATAGCCGAAATACACCTTGTCGACATCTTCTTCCTGACTGGCAAGTGTATCTGTGCTGTAGTCTAGCCGCTTGCTGACATCGGTATTATCCAGATAGCCACACTTGAGACGTGTTTCATAGGTACCATCTCCATCTAGATCGACATCCGTTAGATCCGCTCTTCCCGAAACGGCTTTTACACTGTACGACGGCATTTTCGATTTCAGGTACACCAATTGATTGGCCTCTTTGACACTGGCCTGCAACTGACCCAGTACCTTGATACGAGCATCGGCGCCGAAAGATAATAGACGGGGGGCGGCGATGACAGCCAAAATGCCAACAATGACAATCACGATAATCAGTTCAATTAATGTAAAACCGTTTTTTGGGGTCACGCGACACACTCGTTAGTCATCAGTTGCCGAACATTCTGCTGATTAAATAAAATATTTCAATCTACATCAGTGATAATACCGTAATGAGCGGGGCGATTTAGGCGCCAAATCCAGGGGCCGCGGATTGACCGGAAGGGTAAGCGTCGAAACAGAGCGCTTATAGTCAGTGACAGCGGGCATCGTTATAATCGCCCATACAATAATGCAGGTGGATTAAAGCGTGTTCAAACAGGCCAAGCGACACCAGGAAATTCTCGAACTCCTCAGTCAAAATGGATTTGCCTCGACAGAGGAACTGGTTGCCCAGCTAGATGTCAGCCCGCAAACAATTCGTCGCGATCTCAATGAATTGGCAGAACAAGGCAAGGTGGCGCGACACCACGGAGGGGCCTCTTTGCCCAGTGCCCCGTTGGTAATACCGGCAAAATCCGGTTCGGATGCTGAATCCAGATTGCGCATGGCGCGGTTTATCGCGCAACGCATACCTGATGGTGCCTCGCTATTTTTATCGTCTGGTCCGTTAATGGAAGCCGTTGCCGCAGCGCTCCTCGATCACCGTGATTTACGCATTGCCACATCCAATTTGAATATCGCAGCGCTGCTGACGGCCCGAGATGATTTTCAGGTATATATCAGTGCCGGTCAGGTCTGCAGTAGAACCGGTCTGGTTCAAAGCCAGAGTGCTTATGATTTTCTGCGTCAATTCCAGATGGATTACTGTTTGCTCGAAGCCTGCGCAGTTGAGCCGGATGGTCAGCTGCTGGGGCTGGATGAGGCCTTGGTCAGCTGCGAGCAAATCATGATTCGGCAGGCCAGGGCCGTCTGGGTTGCTATACCCCCACACGCGGCGCAGTCCAGAGGCATGTTCTTCATTGCGGCAGCGATGCAGATATCAGAGGTGTTCTTTGCCGAGTTACCCGAAACAGCGTTGACGCAGGTATATGATCAGCAAGGCGTCAAATGGAAGATTTGTTCTTAACGCTCACCGTATTCTGTTTTCGTTATTTTTCTGGGGAAACAGTTGTCTCTTTCCAGATGAGATATAGCCGTAAATCGAATTCCAATTGATGATAATCGGGCTCCATGTGCTGACAAAGTTGGTAAAAGGCTCTGTCATGTGCCTTGACTTTAAGATGTGCCAGTTCATGTACGACTATCATCCGTAAAAAGGCGTCAGGGGTTTGTTTGAATAACGAGGCGATGCGTATTTCATTTTTTGCCTTGAGCTTTCCACCTTGTATTCTGGCAATTTGCGTGTTCAAACCTAATGCCTGCTGCACCAGATTTAATTTGTTATCAAATTGAACACGTGACAGGGGCGCTGCGTGTTTCATGAAACGCTCTTTGAGTGTCATCGCGTATTCATATAACGCCTTGTCATTTTGCACGCTGTGGCTTTGTTGGCCATATCGATGGGCAAACCACTCAGCCAGTTTTCCACTGCTGATTAATTTTTGTGCTTGTTGTTGAATGGACTCCGGATAACCGGCCAAATAATTCAAGTGTTTGGGTTGCATACTCCCTCCGCGCGGGGATTATAGGCACTGGCGCGTATCACTCCAAGCCGTCAGTCGCGTATCAATAGGTAACAATACGCAAGTCTGTGGTAACCCCTGTCGCCAGAGGGGCATTTTTCGCTATGCTAATAGCGTTTTCAAATCGATGTCGCCACGACATCATAGCGTTACAAAAACATCCATAAGGGGTTAGAAGATGGAACAGGTCAACATCTCGATGTTCAGTGATGTGTTGGAGTATGTGCGTATGTCTCGTCGTCGGAATAAGCTCAAGCGCGAGATCGAAGATAACGAGAAGAAGATCCGCGATAACCAGAAGCGCGTCCTGTTGCTGGACAACCTGGCTGACTACATCAAACCGGGTATGAGCGTGGAAGAGATCCAGGCAATTATCGCCAGCATGAAGAGCGATTATGAGGATCGTGTTGATGAATACGTCATCAAGAACGCGGAACTCTCTAGTGAACGCCGTGAGTTGAGCCAGAAACTGACTGCTTTGGGCCGCGATAAGCGCAGCTGATCACCGATCTGTGGAAGAACCCGGCTCAAGGCCGGGTTTTTTTGTTTAGGCCGCTGCCTTCTATACTCATGCAAGCAGGCAATCCGTTGTGTTGTTCAGTGAGCATCGAGAGCGCGATATGAGAAGAAACAGCTGGCTGGGTGGCGTCCTACTCGGACTGGTACTGGTGTCATCCGACACACAAGCTTTGCATTGTGTTGCTCTGATAACCGGGAGCTCGGGAACTCATTTCTGGCGGTCGGTGGAGTCGGGGGCACGCAAGGCCGCGGGGGAGATGGGTGTCGAGTTGTTCTATCGTCAACCTCATGATGAGGCGGCACACAAGGAACAACGAGAGCTAATCAAAGAGGCGTTGCAACGAGGCTGCCAGGGGCTGGTTCTGGCGCCGAGCAGCCCGGCGCAAGCCGATGTCGTCAGCGCCTGGCTAGACAAATCACTCACTGTGGTATTGATCGATCGCCAGATGAACATTGGCCCAGTGACGGCCGAGGTTATGACGGATAACTATGCCGCCGGCCGGCTCGCAGCTCAGAAACTGGCGTTGTCACTGCGGAATCAAGGGCATGTCACGGTACTGCGTTTGAAAAAAGGGATCCCGTCCACAGATGCGCGGGAGCAGGGTTTTATTGATGAAGTAAAACGCACGCGGATGACGCTCATTGATCCTGTCTATCTGGGGGCGGATATCAATGATATCCGCAAGACAGCCGAGCATTACCTAAAGCTGCATGGCGCCGAGTTGGATGGCATCTTCACTCCCAACGAAATGACGACCGTCGGTGTGATGGCCGAGCTGCGCCGATCCCCGCATCATGGTCGCATTGTGCATATTGGATTCGATTTTAATCGCTTCTTGTTACAAGCACTGCAGAAGGGCGAAATTGCCGGTCTGGTATTGCAGCAGCCATTTGTGATGGGCTACCAAGGTGTGAAAATGGCAGTTAAAAACACCGGGCCGTCATCGGAGCATACTCATCATACGCCGGTTTTCTATTTAACACTGAAATCGTTACAGTAAGCGGAAGGGAAAGCGTTTTTGCAACTCAACACCGATGTCGGTAGCGCCAAGCTCAAGGCTCCATCACCCGAGCCCGGTGCACAACCATGAGAAGAGACAGTTTCGAGATAAGGGAAGTGCCTGTGGAGCACTTCCCTGCTCTGGATCTTAAGCCGCGGTTGTATGTCGTTCACGCAGGCGTTGAACCACATCGGCAAGTTGCAGCCCTTCGTTTTGCAGCAACACTGTCAGGTGATAGAGCAGATCTGCGGATTCATTGATCAGCTCTTCACGGTCTTTCGCCATCGCTGCCAGTGCCACTTCGACACCCTCTTCGCCGACCTTCTGCGCGATGCGCTTGGTACCTTTGGCATACAGGCGTGCGGTGTAGCTTGACTCCGGACTGGCCTCTTTGCGAGCGGCCAGGATCTGTTCGAGCTCGGCCAGAAAGCCCAGCGGGGGCAGGGGATGACCGTCGAAGCAGCTGGGGCAACCACGATGACAGGTCGGGCCAATCGGATCGGCGGCAATCAGCAGACAATCCTGATCGCAGTCGGTCGAGATGGCGCGCAGTTGCAGGTAATGGCCCGAGCTTTCACCCTTGGTCCATAGCCGCTCTTTAGTGCGGCTATAAAAAGTGACATGACCGGTATCGAGGGTCGTCTGCAATGCTTCCGGGTTCATGAACCCCTGCATTAACACTTCACCACTGTGGACATGCTGGACGATCACCGGCATCAGGCCGGCCACCTTGTTCCAGTCCAGTTGCTGACTATCAAATGGATGCTGTTCAGTCACGGATCTGCACTCCTTCATTACGCAGATAGGCCTTGAGATCAGGGATCGGAATGATGCCTTTGTGGAATACCGAGGCGGCGAGGGCACCATCAACATCGGCCTTGATAAAGGCATCGCGGAAGTGAACCATCTCGCCGGCGCCTCCCGAGGCGATCAATGGAACCCGGCACAGGTTACGGATCAGTTTCAGCTGTTCCAGATCATAACCCTTGCGCATGCCGTCCTGGTTCATCATGTTAAGGACGATTTCACCGGCACCGCGCTTTTGTACTTCGACGACCCATTCCGGGGTGGTCCATTGCGTAATGCGGGTACGGTTTTCGTCACCTGTATACTGTTTCACCTGGTAGTGGCCGGTGTCGGCATCGAAGTAGGAGTCGATCCCCACTACGACACACTGCACACCAAACCGCTCGGCCAATTCGCTGATCAGCGCCGGATTGGCCAGGGCTGGCGAGTTGATCGAGACCTTGTCCGCACCGTACTCGAGGATACGGCGCGCATCCTCGACGCTCTTGATGCCACCGGCGACACAAAATGGAATGTCTATCACCTCGGCGACACGGCTGACCCAGCTCTTGTCGACGACACGGGCATCCGAAGAGGCGGTGATGTCATAAAACACCAGCTCGTCGGCACCTTCCTCGGCGTAGCGTTTGGCCAGCGGCACTATGTCGCCCATCACTTCGTGATTGCGAAACTGGACACCCTTGACGACCACGCCATCTTTGACGTCGAGGCAGGGGATTATGCGTCTTGCCAGCATTGGATGGCCTCCTTGACGCTGAATTTACCTTCCAGTAGCGAACGACCAAGAATAATCCCGGCAACACCTGAGCCTTTGAGGGCGTCGATATCCGCCAGTCCGCCAATGCCACCAGATGCCTGGAAGCGTACCTGTGGGTAGGCGCTGCATAAGGTGCGATACAGCTCGACATTACTGCCTTGCAAGGTGCCGTCACGACTGATGTCGGTACACAGAACATGCTTAAGGCCGGCGGGCAGGAACTGCTCTATCAGCGCCTCTATCGTGACGCCGCTATCTTGTTGCCAACCGGCCACGGCGATCATGCGTTGTCCTGCGGCGTTGATGTTGACATCCAGCGCCAGCACTATGTGTTCGGCACCGTATTTTTCCATCCAGCCCATCACCATCTCGGGATGCTTGACGGCCGTGGAACCAATGACCACCCGATTGGCGCCGGCGGCCAGCAGATCGCTGACATCCTGCTCGCTGCGGACTCCGCCGCCGATCTGGACCGGTGCCGGGGTCTGGGCCAGCAACTGGCGGATGACGCTTAGCTGGCGCTGGGAGGCATCCTTGGCGCCATCAAGATCGACCAGGTGCAACTGCTGAGCCCCTTCGGCGACATAGAGATCAAAGCGCTCCTGCGGTGCGGCGCTGTATTCGGTCTTTTGGCCGTAGTCACCCTGGTACAGGCGCACCACCTTGCCGTTAATCAAATCGATTGCCGGAATAATCATCCTTGCTCTCCTACAACGCGATGAAGTTCTGGATCAGGCGGGCACCGGCCTTGCCTGAGCGTTCCGGGTGGAACTGGGCACCAAAGAAGTTCTCCTTGCCAACCACGGCGGTGAACGGGCCACCATAGTCACACCGGGCTAACGTCGCCGCAGTGACTTCCAGGGCGTACGAATGCACGAAGTAGAAATAGCTGCCACTGGGAATGCCGGCAAACAACGGATGGCTTCCGTCATGTTCGATTTGATTCCACCCCATGTGCGGCAGGCGTAGCGCACCGACCTGCATCAATTTGACCTTTCCCGGAACTATGCCCAGGCAGGCGATGTCCTGCTCACTACCCATGTGCTCTTCCGAGGCTTCGGCCAGCATCTGCATGCCCAGACAAAAGCCAAGCAGGGGTTGTCTGGCCTGGCGGATAAGATCCACCAGACCACGCTCATTGAGATTGTACATTGCCGCTTTGGCCGTGCCGACACCGGGCAGGATCAGCTTGTCCGCGCGGCGGATGGCTTCCGCTTGCTTGCTGACACGGACGCTAACACCCAGACGTTCAATCGCCATGCGCACTGACGAGAGGTTGGCGCAGCCGGTGTCGATGATTACGATATTCTGGTTGGTCATGATCACAGCACTCCCTTGCTCGACGGCAACTCGGTGCCTTCGATACGGATCGCCTGGCGTAATGCGCGGCCAAAGCCTTTAAACAGTGCTTCAACCTGATGGTGCGTGTTGCCAGCCCCCACGGAAAGATGCAGGGTAATCGCCATGGCATCCGAGAGGGAGCGAAAGAAGTGCGGGACCATTTCGGTGGCCATTTCGCCGACAGTATCGCGCCCAAACGCCGCATCGCAGCGGAACTGGAAGAAGGGGCGCCCGGAGAGATCCAGCGCCGCGCTCACCTCTTGCTCCAGTAGCGAATGGGGGATGGCCTCGACCCGGGCCTGCACTTCATCCATGGCCAGCACAAAGCCGAAGCGTCCGATACCGCGCTTGTTACCCAACGCCTGCTTGAGTGCGTCACCCAGCGCCAGACCGACATCTTCTACCGTGTGGTGATCATCGATATGCAGGTCGCCTTTGACCTGCAGTTGTAGACTGAAGCCGGCATGGGTTGCGATCTGATCCAGCATGTGATCAAAAAAGCCGATCCCGGTACTGATCTGATTGCCACCTTGTTTGTCCAGATCGACGCTGACGTCGATCTGCGTCTCCTTGGTATTGCGGATCACGTGCGCTTTGCGGCCTTGGCTCAGCAAACGGTCACGGATCTGCAGCCAGTTGCAACTGCTTGGATGGTATTGGATTCCGGTGATGCCCATGTTTTCGGCCAGCTGCACATCCGTGACGCGATCGCCGATCACATAGGAGTTGGCGTGATCAAGTTTGCCGGCCTGAAGCCAAGGCTTGACCAGACCCAGCTTCGGTTTGCGACAGCTGCAATCCTCATGGGGAAAATGGGGACAGATCAGCACATCGTCCCAATGCACGCCTTGGGATTCGAACAGATGCATCATCAGATCGTGTGGCGCCTGGAAATGCTCCAATGGCAAACTGGCTGTTCCCAGACCGTCCTGATTGGTGACCATAACCAGCCGGAAGCCGGCGGCCTGCAGCTCACGCAGTACCGGGATGACCATGGGTTCAAAGCGCAGTTTGTCGAGACGGTCGACCTGCTTATCGGTAACCGGCTCCTCGATCAGAGTGCCATCGCGGTCAATGAAAAGAATGCGTTGCTGACTCATGGGGCCACTCCTTGTTCGCTGAGGCGGCGCAGCACTTGCAATACCTCCGCCATCTCCTGCTCATCACCTATGGTGATGCGTACGCTGTCAGCCAGCATGGGTTTGTTACTGAAATCGCGCAGTATGATGCCGTGTTCCACCATGGTCTGGAACAGACGGCTTCCGCTGTCAAATCGGGCCAGCAGGAAGTTACCGTGATCATCGAATATTTCACGCACGCAACCGAGCTGTTGCATCTGTGCCTTGAGCTCGGCCTTGAGGCCGTTGAGCCACACCACCCGCTGCCGCATGGTCGCCAGACCGTCGGCACTGAGGGCCTGGGCTGCGATCTGGGCGACCGGCTCGGGAATCGGGTAGGGCGCGATCACCTTCAGCAGCAAGCTGATCACTTCGGCATTGGCCAATGTGAAGCCACAACGCAGGCCGGCCAGTGCAAACCCCTTGGACAGGGTGCGCGTGATCACCAGATGCGGATAATCCTTGATCAAGTCGGCCATGCTCATCTGCGGACAGAACTCGATGTATGCTTCATCAACTACCACAATCTGTTTGCCCGCGGTGGCGTCGAGGATGGCAAGCAAGGATGCTCGCTCCAGCACGGTACCGGTCGGATTGTTTGGCGAGCAGAAAAACAGCACCTTGATGGGCGCGCCGACGGACAATGCTTGCAAAATGGCAGGCACATCGGGCTGGAAGTTGTCCAGCGGCGCTATGGTGCGCATACCAACGCCACAGGTCTCGGCACTGATGCTATACATGCCGTACGTCGGCGGACAGAACAGGATCTCATCCTGCCCCGGTTCACAGAACGTCCGGATCAACAGCTCGATGGCTTCGTCTGAACCGCGGCTCACCAGTACTTGTTCTGGTGTGACCCCCGCATAAGCGGCATAGGCGGCAATCACTTCTGGTGGTTGACACTCTGGATAGCGGTTGAGACGACTGCAATCGAGCTGATACTGCTCGCTGCGCGGTGCCTCGTTGGCATTGAGAAAGATGTGTCCTTTACCACCGATGCGGCGCGCCGAGAGGTAAGGGGTCAATTGTTGTACCCGTTGACAGGCCAACGTGGTCAGCCAGCTCTTCGCACTCATGCTTGCGCCTCCTGATTGAGTACATCCATCCGCAACGTCACGGCACGCTTGTGGGCGCCGAGCCCTTCGGCGTCGGCCATGCGAGTCACGGTGTCAGCCAGTCCTTTAAGCCCCTCGGCCGTGAGTTCCTGTACTGTATAGCGACGTTGATAATCAGCCAGACCGAGGCTGGACGCAGTACGGGCGTAACCGTACGTTGGCAGCGTATGGTTGGTACCGCTGGCATAATCGCCCACCGACTCCGGTGTCCAGGCACCGAGGAAGATAGAGCCGGCATTTTCCAGACGCGGCAGCAGAGCGCGTGGCTCAACCGTCTGCACAATCAAGTGCTCAGGCGCGTACTCGTTAGAGATCACACATGCCTGTGCCAGGTCATCACAGACGATAGTCAGGCTGCTGGACAGTGCCTGCTCGGCTATCGCGGCGCGCGGCAGCACGGCCAGCTGTGCACTCACGGCCTGTTGAACCGCAGTGGCTAGCTCAGCACTGGGGGTGACCAGCACGACTTGAGAATCCGGACCGTGTTCAGCCTGAGACAGCAAATCGGCGGCCACAAAACCGGGGTGTGCATCGGCATCGGCAATGACCAGCACCTCGGAAGGACCTGCCGGCATGTCGATTGCGGCACCGCGAAAATCCATACTTACCTGACGCTTGGCCTCGGTAACCCAGGCATTTCCCGGGCCGAAAATCTTGTCCACCTTGCTGACGGTCTCAGTGCCATATGCCATGGCGGCGATGGCTTGCGCGCCACCCATGGTGTAGATCTCACTCACACCACATAAGGTCGCGGCGTAGATGATCTCGTCGGCAACCGGTGGCGGCGAGCAGAGCACAATCTTGCGACAACCGGCAATCCGCGCCGGGATGGCCAGCATCAGCACGGTACTGACCAGCGGTGCACTGCCACCGGGCACATACAGTCCCACGCGACCAATCGCGTGAGTGTGCAGCTCGCAACGGACACCGGTTTGCGTTTCAACGCTCAGCGCAGTCGGTTTTTGTGCTTCGTGGAACTGGGCAATATTGCGATAGGCGTGACCAATCGCGTCTTTCATCAGCGGCGAGACGCGCTGACAGGCCGCCTCCAGCGCGGCAGGCTCCAGGCGCAACTGCCCGTCAACAACGCGGTCAAATGCGGCGGTATACTCTTTAAGCGCCTTGTCACCTTCGCGCCGGATACGGGCAATGATGTCACTCACTGTGCTGCTGATATCGTCCGCACCTTGCATCGCTGGACGGGTCAGCAGTTGACGGCGTTGTTCACTATCGAGTTCATTCCAGTTGACGGTGCGCATCAGGTTCACTCCATCATCTTCTCGATTGGCAACACCAGAATTGAACTGGCCCCCAGCGCCTTGAGTTTTTCCATGGTTTCCCAAAACAGACTTTCGCTGGAGACCACATGCATCGCAACATGGTTGGTATCACCGGCCAGATCCATGATGGTGGGGTTTTCGGCGCCTGGCAGCAGGGCACTGATTTCAGCCAGTTTATCCTTCGGCGCGTGCAACATGATGTATTTGCTTTCGCGCGCCTGCAGCATGCCTTGCAGGCGGGGCATCAGTTTATCGACCAGCGCCTGCTTATCGGCCGGCAGCTCTTGGGCGGCCTGAATCAGGGTCGCCTTGGAGCGGTAGATGACCTGTACTTCTTTTAGACCATTGGCCTCGAGGGTCGCGCCTGAACTGACCAGATCGCAGATGGCATCGGCCAGACCGGCACGTGGGGCGACTTCTACCGATCCGGTCAGCATCACAGGTTTGAACTTGACACCCTGCTCGGCAAGGAAGCGCTTAAGCAGGTTAGGGTAGGTGGTTGCGATACGAGCTCCAGCGAGGCTCTCCGGACCACTCCAGACCTGCTCTTGCGGAATGGCCAACGAGAGGCGGCAATCACCATAGTCCAGACGGCGCAACGTCTTGTATTCAACGCTCAAGCCCAACGCTTGACGTTCCAGCATGGTCTCTTCGAGGACGTTCTCGCCAACAATCCCCAAATCCACGACACCATCCATCACCAGGCCGGGAATATCGTCATCACGAACACGTAAAATATCGATGGGCATATTTTCGACGTGAGCAATCAGTCGATCTTCACGCAGGTTGATCTTGAGGCCACAGCTCTTGAGCAGCGCCTGGGAGTCCTGACTGAGACGACCGGACTTTTGCATTGCGATACGTAGACGTTTGGTTTCCATTTGCTAATTTCCTTCTTAAAACAAAAAACCCTCGGAAGTGGTGATCTTCCGAGGGTTTGCAACTTTGGCTGGGCCGCTGTCTGGAAGGTCACCTGATGTGTCTTCCAGCAGTCACCCTCCTGAAAGACTATTCCGGATGATGGTGGTGATGATGGTGGATAGTATTCAGAAGTTGACGATTCATGGTGGCGTACCAGTTTCCTTGTTCAGCTCGCTGACCAACATACAGTGCCTGTAATAAATTGCAAGTCCCGACTCCAGCCAGCGAAGAGGGATGGCATGTGATGAAATGACTCTTCAACACAAATTGCCATGATCTACGACTGCGTGTTCGATTACGGCTGAAATATAACCCCTTTTTATTGATTAAATTCAGCAATTTCAACTGACGCATCCGCTGCGCTGTTTTCAATGTCACTGTACGCGGCGGCCTGTGCTCGGCCGCGTTGCTTGGCAAGATAAAGCGCATTATCGGCCTTATGTAACAGCTCGGTATCACTCATTCCAGCATGCCATTGTGCAACGCCAAGGCTCAGACTGACAGCAAACTGGTGCTGACTCTGTCGGTTTAGATGAGTGGCCAGCGTAAGCGCCGCAGACTCGGTCATGCAAGGCAATAACACAAGGAACTCGTCGCCACCGTAACGGCCGAACAGGGCCTCCCCAGGTAACTGAAGACGTAATGCCGGGGCTAATGAGGCTAACAGCGCGTCGCCAGCCAGATGACCGCGACTATCGTTAAACTGCTTGAAGTGATCGATGTCAAAAATCAGCAATGCGAACGTCGAATCCGCCGCTGCTCTTTGCAGCTTAGTCTCCAGAAATCCCAAGATCATGCGTCTATTCAGCAGCCCAGTTAGCGCATCCACTTCGGCGTGTAGTTTCAGTTGCTGATGCAGGCGCTGCTGTTCTGTGACATCACGCAATACCAAGGCTTCACCTATACGTTGCTGCCCTTTGTTTTGCAGCGGATGCCGATGCAGCTCAAACCAGTGCTGTTGTTCATAAAACGGTGTAGTGCGTTTTTCCTGAGCGCTGAGTTGGCGAAACAGGAAGGGCGCCAGCGTGGAGAGTGGCTGTCCGATCGCGTGCGGTGATAGCTGTGGAAACTGGACTCGCGCCTGGGCGTTGAAGTCAACAATCCGTTGATTTTTATCCAGTACCAGGACGACATCAGTCAGCTCATCGAATACGCGCTCTCTAGCAATGGGCAATAGGTTGACGAGGCGGTACCGAAATAGCCCCCACGCAAACAGGGGGCCGCTGACAATGAAACCAAACGGGCTGGAATCGATTCCGTCTGGAGAAAGCCCCAGAAGATAAAGCAGGTAGCAACACCATGGTGCCAAGGAGCCGAGCAGGATCAGTAACGCCGGGCTTCGGTAATACTGTTCGGATACTCGCCAGACGCGGTAGAACAGCAGACAACTGATCAAGAGCGCAAGGTTGGTGCTGATCAGATGCACATAATACCAGGGCCCAAATTCCAACTGGCTGATAGCCAGGCCGTTTACCCATATCGGATGTTGTGTTTGATAAAACAGATGATGGCTGTCATTGCTCCAGTGCATCGCCAATGTCAGCGTGCCCAGCGCAAGTAGAAAGACCACCAGGCCGGTCGGTGCCTGATGTTGATTCTGATAGCAAATTGCGGTCAGCAAGATCAAGGCCGGTATGTAGGCTACCCCCAGATATTGAAAATGCAGCCAAAGTTTCACTTGTTGTGGTGTGGAGCTTGCCAGCTCCATGCCATAGCCGAAGCAATAAATCGCGGCCGTCAGCATCAGCCAGCCGAACCAATAAGCTACCTGCTGGTGTCGTTGCTGTGATGAAAACAACGCCAGCAAAAGCAACATCGTCGCGGTGCAGAAGAGTAATCCGCTATATGGAGTCATGGTGTGGTAAAGACAGCATTACAAAACGATACCAGGGCTTGAGTCGCTGCCGCGAATAGAGTTGGGGCTCGAATTAAAGCAATTAAAACCCACGCCGCCAAGTGTTGTCTGAGGTGTGTAAAAAATGTACTTGAGAATTTTTCTCGGAGGCCGATAGTCAGGGAAAGGGAGGTGACATCATGGCCAATCAAGATCTGCTCTACAGTGTCCTGCCTCGGCCGCCCGTGGCGCCGGGTAGTGGTGAGTTTGCACGGGATATAGCACGTATCCAGAAGGAACCCGTGGTAAAAAAAACAGAGGTGCATAAGGATCCGCAAGAACGAGCTCCGCAAGATGAGTATCATCCCCAGCAGACAGAAGAGGCCGTTCTTTCTGAAAACGATGATGAAGCAGGCGGCAGCGAGGCGGTGAGTACCGACAAAGATGGCCAACCCCATGTCGATCTATTCGCGTAATGGCTTTTTTGTTCGCGTTAATCGGGCTTTTACCTATAATTGCCGCCTGATATTTTTCTCGGTTATTGCCGTCGTTGATCAACTCGATGCCCCCTCTTTTATCACAGCCGGCGATGTCGCCTGTATTGGCCTGTTTTCAACCCGATGGGGTATTGGCGCAACATCTGCAAGGTTTCGCACCGCGTGAACCGCAGCGCCAGATGGCGCATGCCGTCGATGAGGCCATTCATCAGCAAGGACAATTGCTGGTTGAAGCGGGTACCGGCACTGGTAAAACGTACGCTTATCTGGTTCCGGCCTTGCTTAGCAATAAACGGGTAATCATCAGTACCGGTTCCAAGGCATTACAGGAACAACTTTTCAATCGCGATCTTCCGGCACTGTTGCAACCCCTGGCATTCACCAAGCCGATTGCCTTACTCAAGGGGCGGGCGAATTATTTGTGTCTGGAACGTCTGGATCAGCTGCTTGCGACTACGGCCACTCAAGAAGCCGAGGTCCTGGCCGATATCGCGCGTGTCCGGATGTTTGCCATCAGCACCAGCAGTGGGGACGTGGCAGACATCCCTGGCTTGACCGAACAGGCACCGATCATTCCCCACATCACCAGCACCAATGACAACTGCCTGGGTCGTGATTGTCCACGTTATGATGAGTGCTATCTGCTTAAGGCGCGTCGCAAGGCGATGGATGCTCAGCTCGTCGTGATTAACCATCATCTGTTTTTTGCCGATTTGGTGGTGAAAGACACGGGGTTTGCCGAGCTGCTGCCGGAGGGGGAAGTCTACATCTTCGATGAAGCGCACCAGTTACCGGATATCGCCAGCGGCTATTTTGGCGAATCCTTATCCAGTCGGCAGCTGGTCGAATTATGTCGCGATGTGGTTCTGGCGCAACGCACAGAAGCGCCGGATATGTTGCAGTTAAAACGCGCGGCAGAGTCACTGGAGCTGGCCTGTCGCGAGTTCAGACTGGTGTTCGGTATTGAGCCTGCTCGCGGTAATCTGCGCCAATGGCGGGGACAACCGCATTTTGAACGCAGTTTGCTGCGCCTGCTGGATGCGTTGAAACTCGGCTATGAGGTATTGAAGCTAGCCTTGGGGCGTGGTGAACGCCTTGATCATGCTTTTGAGCGTGTGGTTGAGTTTCAAGGAAAACTGACACGGCTGACTAATACGGACGCCACCGGATTTGCCTTCTGGTTTGATACCAGCCGTCTGCATGTAACACTGAATCAGACACCGCTGAGCATTGCCAACCGATTTGCTGAAGAGGTGCTGCGCGCGGGGAGCAGTTGGATATTCACGTCTGCCACCCTGACCGTTGATCAGCGCTTTGAACACTTTACACGCCGCATGGGCATACAGGACGCGCGCGAGCTGGTCCTGGAAAGCCCATTTGAGTACTTCAGACAGTCCGTACTCTGGGTGCCGCGCCAGCTGCCTGATACCTCGGATCCTCGGCGCGGACAGCAACTGGCGTTGCAACTGTTACCGGTTCTGAATACCATCCCCGGCGGTATTTTTTTCCTCTGTACCAGCTATCAAAGCCTGCGTCAGGTGGCGGAGGTGCTCGGGCGCGAGCTGGGACGTCGGATACTCGTTCAGGGCGACGACAACAAACAGCGGTTGTTACAAGAGTTCACGGATAATGGGCGCGCAGTGTTGGTCGCAACGGCTTCATTCTGGGAAGGGGTGGATGTTCGAGGTGCAGCGCTCAGCTGTGTAGTGATTGATAAGTTGCCTTTTACTGCGCCTGACGACCCCCTGCTAAAAGCCCGCATCGAAGACTGTCGGCTTCAGGGCGGCGAGCCGTTTAGCGAGCTGCAACTCCCGGAAGCCGTGATTACGCTCAAGCAAGGTGTGGGCCGCCTGATTCGGGACACGCGCGACCGGGGCGTGTTGATTCTGTGCGATCCACGACTCGTCAATCGACCTTATGGTGCGACATTCATCCATAGCTTGCCTGCCATGCCTCGGACACGAGATCCTGCACGAGTACACGATTTTTGGATTGCTGAACCTGATTCGGCTGCGACTGAGCAGCCATAGAAGAGAAGACAAGATGACACAAGCAACAATATTAGCGCTGGATACATCGACTGAAGCCTGTTCGGCCGCGCTGCTGCATCAGCAACGGATCAGTTGGCGCTATGAAGTCGCACCTCAAGCACATACACGGCTGATCCTTCCCATGTGTGAGCAATTGTTAGAGTCTGCTGATGTCACCCTCTCGCAGTTGGATGCCATAGCCTTCGGACGTGGACCAGGCTCTTTCACGGGTGTCCGCATAGGGATTGGCATCGCACAAGGGTTGGCACACGGGGCAGGTGTGCCCTTGATACCCGTTTCGAACTTGCTGGCGCTCGCCGAAGGGACCCGCCGTCGCCATCAGGCTGAATGTGTGTTCACCGCAATCGATGCCCGAATGGGCGAAGTCTATTTCGCCGCCTGGAGATGGACCGCAGACGGATGGCAAGTCAGTGTCGAGGAAGGGGTCATGGCACCCGAGCAGGCAGCAACTGTCATACAAGCGCAACTTAGTGTGGCACAGACGCAAACATGGTTTTGCAGCGGAACCGGTTTTGCCGCCTACCCGGCGTTACAGCAGGTATCCGAAGCGCTATCTCAAGATAGCGAGCAACTGCCGCGCGCGGAAGACCTGTTGACCCTTGCCCGCCAAAGCAGCGAACGTTTAGCTCCCGAACTGGCGACACCGGTCTACTTGCGCGATAAAGTCGCTTGGAAAAAATTGCCGGGTCGAGAATAATTAGTGGGACAGACCATAATCCATACTGGCTAGCAGATTTTTGGTAACAGGAGCGACTCAATGGAGATGCGAGGCATTCAGCTCAGCAACCCGACGCTTGGGGGAATTCTCCCCAATGACGTTGTTGCTGCGCCTGAATCGACACCGCGCGCCATTGAATCAACAAAACAGCAAACGGCAAACCGCAGCGACATTATTCAGCTGGATGATGGCGCCGCGGAAGAAGCCGAGCGCTTAAGTTATGACCAACCTGAGGGGCGGCAAGGCAAAGCCATCTATGCCTATCAGTCCATCTCGACACAACCTCGTCGTGAAGCGTTGCAGCAAATGTTGAAAGTCGATCTCTATGCTTGAGCCTGACATGGGTAGAGGGCAACGGCCACCCCTTAGCAGAATAGTGCTACTGATGCTGGTATTAGCCGGTTGTAGTAGCACGCCTGCGGAACTGGCCTATTCTCCCGAATCCGCCTTGCTTGCGTATCCGCAGGCACTCACGTTGGATAAACAACTCATCGGGCAACCGGTACGCTGGAGCGGCCTGATCGTCGCATCCCGTGTGAAAGCCGATCATACCGAGATCGAACTCGTATACCTGCCGCTTAGGTCCAATGGGATCCCGCAACAGCAAGAACAGAGTCCCGGGCGTTTTTTGGTTCATGTGACAGGGCTGCTCGATCCACAGTTGTATGCTGCGGGTAGAAGTTTCTCTGTGCTCGGGACCTTGAAGCAGTGGCAATCCGGTCAGATTGGCGAGCAACCTTACCAGTTTCCCGTCGTAGATGCGCAGCGCTACAAACTCTGGCCAAAACTCAAAGAGGTCGAAGTTCGCTACGTAAGAGACCCGTTTGATGACTGGCTGTGGCCGCCTCGGCCGTAAGAGGCAACAAAGCGCTGAGTTAGTCTCTTAATAACTGCTCGATGGTCTCCTGCAATTGCTCCGGTGATACTTGAGGAGCATAGCGACCGACGACGTTTCCCCGACGATCGACCAAAAATTTAGTGAAATTCCATTTGATGCCTTCTGTTCCAAATAGGCCAGGCTTCTCTTGCTTGAGCCATTTAAACAGTGGATGTGCCGCATCGCCGTTTACCTCACACTTTTCCATGACAGCAAAGGTCACGCCATAGTTCAGGCTGCAGAACTGGGCTATTTCGTCATGGGATCCTGGCTCCTGCATTCCAAACTGATTGCATGGAAAGGCCAGAACAACCAAACCTTGGCTTGCATAGTGATCATGCAGCCTCTGTAGCTGAGCATATTGAGGCGTAAAGCCACAACGACTAGCCACATTGACGATCAGCAATACCTTGTCCTGCAGTTGTTCATTAGAAAGCAGCGAGCCATCCAAACGGGTAAGAACGAGGCGGGGAAGCATACAATTTCTCCATTTTGCTTAAAATTTGCACTAGCACATAAATTTTAATTCGCAAGTCAATTTAACTCACCAGTAACACTCTCATCACAATACGAGAAAAGACTCACAATTCATACACGTTTAATAGCCTATAGTAATAACGCACGCGGCACTGCGTTGACTTGTGTTATTCGGCTTTGGTGTAAGGAATTGTCTATGTCTACCGCCATCTCGGCACAACATTGGGCATTCGGCGTCTATTTCATCGTCGGCATAGGCATTTGTCTGGCCATGATCGGAATCGCCTATCTGCTCGGTGGTCGCGCGTTCGGGCGAGCAAAAGAGAAACCCTTCGAATCAGGGGTGGATTCTGTAGGCTCTGCCCGCTTGCGCTTTTCCGCCAAGTTTTACCTGGTTGCCATGTTCTTTGTCATCTTCGATGTCGAGGCCCTGTATCTCTTTGCCTGGTCGGTGTCTGTTCGGGAAAGTGGTTGGCTGGGGTTTATCGAAGCAAGCATTTTCATTGTGTTATTGCTGGTTGGTCTGGTTTACCTGTGGCGCATTCGAGCGCTGGACTGGGCGCCAGTCAAACGAATTGAGAGTACCAAAAAGAGCGGTCACCGCCATTGATCCGTGAGGCTACAACCCGATGAAGTATTCGTTGACCCGTATTGATCCTGATGGATTACCCGATCGCTATCCGCTTGAACGTCCTGAAACTGTTGATGATCCATTAGTGCAACAGGCCGAACGGGGCATCTTGATGGGTAAAGTCGAAGAGGTGTTGCACAATGCCGTGAACTGGGGCCGGAAAAATTCACTATGGCCTTACAACTTCGGTATTTCCTGTTGTTATGTCGAAATGACCACGGCGTTTACTGCCCCCCACGATGTGGCACGCTTTGGTGCTGAAGTTATTCGCGCCTCTCCACGACAAGCGGATTTCATGGTGATCGCCGGCACCCCGTTCATCAAGATGGCGCCAGTCATCCAACGACTCTATGAACAGATGCTCGAGCCCAAATGGGTTATCTCCATGGGCGCCTGTGCCAACTCGGGGGGCATGTATGACATCTATTCCGTCGTGCAGGGGGTGGATAAATTTTTGCCCGTGGATGTCTACATTCCTGGCTGCCCGCCAAGACCAGAAGCGTTTTTGCAAGCTTTGATGTTACTGCAAGATTCGATTGGCAAGGAACGGCGACCGCTATCATGGGTGGTCGGCGATCAGGGTATCTATCGTCCGCAGATGGATTCTGAACGTGAGCGTAAGCGCGGCGAGCGCATTGCGGTGACGAATCTGCGCACTCCGGATCAAATCTAGGACTGACACCATGCAATTGACTTCTCATTTTCCGGTTAACGCCACCATGCAGGACTGGCAACCGGATGATTTTCGTCACGCTGAAGTGGTCATCGAACTGCAAGCACGCTTCGGCGCCCACGCACTGCATGTTCAGAACACCAGAACCGGTATTCCTGTCGTCTGGATAGACAGAGACAAGATCACGGATGCCTTGCGGTTCCTGAACAAGGTCGCGCGGCCTTACAACATGCTGTTTGATTTGCATGCGGTCGATGAACGGCTGCGCACGCACCGCGATGGCATGCCGCAAGCCGACTTCACGGTGTTCTACCACCTGCTGTCGATCGAAAGAAACAGTGACGTTATCTTGAAAGTCGCGCTGGCTGAGAGTGATCTGCACCTGCCGACGGCGACAGCGGTTTTTGCCAATGCAAACTGGTATGAGCGCGAAGTATGGGATCTGTTCGGCATCCGTTTTGATGGCCATCCCCATCTAACTCGCATCATGATGCCAAAAAGTTGGCAGGGGCATCCGCTACGGAAGGACTATCCGGCGCGCGCCACGGAATTTGATCCCTTTATGCTCGATGCTGCCAAGCAGGACATGGAGCAAGAGGCGCTGAAGTTCAAGCCAGAGGAGTGGGGCTTGACGCGCGGTAGTGATAGCGAAGACTTCATGTTTTTGAACCTGGGACCAAACCACCCGTCTGCGCACGGCGCATTCCGCATCGTGTTGCAACTCGATGGGGAGGAGGTCCGCGATTGTGTCCCGGACATTGGCTACCATCATCGCGGTGCCGAGAAAATGGGCGAGCGTCAGTCGTGGCACAGCTACATTCCGTACACCGACCGTGTTGAATACCTTGGCGGTGTGATGAACAACTTGCCGTATGTACTGGCGGTGGAAAAGCTCGCTGGCATAGAGGTGCCAAGTCGCGTTCAGTACATTCGGGTCATGCTTGCCGAGCTGTTTCGCATCAACAGTCACTTACTGTTTCTTGGCACCTACATCCAGGACGTCGGCGCCATGACACCCGTGTTCTATGCGTTCACGGATCGACAAAAAATCTACACCATCATTGAGGCGATTACCGGTGCTCGCATGCATCCTGCATGGTTCCGCATTGGCGGCGTGGCACATGATTTACCCCAAGGTTGGCAACGACTGGTCAAGGATAATCTGCTCGACTGGTTGCCGTCGCGGCTGAATGAATATGTCAAAGCCGCGATGAAGAACAGCATTCTAATCGGACGCACCCGCGGGGTGGCTGCCTATACCACAGAAGAGGCGTTGCGATGGGGAGTGACCGGCGCCGGGCTGCGAGCCACAGGGTTGAATTTCGACCTGCGCAAATGGCGTCCATATTCTGGTTATGAGAATTTTGACTTTGATGTTCCGGTCGGTGAAAACGGCGATGCCTATGACAGAGCCATGGTGCGCGTCGAAGAAATTCGGCAAAGCCTGCGCATTATCGAACAATGTCTGCACAACATGCCGGCAGGACCATTCAAGGCCGACCATCCGCTGACTACGCCGCCTCCCAAAGAGCGCACACTTCAGCATATCGAAACTCTGATCAACCATTTTCTGCAGGTCTCGTGGGGGCCGGTGATGCCGGCTAGCGAATCGTTGCAAATGATCGAAGCGACCAAGGGTGCCAACAGCTACTACCTGACCAGCGACGGCGGCACCATGAGTTATCGCACCCGGATAAGAACGCCGAGTTTTGCTCATCTGCAGCAGATCCCATCTGTGATCCGCGGCAGCATGGTCTCGGATTTGATTGTCTATCTGGGAAGTATTGATTTTGTTATGTCGGATGTGGATCGCTAATCATGAGCCATGAATGTCAATGCCATAACGGTGGTTGTTCTGCACCGGTCGCCGAGATTCCGTTTCAACTGACGGCGCAGGAACGCGATGCCATCGAGCACGAAAAACATCATTACGAAGATGCGCGGGCTGCCTCTATCGAGGCATTAAAAATCGTGCAAAAGCAGCGAGGGTGGGTACCTGATGGCGCCATTCCGGCGATAGCGGGTGTATTGGGCATTGCCGATAGCGATGTCGAAGGCGTCGCCACCTTTTACAGCCAGATTTTTCGCCAGCCCGTGGGCCGTCATGTCATACGGCTCTGCGACAGTGTGGTGTGCTTTATTACGGGTTATCAATCGGTGCTGCAAGCCTTGCAGGATCAGCTAGGGATCGGCCTCGGTCAGACCACGGCGGATGGTCGTTTTACGCTCCTGCCGGTCTGTTGCCTGGGAAATTGCGATAAAGGCCCGACCTTGATGATCGACGATGATACTCACTCGTTTGGCGCTGGCGAATCATTGACCCAAGCCGAGTTAACTCTGCTGCTGGAGCGTTATCCATGATTGTGACCGCTGAAACCCATCCGCTGACCTGGCGTCTGCGACCGGATCGAGCCCCGATCTGGATCGACGAATACCGTAGCAAGCAAGGCTATGACGCTGTGATACGCACCGTCGGTAAAGTGGCGCCACCTGATGTAACGACTCTGGTTAAGGAAGCTGGTCTGCGCGGACGCGGTGGTGCCGGTTTTCCAACCGGTGTGAAGTGGAGCCTGATGCCCATGGATCCACGCTTTGATCGCAAGTATCTGCTCTGCAATGCCGATGAAATGGAGCCGGGGACGTACAAGGATCGCCTGCTGATGGAACAACTGCCTCATCAATTGATTGAAGGCATGATCCTGGCTGCCTGGGCTCTGCAAACCTACCGCGGTTATATCTTCCTGCGGGGTGAATATGTGGTGGCGGCTGACAACTTGCGCAAGGCCATCGTGGAGGCTACCGCTGCCGGGCTGCTTGGAAAGAACATTCTCGGCTCCGGGTTTGATTTTGAACTGGTCGTGCACACCGGTGCTGGACGGTATATCTGCGGCGAAGAGACCGCACTGATCAACTCCTTGGAGGGACGGCGTGCCAATCCTAGAGCGAAACCACCATTCCCTGCACTGGTGGGGGCCTGGGGCAAACCGACCTGCGTGAATAACGTGGAGACCCTCAACAATATTCCCGGCATCGTGTTGCATGGTGTGAGTTGGTATCAGGGCCTGAATCAGGGAAAGAGCAAGGATCACGGCACCAAGTTGATGGGCTTCTCAGGCCGCGTCAAGAAACCTGGTTTGTGGGAGTTACCCTTTGGAACGACGGCGCGGGAGATACTCGAGGAGTATGCCGGCGGCATGCAATCCGGTTATCAATTCAAGGCCTGGCAACCTGGTGGCGCCGGCACCGACTTTTTGACCGAACAGCATCTGGACTTAGCGATGGATTTTGACTCGATAGCCAAAGCGGGCAGCCGTCTGGGGACGGCGCTGGCCATGGCGGTCGATCACAGCGTCAATATGGTCTCGCTGACGCGCAATCTGGAAGAGTTTTTTGCCCGTGAGTCCTGTGGTTGGTGTACACCATGCCGGGACGGCTTGCCCTGGAGTGTCAAGATTCTACGTGCGCTGGAGCAGGGTAAAGGCCAGGTCGGGGACATTGAGGCGCTAGAACAGCTATGCGTCAACCTTGGTCCTGGCAAAACCTTCTGCGCTCACGCCCCGGGCGCCGTCGAACCCCTGCAAAGTGCCTTGCGCTATTTCCGCAGTGAGTTTGAAGCCGGCATCCGTCAGGGGGTGCTGGACAACCGTCGTGATATTGCTGGGGTTCAGCCTAATTTGCTGGAACAACGTTGGTAACAAGGATTGGAATGTATGGCCACGATCCATATAGATGGCAAGGAATTTGAAGTAGATGGCGCAGACAACCTGCTCCAGGCCTGCCTATCGCTTGGTTTAGATGTCCCGTATTTTTGCTGGCATCCTGCGTTGGGTAGTGTGGGTGCCTGTCGTCAGTGCGCGGTTAAACAGTACCAGAATGCCGATGACAAGCGTGGACGCCTTGTCATGTCTTGTATGACACCGGCGAGCGATGGCACCTTTATCTCAATCGAGGATGAAGAGGCGAAGGCCTTCCGCAAGAGCGTCGTCGAATACCTGATGACAAATCACCCACATGATTGCCCGGTTTGTGAAGAAGGTGGCGCCTGTCACCTGCAGGACATGACGGTGATGGCGGGTCACAATAGCCGGCGTTATCGATTCACCAAGCGGACTCACAAGAATCAGGACTTGGGGCCGTTTATTTCCCATGAGATGAATCGCTGCATCGCATGCTACCGTTGCGTGCGATTCTACAAAGACTATGCCGATGGTACCGATCTTGGCGTCTATGGTGCCCATGATAATGTTTATTTCGGGCGTATCGCGGATGGCGCTCTGGAAAGTGAGTTTTCCGGGAACCTGGTCGAAGTGTGTCCAACCGGTGTGTTTACCGACAAGACGCATTCTGAGCGTTTCAACCGCAAATGGGATATGCAATTCGCGCCCAGTATCTGCCAGCAGTGCAGCCTGGGATGCAATATCAGTCCTGGTGAACGCTATGGTGAGCTCAGACGCATCGAGAACCGCTTCAATGGCGCGATCAATCACTATTTCCTCTGTGATCGCGGTCGTTTTGGCTACGGGTATGTCAACCGCACCGATCGCCCTCGTCAACCCGAGCTTAGCGAGTCGGGCGCTCGTTTACCGCTGACGGTTGATGGCGCACTCAACCGACTGGCCGATCGTTTGCGCTCGGGGAAACTGGTGCTGGGCATTGGTTCGCCGCGTGCCAGCCTTGAGTCCAATTTTGCATTGCGTCAGCTTGTAGGCGCTGAAAATTTCTTTTCCGGCATTGGGTTACGTGAGTGGGCAGCATTACATCGCATGGTACAGCTGCAGCGTAGCAGTGGTATTCCGCTGGCTACGCTGCGAGAGGTGGAAGAACATGATGCCGTAATAATCCTCGGCGAGGATATTACCCAGAGCGCTGCGCGACTTGCCTTGAGTGTGCGGCAGGCAGTGAAAGGCAAAGCACGGGAACTGGCTACCGCGCTGAAGGTCGATCTCTGGCAAGCGGCAGCGGTCAAGACAATTGGTCAAAATGAGCACTATCCCCTGATTCAAACGGCGTTAGCTGTGAACCGTCTGGATGACGTGACGCAACAAGCATTTTACGGCGCCTATGAGGATCAAGCGCGTATTGGCTTTGCCCTAGCGCATGAACTGGATCCCGACGCACCTGCTGTGACGGATATGAGTGCAGCAGAGCAAGCCGTTGTCACCCAGATGGTTTCCTTGCTGGCTCATGCCAAGCGGCCGCTGGTGATTGCCGGCACCTCGGCAGGGTCTGTTGCCCTGCTGGATGCGGCGGCGAATCTGGCCAAAGCCCTGCAGCAACGCCAACAAGCCGTATCGTTATTCCTGGTGGCCAGAGAGGTGAATTCGGTGGGGGCAGCCCTGCTGGGTGGAGCTCCGCTGGAGCAGGCCTTGGCCATTCTGGAGGAGTCAGAGGAGTGCTCGGTCATCATTTTGGAAAACGACCTGCTGCTCCAGGCGGATCCGGTTCGTGTGCAGCGCGCGTTGCAGCAAGCAGAAACCGTTGCGGTCATCGATCATCAAGTCACAGCAACGACCCAATTGGCTGACATTATCCTGCCGGCGGCGACGTTTGCAGAAACCGACGGCACTGTCGTAAGCGCCGAGGCGCGCGCGCAACGCTTCTTTCAGGTCTTCGAGCCTGCATTTTACGATGCTAACAGTGCCGTAATGGGCTCATGGCGCTGGTTGGGCGCGCTGGAAGGGGTGATGCAGCATCGTCATCTGCATTGGCCGCATCTGGATGACATCATCATGGCGTGCGCAACAGCGATACCCGATTTGGCACCGATTGTAGAGGCGGCACCTAATGCGCGTTTCCGCATCAAGGGGATGAAGCTTGCTCGTTCACCACAACGTTACAGTGGCCGGACTGCGATGTTGGCCAACCATAACGTGCATGAGCCTAGAGTGGCTCAGGATAGTGATACGGCGTTTGCTTTTTCCATGGAAGGTTATAGCGGTAGCCAACAGCCCTTTCAACAAGTGCCGTTTGCTTGGGCACCAGGCTGGAATTCGCCTTCAGCCTGGAACAAATTCCAGGATGAGGTGGGGGGGCATCTGCGTGCTGGAGATCCCGGACTTCGGCTGTTTGAAGCTCAGGACGGGCAAGCGCTGCCGTACCAGCAAGCGATACCGGAAAGATTTGTCGCCCATGAATCGACCTGGCAAGTCGTCGATCGTGCTCAATTATTTGGCTCCGATGAGCTGTCGATGCGTGCGCCCCTCATCGCCGAGCGTGCCGGTGAGCTCAGTGCCGGGATATCTGGTGCCGATTTGTCTCGCCTGGGGTTGAAGGAAGGCGACAAGTTCCATTTCCGCTGGCATGACCAACAGTGGTCCTTACCGCTGCGCGTGATGGATGGATTGGCCCCAGGTCTGCTAGCTCTGCCCTTGGGACATCCAGCTGTGGGCTGGTGCCTGCACCATCAGACAGTACATCAGGAGGAAAACGCATGAGCTGGCTGACTCCTGATGTTGTCGATGTGTTGATTGCAATTGGCAAAGCCTTGCTGATCCTGGTGGTCATGATAGGCGCAGGCGCCTTCATGAGCTTCATCGAACGGCGGCTTTTGGGGTTATGGCAAGATCGCTATGGCCCTAATCGTGTGGGACCATTTGGGGTGTTTCAGTTAGTGGCGGACATGCTGAAGATGTTCTTCAAAGAGGACTGGATCCCGCCGTTTGCTGACCGCACCATTTTTATCCTTGCGCCCATCATCGCATTCACTGCGTTCTTGATGGCATTTGTGATTGTGCCCATCGCGCCGGATTGGGGGGTGGCGGATCTGAATATCGGTATCTTGTACTTTTTCGCCATCGCCGGGCTAGCTGTCTATGCCGTGTTGTTTGCCGGTTGGTCGAGCAACAACAAATATGCGTTACTCGGAAGCCTGCGCGCCTCGGCACAAACCTTGAGTTATGAAGTGTTTCTCGGGCTCTCCCTGATGGGGATTGTCATCCAGACAGGCACGTTCAACCTGCGCGAGATCGTCGAGGCGCAGGCCGGTTTGTGGAACATAGTTCCGCAATTTTTCGGCTTTGTGACTTTCGTCTTCGCCGGTGTTGCGGTGACACACCGCCATCCATTTGATCAGCCAGAGGCTGAGCAAGAGTTGGCCGACGGCTATCACATCGAATACGCCGGCATGAAGTGGGGCCTGTTCTTCGTGGGTGAGTACATCGGCATCGTCCTGGTTTCCGCGCTCATCGTCTCACTGTTCTTCGGTGGCTGGTATGGCCCCTGGTTGCCACCGGTGGTCTGGTTTGCCTTGAAGACGGCTTTTTTCATGATGCTCTTCATCTTACTGCGGGCCTCGTTGCCAAGACCGCGTTTTGATCAGGTCATGGCGTTTGGCTGGAAAGTCTGTTTGCCATTGACATTGCTCAACATGCTGGCAACGGCAGCGGTCGTACTTATTCAGGCAGACTAAGGTGACTTTATGATTATTAAAGAGATTATTAACGGAATTGGCACCCAGCTGCGTAGCCTGGGCATGGTTTTCTCGCACAGCTGGCGCAAGCGCGACACCTTGAACTACCCCGAGGAGGCGGTTTACACCCCACCTCGCTATCGTGGACGCATTGTATTAACCCGGGATCCTGATGGCGATGAGCGCTGTGTTGCCTGTAATTTGTGTGCGGTGGCCTGTCCAGTCTCATGTATCTCGCTGCAAAAGGCCGAGCGAGATGACGGGCGCTGGTATCCGGAGTTTTTCCGCATCAATTTTTCTCGGTGCATTTTTTGCGGCATGTGCGAAGAGGCATGTCCGACAACCGCTATCCAACTGACGCCGGATTTTGAACTCGGTGAGTATCGTCGGCAGGATCTGGTGTATGAAAAGGAAGATCTGCTGATCAGCGGACCCGGTAAATACCCTGATTACAACTTCTACCGAATGAGTGGGATGGCGATTGACGGTAAAGCCAAAGGCGATGCCGAAAACGAAGCAAAACCGATTGATGTCAAGAGTCTGTTGCCCTGAGGAGAAGCTTATGGAGCTCGCATTTTATGCTTCATCCCTGATTGCCATCTTGGCCACACT
Organism: Pseudaeromonas sharmana; assembly: GCF_042649925.1. NCBI lineage: Bacteria > Pseudomonadati > Pseudomonadota > Gammaproteobacteria > Aeromonadales > Aeromonadaceae > Pseudaeromonas > Pseudaeromonas sharmana. The sequence goes on from NZ_JBHSAF010000014.1 coordinate 312,717, forward strand.
CAGGGTCATAACCAATACCAACCCGATGCATGCGTTGTTAAACCTGATCATCTCGGTCATTGCTGTGGCCATGCTGTTTTTCTGCCTTGGCGCCAACTTCGCTGGCGCCATGCAGGTGATTGTCTACGCCGGCGCCATCATGGTGTTGTTTGTCTTCGTCGTCATGATGCTAAATCTGGGGTCAGCGCAGGTACAGGAGAAAAAGTGGCTGTCTCCGACGACCTGGGCATTTCCCGGCGTGCTGGCATTGTTGCAGCTGGTTTTTATCGTCAATGCCATCCTGGCCGAACAAACCGCGGCCATTGCCCAGACAGAAATTACCGCCAAGCAAGTGGGTATCGCGTTGTTTGGCCCTTATGTCCTGGCGGTTGAGCTGGCCTCGATTTTATTGTTGGCGGGATTGGTAACCGCCTATCACCTTGGCCGGGAAGATAAACGTGGTGATGTGATCGCCGTCGGTAGCAAAGAGGGAGGCAAATGATGAATGGATTGCCAATGGAACACGGACTCCTTGTGGCAGGTGTGCTGTTTTGCCTGGGCCTGACCGGACTGATGGTGCGCCGCAACCTTCTTTTTATGTTGATGAGCATTGAAATCATGATGAATGCGGCCGCCTTGGCATTTGTGGTGGCGGGGAGTCGCTGGGCGCAGGCGGATGGCCAGGTAATGTACATACTCGTCATTTCGCTGGCTGCAGCCGAGGCGAGCATAGGATTAGCGTTATTGATGATGCTGTATCGTCGTCACCATACGCTGGATGTTGATATCGTGAGCGAGATGCGCGGATGAACTTACTTTTCCTGACTATCGTTTTTCCGTTGCTGGCCTCCGCAGTGCTGATGTTTTCGGCCGGGCGCTGGAGTGAACAGCGCGCCACTCTCATCGGGGTGGGGAGTATCGGTCTTAGCGCTTTGACTGCACTCTGGGTTGGTTGTGCCTACCTGGGTTCGATACCTGAATCCAGTTTTGTTCAGCCGCTCTGGCAGTGGATCTCTGTAGGCAACTTTCAACCCGCATTTCGCCTGCGACTGGATGGGTTGTCGCTGACCATGTTGGGTGTCGTCACGGGAGTCGGCTTTCTGATTCACCTGTTTGCATCCTGGTATATGCGAGGTGAGGAGGGCTTTTCCCGTTTCTTTGCTTATACCAACCTCTTCATCGCCAGTATGCTGTGCCTGGTGCTGGCTGACGATCTGCTGTTTGTCTATCTGGGTTGGGAAGGCGTTGGCTTGTGCAGTTATTTGCTGATCGGCTTCTATTATCGCGATCCAGCCAACGGGGCTGCAGCCCTCAAGGCGTTTATCGTGACGCGGGTCGGTGACGTCTTCTTGGCCATCGGCCTGTTTTTGCTCTACCAGCAATTCGGCACATTGCATATCGCGGATCTGTTACGCCTGGCGCAGGAGCCACAACAGGCCTCATCTGATCTGTTGTACTGGGCCTGTCTGATGTTATTGGGCGGCGCCGTCGGGAAATCAGCGCAATTGCCATTGCAGACCTGGCTTGCTGATGCCATGGCCGGACCTACACCCGTTTCGGCATTGATTCATGCCGCCACCATGGTGACCGCCGGGGTCTACCTGATAGCACGTACACATGGCCTCTTTTTACAAGAGCCGGAGGTGTTGCATTGGGTCGCACTGACAGGCGCTGCCACCTTGGTGCTTGCCGGATTTGCCGCCCTGGTCCAGACCGATATCAAACGCATTCTGGCGTACTCCACCATGAGTCAGATTGGGTATATGTTCCTGGCCCTGGGAGTAGGGGCCTGGGGTGGGGCCATCTTCCATCTGATGACACACGCTTTCTTTAAGGCTCTGCTGTTTCTCTCGGCCGGATCCATCATTGTTGCTACGCATCATGAGCAGAACATCTTCCAGATGGGAGGTCTGCGCCGCAGTATGCCATTGGTCTATCTGTGCTTCCTGGTGGGGGGCTCGGCGCTGTCGGCACTCCCTCTGGTCACGGCGGGCTTCTTCAGCAAAGACGAGATCCTGTGGCAGGTCTTTGCTGCAAACCAGTCATCCCTGCTCGTTGCTGGCCTTGTCGGTGCTTTCCTGACCTCTTTGTATACCTTCCGCCTGATTTTTACTGTCTTTCATGGCGAAGCGCATTGTCAGGCGCATCCAGGAAAAGGCCTGGCCCATCATCTGCCACTTATCGTGCTGATGCTGTTATCCACCACGGTCGGCGCCCTCATTTCGCCACCGCTGTCATCGGTACTGCCTGCCGGTCCGGGAGAACATCTGGAGGCCGGTAAACATGGTCTCGAACTGCTTTCTGCGGCCATTGCACTCAGTGGTATCGGATTGGCGGCTTGGTTGTTTTTGGGGCGACGTACGTTAGTGACACGTCTTGCCCGGCATCCTGCCGGCAAAGCGTTAAGCGCACTCTGGTTGCATGCGTGGGGCTTTGACTGGCTCTATGAGCGGTTATTTGTGCGCCCCTATCTGTTGCTGACTCGACTGCTAGGGGCTGACCCGCTCGACAAACTCATTGAAGGGATTGCAGCCGTCTCCCTGTTCTGTCATCGCCTGCTAGGACGCAGCGTAACCGGTCATCTGCGCTGGTACCTGACATCCTTGGGCCTTGGTGCCGTTTTGGTTCTCGGTTTTTTGCTGATGGTTTAAGGGAGCACGAATTGTGATGTTATTACTGATTGTATTGCTGCCCTTTATCGGTGGTCTGGTTTGCTGGCAGACCGATCGTGTCAGCGCCATATTGCCGCGCTGGATCGCCTTGCTGACGATGACCTCGGTGTTTGTATTGACCACCCTGATTTGGTTGCAAGGTGACTTTAGCTTGAGTCAGCAAGGTGTTTCCATCTGGGCTGAAGAGTTCGTCGTTGACTGGATCCCGCGTTTTGGCATTCAGTTTCACCTGGCGATGGATGGCATCTCGCTGCTGATGGTGATGTTGACCGGGTTTTTGGGCGTCATGGCAGTACTGTGTTCATGGCGTGAAATTGGTCAACGCGTCGGTTTCTTTCACCTGAACCTGCTTTGGATCCTCGGTGGCGTCATCGGGGTCTTTCTGGCGATCGATCTTTTCCTGTTCTTCTTTTTCTGGGAAATGATGCTGGTCCCAATGTACTTTCTGATCGCACTGTGGGGACATGCCGCATCGGATGGGCGCTCCCGGATCAATGCGGCCACCAAGTTCTTCTTGTACACCCAGGCCAGCGGTCTGATCATGCTGTTGGCCATTCTTGGTCTGGTTCTGGTGCACTACCAGCAGACGGGCATCGTCAGCTTTGCCTATCAAACCTTGCTCAACACCCCCATGCCTATTGAAATTGAGTGGTGGTTGATGCTCGGTTTCTTTATTGCATTCGCGGTCAAAATGCCGGTGGTACCACTGCATGGCTGGTTACCTGATGCACATAGCCAGGCGCCAACAGCAGGTTCTGTGGATTTGGCGGGGATCTTGCTGAAGACGGCGGCCTACGGGATGCTCAGATTCAGCTTACCCTTGTTTCCAAATGCCTCTGCGGCGTTTACCCCAGTTGCAATGTGGCTCGGGATCCTCGGCATCATCTATGGCGCAGTCTTGGCGTTCCGGCAAACCGACATCAAACGACTGATCGCCTACACCAGTATTTCGCATATGGGCTTTGTCCTGATTGCGATCTACTCGGGTACCGCATTGGCCCTGCAAGGGGCTGTCGTGCAGATGATTGCGCATGGATTGTCTGCTGCCGCCTTGTTCATTTTGTGTGGTCAGCTGTACGAGCGCCTGCACACCCGGGATATGCGGCAGATGGGAGGGCTCTGGTCTCGTATCCGTTATCTGCCAGGAGTCATGCTGTTTTTTGCCGTTGCCTCGCTAGGCATGCCTGGCACCGGAAACTTCGTTGGTGAGTTTATGATTCTCACCGGTAGTTTCTCCCAGGCACCCCTGGTTGTCTGTGTTGCGACCTTTGGCTTGGTTTTGGCCTCAGTCTACTCCTTGATCATGATGCAGCGCGCCTGTTTTGGGCCCAGCAAGTCTGATAGCCCTTTGCGTGCGCTAGGGCGTCGCGAGTTTAGCATGATGCTGGTATTGGCCACCCTGCTGCTGGCATTAGGCTTTTACCCACAGCCGGTCATCGATACTGCCAGCGGCAGTGTGCTGTCGATTCAACACTGGTTTTCTACCGTTACGACTGCGGGAGTAGCGCCATGATGGATTCTGTTCGTTGTGCATCCAACGGCTGGGGAGTAGTGAGATGAGCTTCAATTTGCAACAGCTGTTTGCGCTGTCGCCGCTGATGATCACAGGGCTGACAATCGCCTTGTTAATGCTGTCTATCGCTTGGCGGCGCAGTATCGATATGGCGTTTTTTGTGACCATTGCGGGCCTCAATCTGGCGTTGTTCACGCAATTGGCGCTAATTTGGCAACCGCCTCAGGAAGTCACGCCACTGTTCCTCATCGATGGTCACGCCTTGTTCTATTCGGTGTTAGTGCTGATGGCGTCTTTGGCAACCTGTACCTTTGCCCGCTCCTGGTTAAAAACCTATCCGGATAACAAGGAGGAGTTTTACCTGCTGTTGCTGATTGCGACATCGGGTGGTTTGGTTCTTGCGGCTTGCCGGCATCTGGCGTCACTGTTTATCGGTATCGAACTGTTATCACTGCCGATGTTTGGGCTGGTTGGTTACGCCTACCGGGAGCGTCACTCTCTGGAGGCCGGAATCAAGTACATGGTGCTGTCAGCCGCAGCCACCGGGTTCTTGCTGTTTGGCATGGCATTGATGTACGCGCAAGCCGGGAGTCTGAGCTTTACTGACTTGGGCCTGTCCTTGGCATCCAATCCGGCACATGAACCACTGTTATTGGCCGGGTTGGGCATGATGCTGGTCGGATTTGGTTTTAAACTCTCGTTGGCGCCATTCCACCTGTGGACTCCAGACGTCTATGAAGGTGCGCCTTCACCCGTGGCGGCCTTTCTGGCGACCGCCAGTAAGGTGGCAATCTTCAGTGCACTGTTGCGTTTTTACCTTCAGGTACCGGCAACTGAGGGCGAGGCGATGACCTGGTTGCTGTGCATCATGTCGGTGATCTCCATTCTGTTCGGCAACCTGTTGGCCATGTTGCAGACCAATATCAAACGCATGCTGGGCTATTCTTCCATCGCCCATTTCGGTTATCTGCTGGCGGTCATCATCGCATCCCGGCACGAAGCGCTGTCACAGGAGGCGGCCGGGGTTTATCTGTTGATGTATCTGTTTACCAGCTTGGGGGCGTTCGGCGTAGTCAGCCTGATGTCCAGCCCTTATCGCGGGCGAGATGCCGATTCTTTGCATAGTTACCGCGGTTTGTTCTGGCACCGTCCGTACCTGACTGCGGTGTTTACCGTGATGTTGCTGTCCCTGGCTGGGATCCCAACCACGTTGGGCTTTATCGGCAAATTCTATATTTTGTCGGTTACGGTTGCGGCGGGGCTCTGGTGGGTGATGGCTGCCGTGGTGCTGGGATCGGCGTTGGGAATTTACTACTACCTGCGTGTCATGGTGGCGCTGTATCTGCGTGAGCCTGGTATGCAGCAACGGGATGCCGAACAGGATTGGGCACTGTCTGCGGGTGGTGTGGTGGTGATCCTTTCCGCCTTGTTGGTGCTCTGGTTGGGCCTCTATCCACAGCCACTGTTAGAGTTGGTGCAACATGCGCAGATCCTGATCCGCTAGCCAGGACGCAAAAACAACCAAGGCCAGTCACTGACTGGCCTTGGTCATTTAACTGACTAGTTCACGCGGGGTTGAGCAAACGACGAGCGGCGGCGACGACAATCTGCACCGCTTTGCTCTCGGTCGATTTCATGGTTTCACTATCCGGTATCTCTTGCTGCGTCCGATTGACGATCACACCGGCGACCATGCCAGCCCGCAGCCCCTGACTTGCGCACATGGTCAACAGGGTGGCCGACTCCATCTCATAGTTCATGACGCCCATCGCTTGCCACTCGGACATGCTGTTCTGGAAGCGGCGCACCACGCGGCCGGAAAAGGTATCGTAACGCTCCTGACCTGGATAGAAGGTATCTGATGATGCTGTCACGCCGATGTGTAGTGTGGCATCCAGTTCCCGGGCCGCGGCAATCAGAGCATTCGTACAATTGAAATCAGCCACCGCCGGGAATTCCAGCGGAGCAAAATGCAACGAAGCACCATCCAGACGTACCGCGCCTGTCGTGACCAGTACATCGCCCACTTGAATGTGAGGCTGGATGGCGCCGGTAGTTCCAATACGCAAAAAGGTCCGGACACCCAGTTGTGCCAACTCTTCCACGGCAATGGAGGTGGAGGGGCCACCAATCCCGGTCGAGCAGATCACCACAGGTTTGCCATCAAGCAGTGCCAGCCAGGAGGTAAACTCCCGATGACTAGCAAGGTGACGCGGCTCATCCATCATTCTGGCTATTTTTTCGACTCGTTCGGGATCCCCGGGCACGATGGCCAATTCTGCACCACACAGCGCGGCGCGCGTCAGGCCCAAGTGGAATACATCAGAGGTTTTGCTCATGTTAGGCTCCGTAGCAGGATTTGATTTTTATTTTTGGTCGTCTAGTTGACCAGTAAAGACGGCATCAGTCTAGAGAACGATTTCAAACAAAAATGTGAGCGCAAACGTCACAACGTTGCGCACAGCTCAGAATGGCGGGAAAAACAGCGATGGCGGGTGAAATTAGCGGCAGAAACGTACTTTGGCGACGTTGGTCATGGCGCTCTGCATCACCTGTTCAGCATCCTGATAGCAATCCAGGCGCGCCGCTTTTTGTTCACTGTTGTGATAGGTTACGTCACAGGCATTACGAGCGTTGAGATAGACGCTCTCAATCCGCCGCTTCTCGTAAGCAAACTTGTCTTGCTCAAGTGCAGAGCAGGTGTCATCGCCGCCAGCCGCCGCCGGAGGGACAATGCCATCCGCCATCAGCTTTCGCATCGCTTCTTCACGTTCTGCTTTTTCAATCAAGGCCTGCTGGCCCGGGGTGTACGCCGTGTTGATTCGGCTCAGGTTGGTATCCGTGTCGCCGCTGGGCGGTAACTGGCTGTAATGTGCCACACCATGACTATCCACCCAGCGATAGACCTCGGCGGCGTAACTCACAGGCACGCAACACAAAAGGAACAAGGCAATCTTGCGCATTTACGGCCCCCTAAGTCGACAATTACCACCCGCACTCCTTGCAAGCTTACAGGATCTTACAGGTATTAGCCGAACAGAGCACGGCGTTTTTTTGCGCAGCTCGACACTTCCGGTATGACATCGCTAAGAGGTAGAGGTTCATCACACCGGTAAGGGGCCAATCGTGGCACTAGGCTCTGCATGTTAAGCAATTAGCCGCTGTGCGGCTTGCCAACCTTGTTGATAACCCGTGTCAAGGCGCTGTCGGTCTTGGGTCAGGCGCCCTACGGCAAATTCGGGGGGCGGCACCAGCAACTCAATGGTGCAATCTGCAGGGGGGTTGGCAATGAAATCCAGCGCGGCGTTGTAAGCCAGGTGGCGTTGCAACATGGCGGCGCACAGCGCCGGGTATTGCGCTAGCAGACGGCGCATCAGCCACGCAAATCGCGTTGGCCGTTTGCGATAGCCCCAATGGCGGGAGAGAACAATCGTCAAATGACGGGCACCACAAGCGTAGGCATGCTGTACCGGAATCGAATCAGCAACACCGCCGTCCGTGTAGGCCTCACCGTCAATCTCGACAAAGCCGCGATAGGCAATCGGTACAGAACATGAGGCTTTGGCGATGGTCATCGCCTCATCACCCTGGGCATGGAAATAGCATGCTTGGCCATCACGTACGCGCGTGGCCGCAATCCATAACGGAATAGGATTACTGGCAAAGCTGGGCATATCAAACGGTAGCTCAGAGAGACTCACTGGCCACAGCCAATCCAGATCCAGCCAATGGCCACCGCGTAGAAACCGCCCCAGTTGAATGAATTCCGGGCGGCAGGAAATATCGGTGATCACCCGATACGTCCGTCCGGGCTGATGAGATAGATAAGCGGCCAGCGCCGTCGAACCAGCCGAGACACCATAGCAGATGTCAAATGGCTGGAAACGGGCAGCCATGAACGCATCCAGCACACCGGCCGCGAAAATGCCACGCATGGCCCCGCCTTCAACAATCAATGCCCGTGAATGAAGGGGGAGCTTCGTCACCAGTCTACCCCTTGTTGAGCACGGATACCCGCGTCGAAGGCATGTTTGACATTCCGGACTTCACTTACAGTGTCAGCCATCTCTATCAAGCTGCGGTGACACCCGCGACCTGTAATCACCACGTGCTGCTGTGCAGGCCGCTGCCGCAAAACCGTTAGTACCTCGTCCAGATCCAGATAGTGGTAGGCCACCATGTAGGTCAGTTCGTCCAGCAGCACCAGCTGAATGTCTGGATCACACAGCAAGCGCTTGGCTTCTTGCCAAACCACTTGGGCAGCCGCCATGTCATGCTCACGATCTTGGGTATCCCAGGTAAAACCGGTTGCCATGATGTGAAAGGGGACGCCGTGGGATTGCAGCAATTCACGCTCCCCACATGCCCAGGTGCCCTTGATAAACTGGACAACTGCCGCCGTCAGGCCATGGCCAACGGCCCGACAGACGGTGCCAAATCCCGAGGTACTTTTGCCTTTACCATCACCGGTAATGATGATCAGTAACCCCCGGTCTTCTTGCGCCGCAGCGATGCGGGCATCCACATTTTCCTTCAGGCGCTGTTGGCGGATCTTATGCCGCTCATCTTGTTGATTCGACATCCGTCATCTCCGATAGGCCAAGTAGGTCTTTGATTTTATTCATATCTAGATGCTGAGCAACGCAATCGGCCAGACGATCAATAGCCGCTTGCTGTTGTTGGTGGTAATCAATTTCTTCCTGTGACTGGACGTCTACCCACGCCAGTAACTGATTCAGCATGGCCGGGGAATCAAACAGGCCGTGCAAGTAGCCGCCAGCTACCTGACCATCCTCGCTGATACAGCCGTCGGTTGAACCATCCACGCGACGCCATAATGGACGGGCATTCTCGGCAACATCCGTCACACCAAGATGAATCTCATAGCCGCTTACCGCGCAGGGCTCGTCTGTCAGCAGGCTAATTCCCTGTTCATTGCGCAACTGTTTTTGCACCTCAAGGGTCGTCTGCAACGGTAACCAGCCTAAAGCAGCACATTGACCGGGCGGACCCTCCATACCATGAGGATCCTCAATCGTTTGGCCCAACATCTGATAACCGCCGCAGATGCCGAACATCTTGCCACCATAACGCAGATGGCGAGCCAGTTGGGCAGGCCACCCATGGTGGCGCAGTGCCGCCAGATCAGCCATTACGTTCTTGCTGCCGGGCAGGATCACCAAATCACATGCCGGCAGCGGTTCATGCAAGGGGACAAATTGCAACTCAACCTGGGGATGCAGTGCCAGGGGATCGAAATCGGTATGGTTGCTGATGCGTGGCAACACGGGAACCACCACCCTGAGTAGCTGGGCATCTGTTGCGCTGTGCACGGTATGGGCTATCGCATCTTCAGCGGCGATACGCAGATCATGCAGATAGGGCAGTACCCCGAGAACAGGAATACCGGTTTGCTGTTCCAACCAGTCGAGACCGGATGTCAATAAGCGGATATCACCGCGAAACCGGTTGATGACAAAGCCTTTAACCCGTTGGCGCTCAGACTCGCTCAGTAATGCCAGGGTGCCGACCAGTTGGGCAAAAACACCGCCGCGGTCTATGTCTGCAATCAAGATGACCGGGCAGTCAACGGCTTCGGCAAAGCCCATGTTGGCGATATCGCCGTCCCGAAGATTAATTTCCGCCGGGCTGCCTGCTCCTTCGACAAGGAGGCATCGATAGTTTCGAGCCAGTCGCTGCCAGGAATCGAGCACGGCCTGCATCGCGCGTGGTTTGTAGCCGTGGTATGAGTCGGCCTCCATATCCGTGACGACACGGCCTTGCAGAATGACCTGACAACCGGTATCAGAATTGGGCTTAAGTAATACGGGATTAAAATGCACGCTGGGCTCAAGCCCCGCGGCCAAGGCCTGAACCGCTTGCGCGCGACCTATTTCGCCGCCTTCATGCGTCACCGCGCTGTTAAGCGCCATATTCTGTGGTTTGAACGGGGCGACGGCGATGCCTGAACGCGCCAGAATGCGACACAGAGCCGTCACCAGGGTGCTTTTACCCGCATCCGAGCTGGTCCCCTGAACCATCAAACAGCGCATCGCATCACGACTCATAACGGTAGTCTGCATAAGGAACCGCAATACGTCGCAGCTGGAACACAGGCCCCGAGGCCTGGTGCCAAATCCGGATCTCGCTGATCGACCCATAATCGATGGTAAAACGCTGGTATAGATCCCCCTGACGCCAATCGGCGTGTAACAGGTGAGCCAGGATGTTACGAATAACACCACCGTGACAGACAACAAACAGATCGTGGTCACGACTCAGGTCGATGAGCTGTTGCCAGGCACCCAGCACACGCTGCTGAAACTGTTCCAGTGACTCCGCCTCAGGCAACGGATTCTGGAATGGGTCTTGCCAAAAGCGCTCCAGCAACTCCCAATGCGGGGCTAAATCGCTAAACGGCATGCCATCGAAACGACCAAAGTCCATCTCCTGCAATGAGGTCAACGTCTGGAGCGGCCAGTGGTATTTCTGGCTCATCAGCTCAGCCATCCGCAAGCAGCGCTGCAAGGGTGAGCTGACCAGCGATTGACGCGGCATGTGTTGCGGGAGATGTTGGGTCCACTGTTCAAGACTGGTGTCATCCAGGCTTGCATCGGTATAGCCCAACATAGAGGTCGGCCAGTTGGGTTTGAGGTGGCGCATCAGGCGAATGGTTCGCCAGCTGGAATGGTTCATTTCAACCTCATCGGCAGTCCGGCTGTCACCAGCCAGACCTCATCGGCAAGACGCGCCATCGCCTGATTCAGCCAGCCGGCTTCATCGACAAAACGGCGATTGACTTCACCCAATGGTACTATGCCTAAACCCAGTTCGTTGGCAATCAGGATGACAGTCCCCTCTGCGTGTCGGAGGGCTTGCGCCAGCTCCTCTTTGTGTCGCGCCAGGGATGTATCGGGGCAGGGGACACCGTCATCATCGTGCAGACAGCGACAGAGCCAAAGAGTCAGGCAGTCAACCAGCAGACAGCGCTGCGTTGCAGCCTGTTCGGTGATGGCCGCCGCCAGTTCGCGGCCCGTTTCAACGGTGACCCAATGTGCCGGTCTGTCCGCCTGATGGCGCGCGATCCGCGCTTGCATCTCAGCGTCTCCGGCCCATGCTGTGACCAGACAGTGTACCTGCGCATAGTGCGCGGCACGTTGTTCGGCATAGGCTGACTTTCCCGAGCGGGCGCCACCAAGAATCAGTATTACGTTGGCCAAAGCAAGTAACCCTCCAACCAGGGTGCCAAAATAGCGCCACCTTGCTGCAATATGCCGAGCAGCGCAAGGTAACCTATCAACTCCATTATCTGTTGTCCTGCGCCCAGACAATCACCGGTGAATCCCCCCAGCTGAGCCAGTAAATAGCGACGGAGCGACCAGTGAAACAGCGCTCCCAACGACCACAGCAGCAGGGCAACCAGAGGTGAAAACAGCAAGGCGCTCACCGCGCCGGCAGAACACAGCAAAAATAGGGTATCGCGGCAGGATTGCCGCTCGGCCAGTGGTTTGGCCTTGCTGCCAGCAGCACGGACATAAGGCGTATCTGCAATCAAACTGCCGGCAATGGCGCGAGAAACAGTGTGCATGCCAATCAGCGCCCCGCAGAGGCCGGCTATGCCATGCTCGCCAATGCCAACCAGCAATTGCCATTTCAGCAACAGGCCGCCAAACAGGCTAACCGCGCCGTAGGTGCCGAGGCGGGAGTCTTTCATAATCGCTAACTTGCGCTCGGTATTAAGCCCACCACCGAGTCCATCCGCCATGTCGGCTAACCCGTCCTCATGAAACGCGCCCGTTAAACGTAATGAAAACAGCATGCCAAGGAGCACGGCAACATCCAGCGGCCACCATAACGCCGTGACCCAGGTGGTCACGGCCACGAGTATGCCGATACAGGTTCCAACCAGTGCAAAAAAAGCGCTGGCACGATTCAGGCGTTCCGGCGAAAAAGGAACCGCCGCCGGGATCGGCAGGCGACTGAAGAACGCCACCGCCAGACAGAAACGGATGAAATACTCCTTGCCACGCATCAGACGGTGACACCTGCATCGGCAAAGCTGGCCATATCGTTGTAGAAGCAGCATGCCGCACGCAGCAACGGCAAGGCCAATGCGGCTCCTGTGCCTTCGCCCAGCCGTAACCCCAGGTCGAGCAATGGCTGCGCATCGAGTGCGTTCAGCATACGGCCATGTGCCGCCTCGGCCGAGCCATGAGCGAAGATCATGTAGTCCCGACAGGCTGGCGCCAGCTGACATGCCAGCAAAGCAGCGGCCGTGACGATAAATCCATCCACCAGGATGGCGATGCCGGCCTCAGCGGCCCCCAGCATGGCGCCGGTAATCTGCACTATCTCAAAACCGCCCAATTCTGCCAGCAGCGTTTGTGGCGGGAGAGGCAAGTCTAAACGCGAGATGGCGGCCGTAATCAAAGCAATCTTGCGCTGGAGTTGACGATCATCGATGCCGGTGCCTCGACCCACACACGGCTCAACCGGTAACTGATACAGTGCCGCCAGCAAGGCCGACGCGGATGATGTATTGCCGATGCCCATTTCGCCACAAGCCAGCAGGTTACATCCCTGTTCTGCCAGCTTGTGTGCCAGCTCGGCACCCAGTTTCAAGCCAGCGTTCACCTGCTGCAGGCTCATCGCCGCGCGGACAGAGAAGTCCTGCGTCCCGGCGCCAAGCCGTTGCTGAATCAGGCGTGCATCTTCAAGCGGCTCCAGCATGCCGGCATCGACAACCTGCAAGGCCATGTCATGACAACGACAAAAGCAATTGACTGCGGCACCGCCACTTAAAAAGTTGAGCACCATCTGGCGAGTGACCGCACTGGGTGCAATGCTGATCCCCTGTTGCGCGATGCCATGATCCGCCGCAAACACCAACATAGTGGGCTGAGTGATCGTTATCTTATCCTGTCCCTGAATCAGGGCCAGTTGCAGCGCAATCTCTTCCATCCGCCCCAAGGCACCGAGTGGCTTGGTCTTGGTGTCGATGCGATGCTGGATCTGCGCTGTGCGCTCCTTGCTCACCGGACGAATGTTCCAGTATTCGCTCATACGGTACTCCTGAGTCTGAACAGATAAGATTGGCCAGCTATGTTACTGTCGAATAACACAGATTGCTCGCATCTTGTGATCTGACTTAGCTATGCAAGGAGAGAGCATGACGTCGTTTGGGGCACGCATCGATCAGTCCGCGGGGATTAAAGGCGCCAGCGGGCTTTGACGCAGCAGCGCCAGCGCATCAGCAAAAGCCAGGGTCTCTACCGCGTGCGTAAAGGTAGAAAACAGCTCTTCACCCAGTCGTGGCAGCAGATAACCGCGCAGCGCATCAAACTGGTCCAATGCCGCCAGATTTTGCTCCGCTAATTGCTGCACAAAACGTTGCAGTAACCTGTCGGTTGCCATGTCATCGTTTATTGCCGCAGGCAGCGCAGCCAGGTCGGCATGTTCAGTCAACCAGTGGTCTATGTCACCTCTTAGCTCATCAAGCGCAGCAAACAACTCGGGTAACAAATTGCTGTGATCCAGTGCCGTGTGGCCGCGGATGGATTGTTCAATCTGACGCGCCAGGCGTGCCAGGCGCTGTGCACCCAGAGTACCGGCGTGCCCCTTAAGGGTATGAACAATCCTGGCCGCTGTCTCCTTATCCTGCTGCTCCAGCACCGCCAACAACTGAGCATGCAATTGCTGACTTTCGTGTTGAAACTGGGTCAATAATCGCGATACCAGCGCTTCGTCGTCACCCAGCAACGTATGCAGACCTTGCAGATCACAGCTGCGCTCGTCGAGAGGGGAGCTCGCGCCGACATCAGTCTCATAACAGGCTGTTGGTGGCGTCGTGGCCTCGTCTGGCACAGCTGCTGAATCGGGAGCAAGATAGCGCTGCAAGGTCGCCAGCATGGCGTCCACATCAATCGGTTTGGCAATGATGTCGTTCATACCGACCTGCCTACAGGCTTGCTGCTCGCTGCTCATGACCCCGGCGGTCATGGCCAGAATTGGGATAGTCAATCCTAATTCTTGGCGGATCGCCTGGGTTGCCATGTACCCATCCATCAGCGGCATCTGCACGTCCATAAGCACGAGCGCATAGCGCGTGGGATGGGCCCGCAGCAAGTTAAGTGCTTCGATACCATTGCCAGCGACATCGACCTCGGCCCCATGGCTGGTGAGAATTCGACACGCGATGAGCTGGTTGACCTCGTTGTCCTCTACCAGCAATAGATGACGGCCTTGTAGCCGTGGGGCGACTGAATCTGTGGTGACAATCGTTGGCAGGGGGGGTGAGGGTGGCGTCGCGCTCGTCGCGACAGAGAGCTGCACCTCTTCGGTAACGGCCAGCAGGCTGCGGCAAGTCAGGGGCTGAGTGAGGATCCGATAGCGCCTGTCATCGACAAACTCAGGTAACCGCGTTTTTTCCGCGAGGTGGCATAGAATGATGGTCGGCAACGTCAGCGTCGGTAACACACGGGCCAGCTGCAGCCAGGCTCGGGTATCGGCCAGCGGAATATCGATTAACAACAACGATGGTTGCGCCTGCGCCGGCAGGTTAGCTAGTTCATCAATCTGCGTGACGCGTTGACAGTCGGCACCCAGCGTTTGCAGTGTCTGCTGATGGCAGCGGTATGCAGTATCAGACAGGCAGAGCAGCCAGGCCATCGTCCGCGCCAGCGGTAAAGGTGTTGCACTGGGCCGCCCAGGCATCATGGGCACTATGACGGTAAAGCAGCTGCCGGCACCGGCTTGACTGTGCACATCAATCTGTCCGCCCATCATCTCCGCCAGCCGGCGAGAGATGGCCAAGCCAAGCCCGGTCCCCCCAAATTGGCGGGTAGTGGAGGTATCTGCCTGGGTGAACGGGACAAATAGCCGGCTGGTTTGCTGTGCCGTCATGCCAATTCCCGTATCCGTGACTTCAAAACGCACCGTACATTGATGGGCTGCATCCAACGCCGCCGGCGCTGGCTGGATTGTCAGCATGACATGCCCGTGCTGGGTGAACTTGATGGCATTGCCGAGCAAGTTGAGCAGAATTTGTTGTAGTCGCAGCCCATCGGCAATCCAGACACGGGGTAACGCAGGATCAACCGCGATGTAAAGCGCCAGCTCCTTGTTGCCGGCGCTAACCGCCATGATGCCCGCCAGCCCCTCGATCATCTCATCCAGGTTAAACTCTGCGGGCGACAGCTCCATGCGGCCGGCTTCAATCTTCGAGAAGTCGAGAATATCGTTCAGGATCTGCAACAGCGAGCGCCCGGCGCTGCTAATCATATGTACATACTGGCGTTGCTGACCTTCAAGTGGGGTGCCATCCAGCAGATATGCCATGCCGAGGACAGCATTGAGCGGTGTGCGGATTTCATGACTCATGTTGGCCAGGAAGGCACTCTTGGCGCGACTGGCGGCCTCGGCTTGTTCCTTGGCCAGAAGCAGCTCCGATTGGGTTTGCTTCAGGGGAGAGATATCTTTGGCGATGCTGAGAAAGCCGCTGATCAAACCATCGGTATCGCGGATCGGTGTCACTGTCATCAGCACCGTAAGACGACTGCGATCCTTGCGGATAAAGCTCCATTCCCGAACTTCGTGACCATGACGAATGGCCTGGCTGACAAATACGGCAAAGCCAGAAACCGGGTGTCCGGCCTCTTCGGTCAATGCTAGCCCGCGGGAGACGACCTCTTGGAGATCGTGTAAAAACAGCGGTGTCCGCAAGCCGACCACTTCAGAAGCCTCATAGCCCAACATGCGTTCGGCACCGGAGTTGAAAAGGGTAATCATCCCCTCGGCATTGGTGACGATGATGGCTATCTCGCTCGCGGCGTTGATCACCCCCTGCAACTCGGCGCGCGCGCTAAGCAACGCCTGCTCGGCCGCTTTATGAGCAGAGATGTCACGCATCATTCCGGTATAGAAACGCTCTCCGTTACTGCTGATCTCGGCGACCGATAACTCGATAGGGAAGAGGCGGCCACTACGATGACAAGCCATGAGTTCGCGGCGGGTACCCATCAGGGTAGTGTTACCGGTTTCCTGGTAGCGCCGGACATAGCTGGCATGGCGCTCCTTATGCGGAGAGGGCATTAATAACGCAATATCCTCACCAATCACCTCAGACTCGCGATAACCAAACATTTGCTCTGCGGCTGCATTGAAGGAATGGATCCGGCTGTGACTGTCCATGGTCACAATGGCATCGACCGCACAATCCAGAATGGCCCGCAGTCGATTCTCGCTATGTTGAATCGCCTGCTCAATCAGGGCGCGCTCTGTGACATCCTGACTCACGCCGTAGATCCGCGTGACCTCACCTTGCTCGTTGTATTCGAGCTCTGCATGGTCCTCAATCCAGATGACGGCACCGTCACGACGAATTAGCCGATACATTTCGCAATAGCCATGTCGTTCGGCGATCGCGGCGGCAATTACCGCCTCAAGCCGCGGGCGATCCTCTGGATGTACCGCCTGCATCCAGACAGCCTGGCTCGGTATTGTCTCAGACCGCTGACAACCGATAATGTGATAGACCTCCTCCGTCCACCAGTGCTCCGTGCCATCCAGGTGCCACTCCCAGGCTCCGGCATGGGCAATGCTCAATGCCAGACGCAGGCGGTTTGCCTGATCTCGCAGGGCTTCATCCGCAGCCTTTCGTTCACTGATATCATCAACCTGGATGATCAGTTCATAGGGATGGCCATTGGCATAGCGCAAGACGGAGACCCGGACATTGACCCAAACTGCCAGGCCGCCTTTGCGCAGGTACCTTTTCTCAAAGGTGTAGTGGTCAATTTCTCCATTCTGCAGCTGTCTCAAGCTGGTTTGTGCCTGTTCCAGATCCTCGGGATGGCTGAGTTCTGGCGCCATTTTTCCCAATAACTCCTCACGTTGATAGCCAAGCAACTGACACAGACAGGCATTAGCTTCGATAATCACGCCATCCAGCGTGGTCAAAGCAAAGCCGGTGGCGGCAAATTCCAATGCCCCGCGCATGCGTGCTTCACTCTCGTGACCGCGATGAGCCGAACGCGACATCAGCTCTGACATCAGTCCAATCAGCTGCAGTGAAAACAGGGTCAAGGATGTCGCGATCCAGAATGGTATCGAGCCCATTTGGCTAATCGCCAACGGTTTGGGCATCAGCCCGGTTCGCACCAGAAACACCAGGCAGAAGAAAGTCAACATGGTGGTACAGGATGCAAAAAATGCACCATGGCGAAAGACAATGAAGGCAAGACCAAAGGTGAGATATATAAAAGGATGCGAATTGAGCAGCAGGATCGGCAGTGCAATCAGTAAAGCAAGTAACCACGCGGCAATGTAATGGCGGGCAGCTGGCCAATGGCAAAGACGTAGCAAACGCCGCCGATTGGTCTTCAACAGCGGGATCAGCAAACACAAGGCGGTAAAACTGCGCTCCAACCAGCGCAGAAACAGCGCCTCAAGGGGCATCATGGCTGATGGTTGTGCCAACGGTGAGGGATGAGCCAAGCGGACTAACGCCTCTATCGCCAACGTGGTTGGCAGCGCCAGTAGCACAAAACAGGCAAGCAATTTCAATGTCATCAGCTGATCGATTTGCTCATCCTGCAACGGCCGCACTGGTCGCCATGTTGCCGCCGCGACGCCTAAACCAGCCAGATGGGCCACCACAAACCAGAATGCGGGGAGCCCCAACGGCTGCTGTGTTAATACCAAGGCTGCGGCAGCTAGCGCATACGCAACGATAAGATTGCCGGCTCGACTAAATTGCCAGCGTAAAAGCATCACGAACGCCAGCAATTGGCCGATGGTTTCACTGCCGGGGATATGGCAGATCAGAGCCAAGTGTCCACCTGCCACTGTCCCTATCAGTAGCCATAGCCCCATGTAGAGATCCCGGGCCGGTATTGAAAGCCCACCCTTACGCCACATCATGGATCCTGGGGTGCCTGGAACAGACAGACACAATCACGCCCCTGGTGTTTTGCGGCATAAAGCGCCTGATCACAGTGTTGGACCATCTGCAGCGGGGAGAGCGAGGCATCAGGGATGGCAGCCGTAACGCCGACACTGACGGTGACGATGCCCAGCTCTGCTGCCTGATGAGGCAGTGCGAGGCGGTGAATTTGCTCACGCAACCAATGGCCATACTTGAGTGTCTGTTGGGCGTCCGAGTTGGGCAAAATAACGATAAACTCCTCGCCACCATAACGACACACGGACTCTGCCGGGCGGCGTGAGGAAGCAACAATGGCGTGGGCTATATGCCGCAGGCAGTCATCTCCTTGCAAGTGACCGTATAAGTCGTTGTAACGCTTGAAAAAATCCACATCCAGCATGGCAATCCCCAGCGGCATGCGCGTGCGCTGGTGACGGCGGAACTCGACACTTAACATGTCGTCAAACGCGCGGCGATTGAATACCCCGGTCATGCCGTCCCGATTGGCCAGTTGCCTTAACTTGTCAGATTGTTGTTTCAACGTCAGGTGGGTACGTACGCGGGCGCGCACAACAGGCGGGTTTAACGGTTTGCTGATAAAGTCGACGGCGCCGGCTTCGAGTGCGCGGACTTCATGTTCCATACTTTGGTGTGATGTCACAAAGATGATGGCAGCATCACTCAGCGCCGGATCTTGCTTGAGATGCTGACAGACTTCGTAACCATTCATGGCCGGCATCTCAACATCCAGCAGAATCAGATCAGGCTGCTTATCCCGCGCAATCTGCAACGCGTCTTGGCCACATGTGGCAAAAAAAATTTCGCCCATATTGTGCAGAACATGGGCCAGAAATCGCAGATTGGTTGGGCTATCGTCGACCAGCAACATGCGAGCCGGCAAGGCCGTTTGATCACACTCCAAAGCGCAGCACCAGATGGAGAGAGCATGTAGCAAGGTATAGGAGAATATGCGCTAAGTTGCTAATGAGTCGACAATTTTTCAGAGGTAAATCAAATATGCCGCCGTCAATCCAGATGCAGGTACTTGTGCATTTGCACCGATAGACGCCAATTGCGCTCTATGCAAATCTGCACCGCCAATGCGGTAGCTCGTGGCTGTTGACTGATGGGTTGCAGACAGATCACCTTGTTATGTGGCTGAGGGCAGCGCGCAAGCAGCGCATCGAGTTGCTGGATGTGTTTTTCCATGGCCACTGGATGTTTAATTTCTTGAGCCATGGCCAGTACCGAATCCAGAACTTCGAAGCCACCTTTCATGCCGATTTTGGGGGAGAGCGTAACCCAGCAGCCGGGATCGGCTTCGACAGGGAAGGTCCCACTGGTTTCGATCTGAATCGTAAAACCGGCATCGATCAGGGCGATGGTGAGAGGCAGCAAATCATACTGGCACGGTTCGCCGCCCGTCAGCACTATGTGTTTGGCGCTATAGCCCAGATGCCGGATCGATCCCAGAATCTGCTGTGGTGTCATCTTGCACCAGCTGCTGGAGCAGTTTGAACGCCCGACCAATCGTTCCGGTGTGACTTCCAATTGCGGATCCAGTGTCCAGGTGTGGCGGGTATCACACCAGGAACAGCCAACGGGACAACCTTGCAAACGGACAAACACAGCAGGGACGCCGGTAAAA
Organism: Pseudaeromonas sharmana; assembly: GCF_042649925.1. Classification (NCBI taxonomy): domain Bacteria; kingdom Pseudomonadati; phylum Pseudomonadota; class Gammaproteobacteria; order Aeromonadales; family Aeromonadaceae; genus Pseudaeromonas; species Pseudaeromonas sharmana. The sequence continues at coordinate 332,453 of NZ_JBHSAF010000014.1, forward strand.
TACCCTTCGCCTTGAATACTCTGGAATATTTCATTAACCGGGTAGCGGATTGTCATCGGCACGGCCTCATCTTATTCAGGCAACCGTCAATAGCGACTGGCTGCGGCCGGCAAGACTACCAGAAGCCTGAAGAGGCGAGAAGCACCCTTAAGCTATCTGGTGGTCTAATTGGTGACTCGCCAGAAAGACCTGCCCCTTGCCGTGACGCTTCACTTCATACAGGGCGCGGTCAGCGCGCTGCAACAGGCCGACTTCATCCAGGGTGCCATTCTGTTCATCCAGGGTATCGGAGACACCAATGGAACAATTGAGCCAGCGATCCTGCGGCAAAATCACCTCACGTCCCAGGTGGTTGGCCAGCGCATCGGTGTAGCCTTGCTGTAACGCTAGCAGCTCGATGATGCGACGTAACGGAATCATGGCTTCGTCAGCGCGGGTGTGCGGGAACAGAATCAGGAATTCATCCCCCCCCCAACGACAGCAGATATCAAAATCACGAAGCGCTTCAACCAACAGGTCTGCAAACCAGCAGAGCAAACGGTCACCGGCCTCATGGCCGAATGAATCGTTGTAATATTTGAAGTTGTCCAGATCGACAAAAGCCAGTGCCAGATAAGGGTGTTCAGAGCCATAGCGGCCTATGCGCTTGAGTTCATTGCGCAGAATGGCCTGGAATGACTGACGGTTACGCAAGCCGGTCAACGTATCCGTTGAGCTCAGCTCGATCAGTTGTCGGCGCTGTCGCAAGTTCACCAACTGGCCGGCGAGCTGGTTACCGATAAACTGCAAAATATCCCGATCTGATTTATTCAACGGCGCACTGTCGGCAAATGTCAGCAGTAACATCTCGCCGATCTGGCGTTGTCCTTCCAAGAGCGGGTGGCCTAATACCGAAGAAAAACGGACCGCCTTCGGCGAATCGGGATCATCATGCGCAGGCACCTCGCCATTGAACAGCAAGCGCGTGGTTTGATGATGACCGAGCCAATCGCTCAAGCGTTGACCGTCCAGTGTGCTATCAGGCACCTGACTGAACTGGGCAAGCTCAACCACCTGCTTGTCCTCATTGACCAGCAAGAAACCCGCTTGCGCATTGAAATGGGTACAGATCAGACGCAAGGTTTCTGCGGCTATCTGCTGCTCACTGTCCAGATCCACCGCCAGCTGCTGCAAGGTGGCCAGCAATCGCATTTCATGCACACGCTGCCAAAGCTGATTCATGCGCTGCTCCTGGCGAACCAGATGCAGCAGTTGGTCGAGCTCCAGCTTAGGCGGTTGCAGGCCAGCAAATGCAGCTGGCAACTCATCTTGGTGCCAGAAATGCACCAGGCGTTTGAGGTGCAATGCAAATTGCGCCTGGCTGCAGAGCCGACTGGCTGAGTGCAGATGTGAATAGGCGAGGGCAGTTTCGTTAAGCTGGCGGTGGAGTCGGATGGCCACTTCATGCCATAGCAGTTGATGATGAATATTCAGCTCGGCCAGTTGCGTCTCGGCCTGCTTGGCTTTTTCCATCTCCAATAGCGCTGCCGAATAATTTTGATGATGCGCTTCTATTCTAGCCTTGAGAATCGGCCGGATATATTTTCCCTCAGATGATATAGAAATATCGAGATTATAGCTTCTTTCCAGATCCTGTTCGGCACGGCTCCATTCGCCCTGGTTAATATGAATCATGCATTGCAGCAGTAACACATCATGTGAATTACGGAATGGGAAATAATTGGTGCCACGAATGCGCAACATCTCACGCAGCGTATTCACAACCATGAGGGCGCTATCATTTTCTCGTACTTCTGCGTATAACCATGCGAGGTTGTACAGGCTGATTGTAATTTCCGAAAAATCATTCAATCGCAGGACGGTATTTAATGCCAGCAAATAATACCGGTGAGCTTCGGTATATTTCTCACGCTGACACAATATATAGCCAATCCCGTTACGAATTCTTGCCAATTCGCCAGGTACATTCAACTTCTCGCGTAGATACTCACTGATGCGAAAACAACGTAATGCACTGTGGTGGCGTCCCATCTTGTTATAAATGATCCCGCGACTGTGAAACGCCGCGGCCAGGTCCGTCTCGTAGTGATAATGTCGCGCCAGCTGGATGGCTTCTACCGAACAATCCAACGCCGTATGCAAGTCCAGCTTGACCTCAAAGGGAACCTGAGCATAGAGATTTCTGAGGACATAGATACGGCCGCTAATCATCTGATGAATTTCAAGCTGAATCAGGAGTTGGCGCAAACGCTCCACGCCAAAGGGGACGTTAGCTTTATCACTGGCAACAAAATGACAGAACAGGGCTTTGGTCTGTAATAAATCATCGTCGATGGCACTTGCTAACTTTATTGCCAATTGACTGTAACGCATTGCTGATGTCAGGTCTGAGCGGAATATATGCGTGGTGGCTAGCTCACGATAGGCACAACATAAATTGGCTGAATTGCTATTCTGTTGTGCTATCTCTAATAATCTATCGAAGGTGACAATCGCATCTTCATAATTTCCACAATAGAGCTGTGCTCGGCCGTGACATAAGAGTAATTGCCAAACGAAAGTGCCATCTTGATTGGCTATATTACTCTCGAGACGTTGAACCTGAATGGTTGTTGCGTCGACGGCCTCTTGAAAACAAAGCAGATCGATCAACTGTTCACAACGTTTTAATGCCTCATAATCATGACTGACCCCGGCATGAGTTAAGCCAGGCCAGTTCATAAATGGTGCCGAAGAGGTATCAAATTCGTGAGGATAAATAATGCCGCGGCTATCAATGACACTCAGCCACTGCTCCCAATGTTGCTGACGGTTTTCATCGATATGCTGGAAAGCCGGGTCAATTCCAATCACCATCAAAAAATTGCCAGCATGATTGTATTGCAGCAACTCCTCTATCAATTTCAGCCCAGCAGAGCCTGCAAACTGTATTCCTGTTACCAACAACAACTGTGGCTCGCCTGTTGCGAGCAGAGACAGCAGGCGAATTAAAATCTGCCGAATGCGAATGGATTGAAACGCGAGATCATCCGGGAGGGGAAATTCCAGGCGATATGTATCACGACCTGACAAATAATCCTGGATTAAGGAGCGTTCAACGCCATGCAGCTCCATTTCATCAAGCGCATCCTCCAACAACGTCATCCCATGTCGCTGCAGCAATGCCTTCAATATGGGCATTAACGGCGAATAGGGCTCATGGATATCAAGCTCGGTCATGCGCCATCTGATAGGCGAGATGCTTCGCTGCAGGCAGTACTCGTCCAGTACGGAGCGAAGGAGAGCTCCTGCACGGCTATGCACGAATACACAATCACCGTGTTTGTGTTGAGCATACTGCCAATGTTTATCCAGCCAATTTTCAAATTTGAGCGTCACAACCGTACCCACATCCCACGCAACAAAATCTATGTTACGCAGCAAGATGTTTGCCTTTCAAATAAATTCGTCAATAACGCGGCATTGATCATATCGACGACTTGATTAGTTGTCTGGATCACATTTTTCCGAGTTTTTATTTCATTTTTTATTTCAGCCACGAACAAAAATGTTGCGCCATAACTCTCAAAAATAAAATGAAATGGGCTGGAAAACATATTTCATGTCCGTGCGGGATATACCGATAATCCGTAATTTCCGATTATAACCATCGGCACTTTCAAGGAGCGTTATTAATTTTAAGCGAATGCGATGATGTCGAGTGGCCATGACCTGGCAGGGCATCCGCCGCAGTAACATAAGTGCCGCTACGTGAAAAAGTTGCCAGCTGCAGGGGGATTACTGGCAACTTTTTACGTAGCGCTACGCCCGTGTCTGGATCACACATCGTCCGCTGTCACACATAAGTGCGGTGTTCGTTGAACAGGCAAGACATCGACATGCGAGAATGGCTAAATCGCCGATCCTAATTGCGCGCCATCGCAAGGAAGCACACGCTGACACGCCGTAAACCCATCCATGGGAGCTTCACCGCGCCATCCCAGGCGCATAAGGGTCAGCTTAGCGCTACCTGAGTCAATGTCGTGCGTGATCTATTATTCGGAACAGCTACTTAGATGTCTACGACACACCGATCGAGCGCAAGCCCGTGGACATGACAATAACTCGATACATGATTTAACATAATATACATTATGCGAAATTTATTCTGGGAGTGGCTTATGGCTTAGCCATTGGCTCGGCATCTGTAAGTGCATAAATATTGCAACCATATGAATTTTATAAAATTTGAGCTCGCCATCTATCTGGTGGTCATGATGCGGATCTGCGGCCAAGATGCTATGCTGCTGCTGTTTTGATCATCTTGACCCCATTGTCTACCGGAACTTCCTATGACTACCAGTATTCTGATCATCTTTTGTCTCATCGTTGCCAGTGCTTTTTTTACGGCTTCCGAGATCGCCTTTGCCGCCAGCCGTCGGCTAAAACTGCAGCAACTGGTGGATGACGGTGAACAAAAAGCCGCACAACTGCTCGCATTGAAACAACACCCGGGACACTTTTTTACTGTGGTGACGATCGGTCTCAATGCTGTCGCGATCCTGGCGGGTATTCTTGGTGAGTCGGCCTTGACACCATATATCCGCGACACGCTGCAGCCATGGCTGGCGGCCAATCTGCTCGAACAAGTCAGCTCCTTGTTGTCGTTTATCTCGGTGACCGCGTTATTTGTACTGTTTGCAGATCTGATTCCCAAACGCGTCGCCATGATGATTCCTGAATCGTTGGCACTGGTCATCGTACGACCGATGCGCTTGTTGCTGCTGATTTGTCATCCCCTGGTCTGGATGTTCAACGGACTAGCCAGCACAATCTTGCGGCTGTTTAACCTGCATGGCCAACATCAAGACGAAATCACCCCAGATGATGTCTATGCCATGGTGGCAGCCGGTGCCGAATCTGGCGCCTTGCGCAAACAAGAGCATCAATTGATAGAAAACGTGTTTGAACTGGACACACGCACCGTACCTTCAGCCATGACCGCACGGGATAGCATCATTTTTCTCGACCATGCGGACGATGAACATACAATCAAAGCCAAGATTTCCGCTAACCCACACTCCAAGTTCCTGGTCTGCGAGGATGTCATCGACCGGGTGATTGGCATTGTCGATAGCAAAGACATTCTGTTGCACATCATCCAGGATCAGCGCATCTCACTGCGTAGCGAAACCTTGTTACGTACGCCGTTGATGATTCCCGATACCCTGACCCTCTCCGAGACCCTCGACAGCTTCAACGCCAGCCGCCAGGATTTTGCCATTGTCCTCAACGAATACGCTCTCGTTGTCGGGATTATTACGTTAAATGATGTTATGAATACGCTGATGGGAGATCTGGTCTCTCCTTATATGATTGAAGAGCAGATTATTCAGCGTGATGAACACTCCTGGTTGATTGATGGTACCACTCCGATTGACGATGTGATGCGGGCGTTGGCCATTGATGAATTTCCTCATTCCGAAAACTACGAAACGATTGCCGGTTTCATGATGTTTACGTTGCGCAAAATTCCCAAGCGCACTGATTCAATTCAATTTGCCGGCTACAAGTTCGAAGTGGTCGATATCGACAGTTACAAGATTGACCAGTTGTTGGTCACCAAGACCCCTGCCCCAACCAGCACGGAGAGCAGTAATGATTGATGTCGCCCAATCTAGCGAACGCGCGGCACTGCAGGCCTGGCGGCGAGATTTTCATCGTCATCCAGAACCCGCCTGGTGCGAATACCGGACTACCTCGCTGATTTGTAAGGCATTATCAGAGGCAGGTTATGATATTCGAATTGGCGAACAGTTCCTTTCCTCATCCATGGTGATGGGGCGCGAAGTTGATGAAGAGCAGGAGAAACTGCGCGCGCTGGCACAAGGTGCGGACCCGGAGTGGTTATCACGACTGTCGCTAACGGGGCTCATGGCGGTGCTTGATACCGGCCGCCCCGGCCCTTGCCTGGCACTGCGCGTCGATCTGGATGCCGTTCGGCTGGGTGAGTGTTGTGCTGATCACCACACACCTCAACAACAGGGTTTTGCCTCGTTATCTGCGGGTGTCATGCATGCCTGTGCCCATGACGCCCACGCTGCCATCGCACTGGTGCTGGCACAACTGCTGGCCAGCTACCGCGACACCTTGTGTGGCAAAATCAAACTCATTTTCCAGCCAGCGGAGGAAGGTTGCCGTGCTGGCAAGGCAGTGGCGGCCAGCGGTCAACTGGACGATATCGATCAGTTGTTGGCCATCCATCTGGGTATTCATGCCAAGAGTGGTGAACTCGTGGTCTGTCCGGAAGGCTTTCTCAGTTCGACCAAGTTTGATGTCGAGTTTATCGGTAAACCCGCGCATGCCGGGCTGGAGCCCAATGCCGGGGCCAATGCACTGAGTGCGGCCTGTCTGGCAGTCAATCAGATGCTGGCCATCCCGCCTCACCGTGACGGCATGACACGTATCAATATCGGTCATCTTCGGGCCGGCCAAGAGCGGAATGTGATCCCCGCCTATGCGTTTTTGCAAGGGGAAACCCGCGGTGCCACATCACAGCTGAATGACTATGTTTTCTCCGCCGTTCAGCGCATCGTGCAGGGCGTCGCCATGGCCCATGGCGTTGACTATATGATTCGCCGTCAGGGCGAGGCGATCTCGATTCAAAACAGCCCGGCGCTGGTACATACCCTGACTCTGCTGGGTGATGAGCTGGGGTTTGATGTCATTCATAGTCGCCCGTTCGGAGCCAGTGATGATGCCGGTTTCTTGATTGACAGGGTTCAACGCCGAGCAGGACAAGCGGCCTATCTGGTGATCGGTGCCGACCTCAGCGCAGGACACCATACCGATCAATTTGATTTTGATGAAGAGATCATGGCTCGGGCGCTCAATCTGTTATTCCACTGGTTTGCCCGAAATCTGACGCCTTCAGTCGGCCAGACCGCTTAGTACTGTGTTTGCGGTACGATTTCCACCCGGCGGTTGCGGGCTCGGCCTTCCATCGACTCATTGGAAGCTACAGGCGCATTCTCTCCATACGACTCTGTGCTCATCCGCCGCGGATCCACCCCCTGTTGCTGCAGATAGAGGGCGCTGTTGATCGCTCGCCGATCACCCAGCGCCTGATTGTATTCTTGGCTGCCAACACTATCGGTGTGCCCCTGGATCCGTAATGCCTCTGCCGAATCCAGCTCGTAGCGCGCAACACAATCAAGCACCGCAACAGCCTCAGTGCGGAGGCTGGCACTATCAAAATCGAACGGCAATGCAGAGACCGAAAGCGTATCACCCGCGCCGATCGCGAGTTTATCTTCACAACCAGCGGGGATCGATGACGTCAACGCCGGCGGACTATCCAGCCATAATATCTCGTCTCCGGGCTGAACCGAGACGCTATCCTGAGTTGCACAGCCGGCTAGCAGCAACAAGAGCCACACCATAAGGTACGTGGATGAGGTTGTGTGACGCATGAATGGCCTCCCCTGGTCAAAATTACTTACACTCGAAATAGAGTGCCACCAACTGTCAGCCATTGAAACCAGTAACAGGATCCCCATCTTGTGAAAAGGCTTATCGATAAGGGTGAACAGGATGAGTAACGAAACCAAAAACGATCATGCGCCCAATGCTCTGATCCTGTCGGGTCAGGAACGTCCTTCTCAGCTCTACGTCATTCCGATTTTCGGTCGGCCGTTTCTGCCGGCGCAGGTATTGCCAGTGCAGATCCAGGCCGAACCATGGCAAAAGACCATAGAACGAGTCGCCAACACACCTCACAAGATGATGGCCCTGTTCCGGGTTGATGATGCACAAGATCGCGACAAACCCTTGCCCGACATCACGCCACAGACCGGCTGTGCTGTCAGGATCCTGCATGCCAGCGCAGGGGATGGTGAAATGCAGTTTGTGGCTGAAGGCATCGACAGGGTTGAGATCGTCAACTGGCTAACCCACAAGCCCCCCTATCTGGTGGAGGTTCGTTATCCGGAGTCGCATGCAGATAGCTCGGCTCCAGATACAGAAATCAAGGCCTATGCCATGGCGTTGATTTCTGCGATCAAGGAACTGTTGCCTATCAATCCGCTCTATAGCGAAGAGCTTAAGCAGTATCTCAACCGCTTTAATCCTAATGATCCCTCTCCGTTGGCGGACTGTGCCGCGGCGATCACCACCGCCACTGGAGACGAGCTACAGGATATTCTCGCCACGACGCCCTTGCTGGAACGCATGAAAAAATCGCTGGCACTGGTTAAGAAAGAGATCGAAGTCGCCAAACTGCAGAACCAGATCCGAGACGAGGTAAACCGCAGCATCAATGATCGACAACGCGAATTTTTCCTTCGCGAACAGCTCAAAGTGATTCAGCGCGAGCTGGGGTTGGAAAAGGATGACAAAACAGCGGAAGTGGAAACATTCATCAAGCGCATGCAGGAGCGGAGTGTGCCGGAGGGCGTGCAACAGCGTTTTGATGAGGAGATCAGCAAGTTAAAAATTCTCGAGGCCGGCTCACCGGAATACGCCGTGACCCGGAATTACCTGGACTGGATCAGCCAGGTACCCTGGGGCTGTTTACATGCAGACAAGATCGATCTGCGTAAGGCACGCAAGATCCTCGATGCCGACCACGATGGGCTGGAAGACGTCAAACAGCGCATCATCGAATTTCTGGCGGTAGGTGCCTTCAAGCAGGATATCAGTGGCGCCATCATGTTGCTGGTTGGTCCGCCCGGGGTGGGTAAAACCTCGATTGGCCATTCAGTCGCCCGAGCACTGGGGCGACCGTTTTACCGTTTCAGTGTCGGGGGGATGCGTGATGAAGCAGAGATCAAAGGTCATCGGCGCACCTATATTGGCGCCCTGCCCGGCAAGCTGGTACAGGCTTTGAAAGAGAGCAAGGTGATGAATCCGGTCATCATGCTCGATGAGATCGACAAGATTGGCATCAGCCATCAGGGCGATCCCGCCTCTGCGCTGCTCGAAACCCTGGATCCGGAACAGAATCATCATTTTCTGGATCACTATCTGGATGTGCGACTGGACTTGTCCAAATGTCTCTTCATCTGCACGGCCAACACCCTGGATTCGATCCCGGGACCATTATTAGATCGCATGGACATGATTCGGTTATCCGGTTACCTGTCAGAGGAGAAGCTGGCAATTGCACGTCACCATTTGTGGCCGCGTCAGCTGGAGCAGGCCGGGGTGTCACGCAAACAGCTCAAAATCAGCGATGGGGCTATCCGACGCATCATCGATGGTTATGCCCGTGAGTCCGGTGTCCGCAACCTGGAGAAACAACTGGCGAAAATAGTCCGCAAGTCGGTGGTTCGTCTGCTGAACGACAAAGCAGAGCAGATGGTCATCAAGGCCGCAGATGTCGAGGAGTACCTTGGTAGCCCATTGTTCCGCAAGGAGAAATCACTTAGCGGTGTCGGAATCGTCACCGGCTTGGCGTGGACCGCTATGGGAGGGGCTACCTTGCCGGTTGAGGCGACGGTGGTCAATCAACTCGGAAGAGGCTTCAAATTAACCGGCCAGTTGGGTGAAGTCATGCGCGAATCTGCGGAGTTGGCATATAGCTATCTGGCTGGCAATCTCAAACAATATCATGCAGATGCCCATTTCTTTGACCAGGCGTTGATCCATCTGCATGTACCGGAAGGAGCAACGCCGAAGGATGGGCCAAGTGCGGGGATCACCATGGCCTCCTCACTGTTGTCGCTGGCACTCAATCGACCGCCGCGCAAGGGGCTGGCCATGACCGGTGAGCTGACATTAACCGGACATGTGCTGGCTATTGGCGGGGTACGGGAGAAAGTGATCGCGGCCAAGCGTCAAGCCATTCATGAGTTAATCCTGCCCGAAGCCAATCGAGGCGATGTGGAAGAGTTGCCATCCTATGTCAGGGCGGGTATGACGTTCCACTTCGCCAGGCATTTCCATGAGGTCGCGGCCATCGTATTTGCCATCAACTAGCCGTCAATCACAGAGGAGGTCTCGCCTCCTCTTTTATCTTGTAAACACGAGTCCTTATTTTCACAGCAATAACAGCCAGTTGAGCCATACTTTGCATAGTCACAACACAGCCAATCCCAGCGCTGGAGCTGTTCATGGGTATCGACCTCTCTATTCGCATCAGCAAGGGGCATTGCCGCCGCCTTGGAGCCAATATCGAACAGCAAGGCGTCAATTTTGCGCTCTGGGCACGGTTGGCAAGCGGTGTTGAACTGTTGTTGTTTGCCTCGCCCGATGATCCGGACCCAACGGTTATCAAGCTGTCTCCCCATGTCAATCGTACCGCCTACTACTGGCATGTGCACATCAAAGGCTTGGGCGATGGGCAGCTATATGGTTGGCGTGTCAATGGGCCATGGCGTCCGTATGAGGGCACGCGTTTCGACCCACACAAGGTATTGATTGACCCTTATAGTCGCGAGGTCGTACTGGGGCAAAACTACGATCGCTGGGCCGCTGCGCGCGAGGGAGATAATGTTGCCAGTTGTGCCAAAAGTGCGGTCGTGGCGCTGGAGGACTACGATTGGTCAGATGATGTGGCGCCACAGCATCAGCTCTCCCGATCTGTGATTTATGAGCTGCATGTGGGTGGTTTTACCCGGGATCCATCCAGCGGTGTCGACACGCCACGCCAGGGTACCTATGCCGGCTTGATAGAGAAAATTCCCCATCTAAAGGCACTGGGGGTCACCGCTGTCGAGTTATTACCAGTCTTCCAGTTTGATCCTCAGGACGCCCCCGCTGGCAAGGATAACTACTGGGGATATGGCCCCATGTCCTTCTTCGCACCGCATAACGGTTATTCGAGTGATAAACGTATCAAGGGCGCAATCAATGAGTTTCGGGACATGGTCAAGGCGCTGCATAAAGCCGGCATAGAAGTCATCCTGGATGTCGTCTATAACCACACGGCGGAAGGTGGTGACGATGGTCCTATCTTCTGTTTCCGCGGGATAGATCATGAGGTCTACTACATTCTGGACCCCACTTCCCGCCTGAATACAAACTACTCAGGCTGTGGTAATACCCTGAATGGCTCCCACGCTGTCACCAAACAGGTGATCATAGAAAGCCTGCGCTATTGGCGCGAGCATATGCATGTCGATGGTTTTCGCTTTGATTTGGCGTCGATTCTATCGCGCGATGAAGAAGGCAAGCCGCTCGTCTCCCCCCCGACCCTGCTGGCCATTGATGCAGATCCGGTGCTGGCCGACTGCAAGATGATTGCTGAAGCCTGGGACGCTGGCGGGCTGTATCAGGTAGGGTCGCTGGCTGGCTCTCGCTGGCGGGAATGGAACGGACAATTTAGAGATGACGTGCGTCGGTTCATCAAGGGCGATGCCGACACCGTTAGCCGATTTGCCAACCGCATGACCGGTAGCCCTGATATCTACCAATTCAACCATTCAGACCCAGAAAAAAGCATTAACTTCATTACCTGCCATGATGGATTCACACTCTGGGATCTGGTCAGCTACAACCAAAAGCACAATCAGGCAAACGGCGAGGATAACCGCGATGGCATGAACGATAACCACAGCTGGAATCACGGTTGTGAAGGTGAAACGGATAACCAGGCGATCAACCAACTCCGCCTGCGCCAATGCAAGAACCTGATCACGGCGAACCTGCTTTCAATCGGCACCCCTATGCTGTTAATGGGGGATGAGTTTTTGCGCAGCCAACAGGGTAACAATAATGTTTACTGTCAAAATAGCCGATTAAGCTGGATGAACTGGAATCCGAATGCACAGCAGTTGCAGATGCAGCGCTTTATGCGTGAACTGGTCAAATACCGCAAACTGCTATTCAGCCGCTCGCGCCAGGAGGGTCTTCAGGTCTCGCTGGCCGAGATCCTGCATCGTTCTGAAATTTGCTGGCATGGCGTTCAAGCCTATGCCCCAGATTGGAGTAATCAATCGCACTGCATTGCAATGTCGGCGATATCGCTGGATGTGAAATTTGCCATCTATATGATTTTCAACGCTTATTGGCTTCCTCTGACCTTCAATCTACCTCTGCCACCGCAGGAAATTGAAGGCAGTTGGCAACGGATCCTGGATACCGGTTTGCCCTCACCAGACGATATCACGCCGTTAGGCCAGGCATTAAGCGATGTACCTGGGCATTATGAAGCCAAACCACGATCCGCCTGCCTGTTTGTATGTGGGCAACTGGCTAATAGTGGGCACTAGTTCAACGCGTTAGCCTTGCTGACGTGCCAGGCCGATCACGCGAGCAAACAGTTGCCGTAACAGTAAGGGCATGTTCTCCGCTCCCGCCCGTTCTGCGGCCTCTACAACACACAATGCCAATGCGGGTTTGCTCCTATGGTTAATGGCGCGCTCGATGATCTTCCCGGCGGGTAAAGATGGTAACTGCCGCGACATACCAGCCTCGCGACGATAGACCTCTTCAAAACCATGATGAAACAAAAAATGTTCAATATCATGTGCAGGCAATAGTGTAAGACGATCCTTTTCCCGTTCGCCCTTAAGATGGCTGCGGACAGAGGCGGCATACTTCATGCCTGCCGGATCGCCATCTGCCAACAAATGCCACTCAATACCGAGATCTCGAGCCGCTTTGATCAGGGGTGAGACACCACATTGCGCGAATTCGATGATTCGAACCCCCTCACTGCGCAGACTGTAACCGCATATTGCCGCCAACTCCGACAACAGCCAGATTTCAGTCTCGCCTTCAACCAGCAGCCAGCAGCGTGCAAACAGAGACATGGGGCGATTAAGGCGTACATGAAAGGCGATGCGCCGCAGATCTTCTGCGCTGAATTGCTCATCGTTCAGATTAAAGGCCAACGTTTCATGTGCGCGGCGCACGAGCCGCCGGATCTGGCCCAGCGGAATCGTACTTAACAGGTCACCCGAATTGGTCGTCAGAATTTTCTGGCCCGGCAGTTGTTCAAATAATCCCCATGCCAAGGCCAACATCGTAGGATGTAGCCGGCTTTCCGGGTCTTCAAGGATCAGGATTGGTCTCGACTCGGGATCAATCTCCCTGTCTCCACGGGCATTGAGTAACGCGCCGCCTAATGCCGCCATCGCCAGCTTAACCGCTCGACCATTGGCACTGTGCAGCAGCTCCTGCAGCGAATTAAGACCACGCAGATTGGTGGGTTTGGTGACAATATCCCGAGCACTGCGAGGTCGCATGCGGATGGGTGGCACGTTACTGAGATAATGGCTCATCAAATGGTGTATCGCGGCCATGCCCTGTTGCAGCGTTGGTGCATCAAGCCCTGTCGCCTCTTCGTCGAGGATCTGGCGGGAGACCTGCGCTAACTGACTGGCCCACTCCTCACCCAAGGAACCGCTAGTATCGCGGGCACTGCGGGTGTCACGTAACCGCAATACCGGATTCATTAGCATCAACAGATGCAATAACTTGTCAGTGTCATCCAGCTGCAGAGTGCGTCCGAATTGGTCAAGGAAACCATGTTCGGAGGCTACGTTGTCATCCGCCAGCCAATCGGCAGCGGCGCGGTAATAGATGCGATGAACACCATCACGGCCTTTGCACCAGATGGGCTTAAGACGACACAGCCGCGAGGAGTGGACACAGATATCGGGCTTATACTCGCGAAACGTGAGAATCAGTTGTAGATGTCTTGCGATAGGCAGCTCTGGATCATCAGGGCAATGAAAATCGGCGATCTCGAATTCGTAAGGCGTTTCGCCCTGCCCCAGCAGGCTCCACAGCGCACGCAACAAACTGGTTTTACCCCAGGTGTTCTCACCGATCAGTGCGGTTGTCTGTTGAAACGTCACAGAGAGACGATGGATACCCCGAAATCCAAGTACTTCAATTCTTTCGAGAAACATACTGCCACCACCGTTTTCTTTGATGGTGGCAAAGCTGTTTCAGAAATACCAGCCGTCTGCTGGTATTTCTTTAGCGCGAGCTCACTTTTGCTGGAGGCTCGATGTCAGACTGGCGTTGATTGACAGTCAATGCGTCACCATTCCAGACTGCAAACCAAAGATGACGTTGACGTGACTGCCGGCGCTTAGGATGCCTAACCATGCTTTCTTCCTCCGTTTTATTTAAGGGAAGGATGACAATCTCCTGTCGTTGCCGGTATGACAGCATAATGAATTATTTATGACGGGGCGTTAGCCAATCCACGCATAATGTTGATTGAGTAATTTAAACGACATGGCCAGGGACATGATGACTAACAGGGGGCGAATCAACCCCACCCCTCGCTTGACGACCAATCGTGAGCCGAGTCGCGCACCGATAAATTGCCCGATAGCCATGGTTAACCCCAGCGTCCAGACCATATTGCCACCTAACGCAAAGAAAATGAGCGCTGAAATATTAGAGGTAAAATTCAAGAGCTTGCTATGCGCAGTTGCCTTCGCCAGATTGAATCCTGCGAGTGCAACAAAACCAACAGCAAAGAATGAACCTGTTCCTGGCCCAAAAAAACCATCATAAAAGCCGACACCCAGTCCAACCGTCAATGCAAACGCAATATGGCCCAGACGCCGATGCGAATCCTGGTTTCCCACTCGGGGCGAGAACAGAAAATAAAGTGCAAAAGCCATAAGCAGGAAGGGTAATAACCGCGCGAGCGCACTGGCATCGATCTGCTGCACCAGAAGGGTTCCACACATACTGCCAACAAACGTAAGCAGCACTGACCACTTGATCGACGAAAAATCGATATAACCATGGCGAGCAAAATACCAGGTTGCAGAAAAGCTACCGAAACTACTTTGTAATTTATTGGTTGCCAGTGCTTGAGTCGGAGACAAGCCAGCGGCGAGCAAAGCAGGAAGGGTGAGTAGTCCGCCGCCACCGGCGATGGCATCAATAAAACCAGCAACAAGTCCACACCCAGCCAGCAGCAGCAAGGTGATTACATCCATGTCCATGACGATCATGACTCCTTAACAACAAAGGGATTACAAGGCGACTAAAGCGGGTTGCTGCGAACGGCGAGGTAGTTTTCCCTAAACAGCAAAAACCATGCCTCAAGTGCAGAAGCCGCCGCAATTTCATCATTCATCCGCAACAGTTCCACCCCAACCTCGGCGGTACACAACTGCCCCTCCACGTTGGCCTTGCGCAAGCCATACGCGGAGGCACCTGTGGCGGAGAGCGACAACACTGGCAATGACGCCAGATAAGGACTTTTGCGAAACATCTTCTTCGCCTCGGCCCAGGTTCCATCCAACAAAATGAAGAGTGGCAAACGACCTGGACGCTGTGACGGCCAATCCAGCGCACTGAGCACCGACTGCGTTGGCTGGGCATAGTGACCAGGGAATACAAGGTACGGACACCATTGGGGGTCGTTGAGCAGCGCCAATAATCTTGGGTCCGTTTGCGTTCTGTGCCATAAAAACGCGAAGGTAGAATCAGGCGCTATATCGGCGATCAGACGGCCTGTGTTGGAGGGTTTTAGCGGCTCAGCGTCATACATCAGCAAACAAAAGCCCGCCTTGATTGCGACCTTCGGTCGTTGCGGACAGATACAAGATTCTTCCGGAACCTGGCAGTGCTCGCAACGGCTCAGGTTGCCGCCCCGCGCCTGAAATGGCTTGCTTGAACGAGCCTGGCGCTCCTGCCGAAGTCGCCAGAAGGCATGTTGCATGATGATCTCCACAGCCTGGAAGCCGGCATTCTACCCGTGTACGCGCAGCACAGGAAAGAAAAAAGGCAGCCAATCGGCTGCCTGAAAAACTGATATCGATCAGTTATGAACAATCCTTTACCAACAACGATCAGGGGTTGAAATCGTGCGGCTCAAGGTAAACAACAACATAAGGAAATGGTTAATCGAGGTATTCGTAATGATGAACCGCGCGCCGGCTGCCAAATGCACGCTGAATAACACGCTTGGCTTTATCGTGCAGCCGTTGTGTTTGCGCCAATGCTTTGATTTCATTCAATCGCTTCATCACACCTTCCTCCATGAGCTCCGCCATACGGAACCTGAAATCTCTGTTACACGCCTTGTAACGATGTGTGACCATTGTTGATCAAGCTCACACTTTTGTCTAGCCATCGCTCGCGATAAATGTCATTAAATTACGAGAAAGTCCTTTTATTACGCGAAAAGAGTCTCATAAGAAGCTATTTGTCGTAAATTAAAAGCCTTTAATCATAAAGTCGTAATGTACTTACAGATACCATTCGGTTTCACAGTGTTACGGGCTTCCCATCACTTGCACAGCGCAGACCGCAATCTGATAAGGCAAACACGCTGCAATGGATAACGAATCTGTGTGTCGTTGAGGTATAATCACCCTATAGAACTGCCTAACCAGACATAATTAAGTGATTGAATTAAAAACAGAACAACTGTTACCTCGCTTCCCTGAGCTACAGATAAATCGTCTCTCGGAGGTTTCCCCCCGCCGGTTTGCCGATGCGCAACCCAGAGCCTTATCCGCCATTTCGCGGCTTATTGGCATGCGCAAAGGTTGTCAGACCATGCTCCTGAGTGGACTACCAGGGGTGAATTATGAACAGACTGTCATCGATCTTATTGATGAGTGTTCACCGGACAACGCGGCACTGTTTGATCTGTGTTATGCAGAAAATTTGCGCAATCCCACACGCCCGATCTGGTTGAAACTGCAACCAGGCAGTGGCATTGAGTTCTGCGAGTTAATCGCCGAGTTACTACGCCTGCTGACACTACATCTGGATGCAGAAGCCGTCGTGACACGCATTCTGAAGAAGCAGGCACAAGACGCCAAGATTGCGGATTATCTGACACTGTTGGCTTCACATGTCGCGCAAGGCGGCGGCTTCTCACATCCTGTGCTCATCAACCTGCTAATTCATCATGAGACCGAAACGCCGCCCGTGATCTATGGTCGCGATTTGAGTTGGACCTCGCTATTTGGTGCCGTGAACTATCAAACGGAACAAGGTACTGTCTACAGTCATCATCATCTGCTCGAGCCAGGATTATTGCGTGAAGCCAATGGTGGCTTTTTAGTCTTACCGCTTGAAGAGCTGCTCGACAAACCAGAGCTCTGGTTCAAGCTGCGGAACGCATTGGAAACCGGTTTTCTGGATTGGAGTTCACCAAATACCGAAACCAGTGCCACGCCGTTCTTCATTCCTGAAGCCTCGCCGCTGCAAGTCAAGCTCATTCTGGTTGGTGATCGACTAACCGTCGCCGAGTTCAACCTGCTGGACCGAGAAATTTCGGAACGCATTTTTCTACGTACCGATCTTGTCGCCGAACTGCACCTTGAGGAGCAGTATGACCTCTTTGTCGGCTTGCTCGCCGGATTACGAGAGCAGAATGGACTCCTTGATTTTGATGTCAGTGCTATCAAGGCGTTGAGTCGTTTCGCTTGCCGCCTGTGTGAGCATCAGGAAATCTTGTCGATTGCCGAGACTCAACTCGGCTCGCTAATGCAGCTGGCAGATGGCCTGGCTCGTGAAGAACAGTCTGTCATCGTTTCCGCTAGCCACGTGCTGACGGCGCTGGCGGAGCAGGAATACCGACTCAATTACATCGTCGAACAATCCGATCAAGGAATTCACGACCGACAGGTCTTGTTACAAACCGATGGCGAAGTCATTGGTCAAATCAATGGGCTGTCAGTGATTGAAATCATGGGTCACCCCTATGATTTCGGTGAGCCCGTCCGTCTGACTGCGACTGTGCACATGGGCGATGGTGACGTGGCCGACATAGAGCGTAAAGCCGAGCTCGCAGGGCATATCCACGCCAAAGCCATGATGATCATTCATGGCTATCTCTCCAATCAATTCGGTGCCGAGAACCCATCTCCACTGTCAGCCAACCTGGTGTTTGAACAGTCCTACCATGAGATTGATGGCGACAGTGCTTCGCTGACCGGTTTATGTGCCCTGTTATCGGCACTGGCACAACAACCCATCTTCCAGCATCTCGCGGTTACCGGCGCAGTAGACCAATTTGGTAACGTGCAACCAGTCGGTGGTCTAAATGAGAAAATTGAAGGCTTTTTCCGAATCTGTCGCATTCATGGACTGAGTGGCAAGCAAGGTGTGATCATTCCTGCGAGCAATCAACTGCAGTTGATCCTGAGTGACGAGGTGATCGAGGCGGTAACCAACGGTTTGTTCCATATTTATCCGGTACAGCATGTCGATGAGGCCATCGAATTGTTGACCGGTTGCAAGGCGGGTGATCTGGACGATACCCACAGCATGTACGGCATTATCCATGCCCGCCTTGAAGCGCTGACAGCCCCCCCTCCTCCTCGTGGCTGGTTGGGGAGGCTGCTCAATCTGTGAGTCCAAGTGATCGGAGTTGTTTAGCGAACACCTGTTCGCTAAATTAACCCCAGCCTTAATGACATAGGAATGTGAGCGTGTTAGATACCCAGTCAGTCGAAGTCCCCTCTCTCTCATTGTGCGAGCAAGGGAAAAACCAGTTTTCACGCGATGAATTGCTGGCCTGTAGCCGTGGAGAGCTGTTTGGTCCTGGTAACAGCCAGTTGCCTGCGCCCAACATGCTGATGATGGATCGCATCGTGCGTATCGCGGATATCGGAGGTCAATTTGATAAGGGTGAAATTATCGCCGAACTGGATATCACGCCTGATCTCTGGTTCTTCGGTTGCCACTTCCCTGGCGATCCTGTCATGCCTGGCTGTCTGGGCCTGGATGCAATGTGGCAATTGGTTGGTTTTTATCTCGGCTGGAAAGGTGGTCCCGGCAAGGGGCGTGCATTAGGTGTGGGTGAAGTCAAATTCACCGGACAGATCCTGCCGACGGCTAAAACGGTCACTTACAAGATTCAAATGAAGCGCCTCATATGGCGCAAACTGATCATGGGGATTGCTGATGGTGTGGTCGAGGTGGATGGTCGCCCGATTTATAGCGCCTCAGATCTGAAAGTGGGCCTGTTTACTGACACCTCGTCATTTTGAAAACTGCATGATCAAAAAAGGCCCTCTGGGGCCTTTTTTTGTGGAGTTCATGTCGTGTTATTTGGCAGATAAACCTGTTACGCGATCGTCCATCGCATCCCGCCAACCGCCGAGCCAGTATCCTCTGGCATCAGTTCCTTGATAAGGGCAGCCCTCCTTGGAGCGCCCAGCAATACCGGCTTGGTAACCCTTGGCCCGGGCTCTTTCCATACGATCTCGTTTTTGTCTCTTCATCTGCTAACCCTCTTTTCCAATTGAAAAAAGACGACACCGTTGATGCGATGTCGTCTTTATCCTCAATCAGTCGAAGGCAGAGATCAACCAATCAAAGTGACAATTTGCGACCTTACACAGGATCGTGTCGCTAATTGATTAATAAATCATGACATTTTTTTGAAATGTTTTCTGACTCGCAACAGGCCAAAGGGAGCCAACAGCAGCAGCATCCAGAGTGGCACGGCACCACTACCATTGTCCTGACCGACATTGCTGCTCGGCAACGGGTTGGCGAGAACATAATCGGCTGGAACATCATGGTCACTGCCAAAGGCGACTTGTGGTGTCAACTTAACAGGCACTACAGTCGCATTATTTCGCGCGGACCAGTCAGCATAACTGTCATAGCGATACGCAGTGGCGGCGATAGTGCCATCTTCGGCAATCGCATTGGCATAGGCGATGTAGTAATACTTGCCGTTTTGCTCACAGGAGAGTGCCGCACTGGAACCACTGCAAATCAGATCGTTCAGACGCCAATTGCTTCCAGTTTGCGCATTGTAGAGGAACGCCTCCGGCATACGTGGACTGCCATTGTAGACCGCCTGGGTTTCATTGCGTTCATCGCGCCACCCAACGATCAGATTATTGGCGTTGATCGCCATCGCCTCGGAGTTACTGCCTTGGAAAGGCTTGTTGTGCAACGGTGTAGTACTGGTTCCGGCACTACGGTCATAGACAAACATCTCGACCGGCTTGTTACGGGAAACCACGGTACTGTATTTCTGGTTGCCAATAACGTAGTTACTGTTTGCAGCCACTGACCAGGTACTGGCCAGCACTTCATCACCTTCACCCGGCGCTTTTTTGGAGAGCGGAATCAGCTTCAAATCACCAAAGGTGGCAGTGCCGGAAGAGACGGTCACCGGCCAGTAAACCGCCACATTACGACCATACAGTGCAGAATCCCCCACCTCGCCGGTGGATGAATAACCCACTGCCAGATAGCTACCATCGCTTTCTGCCTGTAGCCCGGTCACAGAAGCCAGTTCGATTACATTCTTGTCATGCTTGTAATAAGCCGGAGCCGTTGCAACAGTGGTGGCCGTTCCGTCACGTTTGACGACCCACAGCGCAGCCTGGGTATTGAAGCCCGGGCAATAACGGTAATCGCCATCGGTATAGATATCGCCGTTGTAACAATTTTTCAGCGAAGACTCTGGCGCCGTCACTGTGGTATTCACAGTACCGCCAACCAGCACATACTCGTCATCCAATTTCTTGATCGTATTGGCACTGCTAAAACCGCCAATGCCATCAAACGTCGCCGGTGGTGCCAGTTGTATCGTCGTGCCATCCAGCGTCGCAATGGCTTGACGCTCGTAGTAATAGCCATTCTGGCTGGTGGAGGCAATCCGATAGCCGACGGACTCATTACTGGTAGCACCCAGCGCCTTGATGATGCCGTCAGCTTCACTCTGCGACGTGGAGTTGACGATCGACTCGGCTTGCGGGGCATAGGTGACGGTATCAACACGCCATTGCTTGGCACGATTAGCATCACCATTCCAGAAACCATCACAGACATCGGATGACATCTGGCCACTGCAGCTGGACATGTAACGGAAGCGGTCCGCCAGGTCCATGGCACTGGGGGGCATATTAAAGTAGGAGAACCAGTCACTGGTCACAGCCAAAGAAGCAACCGATGTGTCATCGGCCATGGCAACGGCCCACGGGCCATAGTTACCGGCCTTATTACCGGTAATTTCGCTGATTTGATAAAATGCGGTATCGGCCGCATGGCCGGCACAAGAAAGCATGGAAAGTGTTGCCAGCAGGGTCAACTTGGTTTTCATGTAATCCTCAATCCTCTTGCTTCATCGCTTCTAGCTCTTCCCAACGCAGGAATGCCGTTTCTAATTCATCTTCACACGCTTGCAAACGGGCAAGGATGTGCTGGGTCTGCTCCGCCGACTGACTGAAAAAGGTCGGCGCATTGACGTGATCCTGTAACTGGGTCAACTCACTTTCTAGCTGTTCCAGCCGCCCCGGTAACGCATCCAATTCCAACTGCAGCTTGTATGACAACTTGCGACTGCGTTTAGTTGCAGCAGGCTCGCTCTCTTTTCGCGGTATCGCGGCGCTGGCCGCCGATTTCACCGGCTCTGCGGACACCTGTTGAGCGCGTAACGCCATTAAATCGGCGTAGCCTCCCACATACTCGGTAATTCGTCCATCACCTTCAAAAAGCCATGAGTGCGTCACAGTGTTATCAATAAAGCGGCGGTCATGGCTTACCAGCAACAAGGTCGCCTGATAATCCGCCAGCAACTCTTCGAGCAGCTCGAGGGTTTCGATATCCAGATCGTTGGTTGGTTCGTCAAGAATTAATAAATTACAGGGACGTAAAAACAACCGGGCAAGCAACAAGCGATTCTTTTCGCCGCCAGAAAGAGCCCGTACCGGGGTCATTGCCCGCTTCGGCTCAAACAGGAAATCTTGCAAATAACCCAGTACATGACGGCGCCGCCCTGCAACCTCGACTTCGGTTTTGCCTTCGGCCAGGTTGTCGATGACGGTCTTGTCTGGATCTAGCTGCTCACGATATTGGTCAAAATAAGCCACGTCCAGCTTGGTGCCACAGCGCAGCGTTCCTGATTGCGGCGTTAACTCGCCAAGCAACAATTTGATCAGGGTGGTTTTACCGCAACCATTCGGTCCGATCAGTGCGATCTTGTCGCCTCGCAGCACCTGGAAGGAAAAATCGCGGATCAATAGCCGTTCCGCAATACCATAGCTCAAGCCTTCTGCTTCGAAAACCAGTTTGCCCGAGCGCTGGGCTTCATCCACCATCAGCTTGGCCGTACCCTGAACATTCCTGCGATCCAGACGTTCACTGCGCAAGGCTTTGAGCGCCCTGACACGCCCTTCATTCCGTGTGCGCCGGGCCTTGATGCCTTGTCGGATCCATGCCTCTTCCTGCGCCAATTTCTTATCAAATTCAGCCATGTGCAAGGCTTCAACCCGCAGGGCCTCCTCCTTGCCCTCCAGATAGGCATCGTAACTGCCGGGCCATGAACTAACCTGGCCGCGATCCAAGTCAACAATCCGGGTCGCCAGCCGGTGAATAAACTCGCGGTCATGGCTGATGAAGACAATCGCCCCGCGGAAATCCTTGAGAAATTGTTCAAGCCATTGAATTGCTTCAATATCAAGGTGGTTTGTTGGCTCGTCCAGCAGCAGCAGATCGGGATCGCCCGCCAGCGCTCTGGCAAAGGCTACCTTACGTAACCACCCACCGGACAAGGAGGTCAAATCGGCCTCTGCATCCAGTTTCATCATGCTGAGCACTTGGCGAATACGCGTGTCAAACTGCCAGCCATTGACGTGATCCAGCTCAGACTGCAAGCGACTCAAGGTCTTGATATGGCTTTCGGAAGGGTCTTGCGACACCAACAAGGATTGATGGTGATAAGCCTGCAACAATGCGCCGGCATCACTAAGCCCTTCTGCGACATAATCAAATACCGACTGATGACAGCTCTGTGGCGGATCCTGCTCCAAGCGCGCAATCTTCAGATCTTGCAGATGAATACGACGGCCATCATCAAGCGGAATATCGCCCGCAATCACTTTGAGTAGCGTCGACTTCCCTGCGCCGTTACGTCCCACCAGACACAGCCGCTCACCCGGCTCAATCTGCAAATCTACATGATCAAGCAAGGGGGCATCACTGTACGACAGATAGGCTTGATGCAACGAGAAAATAGCCATCTTCAGCAATAGCTCCTTAAATGGCACCCATCATTAGACTGCGTCGTCGGCAGAATGGGTAATCAGCCAGCAATTATGGATCTG
The DNA here is from genome assembly GCF_042649925.1 of Pseudaeromonas sharmana. NCBI lineage: Bacteria > Pseudomonadati > Pseudomonadota > Gammaproteobacteria > Aeromonadales > Aeromonadaceae > Pseudaeromonas > Pseudaeromonas sharmana. The sequence continues at coordinate 355,438 of NZ_JBHSAF010000014.1, forward strand.
CGGGTTACGCGCAAAGTCCTTGGGCAGGGTCTGAGTGCTGATGTTCTTTGCCGCCAGACCCAGAGCAGCCAATCCGTCCAAATCCATCTTGAAATGGCGTTTGTTGTTGGAGAATACCAAGGTGCCACCGGCGGCCAATATCCGTTTCAGATTGCGCATCAACAGCAGATGATCACGTTGCACATCAAAACTTTGATCCATGCGCTTGGAGTTGGAGAAGGTGGGCGGATCGATAAAAATCAGATCATATTGTTCATCACACTCGTCAAGCCAGCGCAGGCAATCGGCCTGTTCGAATTGATGGCGGCTGTTAAGCAAACCATTGCACTTGAGATTATCGCGTGCCCAATTCAGATAGGTGCGGGACATATCCACTGTGGTTGTGAATCGTGCACCACCCAAAGCGGCATGCACAGTGGCAGACCCGGTATAAGCGAACAGATTCAAGAAACGCTTGTTTTGCGCCATCTGTCCTAACAACCGACGCGTTTGCCGATGATCGAGGAACAGGCCGGTGTCGAGATAGTCCCAGAGGTTAACCAGTAATTTGGCCCCATACTCATGCACCTCAAACTGATTACCCTGCGCGTCGAGTTTTTGGTACTGATTCTCGCCTTTTTGCCGTTCGCGAACTTTGAGCACTACCCGGCTGCCATCGACACCCGTCACCGCCACGGCGGCTTGGACTAAATCCAGAAACCGTTGCTTGGCTAGATTCTCAGGGATGGTCTTGGGTGCCGCATATTCTTGGATAACCAGGTACTCTCCGTATCGATCGATGGCCGCATTGTAGTCAGGCAGATCCGCATCATACAGACGGTAGGCATCCAGTCCTTCACCCTTGGCCCACTTATCCAATGTTTTAATATTCTTGCGCAGGCGATTGGCGAAGTCTTCCGCCACCATCCGTGTTGAGACCACGGCGTCTACAGCAATCTGATATAGCCGGAACTGGCACTCGAGCGCACCATTAAACAAACGATACTGCTTGTCCGCGCGTAATCTCAGGCAGCTCAGCAGTTCTGTTGACGAAGACAATACTGCCACGCGCCACCCCTGGAAGGAGTGCCGTAGCCCCTGCCCCAATTGTTGGTAAAGTGCCAACAGACCTGGCATATCACCTAACCGCTCGCCATAGGGGGGATTGGTCAAGACCAGGCCGGTTTCACCGCGCCATGGATTGTCCAACTGCGCCACATCGGCGACGGCTAACTCGATGTTATCGGCAAAGCCGGCACGTTTTGCATTTTCGCTGGCACGGCGCAACACCACCTCGTTGACATCGAGTCCGCGCAACCGCAGACCCTGGAGTTTCTGGCGCCCGCGTTTGGCTCGCACACTGGCTTCGGCTTGCAGGGATTGCCACAGGCCGTGATCATAGTTGGCCAGCGACGTGAGTCCAAAGCGCGTACGCAACAGACCCGGTGCCATGTCGGACCACAGCATGGCCGCTTCGACCAGCAAGGTGCCTGAACCGCACATCGGATCCAGCAGCGGCTCGCCTTGCCAGCCAGCACGCAATAACATCGCGACCGCCAAATTTTCTTTTAATGGCGCTTCTCCCGTCGCGGTCCGATATCCGCGTTGATGCAACGCCGGGCCAGACAGGTCGAGCGTAACACTGGCCTCACCCTTCTTGTTGAGGTGCACCAGGATCCGGACATCCGGGGCTTGTTTATCGATATCTGGCCGCTGACCACCACGTTTGCTAAAGCGGTCGACAATCGCATCCTTAACCTTTACGGCGCCATACTGGGTATTACGAATCGTGGCAGAGGTGCCGGTAAAATCGACCGCCAGTGTCTGACGGGCAGTAAACCAGCTCTCCCAGGGTAATTGGGTGATGCCTAGATAAAGGTCCAAATCATCGCGCACAGTAAAACGGGCGACGGACAGGAGGATACGAGATGCTAATCTGCTCCAGAGGCAAGCCCGATAGGCTGTTTCAAGGCTACCGGAAAAAGCGACACCAGCGACAGTTTCCTGAACTTGTTCAGCACCAAGTGCCGTCAGTTCACTGGCTAGCAGGGATTCGAGTCCTTTGGGACATGTAGCAAAAAAATCGGTCATTACGGAGTGCGGGCATCATTCATTAAGGGCCAATAGTATACCTCATGCTGTTAGGACCTTCCTGCACAGAAATGAAAAACGGCTCGTCAGATGAGTAAATAATCCTCACCCAGACAAAAAAATGAAATTAACCCTTGCCTGATACAAAACTAACGTCTAATATCCGCCCCACTTCTGACGCGGGGTGGAGCAGCATGGTAGCTCGTCGGGCTCATAACCCGAAGGTCGTAGGTTCAAATCCTGCCCCCGCAACCAAACAAAAAAAGCCGCACTCAGTGCGGCTTTTTGCTTTTTCGTACAGCCCCAACGGAACAGACCCACAGCTTAATTCTGCTTTATCCATAGCGATTGGCTTTATGCCAACCGCAATTGGCCATTACATACTGCACTAAAAGGAATAATGCGATTATTCATTACCTTGATTAGCTGATGCGTATGTAATGTCTTCTCCTCGGTCAAGGCGAGTTCACCACATAACAACAAACATACCGATGCCGTTTCTCCCGGTTCAATCACCAACACATCGGCATGCCCAAGACTATTCGCCAGCATCACGACTTCACCTAATAATGGTGGTCGGGATAACAGATTAAACTCATTTAAATGCCAGCTTTGTGGCATCAGGGGTTTAGCAAAGCGCATCGCTGCCACAGCATTTAAAACAATCTGTACCCGTTCTGCTTCACCAAACGGCAACTCACCAATGCACTCCAGCAGATGAAAATAGTGAGAAGTATCGTCAAGAGAGAATACTGCGGGATGACGAGCCTCATCGGTTAACTGCTTGGAACGATAGGCCGTCGCAAATTGCATGTCGGAGGACAAATCAAGCAACAGCCTGTCCATTTTTTCATCAAACATCCATCGCCAATGATCATCCGGGACTAATATCATGATCGTTCTCTAATGCTAAATCCTGAGTGCAGATGAATTTATATTCCATATCCGGTTGAAATACAAACATCAAATTAATCCTTGTGCTGTTTTTTTTATAATTGTGGGAATGGCGTGATTTAATACGGGATTATCAATATGCCAACAGGTGATATTCCTCTATCTCAGCCGATTGTTTAGGTTGTGAAATGGGCTTGGATGGCAAGGCTTTCGAACAAGAGTATTTAGTCAAAAACAACAAAAGGGCCACCAGGCCCTTTTGTTTACTCCTGCATCACAGGCGTCATTATAACAAGTGTTCGACGATGTCTTTGACCAGCGGCGGACCTTTGTAGATAAAGCCAGAATATACCTGAACCAGAGACGCCCCAGCAGCCAGCTTTTCTCGAGCCGCCAACGCCGAGTCAATCCCACCTACGCCGATAATAGGCATCTTGCCTTTGAGTTGTCCGGCTAATTTACGAATGAACTCGGTACTTTTCGCTTGCAAGGGTTTGCCACTCAATCCCCCGGTCTCATGGGCATGAGGCATATCAAAAATCATCTCACGGTCCAGTGTGGTGTTCGTTGCTATCACACCGTCAATCTGATTTTTCAATAATGTGTTCGCGACATCAGCCAACTCATCATCACTCATGTCTGGGGCAATTTTGACTGCTAACGGTACATATTTACCATGCAATTGTGCCAGCTCACCCTGACGCAGCTTAAGTGCCGCCAGCAACTCATCCAATGCGGCTCCATATTGCAGCTGACGCAAACCCGGAGTATTGGGTGATGAGATATTAATTGCGATATACCCTGCATATGGATAAACCTTATCCATGCACGCCAGGTAATCATTTTTCCCCTCCTCGAGCGGAGTGTCCTTATTTTTTCCGATATTTACACCAATCACCCCTTGGTAGCGGGTCTTCTTCAACTGCTCCACCAGGTGATCGACGCCTTTATTATTGAATCCCATCCGATTGATAATGCCTTCAGCCGGAATCACCCGAAACAGGCGCGGTTTATCATTACCCGGTTGTGGCCGCGGGGTGACGGTACCCACTTCAATAAAACCAAACCCCATGGCGCCGAATGCATCAATGGCTTCACCATCTTTATCTAAACCAGCGGCAAGCCCGACAGGATTATCAAAGGTCAAGCCCATCACCGTTACCGGGCGCGACGGTACCTTTTGCCGGAAAAAAATATCCAGAGGGGTACCACCGAGAAAAGAAAGCTGTTTGATGGTCAATTCATGGGCCACTTCCGGATCAAGCTTGAACAGGAAATGACGGGCAAGTTGATAAAACATGCGAGCTCCTTCTATTCGGTGATGCAAATAACGTCAATTCACCGCGGCATATCCATGCAAAGCCACGGCGGAGTTAAAACGGCGCACATGTTAAACGTTATCGTCAACTATTGCACTGCCCTTGACCTTAGCCGATACGCTCCAGATCAAGGAAGCGGTGATTATCATCGGTCCGCAGCCTGAAGCGTCCGTGCAGGCCGGAATGACCGATAAAACGCCGTAAATGCTGGGCTTGCAGCTCAATGCGCAGCCCCTGTTCACTCAGCACAGACACGCGTTGTGCATCACCACGGTAGATGGCCAGCACCTGCTCTGCCGAGAAATGAAGACGAAATGTATAGATGCGCATAAAAAATGGGGGCCTAAGCCCCCTCTTCCTTATTGGGCCAGTGCCCGCGAGATCTTCTCATAAAGATCACGAGCCAAATCGGGGAGTTGCGCCAATGCTTGTAACTCCTCCCGGATCATGGCCTTGCGCGTGCTGTCGAGGCGTCCGAACTGAATCATCGGTACAATCATACGCGCTGCGACCTGGGGGTTGATGCTGTTGAGTTGCGTCAACATAGCACGCAAAAAACGGTAACCGCTACCGTCACGAGCGTGGAAAACCACCGGATTTGCGGCAAAAGATCCAATCAAGGCGCGCACCCGATTCGGGTTTTGCAGTGAAAAACTGGGGTGTTCGAGCAGGGCTTTGACCCGTTCCAGGGTCTGAGCATCATGGCGCCCGGCTTGCAGCCGGAACCAGTTATCCATCACGAGACCATCGTGTTGCCATTTTTGCTCAAAATCCGCCAACAACGACGCGAGCACGGGCAGATCGGCGACACTGGCCGCCTGCATCGCCGCTAGCGTATCGGTCATGTTATTCGCCTGACGATAGTGGGCTGTCACCCGCTCCTCTCCTAGCCCGGCGCGGGCCAGATAAAGCAGTGCCAAATTGGCCAACGCCCGACGTGCCATCGCAGCCCCATCAGTGGTGTAGTCACCGCCGATGTGGTGACACTGGTAGGCGGCATGCCACAACTCGGCGTGACGTGTCGCCACGGCATCCAGCAGGAATTCTCGTGCGACATGGATATGATCAACATCCGCACTGGTAAACAGCTCCAGCAAGGTGCCCTCGCCGGGTAACGTCAGAATTTCTGTGGCTAATGCCGGATCCATCTTCTGATCTTGTAACACGCTACCATATGCGAAGAGTAACGCTTCTGGCACGCAGAGCGGTTCGTTGCGTTCCTGTTTGCGCACCGCTTCGATGATAAAGCGGTTGACCAGCATCTGGGCTGCATCCCAGCGCACCACATCATTGCGGGCATGGGCCAACAACAGACAGAGTTCGTGATCCTGATAGGGGTAGTCCAGTTTCACGGGTGCCGAAAACTCTTGTAACAAGGCAACCACAGGTCGCTCGGCAATCGCGTCAAACACAAATGTCTGTGCTGCTGCGGTCAGCTCCAGCAGGCCACTGACGGACTCTCCATCGCGTTGCAGCGGCAATTCGGCGCCCCGACTATCGTATAACGCGATACTCAGCGGTATGTGTAACGGTAGCTTTTCACTTTGCTGAGCCGTCGGCGGGGTTGCCTGCTGGACATGCAACTGGTAACGCTGAGCCACCGCATCATATTCGTCGCGGACAGTTAGCACTGGTGTCCCCGCTTGCGAATACCAACGTCGGAATTGAGTGAGATCACGACCCGAGCCAGCTTCCATGGCCTGTACAAACTGCTCGCAGGTGGCGGCCTGTCCATCATGGCGCTGAACGTAGATTTTCATGCCGCGCTGGAAGGCCTCTTCCCCCAGCAAGGTATGCATCATACGGATCACTTCAGAACCCTTCTCATACACGGTAACGGTATAGAAGTTATTCATCTCGATCACCACATCTGGGCGGATGGGGTGTGCCATAGGGCCGGCATCCTCTGCAAATTGCGGCCCACGGATAATCCGTACATTGCGAATACGATTGACCGCCCGCGAGCCAACATCCGAGGAAAACTCCTGATCCCGGAATACCGTTAACCCCTCTTTCAAGCTGAGCTGGAACCAGTCACGACAGGTTATGCGATTGCCCGTCCAGTTATGGAAGTACTCATGTGCAATCACCCGTTCTATATCGAAATAATCGGTATCGGTGGCGGTTTGCGGATTGGCCAGAACAAAACGGGAATTGAATATGTTCAATCCCTTGTTCTCCATTGCGCCCATATTGAAAAAGTCGACCGCGACGATCATGTATATGTCGAGATCGTATTCAAGCCCAAAGCGCTGTTCATCCCAGGCCATTGATTTTTTCAGACTGGTCATGGCGTGGGGCGCCCGATCGAGGTTGCCCTTATCGACAAATAGCTCTAGCGCCACCCGTCGACCACTGCCGGTGACAAACTCGTCACGCAGAACGTCGAAATCGCCGGCGACCAAGGCAAACAGATAGCAGGGTTTCGGATATGGATCTTGCCAGCTCACCCAGTGGCGGCCATCCTCGAGATCCCCAGAGGCCATCCGGTTACCATTAGATAACAAGAACGGGTATTGCGCCTTGTCGGCAGTAATACGAGTTGTAAACCGCGCCAGCACATCGGGCCGGTCCAGATAATAGGTAATACGGCGGAAGCCCTCGGCCTCGCACTGGGTACAAAACGCCGGACCTGATTTATACAGCCCTTCCAGCGCAGTGTTGTTGGCGGGATCAATTTCGGTCTCGATCGTCAGCACACACTCGGCCGGCAGATTGCTCAACGTCAACTGGGTGGCAGACTGTACATATGCGCTGAAAGGACGCCCATCGAGTTGGACTTTTTTTAACAGCAGGCCTTCGCCATCGAGTACCAGTGGCTCGTTGTGTTCGCCATTGCGTCGAATACGGCTGATGGCGGTGACACGGGTATGATGATCATCCAGATGAAAATCCAGATCTATGCTGTCTATCCAGTAATGAGGGGCACTGTAATCGAGACGGTATTTTTCCTGAGCAGCCGGAGCGGTCATTGAGGCATCCTGTAAATGAGAACCCGTAGCAGATCTCTATTATCTACACTTGCCGTGGAATACCAAGCACCATGCGGTTCAAACGACTATTTACAGAATAAAAAAACAGGAAGGCGACCATTGGTCGCCTTCCTTACTAACAAGTTCGCTTGATTTTAGCGTTTAACACTAGCACTCAAATCTGCGGTAATCGCCGCCGCCTCTTGCAAATACGCATCCGGGAATTGGATATCCGCCGGCAGGTCAGCAACCTTTTTGACGGCAGGCTTACCCATCCGCGCCAGACGCTCATTGGTGCGCTGCAGGGTGCGATTATCCATCTCATCGCGCTCTTTTATGCGCGCCTGCTCATTTAACGACACCGTCTTGCGAGATTTTTCCTGCTGATACCAACGAATATCCTCATCGATATACGCAAATTCCGGATCTTTCTCAATCCGTGCGGCATGCGCGGCCTCAAGCTTGGGCAAGACAGAACCCAATGCCCCTACCTTGTTGTAGCTCGCGGCGGAGATTTTGTCCCATGGTAAAGCATTCGGCTCGACACTCTCACCCGAATCGCTCGGATCGATGGTGCTCGGGAAGGCAATGTCGGGTTTGACGCCCTTATGCTGGGTACTACCACCATCAATACGGTAGAACTTGGCCATGGTGTACTGAATATTACCCAACTCTTTGTCAAACCAGTCAAACGGACGATGCAATGGCCGGTGCTGTTGCACTGTGCCCTTGCCAAACGTGTTTTCCCCGACGATCAAGGCGCGACCATAATCACTCATTGCCGCAGAGAATATTTCCGAAGCCGACGCACTGTAGCGGTTGACCAGCACGACCATGGGGCCATCGTAATAGCTGATTCCATCGTCATCCTGCTCCTGCTCGATACGGCCGATGCTGTCGCGCACTTGCACCACGGGCCCCTTCTTGATGAACAAGCCGCTCAGGGCAATGGCCTCTGGCAAAGAGCCACCGCCGTTATCGCGCAAGTCAATCAACAGGCCATCAATCTTCTGTTTCTTGAGCTTGTTCAGCTCCTTGATGACATCGGCATGAAGGTTGTTGTAGAAACTGCGAATATCAATCACGCCAATCGTTTTGCCCTGGCTATGGATAACCGATGACTTCGCTGCCCGATCCTCAAGGCGTACCTCGTCGCGCACGATTTCGATAATCTGAGATTGTGCGCTTGCCCCTTCGCCTCGCTGAACCTCAAGGCGCACCTTGGTGCCCTTGGGACCCTTGATCAGGTCTACAACTTCATCCAGGCGCCAGCCGATAATGTCCTGCATTTTGCCGGTGGCTTGAGCGACCCCGGTAATTTTGTCATCTGGCTTCAATTGTTTGGATTTGTCTGCCGGACCACCCGGAACCAGAGAGCGAACTATCGTGAAGTCATCATCCGCCTGCAACACGGCACCGATACCTTCGAGCGAGAGATTCATCTCGCTGTTAAAGCGCTCGGCTTCACGTGGCGAGAGGTAGCTGGTGTGAGGATCAATCGAGCGCGCGAATGCATTCTCAACTGTCATAAACACATCTTCGCTTTCACTCTGACTAAGGCGCTTGATCGACATCTGGTAGCGTTTGGTCAATAAGGATTTGATTTCCGCCTCGCTCTTCCCGGCCAACTTCAGGCTTAACGCATCATATTTGACCCGCTGCCGCCAGAGCTCATCCAGCTCCTGACGGTCTTTGGGCCAAGGTGCATTTTTGCGATCAAACTGATAGCTGTCCTGCTGGGTAAAATCGAAGGGCTTATCCAGCAGACTCAAGGCGTAGGAAAAACGGTCATAACGTCGCTGGATGCTGAGATTGAACAGGTTATAGGCAATGGTGAGATCACCATTTTCCAGCCCCTGCAGCATCTTCAGCCGTGAAGAGTTGAAACCATCGACTTCACTTTGCAAAAAAAGATTACGGCTGTAATCCAGAGTATCCAGATACATATCAAATACCTTAGTCGCGAAGGCATCATCCAATGTGATCTGTTTGTAGTGACTATGCGTGAAGAATTTGGCAATGCGCTTGCTTGCCGTCGCATGCTGGTCTTCCTGACTGAGGGTCGGCAACGCCGTTGCCGGTATGGCCGGAGCCACGGCAAGCGCTAACCCCGGTTGTACCAGGGCCAGCGCCAGCAAGGAGACGCGGAGCAGATGGTTTCTCAAAAACTGGACTCCTAAAGAACGATACGATCGGCCTTGACGCGAACAACCATACCGGTTGCCAATTCGACCTGAATATCTTCTTTGACAACTTCACGAACCGTTGCCGGTACCGGCGCCTTGCCAACCACGACTTTAACGGCCTGGCCTACAACCAGTGTAGCGGCATCGACCTTGGGACGCGCAGGGCGACGCGGCTTATTGGGTTTCTCGCCTTCCGGACGACGACGTGACGCAAACACCTTGTCTTTGCTCTCTTTGAGCGCTTGCTTGGCATGGGTGACGTGTTCTTCGGTCAGAATGCCGCATTCGTTACCATCCAGATCGACACGGATAGCCCCTGCTTTGACACCGTGCAGATAGCGCCAGCTGGAGGTGTATTGACGCAGCGCAGAACGCAATAACGTCTTCGATACCCGCGGATCTTCAGCCAGGCGGGTGGCCAGGTCCTGAAAAATACCAATCTTGAGTGGGCGAGCCTCACCTTCAGCGATGAAACAAGCCGGAAACTGTTCACAGAGGTAAGCAATCAGCTCTTTGCTGTTGCTGAATTTTTCGTTGTTTTCCATGTAAAACCTTGGATAGAAGGGCAATGCCACGAAGTAAATCAACGGCCTATTATAAAGAGGCCCCAGACGATTGCGAGCACGTTACCGATTCCAGCTGAAATTTTCCAGTACCGCAATCATGTTGGCTAATCCGGCTTCATCTTCCTCATCGAAGCGGTCAAAAAGCGGACTGTCGATATCCAGTACGGCGACAACCTGACCCTGGCAGTAGATCGGCAGCACGATTTCCGAATTGCTGGCGCCATCACAGGCGATATGACCAGGAAAAGCATGGACATCGGCCACCCGCTGGATTTTACCCGTGGCGACCGCCGTGCCACACACCCCCTTGCCTACCGGGATGCGGATACAGGCAGGCTTGCCTTGAAATGGCCCCAGCACCAGCTCATCATCTGTACGCCGCAAATAGAAACCGACCCAATTTAGATCACTGAGCGACTGATTTAGCAAGGCACTGACGTTGGATAAATTGGCAATCAGATCCGGCTCGCCATCAGTCAAACCAGCGATCTGGCTGGTTAGTGAACGGTAGAATTCAACTTTAGACATCTACACTCTCCAGAAAAAATCGCTGGCTAACATAAACCGGCACACGCAAGGAGACAAGCAGAAGTGATGCACTGGAGCAGGACAAATCGCGGTTTGGTAATCCGACAGAAAGCAACTACTGTTAAGTGGTGTAAGACATACCGTTTTCACTCGAGATCCGGGCTCCTTAGTGAGCCCATTCCCCTGAGCCAGGTACATGGAATTGGTACCTGGCTTTTTTTATTCGCGGCTACACGAATCAGCGGCTGACTTTGTCTAACTGGATACCCTGCTGCAATAGCCAGGCTTCGGCGTCGGCCGGGATGTGGCTGTCGGTGATCACGCAGCCGATGGCCGCTATCGGGCCTATGCTGCCAGGATGGATGCGCCCGAACTTGCTTGAATCGGTCAAGATGATGTTCTGCTGACCTTTAGCCAAGATGGTGTTGGCCACATCGGCCCGCATCATGTTGCGATTGGTAAATCCGGTATGAACATGGAAGCCATCAACACCAATGAAGGCCTTGCTGAAATGCACATGCTGGATGCACAGACGGGTTAGCGGCCCAACCAGGCTCTCGCTGGCACTTTGATACTGCCCGCCCAGCAAAATGACCTCACTGCTGGAATCACGCAACTGATGGGCAATATAGGAACTTGAGGTGATGATACAAACATCGCCGCGCTCACCCAACAGCTTGGCCAACATCGTATTGGCGCTACCGCCTTCGATCAGCACACATTCGCCTGCCGCGACCATGCTGGCTGCGCGCTCGGCAATATGCAGTTTTATTTTGCTGCGCGCCCATTGCCGATGCTCGGGATCGTCACTGTCCATGACGGTGGCGGCACCGTGTACACGTTTGAGGAAACCTTTTTCTTCGAGGTAGTTCAAGTCCTGTCGTACCGTAACCTCGGACACACCAACCTGATCGGAAAGCTCGACGACGCTGATCCGGCCACGTTCGTTGACCAGCTCAAGAATAACAGAATGTCTGGGGTGCATGACTGCCCTCGTTTTTATCTCTATCCAGCTGTGTTGTTCGCGGATCACTCCCGATCCATGCCCGCAGTTCAGGCTGCTGACGGCCCGTCGACACTACTCCCTCTGGATAGATAAATCATCAGTTTATGCATGGATTCAGGCGCGTGTTCGCACTTTTTCCGAACCATCTGCTCAGTGTACAAGCAACCGGATGCCTATCGATGGTCTTGGCCTTGGCGCATTAGCATGATCTGGGTATCATGCGCGCGACCAGGCTAGGAAAACGTTTATCCCATAGGAGATCACCATGATTGGAACCCCCCATTGCCCATCAGCAACCCGCGCCTTATTGCTGGGGTCAGGAGAGTTGGGCAAGGAAGTCGCCATTGAGCTGCAACGTCTGGGCGTGGAGGTGATCGCCGTGGACCGTTACCCCAATGCCCCCGCCATGCAGGTTGCTCATCGCAGCCACGTCATCAGCATGCTAGATAGCGCCGCCTTACGTCAGCTAATTGAACAGGAAAAGCCGCACTACATCATCCCCGAGATCGAGGCCATTGCCACTGAGACGCTGCTTGAACTTGAGCAGGAGGGTTTTAATGTGGTGCCGACAGCGCGCGCCACCCGGCTGACCATGGATCGCGAAGGTATCCGCCGTCTCGCCGCAGAAACCCTTGCACTGAGCACCTCCCCCTATCAGTTTGCCGATACCGAAGCCGACTACCAGGCCGCAGTCGCAAAGATCGGCATGCCCTGTGTGGTCAAACCGGTCATGAGCTCCTCCGGCAAGGGACAGAGCGTCCTGCGTAGCAAAGAGCAGATCACACCGGCATGGCACTACGCCCAGGAAGGCGGACGCGCCGGCCGCGGTCGTGTAATCGTTGAAGGCTTTGTACCCTTCGATTATGAAATCACGCTGCTGACCATCAGTGCCGTCGATGGGATCCACTTTTGTGAGCCGATTGGCCATCGTCAGGAAGATGGCGACTACCGTGAATCCTGGCAGCCGCAACAGATGACACCTGAGGTACTGGCCAAGGCACAACATATCGCGCGTGAAGTGGTCAGCGCACTGGGAGGTTATGGCTTATTTGGTGTCGAGCTGTTTATCAAGGGCGACGACGTCTATTTCAGCGAAGTCTCTCCACGGCCGCACGATACTGGCCTTGTGACGCTGATCTCGCAGGATTTAAGCGAGTTTGCCTTACATGCACGCGCCATTCTCGGTTTGCCGATTGGGCGTATCACGCAGTACGGTGCAGCCGCCTCGGCGGTCATCCTGCGCGAAGGAGATTCGAAGAACATCCGTTACGCCAATCTGGCATCCGCACTGGCGCAAGTCCCAGGTGCACAACTACGTCTGTTCGCCAAACCAGAAATCGCCGGTCGACGTCGTCTCGGCGTCGCGCTGGTGCGCAGTGACAGCACTGACGCGGCCATCTCGCAGGCCATCTCGGTGGCTCAGGCAATCGACGTACAGTTCTAAGCCGATTTTTCATGGCTCTTCAAAGCCTGTGCCGTTCACGACACGGGCTTTTTTCTGTCAGCACATCCTGCTACGCTGCCGGCCTGTTCTGTTCCACCGTCTGAGATGGCACCTATATGGTCTGGTATACTCTGGCTGCTTTACACTGTTTCCTGTTGGCAATGCTGGCCCAGCAATGGCGCCAACCCGAATCGCAAAACCGCCAGCCTGCGCTCGGCACCGGCATGATGATCAGCCTATTGCTAATGAACGTTGCCGGCTTCTATCCATTGCTGATGGCCTATTTTCACCTCTATCCCATCAGTACCCCCAACCACTTTGCTATCGTGCTGCTGCTGTGGCAACTGACGTTGAGTGGCCTGCTGGTCACCTTCGCCGGCCCGCGATCACTGCGCGTGACCCGTCTTGCCAAATGGACTGGTTTGCCGCTGCAAGTTGCGCTGGGCCTGATTTCAGCCCTGGTGGCAACCGTTGTGCTCAGAATGGACATGGCCTCAGGCAGCCTGCTATCCGCCTGGACGCCGCTGTTTGTGCTGGCCTCGACTCTGTTGAGCATTGCCTACTGGAATCTGCTGTTGCGCGCGGCTCATCGCCTCGCCCAGCCATCATCCCCACAAGACGCTGACTAACCATCAGGCTCACCCACCACTACAACACAGGTTATGCCCAGGAGAAGCCATGTTTGCCCTCAATCGATTTGCTGCACTGCCTGCTGCCATGCTGCTTAGCCTGGTCAATACCCAACTGCGCGACCATTTTTCCAGCCTCGACGCACTGGCGGATTACCATGACATCCGAATCAGTGAGTTGTGCGCCTATCTGGAGGCGGGTGGATATATTTATGTCGCAGAGCAAAACCAATTCAAGGCCAAATAATCACGGCACAGTACTCAGGCCATAGCAGCGGATAACCACCGTATTTTCATGGCAGAACACAATACTATGCAGCGCGCAGCCACCTTATCCGAACCAGCATGATGAAATATCTTTTTTGATATTTTTCAAAAAATTACATTTTTTCGTTCTCGATATCCCATTTCACTCGCGCATTGACACTCCTGTTCGCCCTAGCCCCCTGGTTGCGCGGTGGCAGTCATGAAAAACCCCCTGCCATCGCTGACAGGGGGTTATATTTTCATCGCTCTGCCTGAATGGACTCAGGGCTTATTACCATGCGGTCTGACAGACTGGTTGGCGTGCCGATCGTTATTGGCTCGCGCTCCTGTCTGAGCCGTTTTCGCCGCCGGCTTGTGATGGGCCGGCTTGCCACTGCGTGCCGCGCCCGGACGCGATTCGCCATTCGCGCGCTCGCCTTGACGCGGTTGTCCCTGACGAGGCGGTCGGTTGCCCTGGCGCGGCTTGGCCGAACGAGACTCTGGCTCCTGCCCCTTGCGTGCCGGCTGGCCCTTGCCCTGGGCAATCGCCTCGACTGTTTCACGGCTCGGTTCAAACCCGGCAATGACCTGTTGTTCGATGCTCTGCTGGGTCAGCCGTTCGATGCCGCGTAACAGTTTACCTTCGTCGGCACTGACCAGGGAGATGGCGTGACCTGCGGCCCCCGCCCGGCCAGTACGACCGATGCGATGCACATAATCTTCGGCCACATTGGGCAGTTCGAAATTGACCACTTGCGGCAGCTTGTCGATGTCCAGACCGCGGGCTGCAATATCCGTAGCGACCAGCACACGGACGCTACCATTCTTGAAGCCATCCAGCGCCCGGGTGCGAGCCCCTTGACTCTTGTTGCCATGGATGGCGGCGGCAGTGACACCATCTTTTTCCAGTCGCTCAGCGAGGCGGTTGGCAATGTGTTTGGTACGAGTAAACACCAACACCTGCTGCCAGTTGTGTTCGCGCACCAGATGGCTCAACAAGGCGGGCTTGCTGGCCTTGTCTACCGGATGTACCAGTTGTTCTATGCGCTCGGCAGTGCTGTTGCGCGGTGCCACTTCTACCAGTTGCGGCTCATGCAGCAGACCTGTGGCCAAGTCACGGATCTCATCCGCGAAGGTCGCGGAAAAGAGCAGATTCTGGCGCTTGGCCGGCAGCAGTTTGAGAATACGGCGAATATCGTGGATGAATCCCATATCCAGCATACGGTCAGCTTCATCCAATACCAGGATTTCCAGATCTTCAAACCGCACTGCATTCTGGTTATACAGATCCAGTAGACGCCCAGGACAGGCGACCAGCACATCCACGCCTTTGCGCAAGGCCATCATCTGCGGATTTATGCTGACACCGCCGAACACCACCTGATAACGCAGTGGCAGATGACGGCCATAGTTGGCGATACTCTCACCGACCTGAGCGGCCAGCTCGCGCGTGGGGGCCAAGACCAAGGCGCGGATCCGGTTGGCGGTGGGACGCTTCGGGCGTGCTTCACTGCCCATCAGGCGTTGCAGCATGGGTAGAGTAAAACCCGCCGTTTTCCCGGTTCCGGTCTGCGCCGCCGCCATCAAGTCACGACCGGCCAGCACCACTGGGATCGCGGCCGCCTGGATCGGCGATGGGGTGTCATACCCTTGTTCGGCAATCGCGCGCAACAAGGACTCACTCAGACCGAGAGAAGCAAAATTCATAACAACCTACTGAAATATAAACATGGCACGGAGTTAACCGATACCGGACAAAGGGGAAGTCCGGCCCTGCAGCGGAACATCCGAAGAGAGGTGACTTCATGAGTTGCCGGTCTGGATCAAGGTCAACATTCCCGGCGGGCGCCAGCTTAACCGTTTTACCTGTTGCTGACGAGCACAATGTGATCGGCATCAAAAATAATATCCCGCTCACGAATGACACCCTGATCACGGCTCGGCGCGGTGTGGCAAGTTAATCTGGTCAATATCGATATCACGAGGAGTACCCAATGTCAGTTTCCACCATGGTGGCAACCCCGTCTTTGCAGGCCGTTATTTTCGACATGGATGGCGTGTTGATCGATTCAGAACCGCTATGGCAGCAAGGTGAATATGAGGTCTTTCGCGAAGCTGGAGTCCCGCTGACGCCGCAAATGTGTCAACAGACCATGGGGCTGCGTGTTGATCACGTTGTCAGGTACTGGCAGCAACGCTACCCGGACATAGTACTAGAGCCGCATGCTACAGCGCAGGCGATCCTAGACCGTGTTGCGGCGCAAATCATGCTTGAGGGTGTCCCCATGCCGGGTGTCGTCAATACATTACAACGCCTGCATGCCCAGGGGATAACGATTGGCCTGGCCACCTCGTCACCAGGGCAATTGGTGACGACCATTTTGCAAAAATTGCAGATCATCGACTATTTCACGCTCTGGCATAGTGCCGAGCATGAGCCCTATGGCAAGCCGCACCCGGCTGTCTATCTATCGGCGGCGGAACGACTCGGCGTTGCTCCCCAGCACTGTCTGGCGATTGAGGATAGTCTCAATGGCCTGCTGGCAGCCAAGTCAGCCGGTATGTCGCTGCTGGCTGTGCCGGATCACCGTTGCGCAACAGATCCGCGTTGGGTATGGGCCGATTACCGCCTGGACAGCTTGGAGGCATTCGATGACACACATCCGCTTTGGTCGCATCTGGCCACGTCACGGCACCCCTGAGACTAACACGCCAGCGCAGCTGTCAGCCTCGCCTGCTGCATCGACAGCCTGGCATGCACTGAGCCCGCAGCAGTGCCAGGAACAACTGGCTACGTCTGCAAACGGTCTGACGACCGAGGAGGCGCTGGCGCGGCAGCAGCTGTATGGTCTGAACCGGCTAACCCCGCCACCGCAGCGGCGATGGTGGACGCGGCTGATCAGCCAGTTACAGAACATGCTGATCTATGTGCTGTTGCTGGCGGCAGTGATGAGTCTGGTGACCGGTCACGCCACCGATGCCGCGGTGATCCTGGCCGTAGTGGTGATCAATGCGCTGTTTGGGGTGTTGCAAGAAGGCAAGGCCGAGCAGGCCTTGGCCAGTATCCGCAACATGCTGACGCTGATGGCGCGTGTGAGTCGTGATGGCCAACGTCAAACGCTAGACGCAGAACTCCTGGTGCCGGGCGATGTCATTCACCTTGAGTCAGGTGACAAGGTGCCAGCCGATCTGCGTGTGTTCGAGGCGCACAATCTCCTGGTGCAGGAAAGTGCGCTAACTGGTGAATCCAGCAGTGTCGGCAAGCAAGATGTTGCCTTGGCGCTTGAGACACCGTTAGCCGAGCAGAGCAACCTGCTGTTTGCCGGCACCCTGATCACCCAGGGGCGCGCCACCGGTTGGGTGGTACGAACCGGTGATGATACCGAACTGGGTCGTATCGGCAGCCTGCTGCGGCATGTAGCACCGATGGCAACCCCGTTGACGCGGCAGCTTGATCAATTAGGGCAGCAGTTGAGCCGCTACATCGTCCTGCTGGCCGTTGTAACCTTTCTGCTCGGCTGGTTGTGGCGAGACCTGCCACTCGACGGCCTGTTCATGGCCGCGGTAAGTCTGGCGGTGGCGGCGATTCCTGAAGGATTACCTGCTGTCGTCACCATAGCGCTGGCGATCGGTGTCCAGCGTCTGGCACAAAAGAATGCCATCATTCGTCAGCTCCCCGCGGTTGAGACGTTGGGCGCGGTCAGTGTCATCTGCACCGACAAAACGGGCACCTTGACTCGTAACGAGATGGTGGTGCGCGCCCTGGTGACACCGCAATCACAGTGGCGCGTCAGCGGACTGGGTTATGGCCCCGACGGTCAGATCCAGCCGCTTGATGCCAGCGCACCTGCAGCACAGGGTATGGATGCCTTACAAGCATTGTTGCGTGCGGCAGTGTTGTGTAATGACGCTCACCTACAGCACACCACCGAGGGTGACTGGCATCTTGACGGCGACCCGACTGAGGGTGCCCTGCTGGCAGCCGCGCAAAAGGCAGATATCGACTGGCAGGCAGTTCGACAGCAGCGCCCCCGGCTCCACCATATCCCCTTTGAATCAGCCATCGGCTTTATGGCCACGGCCCATGCGATGTCGGATCAGGTACTCTGGTTGATCAAGGGGGCGCCGGAGCAGCTGATCTCGCGTTGCCTCGCCACAGAGCACCAAGCGCATTGGCGCGTGCAGACCGAGCAATTGGCGCAGCAAGGGCTGCGCGTCCTGGCGCTGGCCCAATGGTGGGGCGAGGCTCTCAGCTCCCAGCTGCCTGATGTTGGTTGGCAGTGGCTAGGCCTTATCGGCATGCAGGATCCGCCTCGTCAGGAAGCGGCTAACGCGATTGCCGAATGCCAGCAGGCAGGCATACACCTCATCATGATTACCGGAGATCACATCAGCACAGCCAAGGCGATCGCCAGCCAGTTGGGGCTTGCAGCGCAACCGACCGCGCTCACCGGTCGCGAGTTGGATGCACTCGACGACGCGTCATTACGCCAGCGAGCCGTCACGCTGGATCTGCTCGCGCGCGCCACGCCGGCCAATAAATTGCGGCTGGTGCAAGCACTGCAGGCCGAGGGACATGTGGTCGCGATGACTGGCGATGGGGTGAATGATGCCCCCGCACTGCGCCAGGCTGACATTGGTGTGGCCATGGGACGCGGCGGAACCGAAGCGGCGAAAGAGGCTGCCGATATGGTGTTGGCAGACGACAACATTGCTACGCTGCGAGATGCGGTACGGCGTGGCAGAAATATCTATTCAGCCCTGCAACGCACGCTGATCTTTCTGCTGCCCACCAATGGGGCTCAGGCATTGGTGCTGTTACTGGCAATTCTCTGCGGTTGGGCCATGCCGATCTCGCCATTACAAATTCTGTGGATCAACATGGTCAGCGCCATCACACTGGCACTACCCCTTGCTTTCGAACCGCTCAACCCGGACCTGATGCGCCATAAGCCGCGTCCGGCAGCAGCACCATTGTTGCAGCTGGGGCACTGGGTACTGATTGCACTGGCAGCCGTGCTGATCTGTTTGCTGACGCTGGCACAATACCATCTCGCGCTGCTATGGGATGCCAGCCCGCAACAGGCGAGCAGCTTGGCCATACAGGGGCTCGTCATCTGTGAGATGTTCTTTTTGATCAATTGCCGCCGCCTGGAGCAACCGACACTTAACCGTGATGCCTGGCTGGGCAACCACACCGTTTGGTGGTCTTTTGCCGTGTTGGCACTATTACAACTGCTGCTGTGCTACCTTCCCGTCCTGCAACAGGCATTTGCCACCCGGGCCTTGTCATGGCGCGATTGGGGGCTGGTCTGGTTGCAAGGCCTGTGCTGCTATTTGGCAATTGAAACCGTGAAATGGCTGTTACATGATCAGCTAACACGCCCACGACTTGTTGTTGATCATCATGCTCGCTAGACTGCCGACCGCGAAAAATGACACAGGATCTTGCCATGCTTAGCCCATCTGTTATCACCACCCCAGTGGCCATCATTGGGGGCGGCCCGGCGGGCCTGTTTGCCGCCGAATGGCTTAGTCAGCAAGGACACCAGGTTCACCTGTTCGATGCCATGCCGTCGGTTGGTCGCAAATTCCTGCAAGCCGGCAAAGGCGGCATGAACCTGACACACTCCGAACCCTTTGCCGCATTTATCAGCCGTTACGGCGACGCCAGCACGCGGTTGGCGCCGCTACTGCAGGCATTTGGTGCCGACGCACTGCGTCAGTGGGCGCAAAGCCTGGGTATCGAGACATTTGTCGGCAGCTCGGGGCGGGTCTTTCCGACCGACATGAAAGCGGCCCCCCTGTTGCGACGCTGGCTGGAACGCCTGCGTGCTCAAGGCGTCTGCCTGCACATGCGGCACGAATGTTTGGGCTGGGATCCGCAAGGACGGTTACGTTTTGCCACCCCCGACGGTGAACGATGGGTGGACGCCCAAGCCTGCCTGCTGGCACTCGGCGGCGCCAGTTGGCCTCGTCTTGGTTCGACAGGGCGCTGGCGTGAATGGTTGATGGCCAACGGCATCGCCGTGACCCCTTTTGCTCCCAGCAATTGTGGGCTAGAGATCCGTTGGAGCGAACTCTTCAAAGAACGATTTGCGGGTAGTCCGTTGAAAACCTTGACCCTGACCGTCATGTCACACACTGGCGACAGGATCACGCGACAAGGGGAATGCGTGATCACAGAACATGGCATGGAAGGCAGCCTGCTCTACCCGTTTACCCCGCTAATTCGTCAACAGCTGCAACAGCAAGGTGTTGCACAATTCTGGCTGGATTTGCTGCCTGGTCGCACTCTGGAGCGCGTGCAAAAAGATCTGAGATTGCCACGTGGTGCCAAATCCCTCTCCAACCACTTGCGCAGTCGATTGGGACTCGAGGGAGCCAAAGCGGCGCTGCTCAGAGAGTGCCTGAGTGCCGAACAGATGAACGATCTTTCTCAGCTGGCACTCTTGATCAAACAACTGCCCGTGACCGTCTCGGCGCTGCGCCCCCTGGCAGAGGCAATCAGCACCGCCGGCGGCGTAGACTTTGATACGCTCAATCCAGACTTGATGCTCAACGCCCTCCCCGGTGTCTTTTGCGCCGGTGAGATGCTGGATTGGGAGGCACCAACCGGCGGCTATCTTCTCACCGCCTGCTTTAGTACAGGTTTGCATGCGGCTAAAGGCATTGATTACTGGTTGCGACATGGCGCCTGATCACACCTATGTCACAAAGTGACGACATTCTGTACCTGGCTTAGGAACAAAACATGGATTTTAGGGTCTATTTATCTGATCCCGATCGCAAAAAGGGCCAAGGATCGGGAATGTTCTTTTGACAGATTTGTCAAATTGAACAATAAAGAGACAACTCACGCCAACCAGAGAGGGACGCTTATGCAGCGAATTGACTATACACGCCTGAAAGATCAGGTCTTCGACGTGCTGGACAATTGTGGTTCTCCCTATCAGGAAACCAGGGCATTGTGTATCGATAACAACTTGCCTTTTGGACTGCGCGAAGAGGAGATGGTCTCCAACGCTATCAGCGAGTACCACGGCTGGAAAGATAACAGCAGCAACTCACTGATCGGCTAAATACCGCCCAAGGTGATCACGACCAGACAGGCCCGGACCACTGATATCCGGGCCTGTCTTTTTCTGCTAGCCGTTGATCAGCACAAAATGTCATACCAATGCTAGAATAATCGCGTTTTGCTACCGACCTTGAGAACAGCGCGTTGAATCAAGCACCTGCCCCTACTTTTTACTTTCATGATTACGAAAGTTTTGGCATCCATCCCGGCCGCGATCGCCCCGCTCAGTTTGCCGGTATCCGTACCGATGCTGAACTCAATCCGATTGGCGAACCGCTGATGATCTACTGTCGTATGCCACTGGATTACCTTCCTGATCCCGAGGCTTGCCTGATCACCGGAATCACGCCACAGCAGGTAAACCGTGATGGTCTGTGCGAAGCAGATTTTATGGGACGCATCCATCAGGAGTTCAGCCATCCGCAAACGTGCATCCTCGGTTACAACAATGTCCGTTTTGACGATGAGTTTACGCGCTACGGTTTCTATCGGAACTACATCGATCCCTATGCCTACAGTTGGCAAAATGGCAATTCGCGTTGGGACTTGCTGGATGTCGTGCGCGCCTGCTTTGCATTGCGTCCAGAAGGCATTGAGTGGGTCTACGATGACGAAGGAAAACCAAGTTTCAAGCTTGAACGCCTCACTGTCGCCAATGGCATCGGGCATCAACATGCACACGATGCGTTATCTGACGTCTATGCCACGATCGGGATCGCACGACTGATCCGTGAACGCCAGCCAAAGTTATTCCATTACCTGTTTGATTTACGAAGCAAACAACGGGTAAAGGCCCTGATTGATATTCCCGGCATGAAACCGCTGGTGCATGTCTCAGGCATGTTTCCGGCAACGCAAGGTTGTGCTAGCTGGGTTCTGCCGATGGCCTGGCATCCAGACAATCCCAATGCCGTCATTGTGGTAGACCTGGCGCGCGATGTGACCCCCTTGATTGATCTGGATGTCGATGAACTTCGGCAACGTCTCTACATCCGCCGTGAGGAGTTGGCGGACCTGGCCCCAATCCCGCTGAAATTGGTACACATCAATAAGTGTCCGGTGCTGGCGCCCGCCGCAACCTTGACGGAACAACGGGCCGATGAGCTGGGTATTGACCGAAAACAGTGCCGCAGCAGCCTTAATCTGCTGCGCCAGCATCCTGAACTTCAAGAAAAATTGCGCGCCGTCTTCAGCCAACCTCGTCCAGTCCCTCCTGAGGATGAAGCCGCCGAGCTGCAGCTGTACGCCGGCTTCATTGAGCAGGCAGATCGGCAGACCATGATGCTGGTACGTGAGACAGCCCCCGAACTGCTCTCTTCCCGACCATTTTTGTTCAATGATGCTCGCCTGCAAGCCATGCTGTTTAACTATCGAGCCAGAAACTATCCACACACCCTGTCAAGCGAAGAGGTGCGACGTTGGCAACGCCACTGCAGCGACTATATCAATCAACATGCTGAGCAATATGTTCTGAAACTTGAGTTGCTGCTGGAGCAACATGCGCAGGACAGCCGAAAAGTGACACTGCTAAGAACCCTCGCCCATTATTTGCAGACCCTGTAATGGACTTTGCAGCATGGAACTACACAGGCTTAACGCAGATGGTTCGAGAGACACAAGTAACATCTGTTGTCTTTACCCGCAGACCGTCCCCTGTTCCCGCGGATAAAACGAAGGCGCCGTTGGCGCCTTCGTTGATCTGCATGGTGTAGTGAGTGTCAGAACACCACTGTTACCCCACCTGCCCCAGTTTAAACTGCTGCACCGTCTGTTCTTGTTGCTCACACAGTCTATCCAGTGCATTGCTTTGGCTGGCCATGTCGTTCATGGTACGGCTGCTTTGTTCAATGACGTCCGACATCTCGTTGATGCTGCGGCTAATTTCACGGCTCGCCACCGTCTGTTCACGCGTAGCGTTGGCGATGAGCTCAGCGGCATTGCGCACATTGAGCATATGATCGGCGATCATGCCAATGGCCTCATTCACCTGATTCATCTTGTCTTTGCCCTGAACCATCATCGACAGGCTCTCGCGCATGCTGGCGACGGCTCCGGAAGATTTCTGCTGTAACTCGGTGATCATGGCATTGATCTCTTGAGTACTCTGGTTAGTGCGGCTCGCCAAATTACGCACTTCATCCGCCACAACGGCAAAACCGCGTCCATGCTCGCCGGCCCGCGCCGCTTCAATGGCCGCGTTCAGCGCCAGCAAATTGGTTTGCTCCGAGATGCCGGCGATCACTTCGAGGATACCGCCTATGTGTTCACTCTGTGCTGAGACCTGCTGAATCACCCCTTCACTGTGTTTCAAGTTTTCAAACAGCGTCGACACCAGGTGATTATTTTCGCCAACCAGTTGCCGTCCGGACTGTACCTGTTGGTCAACAGACAACACCATATCCAGGCTGGACTGGGTATTGCTGTTCACATCCTGAATCGCATGCTCCATTTCGGTGATGGTTGCCGCCAGTGTGGTCATGGTGGACGATTGCACCTGCACCTGAGAGGCAAGCACATCGGCTGACTCACGATTCTTGTTGGCCGTCAGCCGGGTCTGTTCCGCACCGCTCTTCACCACGGTCAGCGCCTGATTAAACTCGCGGATCACCGCATTGATATCGCGTTGCAGTTCTGCAAACTCGCCGCTAAAACGCCCTTCCACTCGTTGCGTGAAGTTACCCGCAGCCAACTGGCGCAAAATGCGCTGCAGCGCCTCCATCGGCCCCTTTATTGAAACCGACAAACGCCAGCCGACAATGGCCGCGAAGAACAGGCTCAACAGTAACGACAACATAATGCTCAACGTGGTGGTACTGATACTGGTGGTCGCATTCTCAAACGCACGATCGCCAATCGTCTTGACATCATGGCTCAGCTGTTGTTCCTGCTGCAGTCCCTGATTGACGTGTTCCGAAAGCAGCTGGACTTGCTCGAGCAACTGCGCTCGTTTGCCTTGCAATGCCACATAGCGCGCAATGGCGCCGTTTTTAACACCATCATTCTCCCGCAGGGCTGCAATGCCTTGCGCAAAGTCACTGTTTTCCTTGGCCGCCACCAATTCCTGTTCCAACACATTGGCCGCATTGAGGATCATCCCGGACATCGACACGGCGTTTTGTTGGATACGCTTCATCTCTTCCAGTGATTGGGCACTGAAAATCGCGTTCACCATGTATTCCATCGTGCCCAACTGGGTATAGATCTGTTTGGCTAACGAATCGATGTAGGGGTCATCCTGGCGTTGTGCCTGAAATGAACTATCTACCGCCACCCGAGCAAAACTGAGCTTGTTCAGAAAGTCTGTTTTGATACGATCGATTTTGGCAGTTTCATCCAGAATCTCCTGTCGTATCTGGTAAAGACGTTGTCCATCCTGAAACACTGTGCTGACACTCTTCTTGAGCTCTGCAGCAATGGTTGAACTGTTTCCCGCACTCCCCAATGTTTGCAGCGCGCCGCTCAGATCATCAATTTTTTGATCCAGCCCCCGGCTTTCGCTAACAAAGCTATCTCGAGCCTGTTCCAGCTCTTTTTTATTGTTGGCAAAGACCATGTCATTGGACATCTTGCTGATCCGCAACAGGCCTTGACCAATGGCGTTGCCATCTTCTCTGAGTCTGGCTATATCCTTGACGACCAGCGAAAAGGCGGCGTCGATGCGACTCATATTGAAATAGGAGAATGCCCCACCCAGCGCCATCAGGCCGCATAGAATGGCAAAGGCAATCACCACCTTGATTGTCAGCTTCATATCATGGTTCCTTGTAGTACCGCTCAAATCTGTTTACCGTCACAGTCGCAATGTAACGTCTCTGCGGACGTTTCTTCTTTTGATATCAGCACTTCCTGCTCTATTGTAGGGCGATTTTTGACGAGATAGGTAAACAGAAGGCTAATATCCGTATGTTATTACTGCAAAAAGCACAAGCTGTGTACACGGACGCATTGCAGGCGGGTCATTTGACCCCTATCGAGACACGTGCGGAGATTATTTACCAACGCAACATTGCCTTCTCGATCAAGATCGCGGCGCATTGGCAGCAACGAAAAGCGGCGCGCCATGACACAGCCCAGCATGCGCAGGTCCAGCACAATCCATTTCTTCCCTTTGAGAACGCATTACATGTCGCCGATATCGATCCGCAGCATGTCTGCATTCTCAACAAGTTTCCGGTGCTGCAACCCCACCTGCTGCTGATTAGCCGCACTTTTGAAGCCCAGGTGTCGCCACTGACGCTGCAAAATTTTCAGGCGGCACAGTGCCTGATGCAGCAATTGGGTCAAGAGGGCATCTTGTTTTATAACGCGGGCCCCAGCGCCGGTGCCAGCCAGCCACATCGGCATATGCAGTGGATCCCGACCCCCGCTTACGCTGGAATCAACCCGCTTGAGCATGCCGACTTGCTCGGACCCCATTTTCTAGCGCAACCAGGTCTGGATGCCCAAGCGCTCTACCTCTGCTATCAGCAAGGCTTACAACAGCTCGATTGGCAACCCGGCTGCGCCTATAACCTGCTGCTGTCTCGCGACTGGCTATGGATGATTCCGCGTCGCGCCGCCGCATGGCAGCACATCGCTATCAATAGCCTGGGGTTTATCGGTTCGTTCTTTGCTCGCAATCAGCTTGAAGCCGATCAACTCCGTGAATTTGGTTTTATACAAGCGCTGCAGCATGTGGTGGGATGGCATAGATCGCCTATCCGCAAGTTAGATCACCATCCCGAACAGTAATCACGCTCACGAGGAACAGGGAGCAAGCCGCGCCCCCTCTGATCGCCAATGGATAAGCTTGCGTCATCACCGCGAGTGTAACCTTGTTGATATCGCAGAATTTGGTTGGGCGCGTCAGTGAAAGAGCTTGCCTATTCCGCTTTCCAGGCCTTTACCGACTTTACCGGGCAACTGTTTGATGTTGTCCAATTTTAATAGGGATCCAAGTTGTACACGGTAGTCAGGTTGACTCCAGGTGCCGATTATCTGCACAGGTATTGTCAGGTTGTATAAATCGGCCAACTCGGCACCGCCCTGCCCTTTGCTGGTCGCCACGACGGCGACATCCAAATCAATATCCAGCGTCTCACGTTCAAGCTGGGTCAGCCCCTGGCCGCTGATTCTAAACAGCGGTGACGCCATCTTGATCTTGCTGAAACGGGCCAGACCCGGGGTCAACATCATATCCAGGCGCAATGCCGAAAAGTCAGTCCGTTTGACCGTATGGGGTTGCGTTTTCCCCTTTAACTTCGCTTTGGCGTCACGCAACATGGCGGCCAGATTAATGCCCTGCATGGCACCATCATCGACAGTGACCCATAGCGTACCCTGGGTATGACGTCGCAAGGAGGTAGGCAGCACTCCCAGTCCGGATAGCTCACCACTTGCTGAAGCAAGCCCGGACAAAGGGGCCTTGCCCAGCGCCATCAACATCAATGGCTGTATCTGCAAACGGTGAAGATCCGGTTTGAGTCGCCATACCAGTGGATAGGTTGCAAAATCGGACTGGCCGCTGATACTCATTCGCCCGCCGAAGACCTTGTCAATCTCCAGCCGTTGCAGGGTGAACAGCTGCTTTTCGAGCGAGCTCTCCCAGCTCACCCCTGTCAGCTGCATCGCTTCGTGCTTGATTTCTCCGATCTGCCAACGATGATGCCAGAACAACTCAGGCAAACCGCGCAGATCCGGCTCCTGATTAGAGATTGCTTTATCGTTGCGGGAAGCCTTAGACCCCGTCGGCGATGGCGGTGCTAGCCAGGCAACATCAAGCAGCGGGGTTTGGAAGCTGGAGTCGATGCGTAATACCGGAGCCCACTGCACATCGAGTTTGCCGGTCAATGCTAACGGCCCCATGGTGGCCGTTAAAGTATCCAGCAACACCTTGTGCTGTTGAATATCCAGCTCAAGGCGCCCCGCGGCTTTGATGTTTCGCACCGGGACCGGAACGGCATCTAGCTGCAGTATTGTGGCTAACTGCCAGTTGTTAAACAGGAACCGATCCTGCTGCCGACTGACGTCCGCACTGGTTTCTAGCTGTATCTGCTGTGCACCCACATCCAGCTGCGCCTTCATGGTGACGGCGCTATGCAAGGGTTCACTAATCTCGGTGGTGTGAAAATCCAGCCGGGTTAATCGCAATGGCGGACCATCGGGGCGCACGATTGTCAGCTCTCCGCCCTGAACATCGATGCCCGCGACGGACCAGGAGGTTATCTGAGGCGCCGTGCTTGCCGGCGCCGCTCCGGTCTGTGCATCTGGAACCTGTGTGGTTTGGGAGGTAAACAGCAGGTCGTCGAGGTTCGTTTTACCATCGGCACGCCGCTGTAGCAAAATGCGTGGCGCCATCAGGCGTATCTGCTCGAGCTCTAAGCGTCCCGAGAGCAACGCCATCAAGCCGAGCCCCACATCCGCTTGGGCTACCTGCAGCATGGGTGTCGGATCAAAGCCAGGTGCATTGCCCAGGGTAAGATCATTCACCTGCAGTCCAAGCGATGGATACCAGCGCCAGCTTACAGGCCCCTTAACCGATAATTCGCGTCCGGTTTGGGCGCGAACCTGTTCAATGAGACGATTCTGCAGGGCACTGAAGTCGATGCTTGCCATGAAAATGCCCAGGCCAGACACCATCAGCAGGAGCAATGCCCCCAACAGCAGGAGTATTTTTTTCATGGCTGCCCTCCAGTTAGTGCATTCAGGCAGCCTCTTGCTGGCTCAGTCTTGATTGATCCGGCTGGCCACAGCCCCCTGCTGACTCTTGTATTTTGCATTGGCGCGTTTGTTGTACGGACGCACCGCAGGGCCAGATAACAGCTCGAAATTCAGCGCCCCAATCACCATTTTAGGACGTAATGCCAGCGGCAGTCGGCCACCGTTATAAAATTCCAGAACAATGCGCCCTGACCAACCCGGATCGATTCGATGGGCGGTAACGTGCACCATCAGCCCCAACCGCGCCAGCGATGACCTGCCATCAAGCCATCCCACAATGTTATCCGGTAGCGTCACAGACTCCAGCGTGACCGCCAGCGCTAACTCCCCTGGATGCAGGATGAAAGCTTCACCATCGGCAATGACGATTTCATCGCTCATGACACGATTGATGGCCTCGGCAACCTCTTCCCGCGGACCGCTGAGATCGATGTATGGCGCAGTGTGCGCCTGAAACACCCGAAATTCATTGCCTAGCAGGACATCCACACTGACGCCACTGATTCTGTCACTCCCCGGCGGCGGCTCTATGCTGATTTTGCCCTCGGCCAGGTATTTCTCGATGTCACTATCGCAAAGACGCATTCCTTGTTCTCCTGGAATCAACAACCCGGCACTCAGCCCCGCAACATGTGCAGGATCCGGGCCTTAATCATGTCAATGGCGATGCGATTACGGCCACCACGGGGCACTATCACATCTGCATACTGTTTGGACGGCTCGATAAATTGCAAAAACATCGGCCGCACGGTGTTTTGGTACTGTTTGAGCACGGAATCCATGGTTCGACCCCGCTCCTGTACGTCCCGCACCAGTCGACGAATAAGGCAGATATCCAACGGCGTGTCCATGAAGATGCTGACATCCATCAGCTCCCGCAGATGCGGTTCATTGAGCAATAGAATGCCTTCAAGAATGATCACGCGCTTGGGACTGAAACCTAATGTCTCCTGCAGGCGCGTGTGCTCGGTATAGGAATAACGCGGAATGTCGACCGCCTCCCCTTTGAGAAGACGGGTCAGGTGTTGAGCCAGCAAATTGTGATCGAAGGCATTCGGATGGTCATAATTGGTCTTCACCCGCTCTTCCATCGTCAGATGCGACTGATCCTTGTAATAACAATCTTCAGTGATAACACCGATCTGATCTTCACCCAGCTCCTGTACCAACTCTTCAAAAATGGTGTGGGCAATCAGACTTTTGCCGGAGGCAGACGCCCCGGCAATTCCAATGATGACACAGGAACGCGCTTGTTCGGACATGACTCTCTACTCGGTAACAGCGTGGAAAGGGCTTACAGCGCCAGATTATACAGAAAAGTGTCTGCAAATGGCGTTTTTGTGCTGTAAGCCCCAGGCCAGCGGGCCATTTTTACGCCGGTGCAGTAAAAATGGTGGCCGGAATCGTTTTTCCACTAAAGTACAGCCGTACCGCAACCTGCCTGGCCAAACGATGATAACCGCTGGCCAGGTCTGACAAGGGTGCCGACGCCACGACCGGTTGTCCCTCATCCATGCTGCGACGCACATTGATATGCAGCGGCAACGAAGCCAGCAGCGGGATATTAAACTCATCTGCCAACGCCGCACCGCCACCACAGCCAAACAGCGGCTCTTCATGTCCACACTGGCTGCAGACATGCACGCTCATGTTCTCCACGATGCCCAGCACCGGGATGTTGACCTTCTCCAACATCGAAATACCCTTGCGCACGTCGATCAGCGCGACATCCTGCGGGGTTGTGACCATCACGACGGCGGTGGTAGGAATCTGTTGTGCCATCGTCAGTTGAATATCACCGGTGCCTGGTGGCATATCGACAATCAGGTAATCGAGATCTCCCCACAGGGTTTCGTGTAACAGCTGGCCCAGCGCTTTGCTGGCCATGGGCCCGCGCCAAACCACCGACTCCTCGGCCGGAACCAGATAGCCGATGCTCAAGGTTGCCAGCCCACTGGCCGGCACAGGCCGCATGTGTTTGCCATCCGGACTTTCTGGGCGCGCTGTTTGTAGCCCCAACATGGTCGGAATGGAGGGACCATAAATGTCTGCATCCAGGAGCCCGACTCGGGCGCCTTGACGCGAAAGCGCCAACGCCAGGTTGACCGCCACCGTCGACTTGCCAACGCCACCCTTCGCCGAGGCAACCGCAATCACATTGCGAATACCGGGGATGCCGGGCACTGCAGTGGCTCGAGCCAACGCGGCTATTTCCTGTCGCACCTGCCAGCCAATCCGTTGCACCTTGGGGAGGGCAAGCAAGCGCGGTTCGATTTCTGCCTGCAACTGCTGTTGCCAGTCGTTACTTGCCAGCGGCCACAGCAGCGAGATGGTCAGCAGGCCGTCCTCAAGGTTGACCTGCTGTACAAATCCGGCGCTGACAATATCCAGTGGCCAGCCATCCGGTTGAAATAGACGCAACTGTTGCCAAATCTGCTCCACGGCATGCTCCTCGTCATCAATGCGGAATGCTGATTGTTAACAAATTGTTCCAAGGCGTCCATCACTATCCACGGCTGTCTTGCGCGTAGAGACGGGTTTGCCTAGGCAGCTCATGCGCTTTTCGGGTAACATAAGGCCCCTTTTCATTACTCGAACCAACAGGAACTATGGCCAACTCAGCTCGTAAAATTCTGGTTACCTGTGCCTTGCCTTACGCAAACGGCTCCATCCACCTCGGCCACATGCTGGAACATATCCAGGCCGACATATGGGTGCGTTATCAACGCCTGCGTGGCAACACCATCCATTTCATCTGCGCCGACGATGCCCATGGCACACCGATCATGCTCAAGGCACAGCAGCTGGGGATGACCCCGGAACAGATGATTGCCGAGGTGTCCAAAGAGCATCAGACCGATTTTGCCGGCTTCGGCATCAGTTTCGATAACTATCACTCCACCCACAGCGATGAAAACCGCGAACTGGCCAGCCTGATCTATACCCGTCTGCGCGAGGGGGGATTTATCAAGCGTCGCGGTATCTCCCAGTTGTTCGATCCGGAAAAGCAAATGTTCTTGCCGGACCGTTTTGTCAAGGGCACCTGTCCCAAGTGCAAGGCGGTCGATCAGTATGGTGACAACTGTGATGTGTGCGGCGCTACCTATAGCCCAACTGAACTGATTGATCCCAAGTCCGCCGTCTCCGGTGCAACACCGGTCATGAAAGAGACCGAACACTTCTTCTTCGACCTGCCGCAGTTTGAAGGCATGCTCAAGGCCTGGACGACCTCGGGCGCTCTGCAAGAGGAGATGGCCAATAAACTCAACGAATGGTTTGAAGCCGGTCTTCAGCAATGGGACATCACCCGGGATGCCCCCTATTTCGGTTTCGAAATCCCGGATGCACCAGGCAAATATTTCTACGTTTGGCTTGATGCCCCGATTGGTTACATGGGATCGTTCCGCAATCTGTGCAATAAGCGCCCGGAGCTGAGTTTCGACGCCTTCTGGAGCAAAGAATCCGATGCCGAGCTATACCATTTCATCGGCAAGGATATTCTCTATTTCCACTCGCTGTTCTGGCCCGCCATGCTCGAAGGTGCCGGTTTCCGCAAACCGAGCAACGTCTTTGTGCATGGTTATGTCACCGTCAATGGCGCCAAGATGTCGAAGTCCAAAGGCACCTTCATCAAGGCGGCCACCTACCTGCAGCATCTGGATCCGGAATACCTGCGCTATTACTATGCGGCCAAGCTCAACAGCCGTATCGACGATCTGGATTTGAATCTGGATGACTTCGTGGCGCGAGTGAACGCTGACGTCGTCAACAAGCTGGTTAATCTGGCCTCCCGTACCGCAGGCTTCATCAGCAAGCGATTTGACGGCCAGCTGTCTGCCTCCATGGCCGAACCGGCGCTCTATGCCGATTTTGTCGCCGCACGCGAACGCATTGCCGATGCCTACGAGAGTCGTGAATTTGGCAAGGCGATTCGCGAGATCATGGCTCTGGCCGATGTAGCCAACCGTTACGTCGATGAGAAGGCACCCTGGGTCATCGCCAAGCAAGAGGGGCAAGATCAATTGCTGCAGGATGTCTGCACGGTATCGCTGAATCTGTTCCGTGTGCTGATGACTTACCTGAAGCCCGTTCTGCCACAATTGGCCGAACGTAGCGAGGCATTCCTTGGCAGTACTCTGGAATGGGACAATATCGATGCTCCTCTGCTGGGGCACCAGATTGCAACCTTCAAAGCCCTGTTCAGCCGTATCGATCCGAAAAAGATTGAAGAGATGGTCAACGCATCCAAGGAAGACCTGGTGGCTGAAGCAAGCAAGAGTCAGGGCGCCAAGTCGCAGCACCAAAGTGCGCCAGGGAAAGATAACGCGGCACGCGAACCGATAGCGGCTGAGATCGCCTACGACGATTTTGCCAAAATTGACCTGCGCATCGCCCGCATTGTGAATGCCGAGCTGGTAGCTGACGCCGATAAGCTGTTGAAGTTGCAACTGGATATCGGTGGTGAAACTCGCCAGGTCTTTGCCGGCATCCGTTCGGCTTACGATCCGGCAACCTTAATCGGCAAATTGACCGTCATGGTGGCCAACCTGGCACCGCGCAAGATGCGCTTCGGCATGTCAGAAGGGATGGTGCTGGCCGCCGGCCCTGGTGGCAAGGATCTGTGGATCCTTGAACCACACGAAGGAGCCCAACCCGGTATGCGCGTTAAGTAAACGCCAGCAAGTTCAAAACCAAGGCAGCCTGGCGCTGCCTTTTTTATTGGCGATGGCGCGGCGTAACTGCGCTGCCTGCTGTGATAGCCCCTTCAGCAGCGGACGAAACAGATCCCGATCCCGCTGGGCGCCAGTGCGCTTGAGTTGCTGTTTTAACTGTGTGACCTGCCGGGATTGTCGCTTGCGGCGACACCACAACGGCAACAGCGAGAGGAAGGCACGCAAACTCGTGCGGAACTGATGCAGCGACGCTCAGTCCCACGCCTCCTGCGACACCAGGCTGCGTACTCGGTCGATGTGCTCTTGCTGCCATGCATCGATTGTCACCTAACCTGCACGAAATCCCCGCTCGGTGACCAATGACATGGGCACATCGTCAACCACGATACGCTCCACCTGTGCGGTACGAGGCCCCTGCTGCAACCATTCCAGCAGTTTCGTCACGGCGTACCTGGGGCCTGATGCCAACACTTCCACACTACCGTCAGCCAGATTGATGGCATGCCCCTTGAGCCCAAGCTGATCTGCCTGTTGCATGGTGAAATAACGAAAGCCAACGCCCTGGACATGGCCATAAACCACGACTTTTACAGTTCTGTCAGACATTTTTGTGATCACCCTTGCTTCGGAAAAATCGTGATGCCGTTATCATGAAATCAGTTTCACTCCAAGGATTTAGCGTTGTATGAAAGAAGTCAAATTGCGTTGGGCTGATAAAATATTAAATAAGCTGACGATTGCGGAGAAATTCCACTTTCTGTTCTGGTTTCCACTGTTATTACTGCTGCTCATCTGTCTAATGCTGATGGCGCAAAATCACGATATCCGTACCGAGCAAGCCATACAGGCATTGCAGCAGAAGCTGGATGCCACCGCCGCCATCATCAAGCAGGTTCCGGATGTCGGCAGCATTCAGTTGCCACAAGGGATCCGCTTGGCAGAGAGTGGCGTCGTCGGCCAACACACGGTCAACACCGCACTGACAGTCACCGTCGATGCAGGAAACCAGCGCTTCCTGAGTGGAAGTCTGGATCTTTCCGATACCTCCATGTGGGATAACCAGGGCGGTAACATCACACTGACGCTGCTTGGTCTGCTGTTGATGGCCATCGTCAGCTATTACATCAGCACCTTTATTACTGGCGCCATCTATGGTCTGAACAGCGCCCTGCAAAAAATTGCCGATGGTGATCTGACAGTCCGCACCCATGCCACCGAAAACCGCGATGAGTTCAGCTCGGTCGGGGTCAATGTTGACAAGGTTGCAGAGCGACAACAGCACAACGTGAAACTGGTGCATGAAAGTGCCGAGGCGCTGGAGATGTTTGCCGAAGAGTTCCGTGACATGGCCATTGCCGGCCAAAGCACGGCGCAGAGTCAGCGTCAATATCTTGAATCCCTGGCCACCGCCATGGAAGAGATGACGGCTGCGATTCGCGAAGTGGCACGTAACGCCAACGATACCTCTGCCCAGACCCGGCTCTCCAGCGAAGAAGCCGCACAAGGGGCTTCCAGCGTGAACCGTACTATCGATGCCATTCAGGCGTTGGCAGACGAGATCAGCGAGGCCTCCAGCGCCGTCGAACAACTGACCAACCGGGCCCACAAAATCAACGAGGTGGTGACCGTCATCAACTCCATCTCCGGCCAGACCAACCTGTTGGCACTGAACGCGGCGATTGAAGCGGCACGGGCGGGCGAGCAAGGACGTGGCTTTGCGGTCGTGGCCGACGAGGTCCGCACCCTCGCCGGGAGAACGCAACAGGCGACCGTAGAGATCCAGAAGATGATCGAAGAGCTGCAAGGCGGCACTGAGTCATTGAACCTGATCATGGAGAAAACCGTACAGCGCGCGGCAAGCAGCCGTGAGTTGATTACCGGTGTTGGTCACGACATCGAGCGCATCGCCAGTTACACCGAATCAGTGTTCGAAATGAGTGCGCAAATTGCCACCTCCTCCGAACAACAGAGCTCGGTCGCTGCAGAGATAGCTCAAAACCTTGAGGAGGTTCGCGGTCAGGCACTCCAGGTTGAAGAGTCTACAGAAGCCACAGTGGCCGGCACCCAGAATCTGAAGGTGACAGCCACCGAACTCGATAATCTGTTGCGCGGTCTACGATTCTAAGCGGCTGCTCACGACACCATACGGCCACCTTCGGGTGGCCGTAATTTATTGCCCAGCCTGCTGTTGTACCTTGCCTGCCCCACCCAACGCCTTCAACAGGCTCATGCTGCTGTTGAGCCGATTCAAGTGGTTTTGAGCCCAGGCCAATGCCGCCGTCCGTTCGCTGGCACGGGCATCCAGCCAATCCTGAACATCCGTAGCTCCGTTGCGATACCGGCTCAGAGCAATCAGGGACCGTTTATGTGCCCACTGCCATTGCTGCTTAAGCAGCTCGCCCTGCTGCGCATAGTGTTGGCCGGCATTCAGCTCGGTTTCAACTTCACTCAGGGCCTGATAAAGATCCTGCCTGAAGCTGACGACGGCGGATTGATAATCTGCATCCGCCAAATCGATTGCCAATGATTGATTCTGCCAGTCAACAAACGGCAGTGTCAGCCCCGCGCCCAACGTTGCCACCGGATCACTGAGCAAATGGCCCAACGCCGAGCTTTCACTGCCCGCGGTAGCCGTCAGACTCAGCGCCGGATAGAGATTCAACTTGGCTGCGTCGGTACTGGCCAAGGCGCTGCGTAACCGAGCCTCACTGGCACGCAGATCAGGCCGGTTGCCTAATACCGATGCCGGCAAGCCTGCCGGAATCGAGGGCACATGCAGCGCCTCCAGCTTGTCCAGTTCTGGCAACCAGGCTTCCGGCGGGGCGTCGAATAAAATGGCCAGGGCATTGCGCTGGGCTACCAGCTGACGACGATAATCGATCACCGTAGCCTGCTGGCTGGCGACCTCCTGCTCGGCACTGACCAGGTCTTGCTCACCAATGGCTCCAGCCTGATAGCGGCTATTAACCAATTGCAAGAGCTTGCGGGTATCTTGCAAACTCTCTTCACTCAGGCTTATCGCCTGATTCAGGTAACCTATCTGCCAATACAGGCCGGCAGCCGTGCCCATCATCGAGAGTTCGGTCGCCTGGCGATCTTCATCGCTGGCCACCGCAAGCCAGTGCGTGACATCGCGTTGGCTCGCCAGTTTGCCCCATAAGTCCAGCTCATAGCTCAGCGCCGCTGAACCAGTAAAGCTCTTGCTGCTGCCCCCTCCGGCCAATGGTTTGCTGCTCTGGGCATTCAACCCGACCGTT
Source organism: Pseudaeromonas sharmana (assembly GCF_042649925.1). Classification (NCBI taxonomy): domain Bacteria; kingdom Pseudomonadati; phylum Pseudomonadota; class Gammaproteobacteria; order Aeromonadales; family Aeromonadaceae; genus Pseudaeromonas; species Pseudaeromonas sharmana. The sequence continues at coordinate 391,008 of NZ_JBHSAF010000014.1, forward strand.
GGCGTCGGCCATGCATTCGTGGCGGTCTGCTGCGCCGTCAGTCGCGCCTTATATAAGCTGATCCCGGCTTTGGCGAGATCCGGGTTGGACTGCCGCAACTGTGTCAGCATCCGGTCTAGCTGCGGATCCTGGAATACCTGCCACCAGCGTGCCGGTATCTGGCTTGGCGTTGAGGTGGCCTGCTGCCAGTGCTCCGGTAATGTCATTGCCGGACGCTGATATTCACTGCGCATCACGGAACCACAGGCCGTCACCATCATGGCCAGCACGACAGCGGCGGCCAAACGAGTCGGAGTGTAATTATTCACGGGCCAATGCCTCTATTGGATCCAGTCGCGCCGCGTTGCGCGCCGGAACAAAACCAAAGATGACACCAATCAGCGACGAGCAGGTCACTGCCGTCAGTATGGTGCTGATAGAGAAGATCATGCTCATTGACGAAACCAGCATGGCAAACAGGGCGCCGATGCCAAATGACAACAACACGCCCAGGGTTCCACCACACAAACAGACCAGGACTGCCTCGATCAGGAATTGCTGCATGATGTCGCTCTGCCGCGCTCCCACCGCCATGCGAATGCCGATTTCACGCGTCCGCTCCGTCACCGAAACCAGCATGATGTTCATCACGCCAATCCCGCCGACCAGCAGCGAGATGACAGCAATCGCTGAAATCAGCAGTGCCAGGGTTCCGGTGGTCTTTTGTATCGTCTTCAGGATGCTGTCGCTGCTATTGAGAAAGAAATCCTTGCTGCCGTGCCGCTGGGTGAGCAAGCGCTCGATGCCCTGCTCGGCAATGGCATTCGACATCCCATCGCGAACGCGCAGTGTGATACTGCTGAAATAGTACTGTCCGAGGATCCGACTCATGGCCGAGGTATAGGGGATCCAGACGTTCAAGGTGTCGCTATTTCCAAAGGGGCTCTCTTTGGCGGCCGTCACCCCCACAATCCGACACGGCAATGTGCCCAGCAGCAGCACGGCACCGAGCGGGTTTTCTCCATGCGGAAAAAACTTCTTGCGGGTGTTGTCATCAATCACCACCACCTGGGCATGGGCATCAACATCCGCCTGGTTGAACAGGGTGCCGAGGGCAACGGTATAACCACGGACACGAAAAAACTGCTCACCCACCCCTTGAACCGTGCCTGTGGCACTGATGTTACCGTGTCGCAGCAGCTTGGATGAGCCAAGCGTCGGCGTCACGCTATCGGTGTAGATTTGTGCCTGCAGTGCCTCCAGGTCAGCTGGGGCCAGTGTTTGTATCGCACCAGCGCGCTCATCCCCCCAGTCCTTCCCGGGATAGATATCGATGGTATTCGTGCCCATCGAGCTGATGTCACTGACCACTTTTTGCTGCGCGCCCTGACCTAAGGCAACAACGCTCACAACCGCCATGATGCCGATGATAATACCGAGCATGGTTAACAGGGTGCGCATGCGGTGTGCAGCCATGGCAATGCCAGCCATCTGCAAGGCGGAAACAAATTGGGCCAACCGTGCTCGCCAATCGGGCTCCTTGGCCACGAAACTCCCGGATTCATGCCGTGATGGTACTGCTTGCGTCTGCCGGCGATCGGCGATGATACGACCGTCGTGGATCTCAATGACCCGCTCGGCATGCGCCGCAACCTGAGCATCATGGGTCACAAGAATGACGGTATGTCCGGCGGCATGCAGCTCCTTGAGGATCGTCATGACCTCCTGACCACTGCGGCTGTCAAGCGCCCCTGTCGGCTCATCCGCCAGGATCACCTCGCCACCGTTCATCAGGGCGCGGGCGATACTGACCCGTTGCTGTTGTCCTCCGGAGAGTTGGGCGGGCCGGTGACCAAGCCGATCACCCAACCCCAGGCGTGTCAGCAGTGATGCGGCGCGTTCGCGACGCAGGGTGGCATCCCCTCCGGCATAGATGGCGGGCATCTCGACGTTACCCAGGGCATCGAGGTGTGGCAGCAGATGATAACGTTGAAAGATAAAGCCAAAATTATGCCGTCTGAGTGCGGCCAGGGCATCGGCATCCAACGCTGAGGTGGCTTGGCCATGGATCCGGTATTCGCCGCTGGTTGGCCGATCCAGACAGCCGAGAATATTCATCAAGGTCGACTTGCCGGACCCGGAGGCCCCGATGATGGCCACCATTTCTCCACGCTGAATCGTCAGATCTATCTGCTGCAGGACGGTGACATGCTCATCCCCGGCCACAAACGAACGATTGACCTGGCTCAGCTGCAATACGGGTACTGACTGGTTCATCCGGTTATCCCCGTGGTGGTGGACCAGGACGTCGATCCTGCTGCTCTGCCGAGGCCTCAGCGGTCACACTATCCCCGACCAGCACCGCCTCTCCCTCTGCCAGGCCATCCAGGATCTCTATGTTGACGCTATCTTTACGTCCGGTCTTGACCTCGCGGCGCTCAGGTTGTCCCTTGCTCAGGACCTGAACCTCATAACGGTCCGGCCCCAACTCCCGACCGAGTACCGAGAGCGGGATCATCAGGGTCTGCTGGCTTTCACCCAGCACAACGGTGACTTGCGCCGTCATCGATACCCGTAATTTGTGTTCCGGATTGGCAATATCAAACAGGCCGTTGTAATAAATGGCGGTCGAGGTGGTTGAGGTGCTGCTGGTAGAACTGCTGTCGGTGCTTTCGGATTCTGGTGCCGGCTCGATGGCGCGCAACGTACTATGGAACACCTCATTGGGGGCCCCCAATACCGAGAACTCCGCCTTCAGGCCTGGTTTGACCCGAATGACATCCGCCTCGGAGATTTCAGCCTTGACCGTCATGGTATCCAGATCTGCCAACTTGAGAATGGTCGGGGCTGACTGAGCCGAGACCACGGTCTGCCCCTCCTCGGTCACGATCGCGATCACCACGCCGTCCATCGGAGCCACAATGCGGGTATATCCCAAGTTTGCCTTGGCGGTGTCCACTTTAATCACTGCCTGGCGGATCTGCGCCTCCAGTGCCTGCAAATCGGCTCGGGTCTGCTCCAGCGAGGCCTCGGCCTGTTCCAGATCAGATTGTGCACTGGCATCATCACGTCGCATGGCGAGCTGGCGCTGATAGGCCAGTTGGTACTGTCGCAACAATGCCTGTTTGGCCCGTTTCTGGGCACGAACATTATCCAGTGCCGCTTCGGCATCCTGCAGATCGTTTTGTTGTAACTTGGGGTCGATCTCCGCTAACAGCTGGCCTTTTTTGACACTTTCTCCCAAGGCGGCATGCAGTTTTTTCAATTGGCCGGAAACCTGGGCACCGACATTGACTTGCCGGAAGCCCTCGAGCTTGCCCGTAGCCAGCACCGTCTCTCGAATGTCACCCCGCGCCACCGGTACCGTCATGTACTCAACCGGTGGAGGAAACAACAAGGGTTTGCCAACCAGAACCAGCACGATGAGCAGGATCACACCGAATAACCACTTGCCGCTATGTCGCGGCCAACCGAATTTCATGACGGCTCCTTGGAACGTTAAAACAAGAGGGCGGACAGCTTTGCGCCGCTGCATGATAGAAAATGAACAGATGATAGCTAATTGCTTTTACACGATTTTTCACGCCGAAGCAGCAGCAATCCGCCACAATCCCGTGCTCATTTAACTGGCATTTATTTGTTGCGTCGATTCATCAGCACAGTGGCGTCAGTTACGCGACTTCATTAGAATGTGCCCCCCGCTAGATTCCTGATGAGCCTGCTTATGACCGTCTCTGTGTTTTTACAAAAAGATCGCGAACGCTCCTTGTTGCGTCGCCACCCATGGATATTTTCCAAAGCCATAGAGCGCGTGAAGGGCAAGGCACCATCGGGTACGCCGGTCGAGATCTTCACCCAGGATGGTCGCTGGCTGGCGCGTGCCGCCTGGTCGCCAGAATCGCAGATCCGCGCTCGGGTCTGGACCTTCAATCGTGATGAACAGATTGATACTGACTTTTTCCTGCGCCGTCTGCAGGCCGCTTATGCCGGGCGCCAAGAACTCATCCAGCGCTTGCAGCTCACCGCATATCGCCTGGTCGCGGCCGAATCCGATGGCCTTCCCGGTATTACCATTGATCGTTACAACGATCATCTGGTGTGCCAGTTGCTCTCCGCCGGCGCCGAATACCACAAGCCACAACTGATCGCCGCACTGCAGCAGCTGTTTCCGGAGTGCAGCCTGTATGAGCGCTCGGATGTTGCCGTGCGCAAGAAAGAGGGCCTCGCCGAACAAAGCGGTGTGCTCTATGGTGCCGAACCGGCAGCAGAAGTAGTCATTGAAGAAAATAACGGCATCAAGATCCTGGTGGATATTCAGGGCGGCCATAAAACCGGCTTCTATCTGGATCAACGTGACAATCGTGCCATTGCCGGCCGTTATGCCGCAGGGCGCCGCGTATTGAACTGTTTTTGCTATACCGGCGGCTTCGGTGTCTACGCACTGCAAGGCGGGGCCCGGGAAGTCATCAACGTCGATGTATCCGAGCCGGCGCTGGCACTGGCGCGGCGCAATGCCGAGATCAATGGCCTGGATCTGTCACGCGCCCACTTTGAAAAGCAGGACGTGTTCAAACTGTTGCGCACATACCGCGAGCGCGGCGAAAAATTCGACATGATAGTGCTGGATCCGCCAAAGTTTGCCGAAAGCAAAGCGCAGCTTGATGGCGCCTGCCGCGGCTACAAGGACATCAACCTGCTGGCCTGCCAGCTGCTCAATCCAGGTGGCATCTTGCTGACGTTCTCCTGCTCCGGTTTGATGACCGCCGATCTGTTCCAGAAGATCGTGGCCGATGCGGCACTGGATGCCGGCCGCGAGGCGCAGATCCTCGAGCGCATGGGCCAAGCCGCCGACCACCCAATCGCTACGCCCTACCCCGAAGGTTTCTACCTCAAGGGATTGGTCGTCCGCGTGTTATAACGCCGCATCGCCGGCTCGATGTCACCGACAGCGGGCCGGCAAGATCGCACCACTCGGCATCGCCCAGCACTTTGTGCCATCTCCACCCCGCGCAACCGACTGCCTATCCCGGAATAACGTCGATATAATACCCGCACTTTATCTCTGCTTTCTGTTATGAGGGCATCATGAGCACCCCAATCTGCTTGACCCAATACAGCCATGGCGCCGGGTGTGGCTGCAAAATCTCTCCCAAAATTCTCGATACCATATTACAAAGCCAGCTTGCCGATTTTACCGATCCGCGGCTGCTTGTTGGACATCAGAGCAAGGATGATGCCGCCGTGGTTGATCTCGGGGATGGCCGCGGGCTGATCTCGACCACCGATTTCTTCATGCCGATCGTCGATGATCCCTTCCTGTTTGGACGGATTGCCGCCACCAATGCCATCAGTGATGTCTACGCAATGGGGGGCACCCCGACCGTGGCGATCGCCATTCTCGGCTGGCCCATCAACACCTTGCCAGCCGAAGTCGCGCAGGCGGTCGTCGATGGTGGTCGTCAGGCGTGCCGCGATGCCGGCATTGCGTTGGCGGGTGGGCACAGCATTGATTCACCGGAGCCCATTTTTGGCCTGGCCGTCTCCGGACTGGTGGACCTGACACACCTCAAACGCAATGACACGGCGCAGGCCGGGGATCAGTTGTTCCTGACCAAGCCGCTGGGGATTGGCATTCTGACGACAGCGCAAAAGAAACGTTGTTTGCTACCCGAGCACAGCCAGCTGGCAGCCGACTGGATGTGCCGGCTCAACCGGCTCGGCGCAGAGCTGGGCGCCATGCCAGGAGTGCATGCGCTGACCGATGTCACCGGATTTGGGCTCGCCGGACACTTGCTGGAGATGTGCGAGGGATCCGGCTTGCATGCCCGGCTGGACTTCCAGCGCATACCGCTGCTGCCTCATGTCGATGATTATCTGGCTCAAGGTTGCACACCGGGGGGGACCCTGCGCAACTTCGACGCCTATGGTCATAAGCTTGGTCACATGACGGATCGTCAACGCAATCTGCTATGCGATCCGCAAACCAGCGGCGGCCTGCTGATCGCCGTGGCGCAAGCGGATGCCCAGCGAGTGGTGACCCTGGCCCGGGTTCAAGGCCTTGCTTTGCAACCGATAGGCGATTTATACCCTGCCGGCGAGGGGCCACGGATTCAGTTACGGGACAACGCCTGATGCGCCTGCCCCAGATCGATGCCTCGCTGCCACTGTTGCTCAGCGGGCGTCCGCTCATCGATTTGCGCGCGCCCATCGAGTTTGCTGCTGGCGCCTTCCCGCAGGCGATCAACTTGCCATTGATGAGCGATGCCGAGCGAGCTGCAGTCGGCACCTGCTATGTCCAGCATGGTCAGGCTGCTGCCATCGCACTCGGCCATCAATTGGTCAGTGGACAGACCCGGCAGCAACGGCTGGCGTGCTGGCTGGCACAACACCAGGCGGCACCCGATTCGGTGCTTTATTGCCTGCGAGGCGGATTGCGCTCCCAAACCGTGCAGCAATGGCTGGCGGAGGCTGGCGTGGTCATGCCCCGTGTGCGCGGAGGCTACAAGGCGCTACGTCGTTGCCTGATCGAGCAACAGGCCAGTTTTCTGCAGCAAAACCCGCTGTGTATCGTCACCGGCATGACCGGCTCCGGCAAAACCGAACTGCTTGCCGATCTACCGTTAGCCGTCGATCTGGAACACCACGCCCGGCACCGTGGATCCAGCTTTGGAGCCCTCCCCGAACCACAACCAGCCAATGTGGATTTCGAAAATGCACTGGCACTGGATCTGCTCCGACCGCGCCACAGCGGCTGGCGCATCCTGGAAGATGAAAGCCGCATGATTGGTCGTTGCACCCTGCCGCTGGATCTGTTCGAGGCGATGCAGGCGGCACCGCTGCTGGTATTGGAGTGTCCTCTGGCCGAGCGGGTGCAGCGCATTCGACGCGACTATGTCGACGGCATGATCAGGCGCTGGCAAGCCGCTCTTGGTAGTCATGCGCTGGCCTGCGAGCAGGTCGCCACCCAGTTGCGCGCCGCCTTGTCACGCCTGGAAAAACGTCTTGGCGGACTGGTGTACCGTCAGCTGCAAGCGATGATGGAAGAGGGATTCGCACTGCAACAACAGCAAGGAGACAGCCAAGGCCATGCGCTGTGGATTCAACGGCTGCTGGTGGAGTATTACGATCCGGTTTACTTGCGCCAGCTGGAGCGGCGCCCCAACCAGCGGCTGTTTTCCGGGGATGCCGTGGCGTGTCGCCACTTCTTGCAACAGCTGGGCTGAGCAACAGCTGGGCTGAGCTTGGCCTCTGCATCCTATCGGGCCCCGGAATGCCGGGGCCCGGTCTGGCCTAAAGGCCGCGCTGTTGCAGACGACGCAGAAACTCCGCCATCACCCGCTCGTAGATCAGATCGCCCATGAAATGATCTTCGATGCCGCGGTCAATATTGGGGTTATCATTGATTTCAATCACATAGGCGCGATTGCCTTTTTGCTTGATATCCACGCCATACAGCCCATCACCAATTAAATTGGCTGCCTTGAGCGCCGTTTCGCGCACACAGCGTGGTGCCGCCATCACATCCAGCGTTTCCCAGCCTCCGGCATTGAACTGACCGCCCTCTTTGTGCTGGTAAATCTGCCAATGGCCGCGGCTCATATAGTATTTACAGGCAAACAAGGGTTGGCGATTGAGCACACCGATACGCCAGTCAAACTCGGTATACATAAACTCCTGGGCCAGAATCAATGCCGAGCTGGCCAACATTTCACCGGCCTTCTGTTCCAGCGCTTCGACACTCTCCACCTTGTGCACGCCGCGCGAGAAGGAGCCATCTGGCAGTTTCAGCACGCACGGCAGGCCTAACGTGGCAACCGTCTTGTCCACCCATCCTTTCTCACCGGCACGGATCACCCGGGTCTTCGGCATCGGAACCTTGTGCTTTTCCAGCAGTTCGGACAGATAGACCTTGTTGGTGCAGTACATGATGGAACCCGGATCATCGATGACGACGAGGCCCAGCTTTTCAGCACGACGGGCAAAGGTATAGGTGTAGTTGTCAATGTTGGTGGTGGCGCGGATGAACAGCGCATCAAATTCGCCGAGCCGTGCCAGCTGATCCCGATCGATGATCTCGACCCGGATCCCCAGTTTTTGACCAGCGCGGATGAAGCGTTTGATCGCCATCAGGTTTGATGGCGGCATGTGCTCTTCACGGTCGATCAGCAACGCCAGATCGTAGCGGTAACGGCGGTGTGGCGCCGGTTGACGCCATATCTTGCGCGAAAATCGCTCCAGAGCAGCGGCAAAACTGTCCTGTTGCCCATTTTCCAGCGCCTGGAACGGAAATGGTGCGATCGACGCCACTTGCCAACCGTGACGATTGTGCCGGAACGTCACCTGCATCACCGGTAACGGATACTGTTCAAAGAGCTGACGGGCGACTTTTTGCAGGGCGGGATGGCTGCTTTGCCCAAAATAGAAGAGTTGACTGATGGTATCGTGCTCCTGACCGGAAAAAGCCAGATCGAGCGCTTCATGCATACCGTTTAGCACCATCCACTGCGCCTCCTTGCGCGAGACTTCGTTGATGGTGCGCAACGTCGGCAAGATGCGGTGCCCTCGCGCCTCGGCCAATAACGAACAGTAGTAGCCCAGGCTCTGGTAACTGAAATCCCGACACAGGTTGATGACTTGCGTATTGCTATGACTGGCTTCCTCGTCACTGCGGTGGTCGAGATAATCACCGACACTGACGACGCTTTCCGAGGGAAAATAGGCAGCCCAATCCGATTTTTTTTCCGTGACTATAAGAAACTTGGCCATACAGACTCCAAGTTGAACAGCTACGGTATCCGGCACGGCACTAGGAAGGGAGGTCGGATACGACCCGGCTCCATGACAGGCAGGGGTAACCCATCTGGACCCAGCGGCATGCTATGCCCGTCACACTTTACCCGTCAAGCCAAACAGGCTTATGATGCCGCAGATTCAGGAGACACCGCCTGACACCCGCCTCCCGCGCCTGCCACGATGTCCCCGCCGTGAAGTCAGGAGGTCTCCGGCATGATTCGTTCCGCCCAACCAGACGATCTTCCCGCGCTGCTGGCGCTGGAGGAGCAGGCCTTTCCCGGCGATCGCCTCTGCGCCCGCCAGTTTCGCCGCTTCATGCGCAGTGACACCAGTCATCTGCTGGTTGACGAGCAGCAGGGGCTGCTGGCCGGTTATGCCCTGCTGCTGGTGCACCATAGGACCCACCTCGCCCGCCTCTACTCGCTGGCCGTCAACCCGCAATTCCGCCAGCGCGGCATCGGCTACAGCTTGTTGCACGCCTGCGAGCAATTGGCCCTGGAACAGGGCTATCTCACGCTGCGCCTGGAGGTGCGGCAGGATAACCAGGGCGCCCGCCATCTCTACGAACAGGCGGGTTACCGCCCGATCCGCATCCTGGCCCACTACTACGATGATGCCGCCGATGGCATCCGGCTGGAAAAGCGGTTGCAACCCGGCGAGCCGGCAATGCTGCTGCCGATCCCCTACTACGCACAGACGTTGCCGTTTACCTGTGGTCCGGCCAGCCTGATGATGGCCCGTGCCGGATTGCAACCGGATACGCCATTACAACGCCGCGAAGAGGTGCAGATTTGGCGCGAAGCGACGACGGTGTTCATGACCACTGGCCACGGTGGCTGTTCGGCACTGGGACTGACACTGGCAGCCAGCCGCCGCGGTCTGCAGCCGCGGGTCTGGGTCAGCCAGGCCCAGACGCCATTTTTACGCGGTGTCCGCAGTGACAGCAAACGTCAGGTCATGGAACTGGTCCAGAACGACTTTCTGGAACAGCTGCGCGCCGTTGGCATAGAGCCGCAGATCCGCCGCCCTACCCTCGGCGAGCTGGAACATGAGTTGCGGCAGGGGCATCCGGTATTGGTGCTGATCAGTACCTGGCGTTTGACCGGCGACAAGGCGCCACACTGGGTTGTGCTGATCGGCCTCGACGAACAATTTGTGTTTTTTCATGATCCCGATGTCGACAGCAGCCGTGAACGCCTGATCTCCGCGATGCAGGTGCCGGTACGTCGCGATGACTTTGTGCGCATGATGCAATATGGGCAGGAGCGCTTCAGTGCGGCGATCGCCTTGCATTGCCCAACCGCACGCTAGTTGCCGGCAGCGCACTTGCCGCGGCGCGCCGCCTTGTTTAGCATCGGCACTTCTACAGATGACGAGGTGAGTGCATGTTGCTCTGTTTTGGCGATTCGAATGCCTGGGGATTTCAACCCACCGGTGGCCGCTACCAACCAGATCAGGGCTGGCCCGCCTTGCTGGCAGCCAGGCTAGAGACAGCACTGGATCTGCAAGCCCAACCGGGTCGCACGCTGCAGGCAGATCGGCCGCAATCGGGGCTGATTGCGGCACCAACAGCCTGGCAACAGGCACTGCAGCGGGCTCCACAGCGCATCGTGCTGGCGCTGGGTATCAATGACTTGGCAGCCGGAGCCTCGCTACAGGCGATTGATGCCGCCTTGCACTGGTATTTGCAGCAATGGCAGCAGCTCAGTCCCACCGCGTCGCTGATCCTGCTGGCACCGCGGCCGTTAGGCGCACTGACCGCGGGCTGGCGCCAGCTGTTTCAGGGGCAAGAAGCCCCCAGTCAGCAGCTGGCGGCGCTGTGGCAGCAGCAGTCCCGGCAGTGGGGTTGTGGTTATTACCTGCCCCCGCCACAGGTTGTCGGCGATGATGGCCTGCACTGGCTGGCCAGCGGTCACCAGAGCGTCGCCGCTGACTTGCACGCGCAGTTCTCAAGCCTGTGATGCCTTGTTCATGAGCCGTGGCGACAGGTAAAATGGCGCAAATCCCGTTATGGAGTCCGCATGCTTAATTACCAGATCCTGCCCGTCACCCCGTTCATGCAGAACTGTACCCTGTTGTGGTGCGATGAAACCCGCGAGGCGGCCCTGGTCGACCCGGGTGGTGAAGAACACCGCCTGCTGGAGGCGATCGCCGAACGTGGGCTGACCCTGACCGGACTATGGTTGACCCACGGCCACCTGGATCATGTTGGCGCCGCCCTGGAGTTGCATGAGCGTACCGGCTGCCCGATCACCGGGCCCCATACCGCCGATGCCTTCTGGTTACAGGGGCTGCCGGCACAATCGGAGATGTTTGGCTTTCCGCGCGCCGAACCCTTTGTTCCCCAGCGCTGGCTGCAGGAGGGCGACACGCTGCAGGTTGGCCGGCAACAGCTGAGGGTACTGCACTGCCCGGGGCATACGCCTGGACACGTGGTGTTCTATAGCGACAGCGCGCAGCTGGCGCTGGTGGGCGATGTGCTGTTCCAGGGCTCCATCGGCCGCACCGACTTCCCCCAGGGCAACCATGCCGACCTGATTGCCTCGATCCAGAACAAATTGTTGCCTCTGGGGGACGAGATCACCTTCATTCCCGGCCATGGCCCGAACTCCACCTTCGGCCGCGAGCGGCTCAGCAACCCCTTCCTGACCCAGCCGATCTGGTGATCGGGCAGCAATAAACAGGCCCCATCATCGGGGCCTGATTTTACTGGCATCACGTGCAGCACAACGCGTTACCACATCACCATCGATACCGTGGTGCCGCCATCTTTCGGGAAGAAGTAACCGAAGAACGGACCACGTGACTGACGCACGACATACAGCATCACGAAGGTATTGGGTGCGATCCAGCGACACAGCCCGCGCCGGTTGGGAACGTCCTGATTCAGAAAGCCGCCGATCAAGCGTACCGTGCCATTGAACAGCCCCGCCTTCTCATGGAAGATTTGGGACGCCATGCGAAACTCATCGGCAGCAATCTGGCTGGGCACCGGATCGTGTTCGCCATGCCACAAAATGGCCTCCTGGTAGCCCTCCGGCAGCACCGGATGACGCTGCTGAAAATCGACAAACGCGTCGACGACCTGGCGCTCGGTAAAACAGTATTCAGACCAGAGCAGATCCAGATCGATGGAGTCCTGATGATCAAACGTGTTTCGCATAAACAGTGCGTCGAACACCTCTTGTGCCGGCAATCCCGTCAGCTGAGTATATAAATTGCCGGTTTTATTCAGTTCCTGCACAGACATGCTGATGACTTCCTCCTGTCTGGAGCCCGGGGCACTACAAAATATGAATGACAAAGCAGATCATGCGGTTATGCACGATAACGTCGACCCATTTTTTCCCATTTTGCCATCAAGGTCACCGGAAAAGTCGCCGCACAGTAAGTAACAGAGCCAAATGTCTCTTTTCGCAGCCGCGAGCGGCCGTCTTCCGCTCATTGCGCGGATGCGGCTCGTCGCGATTACCTCAAAAATGCAGCCAATACGTCATCAGATTATTAAGTCAGATTTAATAATCCAGCGCCGCAGGGCATGTCGACGACAAAAAAAGCGCCCGCAGGCGCCTGAATGTCATGGCGCGGAGATCACACGGTTAAATAGGTGCGGATCAGTTGCTCATCCAACTGCGGCATGGCGCCGGAGGCCACCACCCGGCCCCGATCCAGCAGACTGAAGCGGTCGCCGACCTTGCGCGCAAATGGCAGCTTCTGCTCCACCAGCAACACGGTGAGGCCAATTTCACGATTGAGGCGGCGAATGATGTCACCGATCTCCGCAACCACGTTCGGCTGGATCCCCTCGGTCGGTTCATCGAGGATCAGCAACTTCGGATCCAGCACCAGGGCCCGACCAATCGCCAGCTGCTGTTGCTGGCCACCAGAGAGATCGCCGCCACGGCGCTGACGCATCTGCTTGAGCACCGGAAACAGTTCATAGATGAACTCGGGGATCTGCCGCACCTTGTCACGCCGTGCCGCCAGGCCAATTTTCAGATTCTCCTCCACCGTCAGCAGCGGGAAGATCTGCCGCCCTTGGGGCACATAGCCGATACCTAGCTCGGCCCGGCGTTCCACCCGCTGCGCGGCCAACTCGGTGCCGTCAAACAGCACACTGCCACTGCGCAGCGGCAACTGGCCCATGATGGCATTGAGCAGCGTGGTCTTGCCAACGCCATTCCGCCCCATCAGACACAGGCATTCGCCGGCATGGACCTCCAGACTCAGATCCCACAGGGTGTGGGACTGGCCATAAAATTGATTCAAGCCGTCAATTTTCAGCATGTTGGCTCTCCCAGATACACTTCGATGACCCTGGGATCGGATTGCACCTGTGCCATGCTGCCTTCAGCCAGCACGGACCCTTGATGCAGTACCGTCACCCGTTTGGCAATACTGCGCACAAAATCCATGTCATGCTCGACCACGACGACAGAGTGCTCCCCCGCCAGCGAGGTCAGCAATTCGGCCGTGCGCTCCATCTCCTGGTGGGTCATGCCAGCGACCGGTTCATCCACCAGCAGCAGTTGCGGGCGCTGCATCAGCAACATGCCGATCTCCAGCCACTGCTTCTGACCATGGGACAAGACTCCGGCCAGACGTTTGCGCTCGGGGACCAGTCCTATCAGCAACAACACCTGATCCAGATAGTCGCGCTCTTCACCGCTGAGCCGGCCGCGGAAGGTGTGCCAGACCCGCTTGTTGCCCGCCATGGCCAGCTCCAGATTCTCCTCGACCGTCAACGGCTCGAAAACGCTGGGTTTTTGAAACTTGCGACCAATACCGACATCGGCGATTGCCGGCTCATCCAGTGCCAGCAGATCGATGTTCTGCCCGAACCAGGCCGAGCCGCTATCGGGTCGGGTCTTGCCGGTGATGACATCCATCATGGTGCTCTTGCCGGCGCCATTGGGGCCAATGATGCAACGCAGCTCGCCGGCTTCAATGTAGAGGTTGAGATTGTTCAGCGCCTTGAAGCCATCGAAGCTGACGGAGATCTCCTCCAGATAGAGGATCATGCCGTGGGTCAGGTTCAGATCCGGCTGTTGTCGCGGCGAGAAGCGGTGCCGCCAGTAATCCGGGGTAAACAGCTCACGGGTATGGGCCAACATGTTCATGCCTGCACCTCCTTACGGGATAACAGCCCCATGACACCGCGGGGCAAAAACAGCGTTACCAGCACAAACAGCGCACCCAGGGCATACAGCCACTCGTCCGGCAGCACACCGGTAAACACCGACTTGGCATAGTTGACGAGCAGTGCCCCCAGCACGGCGCCATACAGCGTGGCCCGGCCACCGACCGCCACCCAGATCACCAGCTCGATGGAGTTGAGCGGTGAAAACTCGCCGGGATTGATGATGCCGACCTGAGGCACGTACAAGGCTCCAGCCAGCCCGGCCAGCATCGCCGAGAAGACAAACAGTGCCAGCTTGAACCACTCGACACGGTAGCCGATGAAGCGGGTGCGCATCTCGGCATCGCGGATCGCGACGGCAACCCGCCCCAGGCGCGAGCTGACGATCAGGCGGCACGCCAGATACCCCAGCGTCAGCGCCAGGGCCGAGGCAATGAAGAGTCCAAGCCGCATGCCGTCCGAGGCCAGCGGCTGGCCCAGCAGATCCTTGAAATCCGTCAGGCCATTGTTGCCGCCAAAGCCCATTTCATTGCGGAAAAACGCCAGCATCAACGCGTAGGTCAGCGCCTGGGTCATGATCGACAGATAGACGCCAGTCACCCGGGAGCGGAATGCCAGAAAGCCGAACACAAAGGCCAATACCCCCGGCACCAGCATCATCAGCGGTAACGCCAACGCAAAGTGCTCGATCCCCTGCCAGAACCAGGGCAGTTCATGCCAGTTCAAGAACACCATGAAATCGGGCAGTTCGGCATTGCCATACACGCCACGGTCACCGATCTGGCGCATCAGGTACATGCCCATGACATAGCCACCCAGTGCGAAAAAGGCGCCATGCCCGAGACTCAATATCCCCAGATAGCCCCACACCAGATCCAGGGCCACCGCCAGCAGGGCATAGCACAGGTACTTGCCCAGCAGGGTGACGGTATTGCTGCCGACATACAGGGCGCTGTCCGCCGGCAGCAGCCAGTTCGACAACCCCACCAGACCTACCCCCAGCCACAGCACGGCGAACAGTACCTGACCGCGTTTGTCCTGTAACACACCTTGCCACATGACTTACCCCTCCACCGCACGGCCGCGTTGCGGAAACAGGCCGCGCGGACGTTTTTGAATAAACAGGATGATCGCCACCAGGATCACGATCTTCGCCAGCATGGCACCGGCCAGCGGCTCCAGCAGCTTGTTGGCAACCCCCAGTGTCAGCCCCGCCACCAGCGTGCCCCACAGGTTGCCAACGCCGCCAAATACCACCACCATGAAGGCATCGACGATATAGTTCTGACCGAGATTCGGGCCGACATTGGTCAGTTGCGACAAGGCCACACCGGCGATGCCGGCAATGCCTGAGCCGAGACCGAACGTCAGGGCATTCACGCGGGCCGAACGCACCCCCATGTTGCGCGCCATGGCCCGATTTTGCGACACGGCACGCACCTCCAGTCCCAGGCGGCTGCGCTTGAGCAGCCACATCAGGCCGCTGAACACCAGCAGGCAGAACAGAATGATGCACAGGCGGTTTTGCGTCAGCGCCAGAAAACCGTTGATCGTCAGGGTACCGCTCATGAACGACGGCATGACCACACTCTGGTTCAGCGGCGAGAAAATGGTGCGCACCGCCTGTTGCAGCAGCAGGCTGATGCCGAAGGTCGCCAGCAGCGTCTCCAGAGGGCGGCCATACAGGAAACGAATCACGCCGCGCTCGATCACGATGCCGACCAGACCGGAGACGACAAACGCGGCCGGAATCGATAACAGCAACGCCAGTGCCGGCTGACCGGGCAGCCACTGCTGCAGCACAAAGGTGGTATAGGCGCCGAGCATCATCAGCTCACCATGGGCCATGTTGATCACGCCCATGACCCCGAAGGTGATCGCCAGCCCGATCCCGGCCAGTACCAGCACCGAGCCCAGACTCAAGCCGAAATAGAGGGTTTCGACACCGGCGTAAAATTGCTGGCTACGCGTCAGCGCCCGCAGGCCATCACGCGCGGCACGTTTGACTGCGACATCGCTATCTTGTTCCGCAGCGGTGCGCAACGCCTCGATCACGAGCGGGTGTTTCACCGCCGCCAGCGTCAGCACGGCACTCAAGCGCCGCTGCGCCTCTGGGCTCTGCAGATCACCCATGGCCAAGGCAGCCTGGAGTGACTCCTTGACCCGACTGTCCGTTTCTTGTTGCAACCGCGCCTGTAACGCCGTCGTCTGTGCCGGCGTCACCTTGCCAAACATCGCCTCGACCGCCGCCAGACGTCGAGCCGGGTCGGCATCCCCCAACGCCAGATTGGCTGTCAGCTGGGATAACTGCTCCCGCAAGGCATTGTTCACGGCCACGCGTTTAAACTCACGCGCTTTGCCCGGCACGGCACGGCCATCATGCAGCGCGGTAAAGCCTGCCGCCCCTTTAATCACCAACCGCCCATCCTGCTTGCGATAGTAGAGGTCACCCTCATCCAGGGCGGAAAACAGCGCGGAAACATAGGTAGCACCGCTGCCCGACAGCACAGTCAACGCCTGCGCCTTGTCATCAAAACTCTTGCCGGTCAGCACCTGTTCGGCCTGCTCTACACTCATCGCTGCAGCCTGTGTTCCCGATAAACACAGCAGCATCGCCAACACCGCGATGGCACAACGTTGCACCATTCTCAGGCTGACGCCCAGGCCGCCACTGCGTTCCCTGATGGCAGATCGGATTGCGATTTTCTGCATCATGACATCCCTTTTGTTTACTGCTGGTGGTGGACCGCGTTCGCGGCCCACCAGGGTGAGCCACCACGGATGGCTCCACCGGGAGGCCAGGCCTCCCGGTGTTACGACTTACTTGGTGCTACCGCCACACTTGCCGGTTTTGACGTTGAAATTGCCGCAGGCAAGGGGCTTGCGCCAATCGGAGATCAGATCGCGCGAACCCGGCAGATAGTCGGACCACTCATCACCGACCACGGTGCCTTTGGTTTCGGAGACCACTTCGAACTGGCCATCGTCCTGGATTTCACCAATCAGTACCGGCTTGGTGATGTGATGGTTCGGCATCATGGTGGCGATGCCGCCGGTCAGGTTCGGAACACTGACGCCAATCAGCGCATCCTGCACGGCGCCCGGCTCGGTCGTGCCGGCTTTCTCCACCGCCTGCACCCACATGTTGAAGCCGATGTAGGTCGCTTCCATCGGGTCGTTGGTCACGCGGGACTCCTTGCCGGTGAACTTGTGCCAGGTGTCGATGAATTGGCTGTTCTCATCGGACTCGACGCTCTGGAAGTAGTTCCAGGCGGCCAGGTGGCCCACCAGCGGCTTGGTATCGATACCGGAGAGTTCCTCTTCCCCCACGGAGAAGGCCACGACCGGGATATCCTTGGCCGAGATGCCCTGGTTGCCCAGCTCCTTGTAGAACGGCACGTTGGCATCGCCATTGATGGTCGACACCACGGCCGTCTTCTTGCCCGCTGAGCCGAACTTCTTCACGTCAGCGACAATGGATTGCCAGTCGGAGTGACCAAATGGTGTGTAGTTGACCATGATGTCATCCGCCTTGACGCCCTTGGCCTTGAGGTAGGCTTCGAGGATCTTGTTGGTGGTGCGCGGGTAGACATAATCCGTGCCCAGCAGCGCCCAGCGCTGGACCCCTTGCGCCATCAGATAGTCCACGGCCGGAATGGCTTGCTGGTTTGGTGCCGCACCGGTGTAGAACACGTTCTTCGAAGACTCTTCACCCTCATACTGCACCGGGTAGAACAGGATGCTGTCGAGCTCTTCGACCACCGGCAGCACCGACTTGCGCGATACCGATGTCCAGCACCCAAAGATGGCCGCCACCTTGTCTTTTTGAATCAGCTCGCGGGCCTTCTCGGCAAACAGCGGCCAGTTGGAGGCCGGATCCACCACCACAGGCTCAAGCTTCTTGCCCAGCACCCCACCCTTTTTGTTCTGCTCGTCGATCAACATCAACATGGTGTCTTTGAGCGTGGTCTCGGAGATGGCCATGGTGCCGGACAGCGAGTGCAGGACCCCGATCTTGATGGTGCCATCAGCGGCCATGACACCGGCTGAAGCCATGGCCAATGCCAGCAGCGACAGACGGGAAGCGTGAACCAATGTTTTGTTTTTCATGAAACTTCTCCTTGTTTAAAAAACCCACCCAGTGCGGGTCATCTTGCCCGGTGGACTGAACCCACCGGAGGGTGACGCGAGTTTGTAAAGCACTGACTCATACTTCTTGTGGAGTACCCTGCCGCAACCGTGACCGTTCCCGGGCCACATGCAGCTTATGCAGGGTGATTTTGCGTACCTCGGCCTTGCTGGCCTCGATATGCGATTTGAGCAGCCGCAGTGCCTCCTCGCTGCGACGCTTGAGCACGGCGCCAAGAATGGCGCCATGCTCGGCATAGGTGGCCGATATCCGCATCTCCTGCGTAAAATCGAGCCGCCGTATGATGCGAATGCGTTCACTGACCGCCTGGTGCATGGCGGCCATCTCCAGGTTGCCGGTTGCCGCCACCAGCAAACAGTGAAAACGCTCATCCAGCCGCGACACCTCATCACCATTGATCAGGCGTTGCGCCTCGGGTACCAGCCAGGTGGCCTTCAACTCCTCCAGTTCATCGCCCTGCTGCAGTCCGTCACACAGGCGACGCACGGCGGCCTCCTCCAGCACGATGCGCACGTCGTACAGATCCTCGAAGGTCTTGAAGTCGAAGGGCCTGACCTGCCAGCCGCTGCGAAAGTAGACTTCGACATAGCCCTCTTGCTGCAACCGGTACAGGGCATCACGCACCGGAGTGCGGCTGGCTGACATCTGCGCCGCCACATCGCTTTCGCTGAAGCGATCGCCGGGCAACAGCGCAAAGTTGAAGATCTGCTCCTTGAGAGCGGCATAGATACGATCCGCCATATTCACCGGTCTGGGCTTGGGCTCACCCAGTGCGCGCCGTCCGCTTGGTAGCTGCTCGGTCATGACGGCTCCTCACTGCACCGTGACGGCGGCAGGATCCAGATACAACAGCGCATCCCCGGCCTGCACCGGACGCCCGGGCTTGCAACGCACATGACTGACCACCCCATCGATCGCGGCATGTACTGCAAACTCCATCTTCATCGCCTCGACGATCAGCAAGGGTTCGCCGGCCTGGACGGACTGTCCCTCTGCCACCAGCAATTTCCAGATATTGCCGCTAATTTCGGCTTCGACCGGCTGCAGGTGTGCCGCCACGTCCGCTGGCTCGGGGGCCTGCTCCTGCAGTGCTGCAACGGTGGCCTCCTCGTTTTGCCAACGGGCGACCTCGGCACTAAACGCCTGTTGCTGGCGCGCTTTGAAATCGGCAATGCTCTGCGCCTCATCCAGCAAGAACTGCTCGTAGGCCGCCAGGGAGAAAATCTCCTCTTCGATGCGGATCCGGGCGCGACCTTCACGGAACTCCTCGCGAAGCACCTCCAGCTCAGCCTCACTCACCGGGTAGAACTTCACCTGGTCAAAGAAGCGCAACAGCCAGGGTTCGCCGGCCGCAAACTGGTTGTTCTTCAAAAACTTGTTCCAGATGGGCAGCGTACGGCCTACCAACTGGTAGCCGCCAGGCGAGTCCATGCCATAGATGCACATGTAGACCCCACCGATGCCGACAGTGCCCTCTGCGGTATAAGTGCGCGCCGGGTTGTATTTCGATGTCAGCAAGCGATGACGCGGGTCGACCGGGACCGCGCACGGCGCCCCCAGATAGACATCCCCCAGCCCCAGCACCATATAGCGGGCATCAAACAGAATGTCCCGTACCTGTTCCCGGCTCTCCAGGCCATTGATGCGCTGGATGAAATCGACGTTGTTCGGTAACCAGGGGGCGGTATCACGCACCGATTGCCGGTAGCGCGCGACCGCGTCCAGCGTGGCCGAGTCTTCAAACGCCATCGGCAGGTACACCACGCGGCTAGGCACCTGCATCTGGCTGACCGGCGGCAGTCGTGACTCGCGCCCCAACAGTGCGGCGATCAGCTCGCGCTGGTGGATCTGCCGGCTGTCATAGCGGATCTGCAGCGAGCGGACACCCGGCGCCAGCTCGGCAATCCCGGGAATGGGCTCCGCCTGAAGGGAGGCCATCAGGGCATGGATGCGCATGCGCAACCGCAGATCGAGTACGTTGTCACCATATTCGAGCAGGATGTACTTATCCCCGGCCTGGCGGTAGGCCACCGACGGCCGGTCACCCTGTGCCGGCAAGCTGGCGAGTACGCAGGCGGAGACGGTCGTGTTCGGCATCAAATCGGGCGCGACATGACTCGGCAGGCCGGGCGCCACCAGATGACTGATGGCATGATCCCAGGCCTGTTCGCACGCCAGCGCCTCGTCAAAGCCTAACGCGCGAAAACGGATGCGATCGCCAGGCTTGACCTGGCCCACCTTCCATAGCTCGGCCTTGGCAATGGTGACCGGACAGACAAAGCCACCCAGGCTGGGACCATCATGGGTCAGGATCACCGGCATATCGCCCGTGAAGTTGATGCTGCCGATGGCATACTCACAATCATGAATGTTGGAGGGGTGCAAACCGGCTTCGCCGCCGTCAGTGCGCGTCCAGCTCGGCTTGGGCCCGACCAGACGCACCCCCAGACGATTGGAGTTGTAATGCACCTCCCAGTCGGTCGCGAAGAAGGCATCAATCGACGCGGAGGTAAAGAAATCCGGGGCCCCGTGCGGTCCGTAAAGCACACCGATCTCCCACAGATGACTGCCGGCTCCCGCCTCGGGGAAGCAACCATAGCCCGGTTCGAGCAAGGCAGGCAGTTCAGCGAAGCAGGCCTCATGCTGCCACATCTGCCCTAAGGGCAGCACATCGCCACCGCGCAACGGGCGGCCGGCATGGCCACCGAACTGTCCCAAGGCAAACGTGGCCCGACTGCCCAGGTAAACGGGCAGATCCAAGCCACCGCGGATGGCCAGATAGCAACGACACCCGCGGACCACCTTGCCAATGACCAATTGCTGCCCCGCCGCAACTGACACAGCACTGTGCATCGGCACAGGCTCGCCATCCAGCGTTGCGAGCACCTCGCCGCCACACAGCGCAATGACACTGTCGGCATGAAAACGCAGACTGGGGCCCTGAATCGTGCACTCCAGACCCGCCGCCGCTTCGGCGTTGCCGACCAGACGGTTGGCCAGACGAAACGATCGGTCATCCATTGGTCCCGACGGCGGGACGCCAATGTCCCAATAGCCGACACGGCCCGGGTAATCCTGCACCGTGGTATAGGTCCCTGGTGTCACGACCTCGAGGGCACGAGGCGCATAGTCGAGTGCTGCCAGCGCCTGAGTGGCAACGTCACCGAGGGCGAACCGCTCCCAACCCGCGATTTGCCGCAGGTAGTCCAGATTGGTGGCGATGCCGGCGAGTCGGGTCTCGGCCAGTGCCGCTTGCAATCGGGCAATGGCACTTTGCCGATCCGGTCCCCAGACGATCAACTTGGCGAGCATGGGATCATAGTGCGGTGAAACGTCACTGCCCTGTTCGATCCAGCTATCGACGCGTAGCCAGTCGTTCTGCAGCGGGAAGCTGACTTCGGTCAGCGTCCCCGGCGAGGGCTGGAACTGCTTGAGCGGGTCCTCAGCATAGAGACGCACCTCGATGGCCGCGCCGTTAGGCTCTGGCAGCAGATCTAATACCGGCGGGACCCCGGCCGCAATTTGCAGCATCCAGGCCACCAGATCGACACCAGTCACCCGCTCGGTGATGGGGTGCTCGACCTGGAGTCGGGTATTCACCTCCAGAAAATAGAACTCATCACGCGCACCGTCATAGATGAATTCCACGGTACCGACCGATTGATAGCCGACCGATTCACCGAGACTGACCGCCGCCTGTAACATGGCCGCGCGAGTGGCCGCCGGCAAACCGGGGGCTGGCGTCTCCTCGACCACTTTCTGGTTCCGGCGTTGCAAGGAGCAATCGCGCTCGCCGAGTGCCACAACCTTCCCCGCCCCGTCGCCGACTATCTGCACCTCGACGTGACGGGCGGCTTCGACATAACGTTCGATGAACAAGCCGGCATCGTTGAAGAACTGCTCGCCCAGCCGCTTGACGCTGGCAAATGCCGCTGCCAGTTCCTCATCATCATTGCAGCGGGTCATGCCGATGCCACCGCCGCCGGCAGTGCTCTTGAGCATCAGCGGATAACCAATCCGCGCCGCCTCGGCTAACGCATGCTCCACCGAGTCAAGCAGCCCGGAGCCGGGGGTCAGGGGCACCCCCGCCTGCTGAGCCAGCGCCCGCGCCTCGTGCTTAAGTCCAAACTGACGCAGTTGCTGTGGCGTCGGGCCCACAAACACGATACCCGCCTCAGCGCACTGCGTTGCAAATGCCGCATTTTCCGAGAGAAAGCCATAACCCGGGATGATGGCTTCAGCACCGGTTTGCCGGGCAGCCGCCAGGATTTTGTCGGCACGCAGGTAGCTATCGGCAGGGCTATCGCCGCCGAGGGCAATCGCCTCATCCGCCAGGCGCACCGCCAGACTATGCCGGTCGGCATCCGAGTAAACGACGACGCTGGCAATTCCCATCTCGCGCAGCGTGCGCAGGATGCGGACGGCAATCTCGCCGCGATTGGCAATCAGGACTTTAGAGAACATGGTGACTTCCTTTTCCATTAACGGGGGCTCCGGCTTTGCAGGTAACTGCGCCAGCCGCCAAATGAGGTGATCTCGAGCGCGCCATCCAGTGCCGCTGGCTCACAGATGAATCCTTTAACCTGTCGGCCATCGGCCAACTGCACAGTGCCAAGCCCCAGCCGCGTCGGGATCCCGGCCAGAAAATCGGCCCACGCCCCTTTGGGCAGGGCCCAGAGTTCCAGCTCTATCGCTGCGCCGCTGTCGCTGGCGACCAATGCCGGCTTCGGCGGTGTGCTGTTTGCGATCGCGAACAACCGGTAGTGATCCGCGCTACGGGTACGCTCAAGCAGCACGGCACCACGACTGGTCAATTCATGATTAAGTGGCATGCCGCTCAGGTGGGCGCCGACAACTGCAATCGGCATGCTGTCAGTCGGGCAAGCCGAAATAGCAGCGGCCGCCGCGGGAAGGGACTGGCCTGTGGCGCCCAAGGTGAGCCCTGCCCTGGCCAGCGACTGTTGCCACTGCTCACCAAATTCCGCCATCGCCACTTCGTGCCAGGCCGGCGCGATCAGGGTAATGCCGGCGGGTAAACCGTCACGCCTCAGGCCGCCAGGTAATGCCAGGGCGGCGCAATCGGCAAGGTTGACGAAATTGGTGTAAGTTCCAAGCCAGCTATTAACCTCGACCGGTTGCGCTGCGACCTGCGCCTGGGTGGGCAACAAGGGGGCGGTCGGTACCAATAACGCATCGAAGGTATTGAAGGTCGCCAGGATTTGCCGCTGCAACGCCATACGCTGATATTCGGCGCGGTAGGCATCGGTCGCCGCCAGGCCGACCGCTCCGGAGACGATGCTGGCCACTGTGGGGTCCATTTGGTTGCCATGCTCGGCGAGGAAGGTTTCCAGCACCACATGGCGTTCGGCAATCCAGGGGCCTTCATAGAGCAGCCGCGCCAGCGCAAACATGGGTTCGAAGTCGATTTCGGTCAACTCGGCTCCGGCGTCTTTAAGCTGCTGACAGGCCCGTTCAAACGCCTCGCACTGGGCGTCATCGCCAAACCAGGGACGGTTTGCCGGTACCGCCAGGCGAGGACGAGGGCCCCATGTCGTGCGTGGCAATGGGCGAGGTGCGGCGCGTGAGTATGCATCCTGGGCATCGAAAGCCGTCATGATTTGCGCCAGCAGGCGAGTATCGGCAACCGTCAATGCAAAGATCGAAACGCAATCCAGAGAACGACAGGCTGGCACCACACCCCGGGTGCTGAACGCGCCACGAGTCGGTTTCCAGCCCACCAGGTTGTTAAAACCGGCAGGTACCCGACCGGAACCTGCGGTATCGGTTCCCAGCGCGAAAGGCACGCATCCCCGCGCCACCACAGACGCGGATCCGGAACTGGATCCGCCACTGATATAGTCCGCATCGAAGCTGTTCGCGACCGCGCCATAGGGAGAGCGCGTCCCAACCAGGCCTGTGGCAAACTGATCAAGGTTGGTCTTGCCTAGCACGACAGCGCCCGCGGCCTTGAGACGCGCCACCACTTCGGCATCCATCTCGGCCACATAGGCAAACGCAGGACAGGCTGCCGTCGTAGCCAACCCGGCCACATCGATGTTGTCCTTGACAGCGAACGGGATGCCATACAGGGGTAATTGCGACAGGTCCTGCTTAACCTCGGCCAGGCGTTGCTGCAATGCGCCCAGCTGTTGCTCCAGTTGATCCGCATCGATCACGGTGATCCAGGCATTATCTGTCGTTGACACGGCCGCCAGCAGCGGTCGCAGCAAGTCGGCCGCCTGAGCATGATGCTCCCGATAGGCCTGTTGCCATTGTTGAATCGTCCATCCGCGCGTCATCATGTTGCTCCACCTAGCACTCCAGCTTGTATACAAGTTTGTATTACAAGCGGCATGCCAAAGCGGAGACCAAAGGCGTGATGTTTAATTATTTTCTTTTAATTCAATATATTAAAAGCATTCTTTGTGCTTTTGGGGGGGCAGTTTCCGCAATGGCGAGCTAAATATCGCCGCACCGAACTGCAGCAACATGAGTCCATCTGGTGCGCAGTTACAGGGATAAGCGGGACAATGCACCGACACAGAGCGAGCGATGAGGCCTGATAGCACCGCAAGCAGTCTATTTCTAGCCGTAAAAAAGCCGGTCCTGGGGCCGGCTTAACGTTATCTGTACTGGACAGGTTCGAGAGGATATAGCGCTATGCCAGGCCCTGGCCTATGACTTCAGAAGCCCAGCGGCCAAGTGACAATATGTTCCTCCCACTCCCCGGCATGGCGTTCATGAATGACCTTGTTGCGGATTGACTGGCCGGCAGCATGCATCGCTGAGCGGCTTCCTGTCAGCAACGGATGCCATTCCGGCAACGGATCGCCTTCGGCCAGACGTCGATAAGCACAGGTGATGGGTAACCAGTGAAACTCGGCTATTTTGTCGAGAGTCAATTGCAAACAATCCGGCATCAGGCGAAAGCGGTTCTCATAGTTGCCACATTGACAGCTTTTCAAATTCAGCAGATCACAGGCCACATTCGTGAAAACCACCTCACCACTCTCTTCATCTTCGAGCTTGACCAGGCAGCACTTACCACAACCGTCGCACAGCGATTCCCATTCGGCGGCGGACATCTCATCCAGGCGTTTGTGTTCCCAAAAATGCGCCGACATCAGGATTTCCCCACGATGCGGTCTGCCAGATAACCGACGGCCACGACAAAATAGTTGGAGCGATTCCACCCCATCAGCGCTTTGTAGTTGTCATAAGCAAGATAGGCCCGTCCTTCACGGTCGTCCGGCATCACCAGCGATGCCGTTTGCCCGACGGCAGGTAACGCCGAACCATCCAGATTGCGAACGCCCAGAGCCTGCCACTGCGCAACCGGTTTGCTGATGGTGAGGCCCAGCAGCTGGTCATCGAGTCCAACCGGTACCCGCACACGGCGAGCCCAGGTCTGCTCATCCTGCCAACCATGCTGCTGCAGATAGTGAGCGGCCGAGCCAAACACATCCGGCAACGAATGCCACAAATCCTTGCGCCCATCACCATCCTGATCGACAGCAAAATTCAAGAATGAGCTGGGCATGAATTGAACCTGGCCCATGGCGCCGGCCCATGAGCCCTTGAGGGAGTCCGGTGTGGCATGCCCCTGTTCAATGATCCTGAGTGCGGCAAACAACTCCTTTTTGAAAAAGGCTTCGCGCCGCCCCTCATAAGCGAGGGTGGTCAGTGACGAGATCAATGAATATTTGCCGGTCAAATTGCCGAAATTCGTCTCGATGCCCCATAGCGCAACGATAAAGCGCGGCTGAACGCCATATTGTTTTCCGACCTGTTGCAGCAGCGCGTAATGCTGTCGGTAGAGGCGCTGCGCCTGTTTGACTTTCCACTCCGGCACCGCTTTTGGCAGATACGTATCCAGCGTCAGCTTGAATTCGGGCTGATTGCGATCGTTTTTAACGGCTCGCTCAATGAACTTGACGTCAGCAAACGCCGCCTGAACGGTTTGATCGCTGATCCCTTGCGCTCTGGCTTCAGTTTGCAGATTGACAACATACTGCTCAAAACTGACCGCGGGTGCGGCCGTCGCCAGACCGGAAAGGCTCGTCAGCCATACCAGCAACAGGGGTTTCAAATTCATGGGTGTTTTTCCAATCCAAGTTGTTGGCGGTGCTGCTGCAGCAGATTGGGCTCGGGCGGTGGCAATTGCAGAAAATAGCCCTGTGCTTGCAACGCGTCCTGCAATTTGTGTTTATCCACAAGCGCCAGACGCTCGCGTGACTCCAGTGGTAACAGCATGACAAACTGCGGTTTACCAAATAGGCCCATCAACTCCGTCGGGACACATGAAAAATCGTCGCGACGAATCAGATAAAGATAGGTATCGGCTTTTTTAGCGCTTTTATATACGGCACAGATCATGGAACGACTTAAAATTCGCGGGGTTTATTGCCTGAAAGGGTGGCTGACTATAACATGTGGCTCGCTATAACAATAAGGCTTTTCCTCGTCAACGGAGTGCTGTAAATGGCCGATAACGGCATTGAACTCAAGGGTTCAACCTTCACGCTTTCAGTCCTGCATCTGGCGGACGACGACCTCGGTCAGATCACCGATTTACTGGAAGCCAAAGTGGCCCAGGCACCGCAGTTTTTCAATTTTGCCCCACTCGTTGTCAATGTGGAAAAGCTGGATGTCGTCCCCGACTTTGAATTATTGAAAGAGCTGATTGAGCGCGAAGACTTCGTGTTGGTCGGGGTCACGGGTGCCCGTCATGATGACATCAAGGTGGCGGCCAAGGCGGCGGGTCTGGCGGTCATGACCTCCGGCAAACCCGTCATCGAGCAAGAAGCGCCCAAGGCAGAAGTCCCGCCCCAGGCACCGACTCTCGGGCTGACACCGACACGGGTCCATCAAGGTAACGTTCGTTCTGGACAACAGATCTATGCTGCGGGTGGCTCCTTGGTCATCCTCGGTTCCGTCGGCAATGGCGCCGAAGTCATCGCCGATGACAGCATCCACATTTATGGCTCGCTGCGTGGTCGTGCCCTTGCCGGGGCGCGCGGAAATCAGCAAGCCCGAATTTACTGCCAGCAGCTCGATCCTGAGCTGGTTTCGATTGCCGGCACATACCAGCTTAGCGATGCCCTGCCAACAGAGATGGTGGATCACGAAGTCCACATCCGGCTCGAGCAAGACAAGCTTATCTTTGAAAAATTGCAGTTTTAACGGTTTACAAGGAATGCACCCATGGCGCGTATAATCGTCGTAACCTCAGGAAA
This sequence comes from Pseudaeromonas sharmana, assembly GCF_042649925.1. NCBI lineage: Bacteria > Pseudomonadati > Pseudomonadota > Gammaproteobacteria > Aeromonadales > Aeromonadaceae > Pseudaeromonas > Pseudaeromonas sharmana. Next base: position 418,306 of record NZ_JBHSAF010000014.1, read on the forward strand.
AGGCGGCGTTGGCAAGACCACGAGCAGTGCAGCCATCAGCACAGGCCTCGCCCAACGTGGAAACAAGACAGTCGTCATCGACTTTGATGTCGGACTGCGAAATCTGGACCTCATCATGGGGTGTGAACGTCGCGTGGTGTATGACTTCGTCAACGTCATCAATGATGAAGCCAATCTGAATCAGGCGCTGATTAAGGACAAGCGGGTGGAAAACCTGTTTATCCTGCCGGCCTCACAGACCCGGGACAAGGATGCGCTGAACCGCGAAGGTGTTGAGCGCGTCATCACCAAGCTCTCCGAAATGGGCTTTGATTACATCGTCTGCGACTCCCCTGCCGGTATCGAAACCGGAGCCCTGATGGCACTCTATTTTGCCGATGAAGCCATCGTGACGACTAACCCCGAAGTCTCGTCGGTTCGCGACTCTGACCGCATCCTCGGTATTCTGGCCTCCAAGTCCCGCCGGGCTGAACTGGGATTGGAGCCCATCAAGGAACATCTGCTGTTGACCCGTTACGCACCGACCCGCGTCAACAAGGGCGACATGCTGAGCGTCGAGGATGTGCAGGAAATTCTGGCCATCCCCTTGCTGGGCGTCATTCCTGAGTCCTCTTCTGTGTTGCGCGCGTCCAACGCCGGTGAACCCGTGATCCTCGACGGGGAATCCGATGCCGGTCAAGCGTACGATGATGCCGTCGCCCGTCTGCTTGGCGAGAAGCGCGAGTTCCGCTTCCTGACCGAGGAGAAAAAGGGCTTCCTGTCTCGCCTGTTTGGGAGTTAAGTCATGTCATTGCTTGATTTTTTTCTGCGTCCACGCAAAGAAAACACCGCCAAGGTCGCCAAGGAGCGGCTGCAGATCATCGTCGCACACGAGCGCAGTACCCGTGGTGGTCCTGACTACCTGCCTCAGCTCAAGCAAGACCTGCTAGACGTGATCCGCAAATATGTGGCTATCAGTCCGGATCAGGTGACCGTCCAGTTGGACAAGAAAGACGACCTGTCCGTCCTCGAGCTGAATATCATGCTTAACGGTGACAAGAAGCCGGGTGAAGACGACACGGCGCAACCCCATGTCGAAGACAAGGTGTCACCCTAAGGCTACGCCGCTATCACGGATGCAATAACGCGGCCAGTTGGCCGCGTTATTTTTTCGTCTTGGCAGCGGGGAAAGCTGTAGCTCAGCGATTCAAGTCCCCCAGGATCTCCTGACGCCAGCCAGTTAATAGACGCGGTTTGTCGCCCTCCAGGCGTTCCTCGTCGCGGCACTTCCATAACCAGCTCAAGTATTGGTGAATGGTTTTTTTGGACGCTACCAGCTCTACCGGTAGACCATGCTCATTTGCTACCATTTCCACTTTACCGCGCAACCGCTTGAGTTCGGACTTGTAGTGCGGAAAGTCAACCAGACGTTGCAGTCGCTCTGGCCAACTTGCAGGATCAGAATTGACGGCTTCATCGATCAGGCGCAGCAAAGTCCGACCATGATTACGGATCTCCGGTTGCAACAGCCCCAGCTGATCCAGCTCACGCAACGATGTCGGTTTGTGCAATGCACACTTAAACAGATGCAGTTCCTTGACGACAAAATTCAGCGCCAGATTGCGGCGCTTGGCCTCGCTCTCACGCCAGGAGGCCAGACGTTGCAGGACCGCCAGCTCTTTACGCCCCAACTGCCATGCGTTGCCAATATCACGGTACGCCTCCTCCGCCGCATCGCGGGGTTGCTTGCGCGCAACCAGCGCCGCACACTCCTCTTCGAACCAGGCTAAACGACCGCGAGCGATGAGTTCAGGCAGCAACTTTTCATAGCACGGCAACAGATAAAACACGTCCGCAGCGGCATAGTGCAGTTGCCGCTCCGTGAGAGGACGGGCCAACCAGTCGGTACGAGCCTGATCTTTTTCCAATTCGACCTGTAACAAGGCTTGTGTCATGGCATTAAAGCCCGTCGACAAGCCATGGCCACAAAATGCCAGCGCGAGTTGCGTATCATGCATCTTGCCAGGCATGGCCCCGGATTGGTGACGGATTAACTCCAGATCCTCACTCGCCGCGTGCAGTACTGTGGTGCGCATCTGGCTGTGGATCTGACGCCAGAGCGGAGAAAGGTCCTGGATCGCCAGCGGATCAACAAGAACCAGCTGATGGCCATCGAACAACTGAAAGAGGCCTAACTGCGGATAATAGGTCCGGGTACGAACAAATTCGGTATCGATAGCCAAGGGCCCGGCCGTCAACGACGAGCACAGCTCTTCAAGCGCCAAATCATCGGTAATTATTTGATATTGCATTAAAAAATCCACCATGCCGGGACTATGTTCCCCGGCCGGTATCAATAAACATCAGGCTGAGGGGGTCGACGCGACTGTCTCGTCACGCAAGAGTCGACGCAAGATCTTGCCGACATTGGATTTCGGCAGCTCCGTCCGGAATTCTATCAGCTTGGGCACCTTGTACGCAGTCAAATGTTTACGGCAATGCGCCTTGAGCGTCGCCTCGTCCAACGTTGGATCGCGTTTGACAACGAAGATTTTCACCTGCTCGCCAGTCAAGTCGCTGGGTACGCCGACTGCCGCGACTTCCAGCACCTTGGGGTGCATGGCAACCACGTCTTCTATTTCGTTGGGATAGACGTTGAAACCGGAAACCAAAATCATATCTTTTTTTCGATCGACAATACGGATGAAACCACTGGCCTGCCAGACAACGATATCGCCCGTGCTCAACCAACCGTCCTGCATCACCTCCGCGGTCGCTTCTGGGCGTTGCCAGTAGCCTCTCATCACTTGTGGTCCGCGTATTTGCAGCTCGCCAGGCGTCTCCAGGGCTGTGACCTCCTGACCTTGCTCATCCAGGATGCGGGCATCGGTGGAGCAGACAGGGAGGCCAATCGAACCGTTATAGCCTTCCAGATCAAACGGACAGACGGATACCAGGGGTGAACACTCTGTTAAGCCATACCCTTCCAGCAGCCGAGTACCGGTTACCTGCTGCCAGCGTTCAGCGACTGCGTGCTGTACTGACATGCCACCGCCAATCACCAGACGCAACGATGACATCCTCAATTGACAAAACGCTTCATTATTCAGCAAGGCATTGAACAGAGTATTCACCCCGGTAATGCAGGTGGGTTGGTATTGGCTTAACTCATTGACAACCGCCGGGATATCCCGCGGATTGGTAATCAACAGATTCGTGCCGCCAATGCGCAAGAACAGCAAACCGTTCACTGTCAGGGCAAAGACGTGATAAAGCGGCAGCGCTGTGACCACAAACTCGTCACCGGGGCGCAAGACTGGGCCATAAACACCAAGGCACTGTTCAACATTGGCCAGCATGTTGCGATGCGTCAACATGGCGCCCTTGGCTACACCGGTCGTCCCCCCTGTGTATTGCAAAAACGCAATATCTTCTGACGTCATGCGTGGCTTGACATACTGCAGATGGCGCCCTTTGGCCAACGCCTGGCGAAACGATAACGCATTCGGCAAATGGTATTTGGGCACCAATTTTTTGATGTACTTGACGACAAAATTCACCAGCGTGCCTTTTGCCAGTCCGAGTTGGTCGCCCATTCGGGTCAGGATCACATGCTTGACGCCGGTACGAAAAACTACCTTCTCCAGCGTATTGGCAAAGTTGGAAACGATGATAATCGCCTTCGCGCCCGAGTCTTTCAGTTGGTGCTCAAGCTCACGCGGGGTATACAGCGGATTCACATTAACCGCCACCAGGCCCGCTCGCAGCACAGCAAATAACGCTATCGGGTATTGCAGCAGGTTCGGCATCATGATGGCGACTCGCTCCCCTTTTTCCAGCTTCAGCTCCTGCTGGAGATAGGCGGCGAAGGCGCGGGACTGCTCTTCTAATGCCCGATAGGTGAGAACCTGCCCCATGTTGATATACGCCGGCTGGTCACGAAATTGGCTGACCGATTGCTCGAACATTTCCACCAATGACGGAAAGGTGTCTGGATTGATCTCGGCCGGAACACCTGCGGGATAACGCTGCAGCCAAAATTTTTCCACAATTTGCTCCTGAAGAAGGCCATACACGGCGATTCACGCCGTACGAACACCCTGCCACAAGCTTAGCCCGTAACATTTTCTCAACAAGCAGCTTGACCAAGCAGGGCTTCAAAAAGCGGGAATTGTACTGGCTGACTCAAATTTTTCGACAAAAATTAATGAAATTGGCGTGCAAGATCCGATTAATTGGATTAATTGCTCATATTCAGCGCAGACTCAGTGAGCCTGACTGGCCTGTGCATGCTGCTGCAATTGACGAAGTGTGCTCGCCAATACCGAATCCAGCTGCTCTACCAGTCCCCATGGCGGGCTCTCGTTTTGACGACAGGCCATTTCAATTGCGGCGCTGAGGCGGTAAATACGCTGCGCGCCCAATGAGCCTGCACTGCTCTTGATCGCATGAGCCTCTCTTGCCGCCTCCTCTAATGCGCCTGCGGCGAGCGCCCGCATCAGCCCTTGCATGTGCTGCTTGGCTTCAACATCAAACAGTGTCATCACCTGTAAAAACACGCCAGGAGAGGTCTCCTGCCGCAGGCGATGCAGTTGCGCCTCATCAATGAGCAGCCCCCATTCTGACTGGGTTGTCTTGGCTGTGATCTCGGGTGAACTGGACGCTGGCGGCACGGTCAATGTCATTTCAGAAGATTGGGGTTGCAGCCAACGGTCGAGCATCTCGTAAAACCGCTCGCGTTGCAGCGGTTTCGTCAGATAATCATTCATCCCGGCAGCCAGACATTGCGCACGATCCTGTTGTAATGCATGTGCGGTCATGGCCACGATTGGCAACTGGTCATACACCTCCCCCAGCGCTCTGATCCGCCTGGTTGCCTCCAGACCGTCCATCTGCGGCATCGAGACATCCATCAACACGAGATCCACCATCTGACCACGCAAAAACTCGACTGCGGACATCCCATTGTCCACCACGTCCACATGACATCCTGCTTTTTGCAGCAAACTCGACGCGACCATCTGGTTAGTCGGACTGTCCTCAACCAGTAAAATATGTCGATTAAAGCAGGGGGGCGGCAGTGATGCTGACAGTGTCGCTGACGGTACGGACACCGCTTCCATAGGCAACAGCAACCAGAAACAACTGCCTTCACCCTTATTCGAGCTGAATCCCAATTCCCCACCCATTGCATGCACCAGACGTGCAACGATCGCCAAACCCAGACCTGTGCCACCGCCACTGTGATGGCTTAATCCCCCGTCATGTTGACTAAAAGCCGCCAACAAGTGCGCCTGCTCACTTGCATCCATGCCGAGCCCGCTATCGGCGACGCTAAAGCAAAAGCGATCCCCGGAAGGTTCCCGGGTTACACGCACAGTCACGTAGCCTTGCTGCGTAAATTTGATCGCGTTGGACAATAGATTCTGCAATATCTGGCGGACACGTGCTTCATCACCCAACACAGAGTCCGGCAAACCAGGGGCGATATGGGTATCGAAGCGTAACCCCCCTTCTGCGGCCAGCTTGCCATATACAGCGCTGATGTCCTGCAGGAGCTTCTGTAGTGAAAAGGCTTCGCTGGCCAGCTCCAGTTTTCCCGCCTCGATGCGTGAAAAATCCATTACGTCATCAACCAATTGCAACAGGCTATGGCCAGCCTCGATGACGCCTTGCAGCAGCTGTAACTGGTGGGATTGTAATGGTGTCTCCGCCAGCATCTGGGAGAAGTTAATCACAGCGTTGAGGGGGGTGCGGATTTCATGGCTCATGGTCGCCAGAAAATAGCTCTTGGCGCGATTGGCCAACTCGGCGTTGTCACGCGCCTGACTGATTGCCGCCTGGGTCAGCTGTAATCGTTGATAGCGCAGACAGGCATCCAGTGCAAAAGACAATTTTTCCGCCAGCGGGGTCATTTCCATATACAGGGTGTGATGAAACTCGCTGCTGCGCCCAAGTATCAGCAAGCCGTTGCTGCCGAGCGGCCAGGCATAGTAATGATGCAGGCTCTCTTCAATCGGCAACGCCCCTTGTCGCATCTGTTCTGCAGTCTGTAAGTCGATGGCAATCGCCATCGCCTGATGCAGATCCCGATTGCGAATCGCCGCCTTCGGTAATATCAGGTGCGGTGTATAAAAGCGGCATTCACTGTCTTGCAGCAACACCGCCGCCGTACAACAGCCGAGCCCGCGCACCAACACAGGAATGCACTCCTGCAACATCATGTCCAGGTCGAGACTGGTACCAATTGCCATGGCGATTTCATGCAGAACTTCCTGTTCTATCAGCTTGCGATCCGGCATCTAAATTAGCCCCACTACAGAGGTTTTATTAAAAAACTCCAGGTAATCCTCGCCACTGTTGGCTATTTCTCCCAACGTTAGCGCACCGATCATGGTTAGCGGTGGTTGATGAACAGCCGCCAGCTCGGCAACATACTCAGGACCCAGAAACAAGGCGCGGGATACGCAATCGACAAAGATCTGGCACACAGGAGACCGGGTTCCGTAGCGACTTACGGCGTTAATGCTCGCCCGCCTGGCCGCATCGATCAGGGTATCGGGCTCACCGTGTAACACATGTACATAGGCCCCCTGACGAATGGCGCCAACACAGACCAATGAGTCCGCCTCAACCCGCACCGGATCGCGCACCACCATTTCATCCCCCAGATTCGCAATGCCGAACGGATAGGCTTTGGCCAACGCCAAAAAGTGGTCAGGATCCAGCGACCTGCCCGAGTGCTTCTCTACCTCCTGTCGATACACCTCAATGGCCGGTAACCAGTCTAACGAAACAATGCGATTGCCCAAGACCTCCGTCACCTTGTAAGCCGATGAGATGGGTTGCCAGCCGTGCGCGACGGCGACAGCCGTGTGACAACAGGCCAGCGCCAACACGGCGGCCGACCGCAACAGCCCCTGAGGGGTAATCACACAGGGCATGGCCAAAAAATCGATACGACCACAGCCACCACCGATGTAGTTTATTTCCAGCCCGAATTGATTAAAAAGCGCCGAGATAAGCCCACCGATATTCGCCGACAAGCCATCCACAAAGCTGAATAACGTATGGCGGGGACAATCTGGCATTGCCGGCGACTTGTGCTCCCATCGATCCAGCGCCTGCAGATCGCTTTGCATGTCGTCGATAACCAGTACGTCGACCGGACAGTCGAGCAAAAGCAGGATGACGCCGCTATCAATCACCCGCCCCTGCCAGAGCAGTTTTGGAAATATTCCACCAAAAATCGGTTTAGGGGCGGAGATCAACACCGCATCCAGCTCGGGGGCTTGAGGCGCATTGTCTTGTGCCATCAGCATTAACACGCCCTGGATCTGGTGATCGGCATAGACAGGCCAGAGTGCATCTTCGATAGAGCCTATCTCTGGCGAGGGAATAAACAGCGTCTTCATAGCTGTAACCTATCCAATCAAGTCCGTTTCTGACTTTCAACATAGACCAGCCCGGCCAGAGCTCGCGAGCCCAAGCGCGATTCGTTAGCAAAGTTTGTGACGGTTTGACGGCTATTTAGCCAAGGCACTGCAAACTGCAATACCGAATTTGCAAATTGCAGTGCCAGATCGGCAAACCAAAAAAACATAACTAATTGAAATAAAATGAAATTAATGACGAAACCAGTCTGGCATCTGTTTTGCTTTGTCTTTATTAAGCGGTAACACATTGCGGAGGCGATATGACAAGCAAACACAAATCCGATCTGGTCGTCATCGGTGATGCCTGGCATGACTGCAGTCCGGCTTACCAGCAGCTGTTTAATCACCTGGCTCGCGAGCGCCAAATTTTATGGGTGACGCTGCCTGGGCAACAACCAGGTGACGCACCCCATGAACAGCTGCCTGTTACGATGATGTCATTACCACTGAAATCCGTGCTCAGCCCTATCGCCCATTGGTGGCCCAAATGGCATCAGCAACGGCTCGCCAACCAAATTCGGGACACCATCGCCAGCCTGAATCTGCACCAACCGTTAGTGTTGCTGTTAGCGCAAGCGGCCTACCCGATCGCCGAGAAACTGACAGAACATCGCATGATTTACCTGCGGTCACGCAACAGCCGACAGCATGCCGATGCGACACCCGACCATGAAGAATCCGTGATCGCACGCGCCGATCTGGTCATCGCCGAGACAGTCGAGCTGGCTCGCCCGCTGCCCGCAGTCAAGACCAGCTTGCTGCAAGGGGAAAGCTGGATAGAGGCATTGCCAAGACCGCGCGATCTACCTCGGGGACGCCCTGTTGCCGGTTTCCATGGCCCACTGGATGATACTCTGGACTGGGAGCTGCTTTCGCAGACCGCCCGCCGCCGTCCTGACTGGTACTGGGTGTTGATCGGGCCACGTCAAACCTCGGCACTCGATCCCTTGCTACAACTACGAAATGTGTTCTGGCTCGGTGAGAAGAACTTCGAGCAAGTCGCGGCGTATCGTCAACATTGGCAATTGACCATCATGCCCTATCGGAATGAGCCGAGCGTCACGGCCAAGATACCCTTGTCTATGCAGCAGGCCCTTCGCTGCGACAAGCCCCTGGTTGTCAGTGCCGACTTTGCCGAACTGCCGAGTTTCAAGCCCTTGCTAAGCAAAATACACACGATGCAGGAGTTCAGTGAGTTATTGCCGATCGTCGCGCAAACGCACTCCGGCCCGGAAGAGAGCACATCGCCTCACCTTGTCAGCTTGAGCCATAAAAGGGCGGCGACGGCGTCACTGTGCGAACTGGGGGTACGTGAATTAGATGGCGTACTCGATAGCCTAAGTTGATGGATGAACGCCCTCAGACCACGCCAGGCGCTTCCGGTAGATGGTTGAAGGGCTCAACTCCAGCAAGTTGGCCGCCTGAGGAATATTGCCGCCACAACTGGCGATCGCCTGTTCGATCACCTCTTTTTCTACCAGCCACATGGGACGAACCCTGGCATCGCTGGTTATCACCGTCACGGGCAGTTCAGCCACCGCTTTGTGACGCTGCGGGATCAATTGGTTCAGCGGTGCCGGTAGCATGGCCGGAAGAACCTGCTCGCCATTATGCAGTACCACTATATTGCGGATGACATTCTGCAGCTGCCGAACATTTCCTGGCCACTCATAGTCGCGCAGAATCTGCTCTGCTTCATGGCTGAAACCCACGAACGCTTTGCCTTCCTCGGCGGCGAACTGCCGTAAAAACTCACGGGCTATTTGCAAAACATCATCGCCACGCTCCCGCAATGCCGGCAAAGGGATCGGAATGACGTGCAAACGATAGTAAAGATCCTCCCGAAACCGCCCGGCCTGCACCTCAGCAAACGGATCCCGATTGGTCGCGCAGACAAATCGAACATCAACCTGTTGTTGCTTGCTGCTGCCTACGCGTTGAAAACAGCCGGTCTGGATGAAACGTAACAGTTTGCTCTGCAGATCCAGCTCCATTTCACATATTTCATCCAAAAACAGGGTGCCTCCGTCGGCACGCTCTGCGGCGCCGATCCGATCGCCTACCGCACCAGTAAACGCGCCTTTGACATGGCCGAAAATCTCGCTCTCAATCAGATCACGAGGAATGGCGGCACAGTTCATTACCACCAGCGGTTTATCATGGCGCGGACTGAGTTTATGCAACGTCTCGGCACAGACCTCTTTACCGGTACCACTTTCGCCGGTAATGAACACCGTTGCCTTGCTAGCCGCAGCACTCTCCAAGATGCGGTATACCCCCTGCATCGGCAGCGAACTGCCGAGAAAGCCACCAAACACACACCGGTCATACTGTTCGCGGTAGCTCTCCACCAGATAGCTCAGTTGCTGATGGCGCACCGCATTACGCACAGTGGCGGTCAGACGCTTGCCATCAAAGGGCTTGGTTAAAAAATCAAAGGCGCCCTGGCGCATCGCCTCCACGGCAATGTCCACGGAGCCGTGAGCGGTCACGACGACGACGGTACAGGGAAGATGGCGTTCATTAATGTGGCGCAGGATCTCCATACCACTGATATCTGGCAATTCAAGATCCAATAGAACAACCTGGGGCAAGGCGCGCTCCAGCTCAGATAAAACAGGTTTGCCCTCGGCAAAATGCCGCAACTGATATCCCTCATCACGCAGGTAATCCTGATAGAGCAATGCCAGCGTGGCGCTGTCTTCAACCAAGAAGACGAGTGGGAGATTGGCGACCATAATGCGACTCCAACGAGAATCCTACATTTGGTCTAACAGAGGGTGGCGCGGACAACAAGGTCACCACGCGATCACACGACCAGGCTGTTATCTTGCTCGCAATAAATCAACGCTCAATGCAAACAGTCTGTGGATGGCAACCCCGTATCAACCGGTCTAGACACAGCGAGTCGATACGCCAGATATGCCTCCTGATCGACAAAACAGGGAATGGATCTATCGATACGCAGGACACTCAGCATCGACTTGGGCTGTCCGGGTGGACAAATCAGACAGAGCGGCACATGGCTATGCATCAGGCGCTTGAACATGAATATCAGCAACCCGATGCCGGAAGAATCCACAAATGGCACAGCGGAGAGATCAAGCACGATTTCAGCCGCGGCGTCCGGCAGGCTTTCGACCAATGGCGTCAACTGCTCACAGGCTGCAGCATCCAAGTCCTCGGCCAACACAATCAGCTTGGCGTTATCCAGCTCTCCCAATGTAATCTTCATAGTAACCCCTGTCAGTGCTGAGCCTGAAAGGGTTACGCAAAGCCTGTGCCAGCACAAACAGCGGTTTAAACCGCAAAATGAGGCTCTTTCGAGCCTCTTCATTTGCAATTTGCACTTTTGCCGACTGCGTTATGCAAATTGCAAAACCGATATGCGTGCAGGCATCGTCACAACGCCCGCCGCACATGGCTGCTGGCGTCATGCCAGACGATCTCGATCCCCTGAGCCTGCCACTTGCGCGCCACCTCATCAGCCGAACGCACATCATGGATGGCAAATTGTTCAAGCTCAGGTTGCCGCTGTGCATAACCTCCTGGTTGAGTACTGGAACCGGCGCTGGCCTGGGTAATGCCACAACGAATAGCGCCATCGCGGAAAGCAGCCGACTCCCGGGTAGATAGCGATAATTCGACTTCCGGGTCCAGCAGGCGCCACGCACAGATCAACTGAATCAGTTGTCGGTCCGACATCGGGTGGCTGATCTGGCCCCCACCGGTACAAGGCCGCAGCCTGGGGAACGAAATTGAATAGCGGCTCTGCCACCAGTGCTGGCGCAGGTATGCCAAATGATGAGCCAACATCAGGCTATCGCAGCGCCAATCTTCCAGACCAAGCAACACTCCTAGCCCAATCTTGTCGATCCCCGCCGCTCCGAGTCGATCCGGTGTCTCCATGCGCCACTGCATGTCCTGCTTGCGGCCGCGCAAGTGATGAGCGGCATAACCGGCAGCATGATACGTCTCCTGATACACCATGACCGCATCCAGCCCTAACGCAACCAGCTCGCGATAATCGTCACAGGCCAATGGCTGTACCTCCATTGCCAGATATGAGGCATAAGGCTTCACCACTGGCAACATGCGCCGGAAATAGGCCATTCCGGCTTTCGTTTCATGTTCACCCGTCACCAGCAGCAGGCTATCAAACCCCATCTGCCGGATCGCCTCGCACTCGGCTTTGACCTCCGCCTCATCGAGCACTTTACGTTTGATATGGTTACTCATCGAAAAACCGCAATAACTGCAATCGTTGGCACACAGATTGGTCAGATACAGCGGCAGGTAAAAACTCAAGACGTGGCCAAAGCGAAGACGGGTCAGGCGCTCGGCTTCGACTGCCATCGGCAGTAAATAGTCCTCCGCCGCAGGCGAGATCAGGGCAGCAAAATCATCCAGTGACCGTTGCGAGCGCGATAAGGCACGTTCAACATCCGCCGCCGTAGTGGCGTGAATACGCTGTCTGAAGCGCTGCCAATCCAACGTTTGCCAAAGCTGATAGAAACTCATGATATCTCCGCGGACAGCGATGCAAGAAACCCTTCAAGCGGACTACTGGCCACAGCCTGAGTTTGTGGCAGAGCGATGCCAGATTGCCGGGCCAATGCCCCTGCCTCGACCGCCAGGCGAAATGCCGAGGCCATCGCCGCAGGTTGCGCACTCACCGCAATCGCCGTATTCACCAGTACAGCATCCGCCCCCATCTCCAACGCCTCCGCCGCATGAGATGGCGCCCCGAGTCCAGCATCGACAATCACCGGCACACTGGCCTGTTCAATGATGATGCGCAACATGTCTCTGGTCGTCAGCCCGCGATTAGAGCCAATCGCAGCCCCAAGTGGCATAACCGCAGCACACCCCACTTCAGCCAATCTTTTACACAGCATGGGGTCAGCCGCGCAGTAGGGCAGCACGACAAAGCCTTCCCGAACCAGTTGCTCTGCTGCACGAAGTGTTTCTATCGGGTCTGGCATCAGATAACGCACATCCGGATGGATCTCCAGTTTCAGCCAGGAGGTACCTAACGCTTCGCGGGCCAATCTGGCGGCATAGATCGCCTCTTCCGCCGTACGCGCCCCCGAGGTATTTGGTAGCAACTTAACGCCAAGTGCCTGCAGTGGCGCCAGAATTTGTTGATCCGGCTGCTCAAGCCGCACCCGTTTCAATGCCATAGTCACGAGCTGGGTACCCGAGGCGACCACGGCGGCACTGAGCTGGGCCGCTGACGCGAACTTGCCGGTTCCTAACAGCAGGCGGGAAGTGAATGCGTGATCGGCAATCGTCAATGTCGATGGTTTCATCTTGTTACCCTCCTGCAATCGCCGTGAATACCTCAAGTCGCTCACCCGCAGCAATGACACGCGTCGGCCACTGGCTACGCGGCACGATTTGCTCATCAATCGCCAGCGCAATACCCGCGTGTTCGACAGCAGGATCGTCCTTGAGCAACCCGCATTGGCTTAACCAGCTCATCAGCGTTAGCTCCGGTTGCCACGGATAGGGCGTCTGATTGCAATAAAACAGTGTCATCTCGTTGCCTCCTTGGTCAGATGTTCGCTACAGCAAAGACACGCAGGATCACGTTGCCGGCCCAGTTGCTGCCAGCGCTGATCCAGCGCATTGAAACGCAGCACCTGTGTTGCCGCGGGTGTGGGTAATCCACCGAGAAACTTCAAGGCCTCCAGCGCCTCGCAGGCACCGACAATGCCGACGGTGGCGCCGAGGATCCCGATTTGACGACAGTCGTCTGCCGCGGCCTGAGGATAGAGACAGGCATAACAACCACAGCGCGATAGCAACGGGATAGAGGAAAAATCAAACAAGGCGAGACTCCCCAACCAACCGCTGGCGGCGGCACTGAGCAGAGGCACGCCGAGCTGCAAACAGGCTTGATTCAACATCAGCCGCGTGGCCTGGTTGTCACAACAATCCACCACTAGCTGGTATTCCCCTGCCGTTAACAGCCCCAGCACAGTGTCAGCATGGACCGCCGGGTGAGAATGGATGCGGACGCGGGGATTCATGCTGGTCAGACGCTGCATTGCCTTGTGCGTTTTTCTCTGGCCAAGGTCCGCCACGCCATACAGGAACTGGCGCTGTAAATTGGACAGCGAAACCTGATCATCATCGCTGATCTCAAGGACGCCAACCCCGGCCGCAACCAGGTAGGTTGCAACTGCCGAACCTAATCCCCCGACACCGACCAACAGCACGCGTGCCGACTGCAGCCGCCGTTGCGCGCCTTCGCCCCATTCCGGCAGTGCCAGTTGGCGTCCATACTGCGACCACATCGCCTGTTCCGAGGTGTCCCCCTTCAGGCTCCCGACCTCAAGCATGCTCCACCTCCTGATCGGCACGGCATTCAATCCGCGCAAGCAGCTGTCGGGTCACCGCTTCAGGGTCGGCGGCCTGAGTAATGGCTGATACCATGGCGATGCTCGACACGCCGGTTGCGAGCACGGAAGCGACGCGATCGTAGCTGATGCCACCGATGGCCACTGTCGGTCTGTCGCGGCACAGCGCCACAGCCCGCGCCAACCGCTGCAATCCCTGCGGTTGCGAAGCCATCTGCTTGGTGGCGGTAGGAAAGATATGGCCCAACGCCAGATAAGAGGGTGCAAGCGTCATGGCCAGCGCTAACTCATAAAAGCCATGTGTCGATATCCCGAGACGGATATTGGCCTCAGCCAACGCAGCAAGATCCGCAGTCAGCAGATCTTCTTGCCCCAAATGGACACCATAGGCTCCGTGTCTAAGCGCCAATTGCCAATAGTCATTAATAAACACGCGCGCCTGGTAGCGACGCCCGAGCGCGATGGCTGCGATGATGTGAGTCTCAAGCTGCGGATCCTGCGGATTCTTAATGCGTAATTGAACCGTCTTGACACCCCACGACAGCAGCCGTTCGATCCACGGCAGGGAATCCACGACCGGATAGAGCCCTAGCGGAGTGCTGATGCCGGCAAAGCGGTGTGCTCGACGCAAAGGAAGCGCCGCAACCGCTCGCAGATCCGCGTTAACCGTCGCACAAGGGTCCTGCGGGTAGATGGTTGGCAGGCCTTGCTCCGCGTCCGGCCATCCCTGATGGCCAACGGGGCCAGCCCCCTGCCCGGCGGCATAACCGGCCTGCAAACAGCGTTGCAGGTAGCTTCGGGCCAACACAAGGGCATCCGGCAGCAGATAACCTTGCGCCATCAGCGCGGCTATCGCCGACGCCAACGTACAACCAGTTCCATGGTCATGTTTAACTGTCTGTCTGGGCATCACCATCCAGAATGCTTGCTGACCATCGGTAAAATAATCGACGGCTAACTCCGGCAACCAGTCATGGTGACCGCCTTTCACCAGCACGGCCTGGCACCCGGAGCTGATCAGCTGTTGCGCGCCCTGCATGATCTGCTCTGGCGACTCGGCGGCCATTCCGGTCAAGGCTTGCAGCTCACTCCGGTTCGGCGTGATCAGGGTGAGCGATGGGTAGAGCGATGCCAGCTGTGCATTCAGTTCGCTGGGCATCATGCTTTGGCCGACACTGGCCATCATCACGGGATCATAGATGACAGGGACTGTGCGTTGCCTGAACGGTTCAAGACGCCTTGCCAAGAGATCAAGCTGTTCCTGACTCCCGATCAATCCAATCTTGATGGCTGCGGGCGGCAAGTCTGTCGCGAGTGCCTGCCACTGACTCTCCAGCACTGTCGCCGCCACCGGATTTGCGCTCAGGAACTGCCGCGAGTTTTGTGCCGTTACCGCCGTGATGAGTGTGCAGGCATGCGCTTGCAGATCATGACAAGTCAGCAGATCGGCCTGAATACCCGCACCACCTGCACAATCAGAACCCCCAAGGCACCAAACAACAGGACGTGAACCGGTCGTCTCAGCGGGATGCATCACACACCTCCTGATCTGCCAGTCGCGGCTGATATAGATCACCACCTGTAGCGCGGAAGCGATCGGCTTGCTGCTGCATGCCCTGCTGTTTTTGCAACTCAAGGCTGCGAACCTCGTGGCTGATCTTCATCGAACAAAACTTCGGGCCGCACATGGAGCAAAAATGGGCCACTTTGCCAGACTCCTGCGGCAAATCCGCATCGTGGTATGCACGGGCCGTGAGCGGATCCAGTGCCAGATTAAATTGATCCTCCCAACGAAACTCAAAGCGGGCCTTCGACATGGCATCATCGCGCAGACGGGCTCCCGGATGGCCTTTCGCCAGATCCGCCGCATGTGCCGCAATCTTGTAGGCCATGAGTCCTTGCTTTACATCGTCTCGGTTTGGTAGCCCCAGGTGCTCCTTCGGCGTGACGTAGCAAAGCATGGCGCAACCAAACCAGCCAATCATGGCGGCGCCGATACCGGAGGTGAAATGGTCATAACCTGGGGCAATATCCGTTGTCAGAGGGCCCAGCGTGTAAAACGGGGCGCCGTGACAGTGTTGCAGCTGTTCGGTCATATTGGCCTGAATCAAATGCATCGGGACATGACCAGGGCCTTCGATCATTACCTGAACATCGTATTCCCAGGCAATCTTGGTCAGCTCGCCCAGTGTTCTGAGCTCGGCAAACTGTGCCTCATCGTTGGCGTCGGCAACCGAGCCGGGCCGTAATCCGTCACCAAGCGACAGGGCTACGTCATAGCGGGCACAGATTTCGCAAATTTCACGAAAGTGCAGATAAAGAAAATTCTGCTGATGATGCGCCAGGCACCATTTGGCGATGATCGATCCCCCGCGCGAGACGATGCCCGTGACTCTTGACGCGGTGAGCGGGACATACTCAAGCAGCAATCCGGCATGAATTGTAAAATAATCAACACCTTGCCGAGCCTGTTCGATAAGTGTATCCCGCATGATCTCCCAACTCAGGCGTTCTGGCTGGCCGTTGACCTTCTCCAACGCCTGATACATGGGGACAGTACCAATGGGGACCGGGCTATTACGCAATATCCACTCCCGCGTTTCATGAATCTGCCGCCCAGTGCTTAGATCCATCACGGTATCCGCCCCCCAGCGCGTCGCCCATACCAGTTTTTCGACCTCTTCTTCAATCGACGAAGTCAGCGAAGAATTACCGATATTGGCATTCACTTTTACGAGAAAGTGCCGCCCGATAATCATAGGTTCAGCTTCCGGATGATTGATATTGGCTGGGATGATGGCTCGGCCTGCAGCCACTTCAGCACGCACAAATTCAGGCGTTATCGCGCCTGGCGCATCCAGCGCCCGCCCCTGATTCTCTCGTAACGCAATGAATTCCATCTCCGGGGTGATGATGCCCTGGCGCGCATAGTACAGTTGCGTGACTCGACGTCCGTCTTGCCCGCGACGCGTCTGATGATTCAGCTCCAGCCTGGGCAAGGCCTCCTGCAGCAGATTCGGCAACACCTGGGAACCGGGCGCTATATGCTCGACCTCGGTGTCACCACGTTGGGCGATCCAGGAGGCTCGCAAACGCTTGATGCCCTTTTCAACAGCGATGGTTTGCTGTGGATCGCCATAGGGCCCCGAGGCGTCATACACCACTACGGGCGCATTCTCTTCATAGCGCGGATCCGCCTGTGTGCCGCCAATGAGAGTGGGAGATAAGCGGATAGATCGCATCGGGACGCGAATATCGTCGCGGACACCCGTAATGTACACGCGTTCGGAGTTAGGAAAGGTCTCACCGACCAATTGGCGAATATTCTGTTGTGCTTGCAGACGGCGTTCGCGGCGTGACAGATCTGGACTAGACATAGCAAACCTCATAGTTGAAGAGAAATTTGCTTGTCCGGAGTGACGTTGAAGAAACAGACAGCTGCAGTCAGGCCGGAGCCAGGCTAGCGGTCAATGCGTGTACTATCTGCTTCGCTTGTTCCCTTCGCAGGTATTAACCTGATCAGGTTCAACGGATCCCGAATGAACGGTCTCAGCCCCAAGAGGCACTCCGACAAGTGCGAGGAGTATGCCGTGGGAACGTCGTCAGCTCAAGTGATGGATTGATCGTCACGGATGCAGCATGCAATCCCGCTCCTGGCTGGTAGCCAGCCATGCCGAGCCTTATACTGCGCTTTTGCTGATGCCCAGACCGAGACTGCTACTATGATGCTGCCGAGAACTCTTTTTATCTGCCTGATTGCCAGCTTGTGTGCTTGTCACGCTGCAGTTATCGAACAGGTCACCCTGAAAGACGGCCGCCAGATTGCGATTAACGATGACTACAGTTGGAACGTGATTCTGACTGAGACAAACACAGCGGCACCGGAAGCCGTCGCAGCCGATGCCATAACCTCAAGCCGTAAGGCAAATTTGTCTGCACAGGCGCTGGCCAACCCGGCGTTATTACATGACACCGTCTCACAGGGTGTTAGGGTGCAGCTCATCCCGCACCCTGATCAGGCCGCTAGCGGTCAAATCGAGCTCAGTGTCAGCAACTTGCAGGAGACGAGCGTAGTACAGATTATGGGCCGCATCAGTTTCTACGATCAGCAAGGCGTCTGGCTCGCTGATCAAGAGACACGGTTTTGGCAAGCCGAGTATCGCCTACCTGAAACCTACTTGCGCAAACAACAAATCCGGCCTTTTACAACAGAACCGCTATCCATTCCGCAAGATGCGGTTATCAATATGACACGGCTGACAATATTGAAGGTCGAGCGCAGATAATTCGTTATTGCATATATTACGTTAAATTGTGTGTATGCCCAGCGAATCAGCCGGGTGTACACATACGACGTCGTTCGAGCACGAGCAATGCTTCATCTGCCTTGCGTGAGCTCTCTTTACCCGACCAGCGGTCTCTCCACTTTGCCGGTGTGAGGCTTTCCGGCCAGAACTCGGTTTGATGTGCAATTAAGCCATGTGCAACAAAGCTGATGGTGATCGCTCTTGCCTGCTGTATGCCATCACTGATGAATACATCTGTAATCACCTGATTATCTTCAAGAATCATTTGTTCAATACGAAATCGCCAAGGTGAAAAGGAAGGATAATGGATGTTAATCATCGCATAGTTCCATGGTCCTTTGATCACTTCTCCCGATTGCGGCCAACTGCACTCAAAATCCTCAGCCAACCACTCTGCGGCAGCAAAGAAATTGTTGCGGTCCATACACTGCCAGAATGATGTCACAACATCAGCGGGTGTCATCCCTACCTCCTATCCAGCGGGCGATGTATTCTTTGGTTTTAGTGAGCTTTCACTCTTGAAGCAATCACTTCTCGGGATACCCGATAGTTTTGACAGGCACTTCGCACCCGCCTAAGCCTCAAAACGACAAAAATAAAGGCGTGACCAGCACGCCTTCATGAAAAAGGAACCGCTTAGGTCGCCCGGAACTGATTGCAAACCGGGTCATAATGGTATCCGATTGCGTCGAGCTTGCTGACCAGTTGCTCTCGCTCAAAGTTAAACAGGGCCAACAATTCATCCAGATTGCCACACTCCAGACGCAGCTTTTCATTGACAATACCAAGCAGTATGTTGGCATCCATACGTAGATAGGCGCTCAGATCCATAGGATAATCCTCCGACTGGTTACTGCCTGTGAGTAACTATAGGATCTAATACGTTTGGGTGACGCCCAGTCGATCACAAATTCATCAGGCTGGCAGGCTGCCCTGCCGAGAGGAAGTAGCCATGATTCGTTCAACTATCTTGTTGTTATTGATGTTGTTCTCTGCCGTCTCTCACGCGGACGAGATCACCATCTTGCCATTGCACCACCGCTTGCCAGAACAAGTGCTGCCAACGTTGGAGCCCCTGGTCGCTCCCGGCGGCAGTATTGTCGGCGCCAATAATCAACTCTTCGTGCGCACCACAGCTGAGAATTTGGCACAGTTACAGCAGGTGCTGGCCATGCTAGATACGCCCCTGCATCGGTTGCTGATCACGGTCCGTCAAAGCAGACAACAACAGCAAACCGATCGGCAGGCTGCGATCGATGGCCTTAGTGTCACAACCGACAAGCAACATCAGGTACAGGTGCAAGGCTCATTGCAACAGGGGTCCCGGCAACTGGACAACGATATCCGGCAACAAATTCAGACGCTTGATGGCTCGCCCGCCTCCATCTTTCTGGGTGAGCAATATCCGGTGGCCATGATGGTGTACAGCCAGGATCCACAACAGCCGATCCGTCAGGACGTCATACACTATGTCGACATCGGTAGTGGTTTTACCGCGACCCCGAGGGTCGTTGGCCAAAATGTGGTACTCACCATTCAGCCGGTGCAACAACTTCGCGAACAGGGGCAAATCAGCAGTTCAACACTCAGCAGCGAGATAAGTGGCCCGTTAGGTAGCTGGATTAGCCTGGGTGGCACCACGCAGCAGCATTCGCAATCAGCACAAAGTCTGCTCGGCGCTGGCTCAGGACGCGGCAATCAGCAGACTCAGGTTTGGTTAAAAGTCGATTTGCTTGATTAACCATGCCAGTCGGACAAGGCCTGTGCCGCCTTGTCCGCCAACATGCTTCCATCTCTTAACCGCCCACCCATAGCAGGATTGCCAGCAGTTGTGGTGACAAGATACGCAGGAACATCACCATAGGGTAGACAGTGGCATACGCCAGCGCCGGCGCCTCGCTTTGCGGATAGAGATTATTGGCAAACGCTAATGCCGGCGGATCCGTCATCGAGCCTGATAGCATGCCGCACAGCGTCAGATAGTTCATCTGCCCCAATGTTCGGGCCAGGACGCCAACCAGTATCAACGGGGTAAAGGTAATGGTGGCGCCAAACAGCATCCACAACAGGCCATCACCATCGACCAGCGTTTGAATGAAGTTTCCGCCGGCCTTCAAACCCACCACAGACAGGAACAGGACTATCCCCAGCTCGCGTAACGCCAGGTTGGCACTCGGCGGCATGAACCAATACAGGGTGCCAATGCTGCCAATCCGCGACAGGATCAGAGCCACCACCAGGGGGCCGCCAGCCAGACCAAGTTTTAATGCCGCAGGAAAACCTGGAATATAGAGCGGAATCGAGCCCAGCAGCACTCCCAGACCGATGCCGATAAACACAGGCAACATCTGAACTTGCTGTAGTTTTTGTTGCGCATTCCCCACCAGATTGGCCACGGCTTCAATGGCTTCGTGCCGACCGACCAAATTCAGAATGTCACCGAACTGCAACGTCGAATGGCTGCCAGGGACCAACTCAATCCCCGCCCGATTCAGACGCGAAACCACCACATCGTATTTGGCTTTCAGATCCAGCTCGAGAATGCTCTTGCCCAGCACCTGTTCATTGGTCACCACGACGCGCACTACACGTAAATCGGTGCCTTGAGTCGAAAGGGAGGCTTCCACCTCCTCGCCGATGACCAGCCTGACGCGCTTCAACGCCTCGGCGGTGCCCACCAAATGCAGCAGATCATCCAGGTGCACCCGTGTCGTGACGTGCGGCACCATCAGGGCTTCACCGCGCTTCAACCGTGAACAGATGACTTGACCATCCTCCAGGCTGGGGATCTCCTGCAGCATCAGACCATCCAGATTGGGGTTGCGCACTGCCACATTGATAGTCTGCAGATTTTGTCTCTGGGCGCCAACCTGCTGCTCGAAGGCTCTGGCTTCATGTTCAATCTTGATGCGGAACAGCAAGCGAATCACCCACATCGTCAGCAAAATGCCACAGATACCAAATGGGTATGCAACGGCATAGCCCATCCCCATGACACCCACCTCTTGCGGATGGGCGCCCAACTCATTGAGGATCTGCTGGCCAGCCCCAAGCGACGGTGTATTCGTTACCGCACCGGAATAGGTTCCCAGTATCACGGGCAATGGCACATCAAACAGTTTATGAATGACGAACGCAATGACAAAACCGAGCACGACAAGCAGGGCTGCAAAGGCATTCAGGCGCAATCCTGAGGTACGCAATGAGGCAAAAAAACCTGGTCCGACCTGGATCCCTATGGTGTACACAAACAGGATCAGTCCGAACTCCTGCACAAAATGTAAGGTGTGCATATCCAGTTGCAGCTGGAACATGCCGACAAAATGTCCGACCGCTATACCACCAAACAGCACACCACCAATACCCAAACTGACGTTATAAAACCGCCAATGTCCTATCCATAGCCCCAGCACTGCGACCAGTGCCAGTAAAGAGGTTGAAATGGCGACATCGCTCATAGACCTCCCTCCCGAAAAAGACGGCATAGCCCGCCTGAAACTAAGGTTATCAGCTGCTAAGGGTTACATTTGCGCCTTGCGACACAGAACTGTCGGAGAAGTTTAAGCCGGATCGGTCAAGCTGAAGACCACGGGCAATCGCAACCTGGCGGCATGCCCTACACCGTTGAACATATAAGGTGCAAACTGGCTGGCCGCGACAAAGCGCAACGCCGCGCGATCGAGCTCCGAGTGCCCTGATCCTGAGATGATTTCGCGTTTCAACTGCTCGCCCTCATTATCCAGCCAAACTTCAACCGTGACCGTTCCCTGCCAGCCGCGGCGTCGTGCCAATGGCGGATACTCTTTATCGGGTGGCGATCCGATGTACTGCGCGATCTGGATAACGGGTCCGCCTTCGGCATCAAAATCCGCCGGCTTCTCCTGCACAGGCGTTGCCTGACCGGCACGAACAGAGCCCTGGGGCTGATGCTGCGTTGCAGTTGTCTTCTGGTGCAGGCCGGCGCCCATCGCCCCCCCTTCTGCGCGTTTAACCGTCGCTACGGCGGCGGATGCCCCAGGCTGAACGGCTCTTGTTTGGCTCGCGGTGACCGCGGTGACAACCTGACCTGAAGCCGGCGCTTGTCGCTTGTGTTGTTGCGGCGCGGCTGGACGTGTAGTTTTTACCGTTACCGAATGAGGGCGACGCTGACTTGCATCATGGGCCGGCAGCTTGATTTGCGGTGCGGGTTTATCCGCCGCGCTGTCAGCAACGGTTGTGCGTTTGCCGGACTGTGGCGATGGCGTCGCCGCTGGAACGCCAACCTCAAGCCCGCTGTTTGCTGTTGCCGGCAGCGCGCTAACACTACTTGGCAGCGCAGCAGGCGTCCATAACCGGGCCTGGATGGGCACGCCTTGCGGCGCCTCAGCCTGGCCATGCAATACCGAACCCGGATGACTTGCCAACCAGACAAATGCACTCACCCCCACCGCATGTGCCGTGAGGGCAAGCAACCAACCACGACGGTTGTGACGGCGAGTGACTCTCCGACTGCGGATCGTCGTTTGTGGATCAGCGTGCATAGGGCTTGATCACCATCGTCAAACACCCGTTCATTTATGACTCCGTTTCTGCCGAGGTGAGGTGGGTGTCGCGTAACCTCAGCCAGCGCTGTGAAAACTGGTGCGCTGCTGGCAGAAATTCAGCCGCATCCTGGGACAAGGCGGCGTAATGCACCTCCAGCTCGTCGATTGCGCCGACCAGCGCGATGCCGGACTTTAGTCGGTGGCGACCCAGATTATCCAGGGCCCAGCCAACGGTTTGCAATTGTGCGTAGCCACCAAGCCAATCATCGGAGCACATCCGCGGCAAGATGCGTCCTAGTCGCTCAGGCAGGATGTGGCGGTAACACGCCACATCTGCGTAATAGCCGGCCGTCGACTGCGCCAGCGTACCGCCATGATAGTGTTCCCAATCGCGGGCGAGAACATGGTCATAAAACAGATCGACTATGATGCCAGCAAAACGACGCCGGTTTGCCGAAAAACGTCGCCGACTGGCCCTGAACACGGGATGACTATCGGCGAACAGGTCGATCTGGCGATGCAAGGCGACGCCCGAGGCCAGATCTGCAGGCAAGCCACAGGGCAGCGGCCCTTTGACAAAGTCGCCGAGCAACCCGCCCACGCGGTCAGTTATCCGGCTCCCCGCCAACCAAAAGTGTGCGAGATAATTCATGATTGTTCCTTTCTGGCGCACCCTGCCTTTTATCCAGGCACGAATGATGATGAGCCGTACAACACCCAGCGAGATCGTCAGCTATAACCCGCCTCGTCCCAATAAGCGCGTCAACACTGCACACAATGAGGGCACTGACGCTGGCCTGCGCCCCCTTTGTGGTGAAAAAAGCAGCGCCCTGGCTTGCCAGCACGGACAAAACGGTCGCATAGTGGGTCAGCAGCATACACTTTTTCCTGACTGGCCCAAAAACTGCTTGTCACATCACAGTGGAGAGGCCGCCGGTTTGGGCCCCATTAACTAATCTTTAAACAGGCAAGGTGCTGAATATCTATGGCCGGACCTGGCAAGGTTGCCGGCAGTCACTGGCGATTTGGGGGAACGAATATGGGTATTTTCGACCACTATCAACGTCGTTATGAAGCCGCACGAGAAGAAGAGTATTCACTGCAGCAATTTCTGGAGCTGTGCAAGGAAGACAAAACTTGTTACGCCTCGGCCGCGGAACGCCTGTTGTTGGCCATTGGTGAGCCGGAGATGGTCGATACCTCCCAGATCCCGCGGCTAAGCCGTATCTTCTCAAATCGTGTCATTCCTCGATATCCAGCCTTTCGTGATTTTTACGGCATGGAAGAGGCCATTGAGCAGATCGTGGCCTACCTGCGGCACGCCGCACAGGGACTGGAAGAGCGTAAACAAATCCTCTATCTGTTGGGTCCCGTTGGCGGCGGCAAGTCCTCCCTGGCGGAAAAGCTTAAATCCTTGATGCAAAAAGTTCCCATCTACCGTATCAAGGGTTCGCCGGTGAACGACCACCCATTCTGCCTGTTTGATGCACAGGAAGATGGCCAGATCCTGGAACAGGAATATGGAATTCCCCGTCGCTATCTGAAAACCATTATGTCGCCATGGGTAGCCAAACGTCTGCACGAATTTGGTGGCGACATCAGCCAATTCCGGGTTGAAAAGGTCTACCCATCCATCCTTGATCAGATTGCCATTGCCAAGACCGAACCTGGCGATGAAAACAATCAGGACATCTCATCTCTGGTTGGCAAGGTAGATATTCGCCAGTTGGAGCATTTTGCCCAGCATGATGCGGATGCCTATGCCTATTCAGGTTCATTGTGCCGCGCCAATCAGGGGCTGATGGAGTTCGTCGAGATGTTCAAGGCACCGATCAAGGTGCTGCACCCATTGCTCACCGCCACTCAGGAAGGCAATTACAACGGAACGGAGGGACTCTCCGCATTGCCGTTCGAAGGGATTATTCTGGCTCACTCGAACGAATCCGAGTGGCAGCAATTCCGCAATAACAAAAATAACGAAGCCTTCCTGGACCGGGTCTATATCGTCAAGGTGCCCTATTGCCTGCGCTTCTCTGAAGAGATCCATATCTACGAGAAGTTGTTGCAACACAGTGAACTGGCACAGGCCAAATGCGCTCCCGGGACATTGGAGTATTTGGCCCAGTTTAGTGTGTTATCGCGAATCAAGGAGCCGGAGAACTCCAGTCTCTACTCCAAGATGCGGGTTTATGATGGTGAGAGCCTCAAAGACACCGATCCCAAGGCAAAATCCTATCAGGAGTACCGCGATTACGCGGGAGTTGATGAAGGTATGCAGGGGCTCTCGACCCGTTTTGCCTTCAAGATCCTCTCACGCGTGTTTAATTTCGACCACACCGAAGTGGCCGCCAACCCCGTGCATCTGTTTTATGTGCTTGAACAGCAAATTGAACGAGAGCAATTCCCCCAGGAAATACAGGATCGTTACCTGGAGTTCATCAAGGGGTATCTGGTCCCGCGTTACATCGAGTTTATCGGCAAGGAGATCCAGACCGCCTATCTGGAGTCCTACTCCGAGTATGGCCAAAACATCTTCGATCGTTATGTCACCTATGCCGACTTCTGGATCCAGGATCAAGAGTATCGGGATCCGGAAACAGGACAGTTGTTTGATCGTGGCGCCTTGAATAGCGAACTGGAGAAAATTGAAAAGCCCGCCGGTATCAGCAATCCGAAGGACTTCCGTAACGAGATTGTCAATTTTGTACTTCGCGCCCGCGCCAACAATGCCGGACGTAATCCAAATTGGACCAGTTATGAGAAACTGCGGGCGGTCATCGAAAAGAAAATGTTCTCCAATACCGAAGAGCTGCTGCCGGTGATCTCGTTTAATGCCAAGACATCCGCCGAGGAGCTGCGCAAGCACGAGAACTTTGTCGAGCGCATGATGGAAAAAGGCTACACCCGCAAGCAGGTGCGTCTGCTTTCCGAGTGGTATCTGCGCGTTCGTAAATCCAGCTAGACGAAGAAAAGCACCAGGAGGAGAGGTATGGCGCATTTCATCGATCGACGTCTCAACGGCAAGAACAAGAGTGCGGTGAACCGGCAACGGTTCATCCGCCGCTACAAGGAGCAGCTTAAAAAAGCCGTCTCTGATGCCGTGTCCCGCCGCAGCATCCAGGACATGGATCAGGGTGAAAGTGTGTCCATTCCATCAAAAGACATCACTGAGCCCGTCTTTCACCAAGGCCAGGGCGGCCACCGCGAGATCGTTCACCCCGGGAATGATCGCTTCGTGCAGGGTGATAGTGTCGATCGGCCACAAGGCGGCCAGGGACAAGGCGCAGGCAAAGGTGATGCCAGTAATCAAGGCGATGGTGAGGATGAGTTTGTCTTTGAGATATCCAAAGATGAATATCTGGATCTGCTGTTTGACGATCTCGAACTGCCCAACCTGCAAAAAAACGATGTCAGTCGCCTGGTTGAAATGAAAACGCACAGGGCCGGCTACACAGCCAACGGAGTCCCTGCCAACATCAACATAGTCCGCTCCTTGCAAAACTCGTTGGCACGGCGCATTGCACTGCAAGCCGGCAAGAAACGCCGGCTCAAAGAACTGGAAAACGCCTATCAGCAGGCATTGCTGGCAGAAACGGATAGCAAGGACAATAAGAAATGGCTGCGCCAGCTGCAGCAGGAGATGACCGAACTGCGCCGGCGCATTGATGCTGTGCCCTACATTGATACCTTTGACCTGCGTTATAACCACTATGTCAAACGCCCTGAGCCAAGCAGCCAGGCCGTCATGTTCTGCCTGATGGATGTGTCCGGCTCAATGGATCAAGCCACCAAAGAGATGGCGAAGCGTTTCTATATCCTGCTGTATCTGTTTCTGACCCGTAGCTACCAGAATGTCGAAGTCGTGTTTATTCGTCACCATACCCAAGCCAAGGAGGTCAACGAACATGACTTTTTTTACTCCCAGGAGACTGGCGGTACCATCGTTTCAAGCGCGCTGCAGCTGATGATTGAAATTCAGCAGGTCCGTTATCCGGCTACACAGTGGAACATCTATGCCGCGCAAGCCTCTGATGGCGATAACTGGGCCGATGACTCGCCACTGTGCGGCAAACTGCTTGCCGAACAGATATTGCCTTTCGTCCGCTATTTCGCCTACATCGAAATCACCAATCGGGCACACCAGAGCCTCTGGTACCAATATGAACAGGTGTCACAACGCTGGCCACAGTTTGCGATGGAAAACATCCGCCAGGTTGAGGAGATTTATCCGGTATTTCGCGAGCTGTTTCGCAAACAGACTGCCTAGGGAGCGCGCCCATGATGTCTCATTCCCGCCCCGATCCCCTACCCGATGGCCCAGACTGGACCTTCGAGCTGTTGGAGCGCTATCACATTGAAATCGCGCGTGTCGCGGCACACTATCGCCTGCAGACCTATCCTAACCAGATCGAGGTCATCAGCAGCGAACAGATGATGGACGCCTATTCCAGCGTCGGCATGCCGATTGGCTACCATCACTGGTCGTTCGGCAAGCGTTTCATTAGCACCGAGCAGACCTACCGCCGCGGGCAAATGGGGCTGGCCTACGAAATTGTCATCAATTCCGATCCCTGCATCGCCTATCTGATGGAAGAAAATACCCTGCCAATGCAGGCACTGGTGATGGCCCACGCCTGTTATGGCCATAACTCCTTCTTTCACAACAATTATCTGTTCAAGACCTGGACGGATGCCGGCTCGATCATCGACTACCTGCTGTTTGCGCGTCACTACATCACTGAATGCGAGGAGCGGCATGGTATCGACGCGGTCGAGAGTATTCTCGATGCCTGTCATGCCTTGATGAATTATGGCGTTGACCGCTACAAGCGCCCGCAGAAAATCTCCCTGGCCGAAGAGAAGCGGCGCCAGAAACGACGCGAGGAGTACCTGCAGTCACAAGTCAATGAGTTGTGGCGAACCTTGCCCAAGCGCCATGCTGAAAAGGATGCAGGTCAGCGCCGTTTTCCCAGCGAGCCACAGGAGAATATTCTCTATTTCATCGAGAAACATGCGCCACTCCTGGAGCCATGGCAGCGTGAGATCATCCGCATTGTGCGCAAGATCAGTCAGTACTTCTACCCACAAAAACAGACCCAGGTCATGAACGAAGGCTGGGCCACTTTCTGGCATTACACCATCCTCAACCATCTGTATGACGAAGGACGTCTGAGCGACAGGTTCATGATGGAATTTCTGCACAGCCATACTAACGTCGTCTTTCAGCCGGCATACAACAGCCCCTATTACTCAGGCATTAATCCCTATGCCCTGGGCTTTGCGATGTTCCGTGACCTGCGACGCATCTGTGAACAACCCACTGATGAGGACAGGCGTTGGTTCCCCGACTACGCCGGCAGCAACTGGCTAGACACCTTGCATTTTGCAATGGAGAACTTTAAAGACGAGAGCTTTATCAGCCAATTCCTCAGCCCGACCGTAATGCGTGATCTGCGACTGTTCGCCATTGATGACAACGATCAACACAGTCAATTGCATATCAGCGCCATACACAACGAAGAGGGCTACCGCCAACTCAGGCATAAACTGGCGGCGCAGTATAATCTCAGTCAGCACGAGCCCAACATCCAGATTTACGATGTTGCCATAAAAGGCGATCGTGCCTTGATTCTGCGTTATATCCCCCACGAGCGAATCCCGCTGGCCGACTCCGCCTCTGCCGTACTCAAGCATCTGCATCGTCTTTGGGGATTCGGTGTCATCCTCGAACAGGAGGAGAGTGATGGGCGTCTGCATATTGTGGCCAGGGTACCGGAGGAACCATCGTCTTGAGCCGCGACCGCCTGACATAGCGCATACAGACCTGCGGACAGCCCCTGAGTGTCACGAAGCATAGTCACACCTATCTACGCTTGTAAGGACTCAGTATTTGCCGTGTCTGCAGCCAAACACCCTCCACGGCAGTGCGCATACAACCTGAAGTCGACAGCAACGCTGCCCTCCAGACTGTACAGACATATCAAGCCTGAACATGACGGAGATATAACGGCGACACTCGCCTTGCATACACGACTGGCGCCACCGCTTCAGTAAATCATAACGGGTGGACGCTGTAAGAATTCGATGACTTTGCCTGCGGGCAACGGTCTCGAAAAGAGATAACCCTGAATTTCGTCACAACCGAGATCTTTTAGTATTTCAAGAACAGCCTCCGACTCAACACCCTCGGCAATCGCCGATAAATTCATACCATGTGCAAGCTGAATTATCGCTTGTACAATCGCCAGATGGTCAAGCTGTTCAGTAATGCCGCGAATAAAAGATTGATCGATTTTTAACTTATCAACACGGAACTGTTGTAAATAAGCAAGACTTGAATACCCAGTTCCGAAATCGTCAATCGACAAATGAATACCGTAGTTCTTCAGTCTAATCAATGTACCGAGAACGTCATCGACTTTTTGCAGCAGTATTGATTCAGTCAGTTCCAATTCCAAATAGCGTGCAGGCAAGCCGCTATGTGTCAGTGCAAAAATAATATCCTGTTCAATATCATGCAGTCTGAATTGGGCTGCAGAGCAATTTACCGCCACCCGACCAAAATCCAATCCGCTGTCCAACCATTTTTTTGCATCCTTGCAGGCCTCAGAAATCACCCACGATCCTATGGGGACGATCAATCCATTTTCCTCTGCTATGGATATAAACTCAGCAGGTGACCTCATACCTATATAGGGGTCTTGCCAACGTATCAGCGCTTCCAATCCAACAATTTTCTTGGTCAAGATGTGATATTGGGGCTGATAGTGCAATACAAACTCCTGGTTTGTAATTGCACGGCGCAGATCAGCACTCACTTTCATATATTTTTGATTGTTAATATTCATTTGCTGATTAAAAAAGCGATATGTATTCCGCCCTCCTTGCTTAGCTTCATACATCGCTGTATCTGCATTTCTTAGCAAGATTTCTGTGTCAGCACCATCTTCAGGTGCCATCGCAATACCAATTGACAAGCTGATGGTCATGACACGTTCATTTATTCTAACAGGCTCTAAGAAGACATCACGAATCCGTTCACAGATACCTGCAACTAAACGTTGATCCTCTGTGTTGTTTATTATCACAAGGAATTCATCCCCTGATAATCGAAAGAGTACATCATCGCTCCTGATGATACTCAACAATCTGGTTGCCACTTCAATGAGCAGATGATCACCTGTCGTATGACCGTAGGCGTCATTAATAAACTTGAATTTATCCACGTCCAAAAACATAACAGCAAAAGGTTGAATTCTTCGCTTGTTGCGCAACAATCTTCCTTGGATATCATCGATAGCAGACTGTCGATTTAGCAGTTTTGTCAATGGATCATGAAAGGCCATGAATGATATTTGCTGCTGTGCCTTTTTAAAATCTGTAATGTCGGAAAATGCACCCACGAAATGAGTGATACCACCCTTTACATTTCTGACAACATGAATAGAAAGAAGCGCTTGATATATATCCCCATTCTTTTTTTTGTTATACAACTCACCTTGCCACCGGTCCTGTTCGAGAAGCGTCTGCCACATCCCTTCAAATGTTCCTGCAGGGTTAATGCCTGAATTCAAAAAGCGAGGATTTTTGCCAATACATTCAGAAAATGAATAACCTGTAACGCTACAGAATGTAGGATTGACAGCAAGAATTGCGCATGTGGCGTCTGTTACCAAGATACCAGCACCACAATTATCAAATACCTTACCGGCGAGAAATAGCTGCTCCTCAATCTTTTTTTCAGCCGACACATCCTGAATAACCTCCAGAATAGCCAACCGCCCCTCCCAGTTTGCTGTCGTTGCATTCACACTCACTTCAATAGTCGAACCATCGCGTTTTTTATGCCTGCATTGGAATAAAGATGAGACAGTACCATCAGCATTTGATACTCCACTGATGGTATGTACGGGCCATGTATGGTCCATTACTTCATCATGACGCAACAACAACATCTCATTGGATGTCCATCCATAATGTTCAGCCACGCGCTCATTAACCAGCAAGAATTTATTATCCTCTTGCGAATACAACCAGATTGGCAATGGGCAATCGTTGAACATCTTTATATAGCGCTGCTCGTTGATTCTTATTTTTTCGTTTTGGTTTTTCAGCTCCACTGATCGACCTGTTGCCCCTAGCAACATCACTTGCAATAAACCAGAAAATAAAAAGCCAAAAACACCGATGGCCCATGATATCCATTGTCGCTCTTCCGCCAAATACGCTGGCGATGGCGTCACCATTAGCTGCCAGGTCCTATTTGCAACATTTATTTCCGAAACAACAAGATAATCGTCCAAGCTTCTCCTTGTGTTGTCCTTTGCACCACTATCGAAAAACACATCTGAACCTCTAGTCGCGCCTTTGTCTGATATAATAATATGCAAGTTACTTTTCGAAACTTGGCGTGTGATTGCCTTTTCAAGCATAGTGTTCAAGCGAACGACGCCAATTGCATAATAGGTTGGTAATTTATCTTTAGGCGACAAGAACACAGGCCATATCTCTAGTATTCCAGGAATATCTTGTGCATCTTGCACCAAATGTATCGGTGCCGTGATAGCAAGTTGTCTCGTCTGCAGTGCAATATCAATCGCAGCACGTCTTGTCGGCTCAGAGTAAACATCAAACCCAATGGCCTGCTGTTTTTCTCATAGGGTTCAATAAAGCGCACCGGTACATAGTGTGCTCGTTTCTCAGCCGTGATTAATTGCTGACTTGGTGAGCGCTGCATAATTTTATAATGTGTTTCAGGCGCACCATACTGCGAGGATAACCACATCTCATATGTAGTGCGCCGTTCATGGCTGACATGATCGTTGATACTTAATGCCGCCATATCTGGATGCATTGACAATAACAGGCGGCTAAAAATAGCAAATTGTTCTCGACTTACAGGTCTTGCAGCAACAAGAAAGTGGTGTAAAGATTCCACCGCTTCATAGTGCGTATTCAACTTGGCTTTAATCATATCCACAATAACTTTTGATTCTTGTTGTAGCTGCGCAATCAGCGAGCGTCGTTCCCATCGGGCGCTCTGAAAAAAGACCAGCCCGACCAATCCTAGAATAATTGCCATCGGTAACAGAATGCGGCGACGCTCTCCCTGCCGTTCTTCTTTTTGTTTGAGGACCAAGGTCAAAGGGCCAAAGACCACCACGCCCAAGGTATCTCCCAGATACCAGCTCCACCATGAAAAAGCGAATTCACTTTGCTCGATTACGCCACAAGCCAATAACAGACTGACACTGACTGATGCGGCAATAAGACAAGGGAGCACAGCCGCCAGAAGCAAAAATAGGATAATCTGTCGCTCGTTCAACAGAGCGTTCCAGCCTTGCGGCAGGTAGCGTCGCACCAGGTAACACCCTGCCGCGGCTTGCGAAGCGGCACTTAAGCCGATGCACAAGGCCAGCAGGACAGATAAGGGCTCAAGGCTGCCTCGCAGTGCGACATGTGAGATATTGAGCGCAAATGACCCCAGGACAATGGCGGGCAGTAGCCGGTAACCGCCGGTCAGGATCGACGCCAACGCAAAACCGGCCGCCGGGAAGACAGGGCTGGCGTATCCTGGCGCAATCGCCAGCAACAAGCCTATTCCGCCCAGCAACCAATAGCCAAACAAAACAGACAGTTGCTCAATTAGCCGTGTTCTTGTCATAGCTTGCCCCTACGACAACACAACAGTTCATAGCAACAGCGTAGCAGCTGGCACCCAATTGACTAGCTCAAACGACCCCTATTGTGCTGGCGTGATGCCACGTTCACCCGTGTGTAAGGGCAAGACAATGCGAAAGCAGGAGCCCTCTCCTGGATGACTAACCACAGAGATTTGTCCATGGTGCTTATCGATGATGCCATATGCCAGCGATAGGCCTAATCCAGTCCCTTCGCCGACAGGTTTGGTGGTAAAGAAGGGATCAAATATCCGCGACTTCACATCGTCAGACATACCACAGCCATTATCCTGAATTTCAATCCAGACCTGCCCCTCATCAAATCCGGTACGGATCCAGATATCACCCTGTTTCTCAATTGAATGGGCTGCATTGACCAATATGTTCATCAACACCTGATTAATTTGCGATGGAACACAGCAGACCAGAGGCAGAGGCACATATTCCTTGTGCACCTGAGCCTTGTACTTCAACTCGTTCCACACCACATTCAAGGTACTGTCTATGCCGCGAATCAGATCGGCTTCGACAAATTGCGCATCATCTGCACGAGCGAAGTTTTTTAAATCCTGAATGATCTGTTTGACGCGCTCCAATCCTTCGGCAGATTCGGCCAGCAGATCGATAACATCCGCCTTGAGGTAATCAATTTCGATCTGTTTCCGATAGAGCTGTATTTTCTCCTGAATGTGTCCAGGCAGCTCATCCGCCACTTGTTCATAAAAATTAATCAGATCGACAAATGACGAAACGTAGTTGTTGAGCGTGCCCAGATTGGCATTAATGAAGCCGATAGGATTATTGATTTCATGCGCCACCCCGGCAGCCAGTTGCCCGATTGCCGCCATCTTGTCTGACTGAATCAACTGCTTATGTGTCATTTCCAGCTCTCTTGTGACTTTCTCAAGAGCCAGGTATTCCTCACGCAGTTCTTCATTGGCCCGTGTCAACTCCGCCGTGCGATTGGCGACATGAACCTCTAGCAACCGGTTATTTTCTTCAAGCTCCTTTCTTGTTTCACGCAGCCGATTGTTCTGTCGGACAACATTCAGTTGCGAGTCATACAGATCAGCATAGGTATTATGTAAACCGGAGAGCAGCTCCGGCATGGCCTCGCATGCAACCTTGACGGATTCTACAAACGCTTGCCTGGAGGAGACACCGCGCGCAATGGCCTGGATCTGATAGGCAACGGGTCGGTCAATCGTCAAGACATGGAAGCGTAACCAGAAGCTCATATAGCGCAAAAAGACGCGAATCTCATCCGTCGTCATCTTTTCCTTGTTTGCCTGGTACAGATGATGCAGGAATAGTTGATGATCCTTGGCATGCTCGATCATCACATCTGACAAGCAACCGGAAAGGAACATCTGCTCCTCTTCTTCGTTCATGTGCTCCCGCAGAACGACCGCCAGCTTGCGCAAACGCTCCTGCAGCTGCTCGGCGGTCACGCCTTCGAGCAAGGACATCGCTAATTCGCCTATCTCGCGAAATAGCACTTTATGCTGTTCATCCTGTGCAACGTTTCCCGTCGCGTATATCGGATTCCACTCCAGCCCCATAGCAGCCTCTACTTGTTATCATCCGAGGGATCTAGAAGCAAAGCGCCGTCATCGGACCATCTGACGCGAGTGATCCCCGGCTCCAGGGCTTCCAGGCGACGTCGTTCCTGCTCCTGGGGGCTATCTTGTTTCATCTTCAACCGGCACATATCAGCCAATCGCTGGTTATCGAGCAATAACTCCCGATGCCGTAATGCCTGTGCAATAGAGCTGACGAGTTCGTAATCGCTCCAGGGCTTGGGAATAAATTTATAGATTTGTGCCTGATTAATTGCCGCCATCAACGCATCCAGATCGGCGTAACCGGAAATAATCATGCGCATGGCCTGCGGCTGCAACTCCAGGGCTGCAGACAACAATTCAACACCGGATAACCCCGGCATTCGATAATCGGAGAGCACCAGTGACACGGCATGAAGCCGAAGATACTCAAGCGCTTCGTGCGCATCGCTGAAGGTCAACAATTTGATGTTATAGGTACAGCCATCAAAGGTGCAGGGAGCGCGGCTGAGCAACCGCGTGATCGCCTTCAGCATCAGGGGTTCATCATCAACTATTAACACAGTCTCCATAGCAACTCCTATTCCTATGGCTGCAGAATATAGATCGTCAGATTTTTGCCTTCGGTGCGTTCAAAATGCCGCAAGTGCTCAATGAGCGCATTGTCTAGTTGACGTCCCCGCGTCAGCAGCAGGAACTTGCCAAGGCTGTACAGATCGCGAGACAGCACCATTCCGGGTTTCAGTTGCGTACTATGGAGCGCTTTTTCATGAATTTTGCGCGTGACGCTGTCAATGACATCCGGTAACAGGCTGACCAGTCCGGGGTCATAGCGTTTGCCGGCATTTTCCCGGATAAACAATTCTGCCTGCTCGGCTGAGAGCGCATGCGGCAAAATAAGCCCCATCTGAAGCTCGTCGTAATCGACAGCAATCGCCAGAATCCTCGCTCCCAGCGCGATGGCCTCGCCGTGTGATCGATGGGGAAAGCCTGTTCCGTCATAATTTTCGTGTTGATGACGAATCAAGAGTCCAGCCCGCGTCAATTCCTCTATCGGTAGCAGCACCATCTGACCCAGTGCCGGATGCTCGATGAATTCGTTGAGCTCGGCGCGATTCATCGACAGCATGGCCTTGGTGTTGAGGCTCTCGGGCAGGGCCAACTTGCCGATATCATGCAATCGTGCGGCAAACGCTATGTCCTCGATAAGCTCCGGTGTCAAACCTGAGGCCGAAGCCAGCCGCTCTGCAATCGAGCATACCCGCTGACTATGACCTCCCCAGTCACTGAAGCGCATATCCAGAACATTGGCCAAGACCTGAACTGTGTTGCGAAAGGACGTTTTCACCTCTTGCTGGGTGATCTCCAAAAAACTGACTAACTGTTCCAGTTCAGCCGTGCGTTGTGCGACTTTGTCCTCGAGTTGGTGATTGGCTTCAACTAGCTGCAGATTCTGTGCCGCAGTGACCTGAAGTAACCTGGCATTTTCTCGCTTCAAGGCGCGCTTTTCCAAGCCCTGCTGGACAATGCTCAGCAGTTCGTTGTCGTCCCAGGGTTTGGCTATATAGCGATAGATATGGCCAAGATTGATAGCCGCAATGGTCTGCCCCAGGTCGGCATGTCCAGTCAACAACAGGCTAACGGTTTCTGGCCAGCCATGGTGAATATGTGACAATAAGGTCGCGCCATCCATGTGTGGCATCCGCATGTCAGAGATAACGAGATCGACTTCGTTATTACGCAAGATATCGAGCGCATCCTGGCCACTGGTCGCCATCAGGATCCGGTAATGTAACGGGTGGAGGAGCCGCATGATCGCTTTGAGCACATTCACCTCATCATCCACGATCAAGATAGTGGCGGCAGTCGCCTCATTCATATTGCACTCCCGAACTCAGACCATATTTCCATGCTTGAAAACTTCGTGTTCGTAGCGACTAAATGCATCATGAATCGCCAGTTTTAACTCCTGTTCATCCCATGGCTTGGCAATAAAGCGCATTATTTCTCCGGCGTTAATCGCATCGGACAGGGATACGAGATCGGCATAGCCACTTAACATGATGCGAGAAACCTGAGGATAGCGTTGCTTGACTTCACGCAGCAGTGTCAGACCACTAACCCCCGGCATCCGGTTATCACAGACCATGACACCCACAGCGTGATGCGCCAGATAGTGCCAGGCCTGTTCGGCGTCGGAGGCAAGCAATAGCTGATAACCGGCGCCATGAAGTGTTCGCTTGAGAGCATTGAGAATGGGCTTTTCGTCATCAACCAGCAGCAAATAGCGCGGTTCGGCATGCTTGGCCACAGGTAGCGCCGCATTTTTCAGGTGATCCAACCGCGCAAGCACCTCATCAACCGGCAACGGATGAGCCAGGAGATAGCCCTGCACTTCATCGCATTTCATCAGGGTAAGATATTCAAGCTGTTCCTGCGTCTCGACACCTTCGGCAATGACGCGGTACCCCATGGCGTGCCCAAGGGCAATAATTGAGCGGACAATGACAGCATCGGCATTGTCTCGGACGATATCGTGCACAAAGCTCTGATCGATCTTCAGGCTATCAATCGGAAACTGTTTCATATAGCCGAGGCTGGAATAGCCGGTACCAAAGTCATCAATCGCGATGGACACGCCGAGCTGCTTCAACTCATGGAGTGTTTGTGTCGCACTGTTGATATCTTTGATCAGGCACGTTTCAGTCAACTCCAGTTCAAGGTAGCCGGCCGGTACCTGGTACTGTTCGAGAACTCGTCTGATATCGTCGACCAAATTGGCATGCTGGAAATGAATGGCCGAGATATTGACTGATATTTTTAGCATCTCTCCTTGCGCTAGCCAGGTCTGCAACTGGGCACATGCCAGTTTTAATATCTGATGCGTCAGCGAGATGATGAGACCACTGGATTCAGCCAGAGGAATAAACACCTTGGGTTCTACCACCAGCTCCGGTGTCCGTTGCCAGCGAACCAAGGCCTCAAGACCGACCGTCTCGCCGGTACGAAGAGCTATTTGTGGTTGATAGACCAGGAAAAAGGCATTCTCTTCAATGCCGCGTTTTAGATCATTGAGCAAGGTCGAATCGTGCTCAAGAAAGCTCAGCAACGCCGGGGTATATCTGCAAATCTGCTCTGGAGGATTCTCTTTACACCACTTGGCAGCCAAATCGGCGTTGCGCAGCAGGGTCTCGGCCTCGGTGGCATCTTGCGGGAAACAGCTGTAGCCGACGACCGCCGGGCAGCAAATCTCGATGTCATCCAGCAGAACGGGTTGTTCCAACGCCGTGACCAGGCGTTGCGCAACCAGTAATGCGGCGGGTTGCGGCTCTGATTGAGCAAGAATAACACCATAGTGACTGGCAGAGATCCGTGAACAAAAACCGCCTTGTGCCACCACCTGCTCCATTCTGTTCAGCTGTTCTGATACCAGTCGGCTACATATCGAATGGCCGACTTGTTCCGCCAACAGGCGATACGCAGGCAACTCTATGTGCAACAGGGCGACCGAGTGCCCTTGCTGCTGCGCCATTGCCAAATCCAGCGTTAGCTTTTCCTCAAACAGAATACGATTAAGATCCGACAAGGAATCTGTCTGCGCCAACTGCAAAATGCAGGCCTCCAATTTCCTGCTGGAGGAGAGATCCGTCAGTGTGCCTGCATAGAGGGTCATGGCCTCATCGTCACGGCCTATATTTCCAGCCGGTTGCAGCTGCAACCAGACGCGCAAGTGAGTGCCATCTTTTCCGAAACCGACCAGTTCTCCTTCCCACCCTTGCCACTGACGAACAAACTGGCGGAATCGGCTAAAACAGTCGCCATGCGTCAACCGCGGCAACAGCATTTGTACCGACTTGCCCAGCAGGTCGTGTCGTTGGTAACCGGTTAGCTGGCAAAGCGCAGCGTTAACAAAACGGAGGGTGCCATTGCTGTCGCATATAAACATGCCCTGACTGGCAATCTCACTCAATCGAAGAAACAACCCGGAGCAGAGGTCGTCCGGCAATTGGAGGGGTATATCAGCTGGCGGCGTTACTTTTGCGCCACTCGCGCCAGGGCGACCGATCTTGCCCATGGCGGCCATCGTCCATACCTTGGCGCTGTAATGCAGAGCCCCCCATTCATGCAGACGGGCAAGCAACTCGTTAAGCGGAGACAGAATACAGAGCAAACCATCAAAGTAAGGCTCAAGCTGTCCTGCTTCGCGGTTGTCCTGCTGCAGCAATAACAAGGGGGGGGAGTCTGGTGCCAAACGCCGACGAAATAGATCGAGCCAGTGTTGCTGTTCTGCAGCGGATGCCTCGTCAAACAGCAACATATCAACACTGCCGACGACATCGGGATCCTGGATGTTTACCTCTGACAATTCAAAATCGCGGGCCAGCAGTTGCAAGCACCACTGGCGAAGCCGTGGATGTTGTAACATCAGGCCTATCCTGAGTTTTTCCATGCCAGCTTACCGGTGGGCACCACATGTCTTGTATATAGTTCAGTCCCGAATGAAATCCAATGCGGCGCCTCACACTCCGTTGAGTACGCAAGGGGGCAGGCGTGAATTTGTGGTCATCGCCGCACCAGTGCCCCATGCTGACACAGTCAGTTACCATACCGACACACTTTAGCCAAACCTTGTTTATACGCTCTAAAGCAAAGGGAAAGTGAGGAGCAACCCACGATGCGCTACCTGGTTTTTACTCTCACCCTGGTCTGTATTAGCTGGCTTATCTCCTTGCCCGTTGATGCCCTGGAGCAAGGTTTTTTCTTCTGGCGTAATCAGGGCATTCAGCTCAGTGGCGTGCTGGCGATCGTCCTGCTCTCGGCACTCCTGTGGCTGGCCACTCGCCCGCGTTGGCTGGAGCAGCGCCTGGGTGGCCTCGATCATCTGTATCAATTGCACAAATGGAGTGGCATCAGTTGTGCCCTGTTGGTCACCCTGCACTGGGTGCTGACCAAGGCGCCGCGCTGGTTGATCGATCTGGGCTGGCTAGCGGCCACAGGACGGCGGCCACACGGTGCCAATCCGTGGGCATCGCTGGCTCGGGATCTGGGCGAATGGGCGTTCTATGGCATGCTGCTGCTCATCGTCATCAGTCTGATCCGAGCCCTGCCCTACGGTCGTTTTCGCCTGATCCACAAGCTGGGCGCTGTGCTGGCGCTGATGGCACAGGTGCACAGCCTGTACCTGCTGGCGCCCGCGCTGCGCTGGACCCCCTTTGGCTGGGTGACTCAGGTGCTGATCCTGCTGGGCCTCGTCGCCACGGCCTACAGCCTCAGCGGCCAGATTGGCCGGCGGCAGCGTTTTGACGGCGAACTTCTCGCGCTGACTGTGCACAGCAACGCTACCCTCAGCCTGACGGTGCGTGTCGATCGGCGCTTTGGTCGCGACTATCGCCCCGGGCAATTTGCATTGTTGACGTTACACCCTGCAGAAGGAGCTCATCCGTTCACCATTGTCCACTTCGATGCCGCAAGCGGGCAGGTACAGTTCGCGATCAAGCCATTGGGTGATTACACCCGCAGCCTGGCGCAACGGCTACGTGTCGGCATGCGGTGTCAACTGGAGGGCCCGTATGGCGGTTTCACGCTGCCGGAGGCCAGCAATAGCGAGCAGTACTGGATCGCCGGCGGCATTGGCATCACGCCGTTTATTGCCTGGCTGGATTCCCTGGCACAGCGCGGTGAACGGCGCAGCCAGACCCGGTTGATCTACTGCGTCGAACGACAACAGGATCGACTGTTTGAAGCGCAATTGCAGGCGTTGTGCCTGCGAACCGGTGTACAGCTTCAAATCGTGCAACGCGATCAAGACGGGCTGCTCGATGCCAGCCAGCTGTCCAGCCGCCATCCCGGCGCCTGCTGGTTCTGCGGCCCCGCGGGGATGCGGGCCATGCTGGCACACTGGTTTTCACCCCGGCAGTTGCACTATGAGCACTTTGACTTCCGCTAAAACGGACGACTGACCGGCTGGCTCAGCCCAGGGCCAGCCAGAGGCCCACCATCGCCATCAAGGCCCCTGCCACCCGATTGAGTCTCTGCACATTGCCTTCACCGGCCAAAAAGCGACTTAACGTCCGTCCTCCGCCGGCATAAAGCAGCAGACAGGCAAATTCGATGCAGAGGATCAATGCCACTAGCGTAATGATTTGCGGCGCCAATGGCCGACTGGCCTGGATAAACGGTGGCAGTAGCGAGACCATGAAGGCCCAACCCTTGGGATTGGCAATCGCCGTGATGAAACCTTGCAACGCCAGTGCCAGAGCCCCCTGTTCAGGGCGCGCATCCGACTCCGCGGATAGCGCCAGCTTGCCGCGCGAGCGCCACATCTGCAAACCCAGCCACAACAGATAACCACCACCGACATACTTAAAAACACTGAACAGCAAGGGCGTATGCAGCATCACCGCCGCTACACCCACCACAGAGAGCACAGATACCAGCCCCACACCGAGCAATTCGCCCCACATCATGTGCAAGGCGCGGCGAACACCCAAGCTCATGCCCAGCGTCATCGCCAATGTCATGCACATGCCCGGTGTCACCGAAACAAAGAAAAATGTCGGTATAAACAGCGCCAAAATGGCGGGATCAATCCACAACATCGTTACGTCCTGTACCGGATCACCAGCGCTCATGATGCCAACTGGATCACATTCGGGCAATGCGCAACTGGCGGCTGCCGAGACCATTTTTACGCTTTTTTTATCTGGACGCGGCGCCTTTTTACCTCGCTTTTGCCTGCCATTTCATACCCTAGCCATGCCATTACCAAGCAACCCCGGCTAACGATAAGGAAATGATGATGACGATATGGTGGCTATTGGGCCTCTTAGGCATAGCAGCCCTGCTGGCCTATTTGTTGTATGCCTTGATGAATGCGGAGACTTTCTGATGACACCCTTATCCGTACTGCTGTTACTGAGCTATCTGCTGGTACTGCTACTGTGTGCCATACCGTTGAGCCGGCTGCTGGCTGCACTGATCGACGGTGATCTGCCTCGGCCGTTACTCAAACTCGAAACCCTGCTGCTCGGACCAAACTGTGCCGAAGGCGAGATGACCTGGCGCGGTTATGCGGCTGTCATCATGATGGTCAATCTGGTGGGGGGGCTCTTGCTATTTGCCATCCTCCTGGGACAGGCATACCTGCCCTGGAATCCTCAGCAGCTCCCCGGTCTGCCCGTCGATCTGGCGTTCAACACCGCCATCAGCTTCATGACCAATACCAACTGGCAGGCGTATGTCGGCGAGGCAACCGTGAGTTATTTCAGCCAGATGGCGGGACTGACGGTACAGAACTTTCTCTCCGCCGCAACGGGGGGCGCCGTCGCCGTGGCCCTGATCCGTGGTCTGATTCGGCATGATGTGCAGCAGCTAGGAAATGCCTGGCGCGATCTGCTCCGGCTCACCCTCTATCTCCTGCTTCCACTGAGCCTGCTGCTGATGCTGTTTTTCGTACAGCAAGGAACCTTGCAAAACCTGTTGCCCTATTTGAGGCTGACCACACTGGAGGGTCATACCCAGACGCTGGCGATGGGACCGGTGGCATCGCAAGAGGCGATCAAGATGCTGGGCACCAATGGTGGCGGCTTCTTCAATGCCAACTCGGCGCACCCGTTCGAGAACCCGACCGCAGCGACAAACTTCGTGCAGATGCTGGCGATCTTCGTCATTCCGACCGCGCTGGTGCTGGCCTTTGGTCGCCTGTGCGGCGATCGTCGTCAAGGCTGGGCCCTGCTGGCCGCCATGACACTGATGTTCGTGCTTGCGGTCGGACTGGTCACCCACTATGAGCAACAGGGCACACCGCAGCTTCACCAGCTCGGACTGGACCTGACAGCGACGGATCTGCAGCCGGGTGGCAACATGGAGGGCAAAGAGAGTCGCTTTGGCATTGCGGCATCCAGCCTGTTTGCGGTCATCACCACCGCCGCCTCCTGCGGTGCTGTCAACAGCATGCATGACTCGCTGACCCCCTTGGGTGGCATGGTTCCGATGTTGCTGATGCAACTGGGAGAAGTGGTGTTTGGCGGCGTCGGCGCCGGCTTCTACGGCATCATGCTGTTTGTCATGCTGACGGTATTCATCGCCGGTCTGATGATTGGCCGCACACCCGAATATCTGGGTAAGAAGATTGAAAGCCGCGACATGAAA
This sequence comes from Pseudaeromonas sharmana, assembly GCF_042649925.1. NCBI lineage: Bacteria > Pseudomonadati > Pseudomonadota > Gammaproteobacteria > Aeromonadales > Aeromonadaceae > Pseudaeromonas > Pseudaeromonas sharmana. The sequence continues at coordinate 460,309 of NZ_JBHSAF010000014.1, forward strand.
CTGGTTGCCCTGGCGGTATTGATCCCCTCGTCGCTGGTATTGATTGGCACCGCCATCGCCCTGATGGTGCCCGCCGGTCGCAGCGGCATCTTCAATCCGGGCCCCCACGGCTTCAGTGAAGTGCTGTATGCCCTGAGCTCTGCGGTCAACAACAACGGCAGTGCCTTTGCCGGGCTTGGTGCCAATAGTCCGTTCTATAACGTGCTGCTCGGCATCGCCATGCTGGCAGGCCGCTTTGGTGTCATCCTGCCGGTGTTGGCGTTGGCTGGCTCGCTGGTGAGCAAGAAGCGGCAAAGCGCCGGCGACGGCACCCTGCCGACACACGGCCTGTTGTTTATCGTCCTGCTCAGTGGTGCTGTATTGCTGGTGGGCGCCCTGACCTTCATCCCCGCATTGGCGCTGGGCCCGATCGTTGAACACGTGATGACGTTGGGCCACTGAGGAGTATTAGCATGCGTCGTAAACCATTCTCGCTGTTTGATCCCGTACTGTTTCGTCAGGCCGTATACCAGGCCTTCGTCAAGCTGGATCCCCGTGCCCAGTGGCGTAACCCTGTGATGTTTGTTGTCTGGCTTGGCAGCCTGTTGACTACGATTGTCTGCCTGGTTCAAGCTATGACAGCAGCACCACAAAGCAACGATCCACTGTGGTTCACCGCCAGCATAGCGCTTTGGTTGTGGTTCACCGTGTTGTTTGCCAACTTCGCCGAAGCCTTGGCCGAGGGGCGCAGCAAGGCACAGGCAGCCAGCCTGCGCGGGCTGCAACAGACGGTATGGGCACGCAAGCTCACGCTCGCCAAGTACGGCGCGCCGGCACAACGCATCAATGCCGATCAGCTGCGCAAAGGCGATCTGGTGCAGGTCGAGGCCGGTGACACCATTCCCTGTGATGGCGAGGTGGTTGAAGGGGTCGCCTCGGTTGATGAAAGTGCCATTACCGGCGAATCTGCGCCCGTGATCCGCGAAGCGGGCGGCGACTTCAGCTCGGTCACGGGGGGTACGCGCATCCTCTCCGACTGGCTGGTGATCCGTGCCACTGTCAATCCCGGCGAAACCTTCCTGGACCGCATGATAGCCATGGTGGAAGGGGCACAACGCCGCAAAACGCCGAACGAGATCGCACTGACGATCCTGTTGATCGCACTGACGCTGATCTTCGTGCTGGCAACGGCCACCCTGCTGCCATTCTCGCAGTTTGCCGTGTTGAGCAATCATGCCGGGACCCTGGTGTCATTGACCATACTGGTGGCGCTGCTGGTCTGCCTGATCCCGACCACCATAGGGGGCCTGCTGTCGGCTATCGGCGTAGCTGGCATGAGCCGCATGCTGGCGGCGAATGTCATCGCCACCTCGGGGCGTGCCGTTGAGGCCGCCGGGGATGTCGATGTACTGTTGCTGGACAAAACCGGGACCATAACCCTCGGCAACCGCCAGGCCAGCCGCTTTCTGCCGGTGGCCGGTGTCAGCGAACAACAGCTGGCCGATGCCGCCCAGCTGGCGTCCCTGGCCGACGAGACCCCCGAGGGACGCAGCATAGTGGTGCTGGCCAAGCTGCGCTTCAATCTGCGCGAACGCGACATTCACGCCCTCGGCGCGACCTTTGTCCCCTTCTCGGCTCAGAGCCGCATGAGTGGAGTCAATCTTGATGGTCGCCTGATCCGCAAAGGGGCCGCCGATGCCATCCGGCGCCATGTCGAGGCCAATGGCGGCGAATATCCGCGTCGCGCCCAGACACTGGTGGAACAGGTGGCCCGCGAAGGCGGCACGCCGCTGGTGGTCAGCGAAGGGAGCCGGGTACTGGGTGTGATAGCCCTGTCGGACATCGTCAAGGGCGGTATCAAGGAGCGCTTCGTGGAGTTGCGCCGCATGGGAATCAAGACGGTGATGGTCACCGGTGACAACCGTCTGACGGCAGCGGCTATCGCTGCCGAAGCGGGTGTCGATGACTTCCTCGCCGAAGCAACCCCGGAGACCAAGCTGGCGTTGATTCGCCAGTACCAGGGCGAAGGCCGCCTGGTGGCCATGACCGGCGATGGCACCAACGACGCACCGGCACTGGCCCAGGCCGATGTCGCCGTGGCGATGAACAGTGGCACCCAGGCGGCCAAGGAGGCTGGCAACATGGTGGATCTGGACTCCAATCCCACCAAGCTGATCGAAGTGGTCCACATCGGCAAGCAGATGCTGATGACCCGCGGTTCACTGACCACCTTCAGCATTGCCAACGACGTCGCCAAGTACTTTGCCATCATTCCAGCCGCCTTCGCCGCCACCTACCCGCAGCTTAACGCCTTGAACCTGATGCAACTGTCGAGCCCGCAATCGGCGATTCTGTCAGCGGTCATCTTCAACGCGCTGATCATCATAGCGCTGATCCCGCTGGCACTGCGCGGCGTGCACTACCGGCCGCTGCGCGCCGACAAGCTGCTGGGGCGCAACCTGCTGATCTACGGCGGTGGCGGCCTGATCATTCCCTTCATCGGCATCAAGATCATCGACGTGCTGCTGACCGCCTGCGGTCTGGTTTAAGGAGACATCATGTTCATTCTGTTGAAAAACGCCTTGCGACTGACGCTGTTGTTGAGTCTGATCACCGGTCTGGCCTATCCCCTGTTATCAACCTGGCTGGCGCAGACACTGTTTCCAGCCCAGGCCAACGGCAGCCTGCTGACACGCGATGGTCACAGCGTCGGCTCGGCGCTCATCGGCCAACCCTTTGCGCGGCAAGATTATTTCTGGAGTCGTCCTTCGGCAGTCGGCTATAGTGCGCTCGCTTCCGGTGGCAGCAACCTGGGACCGCTCAATCCGCAACTGACACAGAATATCGAGGCGCAACTGCAAACGTGGCCACAGCAGCCTGCTAGCTTGCGCGTACCGGTCGATCTGGTCACGACGTCGGCCAGTGGATTGGATCCCCACCTGAGCCCGGCCGCCGTGCTGTTTCAGGTGCCTCGCGTTGCGGCCGCCCGGCATCTGGCGCCAGATCAGCTCAATGACCTGATCCGGGCCGCAATTGAGCGTCCTGCCCTCGGCTTCCTCGGTAGCCCTGTGGTAAACGTATTGCAGTTGAATATGGCGCTCGACCGGCTAGACGCCACCCCAGCCCCGACGGAGACACCATGACCTACGACGACGAACGCCGCCCGGATCCGGACACGCTGCTGGCCCAGACCCGATTGCGAGGCAAACTGAAGATCTTCTTCGGTGCCAATGCCGGAGTCGGCAAGACCTACGCCATGCTGCAGGAGGCGCAGCGTCTGCGGGCACAGGGGCTGGATGTGCTGGTCGGTATCGTCGAAACCCATGGCCGCAGCGAAACAGCTGCGTTGCTGGATGGCCTCACCGTGCAGCCCATGCGTCATCACTTCTATCGCGGACGCCGATTGGCGGAGTTCGATCTGGATGGCGTGCTCGCACGCCACCCGGCCGTGGTACTGGTGGATGAACTGGCCCACAGCAACGTCACCGGTTCGCGCCACCCCAAACGCTGGCAGGATGTGGAGGAGCTGCTGGATGCGGGTATGGATGTCTTCACAACCATCAATGTCCAGCATCTGGAGAGCCTGAACGACATCGTCGGCGGCATCACCGGCATCCGGGTGCGAGAGACGGTGCCCGATCGGCTGTTTGATGCGGCCGATGAAATCATCCTCGTCGATCTGCCACCGGACGATCTGCGCCAACGCCTTAAGGAGGGCAAGGTCTATCTGGCCGGGCAGGCGGAACGAGCCATCGAGCACTTCTTCCGCAAAGGCAACTTGATGGCGCTGCGCGAACTGGCGCTGCGCCGTACCGCCGAGCGCGTGGACGATCAGATGCGCGCCTACCGGCATGGGGCCGATATCGAGCGGGTCTGGCATACCCATGATGCACTGCTGGTCTGTCTCGGACCGCAGGATGGCAGCGACAAGGTCGTGCGCACCGCGGCACGGCTGGCGGCGCGACTCGGCAGTCCCTGGCATGCCGTCTATGTCGAGACACCACGCCTGCACCGGCTGCCGGAACAGCAACGGCGCAACATACTGCAAACCCTGAAGCTGGCTGAAGATCTTGGTGCCACCACGGCCACACTGGCCGCCCAGGAGGAGGCTCAGGCCATCCTCGATTACGCCCGTGAGCACAACCTGGGCAAGATCATCATTGGCCGGCGCCGACGCGACCGCTTCAGCTGGCGCGGCCGCCGCTTTGTCGATCGTCTGGGTGAGTTGGGGCCGGATCTGGATTTATTGGTAGTGGCCGTGGACACCCCGGCTACCCCGCAGCAGGAGCGAACGCTGCCGCCGGATCTGCGCAGCTTTGCCGAGCGCTGGCAGGTGCAGATCCGTGGCTGTCTGGCGACCCTTGGGCTGGGCGCCCTGCTGACACTGTTTGCCAGCCTGCTGATGCCGTATCTGGATCCGGTCAACCTGGTGATGATCTTCCTCCTGGGCGTGGTGCTGATCGCGCTGCGCTATGGACGGGGACCGGCGATCCTGGCCGCCATCTGTTATGTCGGCCTGTTCGACTTCTTCTTCATCGACCCGCACCTGTCGTTTGCCGTCAGTGACATGCAGTACCTGCTAACGTTCTCGGTGATGTTGGCCGTGGGTCTGCTGATCGGCCAGCTGACGGCCGGTGTACGCTATCAGGCACGCATCGCCCACTACCGCGAGCAACGCTCGCGACAACTGTTCGAACTGGCCAAGGCGTTGAGCGGAGCGGTCAGCCGCAACGAGATTGCCGGCATCAGCGGCGAATTCATCAGCCGTAGCTTTCATGCCCGCAGCCAGTTGCTACTGCCCGAGGCCGACGGCGAACTGCAACCGGCCTGTCAGCATGCGGATGCCTGCGCGGTGGATCAGGACGTCGCCAAATGGTGTCTGGATCATGCCAGTGCCGCCGGGCTCGCTACCGATACCCTGCCCGCCTTGCCTCAACGGCTGATACCACTGACGACCGCCACCCGGCACTTCGGTGTGCTGGCCGTTGAACCGCGTCATCAGCGATTGTTGATGATCCCTGAACAGTTGCGGCTGCTGGATCTCTATACCGTATTGATCGCCATTGCGCTGGAGCGTCATGCTCTGGCCCAGGCCGCTGAGCGTCAGCAATTGCAAATCGAGTCAGAACGGCTGCGTAACTCGCTGTTGGCGGCACTCTCCCATGACTTGCGTACACCGCTGACCGTGCTGTTTGGCCAGGCAGAGATCCTGACCTTGGAACTGGGGCTGGAGCAGTCACCCCATGCGCTACAGGCCTCGGCCATGCGCCAGCAAGTGCTTAATACCACCCGCCTGGTCAACAACCTGCTGGATATGGCCCGCCTGCAATCCGGCGGTCTGGCGCTACGCCGCGAATGGCAATCGCTGCCCGAGCTGTTGGGCAGCGCATTGCGCGAACTGGAGATCCCGCTACAAGGCTGCGTTACTCGCCACGACATCCCCGCCTCATTTCCGCTGTTGTATGCCGATGGCGCCATGCTCGAGCGCGTACTGGTCAACCTGCTGGAAAATGCGGCCAAATATGCCGGTCCCCACGCCAGCATCACGCTGACGGCGCGCCATCTGGAAAACCAGCTCGAAATGTGTGTGCTGGATAATGGGCCTGGTCTGCCACCGGGGCAGGAACAGGCCATCTTCGACAAATTTTCCCGTGGTAACCGCGAGTCGGTGATCCCCGGTGTCGGCTTGGGACTGGCCATCTGTCGGGCTATCATTGAAGCCCATGGTGGTCAGATCAGCGGCAGCAATCGCCCCGAAGGCGGCGCCCGCTTTTGCTTTACCCTGCCTTATCAGGCCCCCCCGCCACTGTGGGATGACGTTGTGGAGGAGATGTGACAACCGCTACCCTGTTGATTGTTGAGGATGAAGACGCCATTCGGCGTTATGTGCGCAGCGCGCTGGAAGCCGAGGGCTTTCGCGTCTACGAAGCCGATGGACAACAGCGAGGCCTGCTCGAGGCGGCGACGCGCAAGCCAGACATGCTGGTGCTGGATCTGGGCTTGCCGGATGGCGATGGCGTCACGCTGATCCGCGAATTGCGCCAATGGTCGGCCATGCCGATCCTGGTGCTCTCGGCGCGCAGTGACGAGACCGACAAGATCGCGGCACTGGATGCCGGTGCCGATGATTATCTGATCAAGCCGTTCGGTATCGGTGAACTGCTGGCGCGGATCCGCGCGGCACTGCGCCGCACTCAGGCAGGCGGACCAACCGCCGGCGATGCACAACTGCACTTTGGCGACATTCGTGTCGACCGGGCACTACGCCGCATCTGGCGGCATGAGGAAGAGCTGCATTTAACCCCTATCGAATACCGCCTGCTCAACGAACTGCTGGCCAATCCAGACAAGGTGTTGACCCAGCGCCACTTGCTGCTGGCCGTGTGGGGGCCCAATGCGGTTGAGCACAACCATTATCTGCGCATCTATATGGGCCATCTGCGCCAGAAGCTTGAAGCCGATCCGGCACGGCCGCGCCATCTGCTGACCGAAGCGGGCATCGGTTACCGTTTTGTCATCTGATAGCGCAAGTACTGTCATGTCATTGACACAGGAACCGCGCATCATGCCCGCGTTAACCCTGAAACTTCATTTGCCTTCCCCGCCTGCGCGGGGATTTTTTTATGCGGCACCGCCGGTAGGTGACAACTGGCTTGACCTTGCCATGATGTCAAGGTTCACACTGCGATCATCATCTGTCACCACCTGAGGAGCACATCATGTATCAACTGCAGGTTTCCGGCATGCATTGTGGCCATTGTATCAGCGCCATCACCCAGGGCGTCGCCCGGCTCGATCCGCTGGCCCAGGTCAAGATTGATCTGCCCAATGGCCAAGTCCGCATCCAAAGTCAGCTACCGCTGCAACAATTGAGCACCTTGATCACCGATCTGGGCTTCGAGGTGATCAGCCAGGCCGAGGTGTGAGCATGGCCAACAACCTTGAACTCCAATTGCCGATCCAGGGCATGAGCTGCGCCAGCTGCGTCAGCCGTCTGGAACGGCTGCTGGCACGCCAGCCTGGGGTGGTGCAGGTCTCCGTCAACCTGGCAAGCGAACAGGCCCAACTGCAACTGACCCCCGGAACCACCCTGCGCGCACTGATCAGTGCCGTCGAACAGGCCGGTTTTCAGGTTCCGACCCAAACATGGCAGCTTGATATTGGCGGCATGAGCTGCGCCGGTTGTGCCAGCCGCATCGAGCGCCTGCTGGCAAAACAGAGCAGTGTCATTGACGCCAGCGTCAATCTGGCAACCGAGCAGGCGCACATCACGGCGCTTGCTACCCTGCCGGCGACACAGCTGACCCACCTGATCGAGCAGGCCGGTTTTCAGGCCAGGCTGCAGGCTCAATCCCCGGCGCCACACGCTGGGGACTCACCGTCCTTCTGGCCCTGGCTAATCGGGGTGACGCTGACCCTGCCGCTGCTGCTCCCCATGCTGCTGGCCCCCTTCGGTATTGATTGGACATTACCGGTTGCGCTGCAGTTTTTGCTGGCGACGCCGGTGCAGTTCTGGCTCGGCGCCCGTTTCTACCGTGCCGGTTGGCTTGCGCTGCGCGCCGGCGGCGGCAACATGGATCTGCTGGTTGCCATTGGAACTTCGGCCGCGTATGGCCTCTCCGTGTATCTGGCTGTCACCGCCGGCCAGCACCATGCCAGCCCGCACCTCTATTTTGAAACCTCGGCGGTAGTCATCACGCTGGTTCGGCTGGGCAAATGGCTCGAGGCCCGCGCCCGCCAGCAGACCAGCAGTGCCATTCGCGCATTGCAGGCGTTGCAACCTGAGGTTGCCTGCGTCATGCGCGCTGGCCGTGAGCAGACATTACCCCTCAGCGCCCTGGTCATCGGCGACCGGGTACGGGTTCGCGCCGGCGAGCGGATCCCGGTAGATGGTGTGGTTGTAGAGGGGATCAGCGAGGTGGATGAGTCGCTGCTGACCGGCGAAAGCCTGCCCGTCACCAAGCAAGGGGGCGATAGGGTTACCGGGGGCGCCATTAATCAGCATGGCACCCTGATTATCGAGACACAGGCATTGGGTGCCGAGAGCCGTCTGGCACGGATTGTGCGCCTGGTTCAGGCAGCACAAGGCGCCAAGGCGCCAGTACAACGGCTTGCCGATCGCGTCAGCGCCCTGTTCGTGCCCGTGGTGCTGGTGATTGCTGCCGGCACCCTGCTGGGATGGGGAGTGACCAGTCACGACTGGCAAAGCGCGGTACTGCATGCCGTCGCCGTGCTGGTCATCGCCTGCCCTTGTGCGCTGGGTCTGGCCACGCCAGCGGCCATCATGGTTGGCACCGGTCTGGCCGCGCGCCATGGCATTCTGATCAAGGACGCCGAGGCGCTGGAGCTGGCCCAAGGCATTACGCTGGTGGCGTTCGACAAAACCGGAACGCTGACACTGGGGCAACCGACAGTGCAACAGATCAGCGCGCAGGGTACAGATTCCGCGGCCGTACTGGCACTGGCGGCGGCGTTACAGCGCGGCAGCCAGCACCCGCTGGCCAAGGCCATCTTGCACGCCGCAGGGTCCGACCTTGCGCCGGCAAGTGACGTGCAGACCCTGCCTGGGCTGGGGGTTTCCGGGTGGATCGCGGGGCACTGCTATTTGCTGGGCAGCCGCCGGCTGATGACCGAAGCCGGCATTGACTGCAGCCCCTTGGCCGCGGCCGAGGCCCAGGCGCAGCAACAGGGTTACAGCGTCGCCTGGCTGGCGGTAAAAGGCAGCACCAGGGTACTGGGCATGCTGAGTTTTGGCGATGCGCTCCGCCCGCAAGCGGCCGCAGCGATTGCGACACTGCATCGGATGGGCGTTCGCTGCCTGATGCTCAGTGGTGACAACCAGGCGGCGGCCGACCACATCGGCCAGCAGTTAGGCCTGGATCGGGTCATGGCAGAGATCTTGCCGGAACAAAAGGCCGCTGTCATCGGCGAACTGCGACAAGGGGGCGAGCGTGTTGCCATGGTGGGTGATGGCATCAACGATGCGCCCGCCCTCGCCGCTGCCGATGTCGGCATCGCCATGGGACAAGGCACCGACGTCGCCATGCAGGCAGCGGCCATCACGCTGATGCGCAGCGATCCGGTGATGGTCGCGCAGGCGATCTCGCTATCGCGCGCCACCTGGCGCAAGATTCGCCAGAACCTGTTCTGGGCACTGATCTTCAACGCGCTCGGCATTCCGCTCGCGGCACTGGGCTGGCTCAGTCCGATGCTGGCCGGTGCCGCCATGGCCTTCTCCAGTGTCAGTGTGATCGTGAACGCACTCTGGCTGCGACGCTGGCAGCCGTGAAAACGTTACATACGTTAGCCAGCTCTTGTTCTCGCGTTTTAACAACTGGTCAGGCTTGTCGGCAGGTAGGGAACACTGGCTAAGATGGGTCTCACTGCATGACAAGGAAGTCAGGGTAATGCTGTCAACATCCCACAACGGGCAGCTCAATCGCTACCTGGAACAGGCGCTGCAACCGCAGTTACAGGCCCATGGATTCCAGTTGCAGGGTCGCCTGTTTCGACGCCATACCCCCCTCGTCATCCAGGTGGTCGAAGCCAGGCTACTTCGGGATGACAGTCGGCAAGATGCTCAGTTCACCCTGGAAGTCGGCCTCTGTTTTCCATCCTTGCTGGCCGCGCTGGCCCGACTGGACGCCTTCGCTCACCTGGCACGCCATGTGGTCAAGCCCACCATCCAGTCCTGCGCCCTGCGCCGTCGACTAGGCGAGTTTGACACGCCCGCCCGCGACAGCTGGTGGCCGCTGGCCGAGGTCCCCGCGGCGCAGAACCACGCCCTATTGACCTTGCTGGTCGACCAGGCCCTGCCCTGGCTGGAAAGTGCCGGCACCTTGCAGGCGCTGGCGCAGGGGCAATACCTGGATGATGGCCTGACCGCGCGGCTAATGCAGGCCCTGGCCTGCCTGCAGCTCGGCCAGGATAACCGCGCGCTGGAGACCTGCCTCAATCATGCCGATGGTCGCTATCCGGACAATTTGGGCATGGCCCGCCGCTGGGCAGCCGAGCTCTATAACCAGTTGGCGGCCGCGTTGCAGCCGCCCCCACCTTGTCCCGTGTAATTGCCACCTGTTTGGAGTTGAGAATGCAGTTTCGCTTCAACCGGCAGAGCGCCGTTATTGCCTTCGGCTTGCTCATGGTAGAAATCGCCATCGCCTTGTGGGTCCATGACAGTGTGGTGCGCCCGTTCATCGGTGACGTGCTGGTGATAGGATTGCTCTACTTTTTGCTCCGCAGTGTGGTCTGTGTGCGCCATCGTACCCTGGTGTACGGCATCTGGTTGTTCGCGATTGCCATCGAGGTGGCACAGGGACTGGGCCTGGTGTCGCATCTTGGGCTGAACGATTCCCGACTCGCGCGCATTGTGCTGGGTACGACCTTCGATCCGCTGGACATGCTGGCCTACACGCTCGGCGCCGCCCTGTTGCTGCTTTGGCGTCGCTAGGCAACACGCTGTGCTGCTGCCGGACTATCCGGTTGTAATTGATATAAATCATGTTTATTGACAGGATATCCCGGTGGTTTGTAGCATAACCGCTGGTTCATCACACAGGAGTTACCGGTCAACCCGGCGCTATGGCCCAATCCGAGCCTCGACCTTGTTTTAACGCCCATCTCGGCGGCACGGCTTATCGTGACCCACACCGTCGTTCTACTGTCAGCATGACGCCCCTTTTCTCCCGTCCTGATCCTTGGTCAACCGTGACGGCCTCACGCCGCAGCGCGGTATGGTCGCTGTCAGACCGCTGGCAATTTACCTGCGGAGGTACGACATGGAGTATCTGATACTGTTTGGTCTGGTGCTGCTCAATGGCGTATTCGCCATGTCGGAGATCGCTCTGGTCACCGCGCGCAAAGGCCGCCTTGCCAAACTGGCCGCCGATGGCGATCAAGGCGCTCAGGTGGCACTGCAGTTGGCAGAAGATCCCACCCGTTTTCTGTCGGCGATCCAGATTGGCATTACCTCCATCGGCCTGTTAAACGGCATCGTCGGCGAATCTGTGCTCGCCAAACCGCTGGCCGAATGGCTGACCACGCTAGGCCTGCCTGCGGCAACGGCCGGCATCACGGCCACTGCGCTGGTTGTCGTGGTGGTCACATATGTGTCGATCGTCGTCGGCGAGCTGGTCCCCAAGCGTATCGGCCAGTTGAGTCCGGAGACCATCGCCCGTCTGGTGGCCCGTCCGATGCACTTATTGGCGCTGGTGACGCGACCGTTCGTTCTGCTGCTTTCTCTGTCGACCCATGGCTTGATCCGCGTGCTGGGGATCCGCACGGCCCAGCAGGCCAACTATGCCGAAGAGGAGATCCATGCCCTGCTGGAAGAGGGCTCGGAATCCGGCAGTATCGAGCAACAGCAGCACGACATGGTGCGCAACGTCTTTCGCCTCGATGACCGTCAACTCGGCTCCTTGATGATACCGCGCTCCGAAGTGGTCTACCTCGATGTCCAGGCTACGACCGCAGAGAACCTGCAACGGCTGATAGAATGTGAACACAGCCGGGTGCCGGTCTGCGAAGGGTCGCTGGAGCGGGTGATCGGTGTCATGCATGCACGGCAGGCGCTCGGCGCGCTGGTCCGTGGCGAGACCATCGATTTTCGTCACAACCTGCAACCCTGCCTGTATGTTCCTGAAACGCTGACCGGTCTGGAACTGTTACAGCAATTTCGTGGCAACCAGATGCAGATGGCATTTGTCATTGACGAATATGGCGAAATAGAAGGTCTGGTAACGCTGCAGGATGTGCTCGAGGCGGTCACTGGCGAGTTCACACCTCATGATGCGGCCGATGCCAGTGCGCTGCAACGCGAAGATGGCTCCTGGTTGCTGGATGGCGCGATTCCGATTCCGGAGCTCAAGGATTGTTTGCAATTACGGCAAACCCCAGAAGAGGACAAGGGCCGCTACCATACGCTCAGTGGCATGCTGTTACTGCTATTTGGCCGCATCCCGCGCACTGGCGACAGCGTCGACTGGCAGCAGTGGCGCTTCGAGATCATCGACATGGATGACAAGCGCATCGACAAGGTGCTTGCCTCCCTCAAAGCCGACATCGATTCCCCCTAACCCGCAGCTGGCCAGCGGCCAGCTTGTTCTGAATACGGAGTCGCCATGACTAGCTCCTCTTTCCCGCTCGCGTTTCGGCCTGCCACTGAGCAGGATATCGACTGGTTGCTCACGTTACGCCAGCGTTGCATGGGCGAGCATTTCGCCGCTCAGGGCTTGCAGCCCAGTCAGCAAGAGCACCTGGATCGCATTCGCCTGCGACTGGATTGTGGCCGCGTGCTACTGCAGGACAGAGAGCCGATCGGCCTGTTCAAGCTGGTCACCGACACCTCTGTCTGGGAACTGATACAGCTGCAGATAGCCCCGGAATACCAGGGCGGCGGTCTGGGTTCGCAACTGCTGGCCTGGACCCTGGCCGAGGCGGATCGTGCCGGTCGCAGTGTCCGGTTGAGCGTCTTCAAGCGCAATCCGGCGGTTCGCCTCTATCGTCGCCATGGCTTCAAGATCGACAGCCAAACGCCACACACCCTGGAGATGATCCGCCGTCCCGTTTAGCCGGCGAGCAGGCGGGCCTTTTCCAGCAGAAAATCCACCAGGACCCGTACCCGGCAGGCCTTTTGCGTGTCCTTGAGATAGTACAGATACAGCGGTGCCACCTGCCGCCAGGCTGGCACCATCACTGGCACCAGCTCGCCACGCCGCAGCTCGTCATCGACCGCCAGAGCCAGCAGATGGCCGATACCCAATCCCTGTCTGACCGCATCCAACAGCGCATCGGTGTCGTCCACGATCAGCGCCGCAGGCAGATCTTGCGCTTGCACTATGCCCTCCCACTGCAACAACAGCGGTGCCAGTTGGCGAGAGGTCTGGAAACGATACTGCACCTGACGATGCCGACTCAGCTCTTGCGGTGTGGTCGGCATACCATGCTGCGCCAGGTAATCGGGCGTGGCAAACAGCGCATCGAGCAAGGGCTCCGTCAACGGCCTGGCAATCACATCGTCATCCAGCAGATCGCCAAACCGGATCCCGACATCAATGCCCTCGCTGAGCAGATCCTGGGTGCCATCGTTGACGCGGATCTCGAGCAGGATCTGCGGATAACGCTGACAAAACTCGGCATAGACCGGCTGCAATAACCAGCGGTAGACAAAGCGCGGCACCGTGATCGTGACATGGCCGCTGGGTGTACCTCCCAGCGCCTGAACCTCATCGAAGGCCTGTTGCAGCGCCCCCAGTGCCGGTTGTGCCTGCGCCAGCAGCCGCTCACCGGCTGCGGTTAACTCCTGACGGCGTGTCGTGCGCAACAACAACGGCAATCCCAGCTGCTGTTCCAGTTGACGCAATGACAGGCTGACCGCCGCCGGTGTCATCTGCAGGCGTTGCGCCGCCGCTGTCAGGCTGCCCGCCCGCACTATCATCAGAAAAATTTGCACTTGCTGAACGTTGACACCACTGAGCATGAATACTCCATTATTAAATCTGACTTAATAATATTTTCAGAATTAGCCTGCTATTTCGATGTAATCAAGTCACCTACACTGCCCGTCATGCCCTTAACTGGTATCAGGAGCCCCCCCATGACAGACATTCTCATTATTTCAGGCCACCCGGATCTGGCCCACTCGCACACCAATCGCTTGATCCTCGAACGGTTGGAGCAGCGCTTCGATAGCCTCACCGTCCATCGCCTCGACCAGCGCTATCCGGATTACCGTATCGATGTCGCCACCGAGCAGGCCGCCCTGCTGGCAGCCCAGGTGATCGTGCTGCAATTTCCACTGTACTGGTATTCGGTGCCGGCGCTGCTGAAAAAATGGCTGGATGAGGTGTTTTCCTTCAACTTTGCCTACGGCCCGCAGGGCGACAAACTCAAGGGCAAGGCGCTGCAGTTGTCATTTACCGTCGGTGGCCCGGCCGAAGCCTACAGCCCGCTGGGCTATAACCACTTTCCGATCCCGCAGCTGCTGCATCCTCTGGAGCAGACCGCCTATCTGGCTGGACTGCGCTGGCAGCCCCCGGTTTACCAACATGGCATGGTCTACATTCCGGGTGTCTACAATACCCTCGACACGGTAACAGCGCGCGCGGAGCAGCAGGCCCAACAGCTGATTGCTCGTCTTGAACAGCTGGTCAGCGCATAAAAAAACCCGCCGGAAGGCGGGTAAAAGCGAGAGAACAACGCTTAATGATGACCAAGGATATTCTTCAATGGGCGGCGCCAGCGGCAACCTGTCTGCTGGGTCGAGGCGCCAGCCAGATAACAAAGGCGGCAACGATGAACAAGACACCAATCCACATGAATAACGTATTGGTGGCGACCATGACGCTCTGCCCCTGCAACAACCAGTCGAGGGTGCCGCGCGCCTGAGCCATACCGGCGCCGGCCTGCTGCATCGCCGCCGTGGCCTCACTGCCACGGTCCGTGAGCCCGGCGAGCTCAGCGCGGACATACCGGGTTTCCCGCTCCCAACCGGTATTGACCATGGAGGTGGCTATGGCACCGGACAGGGTGCGGATAAAGTTCATCAGCCCCGCAGCCGAGTCCATCTCGCGCGGCAATACGCAGCCGAGGGCTATCGCCGTGAGCGGCACGAAGAATAGCGGCATGCCAATGCCCTGAAACAGCATCGGCAGGCTGACTTGCCAAAACGTCATGTCCATGTTGGCCTGGCTGCGATACAGGGTCCAGCACCCCAGCCACAGCACGCCGATGAATACCAGCGGTCGCGGATCAATCCGGGTCGCCAAATTGGCGATCATCGGCGCCAGAAACACAGCCAGCACCCCCATCATGGCCGTGGAATAACCGGCGATGGTGGCGGTATAGCCCATGTAGATCTGCAGCCACAGCGGGGTCAGCACTGTGATGCCGAAGAAGGCGCCAAATCCCAGCGACAGGGTCAGCATGCTGCAGCGGAAGCCGGCATGACGGAAGACGCGCAAGTCGACCACCGGATTACGCTCGGTCAGCTCCCAAATCAGGAAACTGACAAAACCGATGACCGCGATAATCCCCAGCGTGACAATCCGTGTCGAGGCGAACCAGTCATGGTCCTTACCCTCATCAAGCATGATCTGCAACGCGGCCACCCAGATGATCAACAAGCCAAGGCCAACCTTGTCGATCGCCAACTTCAGGGTCGGCATCTCGAAGCGACGCAGCAGTTGCCAGCACATGACACCCGCCAGTAACGCGAAGGGCGCCTTGACGTAGAAGATGTAGGGCCAACTGTACTGATCACACAAGATCCCCCCCAGAATCGGCCCCATGATCGGGGCAACCAAGGTGGTCATGCTCCACAACCCGATGGCGGCATGGCTCTTCTCCTTGGGGAAGATGCGCAACATCAGGGTCTGCGACAAGGGCATCAGCGGACCACCACAAAGCCCGAGAAACACCCGGAACAGCACCAGCATATTCATGCTGCTGGCCATGCCACACAGCAGTGAAAACAAGCCAAACAGGATGAAGCAGGTCACAAATACCCGAATGGCCCCGAAGCGCCCGGCCAGCCAGCCGGTCAACGGCACCGAGATCGCTTCGGCCACCGCATAGGAGGTAATGACATAGGTGCCCTGGCTGGTCGACGTCCCCAGGCTACCGGCGATGTTCGAGACCGACACGTTGGCTATCGTCGTGTCGAGGATGGCCAGAAAGTTCGCCATCGCCAACATAGCGGCGCCCAGCGCCAGTTGGCCACCACGCAACGGCTGGTGTGAGACCTCCTGTTGCATCATCTCGTATTAACCCCGCTGCCGCTCGCTGCGCTCGGCCTGCTGGACCAACGCCGGCCCATCCCCCGACACCGAGGTATCGACCGTCGCCGTCATCGACAACCCGACCTGCAATGGCGAGGCGGCCAGCTCACGCGCGTCGAGTTCAATCCGTACCGGCAGACGCTGCACAACCTTGATCCAGTTGCCGGTGGCATTTTGTGCCGGAATCATCGAGAACGCAGAACCAGTCCCGCCGGAGAAGCCCTGTACCACGCCGTGATAGACCACGCTGTCACCGTACAGATCGGTGGTGATCTCCACCGGCTGACCGATGCGGACATGACGTAACTCCCCTTCTTTGAAGTTGGCATCCACATGCACGCTCTGCAACGGCACTATGCTCATCAGCGGTGCCCCCACCTGTACCCGTTGACCAATCTGCACCTGGCGCTTGGCCACCACCCCATCGACCGGGGCATGAATACGCGTACGTGATAGATCCACCTCCGCTTGTTGCAAGCGCGCCTTGGCTAACAGGACCTCGGGGTTGTTCTCGACGGTAGTATTTAAAATCAAGGCCGCATTGGCCTTCTTCGAGCCAATGGTCGACAGGCGGTTAGAGATACTCTGGGCGCGTGCCGCACGAGCCGCTGCCAGATTGGCTTTTGCCTGCGCCAGCGCGTTACGGGCATTGGTCAACTCCTCGCCGGAAACGGATCCAGATGCCTGCAAGGCCTGACGGCGTTGCCAATCCACCTGGGCACGTTCCAAGTCTGCCTGGGCAGCGGCCAATTGGGCATCGGAGCGCTTTTCGTCAGCCTCGCGCGCCTGGACCTGGGCGGCCAGCCCTTCATCATTGGCCAGATAACCGAGCACCCGGCGCTCGGCCAACGCCAGATCAGCCTGGGCTTGCGCCAGCGCCAGCTTGGCGTCGGTATCGTCAATGACGACCAGCAGATCGCCGCGCTTGACCATCTGGGTGTCAACCACCTGGATGGCTTTGACGATGCCCCCCACGGCCGGTGTGACATCTGCCAGTTCTGCGGCGGTATAGGCATTGTCGGTGCTGACATAACGGGAGCCCACCAGAAACCACCAGCCGGCGTAACCGCCGACGGCCAGCGTGATCATGGCCACCAGCAGTACAAAACCGCGCCGGCGACGGGCCCGTGCCTGCCGGAGGTCAAAGGGCTGTTCTGCGTTCTGGGCAGCCTGGGATGAGGATGAATCTGTCATCGCGATTTCCTGTTACGTTGTCAAAGGGTTGATGAGGTTACGGTTCCACCACCGAGGGCATGAACCAGTTCGACGTCCAGCTCCAGGGCCCGGGCCTGCAAATTGACCAGCGCCTGACGGCTCTGCAACAGCGAGCCTTCGGCGCTGAGGACATCCAGATAGGTCGCCAGTCCGCCGCGATAGCGGTGGTTGACGATGTTAAACGCCTCTTCCGCTGCCGTGACGGCTGCCTGGGCCTGCGCCAGCCTGGCCGACAAGGCCTGCTGACTGCTGACCGCGTCCGCCACCTGTGCCAGCGCCTGCGTCAGCGTGGTGTTGTAGAGTGCAACGGCTTCCAGATAGCGTCCTTGTGCCGTATCGAGCTGCCCTTGCAGACGCCCGGCGGTAAAGAGTGGCAGGTACAACGCCGGGCCTATGCCGCCGGCATCTGAACCTGACTGGCTCAGATTATCGAGCCCCAGCGCCTGGGTACCTATAAACCCGGACAGGGAGACATTGGGATAAAACAGCGTTTCGGCGACCCCCACCTGCTGGGCCGCTGCCTCGACGCGCCAGCGGGCGGCCGTCACATCCGGCCGGTGACCGAGCAGATCAACCCCGGTCTTAGCCGGCAATCCGAAGTGGCTGACCAGCGACAGCGCCGGGCGAGTCAGCGCCAATCCGCGGTCCGGCCCCTTGCCGAGCAAGGCGGCAACCGCGTGCCGTTGCATCACTATGGCCTCGTCGATCGCCAGCAGCTCTCCGGCCGCCACGGCTTGCAACGACTCGACCTGCCGGACCGAGCCGAGTGTCTCCAGACCGTTGTCGTGCCGCTGACGAAACAGCGCCACCGTCTGTTCACGCACCTGTAACGCTTCAGCGGCGGTATCGCGCTGGGCAAAGAGCCGGGTCAGCTCGGCATAGGCCTGTGCCAGCGCCGTGGTCAACACGCGTCTGGCATCGGCCAGCTCCGCCTGGCTGGCAGCCAGCGTTGAGTGGGCAGCGGCGATCTGGGCGCGATTTTTACCCCAAAAATCAAACTCGTAGCTGAAATTCAGTGTGGCTGAGCCATAGGTATTCCAGTTGCGCGGCACGAAGTCATTGCCGTTGTTGTAGCTGATCTTCTGTTGCGTAACCCCCAGATTGGCTCCGACGTCAGGCCCCTGCACGGCGCCTGTTTGTCGAGCCTGACCCCGGGCCTGCATCAGCCGGGCTTCGGCCGCCGCCAGCGAGGGCGAATCGCGCAACAGCTCCTGCATCAACGCATCGAGTTGCGGATCCTGATAACGCTGCCACCAATCCTGCGTCGGCCACTGATCCTGCCGTTGGGTAGTCAGACTATGCTGGCTGGATAAGGTCGCTGCGGTCTGCAGCGTGGCCGCAGGCAGCTCCGGCTGATGGGAGCAGCCCACCAGCAGCGTCACGGAGAACGGGATACCCACGGCCAACGCAGCGCGGAGGGCGTGGCGGACAGGCAATTGACGGGACGGAAACACACACACCTCTCGCTGTAAGCAGATTATAACTAAACCGTACCGTACAGTTATAATTTGACAGATCGCCCTGCGTCAAGCAAAACTGTACGCCTTGGTTCAATTAATGAGGTATGGCATGCGTGTTAAAAGCGAAGAGCGGCGACGGGCAATCATAGAGGTTGCCAGACAGGTCTTTACCGAACTGGGCTTCGAAACCACCTCCATGTCGCAAATTGCGGCCCGCGTCGGTGGCTCAAAGGCGACGCTGTATAACTACTTCAGTTCTAAAGATGAGTTATTCGCCGCGGTGATCGAGGAGTTCGGCCGTCAGAAAATTGCCGACGCCTTCACCTCGCTCAAACCGGAAGCACCGCTGGAGCAGGAGTTGTGTCGTTTCGGCGAACATTACCTCGGATTCGTTTTAAGCCCGGAGGCGTTAGCGCTGCGCACCGTGGTCTTTCATGAGGCCGGACGCTCCAGTGTCGGCCGCGAATATTACTTGCGTGGTCCGCTCAAGGGCTGGACCCAGATCCGCCATTATCTGGATAAACAGCGCCAGCAAGGACGCATTCGCTGTGACGACAGCTGGGTGGCCGCATTGCATCTCAAGGCGTTGCTGGATGCCGAGCTGGCCGAACCCTGTGCGCTGGGCGTGCGCCCGATGCCGGATGTGCAAGAGATCAAGCAGGTGACGGCGCGGGCCATCCGCGTCTTTCTGGCGGCGTATCAACAAGCCTGAGCCCAGCGGTTTTGCATGCCCCGCAAGACGCCGGGACCTCTGGCTGCGCTCTGGCGGTAACAGCCACGGCGGCACGGGTTATGCGATAGTCGACTCTGGCGGCGCGATCGCCGTTAACGTCGCACGGGGAACGTGGCGGCCCTACCAATCATGGCGGATGACGGAGCACTGCAGTTGTCCCCTGGCCTCCTGAGGTGAGCGTACAATGTTGGCGCACACCGATGGGGTGCCGTTGGTCCAGGGGTCGCAGCTCCGGCGAACTCCAGCTAAAATGGCTTCCTTTGCCATCGGAGATGCTGCAGTGACTCAGCCGCCTACCCCCCGCGTTCACCTGGTTGCCATCCTGCTGTTATCCGGCGCGAGCAGCCATGCCGATGTGTTGTGGATGAAGAATGGTGACCGGCTCAGCGGCAAAATCGAAGCCATCGATGCGCAACGGGTGCAGATCTCCCTACCCTATGGCGCCCCGCTGAGGGTTGATCGCGCCCAGGTGGTGCGTTGGCGCATCGACAGCATGGAACAGCGCAAGCTGGCCAGCAGCCAGCCGACGCCAGCAGAAGAGAAAGCTGCTAGCCAGTACTGGCATCTGAGCGCCTCCACCGACCTGAGTGCCAAGCTCAAACGTAACAGCAGCAACCGGGACGACATCAATCTGGTCGCCAACAGTGAGCTGACCAACCGTCACTGGCGTTTCAGCCTGCTCGGCAACTACAACTACGAAACGTCTGATGGCCAGACGAAGAGTCACGACTACGAGCTCAACCCCAAAGCCGACTTCTTCTTGAGTCAGCAATGGTTCTGGCGTTCGGCGCTTGATTACAACTATGACCTGTTGTCAGCAAACTATTTGTCGGTCGAGTACAGCACCGGAGCTGGTTATCGCTTCTGGAATGATCGACGTCGCCGGCTGGAGTGGGTGTTGCAATCAGGTATCGACGAGGCCTATTGGCAGGTCGGTAGCAGTAGCCTCGACCTGCTGTTTGAGAATGGCCATGTGCGTTATCCTTTCCTGTCGATGGGCTGGGACTATCGTCAGCCGCTGCTCGACAACAGTATCGAGGCCTTCTCGACGGGCAGCTACTTCCGCTACCTGCATCAACCCAGCGATTATGTGCAGTACACCCAAAGCGCCGAGCTGAGCCTGGGCCTGCGCTATTACCTCACCAATCATCTGCGTCTGAGTTGGCGTAGCGAACTGAAGTGGGAAGACCTGCAGGTCGAGCTTGCCGGTTCTACCGTCCGACCCACTGACGACATCGACTGGCGTCACTACCTGAGCCTGGGAGCCAGTTACTGACTTCTGGTGGCGCCGCCTGTCGCGGGAGCCTCTCCTTGCCGTGATGCTGCACTCTGCCCGCGCCGGGTTATTCACACAGCCAGAGCGCTCGAAAACAGGGGATGAAGCACGCCACCAGTTCGTCACTGGACCCGGGCAGCACACCGCAGGACAGTGGCAATACGTCACCGAAGGTCTCAAACCCTGCGCGGCCTGTTTTTTTATCGGCTCTGAACCGCTATCTTGGCAGAAGTGCGGGCACCCGCGCCTCAGTTGTGGAGTCGGCATGTCACATCCGTTTACGCATCCAGTTCCAGGCCAATTGATTTCTGGTCAGCTTCAGCATCCCCTCGTCGAAATTGGTACACGCACCTACTACCGCGGCCATGCCCCCTTGAGCTGGGATGCCCTGGGTGTCCGTTATCTGGATGCTCATCCGCAGCATAATGACCACCTGGTCATCGGCAACTACTGCTCGATTGGCCAGGGTTGCCAATTCTTGCTGGGCGGTAATCTTGGCTGCCGCACGGAGTGGATCAGCACCTTTGCCTTTGCCCGGAGTACAGAGCGGATTTTCCGCGATGCCCGTGATGGCCAGATCCTGGCCGGAGACACCTGCATCGGCCACGATGTCTGGTTGGGGGATCAGGTGGTGATCAACCCGGGAGTCACCATTGGCAATGGCGCCGTCATTGCCCACTGTGCCAGGGTGGATCGCGACATCGCCCCGTACGAGCTGGTAAGTGCCAATCCCGACGATCCGGTACGGCTGCGTTTTTCCCGCAGCCAGATCGAAATCCTGCAAGAGATCGCCTGGTGGCACTGGAGTGATGATCAGCTTAAGGGCGCCCTGGGATGGCTCTGTTCTGCCGACATCGATGGCCTGTACCTGTACTGGCAAAATCGCGTCTGCAAGCCAGGATCCCCTAGCCGTGGAGAGCGCTGATGCCGGAGATTGAAAGAGTGAACCGTGTGACTGTCTACCGCAATCGCTGGATGCAGGTCTACGAGGACAGCGTGCGTCGTGCCGATGGCAGTGAAGGCATTTATGGTATCGTCGACAAACCGCATTTTGCGGTCATAGTGCCGCTGCATGAGGATGGCATCACCCTAGTGCAGCAATTTCGCTATCCGATAGGTCAGCGCGTCTGGGAGCTGCCACAAGGCAGTTGGGAGAGCGCGCATCCGACACCGGAAACATTAGCGCGCGCCGAGCTGGCTGAAGAAACCGGGCTGCGGGCGGAGCGGATGCAGGCGCTCGGCTTTTTACACGCCGCTTACGGTTATTCCACCCAGGGCTATCACATTTTTGTTGCCACAGGGCTGCAACAGGGCGCATCGGCGCTGGAGCCCGAAGAGCTGGGGCTGATTGCCAGGAAGTTCTCGCTGCCACAGATCCGGCAACTGTTGCTCTCTGGCGCCATCAGTGACGCAACGACCGTAGCCACCTTTGGCTTGTTGCAGTTACACGGCATAGTGCACTGGCCGCCCGACAGATAAAACGAACGGCCCCGCAGGGCCGTCTGGCTGAGCGGGCAAACGGATTACACTTCGTCCAGATTGGCAGACATGGAACATTTGAGCTGAGCCCAGATTTTTCCTGATTCGGCACCGTATTGACGCACCAGCATCCACACCTCATCGGCCTTGTTGTTGCGGGCCAATTCGGCTAAACGCTGGTAGAAACTCAACGCCCGCTCCCGCGCCATTTTCTCTGCAAAATAGATACGACCCACCCGGTTATACAATCCCTGGAAGCCATTCAAGATCAACGCATAAATCGGATTGCCGGAGGCAAAGGCCATCTGGTGATAGAGCTGGTAGTCAAAGGCGGCAAAGGACTCTGCATCGCCGTCCAGAGTCTCCGCCTTGGCGAGCAGCTCCAGCACCTGCTGCGGGCTGTTCTTGACCGCGCCACGCAGGAAGATGGCACTGATATTGGTCCGTGCAGACAGCAACTGGTCGATGAGTTGTGGAAATTTTTCCTGATCAAGGCGCGCCAGCGTCTCCAGAATATTGAGACCTGAGGTTTCCCAGAAGTTGTTGACCCGAGTGGGTTTGCCATGCTGGATCGTCAACCAGCCATCGCGGGCCAACCGCTGCAGCACTTCGCGTAGCGTGGTTCTGGTGACGCCAATCAGTTCACTCAACTCTCGTTCAGCAGGCAGTATCGTGCCGGGCGGAAACCGATTATTCCAAATCGATTCAATGATGTACTCTTCAGCAAACCCGGCTGGACTTTGCGCTTTGATAACCATGCGATGTCTCTATCAAAAAAATGCAGCCGGATGATAACAGAGGGTTATGCCAAGCAAAAGCGCTGGTGTGACCAGTTTGTGAACAAAGCGACGTCGATAGCTGATTCAGATTAAAGAATTTTTTGCTAACGCTGGCTAATCTGCCTGCACCCGCACATGTCGTGATATCACCTCTTAAATTAAGACAAGGAACAAGGATGCAGACGTCACTGGGCAAAGCGATTGCCTTGAATTTTCTGGGTCAGACCCCTAACTGGTACAAGCTGACACTGGTTGTTTTCTTGCTGTTGAATCCCCTGCTCTTCCAGCTGGATCCGTTTCTCGCTGGCTGGTGTCTGGTGGTGGAGTTCATCTTTACGCTGGCGATGGCACTGAAATGTTATCCCTTGCAACCCGGAGGCCTGCTGGCTTTGGAGGCGGTTGCCATCGGCATGACCAGTACCGCCCAAATCAAGCATGAGTTGGCCGCCAATCTTGAGGTCCTCTTGCTGCTGATTTTCATGGTTGCCGGCATCTACTTTGTTCGTCAGCTACTGCTGTATCTGTTCACCAGACTGCTGGTGAAGCTCAGATCCAAAACTGCATTGTCACTGGCATTTTGCATCATGGCCGCCTTTTTATCGGCCTTCCTCGATGCGTTGACGGTGTTGGCCGTCGTGATCACCATCTCTGTCGGCTTCTACGGCATCTACCACAAGGTCGCCTCCAACCAACTGCCGACAGATACCCTGGCTGACGACCAGCATATTCATCAACAACACCAGCAGGATCTGGAGCGCTTTCGCGCTTTTTTGCGCAGCCTGCTGATGCATGCCGGGGTCGGCACGGCATTAGGTGGCGTCTGTACCTTGGTGGGGGAACCCCAAAACTTGATTATCGGTGAGCAGGCTGGTTGGGATTTTATCGAGTTTGCGTTGCGCATGGCTCCGGTATCGGTCCCGGTGCTGGTGAGCGGGCTGCTGGTCTGCTGGCTGGTGGAAAAACTGGGATGGTTTGGTTATGGCACTCAGCTGCCCGGCAATGTCTATCAGATCCTCAAGGACAACGCTGAGACGACAGACGCACAGATGGGCCCGCGGGAAAAGGTCAAGCTGTGGTTTCAGGCGCTGATCTGCCTCTGGCTCATCGCCGGCCTGGCACTGCATCTGGCAGCGGTCGGCCTGATTGGGCTCTCGGTGATCGTCCTTGCCACCGCATTTTGCGGTGTCACCGACGAACATGCCATCGGCCGCGCCTTTACCGAGTCGCTGCCATTCACGGCGCTCTTGTGTGTATTTTTTACTGTGGTCGCCGTCATCGTCGACCAGCATCTGTTTACCCCGCTGATCCAATGGGTCCTCGCCGCCCCGGTCGATAAGCAACTCCCGATGTTCTATATGGCCAATGGGTTGCTGTCGATGGTCAGTGATAACGTCTTTGTCGGTACCGTCTATATCAATGAGGCCAAAGCCGCCTTGCTCAATAACAGCATTACCGAGGCGCATTTTAATCTGCTGGCCGTCGCCATCAACACCGGGACCAACCTGCCATCGGTGGCAACCCCCAATGGCCAGGCGGCATTCCTGTTCTTGTTGACGTCGGCGCTGGCGCCCCTGATCCGCCTGTCGTACGGGCGCATGGTCTGGATGGCGCTGCCCTATACCTTGGTCATGACACTGGTGGGCCTGGCCTGTGTGGCCTGGTTACTGCCTGCCTGCACCGACTGGATGCTGGCGCACGATCTGATCCACACAGGTCTCACCCAACCCGGACTCGCGCTGCCACAACACTGATACGCAGCTAACAAGGGGGATGTCGCCCCCTTTTCTTTTTACTAAATTGATCGTCTAATCAGGACCTTATTCGAGTAGGGACCCCACTATGATCACCTTTATTCGCACCATTAGCCGTCAACGCCCTGCCTGGGGACTGCTCGCGGCTTCCGTTTTCATCTTTGAGCTGTGTGGACTGTTTTTTCAGTACGTCATGGGGTTGCAACCTTGTGTGATGTGCGTCTATGAGCGCCTGGCCTTCATCGGCATCCTGGTCGCAGCCCTGCTGGCCCTGGTGTCGCCACAACGCTCATGGTTGCGTTGGTCGGCACTGTTGCTATGGGCCTACTCCGCATTTCGTGGCCTGCAATTATCGCTCAAGCACGTTGATTACCAGTTGAACCCCTCGCCATTCAATACCTGTAGCTTCTTCGCCGAGTTTCCAGGCTGGTTACCCTTGGATAAGTGGATTCCGTGGTTGTTCAACCCCACAGGCGACTGCTCCGAGCGGCAGTGGTCATTCCTGGGCTGGGAAATGCCTCAATGGCTGGTGCTGATATTTGCCTGTTATCTGGCGGTGTCCGTCGTCATCATGCTGGGCAATCTGGCCAAGGGACGCTGCTGCCAATAGTGGCCCTGCAATAGCAAAAACGTCGCCCGAGGGCGACGTTTTTTGCGGTGCACATTCGCCAGATCACGGCTTGGCTAACGGAAACAGTCGGAAAAAATTCTCACTGGTGATACGCGCGATCTCCTCTACCGAGGTATTCCGCAACCAGGCCACGTATTCAGCAACATCGCGCACATAGGCCGGCTGGTTCTCCTGCCCCCTGTGCGGGATCGGCGCCAGATAGGGAGAGTCCGTCTCTATCAACAGTCGATCTGCAGGCAGGCGGCGTGTCACATCCCGCAACCGATCAGCATTGCGAAATGTCACTATGCCGGAAATGGAGATATAAAAGCCGAGCGCCATCGCAGCTTCTGCCATCGCCCAATCTTCGGTAAAGCAGTGCAATACCCCTCCCACCGCATCCGCACCCTCCTCGCGCAGGATCTGCAGGGTATCTTCCTGAGCATCCCGGGTATGAATGATCAGGGGTTTGCCAAGCGCCTTGGCCACGCGGACATGGCTGCGAAAGGCCTCCTGCTGCACCTGTTTATGCTCGGGGTGGTAGAAATAATCGAGCCCGGTTTCGCCAATCGCCACCACGCGCGCATCAGCCGCCAGCGTAGTCAGCTGTTCCACACTCCAGGGGGTTTCCTGATCCAGCGGATGAACACCACAAGATGCAAATACCTGTTGGAAAGGCGCAATGGCCGCCAGCATGGCGGGAAACTGCGTCAAGGTCACACTGACACACAGACAATGCGACACACCGCGTGCTTGTGCCTTGCGCAAGACATCTGCGACATCGACGTGACGCTGATTGAAATCGAGTCGATCGAGGTGACAGTGAGAATCAACTAACAGCATGATTTTCCTCAAAATAAAAAAGGCGACACCAGGCTAGCAAATGCAAGGAGGGCATGGCAGTGGCGAACGCTTCCTCGGTAGATTGCAATTGCCGCAATCCTTGGTGGAGCGCCAGCAGCCGTGCCGTTGGCAAGGCAGCCAGGCGTTGAATCAACATCTGGGCGTCGGACATGCGATAGTCGGTTGAGGACGCGCCTGCCTGACACTTCAAGGCGTCGAGAAGCAACAACGACAGCCAGTCAACCGCCTGAGCCATGACCGGCTCAAACGCCGCGAGCAACGCCGGCAGTTGCTGTCTCGATTGCAGATACGACGATAGCGCCTGGAACAATGTCTGACGTTGTCGATCCAACCCGGATGTCAGGTAGTCGAGGGCCCGCAACGGCGCACCCTGATTGAGCACAAGGTGGATCGGCGCGGCCGTCTCCCCCCCCGGTTGCGCCTGCAACCAGTGCAAGGCATCCGGAAGGGCTGGCGCATGCAAAGCCAGACGCTGGCAACGGCTGCGAATGGTGGGTAACAAGCGGTCGGGGTACTCGGACAACAGCAGAATAAGCGAGCGCCCAGCGGGCTCCTCCAGTGTTTTAAGCAACGCATTGGCGGCGGCTTCTGTCATGCGCTCGGCATGATGAATGATGGCGACCTTGCCCTCCCCAAGCTGCGGAGTCGCATTTAACTTGGTGATCAGCTCGCGGATCGCATCAATGCCCAAGGCTCGCTCATTTTCTGCCCCCAGCGCAAGCAGGTCGGGATGATGGCCCCGCGCTAATAGCTGACAGGCATGGCAAAGACCGCACGGGCCCGTGGTAGCCGGATGCGCACAGAGGTGTCCGGTGGCCATCTGCTGGGCCAGCAGGGCTTGCCCTAATCCGCTTGGCCCGGTGATGAGCCAGCCATGAGCCAACCGGCCTGCCAGCAGCTTGTCATACCACTGACGCCACGCTGTCGTCAGCCAGGGATACACAGGCGCTGCTCCAGTACCTTGCCAATGGCGGCGGCCACAGCCGGCTCACTCTGATTGGCATCGATGACCACAATCGCTGGATCTTCTGCTGCCAGCTGCAGATAACGCTGACGGGTGCGCACAAAAAAATCCAGCTGCTCTTGTTCAATCCGATCGAGTTCGCCCCGCTGCCGTGCCCGTGACAGGCCCACCTCAGGGTCGATGTCGAGATAAAGGGTTAAATCCGGCGCAAAATCACCAAGCACCGCCTGCTTAATCTGGCGGATCAGACCGGCATCGATACCACGGCCCCCCCCCTGATAGGCCTGTGACGAAAGATCATGCCGATCCCCCAACACCCAGCAGCCATGGGCCAGTGCCGGTTTGATGCGCGTCTCGACTAGCTGGACACGGGCGGCATACATCAGCAACAGTTCTGCCTGGATGGCTAACGGCTCGGCATGCACCTCCTTGACGATGGCGCGCATCCGCTCTGCCAGCGGGGTACCGCCCGGTTCACGCGTCAGCTCTATCTGGGCAACGCCATGCTCACGCAACCAGCGCTCAACATGATGCAAGGCCGTACTCTTGCCAGCCCCTTCCAAGCCTTCAATGACGATGAATTTGGACATTATCCGTTTTTTCCTAATATATAACGCCGTACAGCCCGGTTATGCTCATCCAACGAGGTAGAGAAATGATGGGCGCCGCCCCCCTTGGCAACAAAATAGAGGTAATTGCTGCGTTTGGGGTGTAACGCAGCATAGATGGCCGCCTTGCCTGGCATCGCAATCGGTGTTGGCGGCAAACCATCAATCATATAGGTGTTGTAGGGATTATCATCTTGCAGGTCGGCACGCCGGATATTGCCATCATAGCGATCTTTGACGCCATAAATGACCGTCGGATCCGTCTGCAAACGCATCCCTTTGCGCAACCGGTTTATAAACACCGACGCAATCAATGGCCGTTCATCCGCCTTGCCGGTCTCTTTTTCAATGATCGAGGCCATGATTAAGGCCTCGTACGGGCTCTGATAAGGCAAGCCAGGCGCACGGTCTCGCCAGCTCTTCTCCAGATACTCCTGCAGATGGCGGTTGGCACGACGCAAGATATCAATATCGCGAGTCCCTGCGGTATAGGAGTAGGTTTCCGGCAGGAAGAGTCCTTCTATGTTCTCCTCCTTGAGCCCCAGTTCAGATCTGACGGCATCTGCATCGTCCGGCTCCAGGGTTGCAAGCACATACGGCGACTGGTTCAACGTCCGGATGAAATCTTCAATTCTGCCGCCTTCGATCAAGGTTACCGAAAAGAGTGCTTCTTTGCCGCTGCTGACTAACACCAGCGCATGGGAGACCAGCCATCCTGACTCGACACGGTAAGTCCCGGTCTTGATTTGTCCCAGGCCCGGTCGCATCTTCAGCCAGACCGCACTCCAGAACGGGGAAACCGGCTCGGCGGCCAGTTCAGAAACTAACTGCCGGGCACTGGTACCCCGCTTGATGGTGATATAGCGTCCATCACCCTTGAGGGGCATGCGATCCAGACGCACTATTTCATAATGGGCCCATCCCGCGCCCCCACTCAGCAGCAAGAGCATCACCGCCAGCAGGCTGTTACGAATGGGATGGCGCAGCCAGAAGGCTCTGCAGCTGGCGAGCAAACGCATGATCCGGGTATTCAACATCATCGATTCCAGTAACCGGTACAACTTCCATCAAGGCGTTGGTCATGAACACTTCGTCGGCCTGTAGCAGGCTAGACAGCGGCGCCTGAACGACAGCGTGGTCGTATCCTAGGCGTGCCACTTGCTTCAACACCCAGGCACGCATGACACCACGCACCCCCATCAAAGACAAATCTGGCGTGTATAGTACGCAATCGCGCCGCCAAAACAAATTCGCCGTCACCGCCTCGATGACCTGGCCTGCTGTGTTGAGGACCACGGCCTCATCCAGACCTGATTCATCCAGTTCAGCCTTTAACAGAACCTGCTCCAAACGGTTAAGCGTTTTAAGTCCTGCCAACATGGGTGAACTGCCTAATCGCTGCTTGCAGATGCCAAGCGCTACGCCCTGTTGCCGCCATGTCAGATAGTGCAACGGAAAGGGGAACACACCGATCATCTCATTCGGCTGATCACAACCCAGTGGACTATAGCCGCGTCCGCCACTGCCTCGGGTCAGCACCAGCTTAATACAGGCGCGGGATTGGTCAGACGCCATGCCGTGTAAACGAGTCAGCAAGCCCTCCTCATGCGGCAAGGGGAGACGTAAGCGCTGACAGCACTCTTCAATCCGCGACCAATGCTCAGGCCACAACTGAAGATGCCCCTCCCGGATCTGGATCGTGGTGAAGAATCCATCACCTAACATCAGTCCACGGTCATTAATCGGGATCTGTGACGCAGCGTTGCCGTTGAGCATCCACACGATAAGGCTCCAGCAAAAAAAAGGCCCGATACAGAGTATCAGGCCTGACTGTTGAAGAAACGGTCTCAGACACGCTTGAAAATAAGCGAACCGTTGGTGCCGCCGAAGCCGAATGAGTTTGACAGCGCATACTCAAATTGGGCTGGCTTGGCAACATGTGGAACCAAATCGACCTCGCACTCCACATCTGGATTATCCAGATTAATGGTTGGCGGCGCGACCTGATCACGCAATGCCAGAACCGTGATGATGGCCTCGATGGCACCCGCGGCGCCAAGCAAGTGTCCTGTCATCGACTTGGTGGAGCTGACCATCAACTTGGCAGTGTGGTCACCGAACGTTGATTTGACGGCACGCAACTCGGCAAGATCGCCTAACGGTGTCGAAGTGCCATGGGCATTGACGTAACCAATCTGCTCGGGTGACAAGCCGGCATCCTTGATAGCATTGACCATCGCCAGCGCTGCACCTGAACCGTCTTCCGGAGGCGCCGTCATATGGTTGGCATCGGCACTCATACCAAATCCGACAAATTCGGCATAAATTGTGGCGCCACGTGCTTTGGCATGTTCGTACTCTTCCAGCACCAACACCCCGGCACCATCGCCCAGTACGAAACCGTCACGATCCTGATCCCACGGCCGACTGGCCTTTTGTGGTTCATCATTACGAGTGGACAGCGCCTTGGCAGCGGCAAAGCCGCCCATCCCCATGGGAGTGGAAGCCTTCTCAGCACCACCACAAACCATGACATCGGCATCACCATAGGCAATCATGCGGGCAGCGAAACCAATTGCATGAGTCCCTGTTGTGCACGCTGTGGTGATGGCGACATTCGGTCCTCGCAGTCCTTTCATGATTGAAAGGTGGCCGGCAGCCATATTGATAATGGTGGACGGAACAAAGAACGGACTGAGCTTACGCGGACCGCCAGCCATCAGGCTGGTATGATTCTGTTCAATCAGACCCAGACCACCGATACCAGAACCAATTGACACACCAATTCGATCTGCGTTCTGCTCAGTGACCTGAAGAGCCGAGTCTTCCAGAGCCTGCAAACCAGCAGCCAAACCATACTGGATAAACAGGTCCATCTTACGGGCATCTTTACGTGAAATACCGAACTGCTCAGGATCAAAATCCTTTACCAAACCAGCGAACTTGGTCGGGAACTCAGTCGTATCAAAGTGCTCGATGTTGGTAATACCACTCTGGCCTTTCAGCAGGGCCTGCCAAGATGACTCGGCTGTGTTGCCCACAGGAGAAAGCATACCCAGACCGGTTACCACAACTCTGCGTTTTGACACAGGATTGCCTCCGCGAGGTAAAAAAGAAAAGGGATATAAAGAAACAAGAGCGGCTATGATGGCCGCTCTTGTGAACCCGGAAATTAATCCTGGTTAGAATTGATGTAGTCGATAGCAGCCTGAACGGTGGTGATCTTTTCGGCTTCTTCGTCAGGAATTTCAGTGTCGAACTCTTCTTCCAGAGCCATCACCAGCTCAACAGTGTCCAGAGAGTCAGCGCCCAGATCATCGACAAAAGAGGCTTCTGGCTTGACGTCTTCTTCCTTCACGCCCAGCTGTTCGATGATGATTTTCTTAACGCGTTCTTCAATATTGCTCATGACCTGATTTTTCCTTTAGAAATACGCAATTGCGTGTCGTTGCTGTAGTGTATTCGATTGCCGGTACATTGCAAGACTGTTCAACGTGGTCAAACCAGGATTTTAGACATACAACATCTAAATATCTGCATAGTTATGACCACGTTTTATTCACCTTGCTCAGACCATATACATGCCGCCGTTTACGTGCAATGTCTCGCCCGTGATGTAACCTGCATCATCGGAAGCCAGAAAAACCACGGCCGCCGCGATCTCTTTTGGATCTCCCAGACGATTTGCCGGAACCTGACTCAGGATACCGTTACGTTGCTCATCGTTCAGCGCATGCGTCATATCGGTTTCAATGAAACCTGGGGCCACGGCGTTGACAGTAATACCGCGCGAGGCGACTTCGCGTGCCAGCGATTTGGTAAAACCGACTAAACCAGCCTTAGCTGCAGCATAATTGGTCTGACCGGCATTGCCCATGATCCCGACCACGGATCCGATACTGATGATGCGACCAAAGCGTTTTTTCATCATGCTGCGCAATACCGGCTTTGACAGGCGATAAACGGAGCTCAGGTTGGTCTCGATGATGTCGTTCCACTCATCGTCCTTCATGCGCATCAGCAAATTATCCCGAGTGATACCCGCATTGTTGATCAAGATATCGACTTCACCGTACTTGGCTTTGATCTCGGCAAAAAGCGCGTCAATAGACTCCTGACTGGTCACATTCAAGACCAGACCACAGCCGGCATCGCCAAGGTAACCTGAAATCGCTTCAGCACCGGAAGTGCTGGTTGCCGTCCCGACGACTTTGGCACCACGTGCTACGAACGATTCGGCAATCGCCCGGCCAATGCCACGACTCGCACCCGTCACCAGAACAACTTTGTCGCTAAAACTCATGTGATTCTCCACTAAATCAAATCGGTCTTATGCCAGCTTGGCCAGGGTATCGCGTACAGAAGCCGGATCGTTGGCGGCAACGCCTTCAACGCGGCTATCAATTCGTTTTGCCAGACCAGAGAGGACCTTGCCCGGACCCATTTCGACCTCAAGCACAACGCCCGCGTCAGCCATCGCCACGACCGTTTCGGTCCAGCGAACCGGACTAAATAACTGACGTACCAAAGCCTCTTTAATCCGCACCGGATCGCTTTCCGCCGCGACATCCACATTGTTGATCACCGGGATAACCGGTACACAGATGGTGACCTCTTCCAGCGCGACAGCTAACTTTTCAGCTGCGGGCTGCATCAGGGCACAGTGCGACGGCACGCTGACCGGCAGAGGTAATGCACGCTTGGCTCCAGACGCCTTCATCAGGGCATTGGCACGCTCAACTGCCTCTTTGTGACCCGCAATGACAACCTGTCCGGGTGAATTAAAGTTCACCGGCGAAACGACTTGCCCCTCGGCAGCCTGAGCACAATTAGCCGTGATGGTGTCATTATCGAGACCAATAATTGCAGACATGGCACCCACGCCTTCAGGCACGGCCTCTTGCATTGCCCGACCACGAAGTTCAACCAGTTTTACGGCATCACGAAATGCCAGTGCACCAGCACACACCAGCGCGGAATACTCGCCGAGGCTATGCCCTGCCATCACCTGTGGTTGCTGACCACCGAGCTCTTGCCATACTCGCCATAGCGCAACGGAGCTGGTGAGCAATGCCGGCTGGGTTTGCCAGGTTTTATTGAGCTCCTCTGCCGGACCATTCATGACCAGATCAAACAGATCATACCCCAGGACGTCGCTTGCTTCGGCAAAGGTCGCCTTGATAGTCGGAAACTCGGCAGCCATATCGGCCAACATCCCTACGCTCTGGGAACCTTGTCCCGGAAAGGCAATTGCAAATGTCATTTTTATTTCCTTGCAACAAAAGTGAGATCAGAAACGAACCAGGGCCGAACCCCAAGCAAAACCACCGCCAAAGGCTTCGAGCAATATCAGTTGACCTCGCTGGATACGTCCAGAGCGAACCCCTTCATCCAACGCCAACGGCACTGAGGCAGCCGACGTGTTCCCATGACGATCCAGGGTCAATATGACTTGATCCATCGACATGCCCAGCTTCTTTGCTGTCGCGCTGATAATCCGATAGTTGGCCTGATGTGGAACCAGCCAATCGAGTTCACTCTTATCCACGCCATTTTTTGTCAGCGTCTCAACAACGATTTGACT
Source organism: Pseudaeromonas sharmana (assembly GCF_042649925.1). Classification (NCBI taxonomy): domain Bacteria; kingdom Pseudomonadati; phylum Pseudomonadota; class Gammaproteobacteria; order Aeromonadales; family Aeromonadaceae; genus Pseudaeromonas; species Pseudaeromonas sharmana. Next base: position 493,387 of record NZ_JBHSAF010000014.1, read on the forward strand.
AAGCTGTGTGACCGCAACCTTGAAAACGTCGTTTCCTTTCATGAACATATACGCTGATTCAGCGTCAGCAACAGAGCCCCGCTTGGCTTGCGGAAGCTTAAGCAAATCGCCGTAGCGACCATCGGCATGCAGATGTGTCGAGAGGATACCTGGCGTCTCTGAAGCCCCCAGCACGACAGCACCGGCGCCATCACCAAATAAGATGATGGTCCCGCGGTCGGTCGGATCACAAGTACGAGAAAGGGTATCAGAACCGACAACAAGAACATGGCGCGCGGCACCACTCCGAATAAACTGATCCGCCACGCTCAAGGCATAACTGAAACCAGCGCATGCGGCTGCCAGATCAAACGCTGGGATGCCGGGGCAACCCAACAAGGCCTGAAGCTCGCAGGACGCCGCAGGAAATGCATTTTCTGCACTGGTAGTCGCCAGCACTATCATGTCCAAATCAGAGGCTGGAAGCGCAGAAGCCTCCAGCGCTCGCAGTGCGGCCTGATGAGCCATGGTGGCAACGGTTTCGTTTTCCGCTGCTATATGGCGCTCTTTGATTCCTGTCCGCTCGACAATCCATTCATCGCTGGTGTCAACCATGCGCTCCAGATCGGCATTCGTGCGCACCATAGCAGGCACGTAACTGCCTGTACCAAGAATTTTACTAAACATAGATTCGATTAGCGCCTGTTCAAGGGTAATGCATCAATCCGCTCGGCAATCCGCGCAGGAAGTTGTCGTTCAACTTCTACTACGGCTTGCAGAATGGCGTTGGTGAAAGCGCTCCGTTCGGCTCGCCCATGACTTTTAATTACTATGCCACGCAATCCTAACAAACTTGCCCCGTTATACTGGTCGGGGTTCAGGTGAGAAAGACGACGTTTGAAAAAACGAGTTAGCCAAGATTGTAACCATCCTGCCCACCCCTTCATCTGTTGATGGCTGGCACTCGACAATAAACGCACCATGCCTTCTGCGGTCTTCAATGCAATATTACCGACAAAACCATCACAGACGATCACATCAGCGGCGCCCTGAAACAGGGCATCACCTTCAATATATCCACAATAATTGAGTCCTGGCGTTGTCGCCAACAACTCAGCCGCCGTTCTGACCGGAATATTTCCTTTGTTGGCTTCGGCACCAACGTTCAGCAAGGCGATGCGAGGACGCGACATACCTAATACCGCTTCGGCAACTACACTGCCTAAAACGGCAAATTGCCGCAGATTTTCCGCCTCACAATTAACATTGGCCCCCAGATCAAGCAGAACAGAGCGGCCACCGCTAATAGTAGGAACACAAGACATCAATGCCGGACGCTCTATTCCAGGAATCACCTTTAACACATGTTTGGCGATAGCCATCAAGGCACCGGTATTCCCCGCACTGACACACGCATTTGCCTGACCTGCAGCAACGGCTTCTATCGCTTTGCGCATTGAAGAATCAGACAGACGACGCAATGCAAAGGCCGGGCTCTCCGCCATGGACACAGATTGGGTAGCATGAAGAAAGGAGACATTCGGATGCTTGCTCAAGGAAAACGCATCAAGCAGGTCTCGACACTGCTCAATATCGCCCACCAGTAGCAAGTTGAGATGAGGCAAAAGCGACAGTGCCTGCGCGGCGGCAGGCACTGTTTCTGAGGGGCCGTAATCGCCCCCCATTAGATCTAACGCCAGCGTTAGAGTAGACAAGATAATACCGCTCAGGAATTAAGCGATAACCTTCTTGCCACGGTAGAAACCGTCTGCAGTGACGTGGTGACGACGGTGAATTTCACCAGAGGTCGGATCCACGGTCAGAGCAGAAGCAGTCAGTGCATCGTGAGAACGACGCATACCACGTCTGGAACGGGTTTTACGGTTCTGTTGTACGGCCATTGACCTAACTCCTAATCGTTTACTTGTTTTTCAGACTGTTCAGAACTGCGAATGGATTCGGACGCTCATCAGCAGGCTCAATCTTTCCCCAAGTCATCTGCATTCCACCCCGCTTGCACTCATGCTCGGCATGCATGGGAGCAATCGGGAGGCTAAGGATGATTTCATCCTCAAGCAGTTCATGAAGATCTATTTCACCGTTTTCATCCACCTCGATGGGTTCATAAGCTTCCGGCAGTTCATCTTCCGCGACCTTAGTGGTCAGCGGAGTATATGTGAATGTGATATCACATTGATGATTGAATGCGTCACCACACCGTTGGCACTCGAGACTGACTAAGGCCTGGGCATGGCCTTGCATTACTGTCAGCCCCTGGGCATCAGTACCAAAGGAAAGCTCAGCATCGACATCATCAAGAACATCGACAACAGATTCAGCCAGTCGTACAAACTGCGCACGCTCAACTACCCCGACATAATCGAGGCGTTTCGCCGCACAACGGACCGGATCAATCTTAATGGGCAACTTCACCTTTTGCATAGGGCGCGGATGATAAAGCCAGACTTGCTGATAGTCAAAGGAAAAACCTCTTTTGGCGTTATCGCCAGTGATATTTTTGATGCAATATGGTGCTTTGGAATTGATATTCGGAGTACCCATGCTGCAACCAGACGTTATTCTGGCATCGACATCCCCGTTTCGAAAGGCATTACTGGCCAAATTGGGCATCCCGTTTCAGGTTCAGTCACCGCAAATTGATGAGACGCCCCTGGAAAACGAAACGGCACACGAACTCGTTTCTCGTCTCGCACAGGCTAAAGCCGAAGCCATCGGACGTCTTCATGATCAGGCGATCATCATCGGCTCTGATCAGGTGTGCAGTGTAGATGGCTTGATTCTTGGCAAACCTGGTAATGCGGAAAACGCCATTGCCCAATTGACACGACTCAGTGGACGCCTGGTGCGCTTTGAAACGGGGCTTTGCCTCTACCAAGGAATGCGACACCAGACGGTCGTGGAAGCATTTGATGTAAAATTCAGAACACTCAGCCAACGACAAATACAACGTTATGTCGAAATCGAACAACCCTATCACTGCGCAGGAAGCTTTATGAGTGAGGGCTTGGGGATCTGCCTCTTCGAACACTTTGCAGGCCGAGACCCCAATACACTGATTGGTTTACCACTAATGGCCCTGACTGATCTATTGGCTGACCGGGGAATATCGTTACCACTCTAGTCAATAATAAGACCGCATAGTGCTGTTCTATACGGTCTTATTCAACAGCCCCATTCATTATGCGGACGGCAGTTTAGCCAATAGTGCTTGCAGATGTGGCGCCAGTGGAGCTTCCAGGCTCATCTCACTGCCCGAAACCGGATGTTGAAACGTTAGTTTGCTTGCATGCAAAAATAATCGCTCCAGTCCCAAATCGCGCATCCGTTGGTCGAAAAGCTGATCACCATACTTGTCATCACAGGCTATGGGATGACCGGCATGTGCGGTATGCACACGAATCTGATGGGTACGTCCAGTAATCGGGCTGGCTTCAACCAAGGTCGCATCGGCAAATCGCTTGAGAACATGGAAGCGGGTTTCCGAGGGCTTCCCTTCCGGGTTGACCCGAACGATCCGCTCACCGGATTGCAGCACATTCTTTAGTAACGGGGCATTGATACTGCGAACATGTGATTGCCACTGACCACGGACCAAGGCTGCATATTGCTTGCGCATGGTTTTCAGTCGGAGTTGTTCGTGCAGGTGCTTCAGTGCACTGCGCTTCTTGGCGATCATCAGGCATCCCGAGGTATCCCGGTCAAGGCGATGAACCAGCTCCATAAAACGTGCATCAGGCCGTAATGCACGTAACCCTTCGATCACGCCAAAGCTCAAGCCGCTGCCGCCATGCACAGCCATTCCTGCAGGCTTGTTAAGCACAATCAAGACATCATCTTCGTAGAGAATCTGCTGTTCCAACGCCTGGATCGACGACAAGCGCGCAGAGGGTAATTCATTCGCCTCGGCAACCCTGACCGGCGGAATACGAACTTCATCCCCAGCCACCAGTTTATATTCAGGCTTGATGCGTTTTTTATTAACGCGCACTTCTCCTTTGCGCACGATACGGTAGATAAGGCTCTTAGGAACCCCTTTTAGCTGAGTTTTCAGAAAATTATCAAGTCGTTGCCCCTCTTGCTCAGCATCAATTACCAGCAGGCGGACTTGTTGAGTCATCGTATTCATGCCGCGAAGTGTACATGAGATAGCGAGCTTTGTCGCAAAGCGCAAACGCTGCCTTGCTATGCCGCCGTCTAAAATGAAATAATGCCGCCCGTTTGGTGTATCCAACCGGTGGCATGGTTATGAACATGTCCCGGATCTGCCTCGACCCTGAACAGTCGCGTTCTGACCATGCCGAATCTGTCATGCATGGTATAAGCCAGGCTGCGGCAGGCAGATAGTTACTCAAACCCTGTCGTTGTCATTTTCTCCCAGGTGCGTAGCCGTGAAGCTTTAGACCTGGTGATGGCGACCTGCTACGCCCTGAGTGCGCCTCACGCATGTCCAACCGGGAGGTTGTTGTTTCCATGCTGCAGACTCGAGGCCGGTGTAGCCTGTTATGTCCATCGGCTGACAACCCTTTTATTGATATAGATAACATTTGAGAACTGAATGAAAAGAATGCTGATCAATGCAACTCAGGAAGAAGAGTTGCGTGTTGCTCTGGTTGATGGGCAACGCATTTACGATCTGGACATTGAAAGTCCAGGCCATGAACAGAAGAAAGCCAACATCTATAAAGGCAAAATAACGCGGGTCGAACCCAGTCTTGAGGCGGCTTTTGTTGATTATGGCGCCGAACGTCATGGCTTCCTGCCGCTTAAAGAAATTGCTCGCGAATACTTCCCGTCCAATTATGCCTTCTCCGGGCGCCCCAACATCAAGGAAGTCATCCGGGAAGGTCAAGAAGTCATCGTTCAAATCGATAAAGAAGAACGCGGTACCAAAGGCGCAGCCCTGACAACGTTTATCAGTCTGGCTGGCAGCTACCTCGTGCTGATGCCGAACAACCCTCGCGCAGGTGGAATATCACGCCGCATCGAAGGTGATGAGCGCACCGAACTCAAGGAAGCCCTGAATGGTCTTGAAGTCCCGGATGGCATGGGATTGATCGTCCGGACAGCCGGGGTTGGCAAGTCCCCAGAAGAGTTGGAGTGGGATTTGAATGTGCTGCTCAAGCACTGGGACACCATCAAAAATGCCTCGGAGCAAAAACAGGCGCCTTTCCTGATCCATCAGGAAAGTAATGTGATCGTCCGGGCTATTCGCGATTATCTGCGCCGTGACATTGGTGAAATCCTGATCGACAGCCCACGGGTGTTTGAAAAGGCCAAGGAGCATATCGAACTGGTGCGTCCTGATTTTATCAATCGGGTCAAACTGTATACCGGCGAAGTCCCCCTCTTCAGTCACTTCCAGATTGAAAGTCAGATTGAGTCAGCGTTCCAGCGTGAAGTTCGTCTGCCTTCCGGCGGCTCCATCGTCATCGATCCGACCGAAGCTTTAACCTCTATCGATATCAACTCGGCGCGTGCCACCAAGGGTGGCGATATCGAGGAGACAGCACTGCAGACTAACCTTGAAGCAGCCGACGAGATTGCTCGTCAGTTGCGCTTGCGTGACCTCGGTGGCCTGATCGTCATTGACTTCATCGATATGACTCCGGTTCGTCATCAGCGCGAAGTGGAAAACCGTCTGCGTGACGCAGTTCGCCAGGATCGAGCCCGTATCCAGCTGGGTCGCATTTCACGCTTTGGCCTCTTAGAGCTGTCGCGTCAACGTTTGCGCCCGTCACTGAATGAATCCAGCACCCATGTCTGCCCCCGCTGTATGGGCCGCGGAACCATTCGTGACAATGAATCCCTCGCCCTCTCCATTCTGCGTTTGATCGAAGAAGAAGCACTCAAAGACAATACCGAACAGGTGCATGCTCAGGTTCCGGTCGATGTTGCAGCCTTCCTGTTGAATGAAAAGCGCAGCGCGATCCTCAAACTTGAACAACGCCATCAAGTGCGCATATTCATCATTCCGAATGAACAGATGCAGACGCCTCATTTTGAAGTGGCGCGTGTTCGTGATAGCGAGGCATCTGAACTTCCAAGCTACGAGATGAAGAGTGAACAACCTCGGACTGGTTATGAGCCCAAGCTCGAAGCTCGCATGCCGACCGAACCCGCTGTTCAAGTCTTTGGCGCTCCGACATCCCTGCCGCCAGCGCCGGTCGTGCCCGCAACCCGTGAACCAGGTCTGTTTAGTAAATTGTTCGCCAGCCTGATGTCTCTTTTCCGCACCAGTGAAGCCGATGAAACCAACACGGCGGTCGTGAAGAAAAACACAGAGCGTCGCGACACACCGCGCCGTCGCGAAAACCAGAACCGGGACCGTCGTCGCAACAACGAATCGCGCCGTGACAACAAGTCAGAAAAGGCGGAAGACTCGGCGCGTCCTGAAAGCGCAGCGGTGCGTGAAGAAAAGCCCGCAACCAGCAATCGTCGTGCGCGGAATGATCGCAACGACCGAGCAGAGCGTGGTGAACGTGGTGAACGTGGTGAACGTGGTGAACGTGGTGAACGCAACCAGAATGCAGACGCGCGCTCCGAGCGCCAGCCGAAGACGGACAAGCCTGCACGCGCAGAGCGCAAACCGCGCGAGGCAAATCCGGCTGTAGTCGATGAAGCGGATCTGCAACAGCGGCAGGAAAAAGAGCAGAAGATTGCCGAGCGTCGTGAGCGTCGTAATCTGCGCAAGAAAGTGCGTGTTAACGAAGGTGGTGAAGTACCAGCGTCTGTTGTATCAGAAGAGCCGGTTACAGCCGATTGGACCAGCCGTGACGAGCTTCCAGCTAGCCAGCCGGTTCAAGTCGATACCCCGCTGACCGAGCCAGTCATCGAGGCAAACCTTAATCCACAACAGGCCAGCGACACGACCGAGAATACGGAACAGCGTCGTCCTCAACGCCGCAAGCGGATTAACGAAGAGGCGCGTCGACAACGCCAAGAGCGTCAACTTGAACCAGTAACCACCGCTGAATCTGAAGCGGTTGAAACGCCAATGGTTGAAGGTGGCGACGTCATTGATAGCGCTGCGCAAAAGAGTCCTCGCCGCCGTCGCCGTGGTGAGCGAAACGAAAGCAAGGCAAATCAGAGCGAAGTCGAAATCGCAGCAACAGAGCAATTGGAATCAGTAGTGGTCACCGAAGCCGAGCCAGTGGTAGAACCCATTGTCGTAGCCGAGGTTGCCAGCGTGATGCCCGCGGTGGAACAATCCGTTCAGCCGGCTGATGTTTCTACTCCAGTCGTTCGGAGTGAAGCGGTAGTGACTCATGCACCAGTTGCTAAACGCCAATCCGGTATTGTCCGCAGAGCATCCTTTGTTCTGGCACCGATGACTTTGCCTGCAGAAGTCGCCGTTGTTGCTGAGCCTAAGGTTGATTACCCGCCGTATGAGCGTCAACCAGTACATGTTTCTTCTCGTAAGGCATCCGTGCGCGATCTGCGAAGTGTTGCATCCGCACCGGCCGGATTACCTGAAAGCCATGGCTGATAAACTCTAATGCGGCAATCAGGAGGCCATGCAAATGCATGGCCTTTTTTTTAATGGCTCGACATGCCTCGAAGCCACTCGTATTACTGAATGATTTATCACATTTACATTGTATTCATGCATGAAAACGGACGGATTTGCGTCAGTAACATGGTGTAAGGTGTGCCTGCATGATTTTAGATACCTTATTGGCTCCGATACTGTCATGCCGGCATCCTGTAGCGTCAGACTGTTATTCCTGTTCTGTTAATGGTAAAATTGTTTGATAAAAATCAATTTACCCGCATTGAGCCTATGATCACGGACAAAAAAACTGGAAAAAGAGTGCAAAGTGGCGGTTGCGCTATCCATTGTCAGGACTGCAGCATCAGTCAACTTTGCATTCCATTCAGCCTGAATGATCATGAACTAGACCAGCTCGACAACATCATAGAACGGAAAAAACCGATTCAAAAAGGCGAAGCCTTATTCAAGGCCGGAGATGAGTTAAAATCGCTTTATGCAATTCGCTCAGGAACCATAAAGTCCTATACCATTACTGAGCAGGGCGACGAACAAATAACCGGATTCCATCTGGCCGGTGATCTCATCGGCTTCGACGCCATCAATAAACAGCACCACCCCTCCTTTGCCCAGGCGTTGGAAACGTCCATGGTCTGTGAGATCCCCTTTGATGTCTTGGATGAGCTCTCTGGCAAGATGCCCAAGTTGCGCCAGCAAATCATGCGTCTAATGAGTAACGAGATCATGGGCGATCAGGAAATGATTCTTCTGTTATCCAAGAAGAATGCCGAAGAGCGTTTGGCCGCGTTCCTGTACCGTTTGTCCGTTCGCTACTCGGAGCGAGGCTTCTCGTCCCGAGAATTTCGGCTATCCATGACACGTGGAGACATTGGAAATTATCTTGGTCTCACCGTAGAAACCATCAGCCGATTGCTCGGTCGCTTCCAAAAACTTGAATTGATTCGTGTCAAAGGCAAATACATCACCATTCTCAATCATCACTCTTTGTCAGAGCTGGCTGGATTAAGCCTCTGTCTAAACGACTGATGTCCCCACTTTACCGATTGTGGGTCAACGATTTTTAGTTTGTTGACCCATGCAGCGCTCTTTTTGTTGCATTTTGGCTAACCTGTCCTCACGCTTATCAGTGCAGATAACCGTTTCTCATCAGGGGGCAGTTATGATCAAGTATCAGAATATTCTTGTCATCATAGATCCGAATATGGAAGGCCAACCCGCGTTGTATCGTGCAGCCGAAGTTGCCCGATTACAGGAGAAGGCTGTCGTCAAAGTCTTTATGACCATTTACGACTTTTCCTATGAAATCACGTCTATTCTCTCCGTTGAAGAGCGTGATGAGATGCGGGAGGGGGTCATCAGCCAAAGACAAGCCTGGCTGGCAGATCTCGTCAAACCCTACCAGGATGAAGGGCTGGACATGCAGATCAAGGTTGTCTGGCATAGCCGACCATCCGATGCCATTCTGCAGGAGGCCATGCAACATCAGCATGACCTGGTCATCAAGAGTGCGCATCAACACTCTCTTCTTGAAACCTTTATTTTCACCCCTCTCGATTGGCAATTGATCCGCAAGTGCCACACGCCTCTACTGCTAGTCAAAGAACATGACTGGCCAGCGGATGGGAATATTCTTGTTGCGCTGAATTTCAGTGATGAGCCGGAACAAGCGGAGCTGAATCGCAAGCTCTTTCACGAAGCGAACCAAGTCGCCCGCCTGGTGAAAGGAAACGTTCATCTGGTCAATGCTGTACCTGCCCCTACGGTAAATATTGCACTAGAGGTCCCTGGATTTACGCCTGAAATCTATAACGAAGCCATTCGCCAACACCATGTCCTGTCTATGCAGCAGTTTGCATTGGAACACCATGTCCCTGAAAGCCAGACCCATGTTCTGGATGGACTTCCAGAGGATGTATTACCCGAGCTGGCAGAGGCCTTGGATGCCGAACTGATCATGATGGGATGTGTCGGTCGGACGGGATGGTCCGCAGCATTGATCGGCAATACTGCAGAGCAGGTTGTCGATGGCCTGCACTGTGATCTGCTGGTTCTCAAACCCGACAACACTGCACCTTGATGACCAATGATTGCTGTCATCCGGCGGCCGGCTATAATAAGCCGCCATTTTACACACCGGATGACAGCAGATGTCGGAAGAACTCAGTACCAAGCAAATCTACAACCTGAACAAGCTGCAAAAGCGGTTACGTCGGCATGTCGGCGAGGCCATTGCTGACTTCAACATGATTGAAGAAGGTGACAAGGTCATGGTGTGCCTGTCCGGCGGCAAGGACAGTTATGGGCTATTGGATATCCTGTTAAACCTCAAGGCCAGCGCGCCGATCCATTTTGATATTGTCGCCGTTAACCTCGACCAAAAACAACCTGGATTTCCTGGGGATGTTTTGCCGAAATATTTGGAACAGATTGGCGTCCCCTACCTGATCGTGGAAGAGGACACCTACTCCATCGTCAAAGACAAAATTCCTGAGGGCAAAACCACCTGCTCGCTGTGTTCACGTTTACGCCGAGGCATCCTCTATCGTACAGCGGCCGAGCTGGGCGCCACCAAGATTGCTCTAGGTCATCATCGCGATGACATCCTGGAGACCCTGTTTTTGAACATGTTTTTTGGCGGGAAGATGAAATCTATGCCGCCAAAACTGGTCAGCGATGACGGTAAGCACATCGTGATCCGCCCATTAGCCTACTGCAAGGAAAAGGATCTCATCCGTTATGCCGATTGGAAAGGCTTCCCGATCATCCCCTGCAATCTGTGTGGATCTCAGGAAAACTTGCAGCGTAAAGCCATCAAGCAAATGTTAAACGAATGGGACAAGCGTTTCCCTGGCCGCATAGAAATTATGTTCAAATCGCTACAGGATGTGGTGCCTAGTCATTTGCTCGATAATCGTCTCTTTGATTTTAAACGTCTGGATCGTCAAACCCAGCTCCCTGGCGAAGGTGACATTGCATTTGATAAGCCAGAGATAATCACTCCGCTGTTAGACGATGATGACAGCATTGGGGCGCAAGAGCGCTTAGACATTGTTGAAATAAAGTGATAATGCAAACGTTAGAGGCCTGTAGATACAGGCCTCTAATCAATTGCACAATGGCAATACGGGTAAAACGCGCTACTTGACGGATTTGTCCATGTCCTGCCAATAACGTTCGTTACTGCGAATCATGCCCTGGATCTTTCGCACATAACCATCACCAAGTGTTGAGTACCGGTGAAACCCGTTTGCGAGGGCTACCGCGTCCAGAGGCTTAACCTCAGCCCGCATATTTGCCCGGATCTTGCGCATCTGCGTATACGCCGGATGAGTATTGACATTGATCATGTACGCTTGGACAGCTTGGGTTGGCGACGCAAACGCCTTTACTTCCCCATGTCCATTACGTCGATATGGCGTCACACCGCAGCCTTTTTGAAAACAATAATGTCCAAAAAAGTTATTCTGTTTCCTGGCCATACGGGATGTACCCCAGCCTGATTCAGTAGCGGCCTGACTGATCACCAGCTCAGGAGGCAATATATCCACCCGAACAAGTAACTTATCGATACCATGTTGATCAATCGTCATATCGTCCAGCCGATATTGACGCCCCATATCCTCTAGCCAATCAGACTGCTCATCTGACAATTCGATCCCGTTATCCAGTTGAGTACGCAACCTTTCTAACTGAGAACGTTGGCTCAGGATCCTCGCAGAAACCACTTCATATGAAGGTCTGAGGTAATCAATAAACGCTTGCTTACGTGCAGCTGAATCCTTTATCGACTTGAAGTCAGGAGGATCAGAAAGCACGCTTTGGTTAGTCGGCTCCATGCCGGCAGTCTGGGATACAGTCACTGCGCCGGTATTACCTACAGCCGCGGGTACCGCAACCGAAAGTAACAACAGAGTCCATAGTCTGGTCATCTTCATGCAACAAAGCTCCCCTGCGGGTGATGCGACGTACACAGCTAACGCCGAGTGCATCCTTTCATCACGATAGAATACGAGGAAAACCTTCCCCCATATCCGGTCGAGCCCCAAGCCGAGTAGCATCCTGGCTAGGACAAACAGCGCGAGATAAACCGCTCACATATCACGTAACGGCCAAACTCGCAGATACAGACCAGTCAGCATGGCAAATGGCCGGTGAACAAGTCTGCAAACAAGAATGGATTCATACACCAGAATCTCATCCAGGCCACATCAAGTGGCCAACAACACACATCAACCACACTGCATGCAGACCCGGGATTGGGTAGCATCAACAGGCAGTTTATCTACACAGGCAACCAGAAAATCAGAAGAAAAAACCGCCGAAAAACAACAGATGTTCCTTCCTGACATCCAGCCAACCTCATTTGGTGACTCTTTAATAAACTAATACCAGGCCAATAGCAAGGTTTGTGACTGTTCTTTGCCATTCTTGACGGAAAGCCTAAGAACGGTTATCCAAGATAATTCCAGTAGGGGAAGATACACAAAAGAGCATCATTTACAAAAGCACAACATGTTGTTTTATAAAATGAAAATTAAGATAAATGTCTTTTATGAATACTAAACAAAGCCATGTCGTCTACGTTTATAAAACCCAATCATGCCCACTGTTGGGTAACAAGTTATTAGCACTCTCGGTAGGCATCATGCTCATTTTTTGAGCCATGGCATATCTTCAAAATTGGTCACTCGGACAAGCGTGTTGTCATCGCTCAGCGCACATTGCCGCCACTTTGTCGGCTCTTTCAGCAAGCGATCCACCCAGCCTGGTAATGTCTCACCGGCCGGACCATAGTTCGCTTGCTGAAAAAGCGAACGTTGTTCTGATGGTTCAAGATTAAACTCAACGGTCAGTGCTCCATGACGTCTGGCTTCAGCGACAAATCCAGCCGCTGGATAAACGTTACCCGATGTGCCAATCGAGATGAAAAGATCGGCCTGGCCAAGAGCTGTGTAGATATGCTCCATATGCAGTGGTATTTCACCAAACCAGACGATATGCGGTCTTAAAATCGCGGCGGGCTTACAACAAGCACAACGCGTTTCAGCCGTTATATCATTCAGCCAAGCCACCACCTGCCCACTCTCGACGCAACGAGCCTTTAGCAGTTCCCCATGCATATGGATCACTTGGGGGCTACCACCGCGCTCGTGCAGATCATCAACATTCTGCGTTACAAGCATCACATCACCTGGCCATTCACGCTGCAGGCGAGCAAGCGCCTGATGCGCCTGATTGGGGACGACACTGCTGAGCTGCGCGCGTCGTTGATTATAGAAATTCTGCACGAGCTGCGGATTTCGTACAAAACCTTCAGGTGTCGCGACATCTTCAATCCTGTGCTGCTCCCATAAGCCATCATGGGCTCTAAACGTCGCCAAGCCTGATTCAGCCGAAACCCCTGCCCCTGTCAGGATGACAATGCGTGCATGCTGCGACATGTTTTCCTCCATAAAAAAAGCCAGGGATCTCCTGGCTTTTTTATATTGGCTCTTACTCGTCATCGTTATCGATTTCGACCTGCTCTCGCGGGGTCGCATGTTCTACCCTGGCCTTTAGCTTCTGGCCTGGCCGAAATGTCACAACGCGCCGAGCGCTGATTGGGATATCTTCGCCTGTTTTGGGATTGCGGCCAGGGCGTTCACTCTTGGTCCGCAATTCAAAATTACCAAAGCCTGAAATCTTAACCTGTTCGCCCAGTTCGAGCGATTGACGGATTTCCTCGAAAAATGCCTCCACCATTTCCTTGGCATCACGTTTACTCAAGCCAAGTTCAGTGAAGAGATGTTCCGCTATATCGGCTTTGGTCAGCGCCATAGATCAATCCCTCAAAGATGCGTTGAACTCACTGCAGAGTGCATCGACCACCTTAGCAACGGTGTCGGCAATCTCTTTATCCTCCAGGGTTCGCTGAGTGTCTTGCAAAATCAGGCTCAGAGCCAGACTCTTTTTGCCATCAGCCACACCCGGCCCCTGGTATATGTCAAACAAGTTTATTCCAACTATCTGATTTCCGCCAATTTTTTTGGCAGTTCTCAGAATATCATCTGCAGGAACTTGCTGATCGACGACCAAAGCCAAATCGCGGCGATTAGCCGGGAACTTGGAGATATCACCCGCCTCAGGAATTTTAGTCTGCAGTAATGGATTTAACTCCAGCTCGAAGACAACGGCTTTGCTCTTGAGTCCCAATTTTTTCTCAAGACTCGGGTGAACAACGCCAATCCAACCCAACGGAGTACCATCACGAAGAATACGTGCAGATTGACCCGGATGCAGCGCCGGATGCGCCTCAGCAACGAAGGTGAAATGCTCGCGCTCGCCAGTCAGTTCCAGAATTGCTTCAACATCGCCCTTCAGGTCAAAGAAGTCCGCCATCCGGCTCGGAATACCCCATTGCTCATCCGCCAGATTGCCAGTGATGATCCCGGCGAGCATCGGTTCTTGACGGATGCCATTCTCGGCATTCTCATCACGGATAAAACGCAGGCCGCTTTCAAACAGGCGGACTCGAGGCTGTTGACGATTCTGATTGTAAACCACCGCATTGATCAGGCCTGGCCACAATGAAACACGCATGGCCGACATATCTGCTGAAATCGGAAACGGTAAGACAATCGGATCCTGTTGCGGGAACAACAGCGCCATCATCTTGGGTTCGACAAAGCTGTAAGTGATGGCTTCCTGGAAAGCCCGATCCACTAATAGATGACGCACCCGCTTCAACGGCAGCGCGGCCTCTTGTTGCTCATTCATCGTCAGATGAGCCATCGGCGGGCAATTAGGAATATTGTTGTAACCGTAAATTCTGGCTACTTCCTCAATCAGGTCTTCCTCAATCGCGATGTCAAACCGCCAGCTCGGTGAACTCGCCTGCCAGCCATCGGCAGTCGTGGTCACCTCAAGGCCGAGACGATGCAAAATCTCCGTCACCTCGGCATCATCAAATGCCATGCCCACCACACGCGTCAGCTTATCGCGCCGTAGCGTAATGCTCTCCGCCTTTGGCAAATCTGCCGCGCTGGTCACATCAATAACAGGGCCAGCTTCACCACCACAGATTTGCAGCAGTAATTGACTGGCTCGTTCCATCGCTCGCGATTGCAAGGCATAATCCACGCCGCGTTCGAAACGATGGGAAGAATCGGTTGTCAGACCATAGCTACGGGCGCGGCCTTTAATGGCCAGCGGACTAAAGAAGGCACACTCCAGCAGGATGTTAGCCGTAGACTCAGTCACCCCGGAATGCAATCCACCGAAAATACCCGCTAATGCCAGTGGGCCACTGGCATCAGCAATCACCAGCGTCTCCGGAGTCAGGGTGATGTCACTCTCATCCAGTAGGGTCAGTTGTTCTCCTGCAACGGCCATCCGCACCTGAATACCCTGCTGCAGTTTATCCAGGTCAAAGGCGTGCATGGGTTGGCCCAGTTCGAGCATCACATAGTTCGTGACATCGACGATCGGATCAATGGAACGCATGCCGCATCGACGTAACTTTTCCTGCATCCAAAGAGGTGTTGCCGCCTTGACATTGAGGCCCTTGAGCACGCGCCCCAGATAGCGCGGACATGCTGCCGGTGCGTCGACTCGAATAGGAAAGCTATCGCTCAACGTCGCTGTGACCACGTCACATTCTGGTGCACGGACATCACAACGATTCAATACGCCCACTTCGCGGGCCAGACCCGCTATGCTCAGGCAATCTGCGCGATTGGCGGTCAGATCCACTTCGATCATGACATCATCTAATTGCAAGTATTCACGCAGATCTTTGCCGACTGGCGCATCCTGCGGCAGTTCAATGATGCCATCCGCCTCAACGGGAATGCCTAACTCGCTATAAGAGCAGAGCATGCCATGGGATGGTTGACCACGCAGTTTGGCCTTTTTGATTTCAAAATCACCCGGCAGCTTAGCTCCAACCTGAGCGACCGCTACGCGCAGCCCTTGGCGGCAATTCGGTGCCCCGCAAACAATATCCAGCAGCTCAGTGGCACCAACATTAACCTTGGTGACGCGCAACTTGTCTGCATCCGGGTGCTGGGCACATTCGACGACTTCACCGACAACGACATTGGAGAAGAGACCCGCGACCGGCTCAACGCCATCCACTTCAAGGCCGGCCATAGTGATTTGTTCAGCCATTTTATCGGCTGTCAGATTGGCCTGGATCCACTCATCTACCCAGGATTTGCTGAATTTCATTCTATTATCCCTACCCTTACTTGAACTGCTTGAGGAAGCGCAGATCGTTTTCGAAGAACGAACGCAGGTCGTTGACGCCATAACGCAACATGGTCAGCCGTTCAACGCCCATACCGAAGGCAAAACCGGAATACTTCTCCGGATCGATACCCACTGCACGCAGCACACTCGGGTGGACCATGCCGCAACCCAGCACTTCCAGCCAACGACCATTTTTACCCATGACATCCACTTCAGCACTCGGCTCTGTGAACGGGAAATAGGAAGGACGGAAGCGGATCGTCAAATCTTCTTCAAAGAAGTTACGCAGAAAATCGTGCAAAATGCCTTTCAGCTCGGTGAAGCTGGCCTTCTCGTCGACGAGCAGGCCTTCGACCTGATGAAACATCGGCGTATGGGTCATGTCATAGTCATTACGGTAGACTCGGCCAGGCGCAATGATGCGGATTGGTGGCTGCTGATGCTCCATGGTCCGAATCTGCACCCCTGATGTGTGGGTGCGCAGCATCAGGCTGGGGTTGAAGAAAAAGGTGTCATGGTCGGTTCGGGCTGGATGGTGTGCCGGAATATTCAAGGCATCAAAGTTGTGAAAATCATCTTCGATTTCCGGCCCTGTCGCCACCGCAAAGCCCAACTCACCAAACAGGCGCTCGATGCGCTCAATGGTGCGGGTCACCGGGTGTAAACCACCATTTTCCAGACGACGTCCAGGCAATGAAACATCGATGGTTTCAGCGCCTAGCTTCTTGTTCAATTCAGCGGCTTGCAGAGCATCGCGCTTGGCGTTGAGGACGGAGAGTACTTGTTCTTTCGCCTGATTGATGCGCGCACCGGCTGCAGGTTTTTCGGCAGGCGGCAGTGCCGCTAACCCTTTCATCTGCTCGGTGAAGTAGCCCTTTTTGCCCATATACTGAACGCGCAGCTCTTCCAATGCGGCGACGTCATTGACACTCTCTATCTCTGCCTGTGCCTTGGCAATCACATCTTCTAGTTGCATTGCTTCCTCGTTTCCCTCGCCCGCGAGGGGCGCAATCACTCATTGCTAAGAGGGCCATGTTAGTCAAAACAATCTGTTATGACCAGTTATCCGGCCGCTCCTGCTTATGGATCGGTTCACTTAACAGAGATGGCTCATGAATCGCGTATCCCTGCAGATAATCGACACCCATCGCCGCCAGTTTCGCGGCAATATCCTCGTTTTCCACAAACTCAGCGACCGTTTTAACTCCCACGGCGCGAGCTAGTTCAGCCATCGAGTTCACGATCGCCCGATCCGTCTCGCTGGTATCGAGATGACGAACGAACTGACCGTCAATTTTCAATAAATCGATCGGTAATTCTTTGAGATGACCATAGGATGAGAAGCCACTGCCAAAATCATCCAGTGCAAAGGCACAACCCAACCCTTTGAAGGTGTCAATAAACGCTCTCGTCGCTTCGATATTGGCAATGGCTTGTGACTCGGTAATTTCAAAACAGAGTCGATCCCAGGGGAACTCCGCACCCTCCAGCAATCGACGAATCTTGCGATGCATTTTGGGCGTACCAATGGACTCACCTGAAAGATTCACTGACACCATATCCAGTGCGGCCAGCTCCTGCGGGTTAGCGGCGAACCACTTGAGCAAGGTATCCAAAACCCAGAGGTCAATTTGCGGCATCAGGCCAAAACGCTCTGCGGCACCAATAAACTGTGCGGGACGAATCAGGGTGCCATCTTCAGCGCGCAAGCGAAGCAGGATCTCATACTTGGCACCCTGTCCGGTAAGGCCATTGGCTGGCACAATCAATTGACGCGCCAACTCGAACCGCCGCTCCTCCAAAGCCTGATGAATGCGAGCTACCCAGGCGACCTCTTCTTGATAGAGCTTCATTTCCGGGCTGAGATCGGAGTAGACGTGAATTCGGTTTCTACCCTGTCGTTTCGCCGTTGAACAGGCCGCATCCGCCAACGCCATCAAGGCGGAGGCATCATTACAGCCAGTTTGAATCGGTACCACCCCAAGGCTTGCCGTCACCGAGTAGATTTTGCCGTTCCAGACAAATTTCAGCTCCTGAATCGCCTTGCGCCATCGTTCAACATATTGGATGACCTCGTCGATATAGCTATTTTCCATGATGACAGCAAACTCATCACCACTTAGCCGGGTCAACAGGAAGTTTTCTTTCTTCAGATTGGAAATATGGGTAGCGATTTGCCGTAAGAACTCATCACCCGCAAGATGCCCGCCCCCTTCGTTGATCACCTTGAAATGGTCGATATCGATGAAACAGAGGTAATCCGTGCCTGGCGCACTATTTCGCCGCTTAAATAGGTCTTCGAGTGATTGAATCAGATAGCGGCGGTTGTGCAAACCTGTCGCCTCATCATGATTGGCCAAAAATTCGAGTTTGGCCTGATATTGTTTACTTTCTGTTATATCGACCAGAATGCCTTCGAGCAGCATGGAGCGATTCTTGCCCTGCCGACGGGAAATACGCAGCGAAATTCGAGCCCAGAAAGTAGATCCATCATGATGGCGCATTTCAACATCACTGCGGATTCCCTCCTTGGCCGATGTAAATAAGCGCGCTAACAGATCGTCACGATCCTTGCCATTCACATACAGGGCATGGGTTGTCCTACCCACAGTTGTCGCCATGGTCTGTATATCGTCGTAACCAAACATGCGGCAAAACGCCGGATTGGCAGCCAGCAACTGCCCCTCGAGCGTCGACGTAAACAAACCCTCGTTGGCACTATGATAGAGCTCGAAATAACGCTTCAACCCCTCTGAGGCCTGGCGTTTCGCCCGCATACGCCCTTTCTTTTCGATATAAGTCCGGTAGGCCAATGAGAAACAAAGCAAGAAAGCGGCCATAGATGAAAACAGGGACAACAGATACTCACTGATCCATTCTTCATGCAGCCAATTAAAACGGGAAGCAAACAACGCCAGGCATCCCAGCATAAAGCCTAGCCATGCATAACAATAGAGTCGTTGCAACCAACTGCCGCGGTGCAAGAAATAGAAGCAGAACAGCACAGCCAACAGGGTTGTTGCCACATAGCCGGCAAAGGTCGCATAAATGCTCCACCATAACGGAATAAACCAGGCAGAGGTTGCAACCACTCCCACGGCTAACATCAGTAACCTGCAGATAAGGCGGAGTTTTTTCGGCAGCCAGATCCTGAACATGTCCAACGTTGAAAGAATCAGACCGGCGAGTAATAAATTACCGACGACAACCAGTAATTGCTGGGTATCGAACCAATCCGGGAAAATATCATACAGGGTGGCATAGCCTTTCAGGATCCATGTCGTCACCACCAAACTCAGACTAAAGAGTGCGTAATACAGAAAACGGCGCTCTCTGATGAAGCCATACATCAATAGGGCATAAAGGCCAACCAATAAAAATGCACCACTCATCAGGCCCATCTGTAATTTGCCCAATGCCTGATGATTGGCGTGAATACGAATATCCTGCAATAAGACAGGCATCTGCATAAACGCATCAGATTTAGCGCGGAAATAGATGTCATAGCCATCAGCGACATCAAGTGATAACGGCAAAACAAATGTTTTCGCCGGATAGGGTTTAGCCCCTACCCCACGATCGAGGCCGGTATTCCAGACCCGTTGAATACGACCGTGCTTGAGCAAAAATACATCCAGTTGATCCAACAACGCATGCTGAACATCCAGCATAACGAGTTGTTGTTCACCAGAACGATTATGAATGGCAACCCGAAACCAATAAAAACCGGGGTCAAGACCAAATGCAGGAAAGTCACCAAGGCTGGTCTGCCACCCGGGCCGATTTGCAACTTCCCATGGCCAGCGCAATGACTCTGCCGCCGGTAAATATTCAAGCACATGGCTGATATTCTGATTGGTATGCCGATCCTTGACTTCAATAGTCTGGATAGCCAAACAATGGCTGCTAAAAAACAGTATAAAGGCGAGCGTAGTCAGGAATTTCACGGCAGACCCAAGAAACCAGTTCGGGAAGAGATTAAATATCACTCTGGCAACGCATTCACAATAAAAAAGGGAGGCATGAGCCTCCCCTTTTGTGTTCAATCGCTTAGGCCAGCGCAGCCTTGGCTTTTTCAACCAGGGCGGTGAAGGTACCCTTGTCGTGAACAGCGATATCAGCCAGGATCTTACGATCGATTTCGATTGATGCCTTCTTCAGACCATCAATGAAACGGCTATAGGACAGACCGTTCTGACGGGCAGCCGCGTTGATACGGGCAATCCACAGTTGACGGAACTGACGCTTCTTCTGACGACGGTCACGGTAAGCATATTGGCCAGCTTTGGTAACAGCTTGTACCGCAACGCGATAGACGCGTGAACGGGCACCGTAATAACCCTTCGCTGCCTTCAGTACTTTCTTGTGACGAGCACGAGCGGTCACACCACGTTTAACTCTTGGCATTTGTCACTCTCCTTCTTATGCGTACGGCAGCATGCTGATAACACGCAGCATGTCACTCTTGTGGATCATACCCATCGCGCGAAGGTGACGCTTACGCTTGGTGCTCTTCTTGGTCAGAATGTGACGCAGGTTAGCTTGCTTGCGCTTGAAACCATTAGCGGTTTTCTTGAAACGCTTCCAAGCACCCTTGTCGTTTTTCATCTTTGGCATAAATAACTCCGCATTGTTGCCATTAACGTAAAACAGGCGAAAAACAGCCCGCCGGCACTAAGTCCGGAGGGCCGGATTTACTTGTTGGCCTGTTTACTTCTTCTTCGGCGCCAGCATCATGACAGCTTGGCGACCTTCCACTTTCGGGAAGGACTCCACTACGGCTAACTCTTCCAGATCGTTTTTAACACGTTCCAGAACGTTCATACCGAGGTCCTGATGCGCCATTTCACGACCGCGGAATCGCAGTGTGACTTTGGCTTTGTCGCCCTCTTCAAGAAAGCGAATCAGGTTGCGCAGTTTTACCTGATAGTCGCCTTCATCAGTTCCAGGACGGAATTTGATTTCCTTGACCTGAACCTGCTTTTGCTTCTTTTTCTGTTCTTTCTGAGACTTGCTCTTCTCGTAGAGGAACTTGCCGTAGTCCATCACCCGGCATACAGGTGGTTCAGCGTTCGGACTAATTTCGACCAGATCCACACCCGCTTTGACTGCCTTGTCCAAGGCTTCCTCGATGGTGACCACACCAATCGCTTCGCCATCCAGACCAACCAGTCGTACTTCTTTGCAACGGATCTCACCATTGATTCGGGTGCGGGGCGGTTGCTTGCCCGTTTTTTTAGCGCCGTTTATAGCTTATTCCTCCACTCTTTTTTGACCACGAGACTGGATCTCTTGTTGCAGGGCAGCGATGAAATCAACCACCTTGAACTTACCGAGATCGGTCCCCTTGCGAGTACGCACTGCAATCTCACCTGTTTCGACCTCTTTGTCGCCGCAGACAAGCATAAAAGGTACCCGCTTCAGTGTATGCTCGCGGATTTTAAAGCCAATCTTCTCATTTCTCAAGTCCGCCTTGGCACGAATACCAACTTCGTTGAGTTGGCGGACGACCTGATTGACGTAATCGGCTTGATTATCGGTGATATTGGCGACGACAACTTGTACTGGAGCCAGCCATGTCGGGAAATATCCTGCATATTCTTCCGTCAGAATCCCGATAAAGCGCTCCAGAGAGCCTAGAATTGCACGGTGAATCATGACTGGCACATGACGTTCATTATCTTCACCGACATAGGTTGCCCCCAGTCGTCCCGGCAACGCAAAATCGAGCTGAATGGTACCACACTGCCAGGCGCGGTCGAGACAATCATGCAATGTGAATTCGATCTTCGGCCCGTAGAACGCGCCTTCACCGGGTTGCAACTGGTATGCAAGGCCATTGGCCTGCAGTGCTGCTTCAAGGCCATGTTCGGCACGGTCCCACATGTCATCACTACCGATACGCTTTTCCGGACGGGTAGACAGTTTGACGGCAATATTCTCGAAACCGAAAGTGCTGTAGGTGTCATACACCATCTTGATACAGCCACTGACCTCTTCTTGAATCTGCGCTTCAGAACAGAAGATATGGGCATCGTCTTGCGTGAAACCACGCACGCGCATCAGGCCATGTAATGAGCCAGACGGCTCATTCCGGTGGCAACTACCAAACTCGGCCATGCGCAACGGCAGATCGCGATACGACTTCAGACCCTGGTTAAAAATCTGGACGTGCCCCGGGCAGTTCATCGGTTTGATGGCATATTCACGATTTTCCGAGCTGGTGGTAAACATGGCATCGGCGTATTTATCCCAGTGCCCGGAACGCTCCCATAACACGCGATCCATCATGAAAGGCCCTTTGACCTCCTGATAGTCGTATTCATTGAGCTTGTGCCGGATAAAGGTTTCCAATTCGCGGAAAATAGTCCAGCCATCGTGGTGCCAGAACACCATGCCCGGCGCCTCTTCCTGCATATGGTAGAGGTCAAGCTGCTTGCCAATCTTGCGGTGATCGCGCTTGGCCGCCTCTTCCAGACGCTGCAGATAGGCTGAAAGCTGCTTCTTATCCGACCAGGCCGTACCATAAATGCGCTGCAGCATCTTGTTCTTGGAATCGCCACGCCAATAAGCACCGGCAACTTTTTGCAATTTAAAGTGATGACAAAAACGCATGTTCGGCACATGAGGGCCACGACACATGTCGATATATTCTTCGTGGTAATAGAGTCCGGGCATATCATCGCGGGCAATATTCTCATCCAGAATAGCCACTTTATAACTTTCACCTCGAGCATCAAACACATCACGCGCCTCTTGCCAGGTCACGCGACGCTTCACCACGTCATAATCTTTTTGTGCCAACTCATGCATGCGCAGTTCCAACGCTTGCAGATCCTCTTCGGTGATCGCACGGTCCAAATCGACATCATAATAGAAGCCATTGTCGATCACGGGTCCAATCGCCATGCGGGTATTCGGCCACAGCTGCTTGATGGCATGCCCCAGCAAGTGGGCACAGGAGTGGCGGAGAATGTCTACCCCTTCAGGATCCTTGGCAGTGATAATAGCCAGTTGAGCATCCGCGCTAATCACTTCGCAGGCATCAACAAGCTCACCATTGACTCGACCGGCAATACAAGCCTTGGCCAGGCCCGGGCCAATATTTAATGCGACATCCATGACCGAGACGGGAGCATCGAAACTACGTTGACTACCATCGGGGAGAGTAATGACGGGCATGATTCTTTCCTTTTACAGTGGTGACACCTACCAAGTGCCACTTGTTAGTACATTGAATTCTGATTCGCTAGAAGAGAATTATCCTGATGTCCGCTACGTTCGGACATGTGGCTGGCAAGTGTAAAGAAAAGCCCCCCATCGCGCAATCACGTCGCCGCTTCACTACCGCCACCTCGCGCCATCTATACTCAGGCAAAGTCCCCGATGGAGCATCGTCATGTGGAACAGCATTCGACATCAGCTTGCCCTGGTATTGCAACAGTCAGTACATTTTGAGCAGCCACAACGATTGACTGACGACGAGATCGAGCGCAAATACCTGCTGCCTAGCGATGCGGGCGAGTTCTTCATCAAACTCCGGTCTCGAGATCAATACGAGAAGTTCGCCTGCGAGCAACGGGACCTGCACCGGCTTGCCCAATATGAACAAATACGCGTACCTGTCCCGCTGTTGTGTGGCGTCGCCAACCAGACCGCATTCATGTTATTGCCCTTTCACCACCTGACAGAAGGAAGCAACGAGCAGTGGTTTCAGTTCGGTTGCGAATTAGCCTGCCTGCACCAGTGCCAGGAGCAGGCCATGTACGGCTGGGATGAAGATAATTTTCTTGGCATGACTGTTCAACCCAATCGCTGGCATAAGCATTGGCCCCAATTTTTTGCTGAGCAGCGCATCGGCTGGCAACTCTCGTTACTCGAGGAAAAAGACCGTCTGGACGAGACATGGAACATCGATGAAATCGTCGATGTTGTCATGCGGCAGTTACACGGCCATCAACCGCCGCCCTCTTTACTGCATGGCGATCTATGGCGAGGTAATACCGGTTTCACCGAAGAAGGACCACTACTCTTTGATCCCTCTTGTTATTTTGGAGATCGAGAAGCGGACTTGGCGATGACAGAGTTGTTTGGTCCATTTCCAGCACCGTTTTATCAAGGGTATCAATCCGTTTGGCCACTCGATCCTGGCTATGTCGAGCGCCGGGACATCTACAACCTCTATCACAGACTCAACCACCTTAATTTATTCGGTGACTGTTTCCGACAGCAGGCGACACAGGCGATTGCCGCACTGCTCGCTCGCTAGAATTGTCGGTCGCTTCTCACCCGTGGCTAGAGGCATAGACCATACTGACAGTGAGCGTGAAGTTGCCTCAGTTTTAGGAGGAGTTATGCGCGACTACATGAGCAAGACCATTGTCTGCCCTCACTGCGGCCACCATACTGCCGTCGAGTTGGATGCGAGCGAAGGTGATCAGGAATTTTATGAAGATTGCCTTGCCTGCTGTAACCCCATTCACTTGCGTCTGCATCGTGATGAACAACATGATCGGTTACAACTGTTTGTCGATGCCGATGATGAGCAGATCTTCTGATGGCGAGCTGAATTGCGGTGTTCTCGGCCAGGCACGTGACGTCAGGCGTGATAACCGGTTATAGTGTGGCCCCCATCACACATGAGGTGCCACATGAAATATATGACCTGCTGTGAAAAGGTTCGGGAAGCCTATAGCCAAATCGGTGGCGGCGATCTGGGCTTTATTCCCAAGGCCATTACCGCAGCCATTCGTGCTCTGGACGAAGTTGCGGCAGACGAGCGTCTTCCAGATGATGTCCGCAGCAAGGCTGCCTATGCAGCAGCTAACCTGCTGATGAGCGATTATAACGACGATTGATTAGACACCTGTGCCGTATCATGCGGCACTCTTCCCGAGGTCCCTGTGTTCGCTTTTTTTTCTGAATGTCGCCGCCTTGTCCGGTTGGCATCCCCTATTCTCATCGCCCAAGTAGCCCAGACAGCCATGACATTGGTTGATACCATCATGGCTGGCCAGGTGAGTGCGACAGATCTCGCGGCGGTCTCGGTCGCTGCCAGCTTCTGGTTGCCTATAGTGCTATTTGTGCAAGGGATCATCATGGCGCTGACGCCAATTGTTGCCCAGCTCAACGGTGCGCAAAAAGCCCATGACATCCCGGCGGCCGTCAGTCAGGGTTTCTGGCTGAGCCTGATCGCGATCCCCCCTACCATGCTGCTGCTCTATCTCACTCCGCTATTGCTCGCTAGCATGCAGGTAGAGCCGGCGTTAGCGGCCAAAACAGCCGGCTTTTTACATGCCATGATGTGGGGCGTGCCTGCCTTCGTCGGCTATCAGGTTCTGCGTAATTATACGGAGGGTCTCTCCCATACCATCCCGACCATGTTCATCGGTTTTGTTGGATTAATGGTCAACATCCCGGCCAACTATGTTTTCATTCACGGCAAATTTGGGATGCCGGCCCTGGGCGGTGTCGGATGCGGTGTGGCTTCAGCGCTGGTGTTCTGGGCCATGTTCCTGTCGATGTTATGGTATGTCCGTCACGCAGATTTCTATCACCGTACACGTCTGTTTTGTCACTGGTACCGCCCGGATTGGGTTCAGATAGGCCGCATTTTCCGGTTAGGCTTTCCCATCGCACTGGCACTGTTTTGCGAAGTGACTCTATTTACACTGGTTGCGTTGTTGCTTGCGCCTCTGGGCTCCCAGATCGTGGCCAGTCATCAGGTAGCGTTGAATTTTTCTTCACTCATTTTCATGTTGCCATTGTCCCTTGGATTTGCCGTGACCATTCGCGTCGGTCACGCCATTGGTGAACAGGATCCTGCGCAAGCGAAGCTGGCAGCACTGAGTGGTTTAGGCCTGGGTCTATTTTTGGCACTGTTTACCGCGTTCTTTACCATTATCGGCCGCCATTGGATTGCCCATCAATATTCACAAGATCCTGTCGTAATCACCTTGGCAGCACAGTTAATGATTTTTGCTGCCGTGTATCAACTCTCTGACACAGTGCAGGTTGTCAGTTCCAGCGCATTGCGTGGATATAAGGATACGAAGGCTATTTTCCTCATCACCATGCTGGCTTATTGGGGGCTAGGCTTACCCACCGGTATAATTTTGGGGTTAACAGACTGGATTTGCCCCAAAATGGGGCCGTTCGGCTTCTGGATCGGCTTTATTGTGGGTCTTTCTAGTGCAGCCCTCATGCTCGGGACTCGATTGAGGGTTATTTTTGGCCGTTTTCAGCATAAATAGCCACTTTTGCAGCGGGTATGTCCGGTTACTTTGCCATATTCGCTGCATAAATCCTCAATTTTAAACAAACACTGGTCAAACCAGACAATTCTCTACCGCCTGTCATATTCATAGGATAATAGAGATACTAAATATCATTAATCCGCTTGATAACCCCCATTTTACCCACTATATCCCAGCGACCCGCTCTTCGTGCTCTCCGTCTCATTTTCGCCTGCCTCTAGCGAGTTACTGCATAAGCAGTCAAAGCTCCCTAATGGTGCATTTTTCTTTTAAAACAAGCACTTGCCATATTTTGTGCGGTCATCTAGATTAAATACAGGCACATAATCGGGCGAGGCCCTGGGAAGGTTTGTATGCATAAGGACATATCATCAACGTTGGCATTATCGCGTCAGGCACTGGAGCTGATTGGTAAAACCCAACTAAACGCCGAAGAGACCCGCTGGCTGAACGAGCAGACCATCAGCGGTTTTCGTGAACACATCAACCCCGGCTTCCTCGAATATCGCAAATCCGTCACTGCAGGCGGACAATTCGCCGCCATCGAATGGCGCGCATCTGGTCCTAACACACTGATTGATACCAACGGCAAAGAGTATCTCGACTGTCTGGGCGGTTTTGGAATCTTCAACGTCGGCCATCGCAATCCCACCGTCGTGCAAGCCGTCGAACAGCAACTTGCCAAGCAACCGCTGCATAGCCAGGAGCTCCTGGACCCATTGCGCGCCCTGCTTGCCAAGATGTTGGCCAGCCTGGCCCCAGGCGATTTGAAATACTGCTTCTTCGGCAACAGTGGAACCGAGTCGGTCGAAGCCGCGATCAAGCTGGCGAAAGCCTACCAGACTCCGCATGGCAAAACGGCCTTTGTCGCCACCAACGGTGGCTTTCATGGCAAAAGCCTTGGTGCCTTGTCCGCAACCTCCAAGGCCGTGTTCCGCAAACCATTTGCCCCGCTGGTACCAGGTTTCCGTCACGTCCCCTTTGGCGATCTTGAGGCGATGCGTGACACCCTGTATGCCAGTCTGAATACCGGCGATGGTGTCGCAGCTGTGATTCTCGAGCCAATCCAGGGCGAAGGTGGTGTCATTCTTCCTCCAGCGGATTATCTCCCCGGAGTTAGAAAACTCTGTGATGAAGTAGGAGCGCTGCTGATAATCGATGAAGTTCAGACCGGCATGGGTAGAACAGGCAAGATGTTCGCTTGTGAACACAGCGGAGTTGAACCAGATATTTTGTGCCTTGCCAAGGCGCTTGGTGGCGGCGTGATGCCTATCTCCGCCACGTTAGCCAGCGAGAAGGTGTTCTCTGTGCTGTTTGACAATCCGTTCCTGCACACCACGACTTTTGGTGGCAACCCGCTCGCCTGCGCCGCGGGCATAGCAACCGTGAACGTTTTATTGGAACAACAGCTCCCGGAGCAAGCTGCTCGAGTAGGCCAATATCTGTTGAGTGGGTTGCAGGATTTGGCCGAGGACTACCCGGATCTGATCCAGGCGGTTCGCGGACAGGGTTTATTGCAGGCTATAGAATTCCAGCACAATCAATTGGGATACAGTTTTGCCAAGGGGATGTTTGAGGCTGGCATTCTGGTCGCAGGCACCCTGATCAATGCAAAAACAGTCCGCATCGAACCACCACTAACCTTTACAGAGCCGCTGATTGATCGCCTGTTGACCACGGCAAGCAGCGTATTAAAAGGGATCCAGGAAAAACAGCGTAGCGGGACGTCCCAGACGGTAGCCGCCTGAGACGAACCTGATACCGAGTAACCTCAAAAAGGTGGCTGATGCCACCTTTTCCATTGATAGCCTGCTGTAATTTTCTGCCCTTACAGGGCGGATTGATTACGAAAAAAGCAAACGCACTCACAGACTTGCATTTCTTGGTTTCAAGGCTTGCCAGTCGCGTAGAAGCTCGTTAATATGCGCCCCACTTAAGCGGCAAAGCCCTTGAGAATGTGTGCGTCCTTAGCTCAGCTGGTTAGAGCACCACCTTGACATGGTGGGGGTCGGTGGTTCGAGTCCACTAGGACGCACCATAATTGATGATGAGATTTTCGAATACGATGCGTCCTTAGCTCAGCTGGTTAGAGCACCACCTTGACATGGTGGGGGTCGGTGGTTCGAGTCCACTAGGACGCACCATTCGAAAACTGTTCATCAATAAAAACAAAATCTTGCGTCCTTAGCTCAGCTGGTTAGAGCACCACCTTGACATGGTGGGGGTCGGTGGTTCGAGTCCACTAGGACGCACCAAATTCAAAAAAATCCCGCTTTCGAGCGGGATTTTTGCTGTCTACTCATTTTTTATCTCATCGCCCGGATCAGCAAAGCCGACGATTTCAGCTGTATTCAGCAAGCTGTGGTTGTTATTTATTCCCTTGCCTCATCCTATGCTCACCCAGCCCGTACTAGTTGTTTCAGTCCCAAACACTGCACCGAGCCCCACCCTCGGCTTTCAGCACCATCGGCCATCATGGCAAACGGTCTACAACAACACATGTAGAAGAAAACCGTACCGCTTCGAGCAGCTCTCGTTGTCGCGGCGATGAACGCCACGCCGTCAAGCCGCGGCACAAATCCTTAGTGATAGTTAACTCAAATTAACGCTTTTTGATGGCATGGCTCACACTTTCCTTGGCGTGTAGGGAGTTGTACGCCTGACGGGAAACAACGGGGTGTTTCCTGAGCATCAAATCAAGGAGCACAGCATGAAACCACGGTTGATACTCAATGTTCTTGCAGTTGCTGTCAGTACAGTCCTCTTCGGCTGTGGCAGCAGCGATGACACTAACGAAAGCACCACCTTAGAAGCAACGGCGATTGATGGTTATCTCAGCAATGCACTGGTCTGGCTGGATACCAATCGCAACAATCTGTTTGAAACCGATGAGCCCAATGCGCGGACCGATGACAGCGGCAAGGCCACGCTGGATGTCAGCCAAATCGATAGTCCTGAGCAGTACCGTCTGCTCGTCCAGGCCATTGCCGGTGAGACGGTCGATCTCACGCGCGGACCTATTACCTCCAGCTTTACACTATCCGCCCCACCTGGGGTGGCTGACGTCACGCCCCTGAGCACATTGGTTGACATGAAGATGCAGCAGGATCCGACGCTGGATCGTGATAGCGCCGTCAACGCGATTGCTGAGGCCTTGGGGCTGCAAGCTGAGCAGATACTTGGCGACTTCATCTCGTCCGGTGATAAGGAAGTACAAATCTACGCGGTGAATCTGACGGATCAACTTCCCGAATCGCTACCAGATGACCCGAGTCAGTTACTGGAGATCAGTAGCAACATTGGCCAGGCACTCGATCAATACCTGTCACAGAATCCTGTCGACGAGCAGACTGATCCTGACAGCATCAATGTCGTGATTGACGATCAGGGGAATGCGACGCCGATTGCCGATAGCGATCGCGATGGTATCAGTGATTCAGATGATGCTTTTCCTGCTGACCCGAGCGAAAGCAAAGACAGTGATGGGGACCAGGTCGGCGACAACAGCGATGCCTTCCCACTGGATGCCAGTGAAAGCAAGGACAGCGACGGCGACCAGGTCGGCGACAACAGCGATGCCTTCCCACTGGATGCAAGTGAAAGCAAGGACAGCGACGGCGACAAGGTTGGCGATAACAGTGATGCCTTCCCGCTGGATGCCAGCGAAAGCAAGGACAGTGACGGCGACCAGGTCGGTGATAACACTGATGCCTTCCCGCTGGATGCCAGCGAAAGCAAGGACAGTGACGGCGACCAGGTCGGTGATAACGCTGATGCCTTCCCCGCCGATCCGGGCGAGAGCAAAGACAGTGATGGCGACAAGATTGGCGACAACAGCGATGAGTTGCCGCTGGATCCGTTACGCGCCAAGGCGGATGAAGTCACGACCGAGGAAAAGATCTACCACTACATGGAGGACCACTCCAAGGCATCGTTGCATTTGAAGCTGGTAGCAACAAAAACAGTCAGTCGCTTTCTGGATGGTCACAAGGAGATCTCGGAAGAGGGGATCAATTATTACTGGGACTCCACGGCTGCTGCGGTCGAAGAACTCAATGGAAAGCCATTGATTTATAACGAATACCGTAGCAAGAAGATCAAAAAAGCAGACGATTCGTTTGAACAACTCTCCTGGTGGCACAAGGATCTGAACAAGGACGGCGTCTTCGCCTTTACTGGCGAATCGTTTGAAGTTGGTCATGAAACAGAGACCAGTGCAGATTACTGGGTGCTGTATGATGAAGATTCACCTCAGGCGGAAGGTGTCAGCATGAACCTGCTGCGGCAGTATGACGGTGGTGACTTCAAAGCCAAACTGGATGGGGATGACTTCTCTACCGTCGACATTGCCCAACATTTCACCGTGTCGAAGAATGGCAATACCACCATCAAGACCTACCTGGAATACTCGGCGCCCAAAGATCAGACCACCACGCCGTACACCACCCCTGCAGACTGGTTCGACAGCAGCACCATGGCAGCGAACCCCGCTTATGTGAACAATTCCGATGATAATTACACGGAGTTTGAACCCTATGCAGAAACAGACACCTATCTGACGCGTGACGATGGTTGTACCTCGCATAAAGATGAGCAGGACTGGTTGGCCGACGGCAGCATCAATACATCAACCGAATTGATGAGTTGTCCGGACGGCTCTGAGGAAAAAATTTACGCCAAACCCATCTGGCCAAATCCTCAAGATGACCTGTTTGAAGAGTATGCCGACTACAACTGGCAAAACAGTGTGGCCATGACGCCGTATTGGTATGAATACAGCATCAAGACGGCGACTTCAGGCACAGAGACCATCACGACGACCAGCGGCGCGCGCTATTTGCTCGACAGCAGCACCAATACCCGTCTCGAAGATGCCAGTCATCCGGATGGCTATAAGTTCAATGATTATGTGTCCATCCTGACCAGTAGCAGCCCAACGGTACAGATCGAACAGGCCAGTTGGCATAACTATCACCTGGATGATCACCCCGCCACACCGATTGATGAAACCAGCTTCACGGCAGCAACGGATGATCTCGGCCAGGATGTCAAAATCTTCTTTAAGGAGGTCAACGATATCTGGGTTGGTCACCGCTTTGCCGAATGGGGTAGTCAGAATGTCACTGACCTGATCGGTAAAATCACAACCTTACGCCAGCAAGGGGTGACGGTGGATCAAATTACCAGCAGCAACCTGCCAGGATTGAGTGATTACGATGGCCAGTTGCTGACCACCTCCATCCGCTATAACGCCGATGGCACGCCCAGAACCTGGTACTGGGTAACCAACCTGCCAGCCATCACCGATGATGCAAGCTGGTCAACCTGGAAAAAAGTGCCTATCCAACTGGTGAACAATGGACTGGATGGATATGGTAAAACCGGCTGGATCATCAACGATGCCGCGGGAACCCTGTTCTTGCTGCAACCCAAGGTAAGCCAGCCATGGGGCTGGTATGACGCCTACCAGACCATCTCGCTGGGTGTATGGAAGCCAGATGGGCAAACCATAGACCCTAGTGGTCGCTTTGACACCTGGGCAGGCTCGTTCTATCTGGACTCTGCTGCGGCTGATACGGAACTGGCGAAACATTGAGTGACAACACGACAGAGCGGCGTCCGCGCCGCTCTTTTTTTGCTGACATGCCGCTCGAGTAAGGCGACACGGCACACTATGGCTGTCGATTGATACGTCGTTCTGCCTGCTGCAGGGCCTGCGTGTCCGTCAACCGCTGCTGGAACAGATTCGTTAATGCACTTTGGATGCTATTCCAAAACAATGGCATGCCACTATGGCCTGGCATCGCTACCCCGCTGGCGATCCCCTGCTCAAGGCTGCGGCTGAAGGGATCGGCAGACGCCTGACCAAAACAGGCGACTAATCCCGCATCACGGCCTGACTGGTACAATGCCATACCAGAGGGTGTCAGTACTGTCTGTTCGATAAACTCCCTTGCCAGCATTTTTTCTCTGGATTGCGTGCTAATGCCGGCAGCCAGAACGCCGAAAAACGGGTGCGCATCCTGACCAGCCAAATCGGGAACAGGAGCCAACCGATAGTGCACTCCTGCCTGCTCCAGCCGTTGCCGATCCCAGGGCCCACCGAGCATCATGGCCAACTGGCCACGGCTGAACTGATCAATGACCTGCTCATAACTCAGATCAGCGGCCAACCAGCCCTGTTCCCTCCCCCGTTGCAGCAGCGCAAGATTATGCAATACGGTGGTGTTGCTACTGGCAGCCAGATGCATCGGTCGCTCAGGTTGTGCGCTCAACACCCCATCCGCACCCGCGGTAACATAGGGCCAGCTGTAATAAGCAGAGGTCATCTCCCAGCCAATCCGCGGTTGATCAGCCTTGTGAGGAGCATGTGACAGCTGCATCAAATCAGTCGGCGCAGTGGCGATCAACTGCGGATTCCAAAACAGCAACAAGGTTTCCATCTGTAACGGATACGCTATCACGCTCTCGCCGGCACGCAGGGCCTCCAGTGCCTGTGGCCGGCAGTGGATCCTGTCGAACACGTAGGCAGCAACAGGCTCCAGCAGGCCGGCCTGATACCAGCCGGGAAAGCGGTCATGCGCCCAGATGACAATGTCCGGTCCCGCCCCCTGTTGTGCCAGCAGCTCAAAACGCGCGACAAAGTCAGCGGGGGCTTCAATCTTGATCTGAACGCCGGTTTTAGCCTGATAACGGCGAGCCAGCTGTTGTAGTTCAGGCACCCCTCGCGCACTCCAGATAACCAGGGTTGGCGGGGCGTTGTGTCGACCATGCAGCCCAGAAACAAGGCTAACTGCCAATATCAACAGGACGAACAGTAAACAACCCCACAACACTGTGCGGTGACGGGCGAAGAAAGCGGGCATCTGCAACGAGCTCATCTCTGCATAAAAGTTGCGCATTTTGCGTAGCCCATGCGGCGGCGTCCAGTCGACACCGCAAAAAGTGTTAGCTGTCCCGCAAACGAAATACCAACCTTTTCAATTACCTCCAGACAGTGATTACTATGCAGCCTGATGAGACGCGGCGATGTGATCGGAGAGACAGCATGACCCTCAAAACACGCGGCTGGATTGGGCTGGCCTGCTACCTGCTGGCAGGCGCTCTGAGTAAGCTGGCCGCCGTATATTGGCGCCAGGCACTTGGTTGCCCGGCGAACGGTGAGTGCTATCGTCCAGGCTGGAGCGATTACTATTGGCTGGATGGCCTGTTCGCACTCTGGATGATCGGCTTGCCATTTTTTCTGCTCTGGTTATGGCGCCTGAACCGACTTGCTCCCCCGCGTAACCAGAAGACTCGCCGATGAGCCGCTATCGCAGCCTAATCCGTCAGCTACTGCAACTGGGCGCAGTTGTCACCCTGTGCGTGGTGCTGGCACCCTGGCTTTTGACCTATCAACACTACCTCAGTGGACAGACAGCCATTGCGCCAAACTTTCCGATTGCCATTCGTGACCAGGGTTCGGTTAGCGTCGTGCTCTGGCGCGAATACCAACAGTCGCCCACCCGCTACGCGCCGTTACTGCTGACCGAGGGTCGCGAACTCAGTTGGCCGCTCGAAGATGGGAGCGCTGTCCGGCTGCTGCAGACACCCGACGGCCTCTTCGATCTGACCTACTACACCAGCCATTATGTATTTTGGGCCCGCTATCAGATCCAGTCCGGCACGGTTCAGCCCATCAGCTTGCGTTATACCGGCGCCTTTATCATCTTCCCGCTGCTATTGCTGGCCGCGACCGCATACCTGACAATCATGCTCTTGCGGAAACTGTATCGGCCTGGACACAGGTGACTGCAACCGGCCATGATGAAGCTGCAACCCCATCAATCCCTGTTAATTTGCACACCCCCCTCAGGAGTCACGATATGCACACCCAAGCCTGGGCGCTGATCACCGGTGCCTCCAGCGGGTTGGGCGTAGAATTCGCCCATCAGCTGGCAGCACAAGGCTACAACCTGCTACTGGTCGCCCGACGCGAAGCGGTGATGCAACAGCTGGCCCGTCAGCTGGAGCGACGGCATGGGATCCGCTGCCACACCTTTGCCCAGGACTTGAGTCAGCCCGGCGCCGACATCCGCTTGGTCGGCGAGCTGGATTTGCTGGCACTGGTGCCGGACCTGCTGATCAACAATGCCGGCGTCGGCTGTTTTGGCCCCTTCATCGCACAAGACCATGAGCGGATCCAGGCCATGTTACAGCTGAATATGCACACCCTGACCGGTTTGACCCAACTGGTTGCACAACGCATGCAAGCTCGCGGCAGCGGGTCTATCTTGTTGATCTCGTCCATCGCTGCCTTTCTTCCCCTGCCCGGCTATGCCGCCTATGGCGCCAGCAAGGCGTTTGTTCTGCAATGGGGAGTGGCGCTGCGCGAGGAGCTAAAAGATTGCGGCATTCACGTCAGCGTGCTGGCACCAGGCATGACCCGGACAGCCTTTTTTGACATTGCCCGACAACCGATCACACCGTTTTGGAACCATTTCATGCTCCCGGCGGCCAACGTCGTGGCGGCCGGTCTGCATGGCTTGCGACAATCGCGCGCTATCATAGTCCCGGGCTGGTATAACCGCATACTGACCTGCTGCAGCCAGCTGTTGCCGCGAGGCGTGCTGGCCTGGGTTGCCAAGCGCTTGCTGCAAGTCAATACCGATTCCGGTGTCAGTTGATCGCATAGCCACCACAATCACTGCTTTTCGCCCGATACATGGCCACATCCGCCCTTGCCAGCAAGGCCGCCGCCGAAATTGTCTCGCCGGCCAGGCATAGCGCCACACCTATGCTGGCTGACAGCGACAGGGGTGTCCCATCAATCTGATGAACCTGCGTTAACGCCTCTTGTAAGCGCAGACAGCACTCCTCAGCATCCTCGATAGGCATCTGCAATTCGTCGAGAATGATGGTGAATTCATCGCCCGCCAGACGCGCCACGGTATCGGTCGGCCTGACGACCCGGCTGATCTCGTTGGCAAAGCGCTGCAACACCTTGTCTCCCAGCTCATGACCATGCTGATCGTTGATCTGCTTGAAACCGTTCAGGTCGAGGAACAACAACGCCATTCCGCGCCGTCCCTGCGCTGCCCGCAAGGTTGCCTGCTCCAGGGCCGTCAGGAAGGCACGCCGGTTCGGCAAACCGGTCAGCGCATCGTGGGTGACATCGTATTCGAGACGTTGCTGCAAGCGTTTGAGCTCGCTGATGTCCATCGCCAGCAGATAGAAGCCATCAGCATCCTGTGCAGGTAGCAGCATGACATGTACATCCACCTCGCCCTGTCGGGTCTGCAGCCTGGCATCCCACTCTACCCGCTCGCCCTGCAACACCCTGCCGATCAAGGGTACCGCAACGGCATAGTTTTCGGCGCCCAGCACGGCTTGCAGGCTCAAATCCTGCGGGCGCAGCTCATCAAATCCCAGCCAATCACGGTAGGCCCGATTGGCAAACAGGTGACGCTCGTCCCGATCAAGCTGACTAATCAAGGCAGGCATATTATTGGTGATCGCCCGGAGACGAGCTTCGCTGTCACGGATCCTGGCCTCGTTTTGCTGACGCACACTGATGTCGTGCAAAAACGCGATGCAGTAGCGACTCCCGTCCAAACGATGATCGGCCACCGTCACCTCCACCGGAAACAGGCGCCCATCCTGATGTCGAGCCCAAGCCTCGGTCCGCCGCGTCTGATGGAGCAGGGCTGCGTCGAGCAGGACGTCACGGACATCCTCCCCCTCACTCACCGCCGCCGGCGAGAGCAACACCCGTAACGGCTGGCCAATACAGTCCTTGGCCGACCAGCCAAACAGCTTGCCGGCTGCGCGATTCCAGCCGGTGATACGACCCATCTCATCCAGCTCGATAAAGGCATCGAGACTGTTTTCCAGCGTGCTTTGGAAACGCTCTTTCTCGGCATTAACCCTTGATTGTGCGGCAATGCGCTGATCAATCTCGCGGTTGAGCTGCTCGACGGCTACCGCCAATTCCCGGGTCCGCTCCTCGACCCGCATCTCAAGCTGTTGTTGCAGTTGGCGCAGTGCGAGCTCCGCCTGCTTGCGTTCATCGATATCAACCACCACCGAGATAAAATGGCGCGGTGAACCGTCGGCATTGCGCAGCAAGGTAACCGAAAGGCTGATCCAGAACGGCCTCCCGTCGGCAGCAAGATAGCGTTTCTCCAGCGAGTAGGTATTGAGCTCGCCGGACAGCAAGGCGCCGATCAGCATCTGATCCTTTTCCAGGTCATCGGCGTGGGTGACGGATTGAAAATTACGCGTCAGCAGTTGCGCCTCGCTATAGCCGGTCATGCGACACAAGGCCTGATTCACACGCAACCAGCGGCCATCCAGTGCCACATGCGCCATTCCGACGGCGGCGTGACGAAACGTCTGCTCGAAGAGCGCATCGCTCAGTTGCAGATCCATGGTCATCAGCTGCATCTGCTGCTGACGCTGCAGATCATGCAGAAACTCCTCCACCAGGCGGGCATAATCGTGCAGTTGGCTACGCTCATCGCTATTCAGACTTCTCGGTTGATGGTCTATTACGCACAAGACCCCCAACGCGAGGCCTTCGAGTGAGCACAACACATGGCCGGCATAAAACACGATGCCAGGGTCACCGGTTACCAGTGGATTGTCGGCAAAACGCGGATCCCGTCGCGCGTCGGCGACCTCAAAAATCTCGCGCTGCAAAATGGCATGCCCACAAAATGAGATATTGCGTGCTGTCTGTTGCGTCTCGAGGCCGAAGCGCGACTTGAACCACTGCCGATCGCTATCCAGCAACGAGACCAGCACAATCGGCACCTGCAAGGCCTGGGCCGTCAGCCGGGTAATGCGATCCAACTGCTCGGCCGGTGGCGTATCAAGCAGCTTGATACCCTTCAGCACAGAGAGCCGCTCGATCTCATCTGGAGGATTTGCGGGTTCCAACATCCTGTTACTCCTGTGATAACACCGTGTATCCATACACAAACAAGGGTCAAATTGTGGACATAGCCACCGGTTGGGGTCAAACAGCAAGGCTTGATTTGACGGGGGTTATCACATAGTGTCAGCCCCTTGATGGATGTTGATGCTAATTTGACAAGATGTCACTGCCGTTACGAAGTTACTGCTCTTTGACCCTGCCAGTCATGATGGGCTACCTGCCACTGGGTGCCGTGTTCGGTGTGCTGTGGATGAATGCAGGCCTGGAGTGGTACTGGGCCCCCGTGATGAGCCTGCTGGTGTATGCTGGCGCCCTGCAATACCTGGCCGTTGGCATGCTGAGCCTGCATACCGGATGGCTGGAGATCCTGGTCGCTACGCTATTAGTCAACTTTCGCCATATCTTTTATGGGCTGTCGCTTTATCATCTTTTACCGGCACAGGTCTCTGCACGGCTCTATTTCATTTTTGGTATCACCGACGAAACTTACTCCTTGTTGACTGCCTCTGGCCAAGTCCACGGCCATCGCCAGGCGCTTCTGGTGGTGGCGCTCAATCACAGTTACTGGATCCTGGGGACGCTCGCCGGATTACTGCTGGCCAGCGGCCTCCCAGCTGGGCTTAACGGGCTCGATTTTGCGCTCACCGCCCTGTTCACTGTGCTGGCAGTCGAGCAGGTGCGGGCACGCCGCGATTATGCGGCCCTGGCGCTGGGGCTCGGCTGTGCCATGGCGTTTGCCTTCGGACTTCCGCAGTACTTTTTATTGGCCGCTTCGCTGGCGCTGGTCATGATTCTGCTGGCTTGGCCAGGACGCCCCATGCCGCCATCAGGAGGCGCTGATGCGTGATTTCGATTATCTGCTCGCCATCCTCATCATGGCAGCCGCAACACTGCTGCTACGGGCGCTGCCCTTTCTGGCCCGTCACTGGCTGTTGCATCAGCCACGCTTTCAGCGATTGGCACAGCGCCTACCTGTCGCCATGATGGTGTTGCTAACCCTGTATGCGATGGGCATCCAGCAGTGGCAACAATGGCAGCAAGCACTACCGTCGCTGCTGGGGGTCACCGTCGTTGCCGGGTTGCAACTGTGGCGACGCCAGCCACTGTTAAGCATACTGGCCGGCACGGCCTGCTATATGCTGCTGGTCAATCTCGGCATCGGACGCTAAGGCACCGCTCTTGTTCAGCAACAACATCGATAACCACGCGAGTGCGTCATGTCCCTGCGTCTTTCCCGCTCAGCGGGGCTGATCGACGACCAGGCGTCAGGCGGGATTAAAGCAGACGTCGTTGCGGCATCCTCAGCTTAGGAGTCCCCAAACGCACACCTGATGGTTTGCAGTACCGGTCATTCGCGCATAATGGCTCGCTTATTCGGCGAGCTCTGCCGGGGGCTGGCTATCGATACGGATCACCACGGCATCGTGTCGCCAGTATTCGCGGTCGCAATCAATCAGCGCGCCCTGCTCATCATAGTTAATACGTGTGATTAACAGCACAGGGGCCCCATCGGCCAGGCACAGGGCACGGGCCACCGCCCCCCGTGCCGCGGTGGAAACAATATCAAAATGGGCACGGCCATAACGGATGCCATACTGTTCGGCATACAATCGGGTCAGGGATTGTCCGAGATCATGACGCAACAGATCAGGAAAGCGCGACGGCAGCAAAAAATGTTCGACATACAGGACATGGCGCCCGTCGAGTTGGCGCAGACGATTGATCTGTAACAAACCACTCAACGCCGGCAATGACATCTGCCGACACAACGCAGGTGTCGCCACCACAGGGCCGGCGTTCAGGACCCGGGTTTCCACCTTACGTTGCTGGGTTTCGACCAGGGCATGAAAGTGACTCTTGTAGCGTGGGTCATAGATCAGCCGTGGTGTAGAGACAAACCAGCCCCGGCGTTCCTCTCGATAGATCTCTCCCTCGGCCTCCAGTGCCGCCAGTGCCTCTTTGAGCGTGATACGGGTCGTGGCAAAGCGTTCGCTCAATTCGCGTTCCGAAGGCAAACGCATACCTGGCTGCAACAAGCCCTCGCGGATCTGTTGTTGGAGGGTGTTTCTGATCAGCGCCATCTGCGTCAACGGCCCCTCAACTGGACTAGTCCAATTTTGCGCCATGCGATACGACTTCCTTTTCTACGGACACAAGTGATGTGCCATCAATAGCACAGCCCGCGACAAAGGTCTGCTCTGACCACGCCTTGGTCAAGAAAGCTTCATTTTGCTGTCACGGCACTGTCACGCTGGCGATTTGATAATCAGGCATGGCTGTTGCTAAGGCCTATCTGTCTGACCTAGTCCAAAGGAAAGGAAACCATGAAACGATTGACCCCGTGTCTGCTCAGCGTTGCCCTGTCTGTGTCCATCCCCGCCGTCGCCGCCCCTGATGCGTCGCTTGTCGCTGCCGCCAAGGCTGAAGGCGAAGTCAACAGTGTTGGCATGCCCGATAGCTGGGCAAATTGGAAGGATACCTGGGCCGATCTTGGCCGCCTGTATGGCCTCAAACACATGGATACCGACATGAGTTCGGCGGAAGAGATCGCCAAATTTGCCGCGGAAAAAGCCAATGCCACGGCCGATATTGGTGATGTTGGGCATGCATTTGGCCCCATCGCGGTGCAAAAGGGCGTGACGCAACCGTTCAAGCCCACACACTGGGAAGAGATCCCGGCCTGGGCCAAAGATGCTGACGGTCACTGGATGCTGGCCTATACCGGCACCATCGCTTTCATGATCAACAACGATCTGGTCAAGCAGACTCCCAAGAGCTGGGCCGATCTGCGCCAAGGCACCTATAAAGTGACGGTCGGCAACGTCGGTGTCGCCTCCCAGGCGAACAACGGCGTTCTGGCTGCCGCCATCGCCGGCGGTGGCGATGAGAAGAACCTGCAGCCCGCCTTCGATCTCTTCGCCGACCTGGCCAAGCAAGGGCGCCTGTCATTGACCGATCCGACCCTGGCCTATATCGAGAAGGGCGAAGTTGAAGTGGCCATTTTGTGGGATTTCAATGCCCTGAACTACCGAGACCAGATTGATGCCAAACGCTTCACCGTGGTCATACCGGCTGATGGCTCTGTGATCTCCGGTTACTCGACGCTGATCAATAAGTACGCCAAGCACCCGAACGCCGCCAAGCTGGCACGGGAGTACATTCTCAGCGATGCTGGGCAAATCAATCTGGCCAAAGGCTATGCCCGTCCCATCCGCAGCAGTGTGGCGCTGCCTGCCGAGGTCGAAGCCAAGCTGATCCCGGCGGCGCAATACGCCAGTGCCAAGCCGGTTAAGGATTTCGATGCCTGGAGCAGTGCCTCCAAGGAGCTGCCACGTCTGTGGCAGGAGAACGTCATGATGTATCAGAAGTAATCCATGGCAAACAAGGTCATATATCTTGTGATCGATGGCCTCGCCTGGCAGGTAGCCCGTGACAGCATGGGCTATCTGCTGGCGTTGTGCGAGGCAGGCGATGCCAGCCTCTATCGCATCGAATCCGCGCTACCATCGCTGTCCCGTCCGCTGTACGAGACGCTGCTGACCGGGCGTCGCCCGGTGCACAGCGGCATAGTGCACAACGGGGTCCAGCGACTGTCCAATGGCCCCAGCCTGTTTCATCTGGCAAGAGATCACCACCTCACTACCGCTGCGGCAGCGTATCACTGGATCAGTGAACTCTATAATCGCAGCCCCTATCAGCCACGACGCGACCGCGTGACCGAGGCACCGGAACTGCCGATCCAGCATGGCCGTTTCTATCATCAGGACCACTATCCGGATGATCACCTGCTGCTGGATGCCGACGACTTGCTGCGCCGTTATGCGCCGGACCTGCTGTTTATCCATCCGATGAATGTGGATGACGCCGGTCACCAGCATGGCCTCGACAGTCCACAGTACCGCAATGCGGCGCGACGCTTCGACACCCTGCTTGCTGAATACCTGTCAGACTGGCGCGCTGAGGGTTACCAACTGATCATCACCAGCGATCATGGCATGAATAACGATCGCAGCCACGGCGGCAGCCTGCCATGCGAGCGCGACGTGCCACTCTTTGTTTACGGTGACGCCTTCAGCCACCGACCGGACATTCAACCCGGACAGCATGAACTGGCCGGCACCATTGCCAGCTTGCTGGGAGTGACGCACGCATTGCCATCCTGTCCAGCCCTGCTGGCCCATAAGGAGCGTCCCTGATGAGTGAACCCGTCTTGATACCGACACTGACCAGACAGCGGCTCTGCACCCGTACCGGCTTTTGCTGGCCGGCATCCTGGTGGTGGCGTCGCCAGATGCCGCTGCTGTGGTTGTTACCTCTGTTATTGGTGTTAGTCATCTTCACGCTGGCCCCGTTGCTATGGATTGTGCACAGTGCCGTGACGGTCGATGGCGTCTATACCTTGCAACGTTTTACACAATTGCTGGGCTCGCCTTTCTACCGTCAGGCCTTCGGCAACAGTCTCTACCTGGCTTTCGGCTCCAGCCTGGCCGGATTAATGGTCGCCGGCATCGCCGCGGCGGCATTGCGCCGCGTGGGGGGACGACTAAAGGATGGGGTGATCGCACTCACCAACATGACCAGCAACATGGCCGGGGTGCCTCTGGCATTTGCCTTTATCGTCATTCTGGGTACCAACGGCGCGGTGACGCTTTGGTTACGCCAATATCTGGGTATTGAAGGGTTCAACCTCTACTCGATGCACGGCCTGCTGCTGATCTACACCTATTTTCAGATCCCGCTGGCGTTGCTACTGCTCTACCCGGCGTTTGACAACCTGAATGATGACTGGCAGGCCGCCTCCGCACTGCTGGGAGCCTCCCGTGCCCGCTACTGGTGGCATATCGCATTACCGGTGCTGGCTCCGGCCCTCCTCGGCACCTTCATCCTGCTGTTTGCCAACGCCATGGGTGCCTATGCAACCGCCTACGCATTGACATCCGGCAATTACAACCTGCTGACGATCCGCATTGCCAGCCTGGTGGCCGGGGATCTGTTCCTCGAACCTGAGCTGGCTGCGGCACTCTCAGTACTGCTGATGTTGTTATTGGCACTGATCGCCTGGGCCAATCATCTGCTGCTCAAACGCGTCAATGGCGGCGCCAGTCGTCAAGGAGCCACACCATGATCTCTCGTCATAGCGAACTGTTACCCAAAGTCGTGCTCTATGGCCTGATGGCCCTGATGCTGCTACCGATACTGGCAACCGCCCTCTATTCGTTCTCCAGCCGTTGGGGCGCGACCATCTTGCCCGATGGTTTGAGTCTCGGCTGGTATCTGCAGCTCTGGGCCGAGCCCCGCTTTCTGGCAGCGTTGCTGCGCTCGCTACTGGTCTGTGGTGGTAGTTTACTGTTGGGGGTGTTGTTGGTCGTCCCGGCCAGCTTTGTGGTCTTCTACTATGCACCGCGTCTGGATCGCCTGATGGGATTGCTGATCCTGCTGCCCTTTGCGATGCCGCCGGTGGTGACCAGTGTCGGCCTGCTCAGCCTCTACGCCGACGAACGCCTGCCGCTGATCGGCACGCCGTGGATTCTGCTCGGTTGCTATTTCACCATACTGTTGCCCTTTCTCTACCGTTCACTGGCCAATCGTCTGCAGAGTCTGGATCTGGTCAATCTGATGGCCGCGGCCCAGATGCTGGGCGCCTCGGCGCCACGGGCCTTTTTACTGGTCATTCTGCCGGCATTGCGCAAGAGCCTGTTCGCCTCGCTGTTTTTGTCGTTCTCGTTTTTGATGGGCGAATTCGTGTTTGCCAACCTGCTGGTCGGTACGCGCTTCGAAACACTGCAGATTTACCTCTACAACATGCGCGCCACCAGCGGTCACTACACCAGTGCCGTGGTGATCAGCTACTTCCTGATCACCCTGTTGCTGACCTGGTTGGCGCGTCGCTTTAATCGTTAGGGAGTGCCTATGTCATTCTTCCAAATCCACCAGTTGGCCAAACACTATGCCGGCAAAGCCGTGTTCGATACGCTGGATCTGACCATCGCCGAAGGCGAGTTCTTAACCCTGCTAGGCCCCAGTGGCTGCGGCAAATCCACACTGTTGCGATGTATGGCCGGATTAAGCCGCCCGGATCAAGGCCTGTTGCGGATGGACGGACGCGATATTACCCATCTGCCGCCACAACAGCGGCAGATCGGCATGGTGTTTCAAAGTTATGCCCTATTTCCCAATATGACGGTCGCGGAAAACGTCGGCTTTGGACTGAAGATGCAGAAGATGGCGCTGCCGGAACGGACTCGCGCCGTCGAAGAGATACTGGCGCTGGTCGAATTGAGTGATAAGGCGAACGCATTACCGAGTGAACTCTCCGGCGGCCAGCAACAACGGGTCGCGCTTGCGCGGGCCCTGGTGGTTCGCCCCCGGCTGTTGCTGCTGGATGAACCACTCTCGGCGCTGGATGCCCGCATTCGTCGCCACCTGCGCGAACAGATCCGGACCATACAACGACAGTTGGGGGTGACCACCGTCTTTGTCACCCACGATCAGGAAGAGGCACTGACCCTCTCCGACCGAATCGTGTTGATGCATGATGGTAGAATTGTGCAACATGGCAGTGCTGAAAGTTTATACACCCGCCCCGCCAACCGTTTTGCTGCCGAGTTTATCGGCCATTTCAATCTGCTGGAGCCTGATGCGGCCAGTCGTCTGCTGCGCCGCAGCTGCCAGCAAACGCTGGCGATCCGTCCAGAGTCGATCACCCTCGTCGACGTCGGCGACACATCACACCTTGGCGAGATCGTCGACCATCAACTGCTGGGCAATGTGATACGTTATCGTGTCCGTTGTGACGGCGTCATGCTCAAGGTCGATGCCCTGAATCGCGAAGCGGCCACCCTGCTAGCGGCCGGCACCCGCGTCGGACTCCATTTTGCCGAACCCGAACTGTGTGAGGTAGCCTGATGGCGTTGGCTCTGTTTGATCTGGATGACACCCTGATTGATGGCGATTCTGCTAGTTTGTGGTTTGAGTACATGGTGGCACACAAGCTGGCTCCCGCCAGCATGTTGGCCGAAGAAGAAGCAATGATGCAGCGTTACTACAGCGGCGAGCTGGCGATGGAAGAGTATATGAACTTCACCCTGCGCCCGTTGGCCGGTAAAGCCTGC
The DNA here is from genome assembly GCF_042649925.1 of Pseudaeromonas sharmana. Classification (NCBI taxonomy): domain Bacteria; kingdom Pseudomonadati; phylum Pseudomonadota; class Gammaproteobacteria; order Aeromonadales; family Aeromonadaceae; genus Pseudaeromonas; species Pseudaeromonas sharmana. Next base: position 537,412 of record NZ_JBHSAF010000014.1, read on the forward strand.
TCGCAGATCGATGATCACTGCCAACGCTTTGCACAGGCGGTCGCCGCCCCGCGTTTGTATCAGGAGGGGCTCGACCAGTTGGCATGGCACCGTGCGCAGGGCGACGAGATCGTGCTGATTTCAGCCAGTGGCGAACACATAGTCCGTCCGATTGCCAACGCCTTGCAGATCCCGCAAAGCCATGTGCTGGCCATTGAACTGGAACAACAGCAGGGTCGCTACACCGGCCGCACCCAGGGTGTACTGAGCTTTCGTGACGGCAAGGTAACCCGCTTGCAGCAGTGGCAACGGCTACACGCCCACGACGCCATAGCGCAGTACGGCTACAGTGACTCGATCAACGACCTGCCACTGCTCAAGCATGTCCGCGAGCCCCGGGTGGTCAATCCAGCGGCCAGTCTGTTGCTGGAGGCGCGCCGCCAGCAGTGGCCGGTGCTCCGCTGGCAGACCCGCAGCAACGCCTGAGTCAATGGGCCACGGCACAGCCATGACAGCGACAGACGGCTCAATCGCGCCGAATGCGGATACCAGGTTCAGGCCAGCTGCTGGCGATAGCGCTGCGCGAGTGTGATGAAGGCGCGCAGGTAGTCGAGATCGACATCGGCCTCGCGGTAGCCGAGGAAAATCTGCTTGGGGATCCCCTCCGGGCCGAGCTGGACCGGGTAAACCGCAAAGTTGGCCCCCTGTTCATCCACCAGCCAGCGCGGCAGGGCCGCCACGCCGCGGCCACTGGCGACCATCTGCAGCATGATGTCGGTGGTCTCGATCACCTTTTGACTGCGCGGCTGGATGCCGGCCGGGATCAGGAAGCGGGTGAAGATATCCAGCCGCTCGCTGGGGACCGGATAGGTAATCAGCGTCTCGCGCTGCAGATCGGCTGGCAACGCATACTCCTGCTGCCGCAGCGGATGATCGGCGCCGACCACCAGCACCTGCTCATAGTCAAAGACCGGTTCGAAGATCAGCCCCGGTTTGTGCAACGGATCCGGGGTTACCAGCATGTCGATTTCATAGCCGAACAGCGCACCGATGCCGCCAAACTGGAACTTCTGGCGCACATCCACCTCGACGCCAGGCCACTGCGCCAGGTAAGGCGAGACGATCTTCAGCAGCCACTGGTAACAGGGGTGGCACTCCATGCCAATGCGCAGCGTGCCGCGCTCACCACGGGCAAACTGCTGCAGTTTCTCTTCGGCATAGATCAACTGTGGCTCCAGGCGGTTGGCCACGGCCAGCAGGTACTCACCGGCCTGGGTTGGCCGCAGGCTGCGCCCTTCGCGATGCCAGATCGCCACCCCCAGCTGGGCCTCGAGTTTGCGCATGGTATGGCTCAGCGCCGACTGCGTCAGGTGCAGTGCCTCAGCGGCCGCGGTCAATGACCCCTGTTGCTCCACCGCACGCATAATGCTCAAGTGACTACGTTCCAGAATCGCCATCCGCCCTCCCAATATGTGAGATAAATTCATCGATTGATGAAATCATATCATTTTTTTTCATGCATGCCGTTGCCTAGCATGAGCCATCACCCCACGTATCCGGCTGCAACGACGGCGGCCATTCGACAAGGAGTTCAGCATGGCTATCACACATAATCTCGGCTTTCCGCGCATCGGTGCGCAGCGTGAATTGAAATTTGCCCTCGAACGTTACTGGCGCGGCGAGTGCAGCCGCGATGAGCTACAGGCGGTCGGCAGCACGTTACGGCAGCGCCACTGGCAACAGCAGGCCGATCTGGATTGGCTGCCGGTGGGTGACTTCTCGTTTTACGATCAGGTGCTCGACATGAGTTTTACCCTCGGCCACCTGCCGCAGCGGGTGCAAGGCTATCAGGGCGATGTGCTGGATAACTATTTCCGCGTCGCCCGTGGCCGCTCCGTGCACACCGATCACGCGGTGCAGCACGGCGAACAAGCCGGCGCGCACTGTGCAGGCTGTCACGGCGTCGCCGCCGGTGAGATGACCAAATGGTTCGATACCAACTACCACTACATAGTGCCGGAGTTCACCGCCGACAGCCGGTTTAAGCTCGATGCCAGCCGGCTGCTCACGCAGATTGCCGAGGCGCGGCAGGTCAATGGCGGTCGCCTGAGCACACAGATCAAGCCGGTGATCATAGGCCCGCTGACCTATCTGGCCATCGGCAAGGCCAAGGATGGCAGTGACAAACTGGCGTTGCTGCCGCAGCTGGTAAACGTCTATGCCGAACTGCTCGCCGCGCTGGCCGCAGCGGGGATTGATTGGGTGCAGATGGATGAGCCGATCCTGGTGACCGATCTGGATGGGCGCTGGCAGCAGGGATTTGAGCAGGCTTACCAGCAACTGGCCGACAGCCGCGTCCGCTTGCTGCTGACCACCTACTTCGGGCCATTACAAGATAATCTGTCACTGCTGGCCCGCTTGCCGGTGGCCGGCGTACATCTGGATGCAGTCAATGCCCGTGACGAGATCGCGCCACTGCTGGCGCAATTGCCCGCCGATCGCGTGTTGTCGCTCGGGGTGATCAATGGCCGTAACATCTGGAAAAGCGATCTGTGTGCCCTGCTCGAGTGGCTGACACCACTGGCGGCACAACTGGGCGATCGCCTCTGGCTGGCTCCCAGCTGCTCGCTGCTGCATGTGCCGGTGGATCTGGAGAGCGAACAGCAGCTGGATCGCGAGATCCGCAACTGGCTGGCGTTCGCCCGACAAAAACTCGACGAGCTGACGCTGCTGGCCCGCGCCTTGAATGACGGCCGCGCCAGCGTGGCCGAAGCGCTGACCGCCAACGCGGCCGCACTGGCCAGCCGACGCCAGTCGACACGGGTACACAAACCGGCAGTCCAGGCGGAGCTCGCCACCTTGAGCCCGGCGCTGGGGCAACGCCAGAGCCCTTACGCGGTGCGCGCCGCCAAGCAGGCACTGCGTCTGGATCTGCCGCTTTATCCGACGACCACCATCGGCTCATTCCCGCAGACGGCGCAGATCCGCGCCGCCCGCAACGACTACCGCGCCGGACGCCTGGATGCCGCCGGCTATCAGGCCGCGATGCAGGCCGAAATTGCCCGCTCGGTACGGGAGCAGGAAGCACTGGGACTGGATGTGCTGGTGCATGGTGAAGCCGAACGTAATGACATGGTGGAGTACTTTGGCGAGCAGCTCGACGGCTACGTGTTCAGTCAATTCGGTTGGGTGCAATCCTATGGCTCACGCTGCGTCAAACCGCCGATCCTGTTTGGTGATATCCAGCGCCCGCAACCGATGACGGTCTCGTGGACCCGTTATGCCCAGTCACTGACCAACAAACCGATGAAGGGCATGCTGACCGGACCGGTCACGATCCTGAACTGGTCGTTCGTGCGCGACGATCAACCCCGCGCCGTCTCCTGCCAGCAACTGGCGCTGGCCATTCGCCAGGAGGTGCAGGATCTGGAACGTGCCGGTGTCAGCATCATCCAGATCGACGAGGCGGCGCTCAGAGAAGGCTTGCCACTGCGTCGCGCCCAGTGGGACGAGTATCTGGCCTGGGCCATCGACTGTTACCGTATCAGCGCCAATGGCGTCGATGACGAAACCCAGATCCACACCCACATGTGCTATTCGGAGTTCAACGACATCATCGCCGCGATCGCCCAGATGGATGCCGATGTGATCACCATCGAGACCTCGCGTTCGGACATGGAGTTGCTGGATGCGTTCGATGACTTCAACTATCCCAACGAGATCGGCCCCGGTGTGTATGACATTCACTCACCGAACATCCCGACCGAGGCCCACATGGTGCAGTTAATGCAAAAGGCCGCCGAACGGATCCCGCCACAACGGCTGTGGGTCAACCCGGACTGCGGCCTGAAAACCCGGCAATGGGCCGAGGTGCTGCCAGCGCTGCGCAACATGGTGGCGGCCGCCAGAACGCTGCGCGCCAGCACCGCAGCATGAAATGACAATGACAGTGACGATGAACGGGCCTGCGGGCCCGTTCTGTGGTGGCTCACGCCAGGGTGAAACGCGCCGTGGCGCTGTGCAGTTCACCCGCCTTGCGGCTGAGCCACTCGGCTTCCTGACGGGTTACCTCGGCGGTATCGGCATTCTCCTCCGCCCAGCCGACCAGTTGGGCCAGATGATGTCCCAGCTCCTGACTGACAATTTGCTGCTCACGCAGCGCGTCGGAAACCGCCTCTATCCGCGCCTGGAGTGCCTGCGCCTCTTGTTCCAGCATCTGCAACGAACGGTGCGCCTGCTGTGTCTGTTCATACCCTGTCACGCCCAAGGCCTGCGCCTCGCGGACACTGCTCACGGCGGCCTGACTGACCGCCACCATGCTGGTGAGTTTGCTATCGATTTCCACCGTCGCCGCCGAGGTGCGTTTGGCCAACAGACGCACTTCATCGGCCACCACCGCAAAGCCCCGCCCCTTTTCACCGGCGCGCGCCGCTTCGATCGCTGCGTTCAGCGCCAGCAGGTTGGTTTGCGACGAGAGCAGACTGATCACCTCGGTGATCTGCAAGATCTCCTCGCTGTGCGCCGCCAAGACCTGCAGGGTCCCGGCACTGGACTCTACCGCTTGCATGACACCGCGCGTGGCCACACACGCCCGCTCCAGACGCTGACTGCCGTTTACCGCTTCGCTGCTGGCTTGTACCGCCAACGCCGTGGCCTCTTCTGCCAGCCGGTAGATGCCATGAATACTGCTGAGCATCTCTTCGATGGCACTGGACATGGTACTTGATGCCTGATTCTGGTTATCAACCCGCAGATAGAGTTCCCCGGCCTGAGAGACCAGCTTGTCCGCCGCCTGATCGATATGCCGGCTTTGCTGCTGGATGTGGTGGATCAGCTCGGTGAGGCCGCCTTGCATCTGCTGCATCGCACTAAACAGCGTGCTACTCCAGCGCCCATGATTCGGCAGCGCATGGGCCAGATTGCCCGTGGCCATCTGCTCGGCCGCGGCCCGGGCCAGCGCCGGCTCACCACCCAAGGTCTGAAATACGCTGCGCTGGATCCAGTAGCTCAGCCCTAAAATCAAGCCAAACAGCAGACTGAAGCTGCCACCCAGCCCCCAGAGCGTAACGGTCCGCTGTCGGGCGGCCTCGGCCCGCACCGTTTCGTACTCGCTGCTCGCCAGCACCACCACGGCGTCAATATCCTGTCTGTGTTGTTGATAGGCGCTTCTGAGTGCACGGCGAGCCGTCTCGATACGCGCAGGATCACCACTGGCCAACGCCGGCAACCACTGTTGCTGCAGCAGGCCGAAAAACTGCTCTGCCGAGCGTGCCGCCTGCCCAAACAAGGCCTGATGCATGGCACCCGACAGAGGCTGCTGCTGCCAGTACGCCAACCGGTCTGCATACTCGTGGCGTAAGCGCACCAACTCCTGAGCCATCACTTGCCGCTCGGCCACCGGCTGTTGGGCTAGCAACAGCGTGTCAAGATAGGTCTCAATCAGATAGAGCGGAGGGGGTAACACATCGGCCGTCATATCCTTGCGCGCAATCAGCGCCTGATAGAGATCGCCATCGATGGCGATGGTGCGAAATGACCAGCCGACCATCAGTGCCAGACCGATGAAGCCCGCCAGCAAACAGCACAATAAATATCTAAAACGCGTTGTTAATTGCATGCAATCCCCTGCATTTTGACGATGAGCGAGATATTAAAACAAGCAGCATCGGCATCAGGAAAAAACAGCCATCAACCGACCTCAATTAATATTGAGCTCACTATCAATTAAATATAAATACCAGCCACCACATAGAACTCATCATAAAAAGCATGATTTATGCCATAAAAATTATGCAGTTACACTAAAGCGAACTATCTTTGTTATTTTAAAAACGTCATGCGATTTGATTATTTAATTACGCCACCCATAGTGTTTTTATTTAAATTAAATAAAAAATAACATGCCTAGATAATTCACTTTATGCGCCATTGCGGCACATCTGCTAATTCATGGCCAACCAATTTGGTGAATAAAAAAGAACCGCCGACAACACGGCAGTTCTTTTAAGCAATGCGATGGTCAGGCGAGCGCCAAACCTAAGATCACAAGGTCAGTGCCGGCGTCGTTACTCCAGCAACAAATAGCCATTCTTGCCTTGCTGCTTGACGCGATACATGGCCTCATCGGCCCGCGCCAGCAATGTCGCGGCATCCCTGTCCTGTTGCGGCGAATACAGCGCCATGCCGATGCTGGCACTGACCTGCAACCGCAGTTCACGGATCTGCACCGGTTTGGCTATCACCCGCAGCAGCCGTTTCACCAGCAGTAACAGTTCCGCCTGATTGCCCGGTCCCTGGATCAGGGCGACAAACTCATCGCCCCCCAAGCGTGCGATCAAATCCTGTTCCCGCAGCGTCATGCGCATACGCCGTGCCAGTGCCATCAACAGCAGATCACCGACCGCATGGCCATGCAGATCATTAACCTGTTTGAAGCCATCCAGATCGATATAGGCCACCACCAGTGGCGTGTCGTTGCCGGTCGCGCTTCGGCTCATCATCTCGGGCAGGCGGTCGGTCAGCAGCATACGATTCGGCAAACCGGTCAACAGGTCATAGTGGGCCTGCTGTTCGAGCTGCCGCTGGTATTGCTTGCGCTCCGAAATATCAGTACCGAGACAGACAAAATGGCAGATGTCGCCCCCCTCCCCATAGACAGCGCTGATCGTGACCTGCTCGGCAAAGATGTCGCCATTCTTGCGCCGGTTCCACAATTCGCCACTCCAGTGGCCCACCGTCAGCAGCGCCTGCCAAAACACCTGATAAAACGCGCTGTCCTGATGCCCAGATTTGAGTAAACGTGGATTCGCCCCGACCACCTCTGCCGAGCTATAGCCGGTCATTTCGCTAAAGGCTTGATTGACCTGAACGATTTGTCCTTGCACATCGGTGATCAAGATCGCCTCGCGCGCCGCAGTGAAGACGCTGGCCGCCAGTTGCAGTGCTTGTTGCTGCTGACGTTCGGCGGTGATGTCTTGCAAGGTGGCGATCACCGCATGGGGCCGTTCCGCCCCCGGATGCAGCAACGGCTGACAATTAACTCGCAGCCAGACTACAGCCGTGGCAGGCTGGCGCACCCCCATGATGGCATCCCGGACGGGTTGACCGCTGTCAATACAGCGGCGCACTGGATGGTCGCTCATCAATAGCGGCTGGCCATCTGCACGCAGTCGCTGCCAGCCGGCGTGCAGCAGATCCTGTCCAATCAGCTCGTCGGTGGTCAGCGTAAAAATACGACACGCCTCCTGATTGACCGCCAGGATCGATAGCTGCGTATCGAGCAGCACGCAGCCCAGCGGCAAACTGTCATGCAGTGCGCGGTAGCGCTCCTCGCTGTCACGTAGCGCCAACTCGACTTGCTTGCGTGCGGTGATATCCAGGTGAATACCGGCGATGAGCAGTGGCTTGCCGTCGCTATCCTGTCGCATCACCTGGCCTCGGCACAGCACCCAGACCCAGTTCCCGTGCCGGTGCCGCATGCGTAACTCACATTCGATGTGGCTGCTTTGAGCGGCCAGATGAGCAGACAACACCTCGTTGATGCGCGGCCAATCCTCCGGATGAACCAGCGCCTGCCAGCGCTCCGGTGTTAACGGTTGCAACAGTGCGGCGTCATAGCCAAGCATCTGTGCCCACTGCTGGTTGATGGCGATATGCCGCTCCGGCAGGTTCCACTCCCAGGTTCCGGCCTGGGTGCCACGCAGAATATTCTGCAAGCGCTGGCGCTTGATCTGCAGCCTGGCTTCGGCATTCAGGCGTTCGGTCAGATCGTAAATAATCGAATAGAGCAGATCCTGACCATCCAGCTGTACAGGCCCGCTGTACACCTCGACCTGGCGAATGTCACCATTGGCCAGTCGATGCGGAAATTGAAAGAAACTGCGCTGCTCGGCCAGCGCTTTGGCCATCTCGCTCTGGATCTGGGCCGGCGTCAAGCAGTTGATCTGGCTGATGCGCATCGCGCAGAGCTGCTCGCTGGAGTAACCATAGAAACGGGCTGCGGCCGTATTGGCCTGCACTATGTGCCCATCATGCGGATCGATCAGCAACTGAGGCGTCTTGGCCTGTTCAAAGAAAATCAGGTAACTGCTGTCGCCGGCAAACGGCAACTGTTGCTGAAACTGGCGCAGCAGCGACTGCCAGGCTTCGGCGTCAGGAACTGGCTCTTCAGCGGACGTCGCTTTAAGGCGTCGTAACCAGGACTCCAGCTGCTGACACAGGACCTTCCTGTGATCTGAACGTGCATTCATGCTCCCTCCAGTCCAAGGAGAGTAGGCTCACCTTTTACAGCATAGTATTGACGCTCAGGATGGGTGTCTTTTGTCACCGAACGGCATTCCCGCTGCCACTGCAAAAGTGCAAACCACTAAAAAAAACAGGCCCGTCAGGGCCTGTTTTTCAATCTCGCTGACGTTAACGCCGCCGCCAACAGGTCACTTCGGAGCGCAACGCATGCAGATGACGCGCGTTATCACGACGCCAGAACAACAGCGCCTGCGGCGCAGCCAGCTCATCACAATAGGGAGCCAGTAAGCGTTGCAGCGCCTGATAACTACCCAGCGCCTCACCGTTTTCGCGGCGCCCACCGAGCCAGTTTTCCGGCGGTGTGATCGCCTCCTGCCACTGGTATGCCGAGCTGAGCAGCAAGACACCACCACGGTTGAGCCGCTGGACTATCTCGGACACAAAGCGCGCCGGCTCGCGCAATTGCTCCAGCAGGTTGACCGCCAGCACCAGATCGTAGCCCTGGTACACCGGCTTGAGGTTACAGGGATCACCCTGACTAAAGTGTACGCGGGCTATCTGCTCAGCACCGATACCATGGCATGACAGCTGTGTCTCACGATAGTCCGGCAACGCGCCCTCCAGCGGCAAGGCATAGCGGAAGCGATCCTGGCGCGCCAGCATCAGGGCGACATCAATAAACCGCGCCGAAAAATCCACGCCATCGACATGCGCAAAATAGCGCGCCAGCTCAAAGCTGCCTCGTCCCACCCCACAGCCCATCTCCAGTGCGCGCCCACCAGCGGGCTGATGGCGCGCAGCCAGGGCTGCCAATGTGACCCACGGATTGATCGTGGCCGCCTCAGGCAGCGCCAGCTCGGCTGCCGGAGCACCGTACTGGCTCTCCAACGCCTGCGCTACCGGCAGATCCGCGACATACGGATTGACGGTGGCATTCTCCTGATAATCCGAGACCAGATAACGCAGGCCGGCGTGCTGAAAAAAGTGCCGGCGGAATGCATAGCGCGAATGGCGGATCGCCAGATTGCCCGAGGAAACCCAAGAGCCCCCCTTGATCAGATCATGGCGGCCATCGAAGGTCGGGGTCGAGAAGTCATCGTACAAGGGGTGAATGGCAAAGCCGTCGTAACCATCGATCGGGGTACGCGTCCACTGCCAGACGTTGCCCGCCAAATCGTAAAAATCACCCTGAGCCATGCGATCGACCGGACAGGAGGAGGCCCAGTGCGCAAGATTCAGGTTGGCAGCATGCTGGGGCCACTCGCCTTCCGGCCCCGCCAGTTGCGATGCCAGCTGACACCACTCCGCCTCGGTCGGCAAAGTGATATTCAAGCCGGTCTGCGCCGCTTTCCAGCTGCAGAATGCCGCCGCCTCAAGCTGGTTCACCTCTACCGGCCAATCCCACGGCATGGTGATCTGCTGACACAGGGTACGCAGTTGCAGCGTGTTCTCCACCTGCGGATCTCCGACCCAGAAGGTCGGCATGCGCGCCTGGGCGAATTGACACCAACGCCAGCCCTCCTCACTCCACCATTGCGCCTGCTGATAACCGCCGGCCAGCACAAACTGGTAATACTCGGCATTACTCACCAGCATGCGGCTGGCCTGAAACGGCGGTAGCGTCACCTTGCGTTGGCCATATTCGTTGTCCCAGCCATAGGTGGTGTCTGCTTGTGGCTTGCCCAGACGCAGCTCGCCTCCCGGCACGCTGATCAGGCTGTTGGTCGGAACCTCGGCCCTGAGCTGTCGCCGTTGCGGACAAACCGGCCATTGTGGCTGTCGCTGCACATGGGCCAGCGGTAACTGCCGGATCAGCACTGAGGAAGTTTCCAGATGGATGCGTTCGTGTTCGATGCCCATCAGCACAGCCCACGCCGGGCTGTGCCAATCAATCGGCAGCGAGAGCGGCATCGTATCGATGAACTCCAGCAACCGGGTGCGCACCTGCTGGCGATAATCAGCCAGGGCCTCGACACTCGGCCAGTCATAGTGACTGTCATTCAGGTCATCCCAGCTCATCTCGTCGACACCGATGGCGACCATGGACTCGATCCGCGGATCGATACGTTTGGTGATGAAGCGTCCGGCGAGTAACTTGTTGATGAAAAACGCCGCGGTATGGCCGTAGTAGAAGATCAGCGGATGTCGTAGCGGTATCGCTTTTTGATACCAGGCCTCGGGACAGGCCAGACAGCGAAACAGCGACTCGTAGCGCTCAAAGGTCTCAATAAAATAATCACGAATTTCACGACGCTTGGTAGCAACATCGTCACCGTTCAGATCAAGCGTCGGTGACAGCGGTGCCAGAACAGGCAACTCGGGGCTCATTATCGCCTCCTTGCAAAAACACATTATGATCCTGCAGACGTTAACAGCAGTTTTACAGGCCAACAACCTTCGGGATCGACTCAGTGGCGGATACGGCTCAGATTACGGAGAGGATCACCAGAGGAAGATGAGCATGGCGCCCGGAAGGAAGAGTTCGTTACACGACATGCGCTCATGCAGCAAGCGCTGTTCGAATGAAGGGATACCAGGCAATGTGCCGGTAGTTACCATGCGTAAGCCGCGGTCAACGCTGAGCGCACGACACACAAATTGAGAAAATCAAAGGGGGCCTGCTTGCCCCCTTTATGCTTGCAATAGCCGCGTTTGAACGCTTTTTTCTTGTCGATCTCTACCGTTGCCCGGTTGAGTTCGATGCTGTATTTGTGCACGAAATTGCGCACACCCTGCTTCTTGGCCATTGAGGCCTCCTTCAATAATTGCTGGAGGGGAGATGTCAGCGCGCTAGGTGCTGACGAGACACATTATGCCACAGCAGCAGAGAAGCGTGAATGAAGCCGCAGGGGGAGAAACACAGGCCGGTCTGAACGACAGGCCTGACAGGGCTTATTGCACCGCGGCGAAGGCCGCCGCAACACGCGCGACATTGCTGTGGTTGAGGCCGGCCATGCAAACCCGTCCACTGGCGATCAGATAAACACCAAATTCCTCGCGCAGACGTTCAACCTGCGCCGCACTGAAGCCGGTATAGCTGAACATGCCACGTTGGGTCAGCAGAAAATCAAAATTACGCTCCGGCAACGCCTGTTTAAGTGCCGACACCAGCACGGCGCGCATCTGCTCTATCCGGCTACGCATGGCATCAACTTCGGACTGCCACTGGGCGTTGAGCGCGGCATCGTTCAACACCTTGCCCACCACTTGCGCACCGAAATTGGCCGGGCTGGAGTAGTTCCGCCGCACTGTCGCCTTCAGTTGTCCCAGCACACGCGCCGCTTCCTCGGCGTTGTCGCACAGCACCGACAAACCACCGACACGCTCACCGTACAGCGAGAAGATCTTGGAGAACGAGTTGCTGACCAGCGCCGGCAAGCCGGCGGCGGTGATGGCACGGATCAGGTAAGTGTCTGCCTCCAGTCCGGCACCAAACCCCTGATAGGCGATATCGAGGAAGGCGATCAGCTCGCGCGCCTTGAGCACCTCAATCACCCGATCCCACTGGGCGTCGCTCAGATCAGCCCCGGTCGGATTATGGCAGCAGGGGTGCAGCAGCACTATGCTGCGCGCCGGAAGCTGCTGCAGCGTCGAGAGCATGGCGTCGAGATTGACGCCGCCTGTGGCGGCATCGAAATAGGGGTAGCTGTGCACCTTGAAACCGGCACCGGCAAAAATTGCGATGTGGTTTTCCCACGTTGGATCACTAACCCAGACCTCAGACTCGGGGAAATAGCGCTTGAGAAAATCTGCCCCCACTTTCAAGGCGCCCGAACCACCCAGACTCTGGATGGTGGCGATACGCCCGGCCTGCAGCGCCGCAGAGTCGGCACCAAACAGCAAGCGTTGTACCGCAGTGCGGTACGCAGCCAGACCTTCCATCGGCAGATAGAGGCTCGCCTGCTGCATCTGGGTATGCAGATCGGCAATCGCCTGGCGCACTGAAGCCAATTGCGGGATCACGCCCTCTTCGTTGTAGTACAGGCCGATACTCAGGTTGACCTTGTCGGCTCGCGGATCCTGACGGAAGGTCTCCATCAGTGACAGAATCGGATCGCCTGCATAGGCGTCTACGTTTTGAAACACAGTCTTACACTCCGTTTTTACGTCAGTATCATCCATTACACCGCATAACGTCCCGGGCGGTGATTCATGGCAATAATCAGGTTCAGGATGACGGCACCCAGGACCGACGCCAGCAGCATCGGCAGGCTCACCACCAGCAGGGACGCCACTACGATACAGGCATCGACCACCATTTGGAATTTACCGGCACGAATACCGCTCTTATCCTGCAGATAGAGCGCCAGAATATTCAGGCCACCCAGGCTGGCCTTGTGCCGGAACAGCACGATAAAGCCGACCCCCATGATGACATTGCCAAACAAGGTGGCATAAACGGGGTTCAGGCTGTCGATGTGTATAAAGTGGCCATGCAAATCGGAAAACAGCGATAACAACGCCACCGCACAGAAGGTCTTCAGCGTAAACGCTCGTCCCATCCGGCGTACCGACAGATAGTAAAACGGCAGATTCAGTACAAAAAAAGCCACGCCAAACGGGATGTGAGCCAGGTAGTGCAACAAAAAAGCCAGACCCGCCGTGCCCCCCGTGAGCGCACCAGCTTGACGCAGCAACACCACACCGAACGAGATCATCAAGGTACCAAACAGCAGGGCGAGCGTGTCCTCAAGCCAGCTGTGGGAGAGCGATTGCGGAGTAATAACGTTATCCATAGTCAGTTCACACCGTCACAGGGTATTCATCGGCCGGTTCAGGTCCAGTCATAGCCCGCATCACCGCAACCACCTTAAGACATGGCGATCCGTACAGGTCAAGCGACGGCCTCGATGGGCAAATAGACGGGCTGCGTCACCACATAAATCGAATGCACAATTTAAGCAGTCATTGCATTTTATATAAACATTGCTTGCAACATTAGCCTTTTATTGCAATTAACACGCATCAATTGACTGAAGCGCGCACGATAAACCAGCTACCGCCCGCAGAGGGACAGAATAGCTGGCATCGGACTGCCATTCTCTTTGAGCCGGTTGAGTACGACTGCAGTTTTGAGGTGTGCCACACTGCCATGCCGCGCCAGAATATCGCTGATCAACCGACTCAACCCTGCTAAGTCCGCAACCGCCACTTTTAGCAGATAATCGGCGTCCCCCGTGGTCTGGTAGGCATCGATGATCGCATCCACCTCAACCAGCACCTGCAGGAAACGTTCGACACATTCGCGGGTATGGTTGAGCAAACGCACCTCAATCAACCCCAGCATCGTCATGCCAAGCGCCTCGGGAGCCAGGCGCGCGTGATAACCCAGGATATGCTGAGCCTGTTCTAGGGCAAGCCGCCGACGCGAACACTGGGAAGCAGACAGCCCCACCAAAGCGCCCAGCTCCTGATTAGTCAGGCGGCCGTTGCCTTGCAACAAGGAGAGGATCTGCAAGTCAAAATCATCAAGCGTAGTCATGGGCAGCTCCTGGCGCGGCCTATGGTCAATAGCAAAGAAGAGAGCCTAGCAGGCCTTGAGCTCCGACGGAACGCCGGCATCGGGGTGAAAACGGTCATCCCCGACGGGCCGCAAGCGTGGTACCGACCGACGCGGCGATGATGGCCGCTATCCCCAGCCACTGGCTCGGTGGCAGACTCTCAGCGAGGCAAATCCAACCGACCAATGCCCCAACCACCGGTTCGCCACTGGTCAAGATACCAAAGCGATGGGGTGGCAAACGGCGCAGCGCATACATTTCCAGCGTATAAGGCACAGCACTCGAGAGCACGGCGACTGCAACCGCCAGCCAAAGGATGTTCGGATCCAGCAAGCCACTCCCGGCTTGCGCCCAGCCAAACGGCATGACAACCAGGGCACCGATGGCCATACCAAACGCTGGAGTGCTGGCCCCCATGGCCTGCCCGGCCCGCCGACCAGTGACAATATACAACCCCCAGCAGACGCCAGCGGCCAGCGCGAGAACCGCGCCAACAGGATCGATGACCCGAGCCGTGCCACTTAATGGCAGGATCAGCAACAACCCGATCACGGCCAGTCCAATCCAGATAAAGTCGATACGTCGCCGCGAGCCCAGCAGAGCCACTGTCAACGGGCCGACAAACTCTATCGCCAGGGCACTCCCCAGCGGGATCCGCGAAATCGCCATGTAAAACAGCAGATTCATCAAGCTGAGCGATAAGGCATACGGCACTATGGCCCGCCATTGCCGAAGCGTAGGTCGTAACCGCCAGATCCGGAATGCCAGCGACAGCATGAGCGCGGCAATCCCCAATCTCAGTACTGTGGTGCCCGCGGGCCCAACAGAGGGGAACAGGCTCTTCGCCAGTGAAGCCCCCAGTGTAATGGACAACATGGCACCAAAAGCGGCCGCCAACGGTGCCAGCACCTGCCAAAAAGATGACCGGGAATCGATAACAGAATGGGACATAACACAGACCAGATAACACGATAGCGATAAAATATATCGTTTGTTCGCGATAAATTCGTTCTATTATCGCCAGCTTGCGATAAATTTTATCACTTCTATCCATACAGGAAACACCATGCTGGACCGCTTCGATTTGCAGATGCTCACCGCATTGCAACAAGATGCTCGTTTACCGATTCCCGAGCTGGCGCAGCGCGTCGGGCTCTCTGCCCCAGCCTGCTATCGTCGGCTCAGGGCCTTGCGCGAATCGGGTCTTATCGAGCGCGAGATCGCCCTGGTGGCCCCGAAAACCATGGGCTGGCCAGTGACCATGCTGGTGCTGGTTTCGCTCGAACGCGATCACAGCCGAATTGTCGATGCCTTGATTGCCCGCCTGCAAACCGAACCAGAGGTCATGGATCTGTGGTATGTCACGGGTGAGCAGGATTTTGTCTTACATGTCGCCGCCCGCGACATGGCCAGCTACGAGGCCTTCACGCGCCGAGTGCTGCATGATGAAGAGCAGGTGCGCAGCTTCACCACCCTCGTCGTCCTGGGGCAGCCCAAGCGGGCAGGTGCCCTACCCGCGATCTAGCCACAGCCACGCATCCATGATCAAAAAAGGCGGCACAGGGCCGCCTGATGGGGAAACCAATCGGCTTAGTATCTGAAGCGCGAGACCAGATTTTTCAGCACATTTCCTGTATCCACCAACTCTTCCGTACTCTGTTGCGACTCATC
This sequence comes from Pseudaeromonas sharmana, assembly GCF_042649925.1. Classification (NCBI taxonomy): domain Bacteria; kingdom Pseudomonadati; phylum Pseudomonadota; class Gammaproteobacteria; order Aeromonadales; family Aeromonadaceae; genus Pseudaeromonas; species Pseudaeromonas sharmana. Next base: position 552,807 of record NZ_JBHSAF010000014.1, read on the forward strand.
TGCCGCCTGAGTCAACTGCTCCACTATGTGCTGGATGGCCACGAGATTGCGATTAATCTCCTCGGCCACCGCATTTTGCTCCTCTGCAGCGGTCGCGATCTGCAGATTCATCTCATTGATGGTGTCCACTGCCGCCGCTACGCCGTCCAGCGAATTGGAGATCTTTCCGGTCTCGTGAATGGTCTCTTCACTGCGCGCCTGGCTCGATTGCATGACCTCGACCGCCTCCGCCACTCCGGATTGCAGCCGCTGCAGCATGCTGTTGATCTCCACCGTGCTCTGCTGGGTTCGTCCCGCTAGCGAGCGCACTTCGTCAGCCACCACGGCAAAACCTCGTCCCTGCTCACCCGCCCGTGCGGCTTCAATGGCCGCATTCAGGGCGAGCAAATTTGTCTGCTCGGCAATGCCGCGAATAACTTCGACCACAGAGCCAATCTTGCCAGTTTCCTGCGCCAGTTGCTGAATCACATGGGCCGCTTGATCCACCTCACTGACCAGCTGATTGATACTGTGGGTCGCTACCGCCACGACCTCACGCGCCTGGACCGCCTCGGCACTGGCCGCACTGGTCGCTGTCGCCGCATTGGCCGCACTGGAAGCCACCTCCTGCGCCGTAGAGCTCATTTCTGTGACGGCAGTGACCACCTGTTCGGTTTCGCGTCTGTGTCCCTGCATCTGGGTAATGAACTGCGACGAGGAGTCCTTGAGGCGGGCCGAAACATCAAAGACATGGCTGCTGGTCACGCCGACCTGCGATACCAGCGACTGTATCTGCTCGATGAAATGATTAAAGGCCAGACTCAAGGTCCCGACTTCGTCTGTGCTGGTGGCACTTAGTCGCCGCGTCAGGTCACCCTCACCACTGGCTATGTTGTTCAGTGCCGCAACAGCCGCCTCCAATGGGCGGGTGATCCGATTGCCAATCACCAGGGTGGCCACGATAGTCAGCACTAATACCGCCAACGACACCGCTATGTTGCGCAGCAACAGCGTGATCGTCTCTTGTTGACCAAGCTGCATGTGCCGGGCCAATTCAGCTTCGATGTCGTCGATATAGAATCCGGTACCCACGACCCACTGGTACTTATCAAGGGTCTTGTTAAAGCTCAATTTGGCCACATCGCGATTGACCGACGGCTTATGCCATTGATACTGCACAAAGCCATCGCCCTGACGGGCAGAGGTGATAATCGCCTGGATAAACTGCTTGCCGTCAGCATCCTTGAGCTGGGAGAGGTCCTTGCCTTCGAGTTCAGGCTTGGGACCCAGCACCTGGTTGATACCTTGATAGTTGTAGACAAAGAAATAGCCATCGGCTTCATATCGCAGTTCACGCAGTATCTGCTTAACGGTCTCCCGGTTTTCCGGCGTATCCGCTTGTGCATAGACGTTGGCAACAGCGCTTTCCGCCAACGCCAGATACTTGCCCAATTGCGCCTTTTTCTCACTGATCAGTTGCTCGCGCAGCTCAACCTGCTTCTGCTGCAGATCGGCACGACTGATCATGTAGCTGCTCAGATTGATCAATAACACCACCAGTATCAGTGGAATACTGGCTAGAGCAATGATCTTGTTTTTGATACGCATGGCCACACTCCTTGGGTCACTCTGCTGCACACGTTGCGACAGCCTGTCCTGTCAGGACAGCTTGCGCGACATGATCAAGCATAGCCAGACTGCGGTCTCGCTTCTGTGAGGAAAAACCAAAAGAGAGGCTGGTCAGCACTCAAGCCCCTGCGGTCGCAGCGATCCGGCAGTCAAGCTGAGCCCTCGTGCCCGCAGAGCAAAACCATCAGCGCCGGCCGGCGATGAACGGGGGGATGACGCAGGCTTTGCAAATCAGGAGACAGGATGGTGGGTACAGGCACGGAGGAAACGGTCGTGTTGTGCTGTGGGTAACAAGAGGCCAGATACAGCCCGGAGCATCACCAGACCAGGCAGGTGGCGATTATCACGCAAATAAAAAAAGCCGCATGACTGCAGCTTCTGTTTGAAGATGGCGGTGAGGGAGGGATTCGAACCCTCGATACGTTGCCGTATACACACTTTCCAGGCGTGCTCCTTCAGCCACTCGGACACCTCACCGTTTTTTTGATTCCTTGTTTAGGCGTGGAATCTCACCTTTTTCCAGTTCAGTGGTCTGTGGCTGCGTCGCACGCCTTGCGTGCTCTCCTTTATCGCCAGCTTCGCTGGCTTCGGGCAGCCACTCGGACACCTCACCGTTTTTTTGATTCCTTGTTTAGGCGTGGAATCTCGCCTGCCCCAAGCGCAGCAGCGCTGACGACGGGCGGCATGATAGGAAAACTGTGCCGCGATTACAATACTAATTTCATATAAAACAATGTGTTTGCTCATTATTGCGACAAGGGAGGCCAAATGGCCTCCCTTGTTGTCACTCGCCGATCGTCTTGATATCGACAGGTTGCAATATCGCTTTCCAGTGCGCGGGTCCTATGTCATGGATATTCTCACCGCGACTATCTACCGCCACGGTGACCGGCATGTCGACAACTTCGAACTCGTAGATAGCCTCCATACCCAGATCTTCGAACGCCACCTTACGCGCCTTCTTGATCGCTTTGGATACCAGATAGGCTGCTCCTCCCACCGCCATCAGATACGCAGCGCCATGGCGTTTAATTGCCGCCACCGCCTCAGGCCCGCGTTCGGACTTGCCTATCATGCCAAACAACCCGGCCTCGCCCAGCATGGTTTCACTGAACTTGTCCATCCGGGTTGATGTCGTCGGTCCTGCCGGCCCAACCACCTCGTCACGAACCGGATCGACAGGGCCAACATAGTAAATAAAGCGCCCCGCCAGATTGACGCCTTCCGGAAGCGCCTTGCCTGCCTTGAGCAAATCCTGGATCCGCTTATGGGCCGCATCGCGGCCGGTAAGAATAGTCCCGGACAGCAGTAACGTCTCGCCGACCTTCCAGCTGGCAATCTCCGCTTTGCTGATGCCATCAAGGTTCACCCGGCGCGCACTGGCGGCCCCTTCCCACTCGATCTGCGGCCATGCTGACAGCGGGGGCGGAACCAACTCAGCCGGACCGGAGCCATCCAGAGTAAAATGAATGTGTCGGGTTGCCGCGCAATTGGGGATCATGGCAACCGGCAGGCCAACCGCATGGGTTGGGGCCGATTTGATTTTCACATCCAGCACCGTGGTCAACCCACCCAACCCCTGGGCACCGATGCCCAGCTGGTTGATTTTTTCGTACAACTCCAGGCGCAACGCCTCTTCTGTCGTACTGGCGCCGCGCGCCTTCAGCTGCTGGATATCGATGGACTCCATCAACGACTCTTTAGCCATCAACATGGCTTTTTCAGCGGTACCACCGATGCCAATTCCCAACATGCCAGGGGGACACCAGCCTGCCCCCATGCCTGGCACTGTCTTCAGCACCCAGTCAACCAGGGAATCAGACGGATTCAACATCGCCAGCTTGGATTTGTTCTCCGAGCCCCCCCCTTTGGCCGCAATCAGCACATCGACCTTGTCTCCCGGGACCATTTCGACGTGGACCACGGCCGGCGTATTGTCGCGCGTATTGACCCGCTTGCCGGCCGGATCAGCCAAGATCGATAAACGCAAGGGGTTATCCGGATGGGTATAGGCCCGACGCGTGCCCTCATCCACCATCTGCTGTACCGTCATCTCCGTCGCCCATTGCACCTGCATCCCGATCTTGACAAAACAGGTGACGATGCCCGTGTCCTGACACAGGGGACGATGCCCTTCTGCCGCCATTCGCGAATTGATCAGGATCTGCGCGATGGCATCCTTGGCGGCCTGACTCTCTTCGCGTTGATACGCCGCATGCAGCGCCTCAACAAAGTCCAGCGGGTGATAATAGGAAATGTACTGCAACGCATCGAAAATCGAATCGATGAAGTCGTGCTGTTTGATGACGGTCATGGTCTTCTCCGTTACCGGGTGACCCCGCATGGCGGGGGACAGCTGCCTCGGGCTGTCAGTTTTTGTCCTTGTGCTGCCTTATGATACGCTGCGCGACCAGAGCGTGCCATGACGCAGTGCCCACTGGTGGGCTGGAACACGCAACACAGGTATCTTGATGTCCGAACAACTGACCCTACATCATTTCTCGTTTGCCGAATTGCATCTTGACGGCCCGGCGCCGGCGCGGGATCTGTTTGCCCGCCTTCAGGCGCAGCCATGGGCCATGCTGCTCGAATCCGCCAGCGCGCAGCACCCCGACAGCCGCTTTGATATCATCAGTGCCGATCCGGTGGCCACGGTTGTTACCGAAGGGGCCACAACCCGTATTGAGTACCCCGGAACCCATCGGCCCGCGCGAGTCTCGACCGACGACCCCCTGCAGTTGCTGCAACAAACCAGTAGTGCCCTGCTTGGTGCCCCCCCCTATGCGGGTGAATTGCCGTTTATTGGTGGTGCCATCGGCTTGTTTGGTTATGATCTCGGACGGCGTTTTGAACGGCTCCCCGTGCTGTCACAGGCCGATATTACTGTCCCGGATATGGCGCAAGGCATCTATGACTGGGCCTGGATCCTGGATAAGGCCCACCGTCAGGCCACGCTGTTGGTTCAGGGTGATGAAACGGCCTGGCAACAGCGCTGGCTGTGGTGGCAACAGCAACAGACCGCGTCGCTCACGCCCTGCCGCCTCACGACGCAGTGGCAGGCCAACATGGATGAGGCAGGTTACCGACAGCGCTTTGCCCGTATTCAGGCTTACTTGGCAGCCGGTGATTGTTACCAGATCAATCTGACACAACGCTTCTGCGCCGGATACCAGGGGTCCGAATGGGAGGCCTATTGTCGGCTCAGTAGCGGCAACGCGGCGCCCTTTTCTGCCTTCTTGCGTTTGCCGCACGCCGCCATTTTAAGCCTCTCACCGGAGCGGTTTCTCAGCCTGGAAGGGGCGCGCGTCTCGACCAAACCAATCAAGGGTACCCGGCCGCGCCACAGCGAAGCTGCCGCCGATGCCGCCGCCGCCGAAGCGCTGCGCCAGGCCGACAAGGACCGGGCCGAGAATCTGATGATCGTCGATCTGCTACGCAATGACATCGGCCGGGTCTGCATTCCGGGAACGGTCCGGGTTCCGTCACTGTTCGCAGTGGAATCCTTCCCTGCCGTTCATCATCTGGTGTCGACCATCGAAGGCGAGCTGCCGTCAACCCTGACAGCCACCGATCTGCTACGAGCCTGCTTTCCCGGCGGGTCAATCACCGGCGCCCCAAAAATTCGCGCGATGGAGATCATCGAAGAGCTTGAACCACAGCGGCGTAATGCCTACTGCGGCAGTATTGGCTACCTGAGCCGCCACGGCCGCATGGATACCAGTATCACGATCCGCACCCTGATCGCCTGTCAGCAGACTCTCTATGTCTGGGCCGGTGGCGGTATCGTTGCCGACTCCCGGGTTGAGGCCGAGTATCAGGAGACGTTCGACAAACTGGGGCGGATCCTGCCATTGCTGGCGAATAACGCATGACGCGGGGTGAAGAACAACTGGCGAGGCTACGCATGCGTTTTAGCCTGTTACGTCCGTTGGCGGATGATAGCGTGGCGCCGACTACGCTAAGGCAACCCTGGCAGCGCGCAGCGGTACTCATCCCGCTGATCATGCGGACCGAAGGCTTGCAAGTGTTACTCACGCTGCGCAGCCCCCATCTGCGTCATCATCCAGGACAAATCAGCTTTCCCGGCGGCCGCCATGATGCCCAGGATCACTCGCTGGCCGCCACCGCGCTGCGCGAGACACACGAAGAGCTGGGCATCCCCCCTCACGCCGTGCACTTGCTGGGGCAACTCCCTCCCCATAGGACCCATAGCGGCTTTATGGTGACACCCTATTTGGGTCTGCTGACCTCCCCCCTGGACTTGCAGCCGGCGCCGGACGAGGTTGCCGCAGCCTTTAGCGTCCCTCTTGCTCCGCTGCTGGAAACCAAGGCTTATGGACAGTGGCCCGTCACGCGTTCAGGCCAGAGGCAGACTGTCTATGGCATGGTGCTGTCAGGACACCTGATCTGGGGCGCTACCGCCCGTATGCTGTGGCAGCTGGCCACGCAAATAGCCGATTAAACTAATTCATATTTTGTTTGCGATATTTTTTATTAAATATACTCTTCACTGCAAAATACAACTCCATCCTGTAGCCTTTCTGCGTCCAACTATGCTGTCAATTTTCGAACTTTTTAAAATCGGGATCGGTCCCTCATCGTCTCACACCGTGGGCCCCATGCTGGCTGCCGCCCACTTCAGTCAGCAGTTGGCGGACGAGAAACAACTCAATCGAGTAACCCGTATCGACATCACCCTGTACGGCTCCCTGGCGCTGACCGGTCGCGGTCACCAAACAGATGTGGCCATCTGGTTTGGACTCGCCGGCGAACAACCACAGCAGATTGACGTATCCAGCATGCCGCTGCGGCTTCAGCGCTGGCAAGCTGGCGGCGAGTTGAGGCTCAATGGCCAGCACCCCCTGGCCTTCGACGCGATCCATCTGTTTTTTGAACCCACGCCGCTGACACTGCACGAGAATGGGCTGCGCCTGGTGGCCTACCAGGGTGAGGCTGTGTGCCTGGAACAGACCTGGTACTCGCTGGGCGGCGGTTTTATCGTTCGCGAGGACAATTTCCATGCACGCCAGAGTGCTGAAACCACCATTCCCTATCCCTTCGCCAGCGCCGAAGAGCTGTTAGGCCTATGCCAGCAGGCGGAGATCTCTATTGCCAGCCTGATGCTCTGCAACGAGCAACAACTGCAGCCAGAGCGCGATGTCGCGGCTGAGTGTCAGCAAATTTGGCGTGTGATGAAGGAGGCCATTGCGCGAGGCAGCCGGACCGAAGGCGTGCTTCCCGGGCCATTACGGGTACCTCGCCGGGCACCGGCACTCTATCGTCAGCTTGCCAGCAGTGAGGCGTTGTCGCGGGATCCGATGCTGGTTATCGACTGGGTGAATGCCTTCGCACTCGCCGTCAGCGAGGAGAATGCAGCCGGAGGCCGGATTGTCACGGCCCCGACCAACGGCGCGGCGGGTATTCTGCCGGCCGTACTGGCCTACTACGACCGCTTTGTTCAACCCGTCGATGCCACCATGGCCAGTCATTTCCTGCTCACGGCTGGCGCGATTGGCCTGCTTTACAAGATGAATGCCTCACTCTCCGGAGCGGAAGTCGGTTGTCAGGGTGAGGTGGGTGTCGCCTGCTCCATGGCAGCGGCAGGACTGACCGCCTTGATGGGCGGTAGTCCAGATCAGGTGTGTCAGGCGGCCGAGATCGGTATGGAGCACAATTTGGGGCTGACCTGCGATCCGGTTGCGGGTCAGGTGCAGGTCCCCTGCATCGAACGCAACGCCATCGCGGCCGTCAAGGCGATCAACGCATCACGCATGGCACTGCGCCGCACCAGCAAGGCACGCGTCTCGCTGGATAAGGTCATCGAAACCATGTATGCCACGGGCAAGGACATGGACGCCCGTTATCGGGAAACCTCTCGCGGCGGGCTGGCGATCCGCATTCTGCCGTGTGATTGACTCGCAGCTTAACGCTCCGGGAGTTCAATGCCCACAAACAGTTGCTCAACTTCATACGGCGTCTTCATCGCCAGGGCCTTGTCCACGACATCACGCGTCAGATGGGGAGCAAAACGCTCCATGAAGTCATACATGTAGCTGCGCAGGAAGATACCGCGACGGAAACAGATTTTGGTGGTACTGGACTGGAACAGGTGACGGGCGTCGATTCGCACCAGATCGGTATCCGTTTGCGGATCGATGGCCATGCTGGCCAGCACCCCGACGCCCAATCCCATACGAACATAGGTCTTGATGACATCGGCGTCGATGGCAGTAAAAACGATGCGCGGCTCCATGCCGGTGCGATTGAAAGCGGCATCCAGCTCGGAACGTCCGGTAAAGCCGAACGTATAGGTGACAAGCGGATACTGCGCCAAATCTTCGATTTCGACACGTGGCAACAAGGTCAAAGGGTGGCCTTTCGGCACCAGCAGGCACCGGGTCCAGTGGTAGCAGGGCAACATCACCAGATCCTGATACAGATGCAAGGCCTCGGTGGCGATAGCAAAATCTGTGGTGCCTTTTGCCACCGACTCGCTCAGCTGTGCCGGAGATCCCTGATGCATGTGCAATGACACTTTGGGATAACGCTTGATGAAGGCACGGATCACCTCGGGCAAGGCATAACGCGCCTGGGTATGGGTGGTGGAGATATTCAAGGTGCCCTGATCCGGGTTGGTATATTGCCCGGCCACAGAACGAATGCTCTCGACTTTGGCCAGGATCTCTTGCGAAATGCGCAGGATATCCCGCCCGGCAGGGGTGATCTGGGTCAGATGCTTGCCACTGCGTTCAAAAATCTGCACCCCGAGCTCGTCTTCTAACATCCGCACCTGTTTGCTGATCCCAGGCTGCGAGGTATAGAGACTCTCTGCGGTCGCCGAGACATTCAGACTGTGGTTGGCTACCTCAACGATGTAGCGCAGCTGCTGTAGTTTCATAGCATTCCAGAATAAGAGCGTGTGGACTAATACTAACAAAGATTAGTTCAAAGGCTTCTTTTTCCTGCAGCTTTGGCGTCTCATCGCGTTGGACGGCATCAGCGAAACCAGTCTGCCGTCAAACTGTGCCCTGCGTCCCTACCCCACACCTGCCAGCTGTAGTAGTATCAAGCAATTAGTGTCTGTCATGACCCAAGAGGTAGAAACCACCATGGTATTAACTCTGGTGCTGTTTTCGATCGGAGCGCTGCTGTTTCTGGTGATCACCTATAACATCGTCCAGCAATACAAGCAGAAGCAGGAAACCGACCGCCGTATCACCATTTCACGGCAGAAAAACATCATCGATGAAGCCGACGAGCTATTACTCAACGCCAGTCGGCTGCCGTACACCAAAACGCTGGTATTGCTATTGCAAAACCGCATACTGGATGCACTGCGTATCATCTCCGCCGCCAATCCGGCACTGGCCTCGGTCAAGCAACGGATCCAGGACGTCACCGCACAAATCAACTACGTGCAGGAGAATTACCAGCATAACGAAGAGAGTATTTTCCGCTCACCGGAGTCGGATCGCCAGGCGCTGCAAATGCTGCAGATCGTGAAGAAGATCCGCGCTGTGGTGCGTATTGAACACAACAAGGGCAAAATAGATCCGCAAGCGTTTGTTACCGAGGATCGCCGCCTTGAGTTGCTGCTGCTGAAAATCAACATCGCCAACCTGATCCAACGCGCTCTGGATGCCCGAGTGAATCGGCAATTTGGCTCCGCCAAACAACTGTTGAATAAAGGCATCAGTACCTTGGCCTCCATCCATGACAAAGACGCTTGGCTCATCACTCGGGAAGAGGAGATGCGCATGGCGTTGCGCGAGATGACGGAACAGATCGAGCAGGCAAACCAGAAAGAGCTCGAAGAGTTACAGGAGAAAAAGGACGATCTGGATGTCCTGTTTCAGCCCAAGCGTAAATGGTAACCGGATTCGCACTCAACAGGCGGCTACAGGCCGCCTTTTTGTTAGCTGGTGGTTAGCTGACGTGCGTGCTGAGTGGCTTTTTTTGCCCCGGTACCCGCAGCACAAAGACTGGCAGAACCAATACGGCCATGCCCCAGAACGCCATACCGCCACTGTGTTGATACGCAACCCCAGAGAGCATGGTCAGCACCGCAGTAAACATGCCTGTCGGTAAGGCGGCATACAGCGTCTGTGCCGGAATAAGCTGATCACTGGGCATCTGTTGCGTCATATACCGGACAGCAGCCAGATGGCTGACGCAGAATGTGACCGCATGCAGCAACTGAGCGATCACCAGCCAGGGAAGCGCAGTCGTGGAAGCCAAAATAGTCCAGCGAATGACACAACCGACCGCACCAATCAGAAACATCTGCTGATAGCCAATACGACTGAACAGCCGCTTGCTGATGGCAAACATCAAAATTTCAGCAACCACCCCCGCAGCCCACAGATAGCCGATCACATTTTCGGCATAACCGTGCGCCTTCCAATGCAAGGCGCTAAAGCCGTAATAGGCCGCATGACTCCCCTGCAGCAATGACACGACGAGCAAAAACATCAGAAATGGCTTTTGCCGCAACAAGGGTAAAAAGCCGGTTTTTTGGCCACTGGAAATGGCATCCTGCGGCGCTGGCGACATCGGCAGCCAGGTACAAAGTATCAAGGCCAGCAGGCCTATTATCATGGTGTGTAACACCCAGTCGGCCCCACTTTGCTTGACCAGTGCGCCAACCAGCATGGAACCAAGAATAAACGCCGCCGAGCCCCATAACCGTACGCGACCATAGTCGAGTTTTACCTGCAGCATCATTCGCGCGGCTAACGCTTCACTTAGGGGCAAAAGGGTTGGATAGATAAAATTGGCCACCAGCATCAAGGCTAGAATCGACCAGAAACCCGACACCCCGTAGAACAGCAAAAAACAGACCGCACTGGCCAAAGCCAGATAGCGACACGCTGGAATCAACAGACTGGCCCGGTTGGCTTTGCCCATGATCAGCAACTGACCGGCAAAGCGGATCGCCAATCCGACACCGATCAATAGTCCGATCTGGTCGGCGCTAAGATCACGGGATGCCAACCACAATGACCAGAACGGGATATAGGCCCCGTAAACGAAATAAATTGCGACGAGAAACAGCGATAACCAGGCAAACGGGCGCATGTCAAACTCCGACAGGTTGCAGGCGACGCAGAATATCAGAATCCCGCTACCCTGTCAGAGAATGTGACCGTGCGCACTGTCATTAGCGCGTGATAAAACCTTGCGCGTGCAGGTAATCCAGCATGAACGGACGGCTCTCTTTGGAGAGAATCGCACGGATCTGACCGCTCCAGTTCTGTTGCTTGCTGTTACTGCTGCGCGCCGAATAGTAATCGAGCATACGGGCGTCATACTGCTCCAACAGATGAGGATCCAGCCTCTGGTAGTGGTTTTCATGCACGACCAGCTCCTCAGGCAACCGCGGCTTTTGTTCTGCCGGCGCCGCAGGATACCCCAGGCACAGGCCCAGCAAGGGTAAAACGTGGCGTGGAAGATCCAGAGCCGCGGTCACCTCGCCAGGATTGTTACGCAAACCACCGATGAACACCCCGCCCAAACCAAGCGATTCAGCCGCCGTCAGTGCATTTTGCGCCATCAGCGCCGTATCAATTGCCCCCATCAGCAACTGTTCGGCAAACCCCAATTTGGCCTCTGGTGCTATCTGCTGATTACGGTTCAAATCGGCACAAAACACCCAGAATTCGGCAGCACTGGCGACATACGCCTGTTCGCCGGCCAACGCCGCCAGGCGCAGCCGCAGTGCCGCGTCTGTGATGCGAATGATGGTCACCATCTGTAAAAAACTGGAGCTGGATGTCTGGCGTGCCGAAGCCAGTATGGCATGCCGCTGAGCGTCACTGATCGTCTGGGTGGTAAAGGCCCGCACCGAGGCATGGGCTTGCAAGGTTTCGATGGTACTGTTCATTAGCCGCTCCTTATGTTTTCGCGAATATACCAGTCTGAGTCCTCTCCTTTCGAGTAACAAAGCGTGAGCTGAATCAAGCCTCTGGCGTTTGACAAGCCTGCTCGCCATCGATTGCCTTTTCTTTAGGCAGGCGTTTACCGCCGTAGTTCATATACTGAATCTGAAATGAATCATTGTAGAGGGCTGGCCTTGAACATATTGATCTGTGACGACTCTGCCTTTGCGCGAAAACAGATGGCCCGTGCGTTACCTGATGACTGGTCTGTGACACTGCACTTTGCCGAAAACGGGCAACAGGGTGTCGAGCAGATCCTCAGCGGACATGGTGATCTGGTTTTTCTGGATCTGACGATGCCTGTGATGGACGGCTACCAGGTTCTGCGAACGTTACGCGATGAAAATATCCGCAGCCGTGTCATCGTCGTCTCCGGCGACATTCAGCCGGAAGCCCGGTCTGAAGTGATGGCACTGGGTGCACTGGACTTCATCAAAAAACCCTGCAGCAGCGAGCAAATAAGTCATCTGCTGCGACGCTTGGGCCTGTATCAACCCGGTGAGTTACTCGATCGACCCGATAGCGGCGGTGTTAATCTGACCGTCGAAGCCAGGGATGTTTACCAGGAGCTGGCCAACGTTGCCATGGGTCAGGCCGCCGACCTGCTGGCCCGCATGCTGGGTGGCTTCGTCATATTGCCCATACCCAATGTCAACGTCCTTGAAGTCAGCGAATTGCACATGGCGCTGAACTCTGCCGCGGGCGCCGAGACGCTGTCCGCCGTGTGTCAGGGTTTTATTGGCGCAGGCATCGCCGGCGAGGCGCTGGTGCTGTTCCACGACTCCAGCTTTGCCGATCTGGGTCGCCTGATGGGGCACGACGGTTCCATGACAAGGGCCACCGAACTGGAGCTGTTAATGGACATGTCGAATGTACTGATCGGCGCATTCCTGCGCGGTTTTGCCAATCAGCTGGATACGCCATTCAGCCAAGGTCATCCTGTGGTGTTGGGACAACACAGACCGATCGAGGAGCTGATCCAGGCTAACAAGCACCGCTGGAAACGCACGCTTGCCATCGAAATCAACTACCAGATCCGCAATCATCAGGTGCAGTGCGATCTGTTGCTGCTGTTCACCGAAGATTCTATTCAGTTCATGAATCACAAGATCGAACATCTGATGTGAGGAGACAGGTATGGAGATCAGAGAGTTCCACTGGCTAATGACCATCATTCAAAACCTGGAAGTGGGTCTGGTGATCCTGGACGAAGAGAACCGCATTCAGGTATGGAATGGCTTCATGGAGAGCCACTCCAGCCAACTCAGTTACCAGGTGAAGGACAAGGTGCTATTCGACATCTATCCCGAACTGGACAAAATCTGGCTGGAGCGCAAATTGACCATGGTGCGCACCTTGAATAACAAGGCCTTCATCAGTTGGGAACAGCGCCCTTATCTGTTTCATTTCTCCAATTACCGACCGATCACAGGTGAAGCGGAGCACATGTACCAGAATGTGACCATCATGCCGTTACCGGACTTTACCGGTGAAATCCGTCACTTGGCGATCCTGATTTACGATGTGACAGACCAGGCGATGGCTCGGCTGGCAGAAGAGGCACTCTAATCGCAAAATGACAAACAGCGGGCCAGGCCCGCTGTTTTATTGTTAGTTGACGCTATCAGGCAGTTTGCTGCCTGACCTGTCGCAGCAACCGTTGCCACATCTCATCCACCAGGCGTTGATCCTGATCGTTCAGTTCACCGTTCAAGCAAGCTTGTTGCAAACTTCGCAACACATTCATCTCGACATCGCGAACCAAGGTTTTGCCATGGATTTCACAGTTGGCAACCGCCAACGAGATATGACCACGCAGGTAACCACTGGCGAACAGTTCATCATCAGAACCGTGCGCCACCATGGCATCAATTTGAGCAAGCAGCAGTTGTTCGAATTCGTGTATGTTCATGTAATTCCGATCACTTTCCTGGGCCAGGGATAAGGCTTGGTTATTCGCCTTGGCCGGTGAGCCTGGCGAAGGCGCAGATACTGCCTGAGCATGGTTGGTTTTGCCAGCGCTGCCGATACTCCGATGGCGTTTTTTTTCTCATCTTGCTAGCGCGTCAAAAGTTTATGAAATCCGACCAGGCTGCTAGACTAGCGCCCGCGTTTCAACGGATGCCCTCTACACATTACAGGATAGACTCATGTTCGAATGGTTACTGGATCCCAGCGCCTGGATGGCTTTGGCCACCCTGACACTGCTGGAGATCGTGCTCGGTATCGATAACATCATCTTTATATCAATTCTGGTCAGCAAATTACCGCCGGCTCAACGTCAACGCGCCAGAATTCTGGGCCTGGCCGGTGCCATGCTGACACGCATCATGCTGCTGTTATCCCTGGCCTGGGTCATGCGTCTGACCGAGCCCCTGTTTACGCTACTTGGCGAGGCGATCTCTGGTCGTGACCTGATTCTGATCATCGGTGGTCTTTTCCTGCTGGCGAAGAGTACGCACGAGATCCACGGCTCACTCGAAGGGGATGATGAGCCCACCTCGGCGGCCGAAGTGGCGGGTCGCGGCTTTATTGCGACGCTGATCCAGATCGCCATCCTGGACATAGTGTTCAGCCTCGACTCTGTCATCACCGCCGTAGGCATGGCCAGCCATGTGCCTGTCATGGTCATCGCGATCATGATAGCCGTCGGCATCATGATGTTTGCCGCCAAGGCAATCGGTGATTTTGTCGATGCTCACCCGACAGTCAAGATGCTGGCGTTATCATTCCTGATCCTGGTCGGGGTCGCACTGATCGCCGAAGGTTTCGACCTGCATATTCCCAAAGGTTACATCTACTTTGCGATGGCATTTTCACTGGGTGTCGAGATGCTCAATCTGCGTTTGCGCAAGAGCCAACAAAAGGCGGTCAAGCTGCACAAGCAGATCGAGGACTAACCGCCTCTCAGCGCAACAAAAAGGCCGTGCATTCGCACGGCCTTTTACATTCTGCACGTCTTACTTGAGTTTCGGCGTTACCGTCTGAACATTCATATTCTGCGCCCGGTGGCGCAGCAGATGATCCATCAGCACCAGGGCCAGCATGGCCTCGGCAATAGGAACAGCACGAATGCCGACGCACGGGTCGTGACGACCGCGGGTGATCATCTCGGTCTGTTCACCACTGACGGTAATCGTCTTGCCCGGTACCGTAATGCTCGAGGTCGGCTTCAGCGCCATGCTGACGACAATGTCCTGACCCGAACTAATACCGCCCAGAATGCCACCGGCATGGTTGCTGAGAAATCCCTGTGGTGTCATCTCATCGCGGTGTTGCGAGCCACGCTGCTCCACGACGCCAAAACCATCACCGATCTCGACCCCTTTCACTGCGTTGATGCCCATCATGGCATGAGCAATCTCCGCATCGAGACGATCAAACACCGGTTCACCTAGTCCCACCGGGACATGACGGGCAACCACCTGCAGCCTTGCACCGATCGAGTCGCCCTCTTTCTTTAGATCGCGCATGAACGCATCCAACTCCTCCAGCTTGTCCGGATCGGCAAAGAAGAAGGGGTTGGTTTCGATAATGTCGCGCTCAAAACGCTCACCACGGATCGGGCCGAGTTGCGTGAGATAGCCGAAGATCTCGATGCCATGGACCTGCTTGAGGTACTTTTTGGCAATGGCACCGGCAGCGACACGCATGGCGGTTTCACGCGCCGAGGAGCGTCCGCCGCCGCGGTAATCGCGAACACCGTATTTTTGGTGATAGGTGTAGTCAGCGTGCCCCGGACGGAATAGATCCTGAATATCCGAGTAATCTTTCGAGCGCTGATCGGTGTTTTCAATCAGTAATCCAATCGAGGTCCCGGTAGTCTTGCCTTCAAAAACACCAGACAGGATCCGCACCGCATCCGGCTCGCGGCGCTGGGTCGTGAACCGAGACGTCCCGGGCTTGCGTCGATCCAGATCCTGTTGCAGATCGGCCTCGCTCAATTCCAGTCCGGGTGGGCAACCGTCAACTACGGCCCCCAACGCCACACCGTGGCTCTCGCCAAAGGTTGCAACCCGGAAGAGTTGTCCAAAACTGTTCCCTGCCATAGCGTCATCAACTCCTGTATGCGGCAAATCGATCGGCCACAGCATCCAGCTCGGCCTTGGTCATCATAAAGACACCGTGTCCACCCTGTTCAAACTCGACCCAGTGGAACGGCACATCCGGATACTGAGCGGCCAGGTGCACATAACTGTTGCCTACCTCGACCACCAGCACGCCATGTTCATGTAAAAAGTCGGGAGCCTGCGCCAGAATGCGTTTGGCCAGGATCAATCCATCTTCACCCGCAGCCAGCGCCAGTTCGGGTTCATGCTGGAATTCATCGGGCAGATCGGCCATATCCTCGGCATCCACATAAGGGGGATTCGAGACGATCAGATCGTATTTATCGCCAGCGGGCAGCGCCGAAAACAGATCCGACTGCATCGGAATCACCTGCTGCTCCAGACCATACATGTCGATGTTGATCTGGGTGACATCGAGCGCATCCGCCGAGAGATCAATGGCGTCCACTTCGGCTTCTGGGAACGCCTGCGCCAGTGCAATCGCGATACAGCCCGAACCGGTGCACATATCCATGATCCGGCTCGGCTCTTGGGACAACCAGGGTGCAAAGCGCTTGTTGATCAGCTCACCAATCGGCGAGCGGGGCACTATGACCCGCTCATCGACATAAAACTCAAGACCACAGAACCAAGCCTTATTGGTCAGGTAAGCCGCGGGAATGCGCTCTGCGACCCGCCGAGCAATCAGCTCGACCAGAAGCTGGCGTTCGGCGCGGGTCAGACGGGCGGTGCGAATCTCTTCGCTGATCAACGGCGGTAAATGCAGGGCCGGCAATAACAGTTGCACCGCTTCATCCCAGGCATTATCGGTTCCATGCCCATAAAACAGCCCGGCTTCATTGAATCGACTGACGGCCCAGCGCATCAGGTCATTGACGGTCTTGAGCTCGTTGACCGCCTCATCGATGATTATCTTTTCCAAAACCGCCTCCGGGTCGAGTAGAATCGGATCATGTGTCCGAGAGTTATTCAGGTACCTGATTAATGAAGAAAAACAGCGCGCTGGATGAGCAGGAACTCGCCCTGTTCCGCGAGGCCGTAGCCGGTACCCGTCAAATAAAGCAGGATACCATAAGTCCCGTCCACAGGACGGTCAAGCAGAAAGCACTGCAACGGGAAGTCCGGGAAAACCTGGGGGGCAGCCACTATTTTTCTGACGAATTTATCCCCCACCTCAGTGACGAAGGACCGATGCGTTATGTACGCGGCGATGTCTCCAGTTATGAGGTGAAAAAACTGCGTCGCGGCGACTACTACCCCGACATGCTGCTGGATCTCCATGGCCTCAGCCAGCAACAGGCCAAGCTGGAACTGGCCGCCCTGCTGGAAGCCTGCCGCCGCGAGCAAATTCGCTGTGCCTGTGTCATGCATGGCCACGGCCAGAATATCCTCAAGCAGCAGGTGCCACGCTGGCTGGCCCAACATCCGTTTGTCGAGGCCTTTCACCAGGCTCCTCGCGAATGGGGGGGCGATGCCGCGCTTCTGGTATTAATTGAACAAAGTGACCCTGGTATCGCGCAACGTCGTTAGCCTGGCTCAACGCGCTCGCCAGGCTTCAAGCAACAGGTTGCGAGGCGTGAGCGCACGCCCGCAGAACTCGCTAATGCTGACCTGATAGCCCTGCTCTTGCAGATAAAGCGCGCGATCCAGCACCAACCACAACTCCAGCGGCCGCCGGAACAGGTGACGGACCCACTCCATACGGGCGACCACAGGCACGCGAGCCTCAGCCTGGCACAACGCCTGCGACAAAACCTGCTGCGAGGGCCGTGCCACAGCCAGCCCCTTGCGCTCCAGAGCCCAGGCGACAAACGTTGCAAAATCCCCCGTCAACAGCTGGCCGGGGAGGGTCGGCAACGGAAGATAGCTGTCCTCACCCCGCCATGCTCGTTGCAGCAGATCAAAAGCCAGGCGCCAACGGAGTTCAATGTCACGCAGGCGCCGCTCGCGCGCGCCAGCGGTCACCGTTTCCTGAGCCGCCAGCCTTAGCGTATTGCGCGACAGCTGCAACCGGCTCGCCTGTCCGGCTTGTGAAAGAGGTTGATACTGGCTATCGCGAATCAGGTGATAACAGCATGGCGAAATCGTCACTGCCCTCACGCCTGCGGCCACGCCCTGCCGCAATAACGCAACATGCAGATCGCCACAGGCATGCAGCGCCACCGCGTGCTGCTCGGCTCGCAGCAGGCTCGCACTGGATGCGGCAAACGCATCGGCACAATGAAACTGTTGCCGGACGCGCTGTTTTTGCGCCAGCGCCCTGCCATCGGCACACAACGCAGACTGCCACTCCAACGACTCCACCTCGACATCCCGGCGCCAAGCCAGCACTCGCCCCAGATGCCCTTTGCCGGCACACCACTCCAGGAACGGCAAGCCAAACTCCCCTGTCGCCGCTTCAAAATGCCGGATCTGTTGCCATTTGCGACCCGGAATGAACGCAGCCATGCTGGCTGGCAACGCCGGCAACTCCGGTTGACGCTGCACAATGGAACACAACATCAGCAAATCAGGAAGGTGCGCTAGCCAGGGCGCAAGCCACTGCACTCGACACGGCATCTCCTCCATCGCCTGCAAGTGGGACAATGTCAGTTCATCGAGTGCGGTACAGAGTTCAGGATGGCTATGGCGCCAGCAAAGATCCCGCCAGTGAAATGGCTGACATAACCAAAACTCGCCGTAGCAAGTCAGCAATTGATCCAGTGCACTGAAGTGCTCGGTCAGGGGCAAGTCGCATGCAACCATCTTGATATCATGAGCAAGCAAAAACGGGCGGGCAGTATAAACCGGCTAACCCAGCGCCTCCTATTGCATTGGCAGCTAGAATTTCTGTTTTTTCTCGGCTAACAGCTTCTTTAAAAAACTACCATCCAGCATAATTGTCAGCATATCTAGCCACCTCCTCGCAAATATATGATTCTTGATATTAGCAACATGCTGCACATGAACGATGTCATGCTGATCTTCATGGTGTTGGTGTTCGGTTTGTTGCTCGGTAAAGTCCGTCTGGGTAATTTTCAACTGGGTAACACCGTTGGCGTCATGAGTAGCGCCCTGCTGTTTGGCCATCTCGGATTCGCGATTAATCCTGCCGCAGGCAACATCGCCTTCATGCTGTTCATCTTCGCCGTGGGTATCGAGGCCGGGCCACATTTTTTCAGTGTCTTCTTGCGTGATGGCCTGCGCTATATCAGCTTGTCGCTGGTCATTCTGGCAACCGCCATGCTGTTGACCTACCTGTTCGCGTCGCTGTTTGACCTGGGCCCAGGCCTGGCTGCCGGTATTCTGGCCGGCGCCCTGACCTCGACCCCCGCGCTGGTCGGTGCTCAGGACAGCTTGCAAAGTGGCTATCTCAATCTGCCACACAATGCCAGCATCAGCGCCATGCTCGACAACATGAGCGTTGGTTATGCCCTGACGTATATGATTGGGCTGATTGGGCTACTGATGCTGGTTCGTTACCTGCCATCCCTGTTCGGCCTCGACTTGCGTGCCGAGTGCCACAAGATAGCGCGCGAACGGGGCATCGGCGGCGGACAACACAAGACCTATTTGCCGATTATTCGAGCCTACCGTGTCGGCCCGGAAATGGCGCGCTGGATCGATGGCCGTTCGCTGCGGGAAACGGGAATCTACCCACATACCGGCTGCTACGTCGAACGCTTGCGTCGCAACGGTATCATTGTCGCCAGCCCCGATGGCAACACCGTTCTGCAACAGGGTGACGATATCGCCCTGCTTGGCTACCCGGAGAGTCACGAAAAACTGGATCTAAGTTATCGGACCGGGAAAGAGGTATTTGACCGTGACTTGCTGGATCTGCAGATCGTGACGGAAGAGATCGTCGTCAAGAACGACAACTATGTCGGTCGTTATCTGGTAGAGCTGGATCTGACCGGCAAAGGCTGCTTCCTGAATCGCATTGTCCGTTCACAGATTGAAATGCCACTGGATCGAAACATCATGCTGCAAAAAGGGGATGTCTTGCAGATCAGTGGCGAACGCCATCGCCTCGAGCGGCTCGCCAGCCGCATCGGCTTCATCAGCATTCATAGCCAGGCATCGGATCTGGTCGCTTTCAGTACTTTCTTCATCTGTGGCCTGCTGATTGGCAGTATTTCGCTGGTATTTGGACACTTCCAATTCGGGATTGGCAATGCCGTCGGGCTGTTGTGTGGCGGTATCCTAATGGGATACCTCGGCTCAACCCATCCCACCATGGGCTACATACCGCCGGGTGCCCTGCGCTTTATCAAAGACCTGGGCCTGACCCTGTTTATGGCCAGCATAGGTCTCAAGGCCGGAACTGGACTGGCCAGCCATTTAAATGAAACCGGATGGGTGGTGCTGCTGGTCGGTGCCCTGGTGGCCGTCGTCCCCGTACTGGTAGGTTACCTGTTTGGCATCCATATCCTGAAGATGAACCCGGCACTGCTGCTTGGCGCCATCACAGGCGCACGCACCTCGGCACCGGCCATGGAGGTCGTCAATCATCTGGCAGACAGCTCCATTCCCGCACTGGGTTATGCCGGCACCTATGCGGTTGCGAATGTGTTGCTCACCCTGGCCGGCGCCTTGATGCTCGGCCTTTGGTTCTAAACGACAGAGGGCCGTCAAATGACGGCCCTCGATACTTGTTTCTGCGTTTTGATATCGGCTTACGCTGCCTTCGATAACTGTGAAATCGTCGAGTTCACTTCGCTGACCGTCGTTTTGTGCAACATATCGGCCTGCTTGGGCAGTTTCAGTTGCCCCCCCTCGAACTCATATCCACCCCGTCCATGGATATACAGCCTTCCCTTAA
Source organism: Pseudaeromonas sharmana (assembly GCF_042649925.1). Lineage (NCBI taxonomy): Bacteria > Pseudomonadati > Pseudomonadota > Gammaproteobacteria > Aeromonadales > Aeromonadaceae > Pseudaeromonas > Pseudaeromonas sharmana. The sequence continues at coordinate 573,227 of NZ_JBHSAF010000014.1, forward strand.
AAAACGTTTTCACATACTTGGCAATCATCAGTGGCAAGTATTTTTTGAAGATTCTCATTATTGGTATCCCTTTCGTGTCCTGCATGAAAGTAGACACTAGAGTACGCGAAAAAGTTCCTTCAAACTGAGATAAATGTCTGCCTTGTCACATTTACGCAGATGATTGTTCCACAATAGCAGGGAGGATCACAGTTCATGTCATCGCTGGGGTGCTTGCTGCCATTCCAGTTGCCCCCGGCCTGCTGTCAGGGTTATTCCCACCATCGCCGAGGTCACAAACATGGGGGGATTGACCCCCGGACACAAGGAAGCCACGAGATATCCAACCAGCGGTAAATGACTGATGATTAGACATTGCTCACTCTCTGGCTCGATAGCGCAGAGGAAGTCTGCCACGCTGGCCGCATGTCCATGGGGGACCAGCTCGTCCACTGTTTCGACTTGAGCATGCGGAAACAGATCAGCAATGGTCTGCCAGGTCTGCTGGGCCCTTAGATACGGGCTGACCAGCACGCGCAATGCACCGGACAATTGGGGCTGCAACCACAATGCCATGGCTCGGGACTGCTGACGCCCCATCTCAGTCAGGGCACGATTGGCATCGCTGTCCGCACCGAAAACGGCATCGCCATGACGCATCACTACAACTTTCATCAATCCCGGTTCCCATTACCGATTTCAAACACAGCGAGTTTACTGAGTTGCCGAGATAGCCACAATGGGCAAAGCACATAAACGGTTTGCACCCCATGGCGCAGCGGTCAATAATAACCTTGCAGATCAATAAAATGAGTCCCCACATGGTTTCTCCGACGCCGAGTCTCACGATCCAGCAAAGCCCGAATGATCACAAACTTTATGCCTACCATGTGCTAACCAATCAGTTACGCGTGTTGCTGATTGAAGATCCGCGCTGCGAAAAATCAGCCGCCGCACTGGCGGTCAACGTCGGCCATTTTCAAGATCCGCCACAGCGGCTGGGGATGGCGCACTTTCTGGAGCACATGCTGTTTCTTGGCACCGAGACCTATCCGGAGCCTGGTGAGTATCAGGCTTTTATTTCACGTCATGGTGGCAGTAACAATGCCTGGACGGGAACAGAATTCACCAACTACTACTTTGATCTGCAACATCAGGCCTTTGCCGAAGGCTTACACCGTTTCTCGCAGTTTTTTATCTGTCCGACATTCCAGCCCGAACTGGTCGACAAGGAGCGTAACGCCATCGACTCCGAATATCGGCTGAAATTGACTGATGATGTCAGGCGTAGCTATCAGGTGCATAAGGAAACCGTCAATCCGCAGCACCCCTTCTCCAAGTTTTCAGTAGGCAACTGGCAGACTCTCGGCGACCGGGATGGCAGTGATATCCGCGATGAACTGCTCGACTTCTATCGCAACCAGTACAGTGCCGAGCGTATGACCCTGGTGATACACTCCGCCCACTCACTGGCCATGCAGTGGCAATGGGTGGAGCGTTTTTTTTCGGCAATCCCCTACCGGGCCTTGCCATCACCCAATATTGATGTCCCGCTGTATCGGCCACAGGATTTGGCGCTGCGCATCCAGATCCAGCCCGTGCGCGAGAGCCGCAAACTGGTGGTCACGTTCGCCTTGCCCGGTATAGAACGTTTGTATCGCACCAAACCCCTGACATTTATCAGCCACCTTCTGGGCTATGAGGGTAAAGGCAGCCTGTTCTCCTGGCTGAGAAACCAGGGCTGGATCAATACGCTCTCGGCCGGCAGCGGCGTTGGCGGAAGTAATTTCAAAGATTTTGCCATCAGCTTTGGTCTAACACCGGAAGGGCTACATCATGAAGGCAGCATCGTCGAGATGTTGTTTGCCTACCTGGCCCTCATCCGCGAGCAAGGACTTGAGGCATGGCGCTATCAGGAAAAGCGCTCGGTACTGGAGCTGCTCTACCGCTACCAGGAGGGCAGTCGGCCTATTGATAATGTGGCTCATCTGGCGGTCAACCTGCACCACTATGCTCCTGAACATGCCGTCAACGGTGATTACTTGATGGAGTGGTTCAACCCGGCAGAAACCCTGGCGATGCTCGATCTAATGGTGCCGGAGAACATGCGCATCCAGCTAGCTGCACCAGGGGTCAGCACCGACAAGAGTGCGCAGTGGTACGGCACCCCCTACAAAGTCGAACCCATAGAGAGCGTCTGGCTACGTCGCTGGAAAACGCCGGTGTGCCCAAGCGGACTGACGCTGCCGGAGCCGAATCCATTTATTTGTGATCGCCCGATGGCACACCCCGTCGAGCATGTTCACGCCATCCCGCAGTGTCTGATCGAGCGCAGTGGCATTCGCGTCTGGCATCTGCACGATGCCGAATATCCGGTCCCCAAAGGCTCGCTATATATTGCCGTCGATAGCGAGCACGCCGTGCGCTCACCACGGCATATCGCCTTGATGCGCCTGACAGTAGAGCTGCTGATCGATCATCTCAATGAGTTGACCTATCCGGCCGAAATTGCCGGTTTAAGCTACGACCTCTATGCCCATCAGGGAGGCTACACCTTACAGTTGTCAGGATTTAGCAGCCGTCTGCCGCGGCTACTGGAACTGATACTGAAGAATCGCACCTTCGGCCGTGTCGATCCGACCCGGTTTGCCATTATCCGGCAACAGTTGCTGCAAAACTGGCAGAATCAAAACAAGGGGCGGCCCATCTCGCAGCTCTTTTCCCATCTAACCAGCGTGCTACAACCCAACAACCCGCCAGTCGAGCAGTTAATTCCGCACCTCGAACGGGCGACACATCAAGAACTGCCCGAGTTTGTCCGCCAATTGTACAAAGCCGTCCACCTTGAAGTTCTGGCACATGGCGATTGGCTGGAAGAGGATGTGCGCATGATTGCCGGGCTACTGGAGCGGGAACTGACGCCGCTGAGTTTGCCCAGCCGAGAGACACAGCGCCGACTGATCGATATCGCCGGACATGGCACCCAGATCTGTGAACGCAACTGTGTCCATGCCGACTCGGCCGTGCTGGTCTACTACCAGTCACCCCGACCGAGTCCGCAGGACATTGCCTGTTTTACATTGGCCAATCACCTGCTGTCATCGCCGTTTTTCAATGAACTCCGCACCCGGCAACAACTGGGTTATGTCGTCGGCACCGGCAATTTGCCACTCAACCGCCACCCCGGGCTGATCCTCTATGTGCAATCCCCGGTGGCAGGTCCAAGGACACTGCTTGATGCAATTGAACTGTTCATCGACGATTTCTATCTGCAGTTGATGGAATTCAATGAACAGACCTGGCAAGAGAGCAAACAGGGGCTGCTCAACCAGTTGCTGGAAAAAGATGCCAATCAGCGCACCCGAAGCCAGCGGCTCTGGGTCAGCGTCGGCAGCCGCGACTTTAGCTTTAATCAGCGGGAACGGGTGGCGGAGGCGGTCACCCGGATGAGCCGTGCTGAGCTCATCCGCTTCTTGCGTTCGCTGCGCAGTTCACAAGCCGATCGCCTGGTATTGTGCAGTTATGGCGACGCCCATCAGGACTCGGAGCGCATCTGCGAGGGCGAATTCATTACTGACCTGCAGCTATTCCAGAACAGCAGGCGCAAATTCAGCAATCTAGGCTCGTGAGTCAGCACGAGAACAGATAGGGACTCACCGCCAGCACACTGTCTATCTGCTGGCGGATATCGGGTTGCCATGGCGCTAATGGCGGGATCTCGGGCATCTGGATCCCGTCAGGTGACAAGGGCGGACTCGGTAGCACAGCCGCGTGTGCCCGCTCTTGCCCACCCGAATTTAAGCGGATCACCGGTGCAACCAGCGTTATGCCGTCATGGCTGATCCGCAGAAAACTGCGTCCGACTTTCAGAACCAGGCTCTTCCCCGCCTCCAGGCAGATCTCCCCTGCCGCTTGCAGTTGCAGATCTCCACCACCATTGACAGACACCTCGCGCCCACACTGCAGAACCAGTTGTTGATCGACACGCTGATGCCAGGCTCCGCCGGTATGCAGATGGCTGTTGCCGTCCACCCGCAGATGGGAATCCCCCGCCACGGCACTCCGGCTGTTGCCCGCAACATGCAGACTGTCATCTTCAGCAATCTGGCTGAGGCGACGGCGCCCGACAGCCAATTGCAGATCCCGCTCCGCTTTGAGTCTGATCTGTTCCTGCCCCGTCGCATCATCGAAACTGAGTTCGTTATAACCGTCACTTCGAAGAGAGTGGCTGCGCATTACGGTTCGGCTCTTGTTCTCCGGCAACGGATAGGGAAGCGGATGGGCACCATCGTATAGACAACCGGTAATCACCGGCCGATCCGCATCGCCATCGAGGAATTGCACCAACACCTCTTGCCCCACCCGAGGTAACGTCAGACTGCCAAACCCTGCCCCCGCCAGCGGCTGGACCACGCGTAGCCAGCAGGAGCTATGGTCATCGTAGTGGCCATGTTGGTCCCAATAGAACTGCACCTTGATGCGCCCCTGATCGTCACAGTAGATCTCCTCTCCTGGCGGCCCGACAACCCGCGCACTCTGTGGTCCGGCAATCACAGGACGGGTTAACGGCGCACTGAGGGCAAGCTGGTCGGCAGGCACGAAGGTAAAGCGATTGTGGTAGCTGGTCATGCCCTCATGCGGTTCTGCCTCCAATGCCGCCGCCTGCTGAGCTGTGTGCTCGATGCTGAGCAGTTGCCATGCTCGTTCACCATCACAATGACCCTGCACGGTATAGCTCAACCCGAGACGCATGCTGGCCAGCCCGGAGACACCCTGCAACTGGTTGGTCATCACCTGCCTAGACTGATGGTAGATGGCACAGCGTTGTTCAGCATGCTGCGGATCCTCAGCCAGACCGGGATAGATGAAGTGCAACCGCGTCGAGTCACAGACACCACGCTCCGCCTGCACTGGCGCGGTGGGCTGCAAATAATGGTAGTGTCGCAACCGCGTCAACTCGGTCGGTTGTAGCCAGTGTCGCGTCAAACCAGTGACAGACGCAGGATCCTGCCACGCTGCAGGATGGGGGTTGAAGGCCAGGCAGCCCGCATCCTGCAGCACCGACAATGAATTGGTAATCACCAGCGGACGGCGCGGATGGGTCCAGTCATAATAAAATACACACCCCTCTTCGCTGAGCAGACGCTGTAAAAATGCCAGATCGGTTTCGTGGTATTGCACGCAATATTCCCGCGGCCGCAGCATGCCGGACAGCACAAAACGTGCAGCGGGTAAATGATGTTCATCCAGCAGGATGCGCACAATCTGCCGGGCATCCTGCTGTTGAAAAATGCGGCAATTATCGCGCAATGCCAACCGGGCAAGAGGATCCACCACCTCCAGTCGCAAGCGGGCGAGATAGCGCCCCTCAGCAAGACGTTGCAGCGCGCGGATTTCCCCGCCCAGCTGTCGCTGGATCCGCCCCTGATGATGCATCTCCAGCCAGACTGACTTTCCAAGCCAATCGCTGATATCAGACACCGCTCGAGGGCCGGCAATTAACCACTCCCAACGCGTCGGCTGAGAAAGTCGCTCACACCCCGACAATGAGAGCAGTTGCCAGGCGTCTGCCGCTTGCCCGTCGACCGTCAAACGGAATGCTAACCCGGACACTCTGCTCATCCAGCCTCCACATGACCATTTGCCAGCAAGGCGCCGCCACAACTGACCGCACCGCCGGAGACCGCGATCGGCCGCCCATTGACGAGCACACTCGGCACACCATTTGCAATAATCCTGGCATGCAAAGGGTGTTTATGTTTGCGATGCGCAGCGAGCGCGTCACCCGCCCGGGCAACGGCAACCCCCATGATCAACACATCCACGCTGCCATCCATAACCCGGGTAGGCGGGTAACCGCTATGACCTAGTCCCCAATCACCTTTCCTGACAACAGCCGGCACAGGGTTACGCCTCCAACGGCGCTCGCCAGTCATCCGCGCCCGAGGTCCCGGCCGCCAGATGCTCCCAGTCAATACGCCGATAGGAGAGTGATACCTGCACTAGCTGGGTAAATTCCACCTTCGAGGGATCCTGGCAATGGGGCATCAGGCATTGAATATCCACGATGGTGGCATCGGTGAGTGCGGTGGTGAAAAAATGCTCCTGGCGCCCCTCTACCGAGGTACGGAACCAGCGCAGCACCACCTTGGGCAGCATTTCTCCCGCTGCCAGTGCGTTATACAACAAGGGCACGGCCTTGTTCAGCGCCACGGTGAAGCGAAACGGCCGATGCGATCGTTGACCTGCTGGTTGCCCTGATTGTGGATCCGTCGGGACGGTAACCGTATGTTCAAACGCCTGTACCAGCATTTCATCTTCATGGCCCTGCACATAGATGTTACCGACTGAGGCGGCAGAGAAGGCCCCTGCGGTAATGTTGCCCTGGCTCTTGCCCTGAATCGCGATATAACAAGGTGTTGGCATGTCCTGCTCCTGTCTGTTTGCATGTCAGACCGGATATACATAAACGATGCCAGTTAATAACTATCATGATTTCAATGCGTTGTGAAAAATCGTGGCACAATCAAGCCGATCTTTACCCTGGTCCGCGCTAAATAGCACAAGCCGCCAGACAACAAGACCCTTCTGGTGAAGGGTCTTGTCAGTGTTGCCTATTCTGGATATTGATCTGCCGCCGGGCGGTCATGCCGGGATGTTATCTGCGATGGCCACGATGATGGCCCGGTCCCGGATGCGGATGATAGTAGTCATTTTCATGATGATGCGGTTTTTGCCATGACGGCTTCCAGGGTTTGTGCGGTGCATGGTGCTCGTCACGCTCCGGATAGTAGTGACGCTTTCCGGCAGACTTGCCACTATCGCCCGTCTTGGCGCCGAGCACGGCACCCGCCGCGCCACCGATACCGGCCCCCAGCAACTGTCCATTTTCCCCGCCTACCTGCTGGCCTAATGCGGCACCACTCAAGGCGCCGATAGCGCCCCCTAAGGCCGCTTCGTTGCGGCGGCCATGCTTGGTCGTTGCGGCACTACCAACCGCACCACCGATGGCTGCGCCCGCCAACGCCCCCGTCTGGCCACCCATCTGTTGTCCGATAATGGTCCCGGCAACCCCCGCCGCTGCGCCCCCCAAGGCCGTATTCAAGTCCTGGCTCGCCAATGCCGGCATCGCGATCACTCCGGCGATCAACAACCAGGTTTTTCCTATCCTGTTCGGCATGATGTTGTGCTCCGTTAAATGGGATTTTTCCCGTCTCAACCGCAATCTAGCATGCGCATTGGTACTGAATAGTGGAATCGACAAGCGGTTTAGCCGGCGTTTAAAATCCTGCGCAGCACAATAGCTACCAGACAAAAATATGCTCGCCATGCGGAGCCTGACACGCTTTAAATGGCGCCACTCCGTATACACTGGTTGCTCCGGTTGACCTCTATTCTGGCCGCATGATGATTAACAGCCGCCTCTCCATCGTTTGGCGTAACCGCTGGCAACTGTTACTGCTTTTTTTACTGCCTTTTCTGCTGAGCAGTCTGCTGTTACCAGCTCTGACGCGTTTGGCCGTGAGTTTCGACCTCAACAGAAAAATGAGTATGCTGGTTGAGAATTTCCACGCCCGACGCGCAGAGCTGACGCAGAGTGCCCGTATGCTGTTGCCGCGGCTGCATTACGATTGCAGCGGTGGAGATATCCGCCTGCTGCGCTCACCGGAGAGTCATAACCTCTATATTCGCGTCATCGGTATCATGGGCAAGGATGGCAGTCGCTGCTCGTCAATTGGCCAGTCGTTATTTCCTCCGCTGCTTACCCAGCATCAACTCAGCGACGGCTTTCATATCACCACCACGGCCGCCGAATTTGATAGCCGTCAGGAGCTGGTGGTACTGCATAATCAGGACGGGAATCTGGTCTACTGGGTTTTGAATGGTGGTTGGTCCATGTCCATGCTGGCCAATGGAGACCGCACTCTGTTTCATGGCGTGATACACCATCTCGCATCCGGGCTGCACTCTCAGTTTGGCGATGCCAGCATCGAACGGGAACCCCATGCGCAGCGCCTGCGTTTTGAAGATCAACAGACCGGGGTCAGTATCGAACTCTGGGCTGGCGAACGGCTAATGAGACAGTGGCAGCAGCGTCTGTTCGAGTGGATCTTGCCATTGTCGCTGCTTTGTGGGCTGGGACTGGCGACACTGTACTGGCATTGGCGCAAACTGGCATACGCGATGCCACAGCGACTAAAAAAAGCCCTGCAACGCAGAGAGTTTACCCCTTACTACCAACCCATAGTCGATGCGGCAAAGCAGCAGGTCGTCGGTTACGAAGTGCTCATTCGCTGGCGGGAAAAGGGGCGTAAATGGGTTTCACCGTCTGAGTTCATCGATGCAGCGGAAGACAGCCAACTGATCATTCCGATCACCGAGCAGCTAATGGAGCAGGTATTGCAGGACCTGCCGTTACTCCCCCCCAAAACCTGGGTCAGCATCAATATCTCCGCCATTCATGTTGAAGGGGTTTTTCTTGAGACACTGCTGGCACGACTCCATTGGCCGCAACCGGAGCGCATCTGTTTTGAGCTGACAGAACGCAAACCGATACAGGATTTCAAGCAGGCGCTGCTACACCTCAGCGCGCTGATGGCGCGGGGATATGACTTCAAACTGGATGACTTTGGTACTGGATACGGTGGATTTGCCTATCTGCAACGCTTGAATATCCAGCAGATCAAGATTGACAAGATGTTTGTCGATCACCTGACCGAAGAGGGCTCGCAAACACTGCTGCATGGCATCATCTCGTTTGGTCATCAAACCACAATGCAGATGATCGCTGAAGGCGTCGAAAGCCCCGAGCAGGTCAGGCTGCTCGGGGAACTCGGAGTCCACCTGATACAGGGCTATGTCTTCGCCAGACCCATGCCCATAAATGAACTGCTAAAATGGCAACTGCCCAACAGCACGAACGTTGCGCACCCTCGTTCGTCAGTCACGCGCGGGTAGACGATAGCGTTCTACCTGTTGCTCGAGCCCTTGCGCCTCATCAGCCAGTGAACGACCGGCGATCGTCAACTCCTCAAGCACTTGTGCCGTCTCATCCACGGCATGACGGATGGCCAGCAAGGCTGCCGTCACCTGTTGTGAAACCTGACTTTGCTCCTCGGCGGAGGTGGCGATCAATTCGGTTCCCTGCATCAGGTTCTGCGTCTGACTGGCAATCCGGCTGAACTCCTGATTCGCCGAACCTGCTTCATTGGCCGCCACCTGCGCCTGATTAACCGCATAATTCATTCGGGATACGGCTTCATCGGTATTGTCTTGCAGGCGGCCAATCATGACCGCGATATCCTTGGTCGCCGTCTGGGTACGGCTGGCCAGCTGTCGCACTTCATCTGCTACCACCGCAAACCCCCGGCCATAGCTACCCGCGCGAGCCGCCTCAATGGCAGCATTGAGCGCCAGCAAGTTGGTCTGTTCGGAGATGCTATTGATCGCATCCACCACTTGAGAAATGGCTGACACCTGTTGCTTTACCGCGCCAATGCCCTCTGCACAGTGGTTCAATTCCACCGTCAGCGCCTGCATGGAGTGGATCGCGCGACCAACTTCCTGCTCCCCTTCGGTGACACTCTGTGCCGCATGACGGGTATCCCCGGCACACCGATTGGCCTGAACCGCCACCTCCTGCACTGAAGAGCTCATCTGTTCCATGGCCGACGCCAATTCGTTCAGGCGCCCTTGTTGCTCATGAATCGCCGCAGTGACCTGCAGGACACCACTGTCCATTTGCAATGAGGCCGCAGCAACCATCTGCGCACTGCTGCGCTGCTGGAACAGCAGGTGTGCCAGATGCTGACGGGTTTGTTCCAGTTCACGGTTGATAGCCGCGAACTCATCATTACCCCACACCGCAACCCCTTGATCGAGAATACGATCCGTAATCCGACGCAAGCTGCCGAGTGACAACCGCACCTGGTGGCTGACGCCCCGACCCACCAGTTGCACCAGCGTCATCATCGCCAGCGTGATGATCAACACCTGACCGAGGCTACTCCAGACATACTCTTCGAACGCCACATCTGCGGCATCCAGATACAGACCGGCCCCCAACACATAGTCCCCCACCGCAACCAGATAGGTCGCCTTGTTCTGTACTTCTCCGCTACCAGGTTTGATATAGCGGTAGTGAATCAGCCGTGGGGTGCCTGTGGCCGCCACATCGGCAAAAGATTCGGTGATATCACGTCCCGTCTCGGCCACCACAGTGGCGGGAGGCCGCTGCCCCAGCAATTCAGGTTTCGGTGGGTAGGCCACGAACCGGCCGGTTCGATCGGTCAAAAACAGGTAACCGGACTGATTTTCTCCCCAACGCGCCGCATCCAACAAGTTGCGGGCATAGGTCGCAAAGCCCTCGCCAGACTCGCGTCGTTGACTGGCGATCAAGAGAGCCGCATAGCTGTTAACCTGGTTCTGTAATCCCTCCTCCAGCGACAGCTGGACCGAGTCCTTGGCAGCCAGTGCATTGAATAATGCACCGCCAAGAAACAGCAGTAGCATCAACACGGCCAACAGATTCATCTTGGTGCCAAATTTAAAACGGCTGAACCAGGCAATTACCGTTGCAGGCTGGCGTTCTTGCTCGAATGAGGCTGCTGGTAACGACATTATACCATCCATCATGTAACCCATTTTTTATGGCCGTTATTGGCGGCGCGGATTGTATAAACAGCGAACCTCTAAATACAACACTCTTTTGATAAACTTATAAACAAGCCCTTCGTGACCGACTTTACGCCAGCGCTTATTAACCAACAAATAACAAAGAAAGTACAATTTGATTGAATATCATAGTGTCACTCTAAAAATACCCTAGGCACACGACAAGGCTCGCTCGAGACTTTATTTCCCCCGTTACAATACTGATACATTATTTCATATGCTTTGCTAACGCATGATGCTTGTTCAACCGCTTGTTACCCCGATTTATCAATGGTAAAAATGCAAAATGGTTGCATATAAATCATGATTGCAAAATCTGGCTCCATGCACAGCACCATCGAGATCTCTCGGCACCTAAATAGCAGTTTCAAATAGAAGATGACTCATGATGTTGTCCGGGCAGTGCAAACAGCGCCCCCAGGGCAGAAACAATACGGTAGTGTTCATGTGTATAGGTTCACAGCATGTCAACTGGTGCCTCCCGGTCAGTTGATTTATGAGCTGTTTTTTCCTGCGTCCCCCCGAGCGTGTCGCCAGCCGCTATCACACTCTGACGACCGCGCCAGCCAGCCCTCTCGCTTATATTCAGCTTCTGCGCCTATATTCTTGATGCACAATGGCATCGATAATCATGACGCAGTTTCATCCTGAATAGCCAGGCGCTATTCTCATCACACCGAGGGATGCGCATATATTCCTGCTTCGGTCTTTCATCTTGCTACTCCCGCTCATCCTTGCAGCAAGGATAATTTTATTTTCTGCGACCAAAGATGCAGTTCTCATTCATTTGTCTACCATGTTTCACAATATGTGAAATATGTGTCATTCATCGTTACACCTATTAGAGGCCGGCCGCAGATAGTGCTATTCAACATAGTGTTATCGGCATCTGCGACAGGAGCGAATATGTACAAGAATATTGTCTTGGCTTATGACGGCAGCCTGGACGGCCGTGAAGCGCTAAAACAGGGGGCCGAGATGGCAATTGCCTGCGGTGCACATGTCCAGTTGGTGGCCGTGATTGCCAATGCCGCCGATATAGCGCTCGCTGAGTCGGTCTACCCTTCTGGCGAATTATTGCAACATGAACACGAAGAGGTCAGTCAGGTATTACAGGACGGAGAATACGCCTTGCGCGACCAGGGCTTGAGCGTGACAGGGATAGTCCGTCGTGGACAACCGGTCGAGGAGATTGTGGCTCAGGCACGACGCTGTCAGGCGGATTTAATCGTCGTCGGTCATCGCGAGCAAAGTACTCTGGCCCGCTGGTGGCGTGGCTCTGTCGGTCAATCGCTGTTATCCGAGTCGCCTTGTAGCGTGTTGGTTTGCGTGATCCCCAAAACAGAGTAGCTATTCGGCTTTCGCCACTTCGCGCGCTGTGGTGGGTGACACACGCCCATGCAAGCTCAGGCCAGGGCGACGAACTTGACCGCAGCCTGTTTCCGGCTATTGCTAATAAGGTTCCCTATCTCATTAAACAGGAGTTCTCGTCATGTCAGAGTTGAAACTTCTTGGTATTGCCGGCAGTTTGCGCACCCGCTCGACCAACAAAGGATTACTCAGAGCCGCCCAATCGCTACTGCCAGCGGACACAGTGCTTGAGCTGGCGGATCTGTCTGATATCCCGTTTTACAATGCCGACGTGACCACTCCGCCGCCCTCAGTGCAGCGGGTATTTTCGCAGCTGGCGCAGGCGGATGGGTTGCTGCTCGCCTGCCCGGAATACAACTACTCCATGGCACCAGCACTGAAGAACATTCTTGACTGGGCCTCCCGCGAGCCGGACAACCGGTTACTCGCCGGCAAGGCCGTCGCCATTATGGGCGCAGGTGGCGGCATGGGGACATCCAGGGCCCAGTATCATCTGCGTCAGGTCTGTGTCTTTCTCGACTTGCATCCGTTGAATAAGCCGGAATTTTTCGCAAACGCCTTTACCGGGGGCTTTGATGACCAGGGCAACCTTATCGATGAGACCTTGCGCGAGGCTCTGCGCAATCAGCTGCAAGCCTTGGCCGTATGGGTTCGACAACTACAAAAATAACCAGCGCCACGCAGGCTGATATGTCAGCAACGTCAAGACAACCCTTGCTGCAGAGGGCATTGGCAATCTGCGGCAAGCCGCTCTACTGATAGCGTACGCCGTTAAATTCCAACCAACCGTCGGGGTGCTGTCCCTCCTTATCACGATGCGTCCAGAGCAAGACGCCGCCTTGTTCATTCCAGCTATACTCGCCAGCGGCTGAAATCTGATTGCCATATTCCAAACCCGGGACGCGTGGAGCCAAATCCAGGTTATGCGCAACCTGTAGCGTCATGCCATTACCCACTTCGATGAGAAAGCGCTGATGCCGTGGTCGATTCTCGTGATCCGGCAACAGTTTGATGACCCGGCCGGTCACCGCGACCTGGACGTGCTGCTGACGCTTCTGGTAGGCCTCCAGCAACCGCTGTTCATCCTTCTTGGCCAACTGACGCCAGGGCGCATTCTGGGCCGCCACCACCGCCTGCTGCCGAATCCACTTAACACCTATGCAACCTAAAGCCATCAGCGCGACAACCGCAACGACGTAGACCACTTTTCTATTCATAAACACTCCTCGTTATCGGCATCATATTACCTGAATACAGCAGCGGACATGCGTTGCCATGCGCTTTTCTACGTAATCTCTGTTTATTGTCACCTGATAACGGTGATACGAGTTCAGGCTGCAATTTATTTACCGACAACACAGAAATAGCCGTTCTGAGTTGTCGTGCGCGGCATTAGCACCAAGAATAATGGCACCTCCACCCAATGCAGACCTTATTGTGACCCCATCCTGCAAGACGCAGCTACCGCATGTCGCCATATTGATCTACCCGGGAATATCACCTTTCCATTTCGCGGTGCCGTACGCCTTATTCAATACGCCGCTCGATGGCGAGCGCCTATTCCATCTCGCACTGCTATCGACTACAGGGAGTGACATTCAAGCCGGCCCGGCCGTTTCCATTCATGCGGATGGGACATTTGAACAGCTCGCTCAGTACGACATGGTGATTATTCCTGGTTGGGCTGATATTTCGGTGGCGCCAACACCCGCATTGACTGCCGTATTACAACAGGCACATGCCAATGGCACGCATCTGGTTGGACTCTGTTATGGCGCCTATGCCTTAGCGTATGCCGGCTTGCTTGACGCACGCTCAGCTACGACTCACTGGCTGGCTAGCGATGATTTCCTGCGACGGTTTCCCGGCGTAAAGCTGAATAGTCATGCGCTGTATATAGAAACGGATAACCTCACCACCTCGGCAGGCACCGCCGCGGCGCTGGATTGCTGCCTGAATCTGGTACGACGATACCATGGCAGCCATGTTGCCAATCAATTGGCACGCCTGATGGTGGTATCCCCACACCGCGAGGGGGATCAGGCACAGTTTATTCAGCAACCCGTGGCCACAACGACTCAAGATAGCCGCATCAATCAATTGCTGGATTATTTACACCAGCATTTGGCTTCTTCGCAGCGAATAGATCATCTGGCGGCGCGTTGTGCCATGAGTCGGCGAAGTTTTACACGCCATTTTTTTATGGCGACCGGAAAGAGTCTGACAACATGGCTAATTGATGCGCGGCTGCAACAAAGTTGTACTCTGCTGGAGAACAGTCACATGTCAATTGATGAGATCGCCGAATGCGTCGGCTTTGCCAATACGCGCCTGTTTCGTCATCACTTCAAACTACGCTTTTCACTCAGCCCGCAAGCCTGGCGGCAAACTTTTCGTGCGACAGAATAGGCCGGTGTTAATTGACAAAAACTAGCATGCGCTAAATAGCCGAGCCTAATAGCGCTGCATCGACAAGGAAACACGCTGACATGCCGTAAACCCATCCATGAAGGCTCCACAGTGCTATCCCTGGCGTAAAGGGTCAGCTTAGCGCTACCGCAGTCAATGTCGTGAATGGTCTACTATTCGGAACAGCTATTTAGCTAACACCAACATCCAATCCCATGACACTACAACGCTGTATATACATAACGGGAGAAATTGCGCCTATCAGCGCTTAGTCAACGTGATCACAAATATATGTCGCGTCGCTCATAGAATATCCAAACGCCGGAATCTATTATTGAGTTGTTCGCCAAAACGCCATAGAATCAAAAACTGTTTAAGTATCCTAGCCGGCCTGATACGAATCAGGTTTCGATAATTGATAATACCAAGGAAATATCATGTCTGATTTTATCAAGGTCCTGCTGAACATTCGCAGCCTCAAAGCCGTCGCTAAAGATTTGACGCTGGAACAACTCGAAGAAGGTCTGGCTAAACTGACGTCTGTCATTGACGAGTTGCGCCAGCAAAAAGAGCAGGAACAACAAGCTCGTGAAGCCCACGCCGAGAAAGTCCGTCAGTACATCGCCATGATGAAGGCTGATGGCATTGATGTCACCGAGTTAATGGGCACGGTTGAAGCTCCGGTCGCAACCGGCGCCAGCAAACGTGCTCCGCGTCCGGCAAAATACCGCTACACCGACGAGAATGGTGAAGAGCGCACCTGGACCGGCCAAGGCCGTCAGCCATCGCCGATCCGTCGCGCTATCGAAGAACAAGGCAAGAAGCTCGAAGATTTCCTGATTTAATTTCGAACTTCTGTTTTTCAATCCCGAAACGGTGCCCCTGTTTCGGGATTTTTTATGCGCACTCCAGCTCGTCCCTGCAATAAACGGCGCCATCGTTGCTGACGCCTAAAGCGCCATAATTCGGCGTAGTGCAACCAGGCACACAACACACAACCATTCGAATACGGCGATGATATACGCCACCGTAGCCATTTATCGTCGATGGTCAACCAGCATCGTTCATGACATCGGCAATAGGCGCAGAAGAACAGCGCATGCTCAGCCTGATGCTGTGCCGAAAAGGCCAGTGCGATCAGAAACTGACCGCCAGTCCAATAGAATAACCTGATGTGTTTTCACCAAACATATATCGGCCAACCAGCCTGGTCCGCGTAATCCAAATATCATACTTGCTGCTATCTACCTCAACACCAAGACCAAGTGAATTAAGCGCATTGAATCCCAGCAGGCCGCGTTGCGTACCAAAATACTCAGTTCTGGCACCTTCCAGCACATAGCGTAATGGGCGCGATAACAGTTCAAGACCGGTTGGGGCTCGGCGTCGCAGGTAGAGACCGAGATTTTCCGCGTTGGCCTCTCCCTTTACAACGGTACTGGTACTACCAAAACTCTGCAGGTGAATATAGGAATACCGCATTTCTACATCGATATCCTGTTTATCCGAGTAAGATTCGTAATCCAGCATCAGAGCGCCACCCAAGCCAAAGGTATTGAGGCGTCCACTATCCAAAAAACTGCTATCCGTCGTGCGATACTGGTCAAAAATCCAGTCGGCAATCCTGATATCGCTTGCAACAGTGCCAAGCGCGACATTAACAATCGGACGCAACACCCAATCGGAATAGACGCGCATATCCCAGCCCAGCCCTCCTGATACGGACAGCGTATTCCAGCGTGTCGGTATCTCTACACCCTCACCCTCGTCTCTTATCAAAAAGCTTGGATCGTAACGGCTGAAACCAACATTACCTTCCAGATAGATCGGATATTCATCGTCAAGCGTTGCGCCACCGCCAAATTGTGAGAGTAACAAATCGGTTTTCCCTGAGCTGTTATCATTGATGCTCAGATTGCTGGCCGTAATATCCGGTGTCACGGTAAATGTCATCAATGAGATGGCAGCATTAGCCTGTTTTTGGAGAATGGATTCGCTGGCATATCCACTGTGGGATAGCAACAACATCAGCACGGGTAGCCAGAGCCGCCTTCTATGTCGCACCATAGGCCCCTCATGGTGAAAAGATAAAAGCGCTTTAATACTAATACCAATATGCGATAAGCGATAAGCAATAAGCGGTGCATGCCCGCGACAAACCATGGAGGAACCTGCTTCCAGGTCATTCAGGTAAGCCTGTACCGCCCGGAAAGTACAAGCCCGCCACCGCGGAAATATTCTCCGCGCCAGGTTAGCCGCTTGTTCAAAATCGATAGCGGGCCATCACCCGGACATTCTTGCGTTGGAGCCTGTAACGCAACAAACAGCTTTTACTTGTCGGCCTGATACAAGCTAATTATTGCGCTGATTATCGCTGTATTGAAAATACGTTACCTCACTACTAGCAGTTCGCGTTACCTCCGGCTGCTAGTCCCTGGCTTGCCGTGCTGCTGAATCTGCACTGGATTAGCGCAGATATACTCCTTTGAGTCAGATTACTGTTCCAAGGGGTAATATCTGTTTATAACATGTGTACTGTCGGTGTTTATCGATAATATTCCGCCATCAGGGTCACAATTTTATTCTCTGCGCCTTCATTTATTCCGTTTTCAGTCGAGATGGATTATTGAGTTATCAAATAAACCCCTCTAAAATCCAGCCTGATAATAGAGGCGTAGCCGGTGTTTTTATCACCAAACCCTACTCATTTTTATAAAGGAATTATCATGTCCGATTTCATCAAGGTCCTGCTGAACTACCGCAGCCTCAAAGCCGTCGCTAAAGATTTGACGCTGGAACAACTCGAAGAAGGGCTGGCTAAGCTGACTTCTGTCATCGCCGAGCTGCGCCAGCAAAAAGAGCTGGAACAGCAAGCACGTGAAGCCCATGCCGAGAAGGTGCGCCAATACATCGAAATGATGAAGGCCGATGGCATCGACGTCACCGAGCTGATGGGCAGTGCCGAAGCCCCTGCCGCTACCGGCACCAGCAAGCGGGCTCCGCGTCCGGCCAAGTACCGCTACACCGACGAGAACGGTGAAGAGCGCACCTGGACTGGCCAAGGCCGTCAGCCGACCCCGATCCGTCGTGCTATCGAAGAACAAGGCAAGAAGCTGGAAGATTTCCTGATTTAATTCCGGCTGACTGGTGGTTCTAATCCCGAAACAGTGCCGCTGTTTCGGGATTTTTTATGCCCACTCCCCGCTGCGGGAGCTGGCACCGGAACCAACCCGGACACCGCCAGGACTAGACGCCTTGGGTATGTTGGACGTTGTTCGCAACGGTTCGCAGCGAGCAGCAGGAAGTCGTCATCCGCTGCTACAGGATATCGACAGGAAAGGAAAACGGCAGAGAGAAAACAGCAGGGTAAACAACGATGCACATCGGCATTAAAGCGCTTTAACTGCTTGAGTCTTAAGGGGTTTTTGAGGTTACGTAATGGTGCCCGAGGCCGGAATCGAACCGGCACGCCGTTGCCAGCGAGGGATTTTAAATCCCTTGTGTCTACCGATTTCACCACTCGGGCTGAGCGGTACTACTTGAAAAGTGGAGGCGCGTTCCGGAGTCGAACCGGACTAGACGGATTTGCAATCCGCTACATAACCGCTTTGTTAACGCGCCTTATTTGGAGCGGGAAACGAGACTCGAACTCGCGACCCTAACCTTGGCAAGGTTATGCTCTACCAACTGAGCTATTCCCGCTTTGAGACCACATCGACATGCTGTCGACGTGTGGTGCATTCTAGCGATCCTCGGTCCTGAGTCAACCCTGAATCGCCATCTTGTTGTTTGTTCGCTGCTTTTTTCGGCATTAACTGCCATGGCGGCGCGCTGTCAGATCACCCCAGGCCGCGCGGATATACTGCAACATAGAAGAGAACGTCAGCACTACGGCGACATACAGCAACACGTATGCGGCCCAGACCATCCAGATATTTGCTTCCCAGATGAGCCCCGTCAATGCCACCATCTGGATGGTGGTTTTCCATTTCCCCATCCAGCCCACGGCAACGCTGGCACGCTTACCCAGTTCAGCCATCCACTCGCGCAGCGCTGAAATCAATATCTCACGCCCGATCATTGTCAGGGCCGGAATGGTCACCAGTACCGTATTGTAGTGCTCGACAATCAGCACCAAGGCAGTAGACACCATGATCTTATCGGCGACCGGGTCGAGAAATGCCCCAAACGGCGTGCTCTGATTGAGCCGACGCGCCAGGTAGCCATCAAACCAGTCGGTGATGGCGGCAAGCACAAACATGCCAGCGGCCCAGAGATTCGACCATTCGTAGGGCAAATAGAAGAGAACGACAAATACCGGAATCAGGAAAATTCGGAACAGAGTCAGGATGTTGGGAATATTTAACATGGGGCCACGCCGCTGCAAAAAAGCTGGCCCATGTTGCCCGAATCAAACTAATGATGCAATGCGTCGTAGATTTTGCTTGCCAGTTCGTGACTGATGCCCGGCACTTTCGATAATTCGCTGGCACTGGCACGTAACACTTCCTGCATGCCTCCCAAGTGTTTGAGCAGCGACTGGCGACGTTTGGGGCCCACCCCCGGGATCTCCTCGAGAGCGCTGGTCATGCGTGACTTGTGCCGCCGGGCGCGATGCCCGGTAATGGCAAAGCGGTGTGACTCATCGCGGATATGCTGGATCAGATGGAGTGCCGGTAAATCGGCAGGCAATGACATCTCTTCGTGACTCTCACCGATGATCAAGGTCTCCAAGCCCGGCTTGCGACTTTCACCCTTGGCAATGCCGATTAACAGCGGCCTCTTGCCGGCGAGTTTATCCAGATGCGCCGTGACAATCTCCTCGGCTCGCGCCAACTGCCCCTTGCCGCCATCGATGAAAAGCAAGTCTGGCACCTTGTCTGGCTCCTGCTGTTTGCCAAAGCGGCGCTCCAGTGCCTGGGCCATGGCCGCATAATCGTCGCCTGGCGTAATACCGCTGATATTGAACCGACGATATTCGCTGCTCAATGGGCCTTCACGGCCAAATACCACACACGAGGCCACCGTTGCCTCCCCCATGGTATGAGAGATGTCAAAGCACTCCATGCGCTGTACCGGTATCGTTAACTCAAGCAGTTCTTCGAGTTGGATCATGCGTTGTTGCAAGGTGGTGCGATGTGCCAGGTGACTGATCAGAGCCACCTGTGCATTGGTGCTGGCCAATTTCAAGTAGCGAGCCCGCTCGGCGCGAGTCCGGTGAGCAACCCGCACCTGATAACCCGCAGCATCACCCAACACGCTGGCCAAGGCTTCATCATCCTCGAGTGGGCAATCAATCAGGACTTCACTGGGGATCTGGCGCCCCGATTGACCAGAGAGATAAAACTGCAAGATAAAGGCATGCAACAGTTCATCCTGCGACGACCCTGCCGGGAAACTGGGGAAGTAGTTTCTAGTACCGAGGATCTTGCCATGACGGATGAACAGGACATGCACACTGGCCACGCCTTGGTCTAAGGCAGTTCCGATCACATCCAGCTCATCCAGCACATTACCGCTGACGGATTGTTGCTCCTGGACACGCCGCAATGCCAGTAGCTGGTCACGGTAGCGCGCCGCTTTCTCGAAGGCGAGCGCCTGACTGGCCTGTTCCATCCGCTCGGCCAGATCAGCAATCACCTGCTGATCTTTACCCTGCAGAAACAGGCGCGCCAGCTCAACTTGTGCCTGATACTCCTCGTCACTGATCAGACCGGCAACACAGGGGCCAGAACAACGCTGTAATTGATACAACAGGCAGGGGCGGCTGCGATTGGCGTAAACCGCATCTTCACATTGGCGCACGGAGAACAGTTTCTGCATCAGGTGCAGGCTTTCGCGCACGGCGCTACCGCTCGGATATGGGCCAAAATATTCACCACTTATCCGCCGCGGACCTCGGTGCAACGTCAAGCGCGGATGTCGCTCCTGCGTTAACAACAGGTAGGGGTAAGATTTATCATCACGCAGCAATATGTTGTATTTGGGCTGATACTGCTTGATCAGATTGTGCTCGAGTATCAAGGCTTCGGTCTCGGTATAGGTCACCGTGAACTCCACCTGTGCAATATGACGCACTAACGCACGTGTCTTCTCGCTACCGGGATCGCGCCGGAAGTAGGAAGCCAGCCGTTTGGCCAGATCTTTAGCCTTGCCGACATAGATAATTTCGCCCTGGGCATTGAGCATCCGATAGACACCGGGCTGGTGCGGCACTGTGGCCAGGAAGGCCTTGTGATCAAACGACGTCATAACTCCGCCCCATCAACAACAAAGGCGGCCGCAGCCGCCTTCTTCTGAATCTTGCTGCTATAAGGATTGCGCATCCAGCATGCCATAGCGGATCGCCATTCTTGTCAGCTCGACATCGCCACTGATGTTGAGCTTATCGAACAGGCGATAGCGATAGCTATTGACTGTTTTCGGGCTCAAACTCAGCTGTTCGGCAATATCATTCACCTTGCTGCCTTTCGTAATCATTAACATGATTTGCAGCTCACGCTCCGATAACGCCTTAAAGGGGTTGTCTGCATCCTGAGTAGCAAACTGGCTCAATGCCATCTGCTGGGCTATCTCAGGCGAGATATAGCGCTGTCCGGCGTGCACGGCACGAATAGCCTGGATCATTTCATCCGGTGCCGATGATTTTGTCAGGTAACCGGCAGCCCCTGCCTGCATCACCTTGGTCGGAAACGGATTTTCACAATTCACGGTCAGCACTATGATGCGTGCGTCAGGTGAGTGTCTGAGAATTTTTTTAGTGGCTTCCAGCCCTCCGATACCCGGCATGTTCATGTCCATCAGGATCACATCCGCTGCATGCTCGCGACACCATTGCACCGCGGCTTCACCGGTCGTGGCCTCTCCTGCCACCTTCAACCCCCGAACATCCTCGAGTATGCGACGAATCCCTGTGCGTACCAGTTCATGATCATCAACCAGGAATACGCTAATCAATCGAGTTTCTCCGCTAAATACAACGACAACCACACATCATAGACGGCAGCACTGTAACGGCATCATAACGAAACAAAATGACGCTGCAAGCCAACTGCATCAAAAGTTTGCCGCAAACAAAAACCCCACCTTGCGGTGGGGTCTCGTATTACTCGCTGACTGGCTGGGAATTGAACAGCGGATTGTATTCAATCGTCGCGGCATCACGCGCCTGCTGCAACAAGGCCGCCTGGCTGGCGATCATCCGCCCCTGTGCCAGTTGCGTCTGCAACATGCTCTTGGCTGCTGAGGGCTGATCGGTGTCCGTGACCTTGTTCAGCACCAGGATTACCTGATCACCTTCCGGCATGGCCACCAGCTTGCGAACTGGCTTGTCGGCCGCTGGATGCGGCATACGGAACAGCTCGTTCAACAGGGTGCCGACCAACGTCGCCCCGGTCCGGCTGATACCGGTCTTGGACTCGACTTTAACATCCAGTTCCTTGACAAGCGCAGACACATCCTCACCGTTATTCAGCTTGGAGAGCAAGGTTGCCGCCTGTTTCTCTGCTTCCACTTGCGCCTTCTGCAGTTTCACGGCTGCTTCGACGTCCGCCTTCACATCGGCCAGTGGACGCACCATCGCCGGCTTGTGCTCGAGGATATGCAATACATAGGCTTTACCCTCGCCGACGGTAATCACTTCAGAGTTGGCATTGGTATCACGCAAGTTTTCCGCGAACGCCTGTTGCTTGAGCTTGGCATCATCGAATGGAGCCTTGGCCGTGCTGGTGGTCATCAGGCCGGACTGTTGCAGCTTGAGCCCCATGCTTTCACTGACCACATCCAGCGAGTCGGGATTCTCGAAGGCGAGCTCAGACAGTTTCTGCTGCTGATCGATAAACAGATCCCGCGCCTTGTCAGCCTTCAGCTTGGCCAGGACATCGGCCTTCACCTCGTCGAATGGACGCTCATGTTCCGGCTGAACACCCACCAACTTGATGATATGCAGACCGAACTGACTCTTGACGACAGCAGAAAGTTCACCGGGCTTGGACAGGGCAAAGGCCGCCTTCTCAAACTCCGGATCCATCACCCCACGCTCAAACCAATCCAGCTCCCCGCCGTTACGGGCCGAAAGCTTGTCGGAGGAAAACTCTTTGGCAAGTGCAGCAAAATCAGCACCGCCCTTCAACTGAGTCAGCACCGTCTCAGCCTGCTTTTCAGCAACGGCCGCATCCTTATCGCTGATCAGAATATGGGCAACCTGGCGACGCTCTGCAGTGCGGTATTGGTCAATATGTTGCTCGTAATAATCACGCAGCTCACGATCTTCAACCTTGATATTGGCTGCCAGCGCAGCCGCATCCAGCTCGACAAAGTTGACATTGACCTGTTCCTGACTGCGGAACTGGTTGCTGTTCGCCTTGTAATAGGTTTCGAGTTCGGCATCGGTGACCGATACGGTTTTCTGGAAATGCGCGACCGGGACTGTGTAGAGTTGCGCATCGCGCGTCTGCTGCAGCAGCTTGTCGATCAGGGTCACTTCCGACGGCAACACAAAATCTGTGCCCGTCAGGCTGGATGCCCAGGTCTGCTGCAGCAGTTGGTTGCGGATAGACTCACTAAACGAGTTCGGATCAAGGCGCGCCTGGCTCAGCAAGTTCAGATAGAGTTCATTATTGAACTGACCATCTTTTTGAAATTCCGGCATCGCACGGATGGTGTCCTTGATTTGCTGATCACCAATGCGAATCTTCGCCTCACGAGCCTGCTGATCCACGGCTAGCTGATTGATCAGTCGATCCAGTACCGCCTGGCGCATTTGGCGTACATATTCCGGATTATCCGCCAGCTCGGCAAAGCTCTCGCCAAACTGTTGCTGCATACGGCCCCGTTCGCTTTGATACGCCTGATCAAACTCTTGTGCGGTGATCGGTTGATCGTTGACCTTGGCAGGACTGGTGTCTGCCGGACGATTCAGATAGCTACCAACGCCAGCCAGAGAGAAGGACAGGATGATCAGCCAGAAAACAATCTTGGCTCCTCGACCCTGAGCGCCTTCCCGCAATTTATCCATCAGCATGAATATCTACTCCCGATGCAGTGGATGAGAATATAAAAAAGCGCACCTGTCCGATGCGCCTGATTCAAAAATCGTAAGAATTCAACAGTCGGATACTAGTCTGTACAAAACCAGTCTTAATTGACGGCATCCTTCAGCGCCTTGCCTGCCTTGAATGCAGGAATTTTGGCGGCAGCGATTTCGATAGTTTCGCCAGTTTGCGGGTTACGGCCAGAACGAGATGCACGCTCACGCAGCAAGAAGGTACCAAAACCAACCAGTGCAACCTGATCACCATCCTTCATGGCTTCGGTTACCGCATCAATGAAAGCATCCAGCGCGCGGCCAGCCGCAGCTTTGGACAGGTCAGCACCTTCGGAAATTTTGTCAACTAGTTGTGATTTATTCACGTTTTTCTTCCCCTATTTTTAGCCTTGGCTACCCCATATTCCTTGGGAGATAGCGAGTCAACGCTTTATAACAATCCTCCTGATCGGTTGCAAGTGAGTGTCTACGTTAACCCGTTTCAACTCACGCTTTGCAACCTGTCAGGAGCCTCTCTTCAGCAATCCGCCTCACGGCGTAACAACTTCAAAACCCGCTACCGGATCCTGCAATGCCAGACGCAGCACATCGTCGATCCAACGTACGGCATGAATTTCCAGATCCTGCTTGACGTTGTCCGGGATCTCCTCAAGGTCTTTGGCATTCTCTTTGGGAATCACGACACGCTTGATTCCGCCGCGATGCGCTGCCAGTAACTTCTCCTTGAGACCGCCGATTGGCAGCACCTCACCACGCAGGGTAATTTCACCCGTCATGGCCACATCGGAACGTACCGGATTTCCGGTCAAACTGGATACCAAAGCGGTGCACATGGCGATACCGGCACTCGGTCCATCTTTCGGGGTTGCCCCTTCCGGCACATGGACATGGATATCGCGTTTCTCATAAAAATCCGGATTGATGCGTAACTGTTCCGCACGCGCGCGAACCACCGTCATCGCCGCCTGGATAGACTCCTGCATCACATCGCCCAAGGAGCCGGTGAAGGTCAGCTTACCCTTGCCAGGAACATTGGTCGCTTCGATAGTCAGCAAATCCCCGCCGACTTCAGTCCAGGCCAAACCTACGACTTGACCGACTTGATTGTGATCCTCGGCCTTACCGTAGTCATAGCGCTCAACCCCGAGATAGGACTTGAGATTGTCCTGGTTGATCACAACCTGCTTGATCTGCTTATCAAGCAAAATGGTCTTGACCGCCTTACGGCACAACTTGGAAATCTCACGCTCCAGCGCCCGCACTCCCGCCTCGCGGGTGTAGTAACGGATGATGCCTATCAGTGCCGAGTCCTCGATGCGAATTTCATTCGGCTTGAGGCCATTGCGCTCAATCTGTTTTTCCAGCAGATGGCGCTTGGCAATGTTGAGCTTTTCATCCTCGGTATAACCGGATAGACGGATGACTTCCATACGATCCAGCAGCGGACCAGGGATATTCATCGAGTTGGAGGTCGCAACAAACATCACATCCGAGAGGTCGTAATCGACTTCCAGATAGTGGTCGTTGAAGCTGTTATTCTGCTCCGGATCCAGCACCTCCAGCAGCGCGGATGCCGGGTCACCCCGCATATCGGATGACATCTTGTCGATCTCATCAAGCAAAAACAGCGGGTTTTTCACCCCTACCTTGGCCATCTTTTGTAACAACTTACCAGGCATGGAGCCAATATAAGTCCGTCTGTGACCACGGATTTCGGCCTCATCGCGCACACCGCCAAGCGCCATGCGCACGTATTTGCGACCTGTGGCCTTGGCAATAGATTGACCCAGTGAGGTTTTGCCGACGCCAGGCGGCCCCACCAGGCACAGGATCGGCCCCTTGAGCTTGTTCATGCGGCTCTGAACCGCCAGGTACTCCACAATGCGCTCTTTGACCTTATCCAGACCATAGTGATCGGCATCGAGTACGTCTTGCGCCTGGGCCAGGTTCTTCTTGACCTTGGTGCGGGTTTTCCAGGGCACCGCGATCATCCAGTCGATATAGCTGCGCACGACCGTCGCCTCAGCCGACATCGGCGACATCATCTTCAGCTTGGAGAGCTCGGAGACCACCTTGGCTTTGGCCTCCTCTGGCATACCGGCTTCATCAATCTTTTTCTGCAGGCCATCAAATTCATCCGGCGCCTCTTCCAGCTCACCCAGCTCTTTTTGGATCGCCTTCATCTGCTCGTTCAGGTAATACTCGCGCTGACTCTTCTCCATCTGCTTTTTGACACGCGAACGGATGCGCTTTTCTACCTGCAGCAGATCTATCTCGGACTCCATCATCGCCATCAGGAACATCAGACGCTCGGAGACTTCAGGAAGCTCCAGAACTTTCTGTTTGTCCTCGATCTTCAGCGGCATATGTGCAGCCATGGTGTCGGCCAGACGCGCCGCATCATCAATCGACGAGATAGAAGCCAGTACCTCAGGCGGGATCTTCTTGTTCAGCTTGATATAACCTTCAAACTGACCAATCGCAGAGCGGACCATCACCTCTTCTTCATTTTCAGGGATGGCGATACTGTCTCGAATCTGCGCGACGCCCGCGAAGTGTTCTTCGTCCTCGGTCAACTGCTCGAGTTCGGCGCGTTGAGCGCCCTCGACCAGCACCTTGACAGTCCCGTCCGGCAGCTTCAGCAATTGCAGGATATTCGCTATGGTGCCGACCTGATATAGATCGGTCAGCGTCGGCTCATCCGTCGCCGCCTCTTTCTGCGCGACCAGCAGGATCCGTTTATCTTGCGCCATGGCGGCCTCAAGACAACGAATCGACTTTTCGCGGCCGACAAACAGCGGGATCACCATATGCGGATAGACCACAACATCCCGCAGTGGCAGCACGGGTAGCACCAGACGCTCTGAACGCTCAGAATTCATATTCATATCTTTTGGCATAATCGCCTTCTTCTCTACGTAACTAGCCGAGTATATGGGGCTGAAAGCGCCAGATTCAATTGTCATGGCGCCAAAAAACAAGAAAGGGGCCATTGGCCCCTTCCGTTTGCTCATATTTAACGCAATCAATCGCCGGAAACGGCCTGTCGCTCGCTGTTTTCATAGATCAGCAATGGCTGGCTCTCGCCGGCGATCACCGTCTCATCAACAACCACCTTGCTGACATTCTGCTGTGACGGCAGGTCATACATGGTGTCAAGCAACACACCCTCGACGATCGAACGCAAACCCCGCGCGCCTGTCTTACGCTCCATCGCCTTGGCAGCAATCGCCAGCAAGGCCTCTTGACGGAACTCAAGATCTACACCTTCCAGTTTGAACAGCGCCTGGAACTGTTTGGTCAGCGCATTTTTCGGCTCAGTCAGGATTTTGATCAGCGCTGACTCATCCAGTTCGGTCAAGGTAGCAATAACCGGCAAGCGGCCGATAAATTCCGGGATCAGGCCATACTTGACCAAATCCTCTGGTTCGACCTTAGCAAAGGACTCAGTCAACGAGACCCCTTTCTCCTTGGAGCGAACCTCGGCTTTAAAACCGATCCCCGTGCCCTTGGCGGAGCGCTGCTCGATCACTTTATCCAGACCGGCAAATGCCCCACCGCAGATGAACAGAATCTTGGAAGTGTCGACCTGCAAGAACTCCTGCTGCGGGTGTTTGCGACCACCTTGCGGGGGAACCGAGGCGATGGTGCCTTCGATCAGCTTCAACAACGCCTGCTGCACGCCTTCCCCTGAAACATCTCGGGTAATTGACGGGTTCTCTGATTTGCGAGAGATCTTGTCAATTTCGTCGATATAGACGATACCGCGCTGTGCCTTCTCGATATCGTAATCGCACTTCTGCAACAGTTTCTGGATGATGTTCTCGACATCCTCCCCCACATAGCCGGCTTCGGTCAGGGTTGTTGCATCCGCCATCGTAAACGGAACATCCAGGAAGCGTGCCAGCGTTTCTGCCAACAGCGTCTTGCCGCTACCAGTCGGGCCAATCAACAGGATGTTGGATTTGCCAAGCTCAACGCCATCGGCCGCATGGCCACTGCGTAAACGCTTATAGTGGTTGTAAACAGCAACCGCCAAAACTTTCTTGGCATACTCCTGGCCGATTACAAAATCGTCAAGGTGAGCACGGATTTCGTGCGGTGTCGGCAAGGCGCGTTCATCTTTGCGCGGCATGATCTCGCGGATCTCCTCGCTGATGATGTCGTTGCACAGGTCCACGCACTCGTCGCAAATGTAAACGGACGGCCCGGCGATCAATTTGCGCACTTCATGCTGACTCTTGCCGCAAAAAGAGCAATACAGCAGTTTGCCGTGCTCGCCATCACCTTTGCGTTTATCTGTCATTCACAAACCTCAATAGAAAACAGGAGTTCAAACTCCCGACAGCCTCAGTGTATAACAGGCGCTGCCGCGTGTCAGTCACGCTTGGCCAAGACGCCATCGACAATACCATATTCGACCGCTTGCTCGGCAGACATGAAATTATCGCGATCGGTGTCACGCTCGATTCTATCCAGCGGTTGGCCGGTATGGAACGCCAATCGCTCGTTGAGCGTCTGCTTGATCTTCAGGATTTCCATGGCGTGGATCTGGATGTCGGACGCCTGGCCCTGAAATCCACCCAGTGGCTGGTGAATCATCACCCGCGAGTGCGGCAGGACAAAGCGCTTGCCCTCGGCCCCGCCGGCGAGCAAAAACGCCCCCATCGAACAGGCTTGTCCCATACAGACAGTACTGACATCCGGTTTGATGAACTGCATGGTGTCATAGATGGACATGCCTGCAGTCACCGAACCCCCTGGCGAGTTGATATACAGATAGATATCTTTTTCGGGATTCTCGGATTCCAGAAACAGGAGTTGAGCCACGACCAGGTTAGCCATGTAGTCTTCAACCTGACCGGTCAAGAAGATCACCCGCTCTTTGAGCAAGCGAGAATAAATATCGTATGAACGCTCACCCTTGGCGGTTTGTTCCACCACAATCGGGACCAGAGCATTCATCGTCGGCGCAAGCGGATCCTGGAGCAGTTTATTCATAAGGCGATGTTCCTAAAGTAAAAAGGCCCGAGTGAGAGCACACGGGCCATTATAGGCATCAATTTCGTGATGACGTCAAATGCTATCAGGCAGCTGACGCGGCACGGTTAATGACATCGTCGAAGGATACCGGTTTATCGGTCACTTGCGCCTTGGACATGATCAGCTCAACTGCTTGCTCTTCTACCGCCAGATTGCGGATGTTGTTCAGCAGTTGTTCGTTCTTGAAGTAGTAGTCAACGACTTCCTGCGGATCTTCATACGCGGTGGCCATGGACTCGATGATGCTCTTGACGCGTGCATCTTCGGCTTCAATTTTGTTGGTGCGGATCACTTCGCCCAGCAGCAGGCCGATACGAACGCGGCGTTCTGCTTGCTCCTGGAACAGTTCAGCCGGCAGGGCAGGCATGTTGGCGTTTTGCGCGCCGCCGAAACGTTGCATGGCTTGCTTGCGCAGTGCTTCGATTTCTTGCTCTACGGCCGCCTTAGGCACAGCGATTTCGTTGCTGTCAACCAGCCCTTGCAGGACTTGTTCCTTAACAGCATTCTTCAGCGCCTGGCTCAGCTCACGCTCCATGTTCTTGCGCACTTCGCCACGCAGTGACTCAACAGCACCGTCTTCTACGCCGAAACGCTTGACGAATTCTTCGGTCAGTTCAGGCAGAACCTGCTTTTCAACCTTGTTCAGCTTGATGGCAAACTTGGCCGCTTTACCCTTCAGGTTTTCAGCGTGGTAGTCAGCCGGGAACGTGACGTCGATATCGAAGGTCTCGCCAGCTTTCTTACCGAACAGGCCATCTTCAAAGCCCGGGATCATGCGACCGGCACCGAGGACCAGAGCGAAGTTTTCTGCCTTGCCACCCTCGAACTCAACACCATCGATGGAACCAGTGAAGTCCATGTTGACGCGCAGATCGGCTGCCGCCGCGGCATCCGTTTCTTCCCAGGTCGCATGCTGCTTGCGCAGCGTCTCGATCATCTTATCCAGATCGGTGTCTTCAACACTGGCGACCGGCTTTTCGATCTTGATGGTATCCAGATTCTTGATTTCAATTTCCGGATACACTTCGAAGGTGGCAGTGAAAGCAAAATCTTCACCAACCGTCAGTTCCTTCGGTTCAACAGTCGGAGCGCCAGCCGGGCTCAGCTTCTGACCAACGACGGCTTCGACAAAATGGCGCTGAATCAGTGCATCAGCCACATCCGCGATCACAGCTTGACCATACATCTTCTTGATCATGGACATCGGTGCCTTGCCCGGGCGGAAACCGTCAACACGACGAGTCTTCGCCAGTTGAGCCAAGCGGGCATTGACTTCTTTTTCTACCTTGTCAGCCGGGACTGTGATGGTAAGACGGCGCTCCAGACCTTGGGTCGTCTCTACAGAAACTTGCATTCTTTTACCTCGTTCAACTCAGCTTACGGAACCGGTCGTTCCGCACCTCAGACTCAGCCAGGCGACAACCGCCCTCTTCATCCGTGTTTGAAGGCAAATCGCCTTCCCTTGATTCATAAAATGACGCGGCATTATAGCCATGCCTGTCCGGTGAGTCGAGCCATAGGGCCGGCCGCGAGCATATCTGAATCGCATTTTTACGACAAAAACGCCACTGTTCGCTGGCTTTTTGTACTGAAAACTCCGGTATCAACACCATGTGATGACGAATTATTCCGTCAACGCAATCAGTCTTGCTAAAGTGCGCCTTCCATCTCTCACAGGAGAGCCCATGTTATCGAGCCCCCTCCCTTCATCCTTAGTGGCTTCACTCCCTCCCGCAGGCCTTGGTGTCATTGAAGGTTTTTTTGGTCAGAGCTGGTCCTGGCTGGCTCGCAACCACTATGCACAATGGCTGCCGGCGCACGGGTATGGTTTCTATATCTATGCGCCGAAAGACGACGCCTGTCTGCGCCGCACCTGGTGGCTTAGCTGGAGCGATGAGCAGTGGCAACACCTGGTTGACCTGCGCAAATGCTGTCGCCAAAACGGGCTGGCATTTGGCATTGGCCTTACCCCGCTGGGAGCCCATCACAACTACCGGCAGCATCGCCCGCGACTGCTAGCGCGCATAGATGAAATTAACCGACGCTTGCAACCGGACATCCTGGCGGTACTGTTTGATGATATGCCCAGCGACACCCCACAGCTGGCATCGTTGCAACTGGAGATTGCCCACGACATCGCTGCCCACAGTCAGGCCAAACGGCATATATTCTGCCCCAGTTTTTATTCTACCGATCCCGTACTGGAACGCGTATTCGGTGCCATGCCGACTGATTACTGGCAGACGCTGGCGTGCGGTCTGGACAGCCGTTTCGACCTGTTTTGGACAGGGCCGAAAGTCTGTTCCGACAGCTACCCGGAAGATCACCTGCGCTGGGTCATCGACACCTTGGGCCGCAAACCCTTTTTATGGGACAACTATCCGGTCAATGATGGTAAAAAAGCCAGTGATTACCTCTATTTAAGAGCATTTCAGCATCGTCCCCCCTCACTGGGCAGCTACCTTGCCGGCCATGCAGTCAACCCGATGAAACAACCCGGCCTCAGCCGTTTGCCACTGGCCAGCCTGCCGTTGAGTTATGCGCTGGGCGAACATTATGATGCCGACGCCATCTGGCTGGAGCAGGCACAGCGGGATCTCGGTCCCACTATTGCCAACCTGTTAGCCACTGATTTGACCTGGTTTTGTGAAACCGGCCTGGCGCAATTGAGCACGCAACAGCATCAAATCCTGCTGGAACGCTACCAACCCTATGCAGATAACGCATCCGTTGCCGAACTGTTAGGCTGGCTCAACGGCAACGACCGTTTCGACCCTGCGTGTCTGACCGGATAACAAGGAGAAGTTGTGACAAGGTCTTTGTTGGATCGCTCCACCCTGCTGGCACTGTTAACCATCCTGTTGTGGTCATCGCTGGCGGCTCTCACCTCACGAGTACAAAGTGTCTCGCCAATGGTTCTGGTTGGGCTGGTCTTATTTTTCTGCGGCCTCGGCGCACTGCCGCTCTGGCGCCAATGGCGGGCAGCCACCAGCACCTGGCTGGTTACCATAGGCGCGTTTTTTGGCTATCACCTGCTGTTGTTCAGCGCCTTTCGTCATGCGCCTGTGCTGGAGGCCAACCTCATTAATTACCTGTGGCCGCTGATGATACTGTTATTCACGCCTTTGCTGTTGCCAGGACACCCGCTTGGCAAAAATCATCTGCTCGCCGCAGCAATGGGCCTTAGCGGCACAGTGCTGGTCATGGTCAACGGCCAATTACAACTGCAGTGGCAATATCTCCCGGGTTATTTATTGGCACTGGGTGCCGCGGTGATTTGGGGAGCCTATTCGGTGTTGTCACGACGACTGCCACCGGCCCCTGCCCCGGTCATCGGCGCCTGTTGCCTGCTGGCCGGCGTGCTGGCGCTGGTGACAGCCCGATTAACCGAAGGCGCCCTGCCGTGGCAGCGCATCTCGACAACGGAGTGGGGATTGATCATTGGCTTGGCCTTAGGCCCGATGGGCGCCGCCTTCATCACTTGGTATCTGGCTTTGCGAGATGGCGATCCCAGACGTATCGGAATTCTGGCGTATCTTACACCCTTGTTCAGCACGCTGTTGCTGGTGTTGCTCAACGGCGAACGTTTGACATGGCGTCATTTATTCGCCGGATGCTTGATCATGGGTGGCGCGCTGTTAGGTGTACTCTGGCGCCGCGTCGAAAACCGGGAGTCAGACAGAACTTCGCCACCATGACAGTCTCACGTTTCATGTTATCCTGTTGGCGGCAGTGACCGCTGCCGGCAAACCGTTATCCTCGATCAGGAGAGATTCATGCGCATTCTGCATACCATGCTGCGGGTCGGCGACCTGCAACGTTCCATCGACTTCTACACCCGCATCCTCGGCATGAAATTACTGCGTCAGAGCGAAAACCCTGAATACCAATACACGCTGGCCTTTGTTGGCTACGGTGAGGAACAAGATGAGGCCGTGATTGAGCTGACCTACAACTGGGGGGTCAGCGAGTACGACATGGGCTCCGCCTTTGGCCACATCGCCATCGAAGCACAGGACATCTACGCCACCTGCGACGCTATTCGTGCAGCTGGCGGAACCATCACCCGTGAACCTGGCCCAGTCAAAGGCGGTACCACCGAGATCGCCTTTGTTGTTGACCCTGATGGTTACAAGATCGAATTGATTAACCAAAAACATGCCGGCCTGGGACTGGGTGGCTAATGTTTCCCCCGGCTTCTGCCGGGGTTCAATGCAAGTGATATTGAGATCACTGCCTGTCGCCATATAACGGCAGTAACAGGCTTGCTGACGGGAGAGTTTGATGCTGATCTTCATCTGTGTTGTGGTACTGCTCTGCATGCTGGCCCTGTGGCTGGTCGCCATATATAACCAGTTAGTCACCCTGCAAGCCCAGTATCGCAACAGTTTTGCTCAGATCGACGTGCAGTTAAGACGCCGTCATGACCTGATCCCAAACCTGGTTGAAACAGTCAAAGGCTACCTGCGGCATGAATCTACCACGCTGACCACCGTCATTGAGGCACGCAATACCGCCATGTCAGTCCTCAAACTCGCCAGTGCTCATCCCGGTCAAAGCAGCAGCATGCAACAACTGGCGCAGGCCGAAAATCAGCTGACTCGAGCCCTTGGCAGTTTGAACGTTCAGCTGGAGGCCTATCCAGACCTGAAAGCCAATGAAACGGTGCGGGCCTTGTTTGAAGAGCTGACCGCTACCGAGAATCGTGTCGCCTTTGCGCGCCAGGCGTTTAATGATGGCGTGACCAGCTATAACATCTATCGGCGCCTGTTCCCGAACATCCTGGTCGCCAGCCGCATTGGCCACACCATGGACGCCAGCTTGCTGGAGATGGACGAGGTTCCCCTCCAGCAAGCGCCGGTCATATCACTCACTTGAGACCAACAGGGTTGAACCCTGAGATTGAGCCCGCCGATGGACTTTTATCGTCATCAGGCAGAACGCCGGCGTCAGAGCCGCTGGCTGTTATGCCTTTATGTTAGTGGTGTTGTCGCTCTGGGCCTGCTTTCCAGTGCATTGATCACGGCCATGCTATTGCCAATCCGCTGGCTGTTGACTCCCCCTGACAGTCAACATCCACTCTTCTCCGCGACCGAGATGATCGGCCTTACCTGCGCCGTGATGTTTATCAGTCTGCTGGTGTCAGTTCTGCGCTATCAAAGCCTCAGACAAGGCGGCTGGAAAGTCGCCCAGTTACTAGGCGGACGACGCCTGGCCATTCGCCCGGCAGCGCTCAAAGAACAACAACTGCGCAACGTGGTAGAAGAGATGGCGTTAGCAAGCAATCTGCCTGTTCCAGCTATTTTTGTGCAGGATGAGGAACGCGGGATCAATGCATTCGCCGCAGGCAGCACCATTCATGATGCGGTCATTGTGGTCACGGCCGGGGCCTTGGACGCACTCGACCGCGATGAACTACAGGCCATGGTCGCCCACGAAGTCAGTCATATCTATCATGGCGATATCCGCTTGAATACACTTCTCGCCGCCGCTTTGTCCGGGCTGCTCTTCATTACCCGGGTGGCTATCTGGATCAATCAGTTTGGTCAGACCCGAACCCGCCGCTATGAGCGCAGCGCCACCCCCCTGCTACAGGAGAGCCTGGCTGCACTCGGCTACGGAGGGGTGCTGTTTGGGCGGTTACTGGGGGCCGCAGTCAACCGTCAACGCGAGGCGCTCGCCGATGCCAGTGCTGTTCAATTCTGCCGCCATCCGGAAGCGTTGGCCAATGCACTAAAGAAAGTCGCCGGACACCCCTATGCCTCGCTGGTCTTTCATCCGGCCAGTGCAGAGTTTCAACATCTTTTTTTTGCACAGGGTCTGCCGCAAACCTTTGCCGGCAAACTGGCTACCCACCCGCCGCTGTCCGAACGCATCCGGTTATTACAACCCGACTGGGATGGGTGTTATATCCGCACCGGAGCCCGCATGACGCCAGATGAGTACCGGGAAACCGCGGATATCCCGGCCCCTCAACGCCCGAACCGCGATCTTACAACCAACTGGCAGGTGACCCCGCATCAGACCGTGTCGATTTCCGAACTGGATCTGGATGCACCGCAGGAATGGATGCCTTTCCTGCCCACGGCGCTGCGTGATGCGGTGCATGACGACACCCTGGCGCCTTGCGTTATCGCGGCAATGTTGCTGAGTACCGATCTCGCGATTCGCCACCGTCAACTCAAGGCACACCCGGATGGCGAACATGTCGACGCCATGAGTCGGTTTGAAATACCACGCAAATTGCGTCTGGGGGTGCTCGAACTGGCACTGGCAACACTGCGCCAACGCTCCAGCGCGGAACTGGACTCAATGCTGGCGCAGTGGCGCCAGCTCATCGAGGCCGATCAGCAGGTGAGTTTAACGGAATGGCTGATTTTTCAACTGGCTAGCCACCAGTTGACTCCGCGGGTGCATAGCACTGCGCCCCTGCGTCAATTGGAGTCCTGCCTGACCCCATTGAATCTGCTGCTCAACAAGCTAGACCTTGCCGCAAGCGAACAGAGTGCACAACATCACCCCTTGTGCAACCGCGTGCTTGCGCAGTTGGGACTGCCGCAGGTGCCGCCCGTGTCCGCGTCTTCCTGGGAAACCATCGAACAGGCACTGGCGCAACTGAAACTGGCCTCACCAGGCATCCGTCTGAAAATCTTGCAGGGATTGGCAGTCATCATGGAGCAGGATGGTCAGATCACCGACATCGAGTTTGAGTTATTCCGCGTATTAAGCCTCTGCTTTGACATGCCGATGGCACCTTTGCGTCAAGGGATGACGATCACAAAACCGGCTACCGGGAGCTAGTGCGATTTGAAAACGTTAACAGCCGCACTCTCTGTGGTGTGCGTGGCTGTTAGCCTGCAGCGCTGTCGGTATAATCACCACGACTAAAACAATCAATCTAGCCGCACGGGAAGAGACGATATGGAGTTCAAAGATCTCAATGCTACCCAGCTAGCCGCCCGCCAAGGCGACGCCAATGCCCAGTTTGTGCTGGGTGACGTTTACGCCCAGGGTAATGAAGTATTACAGAATGATTTGATGGCCGTTCACTGGTTCCGGCTCGCCGCGGCCCAAGGTCACGCCTTGGCAATGTTCAAGCTCGGTCAACTCTATGAGCAAGGGCGCGGCATGGGCGCTGATGCCAAGCAGGCCTTACAGCTCTACCTGCAAGCCGCAGAGCGGGGATGTGGCGAAGCGGCGTTCCTGTTGGGATTACGTTTTGATCAAGGCCAAGGACTCGAGCAGGATCAAAAGCGTGCCGCCGAGTGGTATAAGCGCGCGGCTGAAGAGGATCATGCTGAGGCCGCCTATAATCTGGCGCTGATGTACGACATGGGGCGTGGTATCGCTCAGGATTACAAACTCGCACTGCGTTGGTATCGCCGCGCTGCGGAGTTGGATCACCCCGATGCGCCCTACCATATCGGCTTGCTCTACTACAACGGACAGGGCGTTCCGGCCGACAACAAGCAGGCTCTGTTCTGGTATCGCCAGGCAGCAGAAAAGCGCCATATCGAAGCACAATTCCTGTTGGCGGCCATGTACGCGCTGGGGCAAGGCGTGCCACAGGATGACATGCAGGCGTATGTCTGGGGTTCGCTTGCAGCCGTCGGCTTTCCCGATGCCGCCAAGATTCGCGACAATGCCGCGTCCCGCCTGGATGCAGCCGCGCTGGCAAAGGCCATGGTACTGGCCGAATCCTACGCGGCGGAATACCAGGTCAATTAACTCATGCCCATACAAAACAGACCCGCCGGATGGCGGGTCTGTTTTTCGGCGTAGCGACAGGCTGTTAACTTAAACCTTCTTATTCGCTGCGCTTGACGGTGCCTTGATGGCGGGTTGCCCCGCCTTGATCGCCGGCGTTTGTTCGGCTGGCACGGCACCTGAAGCGGCATCAGGGCTGACAATCGCCGGTTTTTCTTCGACAACCGGCGCCCCGGTAAAGATAGGCTCGCCTACCTCGACGCCCCGCGTTTCGTAGCTGGGCAAGGCGCGTGACATCGAGATAATCACCCGGCGGTTAACGGCACGCCCTGAGGCGGTCTCGTTGCTGGCAATGTGCTGTTTCTCACCGTGACCTTGCACTTCAATCCGACTCGGTTCTATGCCCTGATCGGCAAAAAACTGCTTGATCGCCTCGGCACGTCGCTCCGACAGTTTCTGGTTTGGCCAACGACCGCCATAACTGTCGGTGTAAGCGTTGATGACTAGCATATCAATGCTGGGATCTGACTTCAGATAGTGGCCTATCATCTCCAGGCGGCGCTGGGAGTAAGGGGTCAGCTGATCGCTGTTCCGTTCATAGGTCAACGCGGTAAAGGCAATATCCTCAAAGGTATACGGCAGCAGGCTCTGTAAACACATCAGAAATGACTGGTAGCGGGCATAAAACCCCACCGCAGAGACCGACACCTGAACAGTCTGACCTCTGTGATACCAATCGCCGAACATGAAGGCCGGGAAACGCCCCTGTTCCAGTTCGCCCATCATGGCCCATGCCGTTTGTCCCTCGACCAGGCCATCAAATTGCTTGTAGAAGCGAATGGTGCTGAGCGAGGCCTCCGGCATGCCAGGGCGCCAGCGAGGCGGAACAGAGCGTAATGTGACGGTTTGAATGCGGGCATTGGGTCGTAATGGTCGCAGCTCAAAATCAAGATTGATGTTCTTGCCGGCCCGGCTGACAAAGGCACCGCTGCCATAGCCAGGGATAAAATGCTCCAGCCGACACTCCAGCGGTGTATCCTCGGTCAGGCGCCACACCGACTGATCCATCGGCGCAGCATATTCCAATACCGCCGCCTGGGCGGGTAATGACAACAACAAGCCTACCAGATATCTGTACTTCACGGCCGTCTCCTCTTCCCGTTCACTCCTCTATCGGCCACAAAATCAAAAGCTTTAGTCCGACAACAACACAATTGCGCCGCCGTGTGGCGCCATGGGCTTTGTGCGGACTTTCTGCCATAATACGCCGTCTTTACCCAAGATCAGACTCATAAAAGCCCACCATCGAGAATAACCCGCGGGAAAAGGAGAAATCCCATGCGCAAACGTATTATCCAGATAGAAGAACGCCCTTCGCTTCTTGAAAGCATCCCCTTAAGTTTCCAGCATCTGTTTGCCATGTTTGGCGCCTCAGTGCTGGTGCCCATGCTGTTCAAGATCGATGTGGGTACCGTCTTGCTGTTCAACGGTATTGGTACACTGATCTACCTGTTCCTATGCCAAGGCAAGGTGCCCGCCTATCTGGGTTCAAGCTTTGCGTTCCTGTCGCCGGTGTTCGCGGTGATGGCCGGGCATAACTACGAGTTGGCTCTGGGTGGCTTTATCGCGTCCGGTGTGCTGTTTATGGTCGTTGCCAGCCTGATCAAGGTATTTGGCTACCAATGGATCAATGTGGTGTTCCCTCCCGCCTCGATGGGGGCCATCGTCGCCATCATCGGTCTGGAGCTGGCACCGGTGGCAGCCGACATGGCGGGTCTGACCGCCAAGACGCTGGATCCCAAGGTCATTGCCGTCTCCATGATCACCTTCGCAGTGGTGGTGTTCGGCTCTGTGCTGTTCCGCGGTTTCCTCGCCGTCATCCCCATTCTGATTGCCATCATCGTTGGTTATGTTTCCGCCACGCTGCTGGGTCTGGTGGATTACAGCGCGGTCGGCAGTGCCGCCTTCTTCCAGATTCCGACTTTCTATAGCCCGCAGTTTGATCTCGCCGCCATCATCACCATCTTACCGGCGGCCTTCGTGGTCATCGCCGAACATATCGGCCACTTCATTGTGACTGAACGCATCGTTGACCGGCCGCTGATGAAAGATCCCGGCATGCACCGTTCGCTGATGGGTGATGGTTTCTCCACGACCCTGTCCGGCTTTTTCGGCTCCGTGCCTACCACCACCTATGGTGAAAACATCGGTGTGATGGCCATTACCCGTGTCTACAGCGTCTGGGTGATCGGCGGTGCCGCCATCATCTCTATTCTGCTCGCCTTCATGGGCCAGTTCACGGCATTGGTACGTACCATTCCGGTACCTGTCATGGGCGGCGTCTCCTTGCTGCTGTTCGGTGTCAT
Organism: Pseudaeromonas sharmana; assembly: GCF_042649925.1. Lineage (NCBI taxonomy): Bacteria > Pseudomonadati > Pseudomonadota > Gammaproteobacteria > Aeromonadales > Aeromonadaceae > Pseudaeromonas > Pseudaeromonas sharmana. The sequence continues at coordinate 611,822 of NZ_JBHSAF010000014.1, forward strand.
CGCCGCTTCGGGTATCCGCATGCTGGTCGAATCCAAGGTAGACTACAGCAAGCCGAAGAACCTGATTCTGACCTCGATCGTCCTGATTATCGGCCTGTCCGGTGCGCACCTGGATCTGGGGACTGTCAGCCTCAAGGGCATGGCGCTGGCAACACTGTTATCCATCGCGGTCAGCCTGCTGTTCGAAGTATTCGAGCGACTCGGCTGGCTGAGTAGCCATGACATCATGGAGCCGTAAGGCTGCTGTTCTAACCTGTAAATAGAGTAAATGGATGAGTGAACAAACCTTGCAACACCCATTGAAGCGCCGTTTCCGCGGCTATTTTCCGGTCGTCATTGACGTCGAAACGGCAGGTTTCAATGCCCGCAACGACGCCTTGCTGGAGATTGCCGCCTGCACCCTGACAATGGATGACGAGGGCTGGATGCACATCGATGAGACCTTCCACTTTCATGTTGAACCCTTTGAGGGCGCCAACATTGAAAAGGCCGCCATCGAGTTTAACGGCATTGACCCTTTCAACCCATTACGCGGTGCCGTCAGCGAGAAAGAAGCGTTGGGGGCAATCTTCAAAGGGCTGCGCAAGGGACTCAAGGAAACGGATTGCCACAGAGCCATCGTTGTCGCACATAACGCCGCGTTTGATCATGCCTTCATGATGGCGGCAGCGGAACGCGCCGGCTTGAAACGCAATCCATTCCATCCTTTTGCAACGTTTGACACTGCCACACTGGCCGGCCTGGCACTGGGTCAGACCGTGCTGGCCAAAGCCTGCATGACGGCGGGTATCGCCTTTGATAATCGCGAAGCCCACTCCGCCTTGTATGACACTCAGCGGACGGCCGAACTGTTTTGCCATATCGTCAATCGCTGGAAGTCACTGGGTGGCTGGCCTCCCGCCGAATAACCCATCCTCAATACGCGCTCAACCAACGCCCCGTCATGGGGCGTTTCTACTGGACAAATGCTATTTTTTCAGCAAACTATGCTCCCTTTTTAAGCCTACAAGGAACGTAACATGACCAATCCGGTGGTTATTGCCGTTGTATTGATGTTGCTGCTGAGCCTGATGCGCATCAACGTAGTCGTCTCGCTGGCTGTCAGCGCGATTGTCGGCGGCCTGGTCGGCGGCCTGAATCTGATGGACACCCTGAAAGCCTTCACCGATGGGTTGGGTGGCGGCGCCACAATCGCCCTCTCCTATGCCATGCTGGGAGCATTCGCGGTGGCGATCTCACGTTCCGGCATTACCGATCTGCTCGCCCACAGGGTGATCGCCCAGTTGGGCAAAGAGGCCAGTCCGACCCAGCTGCGTTGGGTCAAGGCACTGCTGTTGACGGCGCTGCTGCTGGTCAGCATCAGCTCACAGAACCTGATTCCGGTTCATATTGCCTTTATCCCGATCCTGGTGCCGCCGCTGTTGCACGTGATGGCGCAAATGAAGCTGGACCGTCGTCTCGCCGCCTGTGTCATCACCTTTGGCCTCACCGCGACCTATATGTTACTGCCGGTCGGTTTCGGTGGCATTTTCCTCAACGATATTCTGGCGCAAAACCTGATCCGCAGCGGCGTGCCGGTGGAAGGCCCGCAACTGCCACTGGCGATGGCAATCCCGGTTGCCGGCATGGCACTGGGGCTGGCGCTCGCCTTCTTTACTTATCGCAAACCACGTGAATATGCACTCGAGCCCATACTGGCCATCGAGCCTGAAACCGTGGAGTTTACACCACGCCACCTGTGGGTCGCGGTGGTGGCCATCGTCTCTGCACTCGGGCTGCAGCTGTATACCGACTCCATCATCGTCGGAGCCCTGGTTGGTTTCTTGATCTTCACTCTGGGTGGTGTCATCAAATTCCACGAAAGTCAGGATGCGTTCACCCAGGGCGTCAAGATGATGTCACTGATTGGTTTCATCATGATCGCCGCCTCCGGTTTCTCCTCTGTGATGAATGCCACCCACGGTGTGGATGCCCTGGTGCAAGTGGTCGGCAGTGCCTTGGGTGATAACAAGGGGCTGGCATCGTTTGCCATGTTGCTGGTTGGCTTGCTGGTGACCATGGGCATCGGCTCCTCGTTCTCTACCGTGCCTATCATCGCCGGTATCTATGTTCCGTTGTGCCTGCATCTGGGATTCTCGCCACTGGCAACCATTGCCATTGTCGGGACAGCCGGGGCACTGGGGGATGCCGGTTCACCGGCTTCCGACTCAACACTCGGCCCCACCTCCGGCCTGAATGCCGATGGGCAACATGATCACATCTGGGACAGTGTGGTCCCCACCTTCATCCACTACAACATTCCATTGCTGATCTTCGGCTGGATTGCCAGCATGGTGCTGTAAATCAGCCAGCCTAGCCGTCCGGGCCATTCTGCCCGGGCGGCACTGGCTGTTCACGCGCAAGCTACCACTGAGTATTCCATACTCAGTAACACAGGATATGGCATTGACGCTGGAGCCATCATGAATCTGTGCCGACAACTTCTGCTCTTGTTATTGCTGACCTTTACAACCCCGTTCTCCGAGCTGTATGCGGCACCACCGGCCACTGTGCTGTTTATCAGCCCGGCTCATGACGATGATCTATTCTGGCAACAAGTGGAAGCAACCATGCGCCATGCCGCGCGCGGACTCGGTTTGTCTTTGCAGGTCAGTTACGGTAACGACAGCCCGCTGCGCGCCGCATCCCTGGCGCACAAGGCCATGTCCCGCCAGCATAAGCCGGCATTTATCGTCCTGCAGTTCAATGGCCCCGTGATGCCTGAGCTGCTTCGGCATGCCGAACGCCAGCAGGTCCGCCTGCTGACCATCAATAGCCAGCAATCAGCGCTATCACGTCAGCAAATCGGCATCCCGGGGCAAACCTACCCACTTTGGCTGGCACATTTGTGGCCAGATGATCAGTTGGCTGGACGCCTCGAAGCCGAGGCGTTGCTGCAGGCCGCCAAGACACGCTGGCCTGAACAGCCAGTGGTATCGTTGCTGGCCTTCAACGGTGCCATCAACGATGTGTCTCTGGTCGCCCAGCAACGCAGCCAAGGGATGCGCCAGGCACTCCGCGGCCAGCCGGACGCCGCCTTGGCCCAGGAGTTTGCCGAATACTGGAATGTCGAGAAAGCCACACACCCACTCACTGCCGCACTGCAACGCTACCCTGAGGCCACAGTGTTGTGGAGCGCGAATGATGCCTTTGCGCTGCGGTTGCGAGAACGCTTAAAACAGGCCGGCAAGCCGCTCGACGCGTATCTGCTGGCCGGCATTGATGCAACACCACAAGGGCTGGCTGCCGTCGAACGCGGCGAGTTGGTGACCACCATTGGTGGGCACTTTATGGAAGGAGCCTGGGCCATGGTGCTGATTTACGATTATCTGCATCTGCCGGCAGCCCAGTGGCAGCCGGTCTATCAGCAGACAGGTATGCATGCCTTCGACCGCGAACAGATCTCATTGCTGCGCCGGATCACGGAATCAGGTGCGTTGGCCAAACTGGACTACCGGGCAATGACGCGAACCGCCTTTTTGGCAAAGCATTCATCGAGAACACAGTGGCAGGGCTACCCTTTCACCTGGCAAGCCCTGCTGGCAACGTTACAGCAGCAACAGTTGCTGACACCATAAATGATCAGGCCCTGCATGCGCAGGGCCTGTTAGCCAGTTCAACCGCGAATCACTCTGCCGGTTGATGACGTGCCGCTGCTTCCTTGATCAGGGTTTGCAGCTCCCCCTGCTGGAACATTTCCAACATGATGTCACAACCGCCGATCAATTCGCCCTCTACCCACAGTTGAGGAAAGGTTGGCCAGTTAGCGTACTTTGGCAATTCGGCACGAATATCCGGATTCTGCAGGATATCGACATAGGCAAACGGTGCGCCGCAAGCCATCAGTGCTTGCGAAGCCTGGGATGAGAAGCCACAGCTCGGCAGCTTGGGCGAGCCCTTCATATACAGCAGGATCGGATTCTCGGCGATTTGTTGCTTGATCTTGTCGATGGTTTCCATGTTGGCCTCAGGCTCGCTAAAGATGGCTTCATTTTACTGATTATCCATGCCGCGACAATCCTTGATGCAGGATCTTGATTAGTACGCCATTCAGTCGGCTGTGAGCGCAGCGTAATCGAGTTGTTAAAATCAAATGTCATAGTTGTGGCGTTTATGCCGAAAAGTTTGCTATAAATCAAAACGCAACGGGGGTTACCCCGCATACCTATCACAAGGCCAGCCACTGGCCACCGAATTGGAGAGTCGCATTATGGCGTTTGAACTTCCGGCCCTGCCCTACGAAAAAAATGCACTGGAACCCCATTTCTCTCAGGAAACCCTTGAGTATCACTATGGCAAGCACCACAACGCTTACGTGGTCAACCTGAACAATCTGGTTCCGGGTACTGAATTTGAAGGCAAGTCCCTTGAAGAGATCATCAAGACCTCCAGTGGCGGCGTATTCAACAACGCAGCACAGATCTGGAACCACACCTTCTTCTGGCACAGCCTGGCCCCCAATGCCGGCGGCGCCCCAACGGGTGAGCTGGCTGCAGCAATCGATGCCGCATTCGGCTCATTCGAGCAATTCAAAGAGGCGTTTACCAAATCGGCAATCGGTAATTTCGGCTCTGGCTGGACCTGGCTGGTGAAGAAGGCCGATGGCACCCTGGCGATCCACAACACCTCCAACGCCGGCTGCCCGCTGACTGAAGGTGTGACGCCACTGCTGACCGTGGATGTCTGGGAACACGCCTACTACATCGACTATCGCAACCTGCGTCCAAAGTACCTGGAAGCGTTCTGGGCTCTGGCCAACTGGGACTTTGCAGCCAAGAACTTCGCAGCCTGATCGCGGCCCGATACATGATTGCTGACAACCCCGCGCTAGCGGGGTTGTTGCTTATACACGCCGGCAAGTACTAGTCGCGAGGCACCAGATGTAATAAAACCTGCCCGCAGTTCTCCCGGCAGTCGCTCCACGCCTTAATCTGCAACTGCAGTGTGACCAGGTCGCCGGTGCCAAACGGTTGATGGTGTTCGTGACAGAGTAGCTGCGTCAGCTCGTCCAGTCCCGGACTGTGCCCTATCAGGGTCACCTCGTCATCGACGTCATCCAGTCCCCGTAACAGTGTCATCAGATTGTGGCCACTGCTCTCATACAGCCGATCGTCCAGCAGCAAACCGCCCATCGGTAACCCCGCCAGACGACGCAACACATGGGCTGTGGCGTAGGTTCGTACCGCAGGCGATACCAGCCACAACCCCTGATGTGGAATGTGGGCGGTCAGACTCGCCAATTGCCGGTAGCCACGCGGGCTCAGTGGCCGCCAGCTGTCCTCCAGTTCGGCTATCTTCCAGCTGGATTTGGCATGGCGGATAAGGATGAGTTTTTTCATCTTGCACTCCTCCGACTAGACCTCTTCTATAACCATAGCGCCGGCCAGCTCAAAACGGCCACTGCCTGGTCACGCTTTCGCAAGACACGCTAAGCGGCCGCACTGGGTGTATGGCGACGGTAGTCACAAGATAGCTTGCGCCATGGACTAAAACAGGCCAGGAATAACAGAAGGGGAAATGGCTCTACCGGCGGAATACCATAGAACTGGACTCATCACAGCGCGCTGACAATACAGAACATGACAACAATATATAAAACAACTGCTCAACCTGTATTCATAATACCGGACGCCATGTCATTTAATTAACAGCACTCGATTTAAAAATCGGAATGCAGCACATCGCCAGCAAGCGCAACCTCGCTGCCGTCATTTATACATCGACGATGTGAGTATTAAACGCGCATAACCATAGCATCTAACAAACTATCGGCACACAAAATGCGATGCAGCATAATATGCTAAACTTCATGGCCGAATATTATCGTTAAACATTACACAGGGTTAATAAAACAGTCACGACTTGACGAATAAAGAATAATCAGGACTTCAATCAGCCCTGATTATTCCTCTTAGTGCATCAGTTTTTCGCCGCCATGGCCGCGTGATAACCATCCAGAACCGATTGGTCCGCTGCCTTGACGGTCATACCGCCCGGGCCGGTGCCGATACTGGTAAACTGCTTAACTGGCTCACCATGCTGCTTGAAGGCTTTATATTCTTCTGAGCCATCCTTAAATACCCACAGACGGCCATCTTCCACTTCCGTAACAAATCCCGGCTTATCATATTCACTGGCATGGACCGGAAAAGCCGAAAGCCCCAGCATAAGAATACTCGCCGACATCAAACGCTTCATGAATTCACTCCTGTATTTGAGACCAGATAAAAATAACCTTCCTGTATGTCAAAAATATTTCACCCACCCAGGTAAATCATTAAAAATCTTTATTTATCAAAGCGAAAGACTAACCGATAATTGCTATCGGAATTTATATAATATTCCAGCCCCACCCTTGCATATTATTCGTCCCAACCAAAGTTTGGCATCAGTAATACCATGGGGCCCTCATAGGAACGGCAGCTCAGTTTAATTTCAGCATGGGACTCGATACCGTAACCAGCACCCTTTACTACAGTTATCTGTCGCCGCCTGGCGTCAAGTGCGCGCGGCGTTGTAACGGCAACCGTGCTGAGTGCGGCAGTGACGACCTGCGCCGCTCCCGCGTGGGGAGGATCTGACTGGATTGATTCAAGAGCATGGCGATGTCAACCAGAGGGCGCTATGCTCAGCGCTGTTTACAGATAATGAACAATAAATCACCAACTCACTGCCTTCCCCTTTGCCCTCCTTCAGGTATAATCCGCCATCTTTTTTAACATCTGCTGCCTGCTTTAACGCCTATGACCGTCAATACCTTCGATCCGAACGCCTCTGACAGCTGCTCCACTACCACTCTGGGGCAGATGCTCGACACTCAACCGGCTCAGCCAACCCAGACGCAATCCGGAGCGGCCCGCATCGGCTTCGTCTCGCTGGGTTGCCCGAAGAATCTGGTGGACTCAGAACGCATCCTGACGCAACTGCGCACTGAGGGTTATGAGGTGGTCAACCGCTACGACAATGCCGAACTGGTGATCGTCAATACCTGCGGTTTTATCGACAGTGCGGTCCAGGAGTCCCTGGAAGCCATCGGCGAAGCCCTCGAAGAGAACGGCAAGGTCATCGTCACCGGTTGCCTGGGCGCCAAGGAAGATCAGATCCGCGCCATCCACCCCAAGGTACTCGAGATCAGCGGCCCGCACGCATACGAGCAGGTGCTGGAACATGTACACCGTTATGTGCCAAAACCGACCCACAATCCTTTTACCAGCCTGGTACCGGCCCAGGGCGTCAAACTGACCCCGCGTCACTATGCGTATCTGAAGATCTCCGAAGGCTGCAACCACAGATGTACCTTCTGCATCATTCCGTCGATGCGGGGCGATCTGGTGAGTCGTCCGATTGGTGAAGTGCTCGCCGAAGCCAAACGCCTGAAAGAGGCCGGCGTCAAGGAGCTACTGGTGATTTCGCAAGACACCTCAGCGTATGGTGTTGATGTCAAACACAGAACCGGCTTCTATGATGGCGCCCCGGTCAAAACCAGCATGCTGGCGCTCGGCGAAGAGCTGGGTAAGCTCGGTATCTGGATCCGTATGCATTACGTATACCCCTACCCGCACGTTGACGACATCATCCCGCTGATGGCCGCAGGCAAAATCCTGCCCTATCTGGATATTCCGTTACAGCATGCCAGCCCGCGCATCCTCAAGCTGATGAAACGGCCAGGCGCTGTCGAACGCACCCTGGAGCGCATCCGCAAGTGGCGCGAAATCTGCCCGGACATCACCCTGCGGTCGACCTTTATCGTCGGCTTCCCCGGTGAGACCGAAGCGGACTTCCAACTGCTGCTGGACTTCATCGCAGCAGCAGAGCTGGATCGCGTCGGCTGTTTCAAATACAGCCCGGTGGACGGCGCCCAAGCCAACGAACTGCCGGATCCCGTCCCCGAAGAGGTCAAGGAAGAGCGCTTCGTACGCTTCATGGAGCTGCAACAACAGATCTCGACTCGCAAGCTGGCCCAAAAAGTGGGACAGACGCAATGGGTACTGGTCGACGAGGTGGATGCGGAGGGGGCCATTGGCCGGACTCCGGGCGATGCCCCCGAAATTGACGGTGTCATCTATCTCAATGGTGAAACAAACCTCAAACCAGGGGATCTGGTTCGGGTTAGCATCGAACATGCCGATGAATACGATTTATGGGGATCGGTCATCGCATGATGTCCGCGCTGTGTGCAAGCAGCAGGACGCAATAATTCATGACCAGGGGCGCAAGCCCCTGCTCTTTTTGCTGGTCGTCGACATCACTTTGCAACGGCGGCCGCTCGATTGCGCACATTTCCGCACATTAATTCCCCATCGGCACACGCTTTCTCACGTCAACTCTTGTCATCCCTGCAGGTGGCAACGACAATGGGATCAGCTAACCAACCAAAGTCGTACACACCATGAAAATTCTGCTGGTCGAAGACGATCGCCTGTTGAATCATCATCTTAAATCGATATTGCAGGAGCAAGGACACCAGGTCCTCGCCGCACACGAAGCCGATGAGGCGCTGCATTATGCCAACGACTATCCGATCGATGTCGGCATCGTCGACCTTGGCCTGCCGGATATTGATGGTCTGGAGCTGGTGCGCAAGTTACGCGAGCGGCAGATCCCGTTCCCTGTACTGATCCTCACGGCGCGTGGTAACTGGCAAGACAAGGTGGTCGGCCTCGAGGCTGGCGCCGATGACTATATGGTTAAACCGTTCCACAAGGAGGAGCTGCTGGCCCGCCTCAACGCCCTGCTGCGGCGTAGCGCGGGTTTTATTGCGCCGCAAATCCAGGCCGGTCCATTTCGGCTCGACCTGCTGCGCAAAGAGCTGCAGATCAACGACGAAACCGTGGTGCTGACCCATTTTGAATACTCGATCCTCGAATACCTGATGCGCAAGAGTGGTCAGGTGGTATCGAAGCAGCAATTGATGGATCAGTTGTACGGTGATGGCGAGGGCGACCCGAACACCTTGGAGGTCCTGGTCAGCCGCTTGCGCAAAAAGCTCGATGCGGACGGTAGTTTGCAACCCATCACCACGATCCGCCGTCAGGGTTACCTGTTTACCATACCATGCCAATGATCCGCTCGCTGTCGTTCAAACTGACGGCGGCCATGCTGCTGGTATTGGCACTGCTGATGGTCTTGCTCACGAGTTTGGAATACGACCGCTTCATCGCAGATCAGACCAGACGCACCCAGGAGGAGATGCGTGATGATTTGTCACGCCTCTTCTCCAGCCGCAATGCCCAGCAGGAAGAGACGCTGCGGGAACACCCGTTCAGCGATCTGGCGATCACAGGACCACATCGCCAAATTGATGGTGTGGTCTGCGAAAACACCGGCTCCATGTTGTGGCACGATATCCGCCCCGGAAAACTCGCCACGTTAACCGACCTGTGCACGCAGTTAGCCAGCATTCATAAAGGGCAAGAATCGGATTTCCGCCTTGGCACCCTGCAAGGGGCTGGCGTGTATTACTTCTATAGCCTGCGGTTTACCCGCTTCATGAAGAGCCCGATACCGCGGACATTTCATGTCGTATTAATGCGCCCGGCACAGCAGCTGATGGACATTCGCAACTATGCAAAATGGAGTTTCATCCGCCGCGCCTTGTTGATTTACGGCGGCTTTGCCCTGCTGCTATTGTGGACCACCCGCTGGGGGCTGGGTTCGTTGGGCCGCATGCAAAAACAACTGGAGGAGATTCGCCAACAAAAGCGCATTCAGTTGAGTGACCATTTCGAGGCAGAGCTATTACCACTCACGCGTTCGCTGAACGAATTGCTGGCCAATGAGCGTGAGCAGACCCAGCGCTACCAGAATTCCATGAACGACCTGGCCCACAGCCTGAAAACACGACTGGCACTGATTCAGGCCACCATGGCCGAAGAACGATTGAGTCCAGGAGCACGGCGTAGCCTGGACGATCAAGTCCAGTTGATGGATCAGATAGTGCAATACCATCTGCGGCGGGCGGTGGCGGGCCGGCAGTTGTTAAGCGGCCAAGGCTGCGATCCGATACCCGTGGTACAAAAACTGCTGGCCACCATGGCCAAGGTCTATCAACACAAACGTATCCATCTGCAGTTTGATTACGATGAGGATCTGCTGTTTGTCGGCGAGGTCGATGATCTGTTCGAACTGCTCGGCAACCTGCTGGATAACGCCCATAAATTTGCCATCAGCGAAATTCGGCTGCAGTTGCGCCGTGATGACACCCGGCTGCATCTCTGCCTTGAAGACGATGGCCCGGGTATCGAGCCTTCATTGCGTGAGCAGGTCTTGCTGCGCGGCGTACGTGCCGACAGCTCGAGTGGTCAGGGTATCGGGCTTAGTGTCTGTCACGAAATCATTGCCAGCTATCAGGGGGAGATCTCGATCCGCGACTCCGAGCTAGGCGGTGCGCGCTTCGACATCCGCCTGCCCCTGGGCAAAGAGTAAATCACGACGACAGCTACACATAGCAAAGGGGCGCCATGGCGCCCCTTGTTTCTGATGTGGACGCAGCCGAATCGCAGCTTACAGCTTCACACCCAGGCTCTGCCGCAAGTAGGCGCCGGCACCCAGCAAGCCTGGCTGATCATGGGTGATCAGGTAGACCGGGATGTCTTTGAGGTAGTTTTGAAAACGACCCTTGTCCTCAAACGCGACACGGAAACCGGACGCCTTGAAGAACTCCAGGAAACGCGGAACTATGCCGCCGGCAATATACACGCCGCCGAAGGTGCCCATATTCAATGCCAAGTTGCCGCCAAAACGGCCCATCAAGACACAGAACAGGCTCAGCGCACGCCGGCAGTCGGTGCAGGAATCGGACAGCGCACGCTCAGTCACATCCTTGGGTTGTAACGCTTCAGGCTGACGATCGTCTGCCAGGACCAGACCACGATACAGATTCACCAATCCCGGGCCAGACAACAAGCGCTCGGCTGAAACGTGCCCCAACTCGGCACGCAAGGCATGCAATACCGCGTCTTCTTCTTCACTGTTCGGCGCGAAATCGACGTGTCCACCCTCACCTGGCAGGCTCATCCAGCGCTCACCGGTGTGGACCAGATGCGCGACGCCCAAACCGGTACCCGCGCCATACACCGCAATCGGCTTGCCCGCCTGAGCTGTTTCGCCGCCAAACTGCAACTTGTCGTCATCTGCCAGAACCGGAATCGCCATGGATACAGCGGTAAAATCGTTGATGATCTCCAGATGTTTCAGACCCAGGTTGGCCTTCATTTCGGAGATGGAGAATTCCCAAGTATGGTTAGTCATCGCGACCCAATCGCCCTTGATCGGGCAAGCAATCGCGATACAGGCATCCTCAACTTGCACATGGTGCTCATCAAGATAAACACGGATCACGGCTTCAAGGCTGGGATAATCTAACCCTGAATAGGTCTTGGCCTGGGAAATGGCACCGCTCTCCATGGCACACAGTGCCAGACGCGCATTTGTGCCACCTACATCCCCGACCAACGCATACGTTGCCATAGAAATCTCCTTGGAATTTGTTGTTTTGTAATATAAGTCAGTCCGCCGTGACAATGACCCTGGAGGCGCGACTGGGCGGTCATTCTAGCGAGAGAAAAAACGGATAAACAGCGGCCCGATCACAGCAAATGGAATTCACAGCACAGATTGTCGTAATTAAATTACAAAATAGTGCCTAAGCGGAAAAAACTCTGGTAAGTTTACTTAATCATTGGGCTGCTGCTTGTCATATTTCTTCGAGCGAAAATAGCGATACCGCAGTGGTCAGAATATCGGATGCGCTTTTTACTCAATGAGTTAGTGCATTGATTATCTATTTTATTACCGGTTCAAGAGTCGAGACGTTGTCATGAATACGTTGGAAAAAATCACTAAAAATCTTGATAGTTTCAGTAAATCCGAACGTAAGGTTGCCGAGGTGATTCTGGCCGCGCCGCAGACAGCGATTCACTCTAGCATTGCTACCTTGGCCAAGATGGCGGATGTCAGCGAACCGACGGTGAATCGCTTCTGCCGCCGTCTGGATACCAAAGGCTTCCCCGATTTCAAACTGCATCTGGCGCAAAGCCTGGCCAACGGTACTCCGTATGTGAATCTGCACGTCGAGGCAGACGACGGCCCGGATGCCTACACCGCCAAGATCTTTGAGTCAACCATCGCCTGTCTGGATGTGGCCAAGAACAGCCTGGACACCGTGATGGTCAACCGCTGTGTCGACCTGCTGACGCAGGCGAAAAAAATCTCGTTTTTTGGTCTGGGGGCGTCGTCTGCCGTTGCCCATGATGCATTGAACAAGTTCTTTCGTTTCAACATCCCGGTCGTCTGCTTTGATGATATCGTCATGATGCGCATGAGCTGCATCAACAGTGCTGAAGGCGATGTGGTCGTGGTCATTTCTCACACCGGACGCACCAAGGCTCTGGTCGAAATTGCCCACCTGGCACGACTGAACGATGCGACCGTGATTGGCATCACCGCAAAAGACTCGCCGCTGGCACGAGAGTGCAATCTGGTGCTATCGATGGATGTCCCGGAAGATACCGACGTCTACCTGCCGATGGCCTCGCGCATCGCGCAGCTGGCCCTGATCGATGTCCTGGCCACTGGCTTTACCCTAAGACGCGGCCTGAAATTCCGCGAAAACCTGAAGAAGGTCAAGGAGGGAATCAAGGATTCCCGCTTCGAGATGCTGCATACCTGATGACAACAGGCCTCCGATGGAGGCCTGTTGTCATTTGAGCGCTATACCGTTGATCCGGCGCATGGTGTAGAATCGTTTTCAAATTACAATTCAATACATTGTGCAGCGTCACTGAAACAGTTTGTCATAGTTGCTAGCCACTATCAGCGTTTTTGAATCACTAATTAACAACTCTCTCTGGAGTCCTACATGTTAAGAAGAACCAAGATCGTGACCACTATGGGCCCAGCCACCGACCGTGAAGGCGTGCTGGAAGGAATTATCAAGGCCGGTGCCAACATGGTGCGCATGAACTTCTCCCACGGCAGCGCTGAAGATCACATCAAGCGAGCGAATGAAGTGCGTGAACTGGCTGCTCGCCTTGGCAAGAACGTGGCCATTCTCGGTGATCTGCAAGGGCCAAAGATCCGGGTTTCCACCTTCAAGGACGGCAAGATTTTCCTCTCGGTGGGTGACAAGTTTGTGCTCGATGCCAACCTCGGCAAGGGTGAAGGTGACCAAAACCAAGTCGGGATCGACTACAAATCCCTGCCGAGTGATGTGATCGCCGGTGACCTGCTGTTGCTGGACGATGGCCGAGTCCAGTTGGCGGTCGAGCGTGTCGAAGGCAGCCGCATCTACACAACCGTCACCGTCGCCGGCCCCCTGTCCAACAACAAGGGCATCAACAAGAAGGGTGGCGGCCTGTCAGCTCCTGCACTGACCGACAAGGACAAAGAAGACATCAAGACCGCAGCCAAGATGGGCGTGGATTATCTGGCTGTCTCCTTCCCGCGCTCCGGTGCCGACCTGAACTATGCGCGTGAACTGGCCCGTGAAGCTGGCAGTCATGCCAAGATCGTCGCCAAGGTGGAGCGCGCCGAAACCGTCGCCACCGATGAGGCCATGGAAGACATCATCCTCGCCTCCGACGTCGTCATGGTCGCGCGTGGTGATCTGGGCGTCGAAATCGGTGACTCCGAGCTGATGGGCGTGCAAAAGAAGCTGATCCGCTCCGCGCGTCGCCTGAACCGCGTCGTCATTACCGCCACCCAGATGATGGAGTCCATGATCAAGGCGCCGTTGCCCACCCGTGCCGAAGTCATGGACGTTGCCAACGCCGTGCTCGACGGCACCGACGCGGTCATGCTCTCTGCCGAAACCGCAGCGGGTGACTTCCCGATCGAGACGGTGGCGGCCATGGCCAGTGTCTGTCTGGGCGCCGAGAAGCACCCCAGTGTCAACGTCTCCAACCACCGCATGAATTACACCTTCACCTCGGTGGAAGAGACCATTGCCATGTCGACCATGTACGCGGCCAACCACCTGGCCGGCGTCAAGGGGATCGTCACCCTGACCGAGTCCGGCACCACCCCCCTGCTGATGTCGCGTCTGAGCTCCGGCTTGCCGATTTTCGCACTCTCGCGCCACCAGCAGACGCTGAACTGGGCGAGCCTGTACCGCGGCGTGACGCCGGTCTTCTTCGATGGTGACGAGAGCAAACCGGTGTTTGAAGTATGCCGCGATGCCATGGATGTCTTGAAGGGTCTGGGTTACCTCAATTCAGGTGACCTGGTCCTGTTCACCCATGGCGATAAACTCGAAACCACCGGGTCGACCAATACCTGCAAGATCATGACAGTCGAATAAGCCGTCTATCGTCTGCCCTGCAGAACAGGCCTGTCTTTGACAGGCCTGTTCTCTTTACAGCACTGCCTTGGTAATCAATCCCCTGCTGGCGCCTGAGGCCCCATCTGCTCCAATTCTCCAGGTGCAAACTCATCCACCTGCAACGCCTGATAGCGTAAGCGGTCGGCATGCTGCCACAACGCTATCTCCTGCTCGCTCAACAAACCTGCCGCCTGCGCCGCGGCCAACAGGGCTGGCAGCGGCAGCTTGCTGGCCAGCACCCCCTGTTTTTGCGCCTCCAGCACCCGCCGCTCCAACGGTTGGATCTGCAACATGGCGCTAAACGCCAGCTCCACGCGGCCAATGGGATCGTTCTCGTCCGGTTGCCAGAAACACAGAGCACTGAGCCGATCCCGCAGCGCACTGGGCTGCATCAGGTGCTGGCACAGGGCATTGATAGTGCTGTCCCGAACCGGGCGATAGCGGATTCCAAACGGAAACAGCGCTCGTTTCAGCAACTTGCCTACCCACGCCGGTTTGAGATTATCAAACACCCCCTGCAGCGCCTGCCCTACCAGCCAGAGTGAACGGCGCATCGCATAATGCAGGTAAGGCAAATCCTCGGCTTTTCGCCCTTGGTCCTCGTAATACTTCAGTGTCGCCGAACACAGATAAAGATGGCTCAACACGTCGCCAAGCCGGGCCGATAACAGTTCGCGCCGTTTGAGCTCGCCCCCCAGTGTCAGCATTGCCACGTCCGTGCATAATGCCAGGGCGCGGCTCAAGCGGGTCAGTTGACGGTAGTAACAAGCGGTCGCCCCCGCCACCGGCGCGCGCTCAAGCTTGCCCAGCGTCAGACCGGAAGCCAAGCCCAACGTCAGGTTGCGCAAAGCAAAGACAATGTGTCGTACCAGCAGAGCGTCAAAACGCTGCAGTCCTTGCTCGGCATCGGCGTCGGCCGCCGCGGCCATCTCCTGGTAGACATAGGGGTGACAGCGAGTCGCGCCCTGACCAAAAATCATCAGATTGCGGGTCAATATGTTGGCACCTTCGACCGTGATGGCGATCGGGATCCCCATCCAGTGGTAACCCAGATAGTTATGCGGCCCCAGCTGTACGCCCCGGCCGCCGTGAATATCCATCGCATCACACAGGATTTGCCGCGCCATTTCAGTCATATGATATTTGGAAATTGCCGTGACGATGCCGGGACGCTCTCCCATATCCAGTCCTGTCGTTGTCAGCCGCCGCGTGGCCTCCAGCTGGTATGTCAGGGCTCCGATACGGGCTAGCGCCTCCTGCACCCCTTCAAAACGCCCAATAGGCAAACCAAACTGACGTCGCACATAGGCATAGGCGCTGGTTGCTCGGGTTGAAGCATGACCGCAAGCGGCTCCCAGTGCCGGCAGTGAAATTCCACGCCCCGCCGACAGGCACTCCACCAGCATGCGCCAGCCCTTACCGGCATACTCCTGGCCACCAATGATCCACGCCAACGGGATAAACACCTCGTGTCCGCGCGTCGGGCCATTCAGGAAAACCTGCGCCATTGGATAGTGGCGTTGTCCTATCTCTACCCCCGGATGATCAGTCGGGATCAGCGCACAGGTGATGCCATAATCGCTGCGTTCACCCAGCAAGTGATCAGGATCCTGCAATTTAAACGCCAATCCCAGCACCGTGGCCCTGGGTGCCAACGTGATATAGCGTTTGTTCCAATTCAGGCGGATGCCAAGGATCTCCTCCCCGCGCCACTCTCCTCGACAGATAATCCCCACATCGGGAATGGCTCCCGCGTCGGATCCAGCCTCAGGCCCTGTCAGCGCAAAACAGGGGAACTCCTGGCCACTGGCCAGACGCGGCAACCAGTAGTTCTTCTGCTCCTCGGTACCGTAATGCAACAACAATTCGCCCGGGCCGAGCGAATTAGGCACCATCACGGTCACGGCAGCGCTCAGACTGCGGGTGGCGATACGGCTTACAATGGTCGAATTGGCAAAATTACTGAACCCTTTACCACCATAGTGCCGAGGAATGATCAGCGCGAAAAAGCCCTGTTGTTTCAGGTAATCCCAGACATCTGCCGGTAAATCTCGCTGACGATTGATGATGTCAAAATCGTTTAATCTGGCCAGCAGCGGATCCACCACTTCATCCAGAAAGCGCTGTTCTTCATCGCTCAGCGCAGGCGCAGGGAACCGATGCAGTTTGGACCAGTCCGGTTTGCCGCTGAACAGATCGCCATCCCACCACACCGTGCCCGCTTCCATCGCCTCCCGCTCCGTGGTCGACAACGGGGGCAGCACCCGCTTGAAGTACGCAAAAAACGGGCGTGACAGCCACCGCATCCGCCACGGCGCCACCGTCAACAACAGATAGCCTGCGACCAGTAGCGCACAACAAAGTAACAACATGAAACTCAACATGGGACACCTCGCAACATGCATCCTCAAGGAATGGATCAGCCTTCGACCAAGCCTCCAGCCAAAAACGGCAGCAACCGGTCGAGCAAAGCCGCTACATCGGTATTCCTGCCAAAATCGGCCTCGGCGATGGCCTGTAACGCATCGAAAGCCGACATGGCGAACACGCTGGCGCCCAGGGCAAAGTGCATGCGCCAGAACAGCTCCTCATCGCCGCACTCCGGCAGCAATTGTTGGAAGCGCTGTACAATACACAGCAGCACAGCGCCGTAATGATGGGTAATGAAGGCACGCAGATGCCCCTGCTCGTCCATATAACCGCGCCCCAAAAGCTGCAAAAAACGGGTGGGCGCAGCGGCATCCTGCTGCTGTAATGCAAGCAGCGGTTGTATGAAGGCCTCTAACAGAAGACGAGCAGTCAGCGGGCAGGTGATGGTCGACAGCCGCTGCTGCAAGCGTGGCATATAGACGGCCAGATACCGGTCGAGGACAGATTGCATCAAGCCGAGCTTGGAGCCGAAATGGTAATTGACGGCAGCCAGATTCACGTCGGCCTGACGGGTGATATCGCGCAAGGAGGTCGCAGAAAAACCCTGTCTGGCAAACAGCACGTCGGCCGCATCCAGAATGCGCTGGCGGGTATCGCAACTGGCCATCACGCCCCCTGCCTACTTCAAACGTTTGTTTAAAAACTAGATCACATCGGACCAGTGTCAAGGATTGGTCACTGCCTGGCCGCCCGCTATTTGCGAATTTTCGGAAAGTTTTTAGTTTTTTTGGTTTTCTCGTGAACTTTCTGCCTAATCGACACTCTATATCTATGCCACTGCAATTAAACACTTTGTCTTTACCCGACTACCTCCCTGTTAGTCGGGTTATTTTTTTGTGTAATCTGCCCGTTTTGCCCAGTCATTTCCCGGAGACCTTATGTCGCTGCAACAGGCCGAGCCCCACGTCATTCTGGCTGTAGATCTGATTGAACTGCTGGAGCTGCATCAGCAACCTCCAGAACGGGTACTGGCTGCACTGGAGCTGGTTAAGCGCGACTATCAACGCAAACTGGCCCGGCAACAGGCGATGCCGACCACCAGCCGGACAACCGAATAGCTCAAGCGCTGATGAGCACCTATGGACTGCACCAGGCCAAGACCATGGCAAGCCGTGGCACCGCTTGGCTAAGGCCAGGGTGCAAGGAAGAGGATATCCGGCGGGATCGCCCGGGTTGACACAGAAAGTGTCATCGCGCAGAAACGACGAAGCCCGGTGCTATGCACCGGGCTTCTGAGATTTGGTTGCGGGGGCAGGATTTGAACCTACGACCTTCGGGTTATGAGCCCGACGAGCTACCAGACTGCTCCACCCCGCGTCCGATGGAGTGCATACTACCACCAGCGTGAAATGTGTCAAACTTTTATTACACCAAGCTTGCTTGAATGCTTATTTAATAACCTGTTTTGCACATTTAATAGCAGAAGTGGCTAATGCCCCCGGCATTGGATCACGCCGGGGTCACCTCCTCCAGGGTTTCCAGGCCGAGAAAACCGCCGGTCTGATGCGCCCACAGCTGGGCGTAGATGCCGCCCTGGGCCAACAATTCACCATGGGTCCCCTGCTCAACGACCCGCCCCTTATCCATGACGATCAGACGATCCAGTGCGGCGATGGTCGATAGGCGGTGCGCAATGGCGATAACGGTCTTACCGGCCATCAGCTTGTCGAGGCTTTGCTGAATGGCCGCTTCCACCTCAGAATCCAGCGCCGAGGTTGCTTCATCCAGAATCAGGATCGGGGCGTCCTTCAGCAGTACGCGCGCCAGCGCGATACGTTGCCGCTGCCCACCCGAGAGTTTGACCCCACGTTCACCGACCTGGGCATCGAAGCCGGTATTACCGTGCGGATCCGTCAGGTTGGCAATGAATTCCAACGCCTCGGCCTTGCGCGCGGCCTCCAGCATCTGCTCCTCGCCCGCCTCAGGATGGCCATACAAGATGTTCTCGCGCACCGTCCGGTGCAGCAGTGATGTATCCTGCGTCACCATGCCGATGTGAGCACGCAGGCTCTCCTGAGTCACCTCGCGGATATCCTGCCCGTCGATCAGAATGCGTCCGGATTCAACATCGTAGAAACGCAGCAACAGGTTGACCAGCGTCGACTTGCCGGCCCCAGAACGCCCGACAATACCAATTTTTTCACCCGCCTTGATGGTCAGATCCAGATCGTCGAGCACCCCGCTGCCCTTGCCGTAGTGAAAGCTGACATGATCAAAGCGCACCTCACCCTGGTGCACCTGCAACGGTTTTGCGTGTGGCTGGTCGACCACATCCAGCGGCTTGGCGAGCGTTGCCATGCCATCCGCCACGGTACCGATGTTCTCGAACAGCGCGCTCAGCTCCCACATGATCCACTGTGACATGCCGTTCAGACGCAGTGCCAAACTGATGGCAATGGCGATGGCACCAACGCTGATGTTGCCACTCATCCACAACCCGATGGCCAGCGCGGCCACGGAAAACGCCAGCAGATAGTTCAACACCTGCACACTGACGCTTATCCCGGTAACCAGACGCATCTGCTTGTACACAGTGCCCATGAACTGGTCCATGCCCTCACGCGCATAGGTCTCTTCACGCTGGGTGTGAGAGAAGAGTTTCACGGTCTGAATGTTGGTATAACTGTCGACGATACGACCGGTCATCATGGAGCGCGATTCGGCCTGCGCCGTGCTGACCCGTTTGAGGCGGGGAACAAACACCCACTGCAATCCCAGATAGAGCACCAGCCACGCCACCATCGGCAGCATCAGCCAGATATCCGCCTGACCGACGGTAAACAACATGGTGCCAAAATAGACGACGATATAGACCATCACATCCAGCAACTTCATCACCGTCTCACGCACAGCCAGCGACGTCTGCATCACCTTGGTCGCGACACGGCCGGCAAAGTCATTGCTGTAAAATGTCACGCTCTGCCGCAACAGGTAGCGGTGCGCCTGCCAGCGGATCGCCATCGGGTAGTTGCCCAGCAGCGTTTGATGCACCAGCAAGGAGTGGATCAGTATCAACGCCGGCAAGCCGATCAGCATCATGACGCCATACCACAGCAGCCGGCCGCCCTCTGCTGACACCAGGGTGTCCGGGGTTTGCGCCGAGAGCCAGTCGACTAGCTGGCCCATAAAACCAAACAGTGACACCTCGCCGATCGCGATCAAGGTCGTCAACAGCGACATCAACACCAGATGCACTTCCATGCCCCGTGTGTAGTGACGGCAGAATGCAAACAGTGAACTCGGCGGTTGGACAGGCTCTTCCGCCGGAAAGGCAGGAACCAGACGTTCAAAAAAAGAGAGCATCGAAAAATCCTTACAAAGTGCCCGTCTATTTTACTAGCGCGGACTTCACACTTTTTAATGAATGACGCGAGGGAGTATACGCTCAGTCTGTGTTCACTGCAGTCTGAATCTGCGAACTGTTATCAATTGGTTAGCTGCGCTTGACTATCCTCATATAAACCCCGTCCCGCGAGAAACATCATGCCCCCAGTGCAGTCCCAGCTCCAGACAGGTCAGCGCCGTGCGGACCTGATTGCAGGGCTTACCGCCGCAGCAGTGGTCCTGCCCAAGGCCATGGCCTATGCCACTGTGGCCGGATTACCGGTCCAGATTGGTCTGTATACCGCTCTGGTGCCGATGTTGCTGTATGCCTGGCTCGGCCAGTCACGGCTACTGAGTGTCAGCTCCACCACTACACTGGCTATCCTCGCCGGCACCCAGTTGGCGTTAGTGGTGCCGGATGGCGATCCCGGTCGCCTGCTGACCGCCAGCGCCACGCTGACGCTGCTGGTCGGCCTGATCCTCATCCTCGCCTCGGTGCTGCGTCTCGGCTTCATCGCCAACTTCATCTCGCTGCCGGTACTGACTGGCTTCAAGACCGGCATCGGACTGGTCATAGTGCTCGATCAAGTGCCCAAACTGTTAGGTGTGCACATTGAGAAACAGAACTTCTTTCACGATGCGTGGCAACTGCTGCAGGCCATTCCAGCGTATTCACCGATCACGCTGCTGATGGCGCTGGTGACACTGGGCATTTTGATCGGCATGGAGCGCTTCTGGCCCCATAGCCCGGCCCCGCTGGTCGCGGTCGGTATTGCCATTGCGGCGGCGTGGGGGCTGGATCTGGCCCCCGCGGGATTGTCGATCGTCGGCATCATCCCCCGGGGATTACCACAACTGGTGCAGCCGGATATCACCCTGATGCAACAGCTGCTTCCCGGCGCTTTGGGCATCGCCCTGATGAGCTTTACCGAATCGATAGCCGCCGGTCGCGCCTTTGCACGACATGAGGATCCGCCACCAGATGCCAACCGTGAACTGCTGGCTACGGGCACAGGCAATGTTGTCGGCGCCTTCTGTGGAACCATGCCCTCGGGTGGCGGCACCTCGCAGACAGCTGTCGTCGGTGCCAGCGGTGGACAAAGCCAGATGGCATCAGTGGTCACCGCGGGCACGGCGTTGGCCACCCTGTTGCTATTGGCGCCTGTTCTTGGCTATCTTCCCCATGCCACCCTGGCGGCCGTGGTCATCGTCTATTCGGTCGGCTTGATCCAGCCCGCCGAATTTCGCGCCATTCGCCAGATCCGGACCCTGGAGTTTCGCTGGGCGGTGATCGCCTGTCTTGGCGTGCTGCTGTTTGGCACTCTCGAAGGCATTGTCATCGCCATCATCGCCTCGCTGGTTGGCCTGGCCCACCAAACCGCCTTTCCCGCTGTCTATGTCATAGCACGCAAGCCGGGGGCTGATGTCCTGCGTCCGCTCAGCGCTGACCACCCGGAAGATGAACAGATCCCCGGGCTGCTGATCCTGCGACCTGAAGGCCGCATTTTCTTTATTAACGCCCAGAACATCGGTAGCCAGATTCAAAGTCTGTTACACCAGTACCACCCCCAGGTATTGTTGCTCGACATGAGCCGAGTACCGGATATCGAGTATTCGGCACTGCAGATGCTGATTCAGGGAGAGGCCAGGGCGCAGGAACAAGGCTATACCGTCTGGTTCGCCGACTTGAGCCCCAAAGTTCTGGCCAGCTTTCGCAATAGCAAATTCGCCGACAGTCTCGGGGATCGGCTGTTATTTAATGCCCGACTCGGTATCCAGCAGTACCTGCACCGGCAGGGTTCGCCATCACGGCATTGAGCCAAACGATAACCGTCTTGCGCTCTACGACCGGAGGCGGCTGTTATCGCCGCCGCTATAACGAGTGAAGGCGCCACTGGCGTCTTCACTAAACCGCAGAGTGCGATTTCAGAATTTTTCTGGAATGTAGCGAAAAGGGTAGTCCGCTTCCTTGTAGCGGCCAATTTTTCGCTTTGGCAGTTTGATTACTTCGCTGGGCAGTGCCTCGTAAGGAATATGCGATAACAGATGGGAGATCACATTCAACCGGACCCGCTTTTTATCTTCCGAACGGGCCACAAACCAGGGGGCCCAGGAGGTATCCGTGCGCAGGAACATCCGATCCCGTGCTTCGGTATACTCATCCCAACGGTCAAATGACTTGATATCCATCGGTGACAATTTCCAGATCTTGCGCCCATCATCAATGCGATCGCGCAAGCGGCGCTCCTGCTCCTGCGGTGAAACCTCCAGCCAGTATTTCAGCAAGATAACGCCAGATTCCACCATGGAGCGTTCCACCAGCGGCACCCAGTTGAGAAACGAATCACTCTGTTCCGGCGTGCAAAATCCCATCACTCGCTCGACGCCTGCTCGGTTGTACCAGCTACGGTCGAAGATCACCACCTCACCTGCGGCTGGTAAGTGTGGCATGTAACGTTGCAGGTAGAGCTGAGACTTCTCCCGTTCGGTGGGGGCCGGCAGGGCCACAACCCGAAAGACCCGTGGGCTGACCCGCTCGGTGATCGCCTTGATGGTCCCCCCCTTGCCCGCACCGTCACGCCCTTCAAAAACGATGCACACCTTCAGCCCCTTGGCCACCACCCATAGCTGCAGCTTGACCAACTCCTCGTGCAGTTTCTTCAACTCGCGCTCGTAGGCCTTGTTACCCAAGGCCCCGGCCTCCGGCGCGGGTACCGAAGCGACTACCCTGGCTTCGCGTTTCTTCTTGCCCATCTCCTGCTCCTTGTTCCGACCGGCCCTAGGTTGACGCGTTATCGCGTAGGGCGTTCATGATGAATACGGTGAAAGCGCGCTGCTGAGTGGCAGACAACCGGGTTGACTGCCGATGGCAACCGGCTGATTCCACATTTGGATGATCTGCTCCGCCGGGACCGGACGGGCGAAGTAATAGCCCTGTCCCTGCTCGCATCCCAGCGCTTGCAGCAAGTCGGCATGCTCTCGCGTCTCCACCCCTTCGGCGACTACCTGCTTGTGCATCAGATGCCCCAGACCGATGATGGTCTTCACCACCATCGCATCTTCTTCATCAACCGTCGCCTTCAGTACGAACGATTTATCAATTTTCAGATAATCCACCGGCAGCTCCTTAAGCGTAGCCAAGCTGGAGTGGCCGGTGCCAAAGTCATCAATCGCCACCCGGATCCCCATGTCACGCAACTGCTGCAGTTGCTGACTGATATGATCCAGATTCAACATGGCGTTGTTTTCGGTGATCTCAACCTGCAACAGGTGTGACGGGATCTGATACTGCTGCAACAACTCATCGATACGCAGATGCAAGGTAGCTCGCAACAGCTGTTTAACCGACACATTGACCGCCACATTGAGCTCCAGACCTTGATCGCGCCAGGCCGCCAGCTGTCGGCAGGCCAGCCGCAAAACGAGATCACCCAGCTCGACAATCAATCCTGTGGCTTCCGCCAACGGAATGAATTCATTCGGCGAAATCATGCCTTCCTGAGGGTGCGGCCAGCGCAGCAACGCCTCGACACCAACCATCTGTCCGCTATCCAGCCGCACCTTCGGCTGGTAATAGAGCTGCAGCTCCTCGCGCTCAATCGCATTACGCAGCTCCATCTCCAATCGGGTCGAGCGACTGATACGGTCTGTCATGCCACTGTGGAAGAAACGGTGCAAATTTCCGCCTTCAGACTTGGCCAATAACATGGCGCTGTCGGCGTGCTTGAGCAAATCCGATGCCGTAATGCCATTCTCCGGAAAACAGACCACCCCGATCGACACCGTAACCTGAACCGGCAGGCCATTGATCTCCAACGGTGTTGCCGCCACATTAGTGACGCGTTTTAACACCGGCTGCAACGACTCTTGATCGGCGAGATCGGGCATCAGGATCACGAACTCATCGCCCCCCATGCGGGCCAGCGTGAAGGTTTCATCCATCTCGCTACGCAAACGGCGGGCAAACGCCGCCAGCAAGATATCGCCCGCTTCATGCCCCAGTGCCTCGTTGATATGTTTGAAGCGATCCAGATCCAGATAGATGAGGCTAAACCTGCGCTGCTTGGCATGGCAGACATGCAACAACTCATTGAGTTTTTCCTGCAGCAAATAGCGGTTCGGCAACCCGGTCAATGCATCATGGAACGCCATGTGCCGCAGCGATTGTGTCCGTTTATGGCTGGCGGAGATGTCGTGAAACAGCACGATATGGCGGGTCTCACCGTCGATCTGCACCCGATTGATCACCACCCAAGCCGGATACTCACGCCCGCCCAGGTGTTCATCCCAGATCTCCCCTTCCCAGTTGCCGCTCCACTCCAGCGTCGTCCACAGATTGCGATAAAAGGCCGCATCATGATGTCTCGACAGCAACATCGGTGCCATGCGCCCCTTGAGCTCCGGCTCGGAGCGGCCAGATGCCAGCCGCGCTGCCGGGTTGGACTCGATCACCTTGCCCTCCCGGTCGAGGATCAACACCCCCTCACTGGTCTGTTCCAGCACCTTGGCCGACAGCATCAGCTCACGGGTACGGTGCGAAATCCGCCGCTCCATCACCGACAGCAGGTGTTGATATTCCCACTCGCGCAATGCCAACCGCTTGAACAACGGGCGGAAGATGAATAGCCCCTCCAGCAGCAAGGTGAGCAACATAATGCCCAGGCCAACGCGTTGCAGCATCTGTAAACGGTGGATGACCTGTTCACTATGATGCTGGTAGGTCAACACCACGGCATCGAGTTGATTGAGCAAGGTGGTGTCGGCTAATTGCAGCAGATCCTGCAATACCTCGGGGCGATTGACCGGGCCGGGCCGGACCACCAATCTGACGTCATTCAAATAACGATTGATCAAACGGTTGATGGCCAGGCTGCCCTGCTCGTAAAGCTTGGCCACCTCCGGCACATAGTGGTTGCCAAGGCGCGAATTGGCATTGGACAACAAGCGGTGGGCAGCAGTCATTTCGCTCAACGCCAGTTCGATACGGCTTTGCAACACCTGGCGCTGCGCCGGACTCTCACCGGGCCATTGCAGTGCCAGCTTGGCCAGCCGTTGCGACAACATGCGTTGCCGTCCGGCCAGGTTGACCACTTCGGCAACCTGCGCCTGGCTGGCAACCACTTTGGCCAGCAACAGATGTGAACCCAAAGTCAGACCGGCCAGCAGGGCTAACGCCAGCACATAGGCAAGGGTTGTCAATCGGATATGTGGCAATCGTCTTGTCACACTGCCTCCGGGATCTCGTGCTCATAAAATGACTAACAAATCGTCAGTCAGCATCATGTTCCACTCTTTCCAGCCCCCGTAACCGCCTCTTTTGAGACCAGCCCGAGGTTTTGTTCTAGGAGTATAGAAAACAATCCGTCGACGATCGCTTTCCCGGGTCATCTGTTGCCGCTAGCATGAGCGGCGTCGCATATCGCAAGGAGTCGCCATGTCCCCCTCTCTGTCGCCGCTTCGAACCCTGATCAGCTGGTCTTCCGGCAAAGATTCCGCCCTCAGCCTGCTGCGCTTGCGCGACGATCCGCGTTACGACGTCATCGGCCTCTATACCACTCATGTGGCAGGTGGCGTGCCGTACCAAAACACGCCGCTGGAGGTGGTGCAGCAACAGGCACACCAGCTAGGTTTGCCGCTTATCACCATCGCCCTGCCGGAAGTGTTCCCGCCCAACCCGGTCTACCAGCAGTGCGTGGTCGATGGCCTGCGGCACAGTGGCCTGGCGATTGATGCCGTAGCCTTTGGTGACATGTTCCACAATGGCATTGCCGATTACCGCCGCAGCTACATTGAACCCGCCGGCTGGCAGTGTGTCTTCCCGCTGCTCGGCGATAACCCCGCCGACCTGGCGCGCGAGATCCTGCAGCGCGGCATCACCACCCACCTCATCACCGTTGACACCAGCCAGTGTGATGGCCGCTTCTGTGGCCGCCTGTTCGATGCCGGCCTGCTGGCCGAACTGCCGCCGGAGGTCGACCCGTGTGGCGAGAACGGCGAGTTCCATACCCTGGTCACCGACATGCCCGGCTTTAGCTCCCCCCTCACCCTGCACCCCGGTGAGATCGACCGCAGCGGCAGGTTTCATGTGCTGAGCTACCAAGTAGCCGATTAAAGGCGCGAGCCACGGCACAGGAGAGAAGCATCAGGCTCGCGCAGGAGAGACCCGATCTGGCAGAGTAAGCTCTTAAAGGTTGCGAGAGACGCCAACATGCTCCATCTGCCACCCAGTGATTTGAGATTGAGTGCCCCCTGTAGCCGTCACTTCCGCTATCAGCAGCTCATCTGCTGCGGGGAGACCTGGCAGCGCACGCAGTTGGCGAACCTGCCCGAGCAGCCCGCTAGTTGGCAGGCATTGGCTGTGCTGGCCAGCACCATTCTTGACCCTGTGGTCGACCAATTGGGGCCCATAGAGCTCACCTTTGGATTTTGCTCCGCGGCACTGGCGCGTCTGATCCGGCAAAATCCCCAACCCAGAATCGCCCCGGCGCTGGATCAGCACGCTAGCCATGAGATCAATACCAAGGGGCTACCCATCTGTTCACGGCTGGGAGCCGCCGTTGATTTTTATAGCCACCAAGTCAGCAGCGCCGAGCTGGCTCGCTTTATCGTTGAATCCCTACCCTTTGATCGCCTCTACTACTACGGTGCCGAGCGACCAGTGCATGTGAGCGTTGGGCCAGAACGACTCGGGCAACCAGAATACCGTGGGCAAATTGTGTGGATGAAAGAGCACATGGGGCGGCGGATCCCAAGGCGGCTAACACCCACCGCCTTTATCCAGCAACTGGAGCAACTGGAGAGACAGGCATGCTAATTCCGGAGGCTCTGTCATGCTGACCCCAGAGCAGTTTTGCCAGCGGGTAGATAAGTTGGCGGTCGGTAAACGGCTACCGGATGCAATTTATCTGCACCGTGATGCCCTGCAGCAAAGCGATGAGGCGCTGGGTCGATTTGTGCAAGCCGTCGCCTTGGCACTCAAAATCCCGGATGACGGATGGAATGTGATCAAACTGGGCCGACAGGCTTTTCGCCTCTCGTTGCTGCACTACCCCACCTTTTTTAGCGATGCTTACCCGGCTTTGCACCGCAGCATCACGGTGGATCTGGCCAAACTTCAACACCGCATCATGGAGTACCAGGAGCAGGAAAACCCACCCATCTTGCATCGCAAAGAGCAGATGGTGCTGCCCACCCATCAGGACCATGAAGCGTTTTGCCTGATCACCCAAGAAGGCGAAGCTGCTGGCCTCTATGCCGAGCCGCGCCGGATCGGCTTTAAGCAGAGTTGGGAGCGCCTGATCAACCGTCATGGCTACACTCTGGTCGATGGCCGTTTGTTTCGTAACAGCATGCTCGCCGCACCGCAAGCCGACAACGAACCCACCATCGATCGGCACAAGACGGCTCTGGTACGCTACGAGCTCTCCGCCCCCATGAAGGCATTAGCCAAGCATGGCTACCTAAGCGGCGAGTATTCGCTGTTTGATTACGGCTGTGGCCGCGGGGACGATCTGCGGGAGTTGGAAGCCCATGGCATTGATGCGCTGGGCTGGGATCCCAACTTTCGCCCGGAGGGTGACAAGGTAGCCTCGGCACTGGTCAATCTGGGCTATGTGATCAACGTAATTGAAGATCGGGATGAACGCATCGAAGCCCTACTCGGGGCCTGGGCCCTGGCTGATACCCTGCTGGTCGTGTCGGCCATGCTGGGCAGTGAAGAGTTTATCGCCCAGTTCAAGCCCTACAAAGATGGCATCATCACCTCGCGCAACACCTTCCAGAAATACTTTAACCAGAGCGAGTTACGCGGCTTTATCGAACGCACGCTGGATGAGCAACCCATCGCCATCGCTCCCGGCATCTTCTTTGTCTTCAAAGATAAACTCGAAGAGCAACGCTTTCTCGCTGGCCGCCAAAAGCGCCACCATGGCTGGCAACAACTCAGTACACCGCGCATTAGCCAGGAAGAGAAAAAACGCGCCCTGCTGGAAAGTCACCAGGAACTGTTTAACGCGTTCTGGCAGCAGTGTTTAGGCTTGGGACGAGTCCCTGCCAATGAGGAGTTTGCTCGCAGTGCTGAGTTGCGCGCCTTGATAGGCTCGCACCGCCAGGCGTTATTGCTGCTGGCCGAGGGAGAGAGTGAACAGAGCCAGCAGCTCGCTCAGGCCCGAGCAGAGCGCATCGAGGATCTGCTGGTCTACTTTGCGCTGAACCTGTTTGATAAACGCAAACCCTATACCCAACTGCCCGATGAGCTAAAGCGCGATATCAAGGCCTTCTTTGGCGATTACCGCTCGCTGCAGCAGCAGGCCGTCGCCCTGCTCTACGCCATCGCCAGCCCCCAACAGATTGCAGCGGCCTGCCAGCTGGCGCACCAACAGCTCCTCGCCTCCTTGCTCTTTGCCGACCACTCGTTGCTGCTGCACAAGCGCTATATCAACGAGCTGCCTGCTCTGCTGCGCGTCTATGTAGGCGCCGCCAGCCAGCTCTATGGTGAGCTGGATGAGATCGATGTGGTCAAGATCCATATCCAATCCGGCAAGGTGAGCCTGATGGGCTATGACGACTTTGAGCAACCCATCCCCTACTTGCGTGAGCGGGTGAAGATCAAGATGGCCGAGCAAGATGTGGATTTCTTTGACTATGTGGACGAACAGCGCCGCCCGCCACTGCTGAATAAAAGCTATCTGCTACCCGCCGAACATCCGGACTTTGCCAAGCAGCGCTCGCTGGAGCAGCGCCTAGGGACACTACTCGGCGTGGATTTGAGCCAGGATTTAAATCTCAGCCGGATAGAGTTTGAGGCAGGGCTAAAACAGGCGGAGGTCAGGATTGGAGGCTTCAGGCTATACCGCCGCTGAAGCCCCTCTGTTCAATCCCATAGCAACTCGGTGTCGAAGTCATAGACATCGATCATCTGGCGCTGAACACCGATCCCCTTTTCAATCATGATTTCAGCCAGCTGTTCACCATCAATAAGGATGATAGGTACACAACCCGGTTTGAAGGAAACCTCTTCGGCCTCTTTGGTAAAGCCGCTAGTAGTGATGAAGATACCTTGCTCGAAATCACCCGTGATATCGCCGCGAAATGAAGAGACTGTGGGTCTACCGATCTTGTTATCTTCACCATAGCGTTTGCACTGAACGGCAACGCGCATTTCGGCAAGGCCCATTCTCAGCAGTCCCTTCACATCAATCCCGCCATCACGACCACGGCTAGTCAGCTCCATGCGGGTGAAACCATAACGCGAGAGGAACTGCCGGCAAAAAGCTTCAAATCGATCTGGTGGTAACTGGCGTAAGCTAGCCAATATCTCCAGTTTCACTTTTTCACGCTGAATCGCAGCGAGATCCTGGATTTGCTCGATGTAAGTCTCAACCTCTTCGGCGGACGTTTCGCTTTCCGAAAGAGTGAGGGGCTGAGTTGGTACGCTCGGCGAATAGGAAACAGCATCCAGCAGTTGGTATGTTCCATCTTCATCTTTGCGGAAAAAACGCTGCTTGTGCATCGAACCTAACGTTTTGTTCGCGCAGTGACGATCCATCGTCACCCGTATTACCGACTGCGGCGATTTAGCCCCGAACTCATAGAGTTGGTGTTGCTGAATACATTGGTAAATTTCGTCTACAGTCGCAGGACGACCCAAAAGTAAGAGTGCCTGTTTAGCTGCATCAACTATCGTTCGAGTAATCACAGTAATTTCTTAATGCTGTCAATGACTTCAGCCAATGGTATGTCTTTTGTCATGTGACACCAAGAGATTCGAATCGCACCTTCGATTCTTTCTTCATCCAATCCCATGGCGGTAAGAACATGGCTCGGCGTATAACTCTGTGATGTGCAGGCTGAGCCATTCGAGATGGCCACCAACCGTTTCAAACCTACCAAAGCCGCCTCAGAGTTCACTCCAGGGATGGAGATATTCAAAACATGGCTGGCCGTATTCTGACCATTTTCAACACATCCCAACGGCAACAAGGCTTCCCTGAGCTGCTGTTTTATTGCCTCACAATAGGCTTGCCGTGATGCTTGCTCATGGCTGGCTTCTTCGCAGGCTTGTCCTAAACCGGCAATCAATGCCACAGGCAAAGTACCAGGACGCAGCCCTCTCTCTTGCCCACCGCCAAACATCAACGGAGCCAGGGGCGCACGAGCATAGCCGCGACGCCGCAGTAACAGCGCGCCAATCCCTTTTGGGGCATACATCTTGTGGCCGCTGATGCTGAGCATATCGATACGACTATTTGCCAACACAGCACTGTATTTGCCAAAACTTTGTGCAGCATCGACATGAAAGAACGCGTCATGAGAAGCCAGCACTTCACAAAGCGCCGCAATCGGTTGAATCGAACCAGTCTCGTTGTTGATATGCATCACCGACACCAGCAGAGTGTCATCCCGTAACGCCCGCTGCAGATCCTCTGCCTTGACCATACCGGTCTCATCTACGGGCAGATAAGTCACCTCAAAGCCACGAGCAGCCAGCTGCTCTATGGGCTCCAGCACAGCCTTATGTTCGATAGGTGTCGTGATAATGTGCTTACGGCCGGTTTTTTCTGCATAAGGCACCAGACCCAGAATGGCCAGATTGTTGCTTTCAGTAGCTCCGCTGGTGAAATAAACATCCGACTTGTCAGCCAGCACAAGACTGGCCACCTGCCCTCTGGCTTTCTCCACCGCCTGCTTGGCCACCGCTCCGAACTCATGGGTCCGACTACCAGCGTTTCCATATTCTTCAGTCATATAGCGCATGACAATTTTGGCGACATCCGGCGTCACCGGCGAAGTTGCGTTGCAATCCAAGTAAACAGTCATTATCCTTGCCACCTGTTTTTGTTCGTACGTACACACAGATTTGTTCGAACCAGATAACATGGTGTCACAAACATTGTGGAGCGCAAAGGGATACCATGATAGAGCCGTCATTCGAGTTCGTTTTTCCTGCTATTCGCGGTATTCAAGCGGACAGTGAGTACTATGTTTCCATGTGCCCGCTCAAGTTGCTGCCCCGGATTTTTCGCTTCGACGAAGACGACCTCTCCCCGGAGCTGCGAGCCCAACGTACCCTTAATACTGCCCGCGTTCCAACCATTGCAAACTACATACTGAAGTATCGAGATTCCTACGTTTTTTCTGCTATCACAGCGTCGGTGGATGGTGACGTCCGCTTTGAACCTATGGGTAACAATGGGGAAAGCAGCCGCATCGGTGCACTGCGGATCGGGCTGGATGCACAATTTGTCATCAACGATGGCCAACACCGTCGAGCAGCCATAGAAGCTGCATTGAAAGAAGACCCGTCATTAGCTGAAGAAAGTATCTCTGTGGTGTTCTTTTTGGATCGCGGCTTGTCCCGTTCGCAACAGATGTTCAAGGATCTGAACCAGAACCAAGTTAAAGCCAGTAAATCATTAGCCATTGCCTACGACCAGCGCGACAAAAGTGCCGCAGTCGCTCGTGCTGTGGCGGCCAAGTCCAAGGCCTTCAAGGGCATCGTCGATCTGGAACAAAACAAGCTGGGTAAACGCTCGCGCAAGCTGTTTACGCTCAGCGCTATTCATCAGGCCACACAAGAGCTCTTTGCCGATTGGGAACAGCTGGATAGCCATAAAGCCATTCGCGATGCTTGCCGCTTCTGGAATGAAGTCGATCTGCTGATCCCAGAATGGAAACTGGTAAGAGGTTCCAAGCTTACCGCTGGAGAGGTCCGTGAAGATTTCGTACACAGCCACGCTGTTGCGCTACATGCGCTGGGTCATGTCGGTAAGGCCTTGCTTGAGCAAGGCAGCGATTTAAAACAAACCTTGGCAGGACTGGCGACACTCGACTGGTCACGCCAAAACGGTGAGCAGTGGGAAGGGCGCGCCCTGATCGGCGGGCGCATTCATAAGACCACCAATACCATGTTGCTCACGGCAAATTTCATCAAACTTCATCTCGGCCTGCCGTTAACGGAAAGTGAACAGCACGCAGAGAATTTATTCAGGAAAGGCAAGGCATGACCATGGTAGTGCACCCCGCCCCCTCGGCCTTTGATGCGGGGTTTAAAGAGACCATCGCCAGACTGGTTGATCAAACCAAGGCGCTTTATTTGAGTGATCAAATCCCTTGGGTCATTGGTTACAGCGGCGGCAAAGACTCCACCGCTATTTTGCAACTAGTCTGGTATGCGATGCA
Source organism: Pseudaeromonas sharmana (assembly GCF_042649925.1). Lineage (NCBI taxonomy): Bacteria > Pseudomonadati > Pseudomonadota > Gammaproteobacteria > Aeromonadales > Aeromonadaceae > Pseudaeromonas > Pseudaeromonas sharmana. Next base: position 644,115 of record NZ_JBHSAF010000014.1, read on the forward strand.
GGAGTTACATGCTGAAGGCAAAGCTAATAAGCCGGTTCATGTGATCAGCACCGATACCTTGGTTGAGAACCCGATTGTTGCCATGTGGGTTGAGCGTTCATTAAACCAGATGCGCAATGCCGTGCAGGCCCAAGGTCTCAACATCATTCCCCATCGTCTGACCCCTGCGGTAAACGATCGCTTTTGGGTGAACCTGATCGGACGCGGTTATCCTGCGCCACGCTACAAATTCCGCTGGTGTACAGATCGTTTGAAGATCAGCCCCTCCAACAACTTCATTCGTAATGTGGTAAAGCAAAACGGTGAAGCGATTCTGGTGCTCGGTACACGCAAAGCTGAAAGTGCCGTGCGTGCAGCCACGATGGAGAGCTATGAAAACCGCGCTGATAACACTCGCAGTGCTGTGGGCTTAACCGTCAACAAGCAGCTGGACCGGGTATGGATTTATACCCCGATTGCCGACTGGAGTAATGACGACGTCTGGCAATATCTGATGCAGATAAAGAATCCTTGGGGGTTCCGCAATCAAGAGTTGCTGGGTATGTATCAAGGGGCAACTGCCGATGGTGAATGCCCGCTGGTGGTCGATAAATCCACCCCCAGCTGTGGCGACAGTCGCTTTGGTTGTTACGTGTGCACCATGGTCGGTGAAGATAAATCCATGGCCGCCATGATTCAGAACGACAGTGAAAAGGAGTGGATGCTCCCGCTGCTACAGCTGCGCAATGAAATTGATGTCAACGACTCTAATCGGGAAGCCAAGGTCAAAAAAATCACCCGCGATAAATCGAATCGCGATTTTCGGCGCATGAATGGCAGCCTGACAGTGCATATTAACGAACATGGCGCCGATCTGGTGCGTGGCCCTTACCGCCAGCCATTTCGCGAACATATGCTGCGAAAAGTGCTCGAAGCACAAAAACAGGTTCAAGCCATTGGCCCTGAAGAAGTTCGACATCTTGAGCTGCTATCCCGCGAGGATCTCGAGGCCATCCGAACCCTGTGGCTCGAAGAAAAATATGAAGTCGAAGACAGCGTGCCGCGGATTTACGAACAGGTATTTGGCAAGCCTTACGAAGAGCAAAAACGCCAGGCCCACAGCCTGCTCAATGCCCATGTTATGGATAAATTGAAAGCTAAATGCGCGCAATTTAATGATCCGGATGGTTTGCTCTACGAACAATTAAGAACCCTGCTGACCATCGAAGAGCGGCATAGCAAACTGCTGCGCCGCGCCAAGTTATATACCGAGCTCAATAAGAGCCTGGAAACCATGGCATTTAATAACATTGATGAAGCACGCGAATTTGCCTTGAATCGTCGTCTCAATGAAAACAATATCAAGCTGTTGTTACCACATATTACAGAGCAAGAAAAACAACAGCTGGAGTGGGAAAATCAGAAACTGACTGAGTCCTTATCCAGAGAGCATGACAACACGCGTTTTCTTGAACATGAGCAAATCCAGATTGAAGAGCGTTCCGAATGATTTTTGAATGTCTAACCCTCAAGAACTTTGGTATCTACAAAGGGGAACACACCATTGATCTGGACAGTCCAGATCATGCCAAGCCGATTATTCTATTTGGGGCGCTCAATGGTGGTGGTAAAACCACCTTTCTCGATGCGTTGCAATTAGCCTTGTATGGCAAATATGCTAAATGCTCGAACCGTGGGCGATTAAGCTATACCGCCTATCTTGAACAGACGATCAATCGCTATGCCACGGAAAAAGAGACTTCGATTACCCTGCGCTTTCGTCATGAAGTCGGCGGCAAAAAACATATTTACGAGATTAACCGTGCCTGGGAAAAAGTCGATCGTAAAGAGTGTAAGGAGTCGGTGGTCGTTAGTCATAACGGACACCCGGATGCATTATTGAGCGAACATTGGGATGAATTTATTAATGAATTTATTCCGCAATCCCTCTCTGAGTTGTTCTTCTTTGATGGCGAAAAAATTGAAACTCTTGCCGATCCGGCACGTGCGGCTGAACTGGTAAAAACCGGGATTGAAGCGCTGCTGGGGCTGGAATTATTGGCGCAATTACATATTGATCTTGGCGTGTTAAAAAACCGGCAACAAGAAGAGCTGCTGGATGAAAAACAGCGCTCAAAATTAACGGATGCCGAAGAGCGTCTTGCCGAACTCAAGGCTGCACGCAATGCACTGGACAACGAGTTCAGCAACGCCATTGAAGCGTTGAACGACAAAAAGGCAGAAGCAGAATATTGGCAGCAACAACTGCAAGATAATGGTGCCCATCTGATTGCCACTAAAGATGAGATCGCTCGTGAAGAGACGCGCCTAAAGACCCAGCTGGAAAACATTAATTCCGAGCTGGTTAAATTAGCTGCCGGAGCCTTGCCGTTAAAGCTGGTATTACCGTTAATTGAGCAGACTCAACAACAACTGCAAAAAGAAGCGGCCATCAAACAATATCAGAACGCGCGCTCACTACTGCTGACCCAGGAGGAAAAAATACTGGGTCTATTACAAAAACAGAGTGTCAGTTCGGCGCAATTGACCACACTCAAGAATCAGCTGGATGCCGAGCGAGCCGCCAGCGACAGTCTCTATTCCGAGACCTGTTATCTCAATAGTGACCCCAGTATTTTTAATGGATTTCACGAGAGACTGGAAAGAGAAGAGCAAGAGGCAAAATCCCTATTAGCGCAAAAATCCGAGCTCAGTAATAAATTGGAGCTGATCAAGCGCAAGCTGGAAACCATCCCAGATGCAAAATCAGTGCAACATCTTATTGAGCGCTCACTTGCCAGCGATCTGGAATTGCGTCTCGCGGAAACCAAGCGTGGTGAAACTCTCGCCCAAATACAGCAGATGGAAGAGTCGATTCAACAAGCTGAAGAGCAGCTCAATGCCATTCGGGTACAAGGCAATGCGCTGAACTTTGAACAGCAACGTCAACAACAGCTATCTGAGCATATGGCCAAGCTGCAAGAGATTGTTGTCGAATTTAAGAATGAACTGGTGCAAGAGAATATCGAGCGACTACAGCGCAAGATTAAATCAAAATTCGATACTATTAAACGAAAAGAGAGTCTGATCAGTGAAATAAAAATTGATCCAGATACATTTGTCTTAACACTCTTAGCCCAAGATATGCGCCCTATTTCACCGCACCGTTTATCGGCAGGTGAACGGCAACTGCTGGCCATTTCTGTACTCTGGGGCTTAGCCGATGAGTCTGGAAAAGAGCTGCCGACCATCATTGATACCCCCATGGGACGGCTGGATGGTAAGCATCGCAGCCGACTGATTGAGCAATACTTCCCAATGGCGGCGGCGCAGGTGATATTGCTGTCAACCGACGAAGAAATCAAAGGCAGTTATTACAAGAAGCTCAAACCCTATATCGCCAAGGAATATCATATCTCCTACGAGGAGTCGCAATTGACCTCCACCATCAAGCCCGGCTACTTCCCGGAGGAAAAACATGATTGAACATATTCGCCTGTCAGAAAAAGCCAAACAACAGTTGATCGTAATTAAGCGCAAGACTGGCATCGAAAATTGGAACGTGCTGTGTCGCTGGGCACTTTGTTTGTCCTTAGCTGAAGAGTCCATTCCTCCCTTTGAAGATATTCAAACAGATAGCTCTGTTGAAATGACGTGGAAAGTATTCTCCGGTGAATTAAGCGATGAACTTAGAAGTATTTTCTTGAATAGGATACATCTTGATTTCGAAGAAATAGATGAGAAAGAAATAGCCACTCAATTTAAGCTTCACCTCCACCGAGGCATTTCATTTCTCATCAGAAAGATTAATACTATAGATGAGATATTTATTAAAGAGTAAAATCATTAAATTTACTCGAAAGAATAAATCTGTCATCTAAATCATCATGATCTTCACATACAACCTGCATATTAAGCGGATTAATTAACTTCGACTTACCAAGTGATGATCTAACTCGTAATTCATTATTTTCAATTGTTTTGTTACAGCTTGGGTGCTCGCATTTCCTTCGGAGACCAATTAATCTGAGCACCCAATAATACAAACCATTAGAAGGATATGAGTCCATACATATATGCTTCTGTGCGGTGCTATACCCCGTTATTGAGTCACTCTTGATTTTATTTGCCCAACCACAAACCAATCTATAATTTCCAATGTCGTCAGCACCACCTTGAGAGAAGGGGTGCAGATGGTCAATTTCAATTGATATATCTCTTTCATTCAGTCCAATTGGCTTTAACCTGTCAACATATACTGGTAATTTAAGAGCTAAATGTTCACTTTTGGGCTCTGTAAAGTTAAATATTGCCTCTTTTGTGAACTGATAACCAGTTAACCAACATCTTGGTTTTTTACCATATATATCCAATAAGGCCAACTTTGTTTCAAGTGATACCGCTTTTCTTATTGATTTTTTATTATGATATAATGACACTCTATCAATAACCAACTTTGAAACATGCTTTGACAATGAAATCTTTTGCTCATCTGATATTTGCATTCCAACCAAGGCGCTAATTTCTTTATATATGCTTTCAAATACAAAAGGAAACGATGGAGCCTTATGTAGATATTCTCTTTCTATGAATTGTTCAATAATCCATCTAAACCATTCAATATATATATCTCCCTGAAGAAGGTCCTTTCGGACCCCCATCAGTAACTCTGGTGGTTTTATGCTTGAGATTTCATGATGACTGTCCCAATCCCAGCACAGCTCAGGTATAAGGTGACCACTGCAGATCTTATTTATCCCCATTACTGTCATTTATTTTTTTGCCACTCTATACTTTTTCGCCTGTGGTAATTGCGTAGGACAATCTCTATATTCTGACCATATTTCTGACCAGTTAGATCTTATCCCTGTTGAATCCTTCTTTACTCCGGCTAGATCCCAATCTCTGTCAAAGTATTTTCTATCGACGTCTTCCAACCACAAATCCATAAGATCTATTATTGATTGTTCATCGTCGACTTTAGATTTAGTTGTAACAAGAAACTTAAAGAAATCTGCCGCGAGAATTGTTAATGAGATCTTATTAAAGAGGTTTGATGTTCTTGGTCGCCCCCAATAGTTGTTTCGTTCCTCATTATTAACATCAGAAAACTCATCCCTGATCTTCTTCCAAAATACAATGAAAAGAGTTCTCCATGGTCCATTTAATTCCCGCCAATTATCGAAAGAACTAGCTCCATTTGACGAATCAACAATATTTGATTCATCAAGATGTTTTTCCTTCCATCTTTTCGCATAATCCACTTTAGAATGAAACAACACCCCTCCACTCAATTCTCTAAAAATCTGAATGAGAGACCCCATTACGTTCCATTGAAGTAGATCCTTTTTTTCTGTTTGAATTCCACGCTCCACTAAATTAAAGAATGGACTTTCTGGACTCTTAGCCGCCCATGTAATCGCTCTCGCCTCTTCCAGAACAATTCCAGACTCTCTTAATCTGTCTGAAACCGATTCCATTTCATCATTTGTAAGCGATGTCGATATTATTGTTCCTAGCAATGATTTCCCTATCGGAGTTGCTTTTTGATTTATAACAACAAATTGAAACACCTGCTCTTTGGGATCATCTTCCATCAGTAATGAAACGGGTAATCGACGCGAAACCTTGTTCAAATATATTTTCTCTGCCTCTTCTGCGGTCCCCTTCTTTTCCGCAATAAAAGTTGCTATTTCATCAGTTAACTCTGAATTATTAATGGCATCTTTCGCAGCCAATATTGCGCCTTTCAATCTATGCTGTCCATCTACCAGTGTTATCGGAAGCAAGAATGAAATAATAGCATTCCGCTCGAACCCTAAGAACACATCGCCAGATTGTATTTCGTCATCTTCAATCTCCTTCGCAATTTCATGACGAACGACAACATCCTTTAAAAATTCATTTAAGTGTGACTCATCAAATATAAAATTATCATCGTCAGACTCTAAATTTTCAAACTCATCTTCTGCATTTATCACGTCATAATGGGATTTACCAGATTGCTCTTTATTTAAAGCCTCTTTAAGCTTGCTTAATTCTTGTTTATCAATTGATGAAGAACCATTCCCTATTCTTACCTCGAGAGACTTACGTAGTAAATCTAACAAAACAACAAATTTTTCTTTAGAGAGATCAGGACATTTTATTGTAATAAATCCACAATCATCACCATTTTCAGATGAAAATACCACAGTTCCTCCTTCCGTCTTTTTAAGACCACAAATGAGGCTGTTCTGTACAACATTTTGAGTGTTACCATAAAAGCTTTTAAGTTGTTCTAGTCTTTTGCTATTTTCTGTTCTTTGAAATCCAGCAGTTTCAACATTATTGGACTCCATAGTCTTTTTCTGCGGTATACCAGCCCAATTAACGATTTCTGTTGCTGGAGCACCAAATAGCAGTAATGGTTTACTTTTTTCTGACTGAACAACTCTAATAGCTGGATACTTATATTCTAAAAAAATCATCTAAATAATCTCCCAAAACGCTCTATCCCGCATCTTACTGACTTGCTTTTCGCCGTCAATATAGAGGCTAAAATGCTTGTCCAGCTTGCGGATGGTTTCCATTAATTGATCCTGTTCGCTCTTATCATCTTTATTAAAGATGGCCTTGATATCGGCATTCTTGATTTCGGCGACGCGGTGCACCACCCAAGTCAGAATATAGGAGCCGTAATTGTTTTCCCCGGTCTTGAAGTGGCTCAAATCCTGGGTCGAGAGAATGACCCCGACCCCGTATTCCCGCCCTTCCTTTAAAATCTTGCGCAGGCTGGGGAAGTCCTGCGACATAAAGTTGTCGGCCTCATCCACCAGTATCATCTTGGTGATTTGGCGGTAATCGCCCTGCACCTGCGGCTTGCCGCGCTTTTGCATCTGCGAGTAGAAGAGATCCAGCGTCAGGGCCACCACCAGGTTCTGGATCTGTGGCGAGTAACCCGCCAGCTCGATCACGGTCACACCATCGAGCAGGTCATACAGGGAGCAGACGGCATCCGGCTGGGTCTCGAAGATCTCATAGGTCACCAGTGAGTCGAGGGCCGCGTAGAGCGAATCCTCTTCCACCTTCTCCTGCTCCAAAAACAGATCCCACACCTGGGTCAAGGTTGGCGCCGGTCTGCTCCAGGTGCTGGCATCCGACTTACTGATCCCCGCCAGTTCATAGGCATCCAGGATCAGCTTGCGCAGTTTGAGCTGTTGCTTGGGCCCCAAGCCAAATGCCTTGGTCAGGGTTTCGGCAAAGCCAGTGGCGGTATGCACCGGCAACATCGGCATATCACCGTAGAGGCTCAAGGGGTTATAGGGCAGCCGATGCAGTTTGAATTTCTTGCTCTGGTTGGTATCGGTAAAGGCATCATCCACATAGTCGGACTTGTAATCGAAGATCAACATACCGATGGGCGCACCATTGACGTTATTGCCCTGCTGACGCATCAGCTGAGTGATCAACGACTTGGTAAATTGCGTCTTGCCGGTGCCCATGGTGCCTATGATGCCGGTATTGGTATTCATAAACTTGGCAGTATTGGTGGGCTCCCAATACAAGGGGGTATTCCGTGGCGTGCCAGCATCATGGCCAAATAGCACCTGCAGCGGGCCAGTGGGCTCGCTTGTCGCTGTCGGTTCGCTTGTTACTGTGGTCTCGCTCATCACTGTGGGCTGTGCCGATTCAGTGTTTGCGCTTGCCTCATCGGAGGTATAGATAGCTGGCGACTCTGCGGCCAGCGGTACAGCGCTCGCAGCGGCAGCGGTTGCGGTGGTTGCGGCGCCAGCCGATCCAGGTTCTTCAATCGGCGCGCTCACCGTCGGTTGCAGCGGCTGCAGCCGGTAGTGCTCGGCGCCCTTACACCATGCAACAAACTGCGCCAACTCGGCGTCGCCTTCGGCTGACATCAGTTGGGGGAGCAGCGCATAGGGCAATTCAATCTGCAGCAGGTTCTGCGCTGTGGTTTGCAACTGGGGTTCAAAGCAGCTGTCGTTTTCGATATGCGCCAAGACGATGCCGTCCACATAGCCGGGCACAGCACTGACGGCATACTCACCCTTGAGCCACCATTCGCGACGGGCCAGCAGTTCACTCAACCGCTCGGCACTGAGTACGCCATAGAGCCTCAACTTCTCGACCTGCTGCAGCACTTGGCGCACAAACAGGCTACGATAGAGGCGATTGGCCAGCCGTTGTGGCCCCAGCACTTCATCCCGCAGGTAGCGCAGCAGCTCTTGAGCTTGCTCACCGGCATGTTTGAAATCCGGACGCGCGCCAGTTTTGACCTCCAACGGCAGCAAATAGAGGGTGTCATCCTTAAAGCCGACAAACAGCACGTCATCGGAGATGGCACCCTTGCGGTAACCGTGCACATGGCGAGAAAACTCGCTGTCGCTCATCTTGAGGCCCACATTGCCGGAGACACGAATCATCTCGGCCACCGACAGCGGCACCCAGCTGATATCCGACTCGAGCAGCAAGCCACTAACAAACTTGTAGGCCCCTATGATGCCGTTCTTCTCTTTGCGCTGGGTGGCATTCGCCGTCAGCATCTGCAGCAGCCACTCGCCATTGAAGGCATTAAATTCCGAGAGCAGATTGCGCCCCAGGGTCTGGCTCTCCTTACGCAGCAGGCCCTCAAACAGATCGACCCGCCGTGTCACGGTAATGGCATCGTAGCCAGCCGCACTGGTGTATTGATCCGAATAGTGGATCAACACCACATCCTTCTGGCTGGTAAAGAAATCGAGAGTCACCTTGGGGTCTATGATGGTGGTCCACAAGGCGCTGTTATAGGAGTGAGTCAGCAACTGCTTGAAATCGGCGCTGACGGCCAGCCCGATGCCCAGGCCAAGATGGCTATCGTTACTCTTGCGCGCCGGTTGCCAGAGCTGGCCCAGCAGCCGAGCCACGCGCAGGCTGGGATGGGGTTCAACCTCGACATGCCGCAGACCAAAGGCGGTGAAATAGGCGCTATCTTTGGTCTCGGCCGCTTCACCCGCGATCAGGCCATCACAGAGCACCCCACTGAGCGCCTGGGAAATATCCATCGGACGGCAGTCGACCGGCGCGTTATTGCTGAAAAATGCCAAGTGGGCATAGGCAAATTCGCTCCCTTCGGCAGGGGTGACGAACTTGCTGTAGGTGAGTCGGCTGCGCAGCAGATCGATCAGCAGGTCAGCATCTTCACGCCAACCTCCGCTGTTCAAGCCAAGCCAGTGTTTGAGCTCGTCATAGCTGGCCATATCGGCAAAACGGTCAAACTCGTTGTATTGCAGCCCGGCATCATAAAAGTTCACATGCAGGGCAAATGCCCGTTCACCGTGTTGCTTGAAGTGCTCCACCAGCCCTAAAAATAGCTCGCTCGCCTCCCCTTGATTGATGGCATTGATGATCAAGGTACTCTGCGGGCCAGCCCGGAACAGGCGGGCATAGGCTTGGGTGAACTCAGCCAGTTTGTCTTTAACCAGCCGTTTGACAAAGCTATGGCTCATCAGTTGTTGCGGTACCAACTCCAGCCAACCGCTATTCTCCTTCACCGGCTGCAGATGGGCAAAGCCCGCCTCATCATAGGCAAACGGCATCAGGCCCGACGCCACCAGACGTTCGCGAGTCACCTCCGGCAACTCACTAAAGCTGCTCTCACCGTTGTCATCCCGATCGGCGCGGATCGCCGCCACCAGCTGGCCGTAATAGGCCAGCACCAGAGGGTGCAGCGGGGTAAAACGCTCCTTCTCCTCGATCTTGCAGAGCCCGACGCGCAACAGTCGTTTCTCGTCCAAACCCAGGACGCTATGCAGACGGATCTGCTGCAACGCGGCTTCATAGGCACTGACAACCGCCGCGGCCAGTACGCTGTACCCATCCCCCCAACTGACCAAACTTGGCAGTGTCTTGTTGCGAGTCAGATAGTCATACAGAGCCGCATAAGCGTCATGCAGTGCCGGATGCGAAGTTTGCAGGCTACTCAGGCGCACCGGATCACCACAGCTACCGATATAGATCAGTCGCTCATCGACCAGGCGAGCCTCGAGCGTCAATAGTTGCTGTCGCACCCCAACGACGGCGTGCTCCGCATTGTCGAGAATGATCTTGCCCTTGGCGCGGTTGTATTCACCGTTGTAATCGTCACACAGCAGCTTGGCAAAGCGCTCCGTGTCAAACAACAAGGGTTGGCTCACCCCCTCTTCGGCGGCCGGCCCTTCGATATTGATCGGCAGACGCGATTCACCATGGCACAGAGTGAAGTGGATCATCTCGCTTTGATTCGCCTGCTCGGCAAAATCGACCCAACTATAACGCTGACAATCGACCTCGTCATCGTCATCGCCCAGGTGCATACAGGCACCTTCATCGGCACTCAGCTGCAGCCGATCTTCATCCATCAACAGGGTCAACCAACCATGGCGGGGATCGACGCGAAACGAGTTCTGGATTGGCTCGAGATAAAAGCTCCCTTCTTTGAGGAGCAGACAGCGCAACTTGTACTGTTCGGAGCGATTGTCTCGCTTGAGCTCGATGCTGAAAAATGTGGGTTGGCCATCAAAGGGCAGCGTCAGATCAGCCCAGCAGCGCTTGCCACCGGCTCGATTGATCTGCTTGTGCAGCTGCTTTTCCAATGCTTTGTTATGGGCCAGCTGGAGTTGATCCGGCTCCAGATCATTACCGGTAAATGTCAGCGTCATGGTTAACTCAGACGCGGAAGCGGGAACCTGGATCAGCAAGCTCAGCTCTTTTTGCCCAGCCTTGGTCTGACTCTTGGCGCGCTGGAACAGAGAGCCCCCCGCCATATCCGCACCGAGATCTATGGCATCGAGCACCAGTTTTTGCGCCTTGTTGGCATCTATTTCATCCAGATAGGTCTGGAAATCCAGCTGCCGCCAGTCGGCAGGCTCTTTCACAAAATGTTGCTGGATAAACTTGGGACCAAACTTGTTCAGTTGGATATCCAGTTGATTGGCATAGTGCTCGACACTGAATTCGATATGCCGACGCAGGCTACGGTTTTCATCCAACCGACGGCGGATCTGCGCCGTTTGGCCACTCATCTTCTGGATCAAGGGGTCATCAAATAGACCCAACTCGCTGAAATCAAGTTGACCATCCTCCAGTGAGCGATAGAGAGAGGCAAAACCAAAGATGGTCGCCCCCTCCTCTGTCACCATCTCCAGTTGGTCGAGTAACAGGCAGTTCGATAACTCCCGCATGTCACTGTAGGGATCAATCAAACTGGCCAGCCGCGTTTGTAGCGTCTGTGGATGCCAGATAGCCCCCATGGCGGCGACATCGCGCGCACTGTTGATCAGGGTATCCAGCATGCTGTTATGAATGATCAACAAGGCGGTAGAGGCAAACTCACCGCTGCGGCTGGCAACCGCATCACGCAGATGGGAGATGTAGTTCTCAGTGCAGCCTAACGGCGCTTCGCCGTGCAGAACCGGCAACAAGGCCACGCCATTGCACACCACGGTGGGCAAGGAAACACCAGCCAGGGATAACGTTTGCCCGGCCGCTAAACGGACAAAAGCCTGATACAGACGCTTAGAGTTCTCGGCATCGGGTGATTTGAACTGATAACGGGTGCCTGCCTGGATGTCGCTCCCCACCCAGTCCATAAACTGCTCGGCCAGGTACTGCTCATATGGTTTTGCGGACATAAACGGCATCTCCACTATCACTCATTCTTTCCACATTGCCCATGCGCTCATAGAAACTGACCAATACCTGCTGGGACTGGTTGTCCAGATAAAAACCGCGTTGTTCAAAGCCCTTGATCAGCTCATGCAATCGCAACTTGTCGCGCTCGCCAATCGCCAGATTGGTCAACAACAACAGCTGATCCTGATTCAAAACCAGAACCCGTCCAGCACGACCACGGGACTGAATGAAGTTGGCACCGACCTGTTTTTCCAACTCTTTCACGTACTTACCATTGATTTCACTGCGGGTATCTTTTTCGGATTCAAACTGTTTCATAGCCAGTTCGCGTAATTGCTCAAACGCCTGGGGCACAGAGCTGGCTGATTCCAACGCGGGTAAAGAGCGGGATACAGCAAACGCCTGCAAGTAGCGATTCAGATCCGCAAGCAGTCGCTCTTGGTCTTCGTAGGCGACCGCTTCTTGATAGATCCGCCACAACGGTCGTTTAGGCGTTTGGCTTTGCAGCACCTCTAACGCAGAGAGCATCGGGAATAGGCGCTTGCTCGATTCGGAGAAGAGCTTGTGGCCATAGTGCTGGACCGCAACCCGCTCTTTGCTGGCCTTTTCATTATCCAGAATAAAATAAAGTGGCTTGCTGACCGGCTCACCGGCCTTCCAATCCGTTACATGAAGGGCCAATTGGGCGCAGTAGGTAAATGCATACAACTGCAGCATATGGGTTAACTCTTGCAGCAAATACTGCGGATGCCGGGCCAAAAAGGCGAGATCGCTCAGGAAGGCATTCGCCAGATAGGGAAGATATGGCTGTTCCTGAGTACTCAATGCGCTGCCCTGCTTCAGCTGGCCACGCAACACCGACAACATTTCCTGCTCAATAAAAGTGAGGTTGTCGTTTACCTCATCAGGCAGAAAGTAGTTACCCATCAGACCCGCAAATAGCTCGCCCATGCGTAGATTTTCAGCGCCGAGTTCACTTTTACCACTGCCTTTACGCTGCGCCTTGAACAGCAAGAACAGCGGTGAAATATGAAATACCGCCTCGGTGGCAAAATACATGCGATCCAGCACAGGCCAGAAACCAGGCTCATCGAGCTTGGCAATAAATCGGGATTGGCAATCCTCGCGAAATTGCTCAAATGGGTAATGCTTCACCAAGCGTTTGAGGGCATGCCCTAATACCAGACCTGTGATGGTGTCCCAATTAAATTCATTGCCCTTATTGCGGATCGGGAGATAGCTGTTGAGCTTGTTTTTATCTGACGGGGTTAATCCCTCGGGAATCGGATACATCATGGCTTAGATCACCCCACTGACAGCGATCATGCCGTCATCCAGACTGGCGCTATAGCTTTTGCCAGATTCATAAAACTTGAGGATTGGGCTTCGACGAGCCACTTCGCTGATCTGATCAACAATCTCATCCAGCAGCACAATGGCATTTTTGTCGTATTTGTTAGGGCAATAGCCCCGATTCAAACGCCAAATCAGTTCGAACAAATTGAGATTGATGGCAATCGGTTTGAGCTCGTATTCGCCTTGTCTATCCGCCACTTTGATAAATGTTTGGAACTGCGAAACCTTCTCGACCCGTTCGAAGTGGACGCGAGTAAAATCCGCCTTGATGGTGATCGACGCTGCCAGTTTGACGCTGCCGAATTGCCCCAGGAACCATTCGCCTTTTTCTAATTCAGGGGCATTGCGGTTGGCGTAACGAAATACCGCACTGATCAGTTCATTCATGTAGAAGGGGCGCAAAGCCAGTTTGCGTTCGTTACTGCCGTCATAATCACTATGCTGCATCCAGACCTGGGCATAAGAGTTCAATAGACTCTCGGCAAAATCGGCAGAAAACTGCTGATGATAGTCGTTGCCTAGAGACTGATGCTGTAACAGGTAAAACAGGCGGATCATGGAGGCGGCCTCACCGGCCGTCTCGCGCTCTGCCGAAAAATGAATTCCCAATTCAGCCAGTGTTTGTAAAAACGCATCGAGCTCTGGATCTGGTAGTGCCAACTCATAACGCAAAACAAACTGATCCAGCGCCCGGGTGTGTAACAACGCAGGGTCAAACTCTTCCAAACGGGCAACCAACTCGTTATCCGATCCCGAAAACAGGTTATCGAACAGATAACCTGGCCCCAGCAGGAGGTGATGCAGTAAATCCAGCAAGGCGCGCGTGGTAACAAACTGATCCTTGTACAGACGAGCCTTAAACAGGTTGGTAATAATGACTTCCTGCACCGAGGGCATGGCCAGCAATCGGTAATTCGCCAGCACTTGGGCATCGGCACCTGACTGCATCTGCGGCTTGGCCAATAGATAGAAGAGATTGCTGTCATCTTGCTGGGTCAGGCGCGAGAACAAATGTCGAACGAACTCCGAATAGCCTTCTGCATCCTGGCTAAATTGAAACTTCGGATACTGTTCAAAATCGAGAAAGTGGAAGCGCTCAAAAGCACATGAGTCGTCATCCCGATCAAACGAACGGTAGCCTCTCTCCAAAAAACCTTCGATTACAGTACGAATGTAATGGTGACGCGAGGCCCCTTCCTTGGCGAAGTTAGCCAACATGCCAATGTTGATGCCCAACACGAGGGGTCGAGGATCAGCAATAGCTTCATCAAAGAGTTGGTCGAGAGCCTCAATGGCGGATTGGTGGGGTTGAAAGCTATGGGTGGCGTCGAGATGAAACCTGAATTTATTGTGATAAGTCTCGTAGGCGCGAGTCAGGATCTCGGATTTACCATCGCCACTACTACCGCAAAGGAAGATAACTTCATTGCCTCGCAGCGAGGTCAGTAGTTTTTTGAAGTCCTTCTCTATGTCTTGTTCGACATACAAATAGGCCTTTAGCTCGTCGTAAATGTCTTTAGGACGTTCACTAACTGTCGAAACAGAAAAGGGTGAAGATTTGGCAAGAACACCCAGTGCCTGCCGAAGTGTGATCGTGCTCATATCGTCATGTTTTATTTGGCTTTTCTGAATTCTATTACAGTTGACAAGCAAAGAGCCATATAAAACCCAGTCACAAAATCACGTTTTTTAAGTTTTTTTTGGATGAAAGCTCTAATCCCGATACAAAGCGATAACAAAACCGAGGCATGGCTAAAAAAAACGCAATCTGTTTCTTACGAGGACCCGTACTGAAGATGAAGCAGAGCTCTGTTAGCACAAAAAAATGCCGCTATTGAGCGACATTTTGCGTAGAGCCCACAACCAGGCTAGTGTGCGTCGCCATACTCTTCGCCATTCCAGCGCAGGCGGGTATCAGGCCCGCACCACAGATCCGGCATACCTGCGTGCTGGTTGTTGAAATAGCCAAACTGCTCGCAGAGGAACGGCAGATTGATGCGTTTGCCATGCAAAATGAATGCAATGGTCAGCTGTGGCCGATTGAATAATCCATCATTCTGCGGGCACGCCGTATCACAGGTAACCGGTGCGGCCTGACGGCTAAAATCGTAGATCACGGTGTTCATATGATGATCACCATCCAGATCCGCCGTCAGGATTAAATCTGTTAACAGCTCGCCCTGTGTTTGATTGGCGATAACCCTGGCATCCAGGATAAGGGTTGGCACTGTGCTCAGCGAAACAACAAGCGTCGTCATGCTAATAATCATTGCTACTGACACCCGTTATACGCAAGCCGTTATATACAACCCGTGTGCTGAAATATACTGATGCTGCAATAAATTAACCGCTCTCATACTCATCTATCGATGATTTTTAAAAAAACTTGTTCACCCATTTCCACTCTCGGAATGTCCTGATATACCTCGGAAAACAACCCGTTTTTGTTACCCGAACAGGCTCGATCAGAGAGCATGACACCATTTCGCCACACCATAACCCCTATGGCATCCAGTGGCGGATCTCTGGCATAGGTAATGGCATCATAAAAATAATAGCTATAGTCACCTCGGGAAAATTGAATATAGGCAACATCTCCACCACTAAGAGGAGAGCTGGCCATTTTAAACGACGCATCTGTTTTCGATGCATGGACGTTCAGATCCTTCACATTTAAAATGGAGTGTGAATATATAATACTCTCGCCATCCAATATGATCTGATACGAGTATTTTCCAATGTTACAATTAAAAAGAATTTCAGCCGACTTTACGTTTGCTGAAAGAATAACAAAAAAGACCGCCGCATGTAATGCATTCAGTAAAATTTGTTTCATTTACAATGAATTCCTCCTCAGCCATTCTATCCTCCAGAGAACATTGATTGTGATTAAAGCGATAACAAAACAAGCATCAACCAATCCAAATGCAGGGCGTATAAATAGAAGATCCACTTGACACATATATCAACAATCTAATCTCGATTATCAAACACCTCATTTTGGATTTTTATATCTAGCTCTTCTTCAGAAAGAACTCTAAATGCCGGAGGGAACAACCCATTAGCAGAACCTGAACAATGTCTATTCGAGATAATTTTATTCTCATGCCAAACCATTACACCAAGCACATCTATATAAGGTTCAGAGGCATAAGAGACCGCATTATATAAATAGTAATCGTATTCACCATTCTTAAAATGAACATATGCCATTCCTCCACCACTAAAAGGAACACTAGCTACCTTAAAGGGATTGTTTTTTTGTGTACTAGAAAGGGAAAAGTCTTGTATTCCATTTTTTTTATGCACATAAAAAACTCGACCTGCATCATCTTGAATAAGCTCATACTTTAAAACCCCGCTATTACAGTTAAATAAAATCTCACTCGCCTTGGAAAGTGGCGAAGTGAAAGCACAACTAAATACCAATATGAGATTTAATCGCTCTAGTTTTTTCCATTCTATCTTGCAATCCATTTACACCCCCATTGATCTTATTAGTCACAATGCGAACATCATCTATGTCAGCGGCTCTGTTTATATCCATCATGCCCCAGTAAAAACAAGAGGCCTCCACCGCATACTTCAACGAGCTAGAAATTAAATCAGGATCAGTAACAAAATCACGTATATCATCAGAAAAATGTTCATTGTGATAATTCGTGAACAACCTGTAATTCCTTTTCCACGTCAGTTGAATCAACCCCCTTGCTCTGTATTTATATCCATCACCAGATTCATAAGAACCATTCTCCATGTTATTTGAATAAACCAAGCTACCAAGCGCTGCCGGATGACGAGTATAGTTTTGGGGGTTACTCCAAAGCTCTTCGCGCCCGGCATGAACACCTCGTGTACAGCTGTCGACGCTGGCGTTGTAATTTCTTGACCCTCCGCTGCAACCAAATATTTCATGTATTCGCTGCGTGCTGGTGTAATTCAGATTCTCCGCTCTTGGTCTAAATCGGGACTCATGGGCCATTTGTGCCAGAAAATGACAAATGCGCAGTGGCGTATTGATTTCAAATACCGTCATAAATTGATTGAGATAACGCAGCAGCTCGTCACAGTTTTCATCGGCTAATTCCGGTACCAGCACCACCAGCATTTCTTTGGTCACCAGCTCGGCTATCGCCTTGGTCGTATTCAGCAGCTGAACCATTAATAACGGATGCATAAACACCAGCGGCTGATTAAATAACGCCAGCTCGATGGCCAATTGCTTGATGCGTTGTGTTTCCATCTCAATCAACTGCAAGTGAGCCTGTTGTTGCTGCTGTTCCGCGGCAGACAGGCATGCCGGCGGCAAAGCCAACAGCCGCGCCTTGCTGTCTTGCAAATGTTTTTCCACCTTCTGTCGCCAGGTTACGCCCCACTCGCTGTCATGCCGGACCAGCAGGCGCGACAGCTGGCCCCGACTCTGAGCATCCTGCAAGGCGGATCGCAGCTCGTCGGCATCCACCACACCATTCTGATCCCGATCCAGAGCCCGCAGTGTCTGGCTAAACAGGCCGGGTACCTGATTAGCCTGCAGATCAATCACCACCTGCTGACCGGCATCATGTCCATTCAGCAGGCGAAAGCCCTGACGCGCTAGATCGAAGGGGCCACATAGCGACACGCTCTGCTCTGGTAGCAACGCCGTCTCCAGCCGCGTCGGCCCGCACTGGGTTGCGCCCAATTCGCACCAAGGCTGGTGTTCGTGCTCAAAGTGCCGCAACACCGGCACACACTGTCCGGCATCGGCATGTAATGCGGTCAGCTCTGGTGCAGCATCCGTCTGCTGGCCAGGGCAATACAGGGCCTCATCCCCGGACAAACAGGCCCAGTGAGTGTCGACGCTCACCTCGGCGGCATTATCCAGCCAGCACTGAATCAACGACGCCTCGGCATCGGTAAACAGTTCAAGATGCAACCGGTACTCGGTGTCGACCCTGGCCAAGTCAGTCAGTGTTGGGCTGTCATAACAGCCGGCAAATCCGACTGGCTCACCGGCTTGGATGGGATAGTCCGATGCCACCAGAGTGTCAAACTGGCTGGGTGGTTCGTCTTGCAGTGAGGCTAATCCAGGCTCCAGCGACAGCCAGATCTGGCCGCTTAATGGCCCATCGGACTCGCCATCCACACCATGGATGATCTCGGCGGCAAACACACTTTGGACGCGGCCATCCCGTTGCACAGGGCGACAGAGGTGGCGATCGATGCGCAACGTGGCTCCGACTTGCAGGCGCCCTTCGGCATCACGCTGCTGCCAGGCTTCGGCAGTGCGGTAAACCGGCTGCGGTTGACGTAACGTCGCCATCTGATAACGCTGCAAGTAACCAGGCAACGCCCGTGGCGGGCTGAAGATCTGCTGGTTGGCATGCTCGACATACTCAGGACTGTCCGCAACCCAAACCTCAGCACCAACGGCAATATGATGAGCCGAATCCGGGCCTTTCTCCTGCACCCTGGCGCGGACAAACTCCAGCTCGCGTTGCTGCGTTCGCCCTTGCACGCGCTCGGCAATCGACAATCGCCGGCGCTCGCTGTCAGCCAGCAGGACGCTACCTGCTCCCAGCTTGCCCAAACGCCGGGTAGGGTCATCCGCCCGGCGAACATAGATACGCTGGCGCAGACGCACAATGGCTTGCTCACTCGACACCGGCTGATAGTGGTGGTAGTCCGCCAGGTGCATATACAGGCTATACAGGCGCAGCTGGTTCTGCGCTCCGTGTGCGCCGGCAGGCGAGCAGTAATCATGCCGAATGAGACAAAAACTGCTGCTATAGCGCAGTGCCTTGTCACCCCATGACAGCGTTGGATAACGCTTGTTTAGGCGCCAGGCGATCACGGTGCCATCCATCAGGCAGCGCAGCGGCTGCTGATCCACATGCTGCGGATAATGCTGATCGGTCAGATGAATGCCGCCATGCCAGCTCAGATTCTGTCCGAGTAAATAACCGCCCAGGGTTTCTCCCAACACAAGTGCGGCCACATCTCCCCCCGGCTCAACCGGGCGGCCATCGGCCTGACAGAACGGCATACACAGCCGTGTAGTCGTCACTGGGGGTGACGCTATGGCAGGCGATGCCGGGCGCTCGCCCACAGACACCGCTGATTGAGTGGTTGCAGCCGTCATGAGATGACACCGTAATGGTGGGTGGCAAAAGCTTGTCACACCCCTTCACGAATCGCGCCTGTCGAATCAGGCAAAGCAACATGCTCATAACGGGCGTCTGAGTCGGCAAAGCGTGCACCACGGCTGCTGATGCCGGTTAATAACTGCAATAACCAGCCTGTTTATATGCCTTTTGTGGGGATGGGCCTAGACTCATGCTACGGGGGCAGAAATGAAGATTCGCCAGGACAGACGCAGTTACTACATCTTTCTGTTGCTAACCATCAGCAGCAGTGTGTTGACCTTGCTGATCGGCATCGGCATGGGCTGGCTTAACTTGCAAAATACCATTGAAGGGCGCGGCCGTGATTTTCACAAGCTCTTGCTCACCCTCGATAGCCTCTACCTCTCGCCACTGAGTCACAACAACCAGACCATACTGGCCATCATCGAGGAGCAGATGGATAAACCCGCCATTGCCCGCGGGGAGCCGGCGTTAAACGCGGTGTGGAATGCCGCCTATCGCTTGCGCGCCGAACCGGCCTATCTGTTTTTTTACAATATGGCGACGAACCGGCTCGACACCTACCCGCACTGGGCGCCGAACGAACCATACAATCCCAAAGTTCGCCCCTGGTATCAGGCGCTGCTCGCCGAAGGCGGCGATTCTCAGCTGATTGGCCCGTATCGCGAATTCAATAGCGGTGACTGGATGCTGAGTTACACGCGACGGGTGCGCAATCACGACGGCGCCATTCTCGGCTTGCTGATAGCGGATATTCCTGTCGACCGCATCCATGAACGCTTGCAACAGAGCCTAAAAGATGTCGGCGTCGGGTTAAGAGTGCTACACCACCAGACCGGTGAGCTGATCACCGAAATCTATCCCGAACGCTTCCCGCCCAGCGGTGACGGCTCGCATGCTAGCTCCAGTTGGCAAATCTTGCATCACGGGCAGCAATTGAACTACCGCAACGGCGAAAGTCTGCTGGATCTGCAACTCTACTTGCCAGCCAGCCTGTTTATGGAGTCCGTACTCGGAACCTTGCGTCTCATCGTGCTGCCGATGGTGTTGTTGTTTGGCCTGTCACTGGCCAGCCTGACGGTGCTGATCCTGATCTTTCGGGCCGAGCAGCGCCTGGTGGCCAAATTGTTGGCCGGTGAGGATCCGGAAGTGTTACACCAACGCCTGTCAACCTGGTTCAGCCGCGACGTGTTGGCCCGCGCCCACCTGCTGCGCCATGAACAGATGGCAAATCGCGAGGCACTGCTGACCGACCCATTGACCGGCATCCTGAACCGCCGGGCGTTCGATCTGGATCTGGCCAGTACGCGCAACCAAGCCTCGGCTCTGACGCTGATGTTGCTGGATGTCGATCGTTTCAAGGAAGTGAATGATCAATTTGGCCATCAGGAGGGCGATCGGGTGCTTATCGCCGTGGCGCGCCAGCTGCGAGAGGTGATGCAGCCGGCGCTCAGCTACCGCATCGGCGGTGATGAGTTCGCGGTGCTGACCGCCGAACGCCGGGCGGCCGTCTTGCTCGACAGTGTGCAACGCCTGCAGCATGCCTTACGGCGGCTGACGCCAGGTAGCGTGACCGTTAGCATCGGCATTGCCACCGTGGACGACAGCCGGGACTCCGGGCTATTTGAACTGGCAGATGCCAGCCTGTATCGCAGCAAACAGCATGGCCGCGATGGCTGGACACTCAGGACGGCACATGGTGACTGGTTCAACAGTGGCAGCCCACCGGTCTTTAACGTCCCCAGCGAAACTGGCTCCAGGCCTGCTGCTGCGCCAAAGGCTGATACGTCCACGCCACCAGGCGGCTGATCTTCTGGCCCTGCGTCATCTCGACCACCCGCACCTCGACCGCCCTGGCGGCCTGCAACGCCTTGCGCAGCGGCGCCACATTCTCCCCCTTGGAAACCAGGGTACTAAACCACAACACCTGAGCGGCATAACGTTGGCTATCGCGGATCATGCGCAGGATAAAGGCCAGCTCACCGCCCTCACACCAGAGTTCATTATTCCGTCCGCCAAAATTCAGCTGGACGCGGTCGAGATTGGCCTGTTGCTGGTTGCGCGGCTTCTGGCTGTTGAGGTTGCGCAACTTGCGCAGCGAACCGCTCTGCGCATCACGGGCCGACGCGTGGAACGGCGGGTTACAGAGCGTCAGATCGATGATGTCACCCGGTTTAATGATGTTGCCGAATATTTGCTGCTCATCTGGCTGCTGGCGACACTCAAGTGCCGCCGCCAACGCCGGATTAGCCGCGCGAATAAGCTCGACCGATGCCAGGGCGCCGGCATCGATATCGGCGCCGATAAAAGACCAGCCATACGCGTGATGACCGATGATCGGGTAGATGGCGTTCGCCCCCACACCGATATCCAGTACAGTGACACCCGCCCCCATGGGGACTTTGCCGCGATGGCCGCTGGCCAGCAAATCGGCCAGGTAGTGAATGTAATCGGCCCGCCCCGGGATCGGCGGGCAAAGATACCCGTCCGGAATATCCCAGGAGACGACGGCGTAATAGTGCGCCAGCAGCGCCTGATTCAGTGCTTTGACAGCGGCGGCATTGGCAAAGTCGATGGTCGCCCCGTGAGGCCCGCTGATGACAAACGACTGTAATCTGGGCGAGGCCTGACACAACGCCGTGAAGTCATAGCGGCCCTGATGCGGATTGCGCGGATGCAGTTGCCCCTTGACGCTAACAGGCTGTTTGCCTCCCGCACCACGTCGTGACGGCGTAGCCGCTGGTTTGGCCGGCTTGTCAGCCGCCGCAGCCGACTGACGTCGTGGCTTGGCCGCAGGCGCGGCAATAGCAAATTTGGCAGGCGCTCGACTCATGGCGCTATCTCATTCATTCAACCGGGCGCCGATCTTGGCCAGATCACGTAAAAAGCGCAAGTCATCGATGCAGATCACAGCTGGATAAAAAAAGTTCGCTCGAGTCCTTTGCAAACCCTTTACACTTGGACGGCACCGGCTATTATGTCGACATGTTTAAGAACATCGAAATGAAATATGCACACTGACTACTCGCGCGCCATTCCGGATACCTGGCAGCAAATCGCCAAGGTGTTCAATGCACTGGGCGATGAACATCGCCAGCGCATCCTGCTGACCTTCGAACCGGGTGAACGGTTGACGGCGGGCCAGCTGGCCGAGGTTTCAACCCTGTCACGTCCGACCGTATCCCATCATCTGAAGATCCTGCGTGAGGCCGGGGTGCTGGAGCATGAACGACAAGGCAAGGAAATCTATTTCTGGATCAACAAAGTGTTCTTGACCGACGCACTGCAGAAGGTATTGACCTATCTGCAGGACGAAGTCTGACGTCTGCCACAAGGAAAAAAGGAAGCATTGATGCGTACCCTGTTTATTCTGCTGCTGCGTAACCTGTTCCGTCTGCTGTTTCGCGTCGAGGTCCGTGGTGACTGGAGCGCGCTGCAGCAAGAGCGTGTTTTGGTTGTCGCCAACCATGAATCGTTCCTCGACGGTATGTTGCTCGGTCTGTTCATGCCCTGCCGACCGGTGTTTGTCGTCCACACCTGGGTGGCCGAGCACTGGCTGTTCAAGCCGCTGTTGTCGCTGACCGACTATCTGGCTGTGAACCCGACCAGCCCGATGGGCATGAAACAGGTTGTGCGTCTGGTCGAGCAGGGGCGCCCGGTGGTGATCTTTCCCGAGGGACGACTGACCGTGACCGGCTCCTTGATGAAAATCTACAATGGCCCGGCGTTTGTCGCCGCCAAGACCGGCGCCACTGTAGTCCCGGTGCATCTGGATGGTCCCGGCCGCACTTTCTTCAGCCGATTGCGTGGCCATCCGCAGCGTCGCTGGCTCCCCAAAATGCGTCTGACTGTGATGCCGAGCGAACAGATCCGCATGCCGGACGCAGCCAGCAGTCATGAGCGTCGTGAAAAGGCCGGGGAAGCCATGCGTCGCATCATGCAGCATATGCTGTTCGCCTCGCGCCCCCGCGGCAGCCTGTATGAAGCGCTGGAAGGTGCCATCAGCCGCTGTGGCCGCCGCTATGGCCTGCTGGAGGACATGCGTCAGGTCGAACTCAACTATGGCGATATCCTGAAAATGACGCTGGCACTGGGGCGGATTACCAGCAAGCTGGCCGCGCCGGGCGAGCGCATCGGCCTGCTGCTGCCCAACGTCTCGGCAACCGTGGGCCTGATGCTGGGCTCCGGCGCCTTTGGCCGCGTGCCAGCGATGTTGAACTACACCGCCGGGCGGCAGGCCATCGAGTCCGCCTGCCAGGTCGCCGCCGTACGTCAAATCATCACCTCCCGCGCCTTCGTCGAGACCGCCCGCCTGACCGAGGTCATCGCTGCGCTGGGGCAACAGTTGCAGATCCACTATCTTGAGGATCTGCGCAGCCATCTGGAGCTCAAAGACAAACTCTGGCTGCAGAGCGCCCTGCTCGTACCCAGCTGGTTGCGGCAATGGGCCTGGTTGCCTGCCCCGCAACCGGATGCCGAAGCGGTGACCCTGTTTACCTCCGGCTCGGAAGGCACGCCTAAAGGTGTCGTGCTGAGCCATCGCCAGTTGCTGGCCAACCTGGCACAGGTACAGTCGGTGATTGACTTCACTGCCGGCGACAAATTCATGAACGCCTTGCCGATCTTCCACGCCTTTGGTTTGACCGCCGGTACCCTGCTGCCTCTGATGACCGGCACCAAGCTGTTTCTCTACCCGTCCCCGTTGCACTACAAGGTGATTCCCGAAGTGGTCTACGACCGCAACTGCTCCGTGCTGTTTGGTACCAGCACCTTTTTGGGCCAGTACGCCAAGCACGCTCACCCCTATGACTTTTTCCGCATGCGGTATGTGATTGCCGGCGCCGAGAAACTGGCTAGCAGCGTGCGCGAGCAGTGGTTCGAGAAATTCGGTATTCGCATCCTCGAAGGCTATGGCGCGACCGAGACGGCGCCGGTTCTGGCCGTCAACACGCCGATGGCGTATCGCACCGGCACGGTTGGTCAGTTCCTGCCCGGTATCGAGTGGCAGCTGGAGACGGTCCCGGGGATCGAGCAGGGAGGCATCTTGCACGTCCGGGGCCCGAACGTGATGCTGGGCTATCTGCGCGCCACCGCCCCCGGAGTGCTGGAGCCCACCGCCTCTGAACGGGGTGCCGGCTGGTACAACACCGGAGACATCGTCGAGGTGGACGAGGAGGGCTTCGTCCATATCAAGGGCCGCCTGAAGCGCTTTGCCAAGATCGCCGGCGAGATGATCTCGCTGGAAGTGGTCGAGAAACTGGCTACCCTCGCCTGCCCCGCGGGCCAGCATGCCGCCAGCTCACGACCGGACGAGAGCAAGGGCGAGGCGCTGGTGCTGTTCAGTACCCAGCCCGTCAGCATAGAACAGCTGAGCCAACTGGCTCGCGAACAGGGTTTCCCTGCGCTGGCAGTACCGCGCGACGTGCGCGTGGTCAGTGAATTGCCACTGCTAGGCACCGGCAAAACCGATTATGTCACCCTCAAGGCGCTGGCCGCCTCCAGCGGAGTCTGAAGATGGAACATCACACTCATACGCAAACCGCACAACCCCTGTTATCTCGCGGCCTGGTGGCCGTGTTGATCGCCCAGTTTCTCTCGGCGTTTGCCGATAACGCGATTCTGGTGGGTGCCCTCAAGCTGGTGATGACGCTGGCCACAGAGAAAGGCATGGATGCGGTCTTGCAGGGCAGCTTCGTCCTGCCCTATATCCTGCTGGCGCCGTTTGTCGGCCTACTGGCCGACGGCATGCCCAAAGGGCGCGTCATGTGGCTGGCCAACAGCATCAAGCTGGTCTCAGGGATCGGTATGCTGCTGGTGGCATGGTACGGTAGCCAGCAAGCACTCATTCTGGTAATTGCCGCCTATGTGCTGACCGGGATTGGCGCCGCGATTTACTCGCCGGCCAAGTACGGCATTCTGACCCAACTCTGCGGCCCGGCCCACCTGGTCAAGGCAAATGGCATGATGGAAGGGTCGACCATAGTGGCGATTCTGCTGGGCTTTGTCTGCGGCGGCCTGCTGGCAGATGTGTCGCTGACCGGTTTGCTGGTTCTGGTTACCTGTTGTTATGCCCTCGCCGTCGGGTTGTCGTTGCTGATTCCGCGGCTGCCGGTGGTGCATGGCTTCACTGGCGCGGCGCTGCCGGCCATGGTGAAGGATTTTGCCGGCGCCGTCGCGACCCTGTTGCGCGATCGCAAGGCGCGCACCTCGCTGCTCGGCACCAGCCTGTTCTGGGGATCAGGCTCAACACTGCGTCTGGTGCTGTTCGCCTGGGTACCCTTCACCCTCGGCCTGACCGATACCAGTGCGGCGACGAATCTCGGTGGCGTGGTCTCGGTCGGTATCATCGTCGGCGCCGGGCTTGCCGGGGCGCTCATCCGCCTCGAGCATGCCGGCCGCGCGCTGTGGGCGGGCCTGCTGATTGGCGCCCCACTGCTGTTCATGGGCTTGACCACCCAATTGTGGCAGGCTGGTGCGCTGCTGATTGCACTGGGGGCCGCGGCCGGTTTCTTCGTCGTGCCGCTCAATGCCCTGCTGCAAGATCGTGGACAGGCGACCGTGGGCGCCGGTCACGCCATTGCCGTACAGAACTTTTGCGAGAACCTGCTGATCGCCGCATTTGTCGGCGTGCACTATGTCGCCAGCCAGTTCCTCGATCCGGCACAGGAGGTCTTCGCCTTCGGTGTACTGCTGATGCTGATCATGGGGCTGCTGTTTGTCAGCTATCGCCGTGGTCGACGTCATGATGTCGTCGCCGACGCCGCCTGAGGAGTACACCATGCCGAGCGTCTATCAACTTAAACCCCGCTTTCTGGCACTGCTGCGCCCACTCACCTGCCAGCTGGAGCGGCGTGGCGTCACCGCCAACCAGGTCACCAGCCTTGCCTGCCTGCTATCCGTCGGCTATGGCGCCGTGCTGGCATTGTCCGCAGACACGACGCTGGGGCGCTATCTGTGGCTCGGCCTGCCGTTATGGCTGTTTGTCCGCATGGCGCTCAACGCCATCGATGGTCAGCTGGCACGGGAGTTCAACCACAAGAGCCGCCTCGGCGGTCTGCTCAACGAGATGGGGGATGTGCTGGCGGATGCCGCCCTGTTTGCGCCCCTGGCCCTGGTGAGCGGGCTTTGGCCCGCCGTGGTGCTGGCGTTTATCTGGTTGGCACTGCTGACCGAATATGCCGGCGTCTGTGGCCTGCTGATTGGCGGTGGACGTCGCTACGAAGGCCCGATGGGCAAGAGTGACCGCGCCACCCTGATCGGTGCGCTCGGCATCTGGATTGGTCTGGGTTGGCCGGTCGCCGGTGCCCTGCCCTGGATGTCGCTCGTGTTGCTGCTGGCGTGCGGCGCGATGGGACTCACCTGCTACAATCGACTGCGCGCGGCACTGGCCGCAGAATCTGCCTAAGACAAGACCAAGGAGTCTGAGCATGGATCCGCTATATCACGGTATTACGTTGGTGTTATCCATCCTGGCAGCAGGTTATGCGATTACCCGCTGGAAAGTGCCTGCCAGCCACCCGGCGCGCAAGGAGATCCTGGTGCGCATCCGCACCTGGTGCTGGATCATCGCCTTCTTCCTGCCGGTACTGCTATTTCCCCAACCGTTGCCCTCTATCTTGATGGCACTGGTCAGTTTCATGGCATTCAAGGAGTTCATCTCGCTGACGCCAAACCGCCAGCAG
Source organism: Pseudaeromonas sharmana (assembly GCF_042649925.1). Classification (NCBI taxonomy): domain Bacteria; kingdom Pseudomonadati; phylum Pseudomonadota; class Gammaproteobacteria; order Aeromonadales; family Aeromonadaceae; genus Pseudaeromonas; species Pseudaeromonas sharmana. Next base: position 670,903 of record NZ_JBHSAF010000014.1, read on the forward strand.
GACCGCTGGGCCTTCCTGTGGGCCTATATGGCTATCCCGCTGCAGTACTTTTGGGTCATCCAGGCCTGGTATGGCATGTTTATCATCTTTATCCCTGTCTATCTGTTCCTGTTGCTGCCGACGCGGCTGGTCCTCTCCGGTCATCCCAAAGGCTTTCTCAACGCCACCTCGACACTGCACTGGGGGCTGGTCACTACCGTCTTTTCGTTGAGTCACATGGCCTACCTGCTGGTGCTGCCGGAACTTGAGGCCCATGGTCGGCTGATCAGCGGTGCCAGCCTGCTGTTCCTGCTGGTGTTCCTGACGCAGATGAATGATGTGGCGCAGTTTGTCTGGGGCAAGACCCTGGGCAAACACAAGATCCTGCCCCTGGTCAGCCCGAACAAGACCTGGGAAGGCTTCCTGGGGGGCGCCGCAACGACTGTCGTCATCGCCACCCTGCTCGGCCCGCTGTTTACGCCACTGGACTGGCCGCGCGCACTGCTGGTTGGCCTGGAGATCGGGGTCTTCGGCTTTATCGGTGACGTTGTGATGTCAGCGGTAAAGCGCGATATCGGTGTCAAGGATACCGGCACCCTGCTGCCGGGCCATGGCGGCATTCTGGATCGTCTCGATTCGCTGACGTTCACGGCACCGCTCTATTTTCACACCCTCTACTACTTCTACTACTGAGGCGGGAGGTCAGCATGCAAAGCGATCTGCCCCGCCCTTACTGGCTGTATGCGCTGTGCCGGCGTCTGTTCGTACTGGTCGTCGCCTGGCCTGTGGTCTTGTTGTGGCTTGGACTCACGGTGCGTCACCGCATGCGGTTGCCGCGCCGCGGGCCTGCGGTGATCATCGCCAACCACAACAGTCACCTCGACCTGCTGGTCTTGCTGACCCTGTTGCCACTCTCGCGGCTGCCGCTGCTGCGTCCAGTCGCCGCCGCCGACTATTTTTTCAGCACGGCACTGCTGCGGTTCATCGCGCGCTGGTTTCTGGGCTTGATCCCGGTACAGCGCGGCTCAGCCAGGGGAACAAATAGCGTCACGCCAGCAGGCGACCCACTACTACTGTGCCGCGAGGCGCTGGCACGTGATGAAATATTGCTGTTGTTTCCCGAAGGGACCCGCGGTGAGCCGGAGGTCATGTCCAAGCTCAAACCAGGGCTCTGGCATCTGCTGCGCGATCAGCCTGCGGTTCCGGTCGTTCCGGTCTATCTACAGGGCTTGGGCAAGTCAATGCCCAAGGGGGAATGGATCCCGATCCCGTTTTTTGTCGATGCCTATGTCGGCCGGCCCCTGCCTTATAGCGACGACAAGGCGGCTTATCTGCAGACCCTGGCCAATTGCTTTGCCATCCTGGCAACCAAGGGCGCCACTCGGATACAGCGGCGCACTGCAGAATAAAGATGGTAAACGATTGCCAGATTTCGCTTTTGCTTGCTGCCAGACTCAGGAAGACCTGATAGATTCTCTTCATCCCCACCTGATGCGCCGGAGCGGATGATGGCATTGGCTCGAAACCGGTTCTCCTTTTTGTACATGATGCTCAGCCGCGCGTTCGGCATTGTTTTTGTCGCCTTGCTGCTGTTTGGGCTCGCCATCAATTTCCTGCTGATTCGTCCTACCATGTCCCGCATTGCCGACGCCGAAATGCAACAGGCGTCAGCGGAAATGGAAACCAGCATCTTGCAACTGGCTCAAGGCACAGAAACCATCCTGAGTACCATTCGTGGCGTTCTGGAGCACAACCATCTCTCCCCCTCGGGGCGTTCGGATAGCCAGCAACCCTGGCCGGCTCATCAACAGGAACTGGCCGCACTCAATTCCTTTTTTTTACCCTTCATTGATAATCACAACAGCATTTTCTCCATCCATCTCGCCAGGCTGGATGGCGCCGAGATTTTGGTGATGCGCGATGAGAACGGCCTGCCGGCAAATCGTGTCAGCCGCCCGCTCGCGCAAGGCAACGAGGTCATTCAGCAGCAGTGGACCGCCGATCTTGAGCTCGTTAGCAGCCAGCGCCAGACATCCGATTATGATGCCCGGAGCCGCCCCTGGTTTATCGGGGCTCGTCAGGCCGCAGCGCGCCACGCCATCAGCTGGACCCAGCCGTATGTCTTTGTTGCGACCGGTGAACCTGGCGTGACGGTCAGTCAGCAATTTCGCGCCCTTGATGGACAAAGCTACATCCTTGCCGTTGATATCCGCCTGACGGATTTGTCGGAGTACACCAACCAGCTCAACGTCAGTAAACAGGGATTTCCGCTGCTGCTGGATAGCCAGATGCGTATGCTCTCCCGACCGCAAAAAATGCTCACCACTGTCATGCAGCGGCAACAGCGGCTTCCGCAATTATTTGACGCGGTTGATGGTATCGGCCATCCGGCTGTCGGCGAGTCCGTTAAAGCGTGGATAGCCAACGGCAAACCCGCCCGTGAGCTGCAGAGTATTCGTCTTAGCGATGGCTCCGACTGGTTCTATCAATTCCGCCCTCTGCCACTCGGTGGCAAGACCATCTGGGCGGCCATCTATGCGCCACGCAACGACTTTGTTTTTCTTGGAGCCAAAGAATGGGCCCTGTTCCTGGGCCTGCTGCTGATGACACTGCTGCTGGCGGCCCTGCTGGTCATCCCCTCGTCACGACGCATTGCCGGCCAGCTAAGAGCGCTGGTCCGCGAGAGCCACCGCCTGGGCAATATGGACTTGCAGTCCCCGGTGACGGTGCAAAGTGAGATCAGTGAACTCAAGGCCCTGGTCTCGGCACAGGAACTGATGCGCCGTAATCTGCTGGATGCCACCAGGTCACTGGAGCAGCTTAACGACACCCTGGAAGAGAAGATCAGGGATCGAACCCAAGAACTGGAGCAGATCACGGCATCGGCCGAGTGGTCGCGCCGTTTGATCACCGAGATCACCGAATCGGTACCTTGTGCGGTATTCCGCTATGAGATGCGTGCCGATGAGGCGCTCGGCCGCTTTACTTTCATTAGTAATCGCTCCGAGCAGGTCTGGGGAATCAGCAGTCAGGCGATGCTGGAGGACCCCGAACTGCGCTGGCAACGGGTCCACCCCGATGACATCGACATGGCCAGGCAACGGCTGCATGAGCAGGCGTCCAGCGCCGCAAACCGCGACATGTTATTCCGTATCTACAATCAGCAACGGCAACTCCGCTGGCTCGAAACGCGCGCCGAGGTGACAGAGCCCGAACCCGGACACTATGTCTGGAATGGCTACTGGCGCGATGTGACCGAAGAACAACAAGCCAAACAGGCGCTGGCCGATCAGTTGACCTTCCAGCGTGTGCTGATGGATACCATCCCCTATCCCCTGTTCTATAAAGACGCCGAATGCCGCTTTGCTGGCTTCAATAAGATCTATGGCGAGACCTTTGGCGTGGATACACAACAGCTGATTGGCAAGACAGTGCTGGAGCTGGAGTACCTGCCACTCGAGGATCGACGCCATTATCAAGAGGAGGACGAGCGCATCATCCGCGAGCTGGGGTCGGTCCAGCGCGAGATGCCCATTCCTTTTGCCGATGGCCAGGTGCACCAAACCCTGTATTGGGTCTCGGGATTTCACAAAGGAGATGGTCAACCCGGCGGTTTGATCGGCACCTTTGTGGATATCTCGTCACAGAAGCAGGCTGAAGCCAAACTGGCCGAAGCCAAAGAACTCGCCGAAGAAGCCGCCAAAGTGAAAGCCGATTTTCTGGCCAATATGAGTCACGAAATCCGCACGCCGCTCAATGCCATTCTGGGCCTGACCCACCTGTTGCAAAAGTCTCAACTCGATGCCCGGCAAGGTAATTTCGTTGACAAGATCCATCGCTCCGGCCAGCACCTGCTGGGGGTCATCAACGACATTCTCGACTTCTCGAAGATTGAGGCCGGAAAATTGGCCTTGAATCCGCAACCTTTTGCCCTCAACACCCTGCTGGAAGACTTAATCGATCTCACCGCCGAAAAGGCCCGGCAGAAGGGGCTGGAGTTCATCATCGATATCGCGCCCGATGTTCCTTATGAGCTGATTGGCGATGAGTTGCGGCTGGGGCAGATCCTGATCAATTACATGAGTAATGCGGTCAAATTCACCGAACACGGCGACATCCGGCTGGAAATCCGTGTGGAGCAGCGCAGCGAACAGGGCCTGCTGCTGTATTTCGCCATCCACGATACCGGTATCGGCCTCACGGAAGAGCAGCGCGGCAAACTGTTTCAAAGTTTTCAGCAAGCCGATGCCTCCACCACGCGTAAGTATGGCGGCACAGGATTGGGGCTGGCCATTTCACGGACACTGGCCGAGATGATGCACGGTCAGGTAGGCGTAGAGAGTCGCTACGGCGAAGGCAGCACGTTCTGGTTCACCGCGCTGTTACAACCGGTTCCTGCACCGGGCGCCGCCATGCTGACACCGAGCGTGGATCTGCTGGGAGCACGCATTCTGGTTGTCGATGACAATCCCAAGGCTGCCACCGCGGTGACCAACATGCTGTTGGCCATGCGCTTCGACGTCATCCTGGCGGATTCGGGACAACAGGCCCTGCAAACACTGGCTGACATGCAGACGTCCCAGCCTGTTGCCCTGATCGTGTCCAAAGTCAGTCTGCCGGATATGGATGGCTTGCAACTGGCCAGGAGGCTGGCCGAGCAGGCGATGACAATCCCGCTGGTACTGTTACACCCAAGCGATCCCGGCACTGACTCCGAGCTCATGCAAAGCACCTTGGTCGCCGCCCACCTGACCAAGCCCATCACACCATCACAGTTATTTGATACCGCCATGCGGCTGCTTTCAGACCACCCGACCGCGGAAAGATTTCCGCAGCGTCGTGCCCAGGGAACAGACTATCAGGCCGAATTGAGCGTTATCGCCGGCGCGCGCCTATTGCTGGTTGAAGATAACGATCTCAATCAGGAGGTCGCAAGTGAGTTACTGCGCAGTGCCGGCTTCCACGTCGATATCGCCGGAGACGGACAGGCGGCGATCGACCAGATGCGGCGCGTCGATTATGACCTGGTGCTGATGGATGTACAGATGCCGGTCATGGATGGACTGACGGCGACACAGCACATCCGGTGTGAACCACACTGGACCAAGCTGCCCATCATTGCCATGACAGCCAATGCCATGGAACAGGATCGTCAGCAGTGTCTGGATGCCGGCATGGATGACTTTGTCAGCAAGCCCATCGAGCCCGCCCAGTTATGGCAAGCGCTGCTGCGCTGGATCCCGGCGCGGCATCCCGCTCAGGTGGCGCCTGGCGGCCCGCTAAAATCCGATACGCACCCCGCGGCTATCGATATCCCGTTACCGGACATTGCGGGGATTGATACGGCGCTGGGGTTAAGCCGGGTGATGGGCAACCGTGCCTTGTACCGTAGTTTGTTGCAAAAATTTGTCGCGGGACAACGTGACTGCATCAGTCGCATTCGCGTAGCCCTCGCTGCCGGCGATCGGGCGTTAGCCGAGAGGCTGGCTCATACCCTTAAAGGCGTCAGTGGCAATATTGGCGCCTCCACCCTGCAACAGCAGGCGGCCGAGCTGGAAAAGCACCTCCGTGACCACGGTGACGAGGCCAGCCTGTTGACGCGACTGAACACCACAGCCATGAGTGTCGAACAACTCTGTGCGCCGCTCGCAGCAGCGCTCGTCACCGCAGATGAAACGCCTGTGGCGAGAGACGGCGTGGTGGAAGATATCAAGCCCCTGCTCACCCGACTGGCCGACCTGTTACGCGGGGATGATGCCGAAGCGCTGGATCTGCTGGAGCGCCACAGCGCTGCATTATCCGCCAGACCGAGCCCCCACCTGGGGCCGCTCGAAACCGCCATCCGCGACTACGAATTTGAGCAAGCCCTGACGATTGCCGAAAAATGGATAGAGGAGCTGACGCCATGAGCACAGATGACGAGGCACAACCACTGGATAAACCCACCGTGCTCGTCGTTGACGACACGCCGGAAAACCTGACGCTGATGAGCTTTTTGCTCAAGGAACTGTATAAAGTCAAAGTCGCCAACAGTGGCGAAAAGGCCTTGCGGATTGCCCTGCAGCCGCCACAACCCGATCTGATACTGCTGGATATCATGATGCCGGAGATGGACGGGTATGCCGTCTGCCGGCACCTGCGCCAGCAAGCCGCTACCCGTGACATCCCGATCATTTTCCTCACCGCCAAAGCCAGTGTGGAGGATGAGGAGTTTGGCCTTAAACTGGGAGCCGTGGATTACATCACCAAGCCCATCAGTCCGCCGGTGGTGCTTGCCCGGGTCAAGACCCATCTCAACTTGAAAGCCAGCGCCGATTTCCTGCGCAGTAAAAGCGATTTTCTTGAGCAGGAGGTCGCCCGACGCACCCGCGAGGTGAATGCCATCCAAGATGTGACCATTCTGGCGATGGCTTCGCTGGCTGAAACCCGCGACAACGAGACTGGCAACCATATCCGCAGAACCCAGCATTACGTCAAGGCTCTGGCCGAAGCCTTGCAGCACCATCCGCGCTTTGCCCACCAGCTGGATGACGCCACCATATCGCTATTGTTTAAATCTGCGCCGTTACATGACATCGGCAAGGTCGGCATTCCGGATCGCATTCTGCTCAAGCCTGGCCGTTTCGAACCTACCGAATTCGAGATCATGAAGCGTCACCCCGAACTCGGACTCAATGCCATTGAGCATGCCGAAAAAGCACTGGGTGCCTCGGTGGATTTTCTGAAGCTGGCCAAGGAGATTGCCTATTGCCACCATGAGAAATGGGACGGCTCGGGTTATCCGCAAGGGCTCGCCGGTGAGGCCATTCCGCTGTCTGCCCGCTTGATGGCCCTGGCCGATGTCTATGATGCCCTGATCAGCCGGCGGGTTTACAAGGAAGGGATGCCCCATGACAAGGCTGTGGCCATCATCGTCGAAGGACGGGGCAGCCATTTTGATCCGGATATCGTCGATGCCTTTTTACAGATAGAGGCGAGTTTTATCGCGATTGCCCAGCAGTATGCCGACTCACAACAGGCTCTGGAAGCCAAGGCGGCGGCACAGGCTGGTGACACGCCCGCGTCCTGATGGGACGCCAGTGCCCCTTGCCTGACCGCGGCCGGCAAGGGGCTGCCGCACACGCTAGAGGCTTGCGGCAAAGGCATCCATTTCGTCCAACTCCCGCTTGAGCTGGCTGGATATCACCGGAAAACGGCGGTAGGTCTTGGGGTCGGCACTGTCGGCTTCGATGTGGAAACTGACCGCAATCCGCTCGCGTTTCCACTGATTCCGACAATAAAGACCGTAGTAACGTCGCAACCACCCGGTCAGTGTCGCCACTGAATACTGCTGGGCAAACGGACTGCGCAGCAACTGCTGGAGCACGCCCTTGGGGGTCAGATGCTGGGTCTGACTGATGCGTCGAATGGCATCCAGTACCGGGAATGGCATCAGGTCCGCTTCATCGGTCTGCTCAACCGGGCGCAACTCCGCCGTTGGTGCCTGATTGACGATGGCGGCCATCTCCGCCAGCGCCAGCCGAGCGATACCGAGCACCTCGCCTTGTTGCAACGGGATCCCCTGCTCGAGGATATAACGGTTGATCTGCAGCACCCGTGACTTGCTGATGCCCCCGATCGGCGACAAGACACCCGAGGTATCTCCATCCATGGTGCAGTAGCCGACACTGGCTTCGGAGAGGTTGGAGGTGGCGATCAGCAGCTTGTTGCCACGATTGGCCAGCAGCCAGATCCCCGGCGCTCGTACCCGAGCCTGGATATTTTGCAACGCCAGATCGTCGCGCTGCCAGTTCAGCGGGTCGTCCGGCGTCAGGGCATTCGCCAGTTGCAGATATCCGTCAATCAGCGGAGCGATTGACCAGGCATGGTGTTGCGAGCCAATTCCAGCCGCCAACCCCGCCGCAGCATCACGGGTCACGCTGCCGCTGTATTCAGAGCCCTGATAGAGGGTGGTTAAAATCTGCGGCATCACGGCTCGTTTTAGCCACAACAACGGCGCTTCGTCTACGCCACGCGCGCCGATCTCAAAACGTCCCTTGGCCAGCTGCGCGAGGTAAGCCGACTCACCGAGAGAGGCATAGGCCTGCACCTGGGCAAAGAACACCAGAGCACCGCACAATGCCGAATCCGCCCCGCCGGACAGACTCAGTGCGTAGCCTCCAGTCCACGTCTTGCGTTGCCAATCCCACAGCCCGAGCGCTACGGCCCGGCACGCCTCGGCGTGTTCATCCTCGGCCGGTAGCGTGCACGGTGCAGACAACGCCCGCAGATAGGGCTCGCCAGCCCAGACAAAGTCGACGCTGGCAATGCCGTCTGCATGGCCAGGAAGCATAGGTTGGCTACTGATCAGCCGCTGTGCCCGGTTGATCTGCAGATCGACCGTGGCGCTGTACACTTTCAGTGGCGAAAAGCTCAGCCGCTCACCGATCATCACCAGCTCGCCATTGCTGGCAACCATCGCATCCCCGTCATAGACGGCCCGCCCGGCTTCACAGCCGAGCAGATTGGTATAGGCATACACGGCACCATACGCACGCGAGCCTTCACGCACAAACTGGCTGCGTTGCTGCTGTTTACCCAGTGCAAAGTGGCTGGCTGAGGGATTGAGGATGACATCGACCTGGCGCTCGAAGAGCGTGCGCCCGGGGCGGGAGGCCACCCAGGAGTCTTCACAGATCTCAAACCCAAGGCGCACACCGCTGACATCGAACACCAGATCGCCCACCGGCAATTCGCGTCCGGCATAGCTCAGTTGGGTAACGTGTCCTGCTGGCCACGGCGTGAACCAGCGCGGTTCATAATGGATGCCGTTGCGCGCCAGATGCTGTTTGCACACCAGGCCATGGATCTGGCCTCGTGACAAGAGGGCAACCGCATTGAACACCTGTCCGCCGGGAAAGTGCAACGGCAGCCCGATAGCCAGCAGCATATGTTCCGGCAGCTCATCGGCCAAGGCGGCGACCTGTGCCGGCAACGCATCCAGCCAGTCGGCGACAAAAAACATGTCTTCGCAGCCGTAACCGGTCAGCGACAATTCCGGGCACAAGAGCAGATCGGCGCCCATCGTAGCGGCCGCATCGACGGCTTGGCGTATCAACGCCAGGTTGCCGTCCAGATCCAGAGGGGTGGTATTGATACAGGCCGTAGCCAGAGTCAGGGTTTGACGCATCAGGAATGGCTCTCCTCGAGGCCAGCCCTCTATCCGGTCAGCTGGCTCATGATCTGTTGACGTACGCCGGCGTTTACCGCGAAAGCGTCCATCAGTTGCTGCATAAACTGGGGATCGCGGCAGAGATTCTTTGCCGGCGTATCCGATATTTTTGCCACGGAGCGGCCGTTGAAACGCACCATCTTCATGACACTGTTCAATGGCCGGTTAAGGCCGAAATCACCCGTTAACCAGGTTCCGATACCAAAATCACACTGGGTACGGCCGCGAAAATGACGATACAGGGCGACAGCACGCTGAAAGTCCAGACCATCGGAAAACACCAGATGCTTGCTCAGGGGGTCAATCCCCAGCGACTCCAGCCGCGCCAGCATGGCTTCGCCCCAGACTATCGGGTCACCGCTGTCATGTCGGAAGCCACTGTATTGATTTGCCAGCGTAAAATCCAGATCGCGACAAAAAGCATCCCGGCCAATCACATCGGTCAACGCCACGTTCCGCGCCTTGGGATAGACCTCAAGCCAGCGACGCAGTGCCGTGTGCTGACTGGCGGCCAACGGGCCATCCAGCGCTTGGAATGACTGCAGCCACTCGTGTCCCATGGTACCGACCAGCGGCAAGCCAAACTGCTGGGCCAACAGCGGGTTACTGGTGCCCAGTAACTGACGCGGCAGATGCTGCTTGAGCAGTGCGAGCACCTGTTGTTGGGCGGCAAAACTGAAACGCCGACGGGTACCAAAATCAGCAAAGCGGAAACCATCCAGATCGGTATCATCGCCCAGACGCTCCAGCTCGGCAATGCGCGCCATGGTGACGCGCTCGATGACGGCCGCATCAACCTCAGGATAACGCATGCTGTTACGCAGCTCGCTGAGGGTCGATAAAATCGGTATTTCCAGCATCGAGGTCTGACAAAGTGGCCCGCGCGCACGAATGGTGAGCTTGCCGGCCTGGATCCGCGCCTCCACCAACGAAGGGTCGAAACGAAAACGGTACAGGTACTCGAGAAAATCAGGGGAGAATTGTGGACAGCTGCGGGATAGTTCACGCAGTGCCGGCAGCTCGAGACGCATCTGCGCAAGACCCGCCAGCTCTTCACGCAGCAACTCCAGGTATGGAGTCAGATCCTCGTTGTTACGGCAGTGAAACACCCACTCAGACGAATGGTTCGGGACCTGCTGCAGGTAGGCCTGCAACATAGTCAATTTATAGAAATCGGTGTCCAGTACCCCATGGATACAGGTATTCCGCAGCATGCGGGCCTCTCGGTATTATCATCGTGCTTGAGTTATGACGTGACCGCCATGGCTGCGATCATCGGTGCAAATTAAACGGCGCAAAATATGCCTTGTCATAGCGGCCGTCAAGCGCCCTCACCTTTCTTTACACAAGTGCGCTTGACGACCAAGCCGGAATAACTATCGGTTATTCGACAATTTGACGTGCGCCCAACGGCTGCAGCGGACGGTTATTCGGGTGCCCCATCAACTGGGCAAATTGGGCAATTTGCTCTTTAGATGCCGTCATCGGGTGTTTAAGAACCAGCCAGCGCACGCCCTCGCTGCACGGGGGCGTGGTCAACGAGCCGGCAAAGCGGTAGTAATGTCTGTCGGTGGGAAGCAGATCTGCCACATTCACTGCAGGGTTCAGGGCCACTGTCGTGCCGGCCTTGGCCGGCATCTGCGCCCAGAGCGTCGCCAGCAAGGCGTTGGCGGCCCCCTCTTCAAACATCAGCCCGACGACGGCCAGGTTGCCATCCTGGTCGGCATGCACCAGATGCAGTTCCAGTGGATAGGCTTGGCCATTGATCCTGTTTTCGCTCGGAGCGTGGAAATGGAACTGCTTGAGCATGAAATCGCGGCCATCGATGCTGACATGGCTACCCTGCTGGTAGACCACCTGAATGGTGTGGCCATTGTTCAGGATTTGCTCCCCTCCGGTCTGATAGGCAACCGGCAAGGCTGGCAAACCGGCCTTGACCACCGACTGAATATCGACGGGAGCCTGATTTTTGCCGCTACCGCAGACGGCATACTCATCGCTGAGTTGGCCCCACTTGGCCGGTGCAATATCGCCAGCATACCCCCAATGAGCATGCTCCTCCTGAGCCAGAGCCGGGATCACAGATGAAGAGAGAAAAAGTGCACAGGTAAGCTTAGACAGTTGATTCACAAAGAAGACTCCAAAGAAAGAAAAGGGGCCAACAAGGCCCCTGTCATGCAAAATAAGCTGCATCAGGGTGCAGTCGATGAGGCATGGCTGACGGTTCCCTGTTCGATGATCTGATTTTGCGCAATGACGGCATCGAGCCGCTGCTGCAGCGTACCGCTGGGCGCAAAATCCCATTTGCCACCATAAGTCAGATTGCTGATTTGCCAGCCCAATCGACCTTGGCGCAAATGGAGCTCATCCTGCCACTCCACTCGTTCTCCTTGCTTGTCGTAGATCAAGGTGACCAGACAACGACTGGTCCGACGTGCGTTCTGGCACCTTTCCACCTGGAAATCCGTTACCCCCTCGAACAGCGAGCCAAACAGGCTTCCTTCGACCAGAGGCGGAACCGCTTCGTTGGCGGTAGCCAGGTAGTGCTGCTCGGCGGCATATGCCTCCTCCAGGCGACGAATCAGCTCCTGGTGCAGCACGGCACGGTAGGGGCGCAACTGCTCCTGGGTGGGCAAACCGCCGAACGGCTCTGCCAGCAGAATACGATAGAACCTGTTGGCAACCTGTTCGGGGCCGTTGCTTGGCCCCGAGGACGGATGCGGCTCGCTGCAAGCAGTCAGACCAAACAGGCCAATGACACAGCAAAGTTTGCTTAACCGTGCTCGCAACACCTGTCACCTCATAACTGCGATGTGCAATGGGGACAACGCGTTGCCTTGACGGACACTTCGCTACAGCAGAACTGGCACGTCTTGGTGGTCACCTCAACCGGTGCAGCCGGCTGTTCCTGGCGCAGTTTATTCATCGCCTTGACCACCAGAAACAGTGCAAACGCCACTATGGTGAAGCTGATCACCGCGTTGACAAACAGACCGACGTTCAACGTCACCGCCCCTGCCGCCTTGGCATCGGCCAGCGTGTGATACGGTGATGCGGCCTTAGCCCCTTCCTTGAGCACCAGGAAAAAATCGGAGAAGTCCACACCACCGAGCAACAGACCAATCGGCGGCATCAGTACATCATCGACCAGACTTTTGACAATACCGCCAAACGCTGCACCGATAACGATACCGACAGCCATGTCGACGACATTGCCGCGCATTGCAAATTCCTTGAACTCTTTCAACATCTTGTTGCTCCTTTGTCGAAATCCGTGACCCGGATGACTCATGTTATCCCAATCTGTTTTCGCTGCAACCACGCCCTCGTTTACTCAAGGTTCACCTGCCAGGAGTAAAATAGCGGCAGCCACAAACGAGAATCGTCGAATCGGCATCGCCGAGCATTAGAACCGCTGTTATCATGTCGTCACGGAGTATTTGAACATTGTACCTACCTATGCGAATTTTGCTGGTTGAAGACAATCTTCTGTTGCGTCACCACCTCTCGGTACAACTGCAGGAGTTGGGACATCTGGTTGACAGCGCTCAAGATGCCAAGGAAGCCGACTATTTTTGTCACGAACATGAACTGGATCTGGCCATCGTCGATCTGGGACTGCCGGATGAGGATGGCATCAGCCTGATCCGCCGCTGGCGGGAGCGCCAGGTGACCTTCCCCATCATGATCCTGACCGCGCGCGATGCCTGGGAAGAGAAGGTTCGCGGCCTCGAAGTTGGCGCCGATGACTATCTGACCAAGCCGTTCCAGATGGAAGAACTCGTGGCGCGCATCAACGCGCTGGTGCGTCGCGCCAGCGGTCTGGCCAGCTCGCAAGTGCAGATGGGCCCATATCTGCTGGATCTGAGCCGCAAGGAGCTGAAAGTCGATGGCGATCTGGTCAAATTGACCGCATTCGAATACCAGATCCTGGAATACCTGATGCGACGCGCCGGCGAAGTCGTCAGCAAAGAGACCCTGATGTATCAACTGTATGCCGATGCCGAGCTGCGCGAGACCCATACCATCGATGTGCTGATGGGCCGACTGCGCCGCAAACTGCAGCAGGAGCGATTCGATGACCCGATCCACACGGTTCGGGGACAGGGCTATCGCTTCGAGATCGCCGCATGACATGGTCTTTACGCTCGCTGCGGCTGCGTTTTATCGCAGGCACCGCAGTGGGTTTGCTGATCATCTCGTTTGCCTACGGCGTGTTTGCCATCTATGTGCAAAACAGCCTGCAGGCGCGGTATGCCAGCGAGTGGATGGAGCGGGAGATCGATTTTTTCACCGCCTTCAGCGAAGACGAGAATGGCAAGCTGCTGTTTCGTCCGTTTCGCAACGATCTGCGCAGTCGAATCTATGCCCTCTGGGCCTATGACGACGACGACAACGTGTTATGGAGCTCGCGCGAGCTGCCCGAGTTTGCTGCCAAGATGCAGAGCCAGTGGCTCGATAAACCCGGCCTCTACGAAATCGAAAGTACCACCCTGTTGCCCGGCTCACGGGACAGTGAAGGCGTCGAGATTGCGGCTACCCAACTCCAGGGGCATGATGAGTTTAGCTATTACGTACTGGTCAAACACTATCCGGCGCGTGGCGATCAGCCGGCGCTGCGTTTGGTTTTAATCGATACCACGCCCCAGGAGCGCGAAGAAAATGCGTTTTTCTGGCGTACGCTGCGCAATGTGACGCTGCTGAACCTGTTCATCCTGTTGCCACTGGTCTGGATTGCCGCACGTTGGAGCCTGTTGCCCATTGCCCGACTGGCCCGAGCCGTCAGCAAGCTGGAGAAAGGTGAAGGCCAGCGGCTTGATTTCATTCCGCCGGTCGAACTCAGTCGCCTCGTCAACAACCTGAATTTGTTGTTGCAGCAGCAACGGCGTCAAGTGGAGCGCTACCGCCATTCCCTCGGCGACTTGGCGCACAGCATCAAGACGCCCCTGGCGGTGCTGCAAACCAGTTTTCACACCCTGCGCGAACACCCCGACCTGATGCGTGAACAGGAACCTCTGTTGCTGGAGCAGGTCAGTCGTATCGATCAGCAGATTGGCTACTACCTGCGCCGGGCGACCGCCAGCCGCGACCTGGGATTGATTCGCCAGCAACATGACCTGCAAAGCCTAATCGCCCCGTTGTGCCGGGCACTGCAAAAAGTCTATGACCGCAAAGGGGTCGTCCTGACGCTCGATTGCCCCGACAATCTGCATTTCTATGGCGACCGCAATGACTTTCAAGAGATGGTCGGCAACATCATTGAAAATGCCTGCAAATACTGCCTGGAATATGTACTGGTACGCTGTGAGCAACAGCCAGAGGGGCTATTGATCCGTATCGAGGATGATGGACCAGGTGTCCCCGTCAACCGTCGCGAACAGATACTGCAGCGCGGCGTCCGGATTGACACACTGAAGCCGGGACAAGGCATCGGCTTGGCCGTGGTCTGCGATATTCTGGAATCCTACGGCGGCCAGATGTCGATTCAGGCCAGTGATCTGGGGGGCGCATGTTTCTCGTTGCTCTTTCGCTCGGACACTGCACGCACCCAGCCCGCCAAGGCTCAACAATAATCCCGGCAGGCACTTGTACCGCAGGCCTTTTGTGGCGATGATGCCACAACAGAACCTGAATGAATCCACCATGGAGAGTCAAAGCGGATGGACAAGGCAAGCAAGCGCCCTACAGCCGGGGTCATTGGTACCAACTGGGGTCGGGTCCATGTCGCAGGATTGCGCAAAGCGGGCTGTGAAGTCACGGCCCTGATGGCCCACGATGCCGAGCTGGCCGCCCGCATTGCCGCTGAAGAGCAGATAGCGCACAGTGGCTCCAGCCTTGAGATCCTGGCCGATTGTGATTGGGTGACCATCGCCACCCCGACCGCCAGTCATTTGGGCTACCTGCAGCGTCTCGCGACCCGCCCTGTCTTGTGTGAAAAACCGCTCGGCCTGACGCCAGACAACCAGCATGCATTCGATGCACTCACGGCCAAGGACCATTTCATCAGCTATCCATTTCCCTTTCTGGATGCCGCCAGCGTGCTGCGTCAACAACTTCACGACGGACAGCTCGGAGCGCTGACACGGATATGCCTGGTCGTCGGCGTCAACCTGCCCTATCCCAAGACCCCCGTCGAATGGTTCGCCGAGGACGTAGTGCACCCGTTTTCGCTGCTGTATACCCTGTTTGATGATTTCGAATTTTGCTCCGTCCAGTTAGCTCAGGGGAATAACATGACGGTGCAGTATCGCTGCCAGGGGGCCCTGTTCGATATTCTGCTTTGCGATTGGCCAAAACCGGGTCTGCATTTTGATGTGACGATTGTCGGTACGGCCAATGCCTACCAGCTCAGAGGCGGCTTTCGGCCGGAACGGGGCTGGTGGTTTGAGCCGCTGCTGGCGGACGGTCACCCGATCAGTCAAGGCGAGCCGGTGCATACCAACCCGTGGATGGAAGCCAACTACCGCGTCATGGCGGCCGTCAAGGCGCATCTGGATGGCGACGTCACCGAGCCGAGACTGTTTGATGTCGCTCGCGCCAGAGCCATGGAGAAACTGTTTCTGCCACTATGGCAAGCCGACCGAAGTACCGCTACCCATGCCGCAGACAGTGGGCTTCATTGGGCGCTGACTCCACGAGCCGAGGATGCGACGCGCTGATAACGCAGATAGCCGCCGCTGCTATCTGGCCCCAGATAATGAAACAGACTGTCCCCGCTAACTTGCAGATAGCGGGTCGTGTTGAAGTGCTTCACGATGTCGCCAGCCGCATGGCCCTGACAATCCGGCTGGCTGTTATGGACCGGCTTGCGCAGGTGCATGACATAGATGTTGCCGTTGTGGCTCATCGCCATCTGGCTGTGGAAAGAGAACTGGGGCGCCTCTGGTTTGCCGCTGATCACACGCACCTGATCCTGGCCAATTTCCAGTCGTGATTGGCGACAGGCGGGCGGAACATTCACCGAGGCACCGACCAGACGCCAGCTGCCATAGGGCGAATTAACCGGCGCGGGTGCCGCCAGAGCCGATGCCGACAACAGCGCACAACAAGCGACCAGCCCCCAACCACATGTTTTTATCAGTTTCATCGTTTCTCTCATCCCTGAACCATTGCTGAATTAGAGCTGTTGAACAAATTAAAAGTTCCGCAGCCAGAGCGTGATTCGTCTCAAGTTATGTAAATCTATGCGCAAAATCGCATGCATTTGAATCCAAACTGATTTTTTTATCGATGAAAAGCTCAAGAAAGCGTTACCTTTTTCGTGCAGAGCGTTGGCTTAACCTGCATTTGCAGTACCATAACGAGCATAACGTCATCACTGCAATCGGGTTTCTATATGGCCAAGACATGGACGATTACCCCAGGACACTGCCGGCAGCTGGGCGCCGTGCTGGAGCACGATGGTGTCAACTTCGCCATCTGGGGACGCTTTGCCAAAGAGATGGAACTGCTGTTATTTTCCGGGCCGGAAGATACCCGTCCCGAGGTCATCCGGCTCACAGCCCCTCATCACCGCTCCGGCTACTACTGGCATATTCACGTCGAAGGGCTCAAAGAGGGGCAGATCTACGGTTGGCGTATCCCGTCACAACTGCTCGTCATGCCAGGTAACCGTTGGGATCCGGAGAAGATACTGCTCGATCCCTATGCCAAGCGCATCATACTGCCGGACAACTATGACCGGCAGCGCGCGGCCCGCCCGGGCAGCAACCTGCGTTGCTGTGCCAAAAGTGTCGTGATCGACATGAGCAACTATGACTGGGAAGATGACCGCGCACCGCGGCATCCGATGTCAGATTCCATCGTCTACGAGATGCACGTCGCCGGTTTCACCAAGGATCCCAGCTCAGGGCTGGAGTCGGCCAAACGCGGCACCTATGCCGGTCTCATCGACAAGATCCCCTATTTGCAGGAGTTGGGAGTCACGGCCGTCGAACTGCTGCCGATCTTCCAGTTTGATCCCCAGGATGCCCGTCCGGGCAAGAGCAACTACTGGGGCTACAGCCCGATTGGTTTTTTCGCTCCGCATGCCGAATACGCAGCCGATCAGAGTTTGACCGGTGTCCTCGATGAATTTCGCGACATGGTTAAAGCCCTGCACAAGGCCAATATCGAGGTCATTCTCGACGTGGTCTACAACCACACGGCCGAAGGCGACGACAACGGTCCGACCCTTTGTTACCGCGGCATCGATAATTCGGCCTATTACATCCTCGACGAAACCCGTAACTTCAATACCAATTACTCGGGTTGTGGCAATACCCTCAACGCCTCCCACCCGATGACCAAACGGATGATCACCGACAGCCTGCGCTTCTGGAAAGAGGAGATGCACGTCGATGGCTTCCGTTTCGATCTGGCAGCGATCCTGTCACGGGATAAGAATGGACACCCGCTGAATGATCCTCCCACCCTGCTAGCGATTGACAGCGACTACAATCTGGCCGACACCAAGATCTTTGCCGAAGCATGGGATGCCGGCGGTCTGTATCAGGTTGGCCGTATGGCCGGGGCGCGCTGGCGCGAATGGAATGGCCATTTCCGAGACGATGTGCGTTCCTTTATTCGTGGCGAAAATGGCATGGTGTCGCGGCTGGCCAGCCGGCTGATCGGCAGCCCGGACATCTATAACACGCCCTATACCGATCCTCACAAGAGCCTGAACTTCGTCACCTGTCACGATGGCTTCACCCTGTGGGATCTGGTCAGCTATGACCGTAAACATAACCTCGACAACGGCGAGGAAAACCGTGATGGCACGGATGATAACCGCAGCTGGAACCATGGTGTTGAAGGCCCAACCGATGATCGCCAGATCAACACTCTGCGGTTGCGGCAAGCCAAGAACCTGATGTTGTTGAATCTGATGTCTGTCGGTACGCCCATGCTGCTGATGGGTGACGAACGTCTGCGCAGCCAAAAGGGCAACAATAACGCCTACTGTCAGGATAACAGCATCAGCTGGATGAACTGGCACTGCAATCAACAAGGTGCCGAGATGTTCCGCTTCACCCGCGAGCTGCTCAGCTACCGTTCAATGCGTTCAGAGAGCATCCCTGAGCTGATCAGTCTGACCGAGGCACTGGAAAAAGCCGATATCTGCTGGCATGGCATCAAACCCTACTCTCCTGACTGGGGTGATGAGTCACATTCGTTAGGCTTGACGGTCTATTCGGTGGGACAACATGCCAACTACTACGCCTTTTTCAATGCCTATTGGGAGGATCTGCAGATTGAGTTGCCGGTACCGCCCAACAATCCAAATGGCCGCTGGTTGCGACTGATCGATACGGGCTTGCCGGCACCAGACGATATCAACTCCCATGGCCGCGCGCTGGTCCGGGTTGATAGAGTGTACCCGGTCAAATCGCGCTCCATCGTCATTCTGGTGTGTGCAGCAGACGATTGATCCGCATCAAGCTGCGATCGAATGAGCGCAGCTTGGTGGCGGCCAACCCTTGTCGTCACCGCTAAAAAGCGCTCCAATAGACGCCGCCTTCTGTTAGCTGCGGACAGCTCACTATGTACTCTCTCCTGCTCCTCGCCGTGCTGAGTAATCCCTGGCCGGCACAAACCACCCGAGCCCCGGGTGTTGCCGACCCGATTGGTTCTTACAGTGCAGGATGCCTGCAGGGCAGCGTCGCCATGCCTGCCCATTCTCCTGATTATCAGCTGCTGCGACCACAAAATCGCCGTCACTACGGTCATCCCAATTTGATCCGCTACCTGCAGCATCTGGTAAGTGCGGCGCGCAAGGCTGGTCTGCCTCCGTTGCTGATCGGCGATATGGCGATGATTAAGGGGGGCCCCTTTAGCAGTGGTCATCGCAGCCATCAATCCGGGCTGGATGCCGACCTCTGGTTCCGGTTTGCCCAGCCTCGCCTGTCAAACAAGCAGCTGCAGCAACCGCAGGCACTGGATATGGTCGCCGCGAACAACCGTGTCGTCAGCAAAGCCTTCTCTCGACAGCAGGCCTTATTGTTGCAACTGGCAGCATCGGCACCGGAGGTGGACCGAATTTTTGTTCACCCGGCGATCAAGCAGGCACTGTGTGAGCAGAGCCGAGGGGACCGGCAATGGTTACGCAAGATTCGCCCCTGGTTTGGTCACCGGGCACACTTTCATGTGCGTTTGCGTTGCCCGGCGGGAGCCCTCGCCTGCACACCGCAAAAACCGATCCCCTGGGGTGATGGTTGCCAAGAGGTCGCCAGCTGGTTTGATGGCCCCACCGAGGTAACCAGCCATCCCAAACCCAGCCCGTTACCCGCGCTGCCGGCTCGCTGCATGCAGATGCTAGGGCACTAATCACTCGAGGTCAGGCGAAAGCGAGCGAGCTCTTCATGGATCTGATTGGCAATCTGATCGA
Source organism: Pseudaeromonas sharmana (assembly GCF_042649925.1). Lineage (NCBI taxonomy): Bacteria > Pseudomonadati > Pseudomonadota > Gammaproteobacteria > Aeromonadales > Aeromonadaceae > Pseudaeromonas > Pseudaeromonas sharmana. The sequence goes on from NZ_JBHSAF010000014.1 coordinate 690,459, forward strand.
GCTCGACCGTCTGTTGGTGGCAATGCTCTACGACGCGTCGGGTGCCGTCTGCCAAGGTGGCCACCTGCTCCACCTGCTGATTAATCTGCTGGGCAACCTGAGTTTGTTCCCCTACCGCCTCATCGATCTGGCCGATGATCGCCGTCAGATCATCAAGGTGGGTAAACAGGTTGCTCATGGCCCCTTCCGCTTGCTCAACCTGTTTGACTGTCTGCGCCGTCGTCTGCGAACTGGCTTGCATTCGCTCCATGGCTTGGGCGGCATTGTGCTGCAGTCGCAGTATCATCTGTTGTATCTCTTCGACCGCCCCCTGGCTTCGACTGGCCAGCAACCGCACTTCGTCTGCAACCACCGCAAAACCCCGTCCCTGTTCACCGGCACGCGCGGCTTCAATCGCCGCATTCAGCGCCAGCAAATTGGTCTGCTCTGAAATTGCGCGGATGGTATCGAGTATCGAGCCGATCTGCTGGCTGCTGCTGGCCAGTACGGCTACGTCATCCTGCGTCGCCGTAACATCGTCTCTAAGATGACGAATAGCCGCATTCGCTGCGATTAGATTATGTCGATTCTCGGCCCCCAACTCGCGCACCGTGACGGTATTATCTGCAGCCTGACGGGTATGACGCGCCACCTCCAGACTGCTCTGTGCCATCTGAGTAATCGCCGCTGCAATCTGATCGGTGTGTTGATGTGTTTGACGCGCCTGAGACTGTCCATCCGCGCTGAGATCATCGACGACTTTGGCAATGCGGCTGGCATCCGCGGCATGGCCCCGTATCTCTACCAGCAGGCGCCCCATGGCACTTAGTAAGCCGTTCACAGCGTGACTGATATGAGCCAGCTCATCCCGTCCCATCACCTCAACCCGCACCGAGAGATCATTCTGCTCTGCAGCACCGGCCAGGGTTCGCTCGATACGCCATACCCGACGGCTGGTGAATCTGATGACCAACACATTGATGGCCACCAGAAACAGCGTTGAGCTGATCGCCAGAAACAAGGCCACCCAAACGATCCAGCGATCGCGATGCAACACCTGCTGTGCGTGAGTGGCCATCTGTTGCAGCAACGGCGATACGACCGCCTGGATATCGGCAATACGCCCGCTGGCCAGCGCAAACCAGCCTTGGCGTTCCGGGATGACAAAGGGCCCGGGTCCGGCTTGCTGAACGCTTTGCAAGATGTCGTTTATCTGCTTCCAGCGACTATCCTGCTGCCAGTCAGCAAGGGCAGTTTTGACAGGAGGTAACCCCTGCAGGAGCAATTCATCACGCAGTTGACGCTCCTGCTGCCGGTACATCAGCAAAGCAGCCTGCTCTTGACCATCGGCCTTGTCGGCGGCCAGGAGCCCATTGACCAAACCCCGTTGCTGTCCGGCCAGCTCTTTGAGCGCCAGCAGCCGATAGATGGCAATGCCCTGCTGTCTGATTTCGATCGGCGACAGCTGATAGACCAATTCCGCCACTTGATTGAGCGCATCGCGATTAATGCGGCTGTAACCATCAAACACGCCGCGTTTATCTAGCTGATCCACCTGCTGGCGCAAGCTGGTACGCGCCCTGAACGAGGCGACCAGCACCCCAGTGCGTTCGCCAGACAAATCCGCAGCACTCAAGCGGCGCAATGCCTCGTCGCTGGACTCTCTTGCCTGACGCAGTTCATCCACAAACTTGCTGCCCCGGCTGGCAAGATAGCCCATGCTGAGGCCGCGCTCGACGGCATTGGCGTCCATCGCCTGATCCAGCACGGTCAACTGCTCAACCAGGGTCAGGGTCATTTCGCCTTGCGTAACGGCCTGCATGCGGCCGGCAATCAGATAACTGCCAACCAGCAGCGCATACAAAATGGGACACATGCTGATGATGACCAGCAAGGTGGTTAACCGGAAGCCGCTAAGAATACGGTCCATGCCATCCCTCGCAATGAAATGAGCTTTTGCAGACAGCTTAGTTCACGTTTTCGAGGATTACCGAACGAGGCCCAGCTGATGGCCGTTTTCAAGCCCGGACAGACCTCTCATCCTGAGCAAGAAATCATTTTCTTGGCAGCCACAGACAGTAAAATGGTCTCAATCCAGACCGGCCTTGACGGGCCGGCATGCAGCTCGGCCGCACAAAGCGGACTCAGACGGTTTCGAAAGGGACAAGACAATGCATTTTCAGGGCAGAATAACCGATTGGAGCCAGGAGCGTGGTTATGGCTTCATTGAGCCTCATGGCGCCACGCAACGGGTCTACCTCAACGTCAATGCGTTTGCATCGCTCTCGCGCCTTCCCCAGGACGGCGATATTGTGGTTTATCAGGCGGATATCGATCAAATCCACAGGCCAGAAGCACGTGAGGCCTGGTTGCTGGATGACTGGAAACAGCGCAGGGAGGTTCGACGTCCGAGCGTGCTGCCGGTGACCCTGGGCTGTATCAGCTGGTTTGTGTTGCTCTTGCTGGGCATCCAGTACGATCGCCTGCCAGCGCTATTACCGATCCTCTATCTGTTGGCCAGTCTGCTGGCCTTGTTCGCGCAGCCCGGCAAGGAGAGCACAGCGCTCAGTCCCCATCTGACGAAGCTGCAAAAACTGCTACCGGCGTTGACGTTGCTTGGGGGCTGGCCCGGCCTGATGTTCGCCCGCCACCGGCAAGCACTTGGCGAACGCCAACGGTTGGCCTGGTTGGGATGGCTGGTCAGCATCAATGTCGTGCTGACCAGTCTGCTGGCATTTAGCCGTTAAGCCGCACTCATACCAAGTTGCCCAGCGAACAATCCGCCCGGCTCTGCCGGGCGGATTGTCAGTGTGGCGATGACGGCATAGGCTTCAGGCAGGCTGGATATCAGGCTCCTGATCATCGGCATCGCGGGCGGCAAAGAACGCTCGCGTCTCGTCGATGATGACGTGACGCAAGCCAATGAGGCCGATCAGATTAGGGACCGCCATCAAGCCGTTCACGATATCCGCCAGCACCCAGATCATATCCAGGTGCAAGAAGGCGCCACTGGCCACCAGCAGCAGGTAGATAACCCGATACGGTTTGATGGCTTTAACACCCAGCAGGTACTCGGCACAACGTTCACCGTAATAGTTCCAACCCAGAATGGTGGTAAAGGCGAAAAACAGCAGACCGATGCTGACCAGATAGACCCCGACCTGCGGATTGAGTCCGTGGGAGAACGCGAGGCTGGTCATGGCTGCTCCGCTCTCGGCACTACTCCAGGCACCGGTCACCACCAATACCAGTCCGGTCATGGTGCAGATGACAATGGTGTCAAAAAAGGTCCCCGTCATCGAGACCAGGCCTTGTTCGACACAAGAATTGGTTTTTGCTGCCGCCGCGGCTATCGGTGCCGATCCCAGGCCTGATTCATTGGAGAACACCCCACGCGCCACACCTGACTGGATAGCCAGCATGATACCGGCCCCCACAAAGCCACCGGTGGCCGCCGAGCCAGTAAAGGCACTGCTGATCACCAGTGCTATCGCCGTCGGTAGATCCGCCAGATTGGCATACAACACCGCCAGACATGAGCCGATATAAAACAGCGCCATGAACGGCACAATTTTGGTCGAGACGTTGGCGATGGCATTGAGACCGCCAAGTGTCACCATGGCGACCAACAGCGTCAGCAGGGCGGCAGTCACCTCGCGCGGCACCGAGAATGAAATGGTCATCGCATCGGTAATGGCATTCACCTGCGGGAAGGTCCCGATGCCAAAAAACGCCACGCCAACACCAAACAGCGCAAACAGCTTGGCCAGCAACGGCGATCCCAACCCGCGCTCCAGATAATGCATCGGGCCGCCAGCCATCTGACCGTTGGCATCCTGGACTCGGTACTTCACTGCCAGCAGGCATTCGGCGTACTTAGTCGCCATGCCAAACAGGGCCGCCATCCACATCCAGAACAGCGCACCCGGGCCGCCAAGTTTGATGGCCGTTGCTACGCCGACGATGTTGCCTGTGCCAATGGTGGCAGACAGGGCGGTGCACAGGGCACCAAAACTGGAGACATCGCCTTCCTTGCCTTCGCCCTGATCACGACCAAATACCAGCCGCAACGCCAATGGCAGGCGCACTATCTGCAGCAGACCCAGCCGCAACGTGAGGTAGATGCCGGTACCGACCAGCAGGATAAGCAAGGGTGGGCCCCAGACCAGCGAGTCCAGCGTTTCCAACAGTGATTGAATTGATGACATGCATCCTCCTTAAGCAATATAAATTAAGGAGGAGAAGGATGATCTTCCCATAGACAAGGCGCGCACAGAGGCGAGGATCATGCGGGCAAGCCCGGGTAAAATCATCCCATCCCCTCTGTCCTTTTGCCTGAGAGTTTCCGGCTATCATGGTGATAGCCTTGCTCCTTCGGCGCCCGATTAAACGGGTCTCTCCAGAGTATCGTCCAGTAGCAGTCCACACCGGTTACCCGGAACCTGAAAGATTTACTTCTTCGGTGGATGGTCTCCCATCACTCTCCTGCTACCTTCATCCGAACTATTTGGATTGGGCGGCAGCATATTAATCCTGATTCCAGATTCTGAACACCCCTATATCGCTACCTTTTACCCAAGTTAATGGTCAATTTATGCGCAATCCAATCGCGTCTGCCGTGAAAAAGCGTCAGCCAGTGCGCCGAATTGCGCCCGATGGCGACGCCGTGGTCGATGCATACCCTTCCCTATCCCGGCCCTCAGTGACAACACGAGCTCCACCGCAGCCAGGTGCGGGAATAACGGCGCGCTTTGTCGCCAGTTCTGCTATGCTTCGCCACCCTGTTTTGGCCCTGCGAGAGACCGCCGTGAACCATACCGACTTTTCCCAACTGGGGTTGCCTGCTGCCCTGCAAGATAACCTCGATAGCCTCGGCTATCAGCAGATGACCCCGATCCAGGCACAAAGTCTGCCATTGGTGCTGGCCGGCAAGGATCTGATCGCCAAGGCCAAGACCGGCAGCGGCAAAACCGCGGCCTTTGGTCTCGGCCTGCTGGCGGCACTGGATGTCAGCCGTCTGGAAGTACAGGCACTGGTGCTGTGTCCGACACGCGAGCTGGCCGACCAGGTGGCGACCGAAATCCGCCGCCTGGCGCGCTGCCTGCCCAACGTCAAGCTGGTGACCCTGTGTGGCGGTGTACCGACCGCACCGCAATCGGCCAGTCTGGGTTTCGGCGCGCATATTGCCGTCGGCACCCCAGGTCGCCTGCTCAAGCATCTGCAACAGGGCACGCTGCGTCTTGAAAGCCTGCGCACGCTGGTACTGGATGAAGCCGACCGCATGCTCGACATGGGGTTCGGCGAGGACATCCACCAAGTCATCAGCTTTGCCCCGCGTGAACGCCAGACCCTGCTGTTCTCTGCCACCTACCCCGAGGGCATCGCCAACATGAGCCGAGGCGTGCAGCGTCAGCCGGTGGAGGTCAGCGTCGAAGCCCTGCATCAGGAGAATGCCATCGCGCAACTGCTGTTCGAAGTAGCCCCGGGTGCTCGTCCCGAGGCACTCGCTCGGCTGTTGAGCCACTACCAGCCCGGTTCCTGCGTGGTGTTCTGTAATACCAAACGCGCCTGCAACGATGTGACTGACTATCTGACCGGACGCGGCTTCTCGGCGCTGGCGCTCAACGGCGATCTGGAGCAGCGCGATCGAGATCAAGTGCTGGTGCGGTTTGCCAACGGCAGTGCGGCCATACTGGTGGCCACCGATGTCGCCGCCCGCGGTCTGGATATCAAGGAGCTCGGTGCCGTGATCAACTACGAGCTGACCTATGATCCGGAAGTGCATGTGCACCGTATCGGCCGGACCGGTCGCGCCGGCCAGCAAGGCCTGGCCCTGAGTCTGTATCAGGCGAATGAGGCACAGCGCGTTACCGTCATCGAAGAGTACCTCGGCAGCACACTGCCGCAGGGCGATTTGGAGAGCCTGGAGGCTCAGCTCCGCCCGGTACAACCCGAATATGCCACCCTCTCCATCGGCGGCGGGCGCAAGGACAAACTGCGTCCCGGCGACATCCTCGGCGCCCTGACCGGTGACGGCGGGATAGACGGCGATCAGGTCGGTAAGATCCAGGTGCAGGACCAGTTTGCCTACGTCGCGGTACGCCGCAGCCAGGCCAAGCTCGCACTCAAGCGCCTGAACGACGGCAAGATCAAGGGCCGCAGCTACCGGGTCCGCCTGCTGGGATAACACCGGCGACACACGCCAGCTGGTGCCCGGCGTGTGTTCTCCAGCGAGAAGTGCTATGTTTTTGCCGTTTTGAGACAAAAAATGCATTCGGTGCCGTGAATATCGCGGTTTAGCCCGCATTCACCCTCATCATGCACTGAACCGACTGGCATAAGGATCGCGCCATGCAAGAGAACAGCGCCGCTAACAGGGACCGACAGCCGGCAGAGGCCCTGCAACAGCTCGATAACCAAGCACTGGCGGCGCTGCACCAGCAGATGTTGCGCTTTGCGCGACTGCAACTGGGGGATCCCCATCTGGCTGAAGACTCAGTGCAAGAAGCGCTGGCCGGAGCCTTGCAAAATGCCGCCGCCTTTACCGGGCAAGCGGCGCTGCGTACCTGGGTGTTCGCCATTCTCAAGCACAAAATTGCCGATACCTTGCGGCATAAGCAACGGCTCACCGATGCGAGCAATTTGTTACGCAGCGACGAAGAGGAACAGGACTTTGCCGCTCTGTTCGATAGCAGTGGTCACTGGCCGAGTGCGGAGCGCCCCAGAGCCTGGGGTAATCCCGATGAGGCCGTGCTCGAGAATCAGTTCTGGCGCGTATTCGAGGCGTGCCTGGATAACCTGCCGGGCGCCCAGGCTCGCGTCTTCATGATGCGGGAGTTTATCGAACTGGAATCCGATGAGGTCTGCCGCGCCGTCGATATCTCGCTGAGTAATCTTAATGTCATGCTATACCGGGCCAGAATGCGCTTGCGCGAATGCCTGGATAGCCGCTGGTTTAGGGAGAAGCCGTGATGCTCAACTGTCACCAGGCGACACGCCTGCTGTCTGAAAATCAGGACCGGCCACTGACGCTTAACGAACGACTGCTGTTAAAACTTCACTTACTGATGTGCAGCGGATGCCGTAACGTCGACAAGCAGTTTGGAACGATACGGCACATCACACGGCTCTATGTTCAGGGAAAGCCAGTACAGGGGAAACAACCGCCTGACGATGACTCAACATCATGAGGCACGCAAGTCATCTGCGCCTCAGCGCCGGCATTGAGCCTGGCGCTGCCATTGCCTGACCAGCCATTGATCCACAGACACGACACCCGGCCCCCTGGCCAGCAGAAACAGAAGACAGGCCGCCCAGACACCATGGGTGGCGTAGGCATCCGGATAGACCAGCACCTGGATGACCAGAGTCATGATCAGGAGCCCGCAGGCCGCCAGACGGGTACCCAACCCCAATAACAACAGCAGCGGAAACAGATGCTCCGCCGTAGCCGCCAGCAGAGCCGCCAGTTCCGGCTCGAGCAGCGGCAGGCGGTACTCCTCACGAAACAGATAGACAGCCCCATCGCTCAGACGAGGCCAGCCCAGTTGTAGCGTCCCAGAGAACAGATCAATCGCCCATCCCTCGACCTTGGTCTGCCCCGATTGCCAAAAGATGGCGGCGATGGAAAACCGGGCCAACAGCGCGATCACACTGTCAGGGATCCGCTGACAGCTCTGTAATAGCATACGAATGACGGAGGCAATGGGCCGCGCCGCCAACGGTTCAGGTCGAGTCGTGCCATTCATTTGGGTTCTCCTTGCGTAACGGGTTGAGAAAAGCCCATGACCGCCTGCTGTTGCAGTAACAGTTGCAAGCCAGGCGTGACATCGAAACCGGCATCCTGCAGCTGGACATGCATCATCGCCTCGCCTAGCGTCATGCCCTGCTGCAGTGCCGAGATGAAACGATAGCTGCCTATATCCAGCGCCAGCAGATGTACGTTCAGGCCAGTACGAATCAATATCCCCTGTTCAGGGCTCTCCAGAGACAGCTGTGCCAGTTGTTGTCCGACTGGCTGCGAGTGGTTGCCATCATGCTCGGACTGATGTGCCGCCCAGATTGAGAGCACGGCATAGGACGAATGGATGCACTGCAACGAGGGATGGAATATGAGCTTTCGCGCCGGCAACTGGCGTTCATCCTCCAGGACCCGGGCCAATGCCGCCGCATCGATGCCGCGGCCATCGGCACAGTGAAACGCTTGGATATAGCGCCATTCCAGCTCGGCGACATCCGCCAGATAAGGCACCGCGGCAGCCGGTGCAAACTGACGAATAAACCGCGGCAAGTCTGCCCCATACTCGGCCAAAAGCGGTGATGTTGGCGGATGTTGAGACACAAAGTGGTGTGCCATGGCGCGAAAAAATGGCACGCCAACCAACGCCTCGACGACCGGAAAACTCGCCGCCAGCGCCTCGATCAACGCGGTCAACACATTGTTCCGGTAGACGGCCAAACGCGCCGCGGGGTCGGATCCGTTCCAGGTACGTAGACCGGCTGGCACAACCGGATCCGCCTCTGTTAACGCCTGATAAAAATCCTGCTGCCAACTCACGGCGACCTCCGAGACATCACAGGCGCAGGGCTGGCATACTCTGCCAGGCGCAGCGAGGCTTGATGCGCTTCAGCACACAGGGTCGCCAACGGTGGAATCGCCTGATCGCGCTCTATCAGGGTGGGCACCGCGCCCACCTGCTGCAACGTAAATTCGTATAACTGCCATACTGCCTCGGCCACAGGGGCGCCATGGCTGTCGATCAGCAGTGGCGCCCCGAGGGCATCCAAATCCTTTGCAAAGCCTGCAAGGTGGATTTCGCCAATCCACAAGCCTTGCAGGGCGCGGATGTAGTCATAGGGATCCCGGCCATGGTTGATGGCCGAGACATAGACGTTGTTGACATCCAGCAGCAGGCCACAGCCAGTGCGCTGCACTATTTGACGCAAAAACTCCGGTTCGCTGAACTCCGAGGTCGCAAACTCCAGATACGTGGCCGGATTCTCCAGCAGCAGCGGGCGTTGCAATCGATCCTGGACCTGTCCGATGTGGTCGCAGACCCGATCCAGCGTGGCGGCGTGATAAGGCAGCGGCAGCAGATCATGCAGGCAGTGGCCAGCATGGCTGGACCAGGCAAGATGTTCGGAAAACCAGGTCGGCTGGTAGCGATCCAGTAATGTCGCCAGCCGTTGCAGGTGCTGTTGACTCGGCGACTGCTCGCCGCCGAGTGAGAGGCCTACCCCATGTACAGACAAGGAGTAATGTTCACGGATCCGGCTTAGATAGTGAGGCAAGGCCCCGCCGGCAACCATGTAATTCTCGGCATGAATTTCAAAAAAGCCTACGTCGGGCCGAGTCGTGAGGATCTCGACAAAATGTTCCGGTTTGAGGCCAATCCCGGCACGGAGGGGCATATCCCCTCCGTGCGGAAATGAGGCGCCGGTTCTTGGAAACTCATAGTGCGTCATGGCATTGCTCTCCGGCCACCGCCTTAGGCTTGCCCCATCAGCCCTGCTTCTCCATAAACGCGTCCAGTTGCCCCATACCGGTGGGTGAGCTCGGTGATGCCGTGTGAACGCACGTTCCCGCCGGCACCATCTTCCAGGCATTGCCCTGATAATCCTTCTTCGCTGAGCCTGCGCAGCTAGTGCCAGCCCCCGCCTTGCAATCATTCTTGCCCTTAAGGGCGACCCCGTAGCATTTTTCCATCCCTGCCGATTCAGCAGCCAGCGCCGGAATAGCCGTGAGGGTCAAGACAGATCCCAGTGCCAGTGCCAGCGTGGTAGCAGCAGTTGCGTTGTTCATGGTGAAGCTCCTTATGCATCAATCTGTTCGGGTCATTACAAGCCGTTTTTTCTGCTTGCCCTGACGTAGTCGGAGTCACCCCAGTGTTTCTTACACTGTTTTTTTACTTTTTTTCGCTTCTGCGCATCAGCGAGTCGGGTGAATCCCCTTCCAGACCGAGCTTGTTTGTATCCTTCCTGAAACTCGAACGCGGCTATTAATGGTCGACCATACCGCTATCAGCTTTGCGCTGCATGTCGCGCCACGCCCCGGGCGAGATCCCCTCCCAGCCGTTAAATGCACGATAAAACGAGTTGGTATCTTCGTAGCCAAGCAGGTAGGCCGTCTCGTTGGGCTCTATGCCGCCGGTCTGTAAATAGGAGCGCGCCAGCTCGCGACGGGTCTCCTCCACCAGTTGCTGAAAAGTGATGCCCTCATCGGTCAACCGGCGTTGCAGGGTTCGCGTACTCATCGCCAGCTCTTTGGCCAGCGATTGCAGCGTCGGACGGCGGCCTGCGAGGGTGCGTTTTAGTACCTGTTTCACCGTATAGGTGACTTTGGCGTTTTGGTCATGCGCCTGCAACTCGGCATCCAGCTGCGGGGCGATCACCGCCAGCAACTCTTCATTGTGGGTATAAAACGGAAAATCCAGATCGCTGGTGCGAAACACCAGCGCATTGCGCGCCGCATTGAAGGTGATCGGGCAGCCAAAATGGCCCTCCAGCAAGGCGCGATGCTCGGGTCCGCGCGTCAATTCAAGGCGCAGCGGGCGGATATGCCCGTCCGACCCGTGCCGCGCCATGGCGGTCACCCAGGCAAAGCCAATATCGGTCATGATATGCGGCGGTGGCTCACTGGCGGCTAGATAATGGGAGTCGATGATCACCTCATCGCCTTTAACCTCGACACGGATCTCTTCCGGACAGACCACCCGTTTGTAGCGGGCGATACGCTGCAACGCATCGCGTAAACAACTGCTACATACCGCCGCAATCGCCATCGGATGGTTGCGTTCGAGCCGCACATCTGAGCCGAGCTTCAGACCAAAGGCCACATCGCCGCAATGGTCGGCAATCGCCTTCCACAGCGAGAACAACTCCGCAGTGGAGGCATAGATTTTCTCTTGCTGAAAAAACAGCTCCGGCAGCCCGGCTTTGCGCTGCATCAGCTCTAACGAGAGCCCCAGCTCAGCGATGCGCAGCATCCACTGCTTGGAAATGCGAAAACGATCGATCATCGTGTGGCGTACCCAATCAAAGAGAACATGGTGACCTGGTCAGGTCGCGGATACCGCGCGGCGGCATGGACTGCGCCATACCGCCTGGTAGCAAAAAATATCTGACATCCCTCGCAGCTGTCATGCACATTTGTGCGCTGCGCCAGGCGCGATGTCATCCGTCAACGCAACGGCTTATGGTTCAGTGCCTGGTTCAGGGCCTGTTCGACGCCTCATCAGCCACATAGTCCGGCCAACCACCGGCCATGGCCCGATAGAGCGACACCACCGCCAGGGTATATCGCACCTGGCTTTGTGCCAGCGCATCCTGACTTTGCAGACGGACGTTTTCAGCATCCAGCAACGTCAGCAGATCGATAGCCCCTTCATCGTAGCGCACCTTGGCGACCTCGGCGGCACGCACGCTGGCGGCGGCTGCCTGTGCCAGATGCTGGCGCTGCTGTGCACTGTTAGACACCTGAGCCAGCGCATTTTCCGTCTCTTCCAGCGCGGTGAGCACGCTCTTCTGATAGCTGGCCAGATCCGCTGCCGCCTGCGCATTGCTGGCAGCGATGCGGGCGCGAACGCGGCCCACATTCAAAAATGAGCCATCCACGCCGAGCGTCAGCGACCGTGTCTCACTGTCTCGTGCCAACAGGGCACCGGCATCCAGGGCCTGAGTACCAATCAAGCCCCCCAGGGTAAAATGGGGGAACAGATCGGCGGTGGCGACCCCAATGCGCGCCGTCGCTGCGGCAAGGCGATGTTCGGCAGCCGCGACATCTGGACGCCGACGCAGCAGCTCACCGGGCGCCTGCATCGGCACATCTGCCGACAACTGCGCGAGCGGCGCCGGTGCCGCCAGCTCGTTAATCAGCGCTTCAGGGACATTACCGGTCAACACACCAATGCGGTGGCTGGCCACGGCAATTTGTGCCTCGAGTGGCGGAATGCTGGCGCGGGTGGTTTCAAGCTGGGCACGCCCTCGATCGACATCGAACGCGCTGGCCATGCCCGCCCCTTGCTGCAGTTGCAACAGCGACAGGGTTTGCGCCTGGTTTGCCGCATTGTCACGGGCTATCTGTCGTTGAGCCTGCCAGCCACGTAGCTGGAAGTAGGTCTGGGCCAGCTCCCCGACCACGGCCACCTGCATGGCGGCCAGATCATCGGCACTGGCACGGGTGTCGGCGCGCTGCGCCTCCACCGAGCGCCGCACCCGGCCAAACAGATCCAGCTCCCAACTAAAGCCGGTGCTGCCCTGATATTGGTGATAATCCCGATCGGCTGCGGCAACACCGGGCTGCTGGTCGGCACTGCTGCGCTCATTACTGGCCTGCGCGTTGGCGACGAGCGTCGGCAGCAAATCGTACTTTGCGCTCCCGAGCAGCGCATTAGCTTGCTGATAGTTGGCCAGGGCCCGCTGTACATCCTGGTTATGCCGCAGCGCCAGCTCGACCAGCTTGGTGAGCTCCGGGTCGTTAAATCCGCGCCAGAATGCCGGTTCCGCCTCAGGTGCTGGCTGTTGACGCACGCTGGCATCCAGACGGGCGTAGCGGCTCACGGCCGGCATCTCCGGACGTTGATAGTCTGGCCCGACACTGCACGCGGATAGCAGTGTGGCGAGGCTCACCGTGAGCGCACTGAGCGCGTACCGAGAGGCGTTGGTTTTCGCTGTCATATACATAGCAATTCACTCATCCTAAAGAGGTTGGCCTGCGCCCGGCATCAAAGCGGATCACCGACGAAGGTCGACTCACCATGCTGCACCAGGGGCCGGCCGGAGAGTTTACGCAGCGCCACATAGAACACCGGCGTGAGGAACAGGCCAAACAGCGTCACCCCGAGCATCCCGGCAAAGACCGTAATACCGGTCACCGCGCGCACCTCCGCCCCGGCACCAGTAGAGACCACCAACGGAATCGTGCCGGCGATAAAGGCGATCGAGGTCATCACAATCGGCCGTAACCGCAGCCGGCATGCCTTCAATGCGGACTCGACAATGCCGCGACCGTTCATCTCCAGCTCACGGGCAAACTCGACGATCAGGATGGCGTTCTTGCACGCCAGCCCCATCAGCACCACCAGCCCCACCTGCACGAAGACGTTGTTATCGCCACCGGTCATCCAGACCCCGAACAGCGCTGAGAGCAGCGTCATCGGCACGATCAGGATCACCGCCAGTGGCAGGGTCCAGCTCTCATAGAGTGCCGCCAGCACCAGGAACACCAACAAGATCGCCACCGGGAAGACGATAAAGGCCGCATTGCCCTGGGTAGCCTGCTGATAGCTCAAGTCAGTCCACTCGGTGGTCATTCCCACCGGCAAGACCCGTCCGGCAATAGCAGTTAGCTGGCCCATCACCTGCGCTGACGAGAGCATGCGCGGATCCGCCTCACCGGCCAGATCGGCGGCGGGGTAACCGTTAAAACGCAGCACCGGATCTGGCCCATAGGTCTCCTTGACGGTCACCATCGAACCGATCGGCACCATCTCACCGCGTGCATTGCGGGTTTGCAGTTTGCCGATGTCCTCGACGCTATGGCGAAACGCCCCATCCGCCTGTGCTATCACCTGCCAGGTACGGCCAAACTGGTTGAAGTCGTTGACATAGGTCGAACCCAGGTAGGTCTGCAGGGTATCGAACAACTCGGTCAACGCCACCCCTTGTGCCTTGGCTTTGAGGCGATCGACATGGGCATCGAGTTGCGGCACGTTGGCCTGATAACTGGTGATGGGATAGGCCATGCCCGGCGTCTGCGCGACGGTGCCCTGCATCGCCTGCACCGCTTCTTGCAGTTTGCCGTAACCGAAGTTGCCTCGGTCCTCGATAAACATCTGATAGCCATTACCACTACCCAGCCCGAGGATCGGCGGCGGCATCATGGCGAAGGCAAACCCCTCCTGCAGGCCAGCGATCTTCTGGTTTATCTCGGCGTTGATCTGGGCGGCCGTGCGGCCATTGCGCTCGGCAAACGGCTTGAGCGGAATGAACGCCACTCCGGTGTTGGGGGTGTTGGTGAACTGCAGCGCATTCAGACCGGGGAAGGAAATGGTGTGTGCCACCCCATCAGTCTCTTGTGCAATCTGGGCGACCTTGCGCAGCATCGCATCAGTCCGGGCAATCGACGCCCCCTCCGGCAGTTTCACCCCGGCGATCAGATAGAGCTTGTCCTGGGTCGGAATAAATCCTGGTGGCACCAGCTTGAACATCACACCCGTCGCAGCCAGCAGCAAGGCATAGACCACAAACACGGCGCCACGGCGGCCAAGAATGCGGGAGATACCGCGCTCATAGCGCGCGGAGCCCGACTTGAAGGCCCGGTTAAACGGACGGAACAGCCAACCGAGCAGGGTATCAATCAGTCGGCTCGGGCCATCCTTGGGCGCATCGTGCGGCTTGAGCAGACGGGCAGCCAGCGCCGGCGACAGGGTCAAGGAGTTGATGGCCGAGATCACGGTCGAAATGGCGATCGTGACCGCGAACTGCTTGTAGAACTGACCGGTGACCCCGGACAAAAACGCCATCGGCACAAATACCGCACACAGCACCAGCGCAATCGCGATGATCGGCCCCGAGACTTCGCGCATCGCCTGGTGTGCCGCCGCAATTGGTGAGAGCCCCTCTTCGATGTTACGTTCGACGTTCTCCACCACCACGATGGCATCGTCCACCACAATCCCGATGGCGAGTACCAGCCCGAACAGGCTCAGGGTGTTAATGGAGAAACCCAGCACATAGAGGGCCGCAAAGGTGCCCACCACCGACACCGGCACCGCGATCAGCGGAATGATCGAGGCACGCCAGGTCTGCAGGAACAGGATAACCACCAGCACCACCAGCAATACCGCCTCGAGCAGGGTGTGTACCACGGCGCTGATCGAATCGCGCACAAAGATGGTGGTGTCATAGACCGCTTCATACTTCACATCAGACGGGAAGGTCTTCTGCATCTGGTCCATCGTCCGGATGACCGCATCACGGATCTCCAGCGCATTGGCCCCCGGCGACTGGAAGATACCGATCCCGACCGCGTTCTTGCCATCGAGCTGGGAGCGCAGGGTGTAGTCACCGGCACCCAGCTCAAGACGGGCCACATCCGACAGCCGCACCACTTCGCCGTTATCGCCATTTTTCAGCACGATATCGCCAAACTCCTGCTCGGTACGCAGACGCCCCTGCGCATTAATCAGCGTCAGGAACTGGCTGTTCGGCATCGGCTCAGCGCCCAACTGGCCAGCAGACACCTGCACGTTTTGCTCGCGCATGGCACTGACCACATCACTGGCTGTCAGGCCGCGTGCGGCGATTTTGTCCGGATCAAGCCAGGCACGCATGGCGTAGTCACCGCCACCGAACACCTGGGCATCCCCTACCCCCGGGATACGCGCCAAGGCATCTTTTACATTCAGCCGCGCGTAGTTACGCAAGTACAGGGTGTCGTACTTACCGCCTGGCGAGGTCAAATGCACCACCATCAGAAAGGTCGGTGACTGTTTCTGTGTGGTCACCCCCTGACGGCGGACATCTTCCGGCAAACGGGCCTGGGCCTGCGCCACGCGGTTTTGTACCTTGACCGCTGCCGCATCAGGATCGGTGCCTGGACGGAAGGTGATGGTCATCTGCAGCACGCCGTCAGAGCCGGCGACCGACTTGAAATACATCATGCCTTCCACGCCATTGATCGCCTCTTCTAGCGGCGTGGCCACGGTTTCGGCGATCACCTTGGGGTTGGCACCCGGATAGACAGTGCGCACCACCACCGACGGTGGCACCACTTCCGGATACTCGCTCACTGGCAAGTTGGGAATGGTGATCAATCCCGCAGCGAAGATCACGATCGACAACACCGCCGCAAAGATTGGCCGATCAATAAAGAAACGGGAAAAGTCCATGGAATAGGTCCTTAAACAGACGGTTCAAGAGGCACTGCGGCTGTCAGCACAGGCGCCACGGTGAACAGGGGTGCGATCATTTCGTCGCCGCCGTCAATGCGGCCGCGCCCTGCATGGGCACCGCTTTGGCGTTCACCGGCATGCCTGGCATGAACACCTTCTGATAGCCTTCGATGATCACGCGATCGCCAGCCACCAACCCTTTTTCGATGATGCGCAGCCCCTCAGCTTCCCGTCCCGGCACCACGTCCCGGCGCTGGGCCTTGCCGTCCTTGTCGACCACATAGACATACTTGCGGTCTTGATCAGTCAGCAGGGCACGACTGTCGATCAGCAGCGCATCAGGGATGCGACCGCCGAACAGGCGCACACGGGCAAACAGGCCGGGGGTCAACAGGCGATCTTGGTTATCGAGGATGGCGCGCACACGCAGGGTGCCGCTGCTGCGCTCCACCCGGTTGTCAAGAAAGTCGACCACGCCGTGATGGGGGAAGCCCGCCTCGTTGGCGAGCCCGATCTGTACCGGGATGGTGGCACTGTGGCCCAAGGTATTGCGGGCGCTCTGGGTGTAACGCAGGAAGGCATTCTCATCGATGTCAAAATAGGCATACATCTTGTCTTGTGACACCAAGGTGGTCAGTACACTGGCTGCGCCATCTGCCGTGACCAGGTTGCCTTGGGTCACCAGCGCCCGCCCGGCCCGGCCGACGATCGGCGCGCGCACCTGGGTCCACGCCAGATTGAGCTTTGCGGTATCCACCGCAGCCTGAGCGGCCAGCATGTCGGCTTGGGCAGACTTATCGGCGGCGTTACGCTGCTCCCACTGCTCGGTAGAGATGGCGTGTTGCGCAACCAGCGCTTTGGCACGACGCGCTTCGTTACGGCTCTGCGCCGCAACACTGGCCGCACGCGCGAGCTGTGCATTGGCGCGCGCCAGCTCGGCGCGGTAACTGCGGGCATCGATGGTGAACAGCACATCGCCCTGTTTCACCTCCTGTCCTTCCCGATAGTTGACGCTGTCGAGATAACCAGAGACCCGGGGACGCAGATCAACACTTTGAATCGCTTCAATGCGGCCACTGTACTCATCCCACTGGTTCACCGCCTTGACGACAACCTGCGCCGCGCTCACCTCGGGGGGCACCATGGCAGCGGGGGCCGACTTCTCGTTGCAACCCGCGAGCAACAGGCAGCCAAAGGTCAGCACGGCCAACAAAGGCGACGCGTTATGCCGCAAAATAGGTAAGTTTTTCATATGAATAATTCCAGTTGTGGAATAGGGACAAAACGAGATGTGCGATGGCAATAGGGACGCCAAAACGGGATATGGGTCACAAACTGCGTCGGAGTGAACAATACAAGGGGCGAGATATAACCTATAGGCAGAACGCGCCAATCTACTTGCCAAACGCGCCAACCGTTAAGATTGAGTTAACACAGTGGATAGAATTTACATAACAATTTGAAATAATTGTGATTTAATCATATGGCCACCATCAGAAAACCATGGGGCGACATTCACTCATACCGACACCACATTTCAAATTTCCTACCTGCTGCACAAATTCACTTACCGGTTAAACAACCGCACACGCACCCGCACACACACACGCAATCGAACATCATGCCGGCAGCAGGGCACAAACGGTTATGTCATACCTAGAAAAGCAACAACCCGGCTTGAGGCCGGGTTGTTAGTTTGCAGCGGGTGGAGACTTGGATTCTGACGCCTAGGGCGCCAGAACCTGAATCGGGTGTAACTACCCATTGCGCCGACGCCGCAAAGAGGCTTTGACTATCGGGATCTGAGCGGCCAATAACGGCTGAAATGACTATCCGGCTTTGCGCTTACAGAGCGGCGTTACAGCACTGTGATGATGTCATCCATCGCCAGACGGGCCTTAGGCAGGCCATGGTTGTAATCCTCCCCAACCTGGTGGTAGCCCATCGCCAGCGCAACTTCGCAGACATGGCCATCGAGCTCCTCTTTAAACAACTCGGTGAGCATCTCGGAGTCCACGCCCTCCATCGCGGTGGAGCCGATCCCCAGGCGCGCCAGGGTGTGCATGACATTGCCAAGGGCCAGATACACCTGGGCCTTGGTCCATTCACCGTTGTAGCCCGTGGCATCGGTGTTGGCCTCGGCAAAAGCGTAGGCCCCCATGAACGCATCGCGCATCTCGGCCCGCAGATGGCCGGAGCTGACCTCGGCATCCACGCGCTTGCTGAATTTCTCTTTGGTGAAATAGGGGTCATAGGCCAACAGCAAGGTATGGGACGCGGTCTTGGCATGGGGTTGGTTAAACTGATACTTGTTGGCGAAGCTGTCGTGCAGCCGTTGTTTCGCCGCATCGCTCTCGATGATGATGAACTTCCAGGGTTGGGAGTTAATGGAAGAGGCCGACAGGCGCAGCGCTTCCTGGATCACGGCCAGGTCATCGGCACTGATGCGCTTGCTGGCATCATACTTCTTCACGGTATAGCGGTTGGTCAGGTCTTGGATGATGGGATGGGTCACGGCATTCTCCAGCTTGCGCAATAATGGGCTCGACTCGCCTGCGCGCGCTCGGCGGAGTCAGTGTTGAGCCTCATTATAAGCCGCTTGGCACCGTGAAAAAGGCGCTGGCACTGGAATGAGTTTCTACTTTTTTTTGATAATCGCCAGGTCGGCGAACCCGCATATGAAGGCATGCTGGCTCACTGAGCCAGATCCCAATAAGGGGGGGAGCCAAAGCGCTCCTCAAGAAAATCGATAAACACCCGTACCCTGTGGGGCATCATCCTGGCATTGGGCCGTACCGACCAGATGGCCGTGCGCTCCTGTAACGGGAACGCGGTCAGGATGGGAATCAGCTCGCCGCGCAAGACATGATGATACGCACACCAGGTCGAGCTTATCGCAAGGCCCATGCCCGCGACACAGGCATCCCGCACCGCCTCGCCATTATCGATCCGCAAGCTGCCCTGCACCTTCACCGTCTTGATGCCCTCGCTGCTGTCGAATGCCCAGAGATCAAGCCCGGCTAGCGTAATGCAGTTGTGCTCCTTGAGCTGCTCCAGTGACTGCGGCGTACCATGACGCGCCAGGTAGTCCGGTGAGGCGAACAGGATGCGCTTGTCCGTGGCCAGCTTCCTGGCCACCAGCGTGGAGTCTGGCAGTGCGGCTATCCGAATGGCCATATCGAAGCCGCCTTCAATCAGGTCAACAATCGTGTCGCTTAACCGCAAATCGACATTGATCTTGGGATAGCGCAGGTTGAAGGCGGCCAGCGCCGGGATCAAGTGCATCCTGCCAAACGAAGCGGAAGCGGCGATGCGCAAGGTGCCTGCCGGCTCGCTACCGGCGCCGCCGATCACCTCCTGAGCCGCTTCCACACTGGCCAGCACGTCTTCCGCATGTGGCAAGAAGGCTTTCCCCTCGTCGGTAAGCGCGACCCGGCGGGTGGAGCGATGCAACAGGCGCACCCCCAGGCTCTGTTCCAGCTTATTGAGCTGAGCGCTGGCCACTGCGGCGGACAGGCCCAGTTCACTGCCAGCCTGACTGATGTTGTGCAGGGCCGCGACCCGGACAAAGAGCTTGAGGTGCTGGACGTTCATGGCGTGATTATCAATGAATGCATGAAAATGATTGGCGATGTTGGCCCATTATCACAAAAAAAACCACTCTGCCGGATGGGTGGTGTGTCTGACATTAATGTAATAACTCAGCTCTGGTTGAACATCAGCTTGGGCATAGGCCTGTGCCGGGGTGTTCATGTTCAGCGCCTGATGAGGCGTTTCGAGTTGTTAAATTCAAGCCATACGACAACCTCAATCACCAAGATGATGTTTCCTGAATGAAACAGCGAAGAGCGGAAGCAGATTTTTATGCCGCAAGAAAAACCAAAAACCCCGGCGCTATGGCCGGGGTTTGGTTTGTATGGTGCGGAAGGAGAGACTTGAACTCTCACGCCTAAGGCGCCAGAACCTAAATCTGGTGCGTCTACCAATTTCGCCACTTCCGCAAAGAGGGCTTGGTTTTCGTTATCTGTTCAGCCGATAACGCCAACCTGGTAAGGATGGGGTGGCTGATGGGGCTCGAACCCACGACAACCGGAATCACAATCCGGGACTCTACCAACTGAGCTACAGCCACCACTGCTTCATTGTCATCGTGACCGTCGAATGGCACGCCCTACAGGATTCGAACCTGTGACCCACGGCTTAGAAGGCCGTTGCTCTATCCAACTGAGCTAAGGGCGCACTGCCTTGAAAGCGTGGTCGGTGATGTAGGATTCGAACCTACGACCCTCTGGTCCCAAACCAGATGCGCTACCGGGCTGCGCTAATCACCGACAAGTCATTCGAACGACGACGGGGGCGAATACTACCGATTTGACTATAGAGCGTCAAACACTTTTTCCCCCAGTACTTTCAGGTGCCTACTTCTTGTTCTGACCCGGTTTTCCGGCAGCTGCGGACTAACGATCCGCGTAAAAAAATGCGACAATGCGCGCCTCGACAACAGCAGGTGAGTAAGGAAGCATGTCAGCCAAGATTATCGATGGAAAGGCCATTGCCCAGTCAGTTCGTCACGCCGTTGCGGCCCGGGTTCAACAACGCTTGGCCAGCGGCTTGCGGGCGCCCGGTCTGGCGGTAATTCTGGTCGGCCAGGACCCCGCCTCCCAGGTCTATGTCGGCAGCAAGCGCCGAGCCTGTGAAGAAGTCGGTTTTCTTTCCCGCTCCTATGACCTGCCGGCCGATACCAGTGAAAGCGCCCTGCTGGCACTGATTGATGAATTGAATGCCGATAATGCGGTCGATGGCATTCTGGTCCAATTGCCACTGCCGGCACACATCGACTCCACCAAGGTGATTGAGCGTATCCAGCCGGATAAAGATGTCGACGGTTTTCACCCTTATAATGTCGGCCGCCTGGCACAACGCATCCCGGCACTGCGCCCCTGTACCCCGAAGGGCATCATGACCCTGATCCAGGATACCGGTGTCGATACCTATGGCCTGAATGCCGTCATCGTCGGTGCCTCGAACATCGTCGGCCGGCCGATGACCCTGGAGCTGCTGCTGGCCGGCTGCACGACCATCACCACCCACCGTTTCACCAAGGATCTGGAATCCTTTGTGCGTCAGGCCGACTTGTTGGTCGTCGCGGTAGGCAAACCTGAATTTATCCCTGGTGACTGGATCAAGCCCGGTGCCATCGTCATCGATGTCGGCATTAACCGTTTGACGGATGGCCGCCTGGTCGGTGACGTCGCCTACGCTGTCGCCGCAGAACGCGCCAGCTTTATCACGCCGGTGCCCGGTGGCGTCGGCCCGATGACCGTCGCCAGCCTGATTGAAAACACGCTGGAAGCCTGCGAGCAGTATCACAGCTGATCGCTGGCCGCCAGGGCAGGTAGAGTTTAGACCTATCTCCGCGACCAAGAATGCAAATAAGGGCTGTCCTAGGACAGCCCTTCTCGTTAAACACTCAAGTCGGTCTACGCCGCCTAGTCGCTGCTCGGCTCTGGCGCGACCAGTGGTGTGTGGCCACTGATCGGCTTATGCCCCTGATCCAGATGCAGGACATCGATCAGATCATGGGGGTTGACGCGGTAGGCCTGACCGAAGCCCTTCACATACAATCCCATCTGCGGCTGCAGACAGAACAGGGTGAAATCTTCCATCTTGGTCAGGTTGCTGACGATCTCGCCATGTCGCGCCTGCAGGGCGGCTGTCGCATGCTGCCATTCCGCGCTGTCGCGGCTGACGATGCGCACCTCGGCATCAAAACTCAGCCGTTGACGGGCATAGATCTGCCGACTGCTGGCCTCATCGTCAATCAGCATCAAGGAGACTTTGGGCACCTGTTTGAGGTTGCGTGCATGCCGGGCAATATCAGAGATCAGCACATAATAGCCCTGCTCTCCCAGTGCAAACGGGGCATAGCTGACGTTAGGCATGCCATCCACATCCACCGTGGCCAGCATCAGGGTCTGGCAGTGATCACGAAAGGCCTGGATTTCCGGCTCCAGACGCTGTTGCAGGCGTTGTTGTTTATCTTGCATCAAGGACTCTCCTCTCGATTTTCTATCACGACTGCAGCGCAATGGCCGGCAGGGCAGCTTGCTGGCGCCAGGCCAGGAACTGTTGTTGTTGTTCGGGCAACAGGCGGCGTTTTTCATCGCGGCCCAGGTAGATCTTGAAGGCACAGCGCCCCGTATTGGCGATAAAGACAAAGGCGTGACTCTCGGTGCCCATAAAGGGTTTGCTTAGCAACGCAATGTGCGCAATGTCATCGAGTTTGAGGTGACCGTGCAAGCCGTCATCCCCCATCAGGTTGTAGTAACCGCGGCCTACCCGCCCCGCTGGCAGCGGCCCTTTGAATTCGAAGATCGAGCCACAGGACTCGACAATCGTCGTCAGCTTACCCCACGTCGCCAACTGGCCGAGCAGGGCCTCGCTTTGCTCACCCGACCACAGCGTCACCATGTCGCGCGGTAAGGCGCGGATCACCTCCCCCTCGCTGATCCCTAACTGCTGTGCCATCGCCAGGGTGTTTTGTCCCGGGTCCTGTGCCAGCAGGTCAATAACCGCCTGATTCTCAATGTGTGGCATTGTTTTTCTCCATGGGTTGAAAATGCGCCGGCGGCATCGTTGCCGCTTGCGCTGGGCTCAGGGCCTGCAAGGCACCCTGGGCCAGATTGACATTCCAGAAACGGCCGGCGAGCGTCAGCTCTGCCTGCTCCTCCCCCAGTGTCAGCAAACCGCGCTGTTGCCAGATCGCCAGCAGCGGCTTCAGTTGGGCAAATAACTCCGGCTGACCCTGCTCGCGCCAGTGACGGCTATCCAGCAGCCCTTTATCAAATGCCGCCTTGATCAGGCCATCACGATGAAAGTGGGGTGCCGGTGCCATCATCATCGCCACGGGCCATTGCCCGGCGTCGCAAGCACTTTGATAGGGCTGCAGTTCACGTTGCTGCATCAGCGCAACGCCGTTGATTGAGCCTCCGGCTCCGGCACCCAGCGGCAAGACATCGGCACTGGTTTTGGCCAGGGCGTTGTAGCGGCTACGCTCGCGCTCATCCCGCGCCCAATGACAACTGCTCAGCCGGCGCAAACCAGCCGCCTCGAGGGTTTGTGCACCATAGGCATAGAGTCGTGCCTTCTGCGGGGTCGCCGCGGGAGGGGGCTGTCGGCCCTGCTCCACCAGACGCGCCATCGGGGTGCCTTGCATCTCGATCAGCTGATACAAGTCGACACCGTGCGCCCCCGAATCGAGAAAATCGGCAATGTCACGCTGCCAACACGCCTCGTCCTGAAACGGCAAGCCAAACAGTAGATCGAGAATGATGGGCGCTTCATTGCCCCGGGTCAGCTCACTGAGACGCTTTAAAACCTGTTCGCGCTCATCAAGCCGTTTCGCGGCGCGGCGCACCTTGCTGTCGAAACTCTGCACACCAAATGAGAAACGGTTGAAGCCGTTATTCAACGCCGCCGCGTATTTGTCATCGCTGAATCCGTTGAGACGGCCTTCGAGGGTGATCTCGCAATCCTCACGCAACGGAAACAGTGTTTTTAGCCGCCGGCCCATTTCGCCGATTTGAGCCGCCGTCATATCCGTCGGCGTGCCGCCACCAACATAGACAGCATCGAACGGTACCGCTTGTGCCCAGCGCGTAGCCGCCTTGGCCTCCATTTCCTGCCAGAGTTGCTGCAGGTAGTTTTCTATCCAGGTGGGGCTGGCGGCGTATTGAAAAAAGGAACAGAACGTACAACGTACCCGGCAAAACGGAATGTGCAGATAAAGACAACGCGCGCGACCAGGCTCTGGCTCTGCGGCCAGCAGTCCACTGAACATCGCCTGTTGCTGCCCGGGATCCAGGATAGGCCGGCCTCCACGTCCCGCATGCGCGCTTTTCTTGCCCGAGAAGGCAAACTGCAGCGGGTCGGGTGTCAGGCGCCCCAAGATACTCTCATCAAAACGGGATATATCCATGCTGAATCGGCCCCGCGTGCGGGGCCTGTTCTCCTCTTTAGAACTGGTAAGCCACAGACAACTTGCCGTTACGGCCAGGTGAGTAGAGCTGGTTGAAGGCCGGCAGGTAGTAACGATCGGTCAGGTTGTCGACCGCCAGATTGACACGCCAGTTATCCCAGCCGTTTTGCTTGGGCTGCCAGCGCATCGCCAGATCGACCAGGGTATAGCCGTCGTAGCTGGTCACATCGTTGCTGGAAGGCACCCGGTCTTGACGACCATAGTGGGCAATGCGGGCACCGACCGTGACTTGATCGGCCAGCAGCCCCTGATTGACACCGAACACCCATTTGTCAGCCGGTATGCTGGACAGCGCCTCGCCGGTGGTCTTATTGGTGCCTCGGGTCTGACCATAACCCAGGTTCAGGGTCAGGCTTTGCCAGCCATATTCGGCGCCCAGTTCATAGCCCCTGAGCTGTGCTTTGGCGACGTTGTTGTAGGTGGTTTCAAAGATCATGTTGCGGAAATCATTCACCACTTGCTGCTCGATGAAGTCATCGATGTCGTTATCAAACCAGGTGGCATTCAGGCCGAGGCGATCTGCAGTGATCACGTTCTCGAACGCCAGGCGTGCCGACAGCTCCTTGTTCTTGGCAGTTTCCGGCTTCAGATCAGGATTTGGCTGGAAGGTGTTGCACATGGTGGGCCCCATGCAGAAGTGGGTGCCCGAGGTGTAGAGCTCCTCGCTGGTCGGTGCGCGGAAAGCCTCATCATAGCGCGCCGCCAGTGTCAGCCAGCGGGTGGTAGACCAGCTCAAACCTACCGATGGCGACCAGTGCTCATGGGTCCGGGCGGAGCCAGCTTGTTGCTGATCCTCGGTATGGAACTGATCGAACCGAATACCTGGCGTCAACGTCCAGTCATTCAGGAACGGCAATTCATATTGGGCGAACGTGCCCCATACGCGGGAACGGCCATCTGATGGGACAGGGCGATTGCTCCCCTCACGGCTACCATAGGTCTTGTCGAAGTAAATATCGGCGCCGGCCAGCAGATTACCCAAAGCCAATTCAGCACGGTTATTGGCATTGAGGCCTATGGTCTGGAAGTTGACCTCATCCTGCTGTTGTTTGGCGATGCGATACTCATCGAAGTTGGTCTTGTTGTAGTAAGCCGTGACCCGGCTATCGATCAGCGGATTGTCGGGCGTAAACTGGTAATCCAGTGTGGTATTGAAATCCTTGGTCTGTTGATCCACCAACGGAACCGAGCTGCTGACATTGGCGGTCGGATTGCTTGGCGCACTTTGATTGGCCTCGCTGTGTCGCAGCGACAGTTCCAGCCGCTGGGCATCGTCCGGCGTCCAGCCAAACTTGCCCATCACCCCTTGTTGACGCGCCGCAGAGTGCTGCAGGTCCTCACCATTACCTAGCCGGATATCATTACCGTCGTTGTAATAGGCATTCAGCAGCCAGTCGCCTTGCTTGCCATCCGTACGACCGTAGACTGCGCCGCTGGTCAGTGACTTGTCATCCGCCGTGTGATAGCCCTGTTTGACGTAACCGCCAAGATCTTGATCGGCTGCTAGCAGATCATTTGCACTGCGAGTGCGGGTCGATACAACCCCACCCAAGGCACCACTGCCCCATAGCGAGCTGGAGGGCCCCTTCACGACATCCACCTGTTCGACGAGCTCAGGGTCGACGAAATAGGTGCCACGATGGCCCGAGCGGGTATTCTGGCGCACGCCATCGATAACTTGCAGCACCCGATCACCACTCAGACCACGGATCACCGGATCTTGTGCGCCAGGGCGGCTACCGCCGATATTCTCGATATTGCTCTCGTATTTGAGGGTTTCGACGACAGAATCAACCTGTCTGGCGTCAATTTCCTCTCGTTTCACCACCGCCACCTGACGCTGTTGCTTCTCGAGTGGCTTCTTGTCACGGGTCGCCGTGACGATGACTGGATCCAGCGTTTTCAAGGCTTCTTCTGCCGCCTGAGCAGAGGTGGCGGCCGCCAGTACACCACAGACAGCCAGCGACACCTTGGACAACTTGTTCACATTTGACTCCTTTCGCATGAGATTTGCGGAAACCGTGCAAAAGAGTAAAACGACCAAAACGCGTTTGCAAACAATTCTCATTTGTAATTTAGTGTGTCATCGAGTACTCTGCTGTCATCAAGATCCGCATCCGCGCGTGACGACGCACGGTTCAGCTTCAGGAGAAAATTCCGGCATGCTTACACACAGGATTTGGCTGGCCGCCAGTGTATCCATCGGCGTCCATATCGGACTGTTTGCCCTGTTATCCCAGGCACAGGCCATGCCCAAAGTGACGTTGCCACCGCAGGCCATCGCCATTTCTGTTGCCATGACCACAGCCGCCAGGCCAACGCAAGCCGTTCAGCCTCCGGCCCCGCAACCTGAACCGCCTAAACCACAGGTCAAGCCGAAACCCGAGGTGGTAAAAAAACCGGTCCCGGCCAAAAAAGCGCAGGTCAAGCAGGTCAAACCGAAGCAACGCGTGCGCAAAGCGCCCACGCCGGCTAAGACCGTCGAACCAACGCCAAGCACGCAAGCAGCCAAACCGGTAACCCCGGCTCATGACACCCGTGCGCCGAAAATTGGCCCCAAACCGGTCGTGGCCCAGCAAGAACACTACCCAGCGCGTTATCGGGGGGCTCAGCCTGCACCGGAGTACCCGCGTCTGGCGCGCCGCCGGGGTCTGGAAGGCACCTGTATTATTGAAGTGGTCATGAATACCCGAGGCGACGTGATCCGGTTGGCTCTGAAACAAAGCACTGGCCACTCTATGCTCGACAATGCCGCCCTCAATGCCGTGCGGAACTGGAAATTCATCGCGCCAACCGGCATCTCCGGGCCAAGCAAGGCGCTGGTGCCGGTTCGCTTCACGCTGACCTGATTATTGAACACCCTTTTGGGCTGGCGCTGCCGGCCCTTTTTTTGTCACCTAACGCCTGGAGTCCAGATGAAGAAAACTCTTGTCATGCTGCTGGCTTTGCTGCCAGTGCTGCCGCAGCAAGCCCAGACCGCCACCGAGTCACAACGCATCATCAGTGCCGGAGCTGGTGTTACTGAACTCATCGTCAAACTCGACGCCAGCTCGCAATTGGTCGCCGTAGACTCCACCAGCCGGCTGCCGCCCTCTCTGACGCTACCGGTCGTCGGCTATCACCGCCAACTGGCCAGCGAAGGGTTGTTATCCCTGAAACCGACCTTGCTGATTGGCAGTGACGAAATGGGACCGGATACGACGCTCAAGCAGTTACAAAGTGCTGGTGTAAAGATTGAAAAACTGTCGTCGCGCGCCGATGTTGCCACCCTCAAGCAGAATATTCAGACGCTGGGCAAGCTGCTGGCCAAAGAACAACAGGCAAAACAGCTGCAGCAAGCCGTCGATGCGCAAATCACCGCCCTGCAGACCGGGAAACACGGGCTGAAAAAGTCCCCTCGACTGCTGTACCTGATGATTCATCCGGGCCGCCCGCCAATGGTTGCCGGCGGTAACACCGCAGCCTCCACTCTGATCACCCTGGCAGGAGGCGAAAATCCGGCCGCCTCGCTCAGTAACTATCAGTTACTGAACCTTGAATCCTTACTAGCCATGAAACCCGATGGCTTGCTGGTCAGCCAGCGCAGTCTGCAACAAGATCCCAAGCTACTGGAACATGCGTTGCCACAGATGATGCAACACCCGGAGCTGCGTCAGTTGCCCCTCTATCCGGTGTCGGGACAGGCCCTGATCGCCGGCCTCAATCTTGGCACCTTGCAGGCGGCCAGTCAGCTGCAACAGAAACTGCTGGAGCCATAATCAATGCGCTTGCCGCTTCACAGTGCCCTGCCGTTACTGGGCATACCCTTGTTGCTGGTGACCCTGATCTCGCTCTACTCCGGTGCTCTGCCGTTAAGCCTGGCTGAGACCTGGCAGGCGCTCTGGCGTCAGGGCGACAGTACCCATCAGCTCGTCATCTGGCAGATCCGTCTCCCCCGCAGTCTGATGGCCATCGCCGTCGGAGCCCTGCTGGCACTCAGCGGTGCGGTATTGCAAGGCCTGTTTCGCAATCCGCTGGCTGATCCGGGCATCATAGGAGTCAGCGGCGGCGCTGCATTGGGCGCCGGACTGGCCATCGTCCTGTTGCCTACCTTGTCGCTGCCTTGGCTGACCCTGGGTTCAACAACCCTGCTGGCTTTTGTTGGTGGCATGCTGACGACACTGCTGGTGTACCGGCTGGGACGAGGTCCTTTCGGCACATCCATGGCCATGATGCTGCTAGCGGGGGTGGCGGTCGGTGCCATCGCGTTTTCAGTACTCGGCCTGCTCAACTATGTCGCAGATGACGAGCAATTGCGGGATCTCTCGTTATGGCAAATGGGGTCACTCGCGGGAGCCAGTTGGCCGAGGGTCATTCTGGCGCTGTTGATGGCACTGCTGTTTTGGGGCTGGAGTCAACGCCAGGCAGGTAGACTGAATGCGCTACTGCTCGGTGAAGCAGAAGCCCGCCAC
Source organism: Pseudaeromonas sharmana (assembly GCF_042649925.1). Taxonomy (NCBI): domain Bacteria; kingdom Pseudomonadati; phylum Pseudomonadota; class Gammaproteobacteria; order Aeromonadales; family Aeromonadaceae; genus Pseudaeromonas; species Pseudaeromonas sharmana. The sequence goes on from NZ_JBHSAF010000014.1 coordinate 718,820, forward strand.
CTTGGTGTTGCCGTCGAGCGACTGAAGCGAAACGCCATCCTGGTCTGTGCGCTGGCCGTCGGGATCTCGGTGGCAGCCGCAGGGATGATCGGCTTCATCGGTCTGATGGTTCCACATTTGGTGCGTCTGATTTCAGGGCCGGATTATCGTCGTTTGCTGCCGTTGTCCGCACTTGGCGGGGCCCTGCTGCTGCTGTTTGCCGACTTGCTGGCGCGACAGTTGGCCCCGCCGGCCGAAATCCCCGTCGGCCTCATCACAGCGCTGATCGGCGCCCCGTTCTTTATCTGGTTGCTGCATCAACAACGAGGAAGCCGACCATGAATGCCTTGTCGATGAGCCGTCTTAATCTGACATTGGGCACTCGTCCGCTATTTTGCGACTTCAGCCTGACACTGCAACCGGGTTCCTTGACGGTATTGTTGGGCCCTAACGGGTGCGGCAAATCAACGCTGCTGCGGGTGCTGACAGGCGAGATAGCAAGCCAGGCCGAGATAGCTCTGTTTGACCGGCACCGCGCACTGTGGACGCCCCGCGAGTTGGCCCAGCGGCTGGTAGTGCTGCCTCAAAGCTCGAGCCTGAGCTTCGACTTTTTAGCGCGTGAAGTGGTCGAACTTGGACGTCTGCCCTGGACCAGCTCGCCGGAGGTCAACCTGGCCCGTGTCGAAGCGAGCATGCGCGCCCTGGATGTCTGGTCATTGCGCGACACCTCTTATCTGCACCTCTCCGGTGGGGAGCGACAGCGTCTGCATTTTGCGCGGGTATTGTGTCAACTCGACGACACCCGGCCTGGCATCTTGTTGCTTGACGAGCCAACCTCGGCGCTGGACCCTGGCCACCAGCATCAGGCCATGCAATTGGCCAAACAGCAGGCGGGCTGCGGCCACGCCGTGTTGATGGTGCTGCATGATTTGAACCTCGCATCACGCTATGCCGACCGAGTATTGTTGATGCAAGATGGCCGTCTACTGGCCGATGGTCTGCCACGTGAGACACTGACCGCCGCCTTGTTACACCGCCTTTATGGTGTCGGCCCCGAGCTTTGGCATCACCCCGTGGACGGACGCCCGCTCGTGGTGTGAACCATGCTACATAGCGATAGCGGACGACAACGATAGCGAAGACGACAACGCCCTCATTCGAGGGCGTTGTCGTGGTTTGCAAAGCGGGCGCTTAACCGAGTTCGACGACGTCGAAATTCACTTCCGGATCCACATCTGCGCCATAGTCGACACCGCTCCAGCCAAAGCCGAACAGCTTGAGGAACTCATCCTTGTAGCCTTGATAATCGGTCAGTTGGGAGAGGTTGTCGCTGGTGATCTGCGGCCACAGCTCGCGACAGGCCTGTTGCACATCCTCACGCAGCTCCCAGTCATCCATACGGATACGATTTTTCTCGTCAGTCGGCGTTGCCGTACCGGCATACAGGCGAGTCCAGAACATACGCTGGATCTGTTCAAGGCAACCCTCATGCAGCCCCATCTTTTTCATGATCTGGAACGACATGGAGATATACAACGGCATGACTGGAATCGCAGCAGACGCCTGAGTGACGACCGATTTAAGCACAGCGACGTGAGCGGCACCGCCACGGCTGGCCAGTTTGGCGTTGATGGCGGCACTGGCGCGGTCCAGATCTTCCTTGGCTTTGCCCAAGGTACCGTGCCAGTAGATAGGCCAGGTCAGATCGGTACCGATATAGCTGTAAGCCAGGGTTTTGGTCCCTTCTGCCAACACACCGGCCTCATCCAGGGCATTGATCCATAGCTCCCAGTCCTCGCCCCCCATGACCTTGATGGTGTTGGCAATTTCTTCTTCATTCGCCGGCTCGACCTGCGCCTCGACAATGATGTCCTTGTTGGTATCGATGGCCGTGGTCTTGTAGACCTCACCAATTGGCTTCAGTGCACTGCGCACCACCTCACCGGTATCCGGCAGCTTGCGCACCGGCGATGCCAGCGAGTAGACGACCAGATCGACTTGTCCCAGGTCCTGTTTGATGATCTCAATCACCTTGTCACGGCACTCATTGGAGAACGCATCGCCGTTGATGCTCTTGGCGTACAGGCCGGCTTCCTTGGCTGCCTTATCAAATGCAGCCGCATTGTACCAGCCGGCAGAGCCTGGCTTCTTATCGGTCCCCGGCTTCTCGAAGAAGACCCCCACGGTCGCCGCATCAGAGCCAAATGCTGCCGAGATGCGTGATGAAAGACCGTACCCGGTGGAGGCGCCAATCACCAATACACGCTTCGGACCCTGTTCCAGCTTGCCCTTGCTTTTGATATAGGCGATCTGTTGCCGAACGTTGGCCTCGCAACCGGCAGGATGGGTGGTAGTGCAGATAAAGCCACGAACCTTGGGGGTAATGATCATGTTGGCATCTCGAATGAAAATGACTAGAAACGGCGCAAGCATACACGATAGAAACCGATTTGTGATGTCGGATCAGTTGGTTGACGCCGGTTTGCGCGAAGAGTGGCATTGTATTTCCCGTTCACACTCCTGGCGAACCGGATCCTGACTCAACGCTTGGGAGGCCTGGTTTGCCCGCAAGCGCCCCGCGAGGCAGTGTTCATGGAAGCGCTATAAAAAGTATGCCCTGGCGTCCAGTGGCGAGTCCCATCGCGGATGACCAAACGACCATCACTAAACGTCTCCTGGAGAGCAGAATCGTGTTTTTTCTGCACTATCCGCTGATGCATCCATACCGGAGGCTCAGTCTCATGCTGCGCAGCCATGCCTGCGGGCGGAAGGATTTATCCTGCCCGTCATAACGGCTACAATGCCGCCATGCTACGTTTATCCTGCTCATCATGTCTGGTCATCTGACGCTGCGCCCTTATCAGCTCGATGCTGTGAATGCGGTCGTCCGCCATTTCCGCCGCCAAAGCACCCCCGCGGTTATCGTGCTGCCGACCGGGGCAGGCAAGAGTCTGGTGATTGGCGAACTGGCCCGTCTGGCCCGTGGCCGGGTGCTGGTATTGGCCCACGTCAAGGAGCTGGTCGCGCAAAATCACGCCAAGTATGAGGCGTTGGGGTTCGATAGTGCGCTGCGGGCGGATATTTTCTCGGCCGGGCTGGGGCAAAAGCAGAGCGAACGGCGCGTCATTTTCGGCTCCATCCAATCGGTCGCCCGTCATCTGGATGAGTTTACGGCACCGATTTCTCTACTCATCATTGACGAATGCCATCGCCTCAGCGACGACGATGACAGTCAATATCGACAACTGATCGACCACCTGCGCCAACACAATCCGACCCTGCGCATTCTTGGTCTCACGGCGACGCCCTACCGACTCGGATTCGGCTATATCTACAACTATCACTATCGCGGCATGGTCCGTAGCCATGAGCCCAGACTGTTTCGCGATTGCATCTATGAGCTGCCACTGCGCCAGATGATCAAGCAGGGCTATCTGACCCCACCGCGCCTGATCGATGCTCCGGCCGTGCATTACGACTTCAGCCAGTTACAACCGCGGGACAATGGCCTGTTCAGCGAGGTAGACCTGGACCGCGAATTGCGCCGCCAGCAGCGCGTGACGCCACGCATCGTCGCGCAGATTGTCGATTATGCCAGCCAACGTCAGGGGGTCATGATCTTCGCCGCTACCGTCGAGCATGCCAGGGAGGTGTGCCAACTGCTGCCCACTGGGCAAGCAGGGCTGATTACAGGCGGCACGCCCCTGGCCGAGCGGGATGCCGCCATTGAGGCGTTCAAGCAGCAACGCTTGAAATATCTGGTCAATGTCGCGGTGCTGACAACAGGTTTTGATGCGCCCCATGTCGACCTGATTGCCATTCTCCGCCCTACTGAGTCCGTTTCACTCTACCAACAGATCGTCGGCCGCGGCCTGCGCCTCTCCCCTGGTAAGCAGGAGTGCCTGATCCTCGACTACGCCGGCAACGCCTATGACCTGTTTGCGCCGGAAATTGGTGATCCCAGGCCAGAGGCCGATACCGTGCCGGTCCAGGTATTGTGTCCCGCCTGTGGTTTTGCCAATCAGTTTTGGGGTCGATTGGATAACAATGGTGGCGTGATTGAGCATTTTGGGCGACGCTGCCATGGTTTTTTGCAAGATGATGATGGACAACGCGAATTTTGTGATTATCGTTTCCGGGCCAAATACTGCACTGAATGCGGTGCGGCCAATGATATTGCCGCTCGCCGCTGTCATCAGTGTGACAGCCTGCTGTATGATGCCGACGATCGGCTGAAGGCCGCGCTGGCCCTGAAGGATGCCAAGGTAATTCGCTGTGCCGGTATGACATTCAGCCTCACTTCGCGCCAGGGGCGTCCTCGTGTCCGTGTGACCTACCACGACGAAGAGGGGGCCGAGCTTAGCGAGCAGCTGGCGTTTGAGGGCGAGATCGCCATCCAGCGTGTTAATGAATTTGTTGCCCGACACTGGCGGGCCCCGGGCCTGGCCCCGGAAATGACCAGTCTGTCAGCCCTGCTGGCAGCCGAAGCACAGATGCGCCATCCCGATTTCGTTATTGCCCGCAAGCAGGGGCATGTCTGGCGTATCACCGAGAAAATATTCGATTACCAGGGCCGCTTTCGAACTGCTTACGCCCTGTGATGAGGTTCCTGATGAAACGTATTACCACCCTGCTGTGCACTATTGTGTTGGCTGCCAGCAGCGCCCACGCGGCGATCCCGGCGCCAGAAGGTGCCCGGGTTGCCGTCGCCTATACCACCCCCGGCAGCCAACGCATTGAAGGGGTACACACCGATGCCTTCATGATCCCGGCCTCGACGCAAAAAGTGCTGACGGCAACCGCTGCCAGCCTGTTTTTGGGTCTCGATTGGCAATTCAAGACCCGCATGCTGGCCAGCAACGGCGCCCTGGCCAGCGCCAAGAGCAATGGTGGGACTCTGCCCGGCAATCTGGTACTGGAATTTAACGGCGCCCCTGATTTGACCCGGCAGGCGCTGGTCAATCTGCTCTCCTACCTCAAGCAGCAAGGAATCAGCCGAATTGAGGGCGACATTCTGCTGGACGTCAGCCATTACGCCGGTTATGACCGCGGCAATGGCTGGTCATGGAACGACCTGCCGGTATGTTTTACCGCTCCTGCGTCAGCGGTCGTCATCGATCGCAACTGTGTCTTTGCCCAGCTCAAGGCTGATCAGGTGGGACAGATTGCGCAACCCGTGATCCAGAGTGGCCAACCCATCACCATCAGCAGTGAGGCCCAGGTCGTCACGCTAAACGACTACTATTCCGGCTGCGAACTCGAGGTGAACCTCGACTCAGGCAACAACTATCACCTCACGGGCTGTATCCCCTCGCAACCAGGCAAACCCTGGCCGCTCTCCTTCGCAGTCCAGGATCCCACGGTCTGGGGCGTAAACCTCACGGGCTGGGCGGCCAAACGCGCAGGATTGACCTGGAGCGGCAAGGTCTATTCGGTACGCAAGAGCCCGGACAACCTGGTTGAGCTGGCGCATGTACCATCCGCCCCCCTTGGCAAATTGATGGACCGCATGCTCAAGCGATCAGACAACCTGATTGCGGACAGCATTGCCCGTGCACTGGGTTATGAGTATTTCAAACGCCCCGCCAGCTATGCCAGTGGTGCCGATGCGATCCGCGAAATTCTGCGGACCAAGGCCGGCATCGACCTGGGCTCGGCCCTGCTGGCCGATGGCTCAGGTCTGTCCGCCCATAACCTGATCAAGGCCAGTCAGATGCTGCAGGTGCTGGATTTCATCGCCCGCAACGACGAGCAACTGCAGTTAATTGAGAAATTACCGGTCGCCGGTATGAGCGGTACGCTCGGCTCCCGCGGTAGCGTACAGATGCCCCCTTTGGTAAAGAATGTCACCGCCAAGACCGGCACCTTGCAGAATGTCTCTAATTTGGCCGGATTCATGAAGACGGCCTCCGGTCAGCGCAAGGCGTTTGTCGTCATGGTCAATGGCCTGACGTTTGCACCGAAAATCCGCCAAGCGCTTAAGGCACGACGCATCGCCTCACCACATTACAAGTTTGAGCGCGCAGTGCTGGAGCAGATTTACCGTGAGCAACCGGTACAAATCAGCGACTAAGAATAAAAAAGGGGCCACCAGGCCCCTTTTTCATGACAGACGATCCCGCCATCGAATCGCCGGCGCCTAGTACAGCTGACGCACCATCAGACAGCAATCAGCATTTTATTCCATATCAAAAACAAAACAAAGAATAATATTTGTAATTAATACATTTTTGTCGCCACTATCACTAAAAAAAAGCCTGTAAATCGGGTTGTCACCTCATGAAGGAAGGAGAAGAATAGACGGCTTCGGGGCACGGAGAACCGCCCCACACGCATACAGAGGCACAGATGTACTCAATCGATAAATCCCACAAGCTGGACAATGTCTGTTACGACATTCGTGGCCCGGTGCACAAGGAAGCCCGGCGCCTGGAAGACGAAGGCCACCGCATTCTGAAGCTGAATATTGGCAACCCGGCCCCGTTTGGTTTTGATGCCCCGGAAGAGGTCATCAAAGACGTCATCGTCAACATGTCACAGGGCCAAGGTTACTGTGATTCCAAGGGGCTATTCGCCGCACGCAAAGCTATCGCCCACTACTACCAGCAAAAAGGCTTACGTAAGGCGGATGTGGACGACATCTATATCGGTAACGGTGCCTCCGAACTCATCGTCATGGCCATGCAGGCATTGCTGAACAATGGTGATGAAATGCTGGTGCCGGCGCCGGATTATCCGCTGTGGACCGCCGCGGTCACACTCTCCGGCGGCCATGCGGTGCATTACATCTGTGACGAACAGGCTGATTGGTATCCTGACCTGGATGACATGCGCGCCAAGATCACCAGCAAGACCCGCGGTATTGTCCTCATCAATCCGAATAATCCGACCGGCGCTGTCTACAGCACCGAGTTCTTGCTGGAGGTGATCGAAATCGCGCGCCAGCATAAGTTGATCATCTTTGCCGATGAGATCTACGACAAGATCCTCTACGACGATATCGCCCATCACAGCGTCTGCTCCTTGTGTGACGATGTCCTGGTCGTCACCTTCAATGGCTTGTCCAAAGCCTATCGCGCCTGCGGCTTCCGCCAGGGCTGGATGATGGTCAGCGGACCTAAACAGAATGCTCGCGGTTATATCGATGGTCTGGAGATGCTGGCCTCTATGCGCCTGTGCGCTAACGTGCCGATGCAGTTTGCCATCCAGACTGCGCTCGGTGGTTACCAGAGCATCAACGAGCTGATCCTGCCTGGCGGTCGTCTGCGCAAGCAACGCGATGTGGCATGGGAGCTCATTAACCAGATCCCCGGAGTCTCCTGCGTCAAGCCCAAAGGAGCGCTCTATATGTTCCCGCGGCTCGATCCCAAGGTCTATCCGATCAAAGATGACCAAAAGCTGGTGTTTGATCTGTTGCAGCAGGAAAAGCTGTTGGTTGTGCAAGGGACTGGTTTCAACTGGCCATCCCCGGATCACTTCCGCCTGGTGTTCCTGCCACAGGAGGAGATACTGCAAGATGCTATCGGGCGACTGGCTCGCTTCCTGAAGAGCTATCGTCAGTAAACGTAGCATCAACGGTGCGGGGGCTTGATGCCCCCGCAGTCATTTGATGCCTTGCTGTTTGTTGGCGCCTGCATCGGCAGATGCTACTGTGTGCGCCAACGCGAACAAGGAGCTGCCAGATGAAAAAAACCTACCTGATTCCCTGCCTGTTGATGCCTTTGCTGCTCACCGCCTGTGGCGAGCCCAGTGAAGCCGACATCAAAGGCGCCTTGCAAAACAGCTTGCAGCAAGCTAACTCCGTCTCCACCATGGTGCTCGGCGATCAAGGGAAAATCGAGATCCTTGCTGTTCACAAACTGGGCTGTGATGAGCAGGCTGGCAGTTGGCATTGCACCGTCGAGGTAGAATCCAAGCTGCCGGTCATTGGTGCCCAGCGCAAGACGCATCAGCTCAAAGTCGCCAAGAGCGAGCAGGGCTGGGTGCTGGTCCAGTGACGGAGTCAGTGATGAGCAGCCATTTTTTTGCCCAGCTTGCGCGAATGAAACTGATCTATCGTTGGCCGTTAATGCGCAACGTACAAAGCGAGAACATCAGCGAGCACAGCCTGCAAGTGGCGATGGTCGCCCATATGCTGGCGCTGGTCGAAAACCGCTTCTATGGTGGGCAACTCAACCCCGAGCGCGCGGCCTTGATGGCCTTGTATCATGATGCCAGCGAGATCCTGACCGGCGATCTGCCGACCCCGGTCAAATACCAGAACGCCGCCCTGGCTGCGGAATACAAGAAAATTGAAAAACTGGCCGAACAACGCCTGCTGGCCATGCTCCCTGTCGAGTTCATTGACGACTTTCGCCCGCTGCTCGACTCCAGTGCTCAGGATGCGGCACACGCCACCGTGGTCAAGGCGGCAGATACCCTCTGCGCCTACAGCAAGTGTCTGGAAGAGCTCACCGCCGGAAATCAGGAGTTCGCCGCGGCCAAACGCCGTCTTGAGGCCATGTTGGCGCAACGAATGACACCGGCAGTGCGCTATTTTCTCGACACCTTTATGCCCAGTTTTACACTCAGTCTTGATGAGATGAGTGGTGAGCAGGAGCACGGCATCTAGCCGTTTTCCGTCAGCGCAGCCCCCATGCATCACCTCACAAAGATCGTCTCCGGTGGTCAGGCCGGCGTCGACCGCGCGGCACTGGATGTGGCTATCGCATTGCCGGCTCCACATGGCGGCTGGTGTCCGGCAGGACGACTGGCCGCCGATGGTCCCTTGCCTCTGCGCTACCATCTCACCGCGAACCACGCTCCCGGCTACCGGCAATGTAGACGCGCCAATGTGTGTGACAGCATGGAACCCTGATCATCTATCGTGGCGAGCCGCCTGGCGAAACCCTGCTGACTCAGACGTTCGTCATCGAGGCGCAAGAAACCGGCTTCCAGTGGTCGCTGGACGGATCGCCAAGCTGGCTGGACTGGCTGCAACAACACCAGATTCGGATCCTCAACGTGGCCGGCCCGCACGAGATGCGCCAGCCGGGCACCTATGCCGATGCCCGCGCCCTGTTGTTATGGCTGTGGTCGGCGCAGGATATTTAACCGTGCAGGTTCCGCTTGCCCAGATGTGCCGCCAGCTGGCTGGCCGTTACCCGGCACCAGTCATCGATCAAAGGCTGTATATCGCTCACCGTGACAGCATGATCTCGGGTGATGGTCTCCTTGTCCTGCCGCACATTGATGGCACTGACCAGCAGTGCGCCACTTTGCGAATCAATCAATCGACTCATACTGGAGACATTCAGCAAGTAGGGCTCTTTGCCGAAGGCATCCTTGGTCAGATTGATCGCCACCTTCACCGGCAGCAAATCGCGCAGTTTCATGTCCGGCTTGCTCAAATCCATCCCGGTCACGGCGGCCTGTAACGTGGCGACCCCGTCACCAGCGCTATCACTGACGGTGACGCCCTGTTCAAACAACGCCTTGCGCAGACGCTGCTGAAAGTAATTGCCAAGCTCGTTCTCTACCCCTGCCTGCAACACCACCACCTTGCCATCCGGTTTCTGCTGCATAAACATCAGCGGATCAAGCTTGACGGCATGATAGCGGGAGAGATCGGCAGACGGGACTTTATAAATTTTCTGATTGGGTTGCGCCGGATTGGTCTTGAATGCAGCCAGTGGCGTGGAAGCAGATGGTGCCGTAGCGGCGCAGGCGGTTAAGCAGACAGAGCAGATGGCAAACAGTAACGCAGTACAGTGACGCATGATGACACCTCATTAGGCTCCCAGAGCCGATGGTCAGCATCATAGCGCCGCGGAAAAAACCAACACTTGAACGGAAGTTGAACAGATCAAATAAAGCTAGTCCCTCTGGTTCCCCGTATGCGGGTAAACAAAACCGAACCATTTCTTGTCTTCTACCATCATGTGCTGATCGACGATTTCATAGACAATGAAATGAATCAGCACCAGCGGCTCCAGCTCCCCGCGCAGATAACGCGCCTGCAACTCACCGGCCTTATGTAGCAACTGCTTGTGGATCAGATCATGCCTCACCGCATCGGGATATCGCATTTTCATCAAGGTACTGATTTCATGTTTGAAGTGGGATTTTGCATGAGACAGCAAGCCCAGCAGACAAGGCTCGGTCTGCTCGGTAAAACGGCCAGCCACAATCGTCGCCAGTAATTGGTTGGCGAGCGCAAACAAAGCCTCATGCTCCTCATCGATCTGTGCAAGACCACACTCCAAATCTCGGCTCCAGAGCAGACGAAAAAAGGAGTTGCCACTCTGAGGAATCACGGGTGCGAAGAAAATGATGCTGCCTGCCCCCTGCTTTTTGGCCTTGTACATCATCTGATCGCTCTTGTTGATCAGGTCGTCAATCTGCTCACCATGGTCGGGATACACCACGATACCGATGCTGCATGACAACTGCACCGGCAAATCGGCCGCCAGTGCAATCGGCTCGGAGATCACCGCCACCAGTTTGCGGGCGATCCGTTCGACCGTCGCGCTGGCATTGACATTTTCCAGCACCACAATGAACTCATCCCCGCCCCAGCGGGCAACCAAATCCGACTCGCGCAATGCCTCTCGCAACCGCTGGGCAATCCGCTTTAATACCATGTCTCCGGCATCATGGCCGTAGCTATCATTGACCGGTTTGAACTTATCCAGGTCTACAAATAACAGCGCCAGCTTTTGATGGGTATCGCGTGCAAACTCGATAGAGCGATGTAACCGCCGTTTGAGCAACTCTCTATTCGGCAGCCCGGTCAAGGGATCGTGGGTTGCCAGATGCTTCATCTCGGCTTCGTATTCGACCCGTTTGGTGACATCGCTGAGGGTGTTGAGAATGGCCTTTTCCCCTTCCCAGTCGATTTCACGTAGCCGCGCCTCAACCCAGACCGGCTGTCCCTGGCGGTTGCATAGCCGGAACAGATGCCGCTGCTCGGCCGTGAGCCCGCTCAATTGCGCCTTGGCCCGCCGCCAGAGCTCATCACGCTCATCGGCAAAAAACAGTGTGCTGATATCCAACTGCATCAGCGCCTCCGGTTCAAAGCCGGTTAAAGCCGTAAATGCCGGATTGCTGAACAGGATATGCCGGCCTCGCACCACAACAATGGACTCCTGTAATTGCTCAACCAGCAATTTATAGCGTTCCCGCGACAGGCGTAATTCGCGCTCTATGGTTGACAATTGGTCGAGCTGTACGGCTATGTGCGTCTGCGACGCTTGCAACTGCGCGTTGATGCCGCGCATTTTCCGCGACCAGTAGCTAAACACCAGAATGACGATGACGAGGCTACCGATGGTGATTAACGCCAACGTATAGTCGATATCCTTGACCACCAGCGGAATATGACGATTCATGGTCTGATTGAGATCATCCTGGCTCAGGCTGGCAATAGCGAGATTCAGGCGCGCCAGCAGCTCGGCATCATGTTGCACCAGCCCCATGCGCAGACCGTTGGCATATGCCGGGATCTCACCGGCTATTTTCAGATTGAACCAGCCCCGGCTGTTGATGATATAAGCTGCCATGATGCGAGAACGTAACGTAGCCTGCGCCTGTCTTTGCTCTACCGCTTGTAGTGCTTCCTCCTCATCAGCCACCGGCAGGATACGGATCTGCGGGTAATCCCGCCGCAACCGCTCTTCGATACTGGTCCCAGCCGGTAACGCCAGGATTTGTCCATTCAACTCGGTCGGACTGGAGATATAAGGGTGTTCGTCTCGGGTAATGAAGACATTGGCATCCGTCAGATACGGGGTTGTGAACGTTAACCATTGCTGGCGCTCCGGTGTCTGGTTCAGTAACGAGAGCGCGTCGCACTGGCCGGCTTTGGCCAACTGCAGCGAGCTCTGCCAATCCGGGGTCGGCAGCACATCAAAGCGAAGATCGGCCTGGCTGGCAATCTGCTGCAACAGATCATGGGCAATGCCAATATGTTTTCCATCCGGAGCCAATGCTTCAAAAGGATACCAATCTGGGTCGACGCATAGACGCACGACGCGTTTCGACGCCGCCTGCAGCGGAGTGGCGATCACCCAGACGAACAGCACAAGAAGGCAGGCCCGCCCAAAGCGATAAACCCACCCTCGCCCTCCACCCGGCCGAGTGCTATTTGAGATTCTTGTCATCGATGTCATGCCACCGCCATGTTGCTGCCGCTGCGGCTCAATTCGGTCTGCCAGCCGCTGTGATCAGCTTGTTTTCTCACCTCACTCGCCACACCCTAACCTTAGCCACAGGTGCAGAGAGCCCGCTACTAACGTTGTCGATAGAAACTCAAAACAGAAAAATATCGTCTCGATTGAGTCGATTTTCATCAAAGTGTCATCCTTCTGCCCCATTCTCGCCGCAATAAAGCCCTACCTCTAGCACGGATCTCAATTACCCCGACATGGACGCCAGAAAAAAATCGTTGACCCGTTTGGGTTTGGCCACGGCAGGCCTGATCACCCTAACCTTGTTACTGACTCTGCTGACGCTGTGGACAGCCGCCAAAGCACAGGATGAGCGCCAACGCTGGCTGGATGCGCTCAACGCGCTGCCAGGGGTCGGTGCAACCTGGCTATCCATCGATGATGGCGTGTTCACGCAACGAGGTGAATTGCACCTAAGCATACTCGATGCCAACAGCTTGCTCGCACATTGGCCGCTAGCACATAGTGCCACTGTGGATTGGCAGAGCCTGCTCTCCAGCGCCGATCTCTACCTGAGTATCGACAGCTACACGCTGCCAGGTTGGCTGCAGCATGATGCACGCCTGATCCTGTCGCGAGGCACGCCCGGTCAGTGGCAACAATCCGGCGTCCTGAGTGCTGGCGAGCACCATCTGATCTTGAGCGCGGCTCTTTGGCAAGAACCGCAACTCACGCTAGAAAGCGATGCCTGGCAGCTCAACCTGGCACCGTTAGTCATCCATTGCGGTACCACTCAACTGCACTGGCAGGCCGCGCCAAACCGCAGGCAGCAGCAGATCAACTGGCAGCTGGCAAGCCTGGAGCTCTCATCTGCTGACCAACATACTGCTATCGGCGACTGGCGCGGAGCCCTGACGCTGGTGCGACAAAACGACAGCTGGTTGCTGCCAGTATTCAACAGCCAGCTCGGCTTGTTACAGCATGAGTCGGCTGAACGCCGCCTTGCGCTGTTCAATAGCGACCTCAAGTTGACTACGTCGGCCAACCTCCAAGGGTTGGTGTCATTAATTGATCTGCAAGCGCAAGGTCAGCTTGAAAAGGGCGAGTGGGTTGATCAGACACACGCCTATCAGCTCGCCAAACTGGATACGGGCATCCTCTTATCCGGGATTGATATTCAGGGGTATCAAGCCTTGTTATGGGCCGCCATGACACAGTTTGAGGACAGCACTGTCTGGCGCGCCGCATTGAACCGGGTCACCCGCTCAGGCTTCCATATGCGTATTGCACCGTCCGGATTCCAACTGGCGAATAACGCCATCCATGCGCAAGGTGATGTGACCTCGCGCCCTTTCGATATGGCAGAGCTGCATGATCTGGCTTCCTTTCGCTCCCTGCTCCAGGCATCGCTGGACATAGAGGCCGCCGGCAACCTGGCGCCGGTCATAACCGATGAGGCGACGCTGCTGGCTATCCGCCAGGCGGGCTATATCGAGGACCGTGCCGGCCGGCTAAGAAGCCGGTTGCGAATTGTGAACGGGAAACTCTCGGCCAATGGCTATGCCTTACACTGGTAACCGCGCTTCATCTCGGCGCCATTAGTTTGCTGCAGGTATGGCCCAAACTTGCCGCTTTTTGGCACAGGATGTCGTTGGCATACCCTTTGGGCCGGCACACAATGGCAGGGTCATCATCCGCAGGAGAACGGCCATGTCCAAGCCGAATAAAACGGGAAAACGCGCCCTGATTGTCATTGATGTCCAGAACGACTATTTTGCCGACGGCCTGTTCCCGCAATGGGAAGCCGAACGGGTTTTGGAAAACAGCTTGACCGCCATCGCACATGCCAGCGCGGCTGGCGACGACGTGATACTGATCCAGCATATCGCGGCCAATGACGCTGGTCCGGCCCCGTTCTTCAACCCGGATACCCCGGGCGTCGAGCTGCATCCCAAGCTGTTGGCGGCCGTGCCGGCAGCCACACGGGTGGTTAAACAGCATGCCGATAGCTTTTTGAATACGCGGTTGCACGCAGTCCTCCTGGCCAGCGGCTGCACGGAGCTGTTGCTGTGCGGCATGATGACGCAAAACTGCGTCACGCACACGGCGCTGTCCCCGCTGGCCAGTGGTTATCGCATGGCCGTGATTCCAGAAGCCTGCAGCAGTGTCAGCCAGATGATCCATCTGATCGCATTGCGCGCCCTGTCGGATCGGGTACCCCTGCTGTCGCTGGCCGCAGCCTGGGATTAAGGCACCGCTCTCAGCCTGAGGAGTACGGATTAATTCTGGCGGTCAGCACATGGTCCTGCCATTGCCCGGCAATCTGCAGGTATTGCCGGGCATACCCCTCTCGCTCAAATTGCAGGGCCGTCAATAACCGTGCGCTGCGATGGTTATGAGGCATGTAATTGGCCATCACCCGATGCAACCGCAACTCGGTAAACAGGTAATCGATGCAGCCAGCCACGACCTCGCGCATCAGTCCCTGTCCCTGATACTCCGCTGCGATCGAATAGCCCAGATAGCAGGCCTGAAACGCCCCCCGCGAGATCTGGCTGGCATGACAGGAAGCGACCATCTCTCCAGTCTCAGGGTGCAACGCCACCCAGGGTAAGGCGTCACCACGCAACCAGTGTTGATAACCGACAAACAGCCGGTCCTCACAAGCAGACAGCGTATAGTATGCCTCGTCGCGCTGCGGCTCCCAGGGGGCCAGATGAGCTCGATTGTTGTTGACATAGCGGTATAGCAAGGCACCATCGCGGGCACTGAGCACAGTCAGCCGCAGGCGCGCCGTATGAATTTCAGGAACCGACATCCACGCCTCCTCTCGCTCCCCTCAATGCGGAGCCGGAGCATCCTGTTCAATATAGAGCAGTACCTCGCCGACCCGAAAACCAAACTTGCTAATGGTCGCGCGGTTGATCAGCCGCTGTTCATCCAATAAAAACATCCAGTCATCAAACGTCACATTCACCGCATCGCCGTCCGCCAGCTTCAGATTCATCGTATAGTGCCAGTTCATGGCGAAACCGCGACTACGCCCAGTGGCTTCATCGAGCACATCATCGGCACGTCCGCTGTAGTGGCCATCACCGAGACGCTGCAGCCACCAGGTTCGATGTTGTTTGCGGCCATCGGCAAAGGTGAACCACTCTTCCAGACGGCCGTTGTCCCCCTGCCAGGTGCCCTGCATGCGCACCGAGAAGCGCTCAGTCACCTCGCCAGCCCGGTTGGTTACAATGCCATGCGCGGTCAAAGGGCCCGTAAAAAAGGTCTCCAGCTTCAGGCTCGGGCCTTGTGCCGCATACTGATCGACGGAGTGCGGCGAACAGCCCGCCACCCCCATCAACATCGTTAGCATGATCAGGCAGAGAGTCTTCATGATGCTGGCTCCTTCATGATGGATAGCAATTGTTGGCGCAACGCCGTATCCCGACTGTCCGGTGACAACCAGATCGCCAGGAAGTTATCGCCAAAGCGAGGGTCCTGGATGTTGCCAAGCCGCTGCTGGTGATGAAAAAAGTGGCTGACTCCCTGTCCATCCAGCCAGACGCTCAGGCGATCGCCCGGGCGCACATCGGGCCACATCTGTGCCAGCGCGTCCAGCCAGCGGGCCTGCTCCTGTGGAGTACCGAGACCAAGCCGCTGCCATTCAGCGGCGGTGGCGTCCAGCAGATCGCGACGCGGTATGGCCCGGGCGTAGTCGAGTGTCAGCATCAGATTGCGCTGCCCGGGCTGATAGCGCCCATCAGGGGTGAGCAGGGTCGCCTGGTAGAGCTCCCACCACAGCCAGCTGACGCGAGCCGTGGCCACGACCCGGTAAACAGAGGGCAGTTCAGCTGCGGGGGCGGCGTTTGCTGTTGACACAGCGCAACAAGACACGACGCCCAAAATCAGTAAGCGGCGCAGAAACGACACAGCCATGGGTCTCATCTCCAATCCGAGCCAACACCCAGACCAGTACGGGCAAACACACCATCCAGATCAGCGCCAACAGGATGCCGGTCTGCCATACTCCCAGTGGTAGCGTAACGGCCTGCAAACCGGCAGCGGACAGATAGGCCACAGGCCCGCTGATCGCGCCCAATAACGCCAATTGCCAACCACGGCCTGACAACAGCCGCGGCACCAGCCAGGGACCGAGCCCCAAATCGAGGACGATGACAAAACCGAGCCACAGCAACCACAACCAGGGAGGCACCCAGAGGGTCGAAGACGGGAACTGAAACACCCCCAGCCAGATCAATAACGAATCCAGCAGGCCACCGGCGATGGCCAATCCCAACCAGTAGCCACGCCGGCGACAGGATCCGGCCGGATGAAACCAAAACGGTAGCAACATCAGCAGCAGTAATGGCCACCAGGTGTCGCCCCGGACAACGGCCAGCAACCAGAACAGATCAAACCCGGCGAGCAGAGCCAGACGCCCTCCCATCGCTTAACGCTCCGGCTCCAGCCCGCCCTGCCAGCTCAACGGGCCGGGCCGTGCCGCCTCGAAGTGCACCAGACTGATACTGCGCTCGGCAAATCCGCCGGCACAGTAGGCAAAATAGAAGTGCCATAGGCGGCGGAACTCGTCGCCATACCCCAGCTCGGCCAGAGCTTGCGACTGCGCCTCAAAGCGCTGTGCCCACTCGCGTAATGTGCGGGCATAGTGCGGGCCGTAATCCATCAGCCGCACCAGCGTCATATCCGTCTCGCGTTTCAATAGCTCGGTCATCCGGCTGACAGAGGGCAGACAGCCGCCGGGAAAGATATAACGCTGGATAAAATCAACACCACGACGATACGTGTCATAGCGGCGGTCATCGATGGTGATGGCCTGCAGTAGCAAGCGCCCGCCAGGCCGTAATAGGCGCTGCAACGTCTGGAAAAAGGTCGGCAAATAGTGATGACCGACCGCCTCAATCATCTCGACGGAGACCAGCTTGTCGAACTGCCCGTCCAGCAGCCGGTAGTCCTGTTTCAACAACTGGATCCGCTGTTCCAGGCCCTCTTCGGCAATCCGTCGCGCAGCGTAGGCATGCTGCGCGTCAGAAATGGTGGTGGTGGTCACCCGGCAGCCGTACTCGCGCGCGGCAAAGATCGCCAGTTCACCCCAACCGGTACCAATCTCCAGCAGGTGATCCTGCGGACCGAGCTCCAGCTTGTCACAGATCAGGCGCAGTTTGTGGCACTGCGCCTCCGCCAGCGAGGACGAGGCAGAGGGGTAGATGGCAGAGGAGTACTGCATCAAGGGATCGAGAAAGCGCTGATAAAGGGCATTCCCCAGATCATAATGCGCCATGATATTGCGCTTGGAACCCTGCAGTGAATTACGATCCCGCCAGCTGATCCAGCGCCGCAGTGGCCACGTCGCCCAGGCAAAACGCTGCTCGATTCGATCCAACCAGGGCAAGTTACGCGCCAGCAACCGAATCACCGCCTCCATGTGCGGACTGTGCCACTGTCCGGCCAGATGACTCTCCGCGGCACCAAGGCTGCCGCCCAGTATGACCTGGCGATAAAACTGCCGGTCGAGCACTGTGATCTCCGCAACCAATGGCGCAGCGGTATCCACCTGTCCGAACAGATAGCGCTCAGCACCGTCATGCAAAATGAGCTGTCCGCCCTGCAGACCTGACAGACCGTGCAATATCAGTGACTTGGCCTGACGGGTCAGCCACTCCGGTGGTGTCCGCTGGACGATGTCAGCGTCGGCTAACGCCAGGCTGGCTTCGCTCTTACCATCATGGGTTAGCTGGTTTCTTGTGTCCTGAATGGCCATAGAATGGTACTCGCTTGATAAACAATCGACAGGCTTGCCAGTAGATGCCCAGCAAGATTTTTAATGTCATGACCGGCCAATGCCGCAGCAGCCCGCGCCAGCTACTGCTTGTCATGGCATGGTGTTTTAACGTCAGGGTGGCATCAAACAGTTTACGTGTCTGATGCACGTCATGGTTTTCGATGTGGATCCCAAGACGCCGCCCCGGTGGCGTAACCCGCCAGTGGTACTCCATCTGTAAATCCATAAAAGGCGATACCGTAAACGTCTTGGCACTGGGCACCGGAGCCATCAGATCGACCAGGTAGCAATGCCACTCTCCCCAGGGAGTATTGCTGACCTCGGCAAGCAGATAGCGTGGCAGCGAGCCCTGGTAGCAATAGTAAAAATTGACCGGACTGAAATAGATGCCAAGGCAGCGCAGGTTCGCCAGCTGTACCACGCGATCTGCCCCTGCGATGCTGCGCGCCCCTCCAAGCCGTTGCACTTCCTGCCACACGGCTTCTTTTAAAGGTAATTGGTGATCGGATCCCGCCAGGTAATCCCTGCGATACCAACTGACCATGGCCCAGCGTTCAAGTCCAAACCAGCGGCAGCGGGCTGCAATGTCAGGCAAGCGATCAAGATCCAGCGCCAGCATGTAAAGGCTGTAACCGAAGGCATGTTGCCGTGGATAGAAGCGACGATGACGGATCCAGCCACTGTAGATGGCCGCATCCTGGATGCCAGATTCCGCAACCACGCTCATAAATCCTCTCCCAGGCGCCGACAGACATCTACGGCACTGCGTACTCCATCTTCGTGAAAACCGTTGTACCAGTAGGCGCCGCAAAAATGGGTACTACGCTGGCCGCAGATCTGTTCACGCTGCTGTTGTGCCGCGATGGCCGCAGGATCAAACACCGGGTGTTGGTAGACAAACTTGGCCAGCACCTTGGCTTCGTCGATCAGATCGGTCCGGTTCAACGTCACACAGAAGGTAGCCGGTGCCGTTATGCCCTGCAGGCGGTTCATGTTGTACGTCACCGCAGCAGGCTGTTGCTCATCACCGGTCAACAGATAGTTCCAACTCGCCCACGCCTTGGGCCGACGAGGCAGCAAACGAGTATCCGTATGCAGCCAGACCTGATTGTCACGATAACCGATAGCCCCCAGAATCCGCCGCTCCTCCTCGCTGGCATCACCCAGCAACGCCAATGCCTGATCGCTGTGACACGCCAGTATGATGGCATCGAACTCGGCAGCATGATCGGCAAACTCGATACGCACGCCGCGTTCATGCCGATAGATGCGCTGAATATGCCGACCGGTGTGGATCCCCTGTCGCCAGCCTTGAGTCAGTGGCGCGATATAACTGCTTGAGCCACCCGGCAGGACATGCCACTGCGGGCGGTGGCCGATGTTTAACAATCCATGGTTATTAAAAAATTGCAGAAAAAAATGCAGCGGGAAATCGCGCATCCCGGAGAGTGATGATGACCAGATGGCCGCGCCCATTGGCAGAATGTAATGGCGGGCAAAGAATGAGCTATAGCCATGCGCCTGGAGATAGTCCCCCAGCGTGATCCATTGCGTCGCACGGCCTTGGCTCAGATGCAGCTTGGCTTCCCGATTAAAACGCAGTATCTCGCGAACAAACAGGTAGAAACGCGGCGACAACAGGTGCTGGCGCTTGGCAAACAGGGTATCGAGATTGTGACCGTTATACTCAAAGTCGCTCTCCGGCGCACTGACAGCGAAGCTCATCTCGGTGGGTTGCGCGCTGATGCCAATGCGCGCAAGCAAACGCTGAAATAACGGATAGGTCCAATCATTGAACACAATAAAACCGGTGTCGATGGCATATGCCTGTCCCTGATACTCCACCGGAAACGTATGGGTATGGCCCCCGATACGCTGATCGCTCTCAAACAGCGTGATCTCATGCTGGCGGTGCAGCAAGTAGCCACAGGTCAGACCCGAAATGCCACTGCCTACTATCGCTATTCTCATCGTATCGCTCCGGCTAGATACAGGTTAAGGGTGAAGATTCGAGTTATTTGCCCGCGGCCACTGTCGGGGCACGCTGGATCATCCTGAGTGCCACTCTGCGCCACAGCCCGCCGGGCAGCCACGAAAGGAGTCGCATGGGCCAGTGTAGCCGTCGGGGAAAGTCGATAACAGCGCGACCAGCGGCAAGTCCGTCACGGATTTGACGACTGGCCTCGCTGACGGATATCAAGGTTGGCATCGCAAAGTCATTGCGCCGCGTCAACGGCGTATCGACAAACCCGGGGCGGATCAACGACAGCGACAAGCCATATGTCGCCAATGTGATGGCCAGTGTTCGAGCCAGGTACTCTCCTGCGGCCTTTGCGGTGCCATACAATTCGGCGCGAGGCAGCGGCAACAGGGTCACGGCCGAACTCACCCAGCCGATGCGACTGCCCCGTTCCAGCCGGGGGAGCAGCTCATGCAACACAGTCACAGCGCCAAACAGATTGGCATGCAACATGGGCTGCAGCGCCGCGACTGACAGCTGACCGGGATCATCCAGATAGTGACAATCGCCGGCATTGAGGATCACTAGCTGGGGCGCGGGGTGTGCCGTCAGGGCATCATGTACCTGTTGCGGGTTGTCATGGTCAAAGCAGACAGGCTGAATCAGCGGGCTGTGGCAAGCCAGCTCTGCCAGCCGTTCCGCATTCCGGCCACAAGCCAGCACCTGCCACCCGGCACTGGCATAATCCCGCGCCAGTTGATAGCCTATCCCGGATGAAGCACCGGTTATCAACACGCAGTTCATCTTGCCCCCCCCACTCCTCGCTTGATCCAGCCAATCAACGGCCCGAGCAGCGGTAGCCGTTCATAGAGCATGGCCCCCATGTCAAAGTAATCACGATGCCAATAAACCTGATCGGAAAAACGCAGATGGGTCACGCCATCGAAGCTAAACGGTCGACTGCCATTGAGCCGTGAGTGGCACAGAGTCATGCTCCAGGTCAACCAGGCTTCGCCATCATGCTCCTGAACACTGTTGATCTGTATCTGCGCCTGACGCAAGTTGGCATACAGGTGTTCAAAATAGCGCTCCAGTTCCGGCAGGCCGCTGATGTGGTGGGCCGGATCGGAAAAGGCGATGTCAGGGCTATAGATTTCACGCAAAAAACCAAGGTGATGTTTATCCAGTTGCGGGAACAGGATCAGCAAACGTATCACCGCCTCGCTGCGGGCGCCCTTGCTGCGTGCCGCCTCTATGCCGCTATTCCACGGTCCGATCCTTGCTGTTGCCATCGCATCCTCTCCTGCAACCCCATGATAATCCTAGTACGAATCAACTCATGTCAGGGATCAGTGCCACTATGACAACTCTCTGCCATGGCGCACAGCCTGGTTGGCACATCGCTGTTACGCTCAGCACATCAACGTTGGTCTCAAGGAGCCCAGAATGGCCCAGCATCGCCGGCACACCACCTCAGCACAGCCGCAGCACACGGAAGCGGTTCGCTATGAAACCCTGAGCAGAGATCTGGCGCTGTGTTTGCAGCCCGAGGCTTGTCTGCACTCGCAACACACCGGTTTGCAACAGTTGGAGGTCTTGCAAACAGCCAGCTTTGGCCGTCTATTCCGGCTGGATGAGTGCGTGATGACCACTGAAGCCGACGAATGGGTCTATCATGAGAACCTGTGCCACCCAGCCGCGATTGCGCTACCCCATCCACAACGCGCACTGATTATCGGTGGCGGGGATGGCGGCTCGGCGCGCCAACTGCTCAAACACCCGACGCTGCGAGAGATCGTCGTATGCGAGATCGATGCGGCTGTCATCGCGATGGCTCGCGAATACCTGTTTACCGTGCACCAAGGCGCCCTGGACGATCCGCATCTGCAGATCGTCATCGCCGACGGTGCCGACTATGTCAAAACCGCGTCCGGGTGCTTTGATCTGATCCTTCTCGATCTGACCGATCCGCAAGGTCTGGCGGCAGCGCTGTATAGCGCCGACTTTTTTCGGGCATGCGCCCGTCTGCTGGGAGCGCAGGGTTGCCTGTGCCTGCACCTGGCCTCACCCATGCTGCACCCCGAGCGCGTCACCGCCCTGCTCGTTGAACTGGGCCAGGTATTTGCCATCGTGCGCCCGTATCAGATCCCGGTCACCCTCTACGGCGGAAGCTGGACACTGGCCTGTGCCAGTCAGCAAACTGACATTGCCGCGCTGAGTGCCGAACAGGTAGAACTGCAACTGGCGATGCGCGGCATTGACAATCTGCAGTACTACAATGGCGGCACCCATGTCGGTGCCTTGGCATTGCCCAATTACTTACAGCGGTTGTGTCATGATGCCCTGGCCGCAGGCAAGCGGGCTAAGCCGCTCAGCTGACCTCAACCGGGCAAGGCCCGGAACATGGCCAGGGTCAGTTCCCGCGCGACGGCATGTTCGACCATGGGCGCAGGATAGTCACATTGACGCCCTCGCAGCTGCAACCAGCGGTGCGGGGCATGAATGTCACTGGCGGGGACATCGGCCAGCTCAGGCAGGTAGCGACGGATAAACGTACCATCCGGGTCGAATTTCTGGCTCTGTGTGGTGGGGTTGAAGATCCGGAACCAGGGGGCAGCATCGGCACCTGTGCCCGCAGACCACTGCCAACCACCGTTGTTCGCTGCCAGCTCGCCATCGATCAACTGTTGCATGAAGTAGCGCTCGCCCCACCACCATGGCAATTGCAGATCCTTGGTCAAAAACGAAGCCACTATCATCCTTAACCGATTATGCATCCAGCCGGTCTGATTGAGGCAACGCATGGCCGCATCGACAATCGGATAACCGGTCCTGCCCTGACACCAGAGCGCAAACTGGGCGTCATCCTGACGCCAGGCGAGCGCCGCCATCTCGGGTTTGAACGGTTGCCCCCGACTGAGCCTGGGCTCCAGTGCCAGCAGATGTTGGTAAAACTCACGCCATATCAGCTCATTGAGCCAGGCAAAACCGGGAGCGCCTTTCTCTGCCGGCAAGGGGCCAAGCGCCTCCATCAGCGCCAACAGGCATTGCCGTATGCTGATGACACCCAGCGCCAGATAGGGTGATAGCCGGCTGGTCGCCGCTAGGGATGGCACATCCCGTAACTCGGCATAGGCGACCGCCTGGTAGCGGACAAAGTCCCACAACTGCTGCCGTACGGCCTTTTCCGTCACCGGCCAGGACTCGCTGTCCAGCCGCGGATAGTCACAACGCCACTCCGACCACGACAACGGTGCGCCCTGAGGAGCAGGCAATGGCGCCACCTGGACTCCTTGCGCCAGTACCTGCTTGAGCCAGGCACGGCTAAATGGAGTGAACACCTTGAACATATCGCCATTGGCAGTCAGAACCTGTCCCGGCGGCAAGACGCAGCGTTCGTCGAACCAATGACACTCGATTCCCTGTTGCGTTAAACGGGCACTGACAGTCGCATCGCGTCGCATCTCATCCAGCGGTAGTTCCCGATTGGCATATAAGGCAGCAGGCGCCAGACCCAGCCATTGCTGCAGGGCGGCAGGCACGTCGGCAAACCGCGGCACACTCAGACAGTGCAGCGCTATGCCCCGTGCCGCCAGCTCAGCCCCCAGGGCGTTGACCCGCCTGAGCAGCAAGTCGGCACGCCGCGGCCCCAACTGATGGCGCTGCCAGGTTTGTGGCGTCGCGACATACACGGCTTCAAGAACCACCCCTGCCTGTATGGCCGCCTTGGTGGCAGCCGCCAAGCCTGGGTTGTCGTGGATCCGCAAGTCATGTCGAAACCAGAATACGATACGCACAGCCACTCCTTGAATCGGTCACTTACAGTCCGTAACGCAGCGCCAGCTCTTCCGGATAGGGATGAAGGTAAACCTGCTGCTGTAAATAGGCATTCGGGTATTCACGCAGATAGTGTTGCAACAGTGTCATCGGCGCCATCAACGGCAAGATGCCGCGACGGTACTTGTCGATAGAGCCTTGCAATTCGGCTTTCTGCGCCGCCGTCAGTTGTTTCTTGAAATAGCCCTGCAGGTGCTGCAAGACATTGGTGTGATTGCGGCGCGTCGCCCGACAGCGTAGCGCCTGCATCAGACCGGCACTGTAGCGTTCGGCAATGTGCTGCAGTGGCAGCTCGGTCATATTGGCCAGATAGCGCCCCAGTTCGCGATAAGCCCCGGGATGATGCGCCAGCAACTGATACTTGTAGCGCGAGTGGAACGCGATCAACCGTCCGCGCGTTACGCCTTGGCGACACAGCTGCTGCCAGTCATGGTACGCAAATACCCGCATGACAAAATTCTCCCGCAACTCGGGATCGTTCAGCCGGCCATCCTCTTCCACCGGCAGCAGCGGCAGCTGTTGCATCAGGGTCCGGGCATACACACCGATCCCGACCTTGGCGCCGGCCGCCTCACCGTAGAGTCGGACCCGCTCCATACCGCAGCTGGGCGACTTGGCGCAGAACACATAACCGCTCAGATGGCCCAACTTCTGGCTCATCGTCATCGCGTAATCCGTCAGCGGTTGCGTGACATCGAAACTCCCATCTCCGGCTTCCACTCGCGTCTCCCCCTGACGCTGCACCAGCCGAATCGTCGGCCTGGGAACCCCAAGCCCGATGGCCACTTCAGGACAGACGGGTTCAAACTGGAAGTAGTGACTCAAGATCTGCTCACAGAAGTCAGCCCGCTTATGGCCACCGTCATAACGCACCTTGTGCCCGAGCAGGCAAGCGCTGATTCCGACTACGATGCCGGGCTCAGCGCGCGGAGAAATAACGCTGTCAACCATGTTCGCCTCATAAAATTGGCTTGCTTGTCATTATGTTAGCTCAGCCAGTGCCAGCTACAAATGATGTACGTCGCAACAGAGTCTCTGGATCAGTCCTGTTGCGCCAGCGTTACGCACCAAACAGGTGCAATTGTGCAAACAGTTATCATCTACACCGCTAAAATTCGGCAAAATTGCTACGAAAACGCTGATATTGCCGCCTCATATGGGCATCGAACAGATTGGCATGACACTTGAATAGCTATTAGCAACAAAACGCAAAACCATGTCTGAACATTGATTTTGCGTTGATGGCAGAGCGCGTCATCATGCCGTCACAGAGGCTCAGGATACTGGGCCCATAACAGAGAATAATCCGCTGAGGAGAGCACACCATGCACGATTTCGACAACACCTGGAGTCTGGGTTATGCCTGGCTCATCGGCATAGTGATTGGCGGCAGTGCCGAAGTGGCATTGCAACTGGCCAGTCATTCGCTGGTCACCCTGTTCTGAGTTACTGGATAGTCTGTTCCTGAGTTAGTGTTTCACCCCACTGTCAAACCGCTGTAATTGTTAACCTTCATGTTTCGCTCAACCGGTTCATAACCTATGAACCGGTCTTTTTTTATCTCGCACCGGCTACGGATTTACTCCAGCAGCAACGTCATGTAGCGGCTGTAGGGATCGGCGCGATAATCGGCAAACGGAGCACAATCGCGAAAACCGCAGGTTTCGTAAAGGCGGTGTGATGGCTCGAACGCCGGCGGCGTGCCGGTCTCCAGACTCAAGCGAACCAGTCCCTGGCGTCGCGCCTCGGCAATCAGGTGAGCCAGCAGTGCGCGCGCCAGTCCCTGACGACGAAAAGCGGGGGCAACGCGCATGGATTTGATCTCGCCATGGTCAGGGCTCAGCATCTTCAACGCAATGCAACCGGCAACCTGATCCTGTTGCCACAGCGTCCAGAAACTGACGTCGGCCGCCTGCAAGGCCGTGCAGTCCAGCGCGTGAGTGCTCTCCGGCGGCGAGTCGGCGCGCATGTCGCGCAAGTGCTCTTCCAGCAACATGATCACCCGCGGATCCGTGACATCATCCAGTCGTATTTCCATCTCGTGCTCCTGCTGTCAATTTTGGTTCAGAGAGTCTGGCCACGCGTCAGCGCCACCAGATAGCGTGCAGACGTGTCACCCGGGTTGAAAAATTCGGTGCCTCCTTCGATGCTCATACACAGGCAATCGCCTGGCATCAGTTGCCAATCGATCCCTGCGCTATGGATCTGCATGCGCCCCTCCAGCATCCAGATCTGCTGGTGCCAATCCGTTGCCAGTGGCAATGGCTCATAGCTGACTCGTTGCCCGGGCGGAAAAACCACCTCCACCATCTGCAACGGAGCTGCCTGCAATGCGGTCAGCCGTCGCCGCTGATAACCGGACGCCGGATCGACCCACACATCCTGCTCGTCATGACGATAGCAGGGAGACTCTGTCGGCTTAACCTGCAGCCCGGCAAACAGCGATGCCAGCGGGATCCCCAACGCCGTTGCCAATCGGTCCAGCACCGCCGCGGTCGGACTACTCTGGCCGCGCTCTATGCTAGAGATGTTCGAGCGACTGACACCGGCCTGTTCGGCGAGCTGCTCCAACGACCAGCCCTGCTGTTCGCGCAACTGGCGCAAACGCGTGGCCAGCAAGCGTTGAAAATCAGCCTGTGCCATCCTACACCTCCGCTGGTGATGCCCTGCTATGGTTATGGTTGCAACAACCTATTTATTGGATCAAATCCAATATATTGGATATCAAGACTAAAACCAAGACAAAAACAGCGATCATGGCGTGATCCCGGTCTACACTTCAGGCATAGTGATAGTAGATCTCATTTAGACGAGCGAAATCATGCTGTTGCTGCAACTTCTCGGTTTTGTCTTTGTGGCCCTGGCGGTGGCAGGCATACTGCTTCCGCTGGTGCCTACCACGCCGTTTTTGTTACTGGCCGCCTGGTGTTTTGCCCGCAGCTCGCCGCGATTTCATCACTGGTTGCTGCATCACCGCTGGTTTGCTCCTTATCTGCGTCATTATCAGGATGGCGGCGGTATGGCGCGGCGCCACAAAATCATCATGCTCGGCCTGATGTGGGCCGGGATCGGTTACTCCATCTGGCTGTTGCAACACAATGGTGTCCGTGGCGGTTTGCTATTGATAGCCCTGCTGGTCAGCCTGCACCTGCTGCGCATGCCTACGCGCCCGTCACTGACCGATCGCGACTAATGAGTCGTTGCCAACCAGTCATCTCTCAGGTGGGGGATCACTCATGCCATCGACTGGTTAGCCCTATGCGGCCCCCTCTCGACAGCGAGGCGCGGTAGCGTTGCCAGCATGGCCTCACGGCGTGTCAGCGTGGGCATCCCGGGCGCTGGCGCAGACTCAGCAACGGCTATTTAGGCCGGCTTAATCATTGCGTCAACCGCGGTGAAAGCCTATGATCGCAGCCCATTTTTCCCCCGCCGGTGATCTCCGATGCTGAAAAAACCCCTGACCCTGCGCCAGTGCGAACTGGTTGCCGCCGTTCTGGCCGACGTGCTGCGCGATGGCGCAACCCTGGACCGCGCCTATGCCCGCCAGTTCTCCGAGCTGCGATTGGCCCCGTCCGAACAAGCCGCCATTGCGCTGGTGACCGGGGATCTGCTGCGCCGCCTGAACCTGTACGCACTGCTGGCTGGCGTCGAGGTCGAGCATGCCGGTATCGCCGCCTGGAGTCTGTTGTGTATCTGGCATCACTTCTATAACTTGCCGATGCCGGACTGTGCCGCCGCACGTCAGTTTGACAAGAGTGGTTATGAAGCACGCAAACAGCAGGCGCGCAGCGCTCCCATGGTGTGGGATGGCTGCCCGGCCTGGCTGGATGCCCTCGGCGAGGAGCAACTCGGCGACCAGTGGCCGGCGGAGCGTCGGGCCCTGGGTATGACGCCGCTACGCTACCTGCGCGCCAACACCCTGAAGGGATCGGTTGACCAGCTGATGCAACGCCTGGCCGCCGAAGGCGTCGAAACCCGTCCGGTGGCCGGTGTTGCCCACGCCGTTCAGGTACTCAACGACGCCGCCCTGTTCCGCACCGCCGCCTTCCAGGAAGGGTGGTTCGAGCAACAGGATGCCGGCTCGCAGCACATAGCGGCATTTTTGAACGTCGAGCCAGGCATGCGGGTGATTGACGCCTGTGCCGGAGCCGGTGGCAAAACACTGCAACTGGCGGCGGCGATGCATGGCAAGGGGCGCTTGCTGGCGATGGATGTCGAAGAGTGGAAGCTGGAAAATCTGCGTCAGCGCGCACGGCGCGCCGGTGCCCACAACGTCGAGGCGCGCGTGATCACTTCCAGCAAGACCATCAAGCGCCTGAAAGAGACCGCCGATCGCCTGCTGCTGGATGTGCCCTGCTCCGGGCTGGGCGTACTCAAGCGTAACCCGGATGCCAAATGGCGCGATACTGAGAGCCGGTTACCGGTGCTGATGGCACTGCAGGCCGATATCCTGAATCGCTATAGTCAGATGGTCAAACCCGGCGGCAAGCTGGTGTATGCCACCTGCAGCATACTGCCAAGTGAAAACCAGGATCAGGTCGCCCGTTTCCTTGAGCAACGCGGCGATGAATTCCAGCTCGAGGCCGAGCAGGTGATAAGCCCGGCAGCGACCGGGTTTGATGGCTTCTACATGGCCAGACTGGTGCGCCGCCGCGACGAGGCCTGAGTCTCGCTGCCGTCGCCGGTCTATCCCTCCGGTGGCAACGCCTGACACTGAGCGGGCAACTGCTCGCTCAGTGCCTCGACCGATTCTACCCGCAACACATCGTCATAACCGGCACCATTGCCCACCCGAGGTCGCCCGATCAACTCCCCGTTGAGCTCTATGTAAAACGGCTGAAATGGTCGCCGCGCATGCTTGAGCACATACTCGCGCAGTGCCAATGCCACCTGATTGTCACCACTGACCCAGTACACCAGGTTACTGTCACACCGCTGCAGGCTGTTAACGTCGGCTCCGGCGCGATACAGGCCGCTCAGCGGCTGCACTGCCCCGAGACTCGCCGTTGCCACCAGCAGCAGGCCATAGCCCAGACCGCGCAGAACGTGGCCTGACCTGCCCCACCGCCGGTATCTGTGCTGTTGTTTGCCCATCCGCCTCTTCCTGTTTGCGTTGTCGCTGGTACGCCGGCGTGACGCCACGCTCCAGGGGGATTATTAAGTTTGATTTAATAATAACCGCAAAAAGACACTCATTTTGCCGGGTAATCCTTCGCTGGCGCACACGGTAGAAATAAAAACGCCCCGAACCGTGAGGTCCGGGGCGCCTATATGCAGGACTACCGCGCGTTAACGCTTAGCGATCGCGACGACCGCCCTTGTCAAACTTGCCACCGGCTGGCTTGCGCGGGCCATTGCGCTTGAAGTCGCCACGGTCGCCACCAAACGGACGATCACGGCCTTCACCACGGCTAGGGCCACGACGCTCACCGCCACGATCGTTACCACGATCACCAAACGGGCGGCTACGACGTTCGGTGCGTACCGGCATCTCACCCGTGAAACGGACGATCTCCAGCTGACGGCCGCAGACGCGGGCACGGCGCAGAACGTCCATGGTTTCGTTCGGCATGCCTTCCGGCAGGTCGACGGTGGTAAAGGTGTCAAAGATCTCAATGTGACCGATGAAGCTGCTTTCAATGTCGGCTTCGTTCGCGATGGCACCCACGATCTGACCCGGCTTGACGCCATGCTCGTAGCCCACTTCGACGCGATAGCGCTCGGTGACGATCTCCGGGTGGTCCTTCAGCGGACGCGGACCGGCAGACGGCGCCTTGCGCTCACGGCGTTCACGACGCTCGTCGCCGAAGCGATCGTTGCGGTCGCCAAAACGATCATTACGATCGTTGCGATCACCACGGTCGTTGCGATCCAGCATGCGCTGTGACGGCTCCGGCTGGTTCTCGTCCATGAACAGCGGCTCATCACCCTTGACCATCTTGGCCAGTGCGGCACACAAGTCGAGCGGATCGACACTGTCGTCCTGCAGGAACTCGTTCACCACCTCCTGGAACGGCTCGAGATCGTCGGCCATCAGGGTGTCGCGGATCTGCTGCTTGAACAGTTCCAGACGATGCTTGTTGATATCCTGAGCAGTCGGCATGTGCATCGGCTCAATCGGCTGACGCGTGGTGTGCTCGATGGCACGCAGCATGCGGCGCTCACGCGGCGCTACGAACAGGATCGCATCGCCGGTACGGCCCGCACGACCGGTACGGCCGATACGGTGCACATAGGATTCGGTGTCATACGGAATGTCATAGTTGACCACGTGGGTGATGCGCTCGACGTCCAGACCACGCGCCACGACATCGGTCGCCACCAGAATGTCCAGCTGACCCTGCTTGAGCTTGTCGACAGTGCGCTCGCGCAGCTTTTGCGGGATATCACCGTGCAGCGCTTCACAGGCATGGCCGCGGGCCGCCAGTTTGCTGGCCAGCTCTTCGGCTGCCGTCTTGGTCCGCACGAACGCCAGCAGGGCATCATACGGCTCGACTTCCAGCAGACGGGTCATGGCATCCAGCTTGTGCAGGCCGGAAACCAGCCAGTAACGCTGGCGCACCGTCGACGCCGTGCTGGTCTTGGCGGCAATCTTCACTTCCACCGGCTCTTGCAGGTGACGGTGTGCCACACGACGGATCACATCCGGCATGGTGGCGGAGAATAGGGCGATCTGACGATCGTGCGGGCACTGCTCGATGATCCATTCGACGTCATCGATAAAGCCCATGCGCAGCATTTCGTCGGCTTCGTCCAGCACCAGCGCACGCAGTGCGGACAGGTCCAGCTTACCCTTGCGCATCAGGTCCATGACCCGGCCCGGCGTACCCACGACCACTTGGGCACCACGGCGCAGCGAGCGGATCTGGGTCTCATAAGAAGAACCGCCATAGATCGGCAGTACATGGAATTCCGGCATGTGCTTGGCGTAGCTCTGGCACGCTTCGGCAACCTGGATAGCCAGTTCGCGGGTCGGCGCCAGGATCAGGATCTGGGTCGAGTTATCGCTGGCATTCAGACGTGAAATCAGCGGCAGCGCAAAGGCGGCTGTCTTGCCGGTACCGGTCTGGGCCTGGCCCAGCAGGTCACGGCCTTCCAGCAACGGCGGAATCGCTGCAGCCTGGATTGGGGATGGGGTCTCATAGCCGACATCATTCAGCGCTTTGAGGATAGGAGCAGCAAGGCCCAGCTCAGAAAAGCTCGGCAGGGTTTGGTTCTCAGACATAAGATCTTCCGATTGTGAGGAAAGGATACGGGCTCTCGGCGGCAAGTCTCTTACGTCCCTACGTCGCTGCTGGCCCGGGTGTTGCAAAAGGGCGGTGATTATATACATAGCTTAGCGAGTTTGTCGCTAAAAATGTGATATTTATCTCAGTGTCGCTTTTTTTGCCGTAGTACGGCCAGCGTCAAACGACTGGTACAGATCAGGCGCTGGGCCTCATCGTGAATCTCGGTCTGCCAGATCTGGGTCGTTGCCCCCAGATGCACAGGACGCGTCGTGCCAATTACCAGCCCGTCGCGTTTGGCTCGCACATGGTTGGCATTGATGTCGAGCCCGACACAACAGAAGTCGCGACTGACACACATGTTACCGGCCACCGAGCCCAGCGTCTCCGCCAGGACCACCGAAGCCCCGCCATGCAGCAGTCCCATCGGCTGATGGGTATGACTGGCCACCGGCATGCTGGCCTGCAGGAAATCCTCTCCAAAC
Organism: Pseudaeromonas sharmana; assembly: GCF_042649925.1. Lineage (NCBI taxonomy): Bacteria > Pseudomonadati > Pseudomonadota > Gammaproteobacteria > Aeromonadales > Aeromonadaceae > Pseudaeromonas > Pseudaeromonas sharmana. The sequence continues at coordinate 750,244 of NZ_JBHSAF010000014.1, forward strand.
GCACAATAGTGAATTCCCAGATGGGCCACCAGGGTGTTCGCTGACAGCTGGTTAAGACTGTCGAGGGTGAAGTCACGTTTCCAGATCGCCATAGTGATTCCTCTGCTAGCACAGGAGCGCCGAAGCGCCCCTGTGAATGCCCCGTTTACAGCAGCTCCAGCAATGCCTGCAGCGGATGGCGTAACTTTTCGCCCTCCATCCGTTTAACCTGGCTGCGGCACGAGTAACCGCTGACCAGGCAACGCTCTTTGGGCAACCTGGCCAATGCCGGGCCCCAGCTCTGCTGATAGATATCCTGCGAATCTTGCAGGTGCGCCGCATCGTGGCCATAGGTGCCGGCCATGCCACAGCACCCCAGGGCCACCGGCTTGAGGATGGCGCCGAGGTAGGAGAAAATTTTCCCCCAGTCAGCATTGCTGGCTGGCAGCGCCGTCTTCTCGGTGCAGTGACCAAACAGGAAGTATTCGCCCTGACTGCCGGTGCGCGGCGCCGTGTCAGCCAGCGCGGTCAACAGCCACTCCTGCGGCAACAGCACCTTGAAGTCTCCCCGTGCATCGCCCAACGCCTTGGCGTACTCATCGCGGTAGCACAGCACCATGGCCGGATCCGGCCCCACCATCGGGATGCCGAGGTGATGCAGGCGGTTGAAGAACTGGGCGGCATTGGCCGCCGTACGGGCAAAACTGCGCAAGAAACCCTTGATGTGTTGCGGCTTGCCGTTCGGTTTGAACGGCACCAGCAGCGGCGCGTAGCCCAGCTTTTCGATAAGCCGGATCAGGTCGCGCACCACGGGTGCATCGTAATAGCTGGTAAAGGGATCCTGCACCACCAGCACCACCTTCTGCCGCGCCTGCGGCGACATGCGCTCGAGCTTGTCCAGATCGAACAGCGCAGCCGGGTGGCCGGCCAGCTCCTGCTTCAATGTGGGTTGACTCAGCAGTGGCACGTCGACCATGCCGATGGTTTTCTCGGTGGCCCGCTGCACCCACTTTTGTTTGAGAAAGTAGTTCACCATCCCTGGCGCCGTCGCCATCAAGGGGGCATAGGATTCGACGGTGGCGACAAAATAATCCTTCACCGGGCGCAGATAACGCTGGTGGTAGAGCTCGATGAAGCGCGAGCGGAACGCCGGCACATCGACTTTGATCGGGCACTGGCTGCTACAGGCCTTGCAGGCCAGACAGCCCTGCATCGCCTCCATCACCTCATGTGAGAAATCGTATTGGCCACGCACCTTGGCCAGCGTGTTGCGCACCCGGCCCACCAGCTCACGCCAGCGGATACCACCATGGTGGATCTCGAGCTCTTCGGTCAACGGATTGAATCCCTGCGCTTCGAGTTGACGCAACCACTCACGCATCAGCGTCGCCCGCCCCTTCGGCGAATGACGGCGATCACCCGTCAGTTTAAACGAGGGACACATCGGCGAATTCAGCTCGAACGTGAAGCACAGGCCGTTGCCATTGCAGGAGACCACGTCGGTAAAACTGTCGCGTACTGCCACCGGGATCTGACGGTCATAAGCCCCGCGCTTGGTGGCATCGACGGACACCAGTGGCGAATCCACGCCCAATGGCGTGCAGATCTTGCCCGGGTTCATACGGTTCTTCGGATCAAATACCGCCTTGATACGGCGCAGATCGTCAAACAGATCGCCAAAATAGGCCGGACCATATTCGGAACGGAAACCACGGCCATGCTCGCCCCACATCAAGCCACCGTACTTGGCCGTCAGCGCCACCACCTGGTCGGAGATGGTGCGCAGCAACACCTCCTGCTCGGGATCGCACATATCCAGCGCCGGCCGCACGTGCAACACGCCACAATCGACGTGGCCAAACATGCCATAGGTCAGCTGATGCGCATCGAGTAGCGCCCGGAACTCCATGATGAAGTCCGCCAGTTTCTCTGGCGGTACCGCGGTATCCTCGGTGAAAGGTACCGGCTTGCGCCTGCCCTTGGCATTGCCCAGCAGACCGACCGCCTTCTTGCGCATTGCGTAGACGCTCTCGATGCTGGCCAGATCGTCACAGATCTGGAAGCCAATGATGCCCCCCTCGCCTGCGGCCAGCATGGCATCAAGACGACTCGCCAGTGCCGATACGCGCCGTTGTTGTTCAGTCGCGTCGTCACCGGCAAATTCAACGATATTGATGCCCTGCATCTCCTTGCCGGGCACATCGGTGATCAGTTCACGCACCGAGTGCCAGATGATGTCGCCGCGCGCCAGATTCAGGACCCGGGAGTCGACCGTTTCGACCGACAGCGCATCCGCAGCCACCATGACAGGGGCACTGCGCAATGCGGACTCAAAACTGTCGTACTTGATATTAATCAGCGTGCGGAAAGTCGGGATCGGCGTCAGGTCCAGCCGCGCCTCGGCAATGTAGGCCAGGGTGCCTTCCGAACCACACAACAGTCGGCTCAGGTCTATGCTGCCGGTTTGCGGATCATAGACATGTTTGAGGTCATACCCTGTCAAGAAGCGGTTCAGTTTCGGAAATGTCGCCTCAATCTGGTCGCGCTTGTCACGCGCGACGGCCAGCACGGTACGGTATAGCTCACCTTCCCTGTCCTGTTGAGCCAGCTTGGCCTGCAATGCCTCACCACAGACCGGAGCGGCAAGGATCCGGGTGCCGTCCTCCAACACCGCCGTAACGTCCAGCACGTGTGCCGATGTCTTGCCATAGACCAGCGAGCCCTGACCCGAGGCATCGGTATTGATCATGCCGCCAATGGTGGCGCGGTTGCTGGTCGACAGCTCGGGCGAGAAAAACAGGCCATGGGGTTTGAGAAACTCATTGAGCTTGTCTTTGACCAATCCGGCCTGCACCCGCACCCAACGCTCATCGGCATTGAACTCCAGGATGCCGTGCATGTGGCGTGACAAATCGACGATCAGGCCATCATTCAGCGCCTGACCATTGGTGCCGGTGCCGCCGCCGCGAGCCGAAAAGTGCACCTGTGCAAAGCGAGGTTCGCGCGCCAGCTGCGTCAGCACAATCAGGTCATCGGTATGGCGTGGAAACACCACCGCCTGCGGCACCCACTGATAAACACTGTTATCCGTGGCCACCGCCAGTCGACTGGCATAGCTGCTTTCGATGTCACCGGTAAAACCGGCTGCACTCAGTGCTTCGAGGAACACCTGGTATTGAGGGGTAATTCCGTCCTGGAGATTGAGTCTCGGGATCATGGCTTCCTGACTTCCCTGGTTGCCACCGCGATCGCGGCGAGGTTCACGAAAAATGGGCTATATGGTATAGCAGCCACGGCGGTGCACCAAGGGCTTTTACCGGCCGAAAAAACGATTGCGCCGGACGAATCTTACTCATCCGGTCGGGGTGGTCGTACCCGTGATAACGCCAGTTGCCAGTAACCGACATCGATCCAGCGATCGCGCTTGAAACCCAGCTCACGAAAATGCGCCACCTTGGTAAAGCCCATTTTCTCGTGCAGATGGATGCTGGCGGCATTGGGCAGCGCAATGCAGGCCATCGCCATGTGCATGCCGGCTTCGCGCAACTGGGGTAACAGATGTTGATACAGCAGGGTGCCGAGATTTCGCCCCCTCGCCTCGGGCGCAAGGTAGACAGAACATTCGACGCTGTAGCGGTAAGCACTGCGCGACTTCCATGTGGTGGCATAGGCATAGCCCAGCAGTTGCCCCCCCTCGCTGCACACCAGCCAGGGATAACGCGTCTGGACGTCGGCAATACGCTGCACCATCTCCGCATCCGTCACGGCCTGTTCCTCGAATGAAATCTCGCTGTGTTCAACATAGTAGTTATAGATAGTGCAGATCGCAGCGGCATCGGCTGCTGTGGCGGGCCTTATCATGCTCTCTCTCCCCTAAGTGACCGCGGCATATCGTCATATCGTTGCCGTGCTCTCTAATGACGGCTGCATATGAGTGCACTGATCTCTACAGTACAACCCAAGGCCAAAACTTGCCAGCCAGATGCGTAGACGAATGAACGCATCGGGAGGTGAATCGCCCTTGCCTTGTTAAATCGGTTTAGCTAATCTGTAGGCATCGCAATAACAAGGATTGCCTCATGTCAAATCGAGTATGGGTACTTGGCGACGCAGTTGTCGATCTGGTACCGGATGCCGAAGGGCGTTATCTCAAGTGTCCCGGCGGGGCGCCGGCCAATGTTGCCGTCGGTATAGCCCGTCTTGGTGGCAACAGTGCCTTCATCGGTCGCGTCGGAGCCGATCCCTTCGGCCGTTTCCTGCGACACACCCTGCAACAGGAGGGCGTCGCAACGGATTACATGCTGGAAGAAACGGCTCACGCGACCTCCACCGTCCTGGTCGACCTCGACGCCTCCGGCGAGCGCAGCTTCAACTTTCTGGTGCGCCCCAGCGCCGATCTGTTTTTAAGCCCCGGCGATCTTCCCGGCTTTGCTCCTGGCCAATGGCTGCATCTGTGCTCTATTGCCTTATCACGCCAACCCAGCCGGGACGCCGCCCTGCAGGCGATGCACGCCATACGTCAGGCCGGTGGCCATGTCAGTTTTGATCCCAATCTCAGACCCGATGTCTGGGAGGATGCAACCCAGATCCGTCACTGGATCGAGACGGCACTGGCACTGGCCGATATTGCCAAACTCTCGGCAGAAGAGCTGTTCTGGCTGACAGAGTCCGATGAACTTGATACCGCGATCGCCCGTTTACAGGCCCGTTTCCACTTGCGCTATTTGTTTGTTACTCAAGGTAAAGACGGCGTCCTGGTCAGCACGGCAACACAGTGCCGGCATGTCCCCTGTCGCCCGGTCACCCCCTTGGATACCACAGGTGCTGGCGATGCCTTTGTCGCCGGTTTGCTGGCCGCGCTCGCCGCCTACCCGACCCTTCCGGCCATGGATGAGCTCACGCCGGCGCTGGCCCAGGCGCAAGCCTGTGGTGCCTTGGCTACCACGGCGCTGGGCGCCATGACGGCGCTGCCCGATCGCCAGGCATTGCAGCAGTTCATGACTTCCGTTTGCTGACTGAAAGAGCGCACTTTGCGTCCTGATGCCGTTCCCCCAGGCATCATTGCCGGAACCCTCGGGTTCCGGTTTTTTTATGCCCTCTCCCCACTCGACCGCGCTGAACGAACCCCAGACTCGCCGCAGACTCCCATGATGCAACGGTAGGCTAAAAACTCAGAATTGAGTGCCACATGAAAACACTTTCAGACTTTCAGCGAATTGTGGTGCGACAAATTGCAAATGCGATCACAAAGCGCAGATCTCATCCGTAAAGCCAATTGCACTCTGCAGGCGCTCTGGCTAGGCTAACCATCAAGCAAAACCGGTTTAGCATTTAGCTAAACAACATCAGAGGATGATAACATGAAGTTGCAATATGTCGCTTGTGCTGTAGCCCTAGCCTGTTCTCCGACCCTGCATGCTGCCACCGTGCCAAGCAGCGATCTGGAACAACGACTGAACACCCTTGAGGCCCGCCTGGCTGCCGCCGAGGAACGCGCCGCAGCGGCAGAAGCCAAAGCGGCCAGCGCCGAAGATCAAAGCCAGCAAGCCAGTCAGAAAACCGCCAAACTCGAAGCACAGGCGCAGGCCGGGCTCGGCATCGAGTTCCACGGTTATGCCCGCTCCGGTTTGTTGATTGGTGATGATGGCTCAGGCACCGAAGGGGGCCCCTATGTCACCCCAGCCGGCGCCACCGGTGGCGCCATCGGTCGTCTGGGCAATGAGCCGGATACCTATGTCGAGGTCAATCTGGAGAAAAAGAGCCAGCTCGATAACGGCGCTACCACCCGTTACAAGGTGATGCTGGCCGATGGTCAGCGCAGCTATAACGACTGGACCGGCGATGACTCCTCGCTGAACGTGCGTCAGGCCTTTGCCGAACTGGGTCAGTTGCCTGCGTTCTCAGGCGCTGCCAAGGGAAGCACCCTGTGGGCCGGGAAACGCTTTGATCGGGATAACTTTGATATCCACTGGCTGGACTCGGACATCATCTTCCTCGCCGGAACCGGCGCCGGGATCTATGACGTCAAGTGGAGCGACACGGCTCGCAGTAACTTCTCGGTTTATGGACGCAGCTTTGGGGCGCTGGATAACGTCAACAGCGATATCCAGAACTACATCTACACCGCAAATAACTACTTCGGTAAGCTGCAGTGGATGATCAGCGGCCTGCGCGCCCGCGACAACGATGCCAAGTACAACACGGGTACCGCCGGTACTACCCAGGTTGCCGGTCAGGGCTTCCACACCATGCTGGCCTACCACGGTGACAGTTTCTTCGGTCTTCGGGAGGGGAGTTTCAAAAGCGCCCTGCTGTATGGCCAAGGACTGGGAGCCGAGGTCAAGGGGCTTGGCTCGGATGGCAACCTGAGTGAAGATGCCAAGACATTGCGCGTTGCCACCTATGGTACGACCGCGCTCTCCGCTCGCTGGAATCTGGCTCCCGTGCTGCTGGCACAGCGTAGCGAGGATCGCTATGTCAAGGGAGATGACTATCGCTGGCTGACCCTCAATGGTCGCTTGGTACAGGAGATCAACCAGAACTTCGCCCTCGCCTATGAAGCCAGTTATCAATACATGGATCTGGATCCCCAAGGCTACAACGGCCTCAGCGCTGTGGATGGCAATGTCTACAAACTGACGTTTGCCCCCACCTTCAAGGCCGGCGACATTGCCAACTTCTTCAGCCGTCCTGAATTGCGGGTATTTGCAACCTACCTGAACTGGGACAAGGCACTGGATAACTACTCCACCAGCGACAGTTTTGGCGAGACCAATTTTGAAGCCGGCGGTCAATGGAACTTCGGTGTGCAGATGGAAACCTGGTTCTGATTGTGAGGCGCCGCCAGGGCGGCGCCTGTCTGACACGCTAATCTGATAACTGTGGGTCCAACAGACCCGCTCATGAATGAGGTACCCCATGAATACCCATGCTACCGCCACCGCCCTGCTACCGTTAGTCGGCGGCAAACAGAACATTGCCAGCGCGGCACATTGTGCCACCCGGTTACGCCTGGTTCTGGTCGATGACCAGCTCGTCGACAAGAGCGCTATCGAAAAAATTGATGGCGTTAAAGGTTGCTTCAGCAATGCCGGACAGATCCAGATCATCTTCGGCACCGGCCTGGTCAACAAGGTTTATGCCGATTTTATCGCCGTCGCCGGCATCAGTGAGTCCAGCAAAGGCGAGCTGACCGAACTGGCTGCCCAAAAGCTCAACCCGCTGCAGCGGGTAGCACGCCTGCTGTCGAATATCTTCGTCCCGATTATTCCGGCTATTGTCGCCTCCGGTCTGCTGATGGGTCTGCTCGGCATGATCAAAACTTATGGCTGGGTGAATGCCGACAGCGCGCTGTTCATCATGCTCGACATGTTCAGCTCAGCGGCATTCATCATACTGCCGATTCTGATTGGCTTTACTGCCGCACGCGAGTTTGGCGGTAATCCCTATCTGGGCGCCACGCTAGGCGGCATCCTGACCCATCCGGCGCTGACCAATGCCTGGGGCGTGGCCGGCGGATTCAAGACCATGGACTTCTTTGGCATTGACGTCGCCATGATCGGTTATCAGGGCACCGTGTTCCCGGTGTTGCTGGCTGTCTGGTTCATGAGCCATATCGAAAAACGGTTGCGCAGAGTGATCCCCAATGCGCTGGATCTGATCCTGACACCATTCCTGACGGTGATCATTACCGGCTTTGTCGCCCTGCTGTTTATTGGCCCTGCCGGCCGAGCACTTGGCGATGGGATCTCCTATGTGCTGAGCAACCTGATCGAACATGCCGGCTGGCTGGCCGGGCTGCTGTTTGGCGGTACCTATTCAGCCATCGTCATTACCGGGATACACCACAGCTTCCATGCCATTGAGGCCGGCCTGCTGGGCAACCCGCATATCGGTATCAACTTCTTGCTGCCAATCTGGGCAATGGCGAACGTGGCCCAGGGTGGAGCTTGCCTGGCGGTCTATTTCAAGACCCGTGACGCCAAGATCAAAGCCATCGCCGTGCCATCGGCATTCTCTGCCCTGCTGGGGATCACTGAAGCCGCCATCTTCGGTATCAACCTGCGCTTTATGAAGCCGTTCCTGGCTGCACTGGCCGGTGGCGCGCTCGGTGGAGCCTGGGTCGTTGCCAACCACGTCGGCATGACGGCTGTCGGTCTGACCGGTATTCCGGGGATCGCCATCGTTCAGGCCAGCTCGATCGTCAGCTACCTCCTCGGCATGGTGATCGCATTTGGCTCGGCATTTGTCATCTCCTTCTTGCTGAAGTATCAAACGGACAGTGAATGATGTCTGAAGCACGACTGCTTAACCTGCTTGCCCGGTCCTTGTTGGCCGGGCAAGCCCGTGCCGCCCAGGACCCTTATCGGCCTGTCTGGCATCTGGCCCCCAGTGTAGGGCTGCTCAACGACCCCAATGGTTTCATCCAGCACAAGGGGCGTTATCACCTCTGCTACCAGTGGAATCCCTTTTCCTGTGAACACGGTGCCAAATTCTGGGGCCACTGGAGTTCAGACGATCTGCTGCATTGGCAACATGAACCGGTCGCGCTGGTGCCTGCCGAGCAGTACGAACGCAACGGTTGCTACTCCGGCTGTGCCGTCGTCAAGGACGACGAGCTGACCCTGATCTATACCGGCAACGTCAAATACCCTGACGGTAACCGCACCGCATTCCAGTGTCTGGCGGTTGCAGAGGCCGACGGCACCTTCCGCAAGCTGGGCCCCGTCCTGCCGTTACCGGCAGGCTATACCGGCCATGTCCGCGATCCCAAGGTCTGGTTCGAACAGGAGTGCTGGTGGATGGTGTTGGCGGCACAGGATCTGCAACGTCAGGGCAAGATACTGCTGTTACGCTCTGCGGATCTGCACCACTGGCAACTGCTTGGCGAGCTGGCTGGCAGCCAGCTAAATGGGCTGCGAGATTTTGGCTACATGTGGGAGTGTCCGGATCTGTTCCGCCTGCAGAACCAGGCGATTCTGCTGTGTTGCCCGCAGGGACTGCCCCACGAAGCCGAACGCTATCGCAATCGTTTCCAGGCCGGTTACTTCATCGGTGACCTGGATCTGCCGCAGGCAAGCTTCCGGCACGCCGCGTTCCAGGAGCTGGATCTGGGATTTGAATTTTACGCGCCGCAGACCACCTGTGCCGATGACGGTCGCCGCTTGTTGTTTGCCTGGATGGGCGTTCCGGAACAGGATGAGGCCGACCATCCGACCCGGGCGTACGGCTGGATCCACTGCATGACCTGCCCGCGCGAGCTGACACTTGAAGACGGCCAACTGCGCCAGCGCCCGGCCCGTGAACTGCAGCAGCTACGGGGAGCAGGCCAGCAATGGCAGGGATCCGCCACCGCCGCACCATGCTGGCCTTGTGCCAGCGCCGAGTTGTTGATCCAGCCACAGGGAGCGTTCGCTCTGACTCTGGCTGAAGGGTACTGCCTGAGCTGGGATGGGCAACGGCTGACGCTGACCCGACCCTCGCTGCAGACCGGGCAACCGGAATCCCGCAGCTGGCGCGGCCATCTGCAGCAGCTGACACTGCTGTTTGACCACTCCAGTCTGGAGATCTTCATTAACGATGGCGAGGCCGTCATGAGCAGCCGCCTGTTTACTGCCCAGCCGGCCTGCAGCCAGTTCCAGGGGGACACCACACTGCACTTGCGGTACTGGCCGCTGACGGGAGGCGTGCTAGAATGAGCCCCTCTTTCCGTTTCGACGCAGGTTGTCGTGAAGAACAAGAAGCGTATCACCATCAGTGACATCGCCGAGCTGGCCGGCGTCTCCAAGGCGACGGCCAGCCTGGTGCTCAATGGGCGCAGCAAGGAGTACCGCGTCGCGGATGAAACCCGGGATCGCGTCCTGGCCATTGCCGCCGAACAGCACTACCAGCCCAGTCTGCATGCCCGCAGTTTACGCACCCACCGCACCCACACCCTGGGCTTGGTGGTCCCTGAGATGACCAACTACGGTTTTGCGTTGATCAGTCGGGAGCTGGAAACGCTGTGCCGCGAAGCGGGCTTGCAGTTGCTGATTGCCTGTTCAGACGAAAATCCGAGCCAGGAGATGATGGCCGTCAACAGCTTGTTGCAGCGCCAGGTCGATGGCCTCATTGTGGCGTCGAGCCTGACATCGGATAGCGAATATCAAAAAATCAACGAGCGCTTGCCGGTAGTACAACTCGACCGCCGCATCGGCGACTCGGCACTGCCATGGGTGATTAGCGACTCCGTGGAATCCACTGCCGAGCTGATCGAGAATCTGGCCCTGTTACATCCGGATGAGATCTATTACCTGGGCGGGCCCTTGCGGCTGGCACCGAGTCGGGAGCGTCTGGCCGGATATGAATTGGGGCTGCAACGGGCGGGGGTGCAAGCTAAACCGGCCTGGGTCCTGCACGGTCAATTCAGCCCCAGCTCCGGCTATGAGATGATGGCCAGGCTGTGTGCTGAACTGGGTCGACCACCCAAGGCGCTGTTCACCGCCGCCTGTGGCCTGCTCGAAGGGGTGTTGCGTTACTTAAACCAGCATCAACTAATGGATGCCGACATCCACCTGTGCAGCTTCGATGATCACTATCTGTTCGACTGTTTGCCGTTACGCATCGATACCATAGCCCAAGACAGTCAGCAGATGGCGGCCCACAGCTTTAGTCTGATTACGCGATTGATAGAACAGAACGTCAGTGACGGGTTGGCGCAGTCGCTACCCTCCCAAATCCACTGGCGCCATCCGTTGTCACGCAAGAGAAAACTATGATGTTGCGCTCATTCGGCTCGATATGGCTGGCCAGCAGCCTGCTCGTCGCACACGCCAGTGTGACCACACCTGCCGCTGTGCTATCGCCGCAGCAGCAAGCAGCCGCTGACACCTGCCTGCAGTACGTCAGTTTCCGCCTCGGCCACATGTTGAGTCTGAAGATAAACCAGGTTGCAGAGCCCAAGCCCCCGGCCAGCCTCTGGTTGGTAGTGGGTGAAGACCGGCAGCAGACAAAGCCGATTAGCTTTGTCTGCCACCTGACCTATCAAAATGCACAATGGAGTCTGGAGAAGCTGGAGTTATTGCAGCTCAATTCGGAGACGCTGCCGGCACCAACGCCGTCAGCAGATGATCAAGGTGCTCCAGCAAGTTGACCCCGAACGGGGTCAGATAGCCGCCGTCTTCGGCCGTGATCACACCATTCTGGAATAGACGAACCGCAGCGGCTTGCAGTTCCGGCTCGGAATCACGATGCAGCTTGATCCCCTTCTCCAGATTGTTCAAATCAAACAGCGAAAGCAGACGCAGATCCTGCCAAAAAGTCGGTTGGTTCAGTTGAGAAAGTCGCATGTTGTTATCCTGTTACGGCTTCAAGACTGACATCGACGTTAGCAGAGCCGACGCGGCCAGAATGCGTGCCAGTGCAAACTACAGGACAAATTCTCGGTCATTCGGTGGCATCTGATGCCGACCGCCGGTTATTTGAGCGCAGGAAACAGCACACAAATCTCGAGGCCGGACGGCGACGAGCAATTGGCCAGGTGCAGTTCGGCCGAGTGCACTTCACAGATACGCGCCACTATACTCAGGCCCAGCCCAACACCTATGCCGCGGCTGTCGAGCCGGGTAAAAGGTCGCGTCAAAAAGGCCGGATCCAGTTTGGCTATCCCCGGCCCCTGATCACGAACCCGCAACCGGGGGCGCGCCCCGTCATCCAGCACATCGACCAGGATGGCCACCTCGGTCTCAGCGTCGGCATAACGTGAGGCATTCTCCACCAGATTGCGTACCAGCATCTGCAGCAAGGCGGCCTCGCCTGGCATCTCGGGTACCGTCACCGACAGGCGCAAGCGTTGCCGACGCGGCGCTAACATCTGCTCGAGTTCCGCCTGCAACGGCGCTATGACCTGCTGCTGCCAGTTGACCACACCGCTGATCCCCATGATCAGATTGCGCTCCAGACGCGCCATCTGCAGCAACTGCTCGACGGTGTGGTGCAAACCATCCAGACGCTGGATCAACGGTGTGACGTCATCCCGCCCCTGGTCCTGCATCAGTTCCAGTGACAGCCGGATCCCGGCCAGGGGCGTGCGCAGTTCATGGGCCACATCGGCGGTAAACTGCCGTTCGCGGGCCACCGCCAGATCAAGCCGCGACAGCATCTGATTGATGGCCTGCACAACGGTGTCGATCTCGCTGCTGGAGGCATGCAGATTCAGTGATTGCAGGTTGGTGGCCGAGCGCTCGTGCAACAGACGCACCAATTCGCCCAGTGGCCGCATCAACCAGCTGACCACCAGCGATACCAGCCCCAGTGCCAACAATGTCATCAGCAGGTTGGGAAACAGCAAGGCGCTGATGGTCTCGCGTTTTTCACTCTCCAGCTCGCGCAACGAATGCTCCGGATTTAACGCCAGCTTGACCAGCTCGCTCACCTGTTCCTGGCTCTCGTGCCAGACCCAGTAAATTGAAACCAGCTGGCACAACAGCATGACCATCGCCAGCAGCACCAGCAGCCGCCGCCGTAGCGACCAACGTGACCAGACACTCATGATGCCTGCCCCGACGCCTGCTTATCCAAACAGTAGCCTTCGCCCCGCACGGTCCGGATCCACTCCGTCCCCAATTTGCGGCGCAGATGGTGAATATGGACTTCGAGCGCATTCGAGCCGATGTCATCCTGCCAGTCGTAAAGATCCTCCTGCAGGCGCTCGCGGGTGACTATCTTGCCGGCCTGCATAATCAAGCGCCGCAGCAAGGCAAACTCACGTCGTGTCAACTGTATCGGCTCTCCGGCCAGCGTCACTTCGCGGCTCTCCAGATCGACCGTCAGTTCACCACATTGCAACGCATTGCTGGCCAGTCCCTGGTGCCGACGCAACAGGGCGCGCACCCGCGCCTGCAACTCGGCCAGCGCAAAAGGCTTGACCAGATAATCGTCGGCGCCGTAGTCGAGCCCCTGGACACGATCGTCCACCGCATCACGGGCCGTCAGGATCAAGACCGGCACACGCACCCCCCGCTGTCGCCAGCGGCGCAACAGCGAGATGCCATTGCCATCGGGTAAGCCCAAATCGAGCAGAACCAGTCCATATTCGCTGCCGCGCATCAGATTATCGGCGTCCGCGAGCGTCCCAGCTGAATCACAGCTGTAATTCTCGCGGCTCATCGCCTGCTGCAACCCCTGTTGCAGCAGGGCATCATCTTCGACTATCAGGATTTTCATCGTTTTCGCTTCCGATCGAATAACGATTGCATGCTATCACTCCGCCAGCTGCTTCTGTAAGGCCCGGATCTCATCACGACGCCCACGATCAGCGACTTCACGACCAGGGCGATCCGCAGCGGACAAGGCTTTTTGCAAGTAACGCCGTGCGGCCTCCTTATCCCCCTTCTCGGCCAGATAGTCTGCATAGAAAAAGTTGCTATCGATACCATCAGGATTCAGATTAAGACCTCGCTTGAGCATGAACTCCGCCTGCTTGCCATCGCCAAAACCTAACGGCCAGCCCGGGACCTTGTAATACAACACGCCCAACGAGGTGAGTGCCGAACCTTGCAGCGTCGAGGGGTCTTTGGCGATCACCGCCTCATAGTCGGCTTTGGCCTCTTCGGCCAGCGACAGGGCGCCCAGCCCTCCCTTGGCGCCGGCGTAGCTGCCAACGATGATGCCGGCCCAGGTGCGCAATGCCATGTCCTCCGGATGTTGCTGCACATCCTGTCGTACCTCGGTCGACAAGGCCTGCAGCGCCGTCTCACGGGCCTCCCCCTGCTGCAGGTACTGGGCCTCGGCCCAGCGCTGCTGATAGTGTTGATACAGCTCCTCGGCCTGGAGCGGAAAGCAGGCTCCTGCAACCAGACTCATGACGGCGGCGAATGTAGTGGCTTTCATCGTGATGTTTCCTCTTGAGGCAGACAGGGAGTGACGTCGGCGACGTCAGATTGTACCGGGTGGGCATAACGGTAGATGACCGGCCACTGCCGGGCCAGCGCACGGCTGACCAGCGACGGAAGCAGGCGGTTGAGACGAACAAACAGTTTTTCTGGCCAGCCAATGAAGCGCCGTGTCTGACGCCCGGTCAGCAGCAACATCAGCTCCTCGGCGACCTGTTGCGGCGTATCGGTGCGGTTGCCCAAGGCGCGATTCATTTGGCAGACCGCATTGGAGTTGAGCTCGGTATCCGTGGCTCTGGGTGCCAGCAGACAGATGCGCGGCCCCTGCGGTCCCACCTCGCGCGCCAGCGCCTCGGTGGCCATCGCCAGCCCGGCCTTGCTGGCACAATAGGGCACAAATCCCGGAAAACCGATCTCACCAAAACTGGAACCGATATTGACCAGGGTGCCGTTCTGACCAAGCAGTGGCAGTACCATGCGCGCCAGACGCAGTGGCGCCAGCAGATTCAACTGCAGTTGCTGCTCCAGCTGTGCATCCGTTTGCTGATTCAGCCAGGAAAAATGCTGGCATCCTGCCGCCTGGACAACCAGATCCAGACTCGATTGCCGGGCACAGAGGAAGGTCTGCAGTTCAGCCATCGATGACGGTTGTTGCAGATCCAGCGCCAGCCAACCGATACGGTTGTCGTCACGGATCTGCAGCTCCGTCATCCACTGCTGGCGCCATTGCGTCAGTCGCTGGCTGTTGCGGGCCACCAGCAGCACGGACCACCCCTCACGTAATAAACGAACAGTAATGGCGCGGCCAATGCCACCAGTAGCACCGGTAATGACGGCATATCCCATCTTCAGTTGCCCTCCATCGGCAATGAGCGGAACACATCGCCATATAAGCGAAACATGACCCTGGCCATGTGTACGATGGCCGCCTGATCCTCGTCGGCCATCACCTTGTCCATCAAGGAGGCAAAGAAGCGAATATGTTGCTGATCGAGACTGCCATGGGAGGTCAGGTAAGTCATGGCACTGTCCGGTAACCCCAACTGCTGCTGGATCAGGGCCGCCATCGGTGTTGCCAGGTTGACACTGGTACCTTCCAGCACCAGTACCATGCCGAAAAACGAGACCGGATTACCGCGCTGAATGCTGTCCCAGGCATAACTGACCATCAGCTCGGTCGCCAATTGCGGAGTGCCTGATTCAACTGCTGCACTGTCGCCACCAGCGGCGGTGATGTCATTGAGGATCCAGCGGTCATGTCCCTTCTCCTCTTCGATGTACTCGACAATGGCGTCCTGCAGCCAGCGATGTTCAGGCCCAAGGCGACTGCCGCATGCCATCAGCAGCGGAACCGTATGCCGCACATGGTAATAGGCCTCGGCCAGAAAGGCCTGATAGCGCGACAACGTAACCTGCCCCTGCTGACAAGCCACAATCGCCGGGGCGGACAACAGATAGGCACGTTCGGATGCCGTGGCCTGAACCAGATCGTGATAAAAACTCATACCGTCTCCTGTTGCGGCAGACGCTGCCGCATGATGATGTGACGCCGCAACCGACCGTTGCTGGTCAGCTCGCCCTGTTGTTGACTAAACGGCGTGTCGATAAAGTGCACGGACTGCAGTTGTGCATAGCCCGGAAGATGGCGATTACCCTGGGCCATGACCTCCGCCAGGGCGTCATCACCTTGCAGGGCCGGCGCAAACAGCAACGCCCGGATGCCCTGCTCCTCGTCGCCGTAGACAAATGCCTGCAGTACTCCCGGTACCGCCAGCAGCTCAGCTTCAACCCATTCCGGATGAACATTGCGTCCCAGGCCGGTGACGATGGTGGCCTTCTTGCGGCCATGGATGTGCAGGAAGCCATCGGCATCCAGCGACCCCAGATCGCCGGTCGCTAACCAGTCAGCGGTATCGGCAATATCGCCTCCCAGATAGCCGAGCATGCGATTGCCACGCACCAGCACTTCGCCATCGTCTGCCAGGCGCACCTCAATATGGCCTAACGGCCGGCCAACACTGCCCAGACGCGTCTGCCCCGGGCCATTTAAGGCAACGACAGACCCCATTTCTGACAGGCCATAGCCTTCATATACTGGCAAGCCCAGTGCCTCCGCCTGCTGCAACAACTGACGGCTGGTTTTACCGCCACCGACCGCCAGCCATTGCCAACGATCCGCAGGCAAGAGTCCCGTCTCGATACCGCTAAGCAGCCATCCCAACGTTGCTGGCAACAGAATCACGCTGTCCGCCGCCGACGCGGCCAGCGTCGCCAGAAACTGCTGTGGCTGCGGGCGTTGCAGGTTCGCCAACCCCAGCGTAGCAAGCGGTAATAATGTGATGGGGGTACCCAGCCATAACGGCAGATAGACGCCGGCCAGGTTCTCCAGCAGGACAGCCAGCGGCATGGTGCACAGGTGCGCTTGTACCCCTTGTCCGGCCAATCGCTCCGCCAACGCCACCACCGTGTGCATCAGGCTCGTGGCCGCCAGGCAGACGCCCTTGGGCTCGCCGGTACTGCCGGAGGTATAGGTCACCTTGCAACAACCTGGCGGCAGGGTCACCGGCGCCAGGTCGAGCCACAGCCATGGTTCAGCCGGCTGATCCGGTTGCCATAACGCCACACAACCACTGTCCTGCAATAGATGCTGGCGCTGGGCATCGGTAAAAAAACCGGGGACCGGAACACAAGGCACCTCGGCCAGCAGACAGGCCAAATCGGCAACCAGCCAGTCAATGTTGTTATCGGCCAGCAGCGCTACCGGGCGGGCGGAGCCCTCCTGCTCCAGCTGCGCACCTAACCAGGCTGCCTGCCTCTGCACTTGCTGCCATAACAGCTGATAACTCAGTGCGCGTGTTGCATCCTGAACCGCCAGTTGATCGGGGACATGTTGCGCGCGATATGCTAACCGCTCGAGTAGTGCCTTCATCATGTACGCTCCAGCGCCGGCAGAGATTGCAGCGGCAATTGCGGCAGCAGAGCCAACAACCGTGGTTGCTGCTGTAGAATATTCCAGCCATGGCGGATATCACCGGCGACGACGTGCGGATCATGCTGATAGTAGGCCCCCCACAGGTCGGGATCGGGAATGGCACTGCGCTCGGCGCGCTCCAGCCACACCGGCTCCAGCGCCAGCGCATGAAACAGAGCGCGCACCTGATCGGTGGCCGTAAACACCACATAGCGGTAGCCCTGGGTGGCCAGATAGGCCGTGAGTGCCATGACCAGCCAGCGCCCCTGACCACGGCTGGCTGCCAGATTGCCAATTTCCAGGATCTCATGCCGGGCAACCGGCTGCTGCAGGCGGGCCGCCAGTTGCTGCTCGACCGGCAGCGTCAGGTAATGCTCGAGAAACAATGGGCCGGCCGCTGCCGGATTCATACCAGCCGACGCTTGAATAGCGCCGGACTCATCGCGCATGACGCACTGCCAGGGCAATAATTGCTGGATCCTGGCCCCGTGCTGTTCACTAAAACGCTGGCGGACAAACTGCAGGATCTCATCCTGCTGCTCCAGACACAGTTGCAGTCTGTTTTGAGACTGGACCCGATACGAGGCTGCCTGCATATCGCACTCCACTACGGATTGACATTGAATCAAGCATCCGCAATGAATGTTAAGAGAGGCTTAAGTGCAGAATTTTTATCATCTCGGGCGTGAGGAAAGGTGTCATGCTTAGTACGGCGACAGTGACGACAATGGGTAAACACAGGACCTGATGATGACGAGACGAGGCGTCGTGCTCGGCGTATGGTTGCTGGGAATAAGCCTGATCTCCCCGGCGAGAGCAGGTCTGGAATCATTGCAATATCTGAGTGAAGAGTACAAACCGTTTAACTATACCCAGCCCTCCGGGCACCCGGCCGGGCTAGCCGTCGAACTACTGGAGCGCATCTGGAAACGCACTCACACCCAACCCCAAGTGATCCGTTTTTTGCCCTGGGCCCGGGCTTACCAGCGCCTGCAGCTGCAACCCGGCACTGTGCTGTTTTCGACCGCGCGCACCCGCACGCGGGACTCCCTGTTTCACTGGGCCTGCCCCATTGCCCGAACCCCCATAGTCCTGCTGGCATTACGCTCCCGCCAGTTACATCTGGATAATCTGCAACAGCTGGCGACCTATCATGTCATGGCCGTGCGGGCCGACGTCGGAGAACAGCTATTACACACACAGACCGATAGCTGGCTGAAATTGGACACCACCCATAACCTGGAGTTGGCACTCAAACAACTGCGCGCCGGGCGCATCGACGTGCTGTCGTTCAATGAGCGGGTTGCCCGTCAGGTGTGGCAGGAGATGGGCGAGCAGGATGCCGCGCTGCAAACGCTATGGAGTTTAGGCGAGCAGGAGTTTTGCTTTGCGTTCAGTCCGGGAACATCGACCCAGCTCATCGCCCAATTCAGGCAAGCCCTGCAACAGGAAGTCAGCTCGGAAGGCTACCCTCAGTTGCTGGAGCGTTATCAGTTACGGCACTAACACCGCTGTGGCTGCACCGCTGGCTTGACGCCTGCGGGCCACGAATACAACAGGCCTCTGTGCAGAGGCCTGTTGTCTGTTGCGAACGATCCCGACGCGGCAGGCGCGTCCAATGCGTTACTTACGACGCCAGCTAGTGCCGCCGGCGCCATCTTCCAGCACAATCCCCATCTCGGTCAGGCGATTGCGCGCGGCATCGGCCGCCGGCCAGTCCCTGGCGGCACGCGCCGCGTTACGCGCCTTGATCAGGCTCTCGATCTCGGCCACCTCATCATCGGCCTCATCGCCCTTGAAGAAGGCTTCCGGATCCTGCTCCAGCAAACCCAGTACGCTGCCAAGCTCGCGCAGACGGCCCGCCAGTGCCGCCGCCGCGGCCGCCCCCTCGCCCTTGAGGCGATTCACCTCCCGGGCCAAATCAAACAGCACCGAATAGGCTTCCGGGGTGTTGAAATCATCATCCATCGCCGCACGGAAACGCTCGACATAGTGCTCCCCGCCTTCTGCGGCCACCACTGGCAGCCCGCGCAGTGCGGTATACAGCCGCTCCAGCGCCGCGCGTCCCTGATTGAGGTTCTCGTCAGAGTAATTGAGCTGACTGCGATAGTGACCAGACATCAAAAAGTAGCGCACAGTCTCGGCATCATAGACCTTGAGCACGTCGCGAATGGTGAAGAAGTTACCCAGCGACTTGGACATCTTCTCGCGATCCACCATCACCATACCGGTGTGCATCCAGGTGTTGACGTACTGGGTATGATGTGCACAGCAGCTCTGTGCGATCTCGTTTTCATGGTGTGGGAACATCAGATCGGAGCCACCACCATGGATGTCGAAGTGATTGCCAAGATGTTTGGAGTTCATCGCCGAGCACTCGATGTGCCAGCCAGGACGCCCCGGCCCCCAGGGCGATTCCCAGGTCGGCTCGCCAGGTTTGGACATCTTCCACAGCACGAAATCCAGCGGGTTGCGCTTGGCTTCTTCCACCCCTACGCGAGCCCCGGCTTGCAACTGCTCCAGATCCTGTCCGGACAGACGACCGTATTCGGCATAGCTGTCGATGGCAAACATCACATCACCGTTATCCGCCACATAGGCGTTGCCATTGGCCAGTAACTGCTCGACCAGGGCAATGATCTCGGCAATGTGCAGGGTCGCGCGCGGCTCGATATCCGGGCGTTGCAAATTCAAGGCGTCAAAATCGGCGTGCATCTCGCCAATCAGGCGTTCGGTCAAGGTGTCGCAGGTTTCATTGTTCTCGGCGGCACGCTTGATGATCTTGTCATCGACATCGGTAATGTTGCGCACGAAGGTGACGTCATAGCCGAGATAACGCAGGTAACGCACCACCACATCAAAACCGACGAAGGTGCGGCCATGGCCGATATGACACAAGTCGTAGATGGTGACTCCACACACGTACATGCCGACCTTGCCGGCACGGATGGGCTTGAACTCTTCTTTTTGTCGGGTGAGGGAGTTGTAAATCTTCAACATGAAATGACCTGTATCTGACCAATGCGGACGGCCATTCTAGCCATTTCACAGCCGATTGACGAGGGGGCATACCTGCTGCCCCATTGCCCCGCGGTGACCGGCGTCAGTCGCGGCACACGCCGTGGCGCTTGGCCGGCGGCAGGGGCAGACGGCCGGCTCGGCAGGCTCGCCGTAGCCAGATTCCAGGCATCCGGCACCAGATGCCGCTTCAGCACACAGCGCCGCCACCGTCATCGCTTACAGCCAGCGCGGCTTGTAGCGCGTCTGGAAACCGCGGTTTACAACCACCATTCCTGGCACAATCCAAAGCGTTTGGCCGTCGCCAGGTCGATATCGATGCGATCCTGACTCAGATAAACACCGTTCTCCAGACCGTCAGCCTCCAGATCCAGCTCATCACACAGTCGTTGCCATGAAGTGCAGTGCTCGCGAACATAGCCAATCGGCAAAGCCAGACCAATATCCCGATCGTCGTACATCATGATGACCTCCAAGGGTGTGTGGTCTGCTTAAAGTATAGGCCAGCAGCCGCTGTGACCGGCACATTTGCCGCCGCGGGGTGGACAAGCGGCGCAGCTTTGCGCAGAATCGCCTCACTTCAAGCCCATCGGGCTGCTACTGCAACGAGGACCCACTGATGATTACGCTGCATACCAACCATGGCGATATCCAAATCGAACTGTTCCATGACAAGGCACCGGTGACCTGTGCCAATTTCGAACAATACTGCCGCGACGGCCACTACAACGGCACTCTGTTCCATCGCGTGATCAACGACTTCATGATTCAAGGTGGCGGCTATCTGCCCGGGTTTGTCGAAAAAGAGACCCGTGATGCCATCAAGAACGAAGCCAACAATGGCCTGTCCAACAAGGTGGGCACCCTGGCGATGGCCCGCACCAGCGATCCTCACTCAGCGACGGCTCAGTTCTTCATCAATGTCGCCGACAACGACTATCTGGACCACAAGAACGAATCGATGCAAGGCTGGGGTTACTGCGTCTTTGGTGCCGTCAGTGGCGGTATGGATATCGTCAACAAGATCAAGCTGGTGAAGACCGGCCGTGCCGGCATGCACCGCGACGTCCCCAAAGAAGATGTGATCATCGAGCGTGTCACCGTCGCCTGATCACTTTGCTGCCGGCCTGCAGGCCGGCATTCTCTTGCCCTGCCATCGCCCTTCTAGCCATGACCACGCTGTTTATTTCTGATCTGCATCTGAGCGAACACAGACCCGAGCTGACGGCGGCACTGCTGCGCTTCTTGCGTGAGCGGGCTGCACACGCTCAGGCGTTATACATACTGGGTGACCTATTCGAGTTCTGGATCGGTGACGATGAAGGATCGGCGTTGCAACACACCATTGAACAGGCGTTGCAGACACTGCACCAGCAAGGCGTGGCACTCTATTACCAGCATGGCAACCGCGACTTCATGTTAGGTAAATCCTTCGCACGTCGTGCCGGCATGACGCTTTTGCCGGCCATCCATGTCATCGAACTGGCCGGGCGTCGTTGTGTGCTGCTGCATGGTGACGAACTCTGCACGCGCGATCTGGAGTATCAACGTTATCGACGCATCACCGGTTGGCGCTGGCTACAGTGGCTGTTTTTACGTCTGCCCTTGTCGCGCCGGCTGAACATCGCCGCCGGGATCCGACGTGGCAGTCGGCAGGGCAAACAGCAGAAACCCGCCGACTGGATGGACGTGGTCGACGATGATGTGACGTCACTGATGCAGCGCACCCAGGCTGTCTGGATGATTCATGGCCATACCCATAAACCGGCACGACATGCCCTGCCATTTACGATGCCGGATCTGGCCGGCACAGCGCAACCGGCCTGTCGCTTCGTCCTCGGCGACTGGGAGCAGGTCTTTACCTATCTTCGCATTGCAGGCGACGACGCCGAATTGATCACCGAGCCGGTCAGCGCAGATCGGGTCTGACAGTCATAGGCGGTCCTGATTTGCGTCCGCCCTCGCCGTTAATTTTGTTCATCCTCGCTACGCCGACCCAGGCCATACTCGCGCAACTTGTTAGCCACCGCGGTATGGCTAATGCCCAGCCGCTTGGCAAGTTGTCGACTGGATGGATAGAGGGGATAAAGCCGCTCGAGCATGGCGCGTTCAAAACGCTTGCTCGCCTCCAGCAGTGAACCTTCAAACCACTGCTCCTCGACCGTGGCACCGGCGTCCAGCTGCGGCAAGCGCAGATCCGCAGGCTCGAGCTGTTCCCGCTCCAGCAACGTCAGCCCCTGATAGAGTGCATTGTGCAACTGGCGCACGTTGCCACTCCAGGCATAACCGAGCAGAAAATCATTGAACTGACGGGAAAACCGTGGCCGGCTGCGCTGTAACTCATCACAGATACGACCGACAAACAGCTGGGCAAGCGGCAAGATATCCTCGCGCCGCTGACGCAAGGGCGGCATCGTCAGTTGCAGCACGCTCAGGCGATAAAACAGATCCTCGCGAAACATCCCCTGTCGAACCCGCGCCTCCAGCGACTGTCGTGTCGTCGACAAGATGCGAATATCGACCCGAACCTCATCGGTCTGGCCGACGCGATGAAAACGGCCATCCTGCAGAACCCGCAACAGCTTGCTCTGTAACAGCGGTGACATCTCGGCCACCTCATCCAGCAAAAACGATCCCCCGCTGGCCTGCTCCAGCAAACCGGTCTTGCCCGGCCACTCGGGGCCGAACGCTCCGGGCGCCGAACCAAACAGTTCGTGCTCGGCCACCTCATCGGGCAAGGCCGCACAGTTCAGCGTAATCAGCGGCCCCGTGCTGCGCAGGCTACCAAAATGACAGGCCCGGGCCAGCATCTCCTTGCCGCTGCCGGTCTCGCCTTGAATCAGCAATGGCAGGTCCTGACCAGCCATCCGTCTGGCCTGATGCAACAGCGCCTGCATGACCGGACTCTGGATACTGAACGCGTCAAAGCGGCCCTCATCCAGCCCCTGTAACAGGTTGTAATGCTGCCCGACCCGACGCGCCGATTTTAGCACCACCAGCGCGCCAGCCAGCGTCATTGCACTGTCAACGCCCTCCACCTCGGGAATGCGCACCGGAAGGATGTCGGCAAGATACTCTTCGCCGGCGAATGCCAGCTTGCACGTCTCTGCCTGGCGAGCGCCTTCACTCAACCAGGGCAAAAAGGCAAAGCCCTTGAGCAATGAACTGATCGGCAACCCTTGCACATCCGCCAACTGCAATCGCAGGATATTCAGCACGGCATCGTTGGCCTGACGCAGACGACCGCGGCTGTCGACGGTAAAAATCAGATCCGGTAGGGCTTTCATCAAGGCACGGACTTCCTGATGCTCACGCTCCGACGGCATAAACGGCACGGTACGCACATCGTGGATGCCGCGAATGCGCCGAATGCCCGGCATCAGCTGCTGCAACCGCTCAAATCCCAGCTCGGGAAAATGCAGGTAGATAAAACCACCCGCCTCATCGAGCTCAATACCCCGCAAGTCGATCGCCTGCTCTTCCAGCTGCGTCAACAACTCGCGGGTCAAGCCGATCCGATCCTCACAATTGACCTGTAAGCGCATGTTCGCTTTACCCCTCCGTGTTGAAAGCTGCCGATGACCCGGTGACCTGGCCGACAATCCGGCTTCCGTGTAATTCCCGAGCACCGGTGGCGCGGGCAACGGCGTCCAGATTATCACGGTTAATGCCGCCACCCGGCAGGATGATCAGCCGGTCAGCGGCATAGGCGATCAGCGCGCGCAGGTGTTCAAGGTTGTCGGGGGCCGAACCGGGACCGCCTCGCGTTAAGATCCGGGAGACACCGGCCGCCGCCAGCCAATCGATAGCAGCAAACTGCTCTTCACGCGGCAGTGCATCGAAGGCCATGTGAAAGGTCACCGCCATCCCGGCCGTCTGGCTCAGCAGTTGTGTCATCACAGCCATATCGAGGTGCCCTTCGGCATCCAGGGCTCCGAGGACCACGCCCTCAAAGCCCAGCTCGCGGCAATAGGCAATGTCGTAACATTGGATGGCGACTTCATCGGCACTGTAGTGAAACGACCCGCCACGCGGACGAATGATGACATGGATGGGCAGCGACAGCGCCGCACGAGTCATCTGCAGTGTGCCCGGCCCGGGCGTGGTTCCGCCGTCTGCCAGGTTGTCACACAGTTCGATACGCTCGGCCCCGGCGGCTGCGGCCTGCAGCGCCTCACGATAACTGCCGACGCAGACTTCACGGATCAACATCGCTGTCGGCTCCTTGGGGGTACGACACATGCTCAGGTGGCACTGGCCAACGTCTGTGCTCGCGCACGGCGTTGTCGCGGTTTTTGACTGATGATGACGCCCAGCAGTACGACACCGCTTGCCAACAATTGCAGCAGTGTCATTCGTTCCCCCAGCCACCAGTAAGCCAGGAACAGGGTGAATACCGGTATCAGGTTGCTGAAGGCGCTGGCCTGTGTCACCGGCAAACGGGTGATCGCCCAGTTATTCAGCAAGTAGGCCCCCAGCGTCACGCAAGCGCCCAGATAGAGCAGACTGCACCACTGCGTCACCCCCACCACGGATGGCAGCGGCTCCAGCAGGGCCAATGGCGCAAAGAACACCACGCCGGTGAAGGCCTGCAATGCCGTCAGAAACAGTGGGCTGTAACGTGCCGACAGATGTTTGAGGGCAATAACATAACCGGAGGCACAGAGCATGGCACCAAACTCGAGCAGATTGCCGAGCCAGGCGCAAGGCGCCGCCGCGGTCCGTTCTCCGCTCAGGGTCAACACGACCACGCCGAGGATAGCGATCAAAAATCCGCTCAGCTGTCGCCGGCTGATGCGCTCCCCCAGGAACAGGAAGGCCGTGATCGACACCAGCAACGGCAAGGTGGCGGTGATCATGCCCGCCTGTCCGGCACTGGTGTAATTCAGGGCATGGGCTTCAAACAAAAAATAGAGACAGGGTTCCGCCAACCCCATGGCAATAAACCAGCGCCAGTCACCTGCGCGGTAGCCGATGTTGCGCCAAAAAGGCCACAGCATCAGAAAACAGGCGCTGGCCACCAACATGCGGCCAAAGATCACCTGACCTGGCCCCCAGACCGCCAACAGATTTTTCAATACGATAAAGGCGCTCGACCACAACAACATGGCCAACACCAAGGCCAGCATCGGCAGCCCGGTTCCTTTTGACGACATATGCTCTCTCTTTATCACTCATCGGGCCTGCGACCCGCCAGGGTTCGGCAGAATGTCAGTGATTCCTGCTACCGGCATCACTCCGCTGGAGCAGTCTACCCTGCAGTTCCTGTTGCCACCAGCCAGGCCAGTGTCAGGGCTTATACATATGTATTTTTTGGGGTTGAGCTAGCCGAAGTGAGAGCCGATAATGGCGCACCTTCTGCAGCCGTGTTTCGGACGATGAAAGAGTATCTGCTACTGCTGATCAGTACTGTGCTGGTGAATAATTTTGTGCTGGTGAAGTTTCTCGGCCTCTGTCCCTTCATGGGCGTGTCAAAGAAACTGGAACCGGCCGTTGGCATGGGCCTGGCCACAACCTTTGTATTGACCCTGACCTCTGCGATGGCGTATCTGGTCGATCATGGTCTGCTGATTCCGCTGGATGTGCCCTATCTCAGAACCATGGCGTTCATCCTCGTCATCGCCGTCGTCGTGCAGTTCACCGAGATGGTGGTGCACAAGACCAGCCCGGACTTATACCGTCTGCTGGGGATCTATCTGCCGTTGATCACCACCAACTGCATCGTATTGGGGCTGGCGCTGCTGAATGTTACCGCTGGTCATGACTTCTTGCAGAGTGTGATTTACGGTCTCGGCGCCGGCCTGGGTTTTAGCCTGGTGTTGTCGCTGTTCGCCTCAATGCGTGAACGACTCGCCGCGGCCGATGTTCCTCTGCCATTTCGCGGCATCGCCATCGCCATGATCACCGCCGGCCTGATGTCGCTGGCGTTTATGGGCTTTACCGGACTGATTAGATCCTGAACATGAGTCATCTTCTTGTTGTGATTGCCGTCTTCGCCGCGCTGGCGTTGATCTTCGGCCTGCTACTGGGTTATGCCGCAGTGCGTTTTCGTGTCGACGCCGATCCTGTGGTCGAAAAACTCGATGCCCTGCTACCACAGACCCAATGTGGCCAATGTGGCTACCCCGGCTGTCGCCCTTACGCCGAAGCCATAGCCAACGGAGACAGCATCAATAAATGCGTACCGGGTGGCGATCAGACCATCAAGCGTATCGCCGATTTGATGGGTGTCGAGGTCCCCACTGAGGGTCCGGCCATCGCGCCCGTGAAGAAAGTGGCATTCATCCATGAGGATCAGTGCATCGGTTGCACCAAGTGCATTCAGGCCTGCCCGGTGGATGCGATTGTCGGCGCCGCCAAAATGATGCACACAGTGTTGCGTGACGAGTGTACCGGTTGCGATCTGTGCGTCGATCCCTGTCCGACCGACTGCATCGAAATGATAGCGTTGCCACCGACCCCGGAAACCTGGAATTGGGATCTGGAAACCATTCCGGTGAGGATTATTAAATGAGCCTGAGTCGCGTGATGGACAAGATCCTCAAAGGGCACTTGTGGGACTTCCACGGCGGCATTCATCCTGCCGAGCACAAGCTGGAGTCCAGCCGCACCCCGCTGGTAGAGGTGCCTTTGCCACCGTTGATGGTGCTGCCATTAAAACAGCATATCGGCTCCAGCGCCGAGGTGATTGTCCGCGTCGGAGAGCGGGTGTTAACCGGGCAGCCCCTGACGCGCCCGGAGTCCAGGATGCAAGTGCCCATCCATGCGCCAACCTCGGGCATCATTCAGAGTATCGAGCCGCACACAGTGGCGCATCCCTCCGGGCTGAGCGAGCCCTGTATTCACCTTCTCCCGGACGGTCTCGACGAGTGGCGGGAGCGTGAA
The DNA here is from genome assembly GCF_042649925.1 of Pseudaeromonas sharmana. Classification (NCBI taxonomy): domain Bacteria; kingdom Pseudomonadati; phylum Pseudomonadota; class Gammaproteobacteria; order Aeromonadales; family Aeromonadaceae; genus Pseudaeromonas; species Pseudaeromonas sharmana. The sequence goes on from NZ_JBHSAF010000014.1 coordinate 776,968, forward strand.
CCGCTGCCTGACTACCGGCAGTGCACGCCGGTCGAGTTGGTCAGACGAATTCACGAATCCGGCATCGCCGGGCTCGGCGGTGCCGGATTTCCCACCGACGTCAAACTGGCCACCGGCCGTGAAAAAGTCGAAATTTTGATCATCAACGGTGCCGAATGCGAGCCCTATATCAGCTGCGATGACCGCTTGATGCAAGAAGAAGCCGTACGGATTGCCGAGGGCATTGAGGTACTGCGCCATATTCTGAAACCACGGCTGGTGCTGATCGCCATTGAAGACAACAAGCCTGAAGCGATCGCCGCCATGCGGCATGTTGTCGATGGGGACAGCGTGCAAGTTCGAGAGATCCCGACCAAATACCCCTCTGGTGCAGGGCGTCAACTGATTGAAATTCTGACTGGACGCCAGGTGCCTTCCGGCAAACGCTCATTATCGCTGGGCGTCATCATGCTCAACGTCGGCACCGTGTTTGCGGTGCGCCAGGCCGTGTTGGAGGACGAGCCGTTGATCCGCCGCGTCGTCACCCTGACCGGCGAGCGCTTCGGCAAGCCCGGCAATGCCTGGGTGCGCATCGGCACCTCGGTGCGTTGGCTGCTCGGTCAATTCGATCTCAAGCCCGAACCACGACAGCGCATCATCATGGGAGGGCCCATGATGGGCTTTACCCTGCCCCACGCCGATGTGCCGGTCGTGAAAATTAGCAACTGCCTGATGGCACCGAGTGAACAGGAGCTCCCCCCGGCGGAAGAGGAGCGCAGCTGTATCCGCTGCGGCCAATGCGCCGATGCCTGTCCGGTCAGCCTGCTGCCACAGCAGCTCTACTGGTACAGCAAGGCCGCCGATCACGACAAGACGCGTGCGTTCAATATTGATGACTGCATCGAATGCGGTGCCTGCGCCTGGGTCTGCCCCAGCAATATTCCACTGGTGCAGTACTACCGTGAAGAAAAAGCCGAGCTCTACCGCCTTGATCTGGAGGCTGAGCAGGCTGAGCGCGCCCGTCAGCGTTTTGAGGCCAAAAAGCAGCGCCTGGAAAATGAACGCCAGGAGCGTGAAGCGCGACATCTGCAAGCCAGTGCTGCGCGCCGCGAACAGATGATGCACCAGTCCGGTGGTGAGGATCCGGTCGCCGCTGCGCTTGCACGTGTCAAAGCACGCCAGGCTGAACTGGCGAAGAACTCCCCTGCCACCTCGGACACCGCTGCGTCATCAGCTGAAGAGCTGGCCGCACAACGCGCCGCGCGGAAACAACAAGCGCTGCAAGCTCGGGCAGAACGTGCCGGCACCCCGGATTTGTCCTCAACTTCTGCTGAGCCCCCAGCGCCCACCCCGGACCTGCGGCAGGCTGCCGTTGCCGCCGCCATTGCTCGCGCCAAGGCGCGCAAGGCCGCCGAGGCCACACCACCCGTTGCTACAGACGCCGCAACGCCAGCGACGCCGGCACAGCCGATAGCCGCACCCGCTGCAGAGGCAGC
>NZ_JBHSAF010000014.1:778537-778791 GCF_042649925.1 Pseudaeromonas sharmana
CCGATAGCCGCGCCCGCAGCGGAGACAGCGGCCAGCGAGGATCCGCGCAAAGCCGCCGTTGCCGCCGCCATTGCTCGCGCCAAGGCGCGCAAGGTCGCCGAAGCCACGCCACCCATGGCTTCAGAAACCGTAACGCCAGCGGCGCCGGCGCAGCCGATAGCCGCGCCCGCAGCGGAGACAGCGGCGCCGGCGCAGCCGATAGCCGCGCCCGCAGCGGAGACAGCGGCCAGCGAGGATCCGCGCAAAGCCGCCGT
>NZ_JBHSAF010000014.1:778873-1018973 GCF_042649925.1 Pseudaeromonas sharmana
CCGGCGCAGCCGATAGCCGCGGCTGCAGCGGAGGCAGCGGCCAGCGAGGATCCGCGTAAAGCCGCCGTTGCCGCCGCCATTGCCCGCGCCAAGGCACGCAAGGCCGCCGAGGCCACGCCACCCATGGCTACAGAAACCGTAACGCCAGCGGCGCCAGCGCAGCCGATAGCCGCGGCTGCAGCGGAGGCAGCGGCCAGCGAGGATCCGCGTAAAGCCGCCGTCGCCGCCGCCATTGCCCGCGCCAAGGCACGCAAGGCGCAACAAGACCCTTTATCCTCGGCCAGCCCCGCTGCCGGCTTGACCACCAAGAGTGAGGAGTAACAGCGCATGGCCTTTACGATAGCCAGTGCCCCCCACGGCCACAGCCAACAAAAGACCGCCACCATGATGCGCTGGGTTTTGGCTGCCCTGCTCCCGGGAATCGCCACCCAGTGCTATTTCTTTGGTTATGGTGTGCTGGTGCAACTGTTATTGGGACTCCTGACTGCCGCCGCCAGCGAGGCGCTGGTTCTGGCTCTGCGCCACCGGCCGATCGGTCGCCACCTGCAGGACAGCAGCGCCCTGTTAACTGGGGCCCTGCTGGCCGTCGCCTTGCCCCCTCTGGCGCCCTGGTGGCTGGTCATTATCGGCACCGTGTTTGCCATCATCGTCGCCAAGCAGCTGTATGGCGGGCTGGGACAGAATCCGTTCAATCCGGCGATGGTCGCCTACGTCCTGCTGCTGGTTTCGTTTCCCAGCCAAATGACCAGTTGGCAACCGGCGCACGGGCTGGCAATCGCCCAGCCCGATCTGCTGCAGGCGCTGCAGGCCATTCTGCACTCCGAGGCTGATCACTGGCGCCATACCATAGATGGTGTCACATCGGCGACACCGCTAGACAGCATGAAGACCCAGCTCGGAATGGGGCGTGATATCGCCACCATCCAGGCCCAGGCGCCGTTCGGCGACCTGGCCGGAATCGGCTGGGGATGGGTGAATCTGGCGTTTTTGGCTGGGGGGCTGTTTTTGATTCTGATTGGCACCATCGCCTGGCAGATCCCGACCGCCATGCTGCTGTCATTGACACTCTGTGCTGCGATTGCCCACGGTCTGCATCCGGAACAATTCATGGCCCCGCAGCTACAACTGCTCTCCGGCGCAACCATGCTCGGTGCCTTCTTCATCGCCACGGATCCGGTGACAGCGGCCACAACTCCACGCGGCCGGCTGCTATTTGGTGCCCTGATCGGCATACTGATCTTCGTCATCCGGAGTCTGGGCGGCTATCCCGATGGAGTGGCGTTTGCCGTGTTGCTGGCCAATATCTGCACACCGCTGATCGATAACATCACACGGCCCGCTGTCTATGGCAGCCAGCGTCGCGCGGGAGGGAAGTAAACATGCTCGCATCGATGCGCAACAATGGGCTGCGACTGGCGTTATTCGCGCTGGGCTGCACTGCTGTGGTCGCACTGACAGACCACCTGACGCGCCCGACCATAGCCCGCCAACAGCAGCAGCTGTTGCAGCAACGCCTTAGCGTCATGTTGCCGGCAGGCAGTTACGACAACGATCTGGCCGCCAGTTGCCGCCTGATGATAGCGCCGCAGGCGCTAGGCGATGCTCGCCCTCACCCTGTTTATGTCGCGCTTCGTAACGACCAGCCTAGTGGCTATATCATCGAATCTGTTGCCGCAGAGGGTTATGCCGGTGCCATCCGGCTGCTGACTGCCGTCGACGCGGACGGCCGCCTGTTGCGCCTCGAGGTGCTGGAGCATCATGAAACCCCCGGGCTGGGCGACAAGATAGAGCGCAGCAAGGGAAATTGGCTGGACGGGTTTGTGGGACGGAGTCTCGGCAATAGCCGCTGGGCCGTCAAGAAAGACGGTGGCGACTTCGATTCCTTCAGTGGTGCCACCATCACACCGCGTGCCGTTGTCAACGGTGTGCATGGCCTGCTGCAATGGCTGGCCACCCATCCCGATATGAGTGCAGCACAACGCTGCCAAACGGAGCAGTAGGCATGACGCAGAGTAATCGAATCGCGTGGGGTGACATCGCCCGTCAGGGACTGTGGAAAAACAATCCGGCTCTGGTGCAGGTGCTGGGGCTTTGCCCGACCCTGGCCGTCACTAACTCGGCCACCAATGCCCTGGGTCTTGGCATCGCCACCACCTTGGTCCTGATGCTCAGCAACGTCGCAATCTCCATCGCCCGACGCTGGACCCCCAGCGAAATCCGCATTCCTGTGTATGTGATGATCATTGCGGCGCTGGTCACCTGTGTACAACTGCTGATGAATGCCTACGTCTACGACCTGTATCAGGCGCTTGGCATCTTTATTGCCCTGATCGTGACCAACTGCATCATCATTGGCCGTGCCGAGGCATTTGCCAGCCGCAATACACCGCTGGCTGCGCTGTTTGACGGTCTGATGATGGGGCTGGGATTCTCGCTGGTACTGCTGTTGCTGGGCGCGAGCCGCGAGCTACTGGGTGCCGGCACTCTGTTTGACGGTGCCGATCAACTGCTGGGCCCCTGGGCCAGCGTGCTCAAGGTACAGCTGTTCACCGCCGATGCCGGCTTCCTGCTGGCAATACTGCCCCCTGGCGCCTTTCTGGCTCTCGGCTTCCTGATTGCACTTAAGAACGTCATCGATGCACGTTTTGCACGGCGCAAAACGGTAGCCCCTGTTGTGGTCGAGCGCGCTCGCATGACCACACTCTAAGCACCGGAGGGCGCATGAACAACGTCAAGCGGCTGCAGATCCTCGAGCGGTTACGGGCCGCCAACCCACATCCGACTACCGAGCTGAACTACAGCACGCCGTTCGAATTGCTGATTGCAGTTATCTTGTCGGCGCAGGCCACCGATGTCAGTGTCAACAAGGCGACAGAACGTCTCTATCCGATGGCCAATACACCGGCGGCCATACTGGCGCTCGGCGTCGATGGCCTCAAGGAGTACATCAAGACCATAGGGCTGTATAACGCTAAGGCCGAGAACATTATCAAGACCTGCGCCCAGCTGCTGGCGCGGCACAATGGTGAAGTCCCGGCAGACAGAGCAGCCCTTGAGGCGCTCCCCGGTGTGGGCAGAAAGACTGCGAATGTGGTGCTGAACACCGCGTTTGGCTGGCCAACGATTGCCGTCGACACCCATATCTTTCGCGTCAGCAACCGCACTGGATTTGCCGTTGGCAAGGATGTCGACGCGGTGGAGCAAAAGCTGCTGAAGGTGGTGCCTGCCGAGTTCAAACTCGACGTACACCACTGGCTGATCCTGCACGGCCGCTACACCTGCGTGGCACGCAAGCCCCGTTGCGGCTCCTGCCTGATAGAAGATCTGTGCGAGTTTAAGGACAAGACAGAGATCTGACGCCGGCTTGCCGATTTACGCCGGAAACCACCGCTACCGCGCAAAAAAGCCCCGCACTGCGGGGCGGGCCAAATCCGTGAACGCAAATGTCTGGCAGCTGGCTCTCAACGCCGCGAACCGCGTCCTGCGGCATCACACATGTCGTTGATTAACCCGCCATTCAATCTGCATAACGCACACACAGATCATCGAAATACCATGCTCACTCGATAGCGTGCAGGTTGCAAAAAATGAGTTATCACAGCCGATGTACAGCGCTATCTTGAGATGTCCAAGGTATAAGCAGAATAAATACTTAATTTACCCGCAACGAGATGACGTCGTGATTCATGCCGAGCAGGTTGCAGGCAAGAAACCAGGAGCCCGGCGCCGAACAGCCTATTAGCGCTGGCTGGTCACGGATTGACGATCAATATATTGCTCCAAATGGAACAACCATGTTCTGCTGTCGCCTGGCCTGCACGTCGTTCTGACATGGTTTGCACCCCGGCCGCCCTTTTCACCTCAGCAACAGGAAAACACACTATGGATATGGAAATTGTTCGCCCCGGCGACGAGCGCAGTGGCAGCCTGAGCCCGGCAATGTATAACTTCACCATCGGCCTGACGCTGGTGTGGGGATTTGTCATCAACTGGTTGATGGTGGCGAACATCTCCCCGGAGGCGATCGCCCAGATACCACAGCTGGTGTTTTTTATCGGCTATTTTGCGTGTTGCATGTTGGGGATCTATCTGTTCAAAAGCTCGGATAAGCCGCTGGTGAGCTTTATCGGTTACAACCTGGTCGTCATCCCGTTTGGACTGGTGATCAACCTGGTGGTCAGCCAGTACGATCCGGTACTGGTCTACGATGCATTGCGGGTCACCACCCTGGTTACCGTCGGCATGATGTGTCTGGGCAGCCTGTTCCCCGCGTTCTTCCAGCGCTTGGCCCCTGCGCTGACCATAGCACTGTTGCTGGTCATCATCGTCGAGCTGGTCGAGGTGTTCATCTTCAATATTCACCATCCACTGCTGGACTGGGCTGTGGCCGTGATCTTCTGCGGCTACATCGCCTACGACTGGAGCCAGGCCAACAGCCTGCCGCGCACGCTGGACAACGCCATCGACTCTGCGGCGGCACTTTACATGGACATCATCAACCTGTTCCTGCGCATCCTGCGCATCATGGGGCGCAATCGCTGAGACGCCCGATCTTGCGCGCATAAAAAAACCCCGCCATGGCGGGGTTTTTGCGTGTTGCCGCCGAGGTGTATTACTCGTCGTCTTCGAGGTATGCATAACCTTGCAAGCCGGCATCCAGATCGGCCAGCAACGCGGCTCGCGTCTCGGCATCCAGTGACGGGTGAGCCGCCAGCACTTCGTAATTTTCACGAATGCGCTCTGGCTTGATGTTGACGTAACGCAGCAGGTTATCAACCGTATCGCCACGGATGATGTGACTGATCACCGGCTTGCCATTCTCATCCAGGCAGATGTCGGCACTGTGAGTATCACCAAACAGGTTATGCAGATCCCCCAGGATCTCCTGATAGGCGCCAACCAAGAAGAAGCCCATGTAGCAGGTTTCATCGTCGGCAAACTCCGGCATCGGCAGCGTGCTCTCGACCCCTACGCCATCCACATAGTGATCCACCATGCCGTCGGAGTCACAGGTGATATCCAGCACCACACCCCGACGCACCGGAGGGCGGTTCAGACCGGATAGCGGCATGACCGGGAAGATTTGATCAATCCCCCAGGCATCTGGCAACGACTGGAACAATGAGAAGTTGACGAAGCACTTGTCAGCCAGCTTGTCGTTGAGATCATCAAGCATGGCGCGATGTTGGCGGTTGATGGGGTTCAACAGCTCTTTGACGCGCAGGCACAGGTTCAGGTGCAGCTCTTCGGCCCAGGCTCGCTCCGTCAGCGTCATCAGACCCATGGTGTACTGGCTATGCACATCGGCCAAGTCGGCTACCGAGTCGTGGAAAATTTCCAGCAGCCCCGGATCCTCCTCATTGAGCTCCATCCAGCTGCGCCACATGTTTTGCAGCAGCAACGGCGCCGTCTCGTCCGGTGCTTCCAGCTCGCGGCTCTCGACCTTCTCGGTGCCGATGACATTGGAGATGAGCACCGCATGGTGAGCGGTAATGGCGCGGCCAGACTCACTGATGATCGTCGGATACGGCAGATCGAACTCGCGACAGACGTCACCGATGCCCCATACCACGTTATTGGCGTATTCACGCAAACTGTAGTTCGCAGAACAGTGGCTTTGCGAACGGGAGCCCTCGTAATCCACCCCCAGACCACCGCCGACGTCAACGACATCGATGGCGGCACCGAGGCGGCGCAGTTCCGCATAGAAACGACCGCACTCGCGAATGCCACTCTGGATGTCGCGAATGTTGGCGATCTGTGATCCCAGATGGAAATGCACCAGTTGCAGCCACTCCAGTTTGCCCAGCTCGCGCAAACGGTCGACCAGGCGCAGAATCTGGGCGGCTGACAAGCCAAACTTTGATTTTTCACCACCACTGGCCTGCCACTTGCCAGCGCTTTGATGCGCTAAACGAGCACGCACACCGATACGCGGTGCCACCTTCAGCCGTTCAGCCTCATCCAGAACCAGTTCCAGCTCGGAGGGTTTCTCGACCACGATATAGACATCGTGCCCCATCAATCCACCCAGCAGGGCATGACGGACGTATTCGCGATCCTTGTAGCCGTTACAGACAATCACGGTGCCGTGCTCATGGCGATGCGACAACACGGCCAGCAATTCCGGCTTGGAACCGGCTTCCAGCCCCAGCCGCGGCTTATCGTCATAGGCTCGCGCGATGGACTCGATAACCTGATTTTGCTGGTTTACCTTGATCGGATAGACGCACTGGTAGCGCCCTTGGTAACCATAACTTTCAATCGCCTGCTGGAAGGCGCCAAACAGCGCATCCACCCGACTCTTGATGATGTCCGGGAATCGCAACAAGACAGGGGCAGCGTAACCCTGCTTGCGCAGCTCCTCGATAATGTCGACAAGCGAAATGCGATGCTCGGGGCGACGCTTGTCCGGCGCCACCACAACATTGCCGTTGTCATCCAGATGAAAAAAGCCACCGCCCCAGTAAGGCAGGTTATAGACCTTGAGAGCGTCCGCTGAGGACCAGTTAGTCATGGGCTATGCCTCGCAATAAGACTTCCACTCCGGGAAATCGTTACTGGCCAAATCACAATCCAGCCACACTTCCATCATGGAAGGCGCTGGGGTAGCTGTTGCCCGCAGAGCTTGGGCTCCAATGCGCTGCTGCATGCTGCGGGCCTTTTTCATTCCCATGATATGGGGGTCATGGTCAGAGCTGCCCGGTCGGGCTCACTTGCCTTGCCACGCAGCCAACCGTACCGCCATGGGTGGCGGATACAGCAACAGTTGATGGCAGGGAAAGAATGAGTTGAGTCAACGCACGGCAGCTTTCGTAATCAACGACGACAACATCGGACATCCCGGCGTTCACCCCTTTGGTTCAACGTTTCGGTCAGCATGCAGACACACCCTGACACTAGATAAAAGCCCCTCGACCGAAGTCGAAGGGCTGCGTATTCATTCAACCGCCAGACAGCCTTGTCTGACCGTTATTTTCGCGGAGTGTACACACAGTTTTTTCCAATTGCCAACGGAAATCTTGACGTCAAAAACTCCAAAAAAAACAAGGTTTACAGCACAAATGAGAATTCATGAAAACTGAATGAATAATTACCCAAAATCAGCCTAGGCCCCATGCTCGCCTGCAGCCCCGGATAACCAGATGAACCCTAGATCACCACGGAAAAAACCAGCATAAGCTACTGAAAACATGCGTTTGCGCAATAATAGTCTCTGATGCCATCGGCATACTGTGACACCCTGACTATGAAACGCACAGAGTCCACCGCCATGGAAAAATTGTTGTCCCGCTTCTTTCGCTATATCGCCGTTGATACCCGCTCCGATGAGCGTCATGCCCGCTGCCCCTCCACCGCGGGCCAATTGAAACTGGCCGTCATGCTGAACGAAGAGCTCAACGACATGGGGCTCAGCGATGTGACGCTGGACGACAACGGTTACCTGACCGCTCGCCTGCCGAGCAATGCGCCGCAGCCGGTACCGGCTATCGGCTTCATCGCCCACATGGATACGGCACCGGATTATTCCGGCAAGCACGTCAAACCTCAGTTGGTGGAGCAGTATCAGGGCGGCGAGATAGCCCTGGGCAAAGGGATTGAATACCTGAGCCCTCGGGATTTTCCAATATTGCGTAATTACATCGGCCAGGATCTGATCACGACGGATGGCACCACGCTGCTCGGCGCGGACGACAAGGCCGGTATTGCCGAAATCCTCACCGCCATTGCCTATTTACAGGCTCACCCGGAAATAGTGCACGGCGACATTTATATCGGCTTTACCCCGGATGAGGAGATCGGCCGCGGCGCTAACCTGTTCCCACTGGACCGTTTTCCTGCCCGCTGGGCTTACACTGTGGATGGGGGCGAGCTGGGCGAACTGGAATTTGAGAATTTCAATGCCGCCACCGCCACGATAGAGGTACGCGGCAACAATGTGCACCCCGGCACGGCCAAGGGCATCATGGTCAATAGTCAGACGCTGGCGGCCCAATTTCATGCCGCCATGCCCGCCGATCAGACCCCGGAATGTACCGAAGGCTACGAAGGTTTCTTCCACCTGATCAACCTGCAAGGCTCCGTGGAAAAGAGCTGTCTGACCTACATCATTCGCGACTTCGATGCAGACAATTTTGCGCAACGACACGACTTCCTGGCTGACAGGGTGGCACAGTGGAATAGCAAATTGGATCAACCACGTTTTACGCTGACCATCCAGGAGAGCTACCGCAACATGCGCGAGATGGTGGAGCCGCACCAGCACATTATCGATATTGCCGAGCAGGCCATGCGCGAAGTCGGCATTACCCCGCTGATCAAGCCGATCCGTGGCGGCACCGACGGTTCACGACTCTCCTTCATGGGGCTACCCTGCCCGAATCTGTTTACCGGCGGTCACAATTTCCATGGCAAGCATGAATTCATTCCGCTGCAATCCATGGAAAAGGCCGTAGAGACTCTCGTCGCCATCGCCCGCCTGACTGTCACAGCGTCGTCATCAATCTGACGTAATCCATTCATCTGGGCTGCACATACTGGTCTCCGGTTCTGCCGGAGGCCACATCATGTTCAGTGTCGAAAATCTGCTTCACCACTATATGCCCAGTCGCTCGAAACCGGGCTGGCTCATCAGCATGCTGCGCCGTTTGTTCTATGAGAATGACTTCCAGCAATTTGCGGCACGCTACCCGCACCTGCAGGGACTGGATTTTGTCGAACAGGTGTTGAGCTACTTTGACTTTGCCTGCGATGTCGCCGACAACGAACTGGAACATATCCCCAGCCACGGGCCCGTGATCCTGGTTGCCAACCACCCGATAGGAACCCTCGATGGCATGGCGCTGCTGCGTGTCATTGCCCGCGTGCGACCCGATGTACGCATCGTTGCCAACCAGTTGCTGAGCCAGGTCGCGCCGATGCAAAGCCTGTTGATTCCAGTCGACAACATGGGCAATCGCACCAGTCGGCAGCAAGTCGAGGCCATGCGCGATCATCTGGATCAAGGGCGCGCCCTGATCATCTTTCCTGCCGGTGAGGTGTCACGTCTCAAGCCAAATGGCGTACGTGACGGTCGCTGGAACAGCGGTTTCCTCAGGCTCGCCGCGCGGGGCCGAGCCCCTATCGTGCCGCTGTACGTGCGCGGACGTAACTCGCCGCTATTCTATTTGATCTCGATGCTCTATAAACCACTGGCCACGCTGTTGTTGATTCGCGAGATGTTTGCTCACCGTCGCGGCCGCATCCAGTTACGCATCGGAGCTCGCATCCCCTACAGCGCCTGGGCGGACAAAGACCTGTCACTCGATCAGATCGCCAAGCGTTTTCGCAAACACCTCTATCGACTGGCCAAAGGAAAAAGCGGCCTGTTCCGCAGCGAAGCGCCGATCGCACTGCCAGAGGATCGCATCCAGCTCAAGGAAGCCATCACCGAGTGTGAACATCTGGGTACGACGGCCGATGGCAAGCGGATTTGCCTCTATCGTCGCCAACAACAGAGCCATGCGCCGATACTGCGTGAAATAGGCCGCTTGCGAGAGATCGCCTTTCGAGCCGTCGGTGAAGGCAGCGGGCAACGTCGGGATCTGGACCGCTACGACGATGACTATTTCCATCTGCTGTTATGGGATCCTGACGCACTGGAGATCGTCGGTGCCTACCGACTGATCCCGACTGCAGAACAGGTCGCGCAACGTGGGCTGGGCGGTCTTTACAGTCACAGTCTGTTCGAGTATGACGCGGCCATGGCGGGGATCCTCGAACAGGGCATCGAATTGGGGCGCAGCTTTATTCAGCCCATCTATTGGGGAAGGCGCAGTCTCGACTACTTGTGGCAAGGGATTGGCGCCTTTCTGGCCCGCCATCCTCAGTATCGCTACCTGTTTGGCCCTGTCTCGCTCTCTGCCAGCTTGCCATTGCCGGCGCGCGAACTGCTGATTGCCTTTTACCGGCTCTACTTCACTGCCGAACCGGGTCTGGCCCAATCACGGCGACCTTGTCCGCCCTCCCTCCCCGAGGTAATTGCCCAATTTACCGGGGATGATTACCTCTGTGACCTGACGCGCCTCAAGAGCATGCTGGACAATCTCGGTTGCGCCATTCCGACACTCTACAAGCAATACACTGAGCTGTGCGAGCCGGGGGGCGTTTCGTTTATCGATTTCGGCACCGATCCCGACTTCGCCAACTGCATCGATGGGCTGGTCTTAGTCGACTTGAGCCGTCTTAAGCCATCACGTCACGCCCGTTACATTGCCCCTTATCTGCCTCTGCCTGCATCAGATGCGGCCTGAGATGACGGGTACAAACGCACAAGGGGAACCGCAGGTCCCCCTTGTGTCATCCATGAATGGCTTAATCGCGACTCAGGAACTCCTGGCGCGTGGCCTGATTGCTCTTGAACATGCCACCTAGCGAAGTCGTTGTCGTAACACTGGTCGCATCCATCACCCCTCGCGACTTGACACAATAGTGGGTTGCCGTGATGGAGATAGCCACGTGCTCGGTTTCCAGCAGTGTCTGTAACGCCACCAGGATCTGTTGCGTCAGACGCTCCTGAACCTGTGGTCGCTTGGCGAAGAATTGCACAATGCGGTTGATTTTAGACAAGCCGATGACCTTGTCTCGCGGAAAGTAAGCCACCTTGGCAAAACCATCGATGGTTACGAAGTGATGCTCACAGGTACTGGTGACGCTGATGTTACTGACCTTGACCATTTCATCGACCCCCATCTTATTTTCGATCAGGGTGATTTTCGGAAATTGCTGATAATCCAGGCCGGAGAAAATCTCTTCAACATACATTTTGGCGATGCGCTGCGGCGTTTCGGCCAAGCTGTCATCTCGCATGTCCAAACCGAGAACCTCCATCACACCGCGCATATGCTCTTCGATTCGCAGCTTGCGCTGTGCCGAATCGAGGCCATTCTCTATTTGCGGTGTTTCCAGACCCCTGGCTTCAAGGGCAGCACGAACCAGACGGGCTTCGTTGCTCAGGCTAGACATTACTTCTTCTCCATCACCATCCAGAATCTGCATCATAGCACCAAAGCATGTGGACGCCGAGCATTCAGCGCACTCTGACGACGACAACTCCGCAACACCTCACTCACTTGACGGCAACAATAGCTGGTACCAGCCAGACGGCAGCACAGCAGACTTATGCCGTGATTGCAAATTGCAAAGCAATATTTGCAATTTGCAATTTTCCATTTGCATTTTGCAGCCTTGAATGAGGCCATTGGCAAATGGGATAGCGTTAATTCATGTAAAAAGCCCGCTCTGGCGGGCTTCTTCGACATTTTTAAAAAGTTGGCACGCATTTTTCATATATGTATACGTAAACCAGTTTTATCCCGTGCTCTCTTCAGCGACAGCTGAAGTTTGGTCAACCTCAGGTTGACCATTTTTTTTGCCCGCAAGCCAGCAAAAGTGCCTGCTGGAGTCGAGCCGAAGTGACCGGTTTACCGATAATGTCACACATACCTGCCGCGCGGCAGTCACGCATGTCCTCATCCGATACATTCGCCGTCAACGCCAGGATAGGTAATTGCGGGTGCGTCAGCCGAATATGGCGTGTCGCCTCCAGACCATCCATTTCCGGCATACGCAAGTCCATCAGCACCACATCTGGCCCCATTTCTCGCACCGCCTCGATGGCCAAGCGGCCATTGACTGCCAACGTCACCTTGTGACCGAGCTTGCGCAGCATTGCCTGCAGCACCTGTTGGTTAACGATGCTATCTTCGACCAGCAGTACATGTTGCGGCGGAATAGAATCATATTCTGGCTCGTCCCTGGGGAGCTCAGTACGAATGCCTCCCTCTGCCTCAATCAAGGGGATCCGGAACCAAAAACGACTACCCACTCCGACCTGGCTCTCGACGCCGATTTCGCCATGCATTAACTCCACCAGTCGTTTACTGATCGCCAGTCCCAGTCCCGTCCCGCCAAAGCGGCGTGTAGTAGAAGGGTCCAGTTGTCGAAACAGATGAAACAGTTCATGACAACGCGCTTCCGGGATCCCCACACCGGTGTCGCTCACAGAAAACACCAAGGTATCGCCGTCACGTTGAACCGACAGCACAACGTGGCCACGCACCGTAAATTTGATGGCATTGCCCAATAGATTGAACAGAATCTGTGTCAACCTAAGCGGATCCCCTTGCAGATGGGACGGCAACTGCGGATCCATATCCAGGCGCAACGCTATGCCTTTGTTTCGCGCCTGCTCACTGAGCTGAGTAATGACTGAATTGAGAACAAAGCGCGAAGAGAAAGGTATGCTCTCCAACTGCATGGCCCGCGACTCGATACGCGAGAGGTCAAGCACATCGTGCAGTAACGTCTGCAGCAATGATGCCGAATGCGAAACGTGATGGATCAGCTCACGTTGCGTCGATGTCAGTTCACTTTGTTCCAGCAATTCGAGCATGCCGAGAATGGCCTGCATCGGCGTTCGAATCTCATGCGACATGACGGCCAGAAACTGTGACTTGGCACGGTTGGCCGCATCGGCACGTTGCTTGGCCCGTTTGAGCTCTTGATTGCGCACTATCTGACTGGTGATATCGTTAACCGTTCCCTGGTAACCAGCAAAGTGACCGTCCTCATCAAAATAGGGATCGGCATTGATGGATAACCAGCGCTCCTGACCATTAAATAGCACCTCAAAGCGGAATGCCCGAATCGACTTGTGCGCCTCAAGATCTTGAGAATAACGGCGCCACTTCTCCACCTTGGCCTGTTCCCTGTCCGTTCGATAGTCAACAAAGCGGCGGCCGACGATCTGGTCCATTAGGCGAGAGGTAAAATCACCGCGCGCTATGTCATCGGGGAACGGAACAAAACGGTAATCTCGGTCAGTGATCCAGAACCAGTCACTGGCCATCTCGGCAAATTGGCGAAAACTGGTTTGCGAGCGCCGCAACGCTTGGGTCTTCTCCTCCACCAGCCGTTCAAGACGCGCCCGGTAATCAACGTTCAACAGCGCCTGATCCATTAAGGGACGGTATCGCTGAATCAAGGAACGCGAGGTGAGATTCAGCCGATGGCACTGCGAATGACAGCAGATCAGCATCAATTTTCCTTGCACCAGCTGCAAGGCAGTTAACAACACGCTGCCCGCCATTTTCTGTACTGACGGGTGGCACGCGGCGAACTCCGGGCTCTGTGACGGATCAAATAATGCCACTGTCTCGCCGCCCAGCACGCGTTGAAACAGAACACCGGCGTGCCAGCGTTGTTGTTCCAGCTGAGGGTCGCTGGCGACAACACAATCCAGCTTGGATCCTGCATCATCTGCATACAGGATCGCCGCATGTTCAAAGCCAATCAGCGGCCGAAGGATCTGAATCAAGGTTTCCAGCAGACCATGAATGCTTTGGGAACGCGTTAGGGTCGCGATGCCTTTGAGTAACAGCCGATTTTCAGTCTGCAGTCGATGCTCTCGCTCGCGTGTTGCAGCAAGCTCCAGTTGAGCATCATGCAACGCCATGTTCAACGATTCATCAAAGGTGTCCTGCATCAGACCTCCTCCAACCGTTTAACAAACAACACGTGTGAAATCATCAGGTTGCCGTGGGCGTTTTCCCCGCCAGAGAAACGCCCCTGCTCACCGAAAGTATAAGGGCCAATAAAAGGCACCCCATCGCGAGCGGTCTGCAATGACGTCACGACTTGCTCCATGTCTGGATGGATGGTCAACATGCAACCGGCACAAAACACATTTAAGGCCGCTATCTGCTCCATCAATTCAGGTTCAGGATCAAGAGGCAGCGCTGTGCTTCGCACCACCTTCTCGACCAAACCGGAACGGTTGCCATGCATCAGCATGACCGTTTCACCCACGTCAATCTCGGTAAACAGCCACAAACTACGGTCCGTTCCCATTTTCTCGGGGTGTGACAATTTGTAATAAGGAATACCGCCAAGCTGTCCGACCTGTCGAGCCAGTGGGAAGAGCGTGGTTTGGCGAAGAATGTAGTCGCCAGGCTGAGCATCGCTCAGCACCCCCTGTGTCCAACGGTCATAGACCTCGGCGGCTGGCTGATGATCGATTTCGATCAGCTCGCGACCGTTGGCTCGCGTGACCACGCCCTTGACGCCGGCTGGCATATAGGTGGAGAAGAAATGTGTCATCACTTCACAGCTGGGGAAAAACACCGCCAGGGCGAGCCCCTCCGAGAGGATCCCCTCCTGAGTTAACAGCTGACTCGACTCCCCTTGCAGGTTATGCGCTGCGCTACCACCGACAATGGGGACCGAGTCGCCCAGTTCAGACTCAATGGCCGCGATGATGCGCTCTTCTGCTCCGGGACTGGCGTGCATCCAGATCAACGCCGGCAATTCACCATGGCGTCCACTGTTTGCCAATGCTCGGTGCAGCACACTGCTCGTCACCTGCGCAACATCCCCGGTGAGAGCCGCCATCGCGGTACCATAGGCACCGGCCGCATCACACAGGGCCCAGGCGGCCAAGGCGTAACCGTCCGCGGAATGGTACCCCTTGTCGGTCATAATCCCCTGGCAGGAGGTACAGCCCAGTAACGCCGTAGCAGGATACGCCTGCTGCAGATGCTGCAAAATCTGCTGGCCATCATGGGGAGCGGTAAAATAGACGAACATGAGTTCAGGCTCGCCAGGAATACGCTGTTGCAGGCGGGCAATTAGTTCATCTACCGCGGCGCGGCTTTCTGGAATCAACGAAAAAGCAGTAACGACGTTCACAACGGCTCCAACTGTCGATAATGGCCGAACGGCAAGAAATGATTATACGGCAGATGTGAAAGTGGCCCAGTATCAACGGCTGACATTATGTGCAAGCCATGACCTACCGCACCCTTACGAGATGGGATATAGAAGATGAAGCTGGGCTCAATGCGATAGCATGCTTTGCTCGGCAATAAAACGCTGCAGTGAAAGTGAGCTCTGTGGCACGCTGTATTGCAGTGCAGCCAAGTATTGACGGATGCTATCCCAGCGCTGTTGACGACAAGCCATCTCCAACGCCTTGGCCTCCAGATGACTTTGGTTGGCACCATAAGTGGCACACACTGATTTCAGGGTGTGCGCCAGCAGGGACAAGGTTTCGGCGTCTTGAGATGAAAGGGCTTTCTCCATTTCAAGCAACGCTTGTTCACTGTCCTCGACAAAAATAGTGACCAACTGAGGCAGTATTTCATAGCCAGCATCTTGACCCAATTGGTCAATGATCTGCTGATCGATCCATTGCATGTGCTCTCTCCCGCTTTGACAGGATGATTATTCTTTGTTGTTCGCAAGCCCGCTCGCTTGCCAGTTTTGCATCTTGCGATAGATTGTCGACGGACTCACGCCAAGCAGCCTTGACGCCTGGGGGATATTACCATCGCAATACTCAATAGCGTCTAGAATAGCCTGTCTCTCGACCTCAGCCAAGGGACGAATGGGTCTGACTGCTGATTCATTGCCGACGGGGGCAATCGTTTGCGGCGTGATTGCCGGTTCCGGGTGAATGCTGACCGGGTCACGAATCGTCAGAGGTAACATATTGGGTGTCACTTCATGACCATCATGCAAGACGACAATCTGGCGAATCGCATTCTGCAATTCACGGATGTTGCCTGGCCAACGGTAACTCAACATCTGGCGACGAGCCAAATCGTTGAAGCGGACGAACCGTTTGTTCTCTTCAGCCGAAAAGTCACGCAGGAACTTCTCGGCGATTCGCAAGGCGTCATCACCTCGTTCGCGTAATGGCGGCAAATGCAACGGTATGACGTGCAGCCGGTAATAGAGGTCCTCACGAAACCGTCCGGCCGCGACTTCGCGTAATGGATCGCGGTTAGTCGCGCACACAATCCGCACATCGACTCGCTGTGTCTGCCCCCCCCCCACTTTTTGAAAGGTTCCGGTCTGCAAAAAACGGAGCAGCTTGCTCTGCAGTTCAAGATCCATTTCACAGACTTCATCCATGAACAGGGTACCGCCATCGGCACGCCCCGCCGCACCGAGCCGATCGCTGACGGCGCCTGTGAACGCGCCTTTGACATGGCCAAAAATCTCACTCTCCATCAGATCTTTGGGTATCGCTGCGCAGTTAAGCGCCACAAACTCTCCTTGCCGGCCACTGAGTCTATGTATGGCCTCCGCGCTGACCTCTTTGCCCGTCCCGCTTTCTCCGGTTATGAAGAGGGTGGCGCGTGAGGGCGCCGCCGTTTCAATCGTGTGGTAAATCTCCTGCATTACGAGGCTGGAGCCTACAAACCCTTCGAAACGATCACGTGGGTACTGATGCTGATAGCGGTTAACCAGAGTATTAAGCCGTCGATACTCAATCGTGTTGTGGAGTGTCACTCGCAACCGATCGGCATCAATTGGCTTGGCGATGAAATCATGTGCTCCCAGTCGCATGGCATCAACCGCCAGATCCACCGAACCGTTTGCCGTCATCACAATGGTGCTGACAGACGCACCCTGTTCTTTTAACTGGCGCAATATGTCCAAGCCAGACATGTCAGGCAGATGCAGATCCAGCAACATAATATCGGGTTGCAGTGAGTGAAGCTGCTCTATCGCCGCAGCCCCAGTGGCCACGGCGATCAGCTCGATCGCCTCATGCTTGAGGTAGGCCTGATACACAGCGCTCAACGGCGCCGAGTCTTCAACCATCAATACTTTTGGCTTAATAAAATCCATTCCACCTCCCCCGATCAGCCAGCTAGGGTACTCTCAGTGGCCCTATGCCGGCAAGGCTCACAACCCCGACACAGAGTTTTGCTTTTTAGCCGGCCGGGACAATGCTTATAGCAAGCATAACGACTGGCAAAATCGATGAAACTGCGGCTACGACATCGCATTCAACTCACACTTTTTTTACTGTTTTTCTTCCCGGCTCTGCTACTGGTGTCAGGCGAAAAGCATCTAAATGCTGACCGAGAACATCGACTGCAGCCGCTTGAAGCTGAGCAATTACTTGCCTACTACGCCCAGAACATCTGGCAACAATGGCAACGGGATCTAAACGCTACACGTCTTGATGCCCCCTTACCGCACTCCATCAAGGGCTATTGGCGGAAACAGAACGATGCATGGCAAGGCAACCGTCGTGTACCACAAGTCGGTCTCATGCCCTGCCCCGAAGCCGAAGGGCGATTTATCACCCTGGTCAGCACTCATCTGGTGCAGGTCTATTACTGCCGGCAAAATGCCGAAACCAAACAGATCTACCAGCTCAACCTGGATACACTGCTGCAACAGAAACTTGCCTCTGAGCATTTTAAGCTGGCGTGGGTTTTCCCGGCTGAAGGCGTAGCATTTCAGCCGAGTAGAGGATCTGAAAAACAGGACATCACACTGCTAGCCAGTTCGATTAAGCCATCCCTGCAACGTCATGATCAAGGCTCAGTACTGCAGCCCCCGTTGCACTATTTCTGGCATCCTTTACCGATAGCAGACACGCGCCTACTACTGGTCCATAACCTTGGCAACAATTACCTCATGGGAGGGTTGTTGGTTGGCTGGCTCGTACTGTCCCTGCTATTGAGCCTGTTGCTCAGCCGCTGGCTGACACAGCTGATCCAGCAACGGCTAGCCTTTTTCAGCCGTGCCGCAGCGCTCGTCGCGCTAGGCGATTTTTCATTCCGACTTCCAGAACAACACCAGGATGAGTTCATCGTCATCAATCAGCTGTTCAACCGCATGCTTGGCGAAATGCAACGCCAACAGCAACAGGTCTCAGAGCAAAATCTGATGCTGCAAGAGACAAATGACAAGCTCAAAGAGACATTGGCTACGGTGCAGCTGATGCAGGGTGAACGCTTTGAAAAAGCAAGAGTATTGCTGCAGAGTGCTGAAATTGGCCTCCTGCGTCACACAGTACAATCCCCACTCTCTTCCTTGCAGCAAGGCGTGGAACAACTTGATTCCCTGCGGCAATCGATGGCCGTGCAACTGCAACACCCGGGCCTGAACCGTACTGAATTGCAGGAGAGCCAACAGTATTTGGCTGAGTTGGTTCATCATCTATCCGAACAACTTCAGCAATTAAACCAGCAGCTCACCACCTCGCACGCAGGTCCGGTACCGGACCTGGGAGAACCCAGCGATATTCGGCTCGCTGAATTGTTACAGCAGGTTATCTGCGACTACACACCGCGGCTGAACGCCGCCGGCCACAAAATCTATGTGCGCTGCTCAAGCCAGCTGGTGTTGCATCTCTATCCGCAAGTGCTCTACCAGGTGCTTTCACATCTGCTAAACAATGCATTGCAACATGCCTTCCCTGCGGGAGTGGCGGGAGAGATCCTGATCTCGGTAAAACAGGAAGCGAAGCAGTTGCTGATTACCTTCCGTGACACTGGAGTCGGCATTGATGATCTTAACCAGTCGCGATTGTTCCAGCCGTTCCACAGCACAGATCAGGCCTATCAAGCCGCAGGAATGGGGCTCTATCTGGCCAGGCAGCTGGTCGAGGAGCTACTACGGGGACAATTGCATTATCAACGCAGCGAAGAAAAAGGCAGCACCTTTATCATAGTGCTGCCTCTGGCTGTGAATGATCAGGAATAGGCAAGTTAGGCCGGATTAGGGATGTCAATGAAACGAACGTCCAAGCCATGCTGCTCGCTAAGCCAGGCGCCCAGAGCCTGGATACCATAACGTTCTGTGGCATGATGGCCAGCGGCAAAAAAATGAATACCCATCTCCCGGGCGATGTGTATGGTCTGCTCCGAGACCTCGCCGGTGATAAAGGCATCGACCCCTGCCTCAGCCGCGCGGCTGATATACCCCTGGCCTCCGCCAGTGCACCAGGCCAGGCGACGTATTTGCTCAACACCGTTGTCGCCAGAATGCAGTACCGCACGCCCCAAGCGCGACTCTATCCGCTGTGCCAGCGCAGAGCCTGACAAGGGTGAGCTCAATTCACCCGTCAGGATGAGGCAGGTTGGATCCTGCGGATCCAGCGGCCCGGTTACCTCAATCCCCAGTACCTGTGCCAATTGCGCATTATTTCCCAACACCGGATGGGCATCGAGCGGCAGATGATAGGCATAAAGATTGATGTCATGCGCCAACAACGTCTGCAGACGGCGCTTTTTGATGCCGCGAATACTCGGCGCTTCATTTCCCCAAAAGTAGCCATGATGCACCAGCACCGCATCCGCCTGACTGGCCACGGCAACATCCAGTAATGCCTGGCTTGCCGTCACGCCGGCCACGATTTGGTACACATCCGGTCGACCTTCAACTTGCAAGCCATTCGGGGCATAGTCTTTGAAACGGCTGCAATCCAGTTGGGTAGAAATCAGCGCCTCGAGCTCGAAATGATTCATGCGCGCTCCTCTCCTGAACATTAACCTAATGGCGAATACGCGATAATTTTCGCCGAAGTTCCGGCGATCTGACTCACCTTCGGCACCAGCGCTTCCAGCCGGGCGCGAGAGGCGTCCGGGCCCACGGTCACACGGTACATGGTGCTTGTGCCACTGCGTACCGGGGTCAGATTAGCCGGTAGGCCACTGGCGCGCAGACGACTCATCAAGGCCCTGGCATTCTCGCCACTGGAAAAAACTCCCGCCTGAATGGTCCATGCCGAACCGGATGCCGATGCGCTGGTAACAGGTGCGGCCTTGGGTGCAGTGGTTGGTTTGCTGGCAACGACGGGAGCCCGCTCATCCACCTCGACAAAAGGTTTGATCTGACCAGCCTGCAACTTGGGTTTTTCTGTCACAGGCGCAACCGGCTGGGCAGAGGCTGGCGTCTTGGCCTCAGGAGTGTTGCTCTTGGGAGCTGCCGCTACTTTGATTTCAGCCTTCTTGTCGACAACGGGTTTGGGTTGTGCTGGCGGCTGGGCCGCGGAGGTTGAGGTTGTGACAACATGGCTCGCCTGTGCCTGATTCAGGGTTGTGGTATCAGCCACCTCATCGACAGACCATTGCTCAGTATGGCCACTGGCGACCACCACTCCTTCGGGAGCGACACCCGTTGACGATGCACTGGACACCCCGGCGGAGGCGCTGGTTGCCACCACGATTCCGCCAGTGACGCCGCCGGCGGCCGAGACGGAAGGCTTAACCGCAATCTCATCCGGATTGAGCGGCACGCTGGCGATAGGCTCATGAGGATTGTTGTGCTTGCCGGTCAGCAAATCGGGCAAAAAAATCACACCGAGTGAAACCAAAATGACGGTTCCAATCAATCGATTCTGAAACTGGGTCGCCAATGTCTCGTCCTTTTATCAAAGCGCAGCCGGCTGTTCCATCACAGCAGCCACGGTAAAAAATGAACCAAAAACCACTATTTCATCGTCATCGCTTGCTTGTCGCAACGCGTCGGTGTAGGCGTCTACGACCGTATCATAAGTCGTCGCGGCCAGTCCCAAACACGTCAACAATTGTTGTGCCGAGGCGGCGCGCGGCCCGGCCAGCGAAGCGAGAAACCACTGATCGACAACTGGAAGCATCTGAGCCAGCGTCTGCGTGATGTCTTTATCCTTGAGCATGCCCACGACGGCAAAACGACGGCCTTTGCATGTCGTCTGCGCTAACTGACCGGCCAGGTAGGCTGCCGAATGGGGGTTGTGCGCCACATCCAGAATAACGTTTGGGCGCTCAGCCCAACGTTGCATGCGCCCCGCTAGCCGAGCCTCGGACAGACCTTGTCGGATCTGTGTCTCGTTGACCGGCAACGACATCTGCTCGATCACCGCCAGGGCGGTGATCGCATTTTGCCATGGCAGCACAGGAAAAGGCAGCGCGTGCCATTGCTGATGCTGACCGTGAAAATGCCAGACATCACCTTCACGCTGGGCAGAGAAGGCTTGATCACACTGCAACAGCGTCGCACCGACCCTGGCAGCCACCGCCGCAATCGACGCCGGCGCATCCGGCTCGCCACAAACCAAAGGTCTGCCCGCACGACAGATACCCGCCTTTTCTCGACCAATTGATTCTCGGTCATCCCCAAGCCAATCACAGTGATCCAGCGCAATCGAAGTAATAACGGCGACATCGGCGGAGATGAGGTTAGTCGCATCCAATCGGCCACCGAGCCCCACTTCAAGGATCACAACATCCGGGGCCTGTCGGCTAAATATCCACAGCGCAGCCAGGGTTCCGAACTCAAAAAAAGTCAACGAGATCCCATCACGCGCCTGCTCCACTGCAGCCAGCGCATCACAAAGTGCCGCATCACTGGCATCCGCCCCATCAACACGGACCCGCTCGTTGTACCGAACCAGATGCGGTGAAGCGTAAACACCGACCCGATAACCGGCTGCCCGGTAAATGCTTTCGAGCATAGCGCAGGTGGTGCCTTTGCCATTGGTGCCCGCCACCAGAATCACCGGCATCGGCAAGGTATCGACACCCAAGCGTCTGGCAACGGCTGAGACACGCTCCAATCCCAGATCGATGGTTTGCGGATGAATCCGCTCTAAATAAGAAAGCCAGTCGCACAATGACTGGCTTTTTGCCATAACAGGATTCACGTCTGTCATGTTGCCTCTCAGGACTCCACGACATCAAGATGCATCATCTTGGCGATGAGTGAAGCCAAACGGTCACGCATGTCGCGCCGATCGATGATCACGTCGATAGCCCCTTTCTCCAGCAGGAACTCGGAGCGCTGGAACCCTTCGGGCAGCTTTTCGCGCACCGTCTGTTCGATAACACGCGGCCCGGCAAAGCCAATCAGCGCCTTCGGCTCCCCAACATTGACATCCCCGAGCATAGCCAGACTGGCGGAGACGCCACCCATGGTCGGATCCGTCAGTACAGAGATATACGGCAGCCCTTCGCTACTGAGCCGTTCCAGCGCCGCACTGGTTTTTGCCATCTGCATCAATGAAAACAATGCTTCTTGCATCCGCGCGCCACCTGAGGTGGAGAAACAGATTAGCGCTCGACGCTCCTTGATGCACTCCTCGACTGCGCGCACAAAACGCGCACCGACAACAGAGGCCATCGAGCCTCCCATGAAGGAAAACTCGAACGCG
Source organism: Pseudaeromonas sharmana (assembly GCF_042649925.1). Lineage (NCBI taxonomy): Bacteria > Pseudomonadati > Pseudomonadota > Gammaproteobacteria > Aeromonadales > Aeromonadaceae > Pseudaeromonas > Pseudaeromonas sharmana. The sequence goes on from NZ_JBHSAF010000014.1 coordinate 800,850, forward strand.
CACGCCACCACCGGCACCCCCTTTACGGTGCCCTTGATGACGATCAGCGCATCTTTTTCGTTGGTCTCTTTCTGGGCGGCGCTCAGGCGGTCCTTGTAACGCTTGGAATCCTTGAACTTGAGGATGTCTTGCGGCTCCAACTCACCAGCCAGCTCCAGACGATGCTCAGTGTCGAGGAATTGGGTCAGACGAGCCCGTGCACCAATGCGCATATGATGGCTGCACTTGGGACAGACGTTGAGGTTGCGTTCCACTTCGGCACGATACAAAACCTGCTCACAACCTTCGCACTTGGTCCATACCCCTTCCGGGATGTTATGACGGCGCGTGTTGTCACTTTTCGGGAGAATTTTCTCAAGCCAGCTCATGAAATACCTTTATTTCATTCTATTCAGGGGGGCTATCTGTCCGGCAGAGTAGACCGCAATACCGGACAGCCTAGGCACATGACCGGGTATTTAATCACAAATGATCATGGTTGTTTACATAAAACTGGTCGTACCCGGTTCCGAGTAAGGCAACCATAATGGCCCTAATGGTACCTCGGGCAAGGCAAACGTCTCTGGATAGGTCACGTCAACCAGGTAAAGCCCTTCTGCTTTGGCCGTTGGCCCCGCCATGTCACGATTCTTGGCTGCCAACACCTGTTCTACCCAGGCCTCGGGTTGCGTCCCTCGACCGACCTCGAGTAGCGTGCCGGTAATGTTACGTACCATATGGTGTAAGAATGCATTCGCCCGAATATCAATGATGATATAGGGTCCTTGGCGAAACACCGCCACATGCGTCACATTGCGCCATGGCGTATGAGATTGGCACTGCACGGCACGGAATGAGGTAAAATCATGCTCGCCAATAAGACATTGTGCAGCAGCGTGCATGGCATCGGCGTTTAGATCGCCATGATAGTGGCTGATCCCCTGCCCCAGGATGGCTGGTCTGAAGTTATGGTTGTAAATGACATAACGATAGCGACGTGCGGTGGCTGAAAAACGGGCATGGAAGGTTTCTGGTACCTCGCACGCCCAGCGTACTGCTATGTCACCGGGTAAATTGGCATTTACCCCCAGGGTCCAGGCGCTCATCTTACGTAACGCTGACGTATCAAAATGGATAACCTGCCCTGTGGCATGGACACCCGCATCCGTTCTTCCGGCACATTGAATCTCCACCGCATGCGCCGCCACGGTCGACAAGGCCGCCTCCAGCTTAGCCTGGATACTGATGACTTCCCGCTGTCGTTGCCAACCATAATAGCGGCTACCGTCATATTCAATTCCCAATGCAATGCGCATCTGGCGACTCCTCTTTTAACCGGCGGCGATTATACGAAATCCCCCTGTAAAAAAAAGCGGTGGCCAAGGCCACCGCACAGGAAGTCCATCGGTACCGAACGTCAGCTCAGTCGTTTCAACAGGCGCTGAGCCTCGGCGCGCTGTTCATTATTCCCCTGATGCAGCACTTCGTTTAACAATTCGCTGGCGCTGGCCTTGTCGTCGATTTCCAGGTAGGCACGCGCCAGATCCAGTTTGGCACCCAGTTCACCTTCCACATCCACATCGATACCCTGAGCATCCGGCAATACTTCCGGGAACTCATCCAAACCAACGTCCAGAGACAAGCCCTCATAGGGTTCATCCTTGCTCTCCGAGGCATCGGCTTCAGCCAGCAGCTCATCGATTCCGCGGAATGCCGGTTGTGCCGAACGCTCATTGAGTAAGGCATCGATATCATCATTACTGACCGTCGCAGCAGGAGTTGCGTTCTCTTCCTGGTACCAATCTGCTGGTGGCAATTCGTCCGCGGAGTCGACGTTCAACGCCTCATCCAACTGTGCCAGGCTAGCTTTGATGTCTTGCTCCTCAAGGCTGACGACGGCCTCCTCGGCCATCGCCGGCTGATGAGCCGCCAACAGGGAATCAATATCATCGCTGTCGGTAACCATGGTCGGCGCCGGGGCAACTTCCGTCACCACTGTGTCCGCGTCATCAATCTGAGCCGTCGAGTCTGGTTCCGACTCATCCAGCTGTACCGTCTCCGTCGCCGTCAAATCATCAACACTATCAAACAAAGCATCCAGCTCATCATTGGACAGGTTAACCGTCTCACGTGGCACAAATGCATCCTGCTCGACGACCTTTTCCGGCTGCAATGGTGCGGCCTGCTCGGTGACGAGCGGCCGATCTTCGGGCAGGTTATCCAGATCACCGATACCCAGCTCGGAGAGAAACTCAGCCTCATCCAATGCTGCAGCGGCTGGTTTTGCATTCCAGTTAGACGAACTGTCAGAGGTGGCGGGAATGGATAGATCGAGATCATCTGCGTGGTCTGCCACCGCATCGCCCATGGCCGCACTGAACTCGGGTAACAATTCAGGATCTGCGGTCGAGGCAGCCACCGTGGTAGTAAAGCTGCTTGCCGTGGTGAAGGTAGGAGGCGCTCTCTCCTCATCCAGAATGATCTCGGGCTGAGGTTGAACCGTTTCATCCTGCTGTTCCAAGTCCGGCAAGTTGTTCATGGTCACCATGTCCGCAGCCAGCAGGTGATCAAAGTGCGAATCACTGCCATCCATCAGGCCATCGGCGCTATCTGACTCATCATATTCACGCGCAGCTTGCTCGCGCTTGCTGCGAGCCATCAACCACAGACTGATTAATGCCAACGCCAGCAGGAATGGCAGCAGCAGCAGCAAGGCCAGATTGAGCGGTGTCGCCGTCAACTCATCCCACATGGACGGCTCTGTACCGCTGGCGTCCTGACTCTCCTCGGCCGCAGACACCGCAGAAGACGCCGTTTCTAGCTGTGAATGTTCATTTTTAGCCAGCATCGCCTTGATGGACTGCAACTCTTTTTCCATCTGACCAAGCTGATCTTTGAGAGCAGAGTTGTCCTGCGTCAGGGTATCAATCTGGTTCTTGTAATCGCGCTGCATCGCTTGCAGCTTCTCGTCGACGATAGCGGTGGCAACCACATCTGTTGCCGGTGCGACCACAACTGCGGCACTCGCTGCTGTGGATTCTGCGGCCGAAACGGCTGCGATAGTCACCTCGCTACCCACCTGCTCCGTCGCGGTCATAACTGCGGCCGACGTGGCTGGCATTGTCGTCGTCGCGGCGGATATTTCACTGCCTTGCTGCGCTCCTGCCACCTCCACGACACGACTGTCCACCAGCTTAGGATTAGCCGGCGTCAGTTTGACAACCGGTTTTTCCTCCACTGGCGGTGATAGCTTGACCACTTTTTGCGTTGTCGAAGCGGTCTCTTCCGCTGCCGGGGCTGCCGCAACGGTCGCCTTGGGTGCAACCGTCTTCGGCAGCGTCATGCTACCTTTTCGAACCAGCTCCTGAGCCACAGTTTCGCTTTCACTGCGAATTTGCTCTGCTGTAGGCAATTGCAGATAGCTACCACGGTACAGACCGCTTAGTCTGCCTCCGGCAAATGCCTTCGGATTCTTGCGATACAACGCCAGCAAGGTTTGATATACCGATACCTGATTGCTGGGGCGGATCTGCTGGGCGATAGACCACAGCGTATCGCTGCTTTTCACCGGCCCATAGGTGCCGGCATTGGCCTGAGCTGAAGTCTCTGAGACAAATGGTCGCACTTCACCCGCCCGCACTGTCGGGCGCGGTGCCGGTTTGGTTTGCTTGATGACCGGTTTGGCTGCTGGCGTCACCTGTCGGCTCGGGCTGGTCGGTGCCTCCGACTCAGTCGGTGCAATCAGTGGCGAGACGGGCTTATCCGGGCCCTTGATCTCGATATAAAACTCATCGAGCTGATCCGCCGCCATCAGCGGTACGCTCATCGGAATTGATAGCGCGATCGCCAGAGCCAGACGGGAAAAGTGCAGTCCCATAGTCGTTCCTTCGTGATTAACCGGGCAATGAGGCAAGCCAGGCAGAGTAAACGGCTCCAATATAAAACACTCCACCCTTGCATGCCAGCACCCTACCATGCGGGTGTGATCTAGCGGCAAGTGTAGGAAAAATTTGATTTGTTTGATATTTCTGTAGAAAAGTCGGGCCGCTGAATGCGGCCCGTATCACAGACAAAGCGCTGATTGAGGCCAGCTTACATCTGCTCCTCGATAAGCCGTTCCGCAATTTGTAGGCAATTGAGCGCACCGCCCTTGCGGGTGTTATCTGTCACCAACCAGAAATTGAAGCCATGCTCGCATGTCTTGTCCTGACGCAAGCGCGAGATAAACACGTCATTTTGGCCAGCACCGTGGCTAATCGGTGTCACCAACTCATCCTCGACCAATTGCACACCCGGTGCCGCCAGCAAGGCTTGGCGTATCTCCTCCAGCGCACAGCCGTATTGGGTCTCCAGATGCACCACCTGACTGTGGCCATAGAAAACCGGTACACGTACGCAGGTGGCATTGATGCCGATACGCTCGTCGCCCAGCAGACGACGAACTTCGCTCTCAAAACGACGCTCTTCCAACGTATCGCCGTCCTCGGTCAGGTCATCAATCTGCGGGATGAGATTAAAAGCAATCTGCGCCGGATAGAGTGCTGGCTCAACCGGTCGCCCATTCAATAACTGGGCCGTTTGGCCCGCCAACTCCTGCACCCCTGCTTTTCCTGAACCGGCCACGGATTGCAGACTGACGAGATTGATGCGGGCTATCCCGACCTCATCGTGGATCGGCTTCAGCGCCAGCATCAGCTCGGTCACGATGCAGGTCGGGCTGGCGACAATGTTGCGCTCACGATAATCAGCCAACGCATCACCATTCACCTCGGGAATGACCAGCGGCACGTCATGGTCATGCCGATAGTGCAGGCTATTGTCGATGACAATGCAGCCTTCGGCCGCCGCCGCTTCCGCCCAGCTGGCAGTCGCGTCGCTACCGGCCATGAAAAACGCTAACTGGACCTGCGTCCAATCAAAGGTCTCGGCAGCGGCGACCGGCACAGTTCTACCGGCGAAGCGAACACTCTCCAATTCCCCTTCCCTGGCAACCAGCGCGTAGATCTTGCCGACCGGAAACTGGCGCTCCTCGAGCAACTCCAGCAACAATTCCCCCCCCAGGGTATCCACACCGAGAACGGCAATATCAAACGACGGGTTCATAATTTTCCTCTTATTGACAATGGAACATGGCTCAAGGTGTGACCACGTTGAATCCCAGACGCTGTAACAAAGCCAGATCCGGGCCAGTTACAGCCAAAGATGACCACTCCCGGCGTTCCAGGTAGTGTTTGCGCATCCAGTCAAAACTGGCCGCATCGGTATAAAAGCGGCGGAAACGGGCATCATCACGGCGCACATCATACACCAGATGGACCAGCGCCTTGAGCTGGGCATCAGCACATGACGTCCCCAGACTCACCGCGCTCAACGGTGCTGGCGGCAACAGTGCGGAGAAAGGCACCGTGACTGGCTGGCCGCTGAGCTGGCACCATGCTTCGTACAGCATATAGCTACCCCGCAGCTTACCTTCCAGGCTATAACCGGCGATGTGCGGCGTAGCCAGTTCGGTATGGGGAATCAAGGCGGACATGAGCTCGGGTTCATGCTCCCAGACATCCATCACCAGTCGCAGTGGTGCAGCACCTTGTTGCCGGGAGAGCAGCGCGGCATTGTCCCAGACATCACCGCGACAGGCGTTGATCAGTATCTGCTCCGGATGCAGCGCTGCAATCCGCTGTGCATCCAGCAGGTGCCAGGTTGGCGCCAGGCCATCATGTGTTAGTGGCACATGGAAACTGACCACATCACAGCCCAATGCCACCTCATAGTCGACATAATCACGCCCATCCCCCTGTTGTGCCTTGAAGGGGTCACACAGACAGACATGCATCCCCAGTGCCGCCGCACGCTCGGCTACGGCACTGCCGGTGTTGCCGGCACCGATAATGCCGATTGTCATACCCGCGAGGGATAATTGATAACGCTCAGCCAGGATCAGCAGGGCGCTGACCACGTATTCCCCCACACTGATGCGGTTGCAGCCCGGCGCACTGGCAAAGGCGATGCCACGCTCGGCCAACAACGACTGATCTATATGGTCGGTACCGATTGTCGCGGTACCAACAAACCGCAGACGACGATTCTCCGCCAGCAAGCCGGCATCCACTCGAGTTACCGATCGCACCAGCAGAATATCGGCATCGGCGATCTGCTCTGCACTCATGGTCCGGCCCGGCAAGCGCCGGATTTGGCCGAAGGGGGCAAACAACTGCTCCACCAACGGCATATTCTCATCAATGACGATCTGCATGTTTAATCCATACGGCTTGCGACTGATGCCGCATTCTAGACCGAGTTCACCGTGCTGCCTATCGCTGCGCACCCAGCAGTGCATCAGGTTGCCACTGCTGGCAATGGGTAATAAAACTGGCCAGGGCCGGATGGTGATATTTCCCGGCCTGTGTGACCCAACTCAAACGACGCGACATCGGCGGCTGCACATCCAGTGCCCGCAGGCGGCCGTCGACCTCGGCACGCGCGGTGGCCATGCGTGACAACAGTCCCAGTCCCAGACCATTGGCGACGCCGTTGACAATCGACTCGGTCGTATTGAACTCAAAGGCCAGTTGCCAGTTAGCTAAATGGCTCGCCAGCAAACGCTGGAACTGTTCGCGACTGCCGGATCCCGGTTCACGCAGCAACCAGCGTTGCTGCTCCAGATCGCGCAGCGTCACGCCTCGGCGACCAACGAGGGGATGGTCCGGGGCCGCTACCACCTGCAGTGAGTCCTCAAGCCAGGGGTGGGACGCAAATCCGCGATCATCCAGTTGCCCCTCCACCAACACAATATCCAGCCCATACTCGCTCAGCGCCTGACCCAAAGCCCGAGTGTTGTTGATCTGAATCTGGACCTCAATCCCGGGATAGCGCTGGATAAAGCCAGCCAGCAGCGCCGGTAGCAGGTAGTTACCGATGGTGTTACTGGCGCCAATTCGCACCAGCCCATGATGATGCTCGCCGGCAACAAACAGTGCTTCGATGTGCTGAACCCGCTGCCGCACCTCATCGGCCAGTGGCAATAACAGGGCGCCGTGATTATTCAGCTGCAGTCGGTTACGTACCCGGTCGAACAACGGGCAATCCAGCTGGCGCTCCAATTCCTGCAACGCCATGCTGACGGCCGCCTTGGTGATACATAACCGTGCCGCCGCCGCGGCAAGGCTGCCATGTTGGACGATGGCCACGAACACATCGAGTTGGCGTAAGGTGAGATGCATTTGTTAAGCTCTACTTAACCTTTTGTTCAATATATAAAGATATTCTTGATTTAGGAAGAGGACTATCCTTAGCGGCAAATCAAAGTTGTGGAGGTTTCCATGCTGACTCGCGTACAACGTCATCTTCCGAACATACCTACCCCTCTGGCCGGACTGGCGTTAGCCATAGCGTCATTGGGCTGGTGCTGGGACAGCGCCTTCCAGCTCGGCTCGCTGGTCAAATGGTCTGCAGCTATCATCGCCGGGTTGATCCTGGCCAGCCTGACGTTGAAGTTCCTGCGCTTCCCCAAACTGCTGTGGCAAGACTTGGGGCATCCGGTAGCCGGAAGCGTGGTCCCAACCCTGGCCATGGGCTGGATGGTGGTATCCCATTCCGTCGGTCAATTCCATGCGTTAGCCGGCACCCTGCTCTGGCTGATGGCAATTGTGCTGCACATGGCGTTTCTTGGGTCGTTTGTCTATCACAGAGCCAAGGATTTCCAGTTGCATCACATGATCCCTAGCTGGTTCGTACCGCCGGTAGGCTTGATCGTTGCCGATGTTGCCTTCCCTGGCGGGGCCCTGCGCCCATTGGCGGAGGCCATTCTCTACTTCGGTCTGATTGTGTATGCCCTGATGTTGCCCGCGATGATGTATCGCCTGATTTTCAGCAAGGATGTCCCCGAGCTGGCCAAGCCTACCATCGCGATCCTGGCGGCGCCTGCCAGCCTCTCGCTGGCCGGTTACCTGACCGTAGCCGAACAGCCCTCCATGTTGCTCGTCGGTTTGCTGGCTGGTATCGCGGTCCTGATGACGCTGCTGATTTATGTCGCCTTCTGTCACCTGCTGCGCTTGCCATTCAATCCAGGCTACGCCGCCTTTACCTTCCCGATGGTGATTGGTGCCACAGCGCTGTTCAAGCTGGCGCAGCAACTGCAGGTCTGGGGCATGGCCGCTGAGGATATCCATTGGATCCAGTGGCTGGCGCAACTGGAACTGGGTGTCGCCACGCTGGTCGTCGGTTATGTCAGCCTGCGTTATCTCATGCACTACTCACCAAGCCGGGCTCAGTACACCAAGTTGGCGCAGCGCTAACTTGGCGTCACGACAACAGAAGACCGCCTGCGTGCGGTCTTCTGTTGTTTTCAGCCCCCGCCAATTCAGATCCGACCACCAAACCAGTACTCAAGTTGAAGGCGTTTTCCAATCCTGAAGCGTCAGCACGACAACCATAGCGTGCGACACTGACTGATGGATAAACCAGCGATGCGGAAGGCCGCTGGATACCTACGTCCAGGCAAGGCGACAGCCTAGACCAGCGACGCTCAACACAACCAGCGCAGCATCCAGATAAAACAGCAGGGCAGACACCGAATGAGACACGGTGCAGATAGACATGGAAGCCGATCTCTTATCAGAGTGCGGGCAGAAAAAAAGCGTGGTCCCTAGCGGGTTACCACGCTCTGCTGGTTAAGCGTCAGGCTTAGCGGGATTTAGTGACAGACTTGCTGCCATTCAGCGCCTGGCTCAGAAGTGCAAAGCAGAGCGGATCGTAATTGAACATAGTCATCTCTCCATGAAGTGTGATTAGAGTCACAACTTCATAATGCCACGAAACGTGATCCATGCAACACTTTTGTTCGCCCCATAAAAAAAGGAGCCTTGCGGCTCCCTTTGTAAACACTGGTTCATTACGCCACAGAACAGGCCTTCAGATACCAAATGTAATCACAGTAGTCCTGAATCGAGCGGTCTGAGTTGAATTTGCCCATGGAGGCAGAATTCACGATAACAGCCTTAGCCCACGCCTTCTTGTCGCGATACAGAGCGTCAACACGCTTGTGCGCATCGGAGTAGGACTCGAAGTCAGCCAGCGCGAGGTAGGTATCGCCACCATCCAGCAGAGCACGCTTGATGGAGGAGAGCTCGCCCGGACGGCCAGGAGTGAAGAAGTCAGTATCGAACCAGTCGAGTACAGCCTTCAGCTCCGGGTTACCGTAGTAGTAATCCCACGGGTTGTAACCCTTGGCCTTGATCGCCTTCACTTCATCGACATTCAGACCGAAGATGGCGTTGTATTCAGCACCGGCTTCTTCGGCGATTTCGATGTTCGCACCATCCAGGGTACCCAGGGTGATGGCTCCGTTCATCGCCAGCTTCATGTTACCAGTACCGGACGCTTCGTAACCGGCAGTAGAGATCTGCTGGGATACGTCGGCAGCCGGAATCAGCTTCTCAGCCAGAGAGACGCGGTAGTTCGGCATGAAGACAACCTTCAGCTTGCCCTTGACGCGCTCATCGTTGTTAACACGCTCAGCAACCTTGTTGATGGCATAGATGATGTCCTTGGCCAGCTTGTAGCCTGGTGCCGCCTTGGAGCCGAAGATGAACACGCGCGGGTGCATGTCATAGTCCGGGTTGGCCAGCAGGCGACGGTACAGTGCCATGATGTGGATCAGGTTCAGCTGTTGGCGCTTGTACTCGTGCAGACGCTTGATCTGGATATCGAAGATCGCTTCGGCGCTAACGTCGATGCCGGTTTCAGCCTTGATGACCTTGACCAGTTTTTCCTTGTTGGCGCGCTTGATGTCCATGAACTTCTTCTGGAAGGCCGCGTCGTCAGCGAACTTGACGGCACCACGCATCTTGTCCAGATGCAGCGGCCAATCTTCACCAACGGTTTCGGTGTACAGCTTGGCCAGCTCAGGGTTACAGGACAGCAGCCAGCGACGTGGGGTCACACCGTTGGTGACGTTGCACATCTTCTCCGGCCACAGTTCTGCGAACTCAGGGAACAGATCTTCCTTCACCAGCTTGGAGTGGATTTCAGCCACACCGTTAACCTTGTGCGAGCCGATCACGCACAGGTTACCCATGCGCACCTTGCGCTGGTTGCCTTCTTCGATGATGGACAGCTTGGCCTTGATGGCATCGTTACCCGGCCACTTGGCTTCAACCATATCTTCCAGGAAGCGACGGTTGATTTCATAAATGATTTCGAGATGACGCGGCAGTACGCGCTCGAACAGGTACACAGCCCACTTTTCCAGCGCTTCCGGCAGCAGGGTGTGGTTGGTGTAAGAGAATACCTTGTAGCAGATATCCCATGCAGCGCCCCACTCCAGCTCTTCTTCGTCAACCAGGATACGCATCAGTTCCGGGATGGCGATAGTCGGGTGAGTATCGTTCAGCTGGATGGCGATTTGAGCAGCAAACTTGCTGAAATCATTGCCATGCACACGCTTGTAACGGCGCATGATGTCCTTCAGCGAGCACGCGCAGAAGAAGTATTGTTGTACCAGACGCAGGATCTTACCGGCTTCGGTTTCGTCGTTCGGGTACAGCACCTTGGAGATGGTTTCTGCCGCTGCCTTTTCGCTTTGCGAATCGACATAACCGCCGGCGTTGAAGACGTCCCAATCGAAAAATTCAGAGGCACGGGACTCCCACAGACGCAGGATATTGACCGTCTTGCCTTCGTAACCAACAACCGGGATATCCCAAGGCACCCCTTTGATCTTCTGACCGGCGTGCCATACCTTCTTCAGCTTGCCTTCGGCAGTGAAGACCGTCTCGACGTAACCGTACAGCGGGATCTCCTGAACAGATTCAGGACGGCAGATTTCCCATGGGTTACCGTATTCACGCCATGAGTCCGGACGCTCGATTTGGCGGCCATCGCGGATTTCCTGACGGAACAGGCCGTGTTCATAGTGCAGACCGTAGCCGACGGCAGGCATGTTCAGCGTGGCCAAGGAATCGATAAAGCACGCGGCCAGACGACCCAAGCCGCCGTTGCCCAGCGCCATATCCGGCTCTTCTTCGCACAGGTCAGCCAGATCGATACCCAGCTCCTTCAGCGCTTCGGCACAGACTTCATACAATGCCAGGTTATGCAGATTGTTGGCAGTCAGACGGCCCATCAGGAATTCGGCAGACAGGTAGTGCACAGCACGAGTGTCTTCGCGGAAGTGGGTTTGCTGGGTCTGAGTCAGACGCTCGTAGACCTGTTCATTTACTGCAGCACACGTCGCCTTCCACCAGGACTGCTTGCTCGCCTTCTGCTCGCTGGTTCCGAGCGTGGAGCGCAGGTGATGAACGATGTCCTGCTTCAACTGCTCCTTATTCAGGGCACTGAGCTGTTCAACTTTTTTCTTCGCCATAACCGATTTCCTTCGTTACTCGAGAGTTTTAGCCTTTCGGGCTGCCGGGCGTGAATTATAAGGGCTGTAGATCCGGCAACCGAATACTAACCAAAGGCCTCACCCCAAAATTTAATCTAGGTCACAATTTTTTTTGGTAAACGGATACATGAATCATGAAACTATTTTCAAGATAGCATTATTGCAAACACATAAAATATTCTTATATAACAATGATTTATCATTTATTCGTTAGATATATGGATATTTGTTCAATTCATTGCTTGAAAATATATGAAAATTCATGAAAATAGCATGCCGAGCGATAGCTCAAGAAAGCGATTTCAAACCCTTTCCTGTGGTTTAACTATCTAAAATAATTCTCTCCTGTAGGTATTCATATTTTCTCTTCGCCACCATTTAGCAGCCTCCCAGCATAATTTACTAATTATTAACAATTCACCGTATAGCTGAACTGCTCGACCTTGTTTCAGCCCATACACAGGTTGCTGAACTTAACGACGCCGACAGGTAAAAGCGCTGCTTTGGTAAGATCAAAAAAGCCGGGCAGTTGCCCGGCTTTACTTGTCGTCGTAAGGCTTATACGCCAGCCTTGGCCAAGGCTGCGGAGACAATTTCCTGAGCTTCCTTCTGGATACGATCCAGATGTTCAGCCCCCTTGAAACTCTCCATGTAAATCTTATAGATCGACTCGGTCCCGCTTGGACGCGCCGCGAACCAGCCGTTCTCGGTCACCACTTTCAAGCCACCAATGGCAGCGCCATTGCCAGGAGCGGACGTCAGTTTGGCGACAATCGGTTCACCAGCCAGCTCAGCCGCTTCCACCATGGCCGGATCCAGCTTCGACAGCACGTTCTTCTGCTCGGTGTTGGCCGGCGCATCGATACGGCGGTACAGCGGCGCACCAAACTTGGCCGTCAGCTCATCGTAGTGAGTTTGCGGATCCTTACCGGTCACCGCCAGGATTTCAGCAGCCAGCAGACACAGCAGGATACCGTCCTTGTCGGTGGTCCATACCTTGCCATCCTTACGCAGGAAGGAGGCGCCAGCGCTCTCTTCGCCACCAAAGCCAAAGCTGCCATCAAACAAGCCATCGACGAACCACTTGAAGCCAACCGGTACTTCTTTCAATTCGCGACCAATATTGCCGGCAACCCGGTCGATGATGGACGAGGACACGAGAGTCTTGCCGACCGCAGCTTGCGCGGGCCAACCCGGGCGGTGGGTAAACAGATATTGAATGGCGACGGCCAGGTAGTGGTTCGGATTCATCAAGCCGGCTTTGCATACAATGCCGTGACGGTCGTTATCCGGATCGTTGGCGACAGCAACATCAAACTTGTCCTTGAGACCAATCAGGCTGGCCATCGCCCACGGGCTGGAGCAATCCATGCGGATCTTGCCGTCTTTATCCAGGGTCATGAACGAGAACGTCGGGTCGACCGCATAGTTGACCACTTCGATGTTCAGGCCATACGTCTTGGCAATCACATCCCAATAGGCCACGCCAGAACCACCCAGCGGGTCGACACCAATCTTGACGCCTGCCTGCTTGATCGCCTCGACATCAATCACCTCCTTGAGGTCCTCAATGTAAGGCGTCATGAAGTCATGCTCCTGCACATTCGCCAAAGCGCGCGCCTCGGCAAATGGCACTCGCTTGACCCCTGCCAGCCCCTGTTCCAGCAGCGCGTTGGCGCGGTTCTCGACCCATTTGGTGATCTCGCCTTCGGCGGGGCCACCGTGTGGCGGATTGTATTTGAAACCACCATCCTCCGGCGGGTTGTGCGATGGCGTAATAACGATACCGTCTGCCTTATCGGCATGGCCTGCCCCGTTGTAACGCAGAATGGCATGCGAGACGACCGGCGTTGGCGTGTAACCCAAGCCTTTTTCAATCCGCACTTCAACGCCGTTGGCCGCCAGCACTTCAACGGCGGAAGCCAGTGCCGCTTCGGACAACGCATGCGTATCCATGCCGATATACAGCGGGCCGGTAATGCCCTGCTCGGCACGATATTCGGCGATGGCCTGGCTCACAGCCAGAATATGGGATTCGGTAAAGGCACTGTGCAGTGAGCTGCCGCGATGACCCGAGGTACCAAACGCTACGCGTTGCTCGGCCTTGGTCATATCCGGCTTGTTAAGATAGTACGCCGACATCAGGCGGGGAATATTAGTCAGGTCTTCCAGACGAGCCGGTTTACCGGCATGAGAATGTTGAGCCATGGTTACTTCCTGATTGTATTTGTGAATTAAATCTTGTCACACAGCCGCGCTATGGTCTCGGCATCATGCCCCATGCATTCCATCAGCTGAGCCAGAATATTGCGTTTGCGCCCAGTATTGGTGTTTGAAATGACCCAGTAGGGCGTTCCGGGAACGGGTTTAGGTTTAGTGGTATTGCCTGATGCAAGCAGCTCCTCTTCGGAGCGGGAAAAATAGGTCCGCTTGCGCCCTTTGATCTCGGTGGCGCGGGTGAAGGCCTCAGCATCAGACTGGTAGAGGGCCGTCAATATCAACATGAAACGCTCGATGGCACTCTCACGTTGAGACAGTAATTCGCCATCCAGCAGCTGTTGCAGCGAGGCGGCAATCGGCGCGTCCACGGTGGGTTCAACCACAGGTTCGGAAGCCGCCGGCGGCGCCGCAACGGGCTCATCGACACTAGTCCCGTCCAGAGCTACGCCACCCTCCACACCCAACAAGCGGCGCAATATATCGGATGCACTCTCACCGATATGCTGAGTCTGGCTGGCAATGTAACGATAGAGATCTTCATCCACCTCAATGGTTTTCATAACTGTCAGGGCACCTTTACCGAATAATCAGACCCTCGGATTATACATTGCGCCGCCGTCAAGCCAAACCACAGAGCGGTATTGCGGTAGTCAATGGAATGCTATTTTGCAAGTAGCGACTGGGATCCGTGATGGAAGTCGCTAAAATGCCACGCAAACGACACATTCAGGAATCGGCAGATGCTTCATTATCGTGAGTCCGGGGTCCGCACGGCCCCTGCCATAGTGCTGCTGCACGGGCTGTTTGGTGACAAGGATAATTTGGGCCAACTGGCTCGTCGCCTCGAAGCGGAGTACCGCGTGGTCGCTATCGATTTGCCAAATCATGGCCAGTCGCCCTGGCAGGACGATGTCTCCTGGTCCAGTCAGCGGCAACAGCTTGCAGCCACGCTGATGCAGTTATCGCTGCCACCATGCCACCTGCTTGGCCATTCGCTGGGAGGCAAGCTTGCCATGCAGTACGCACTCCTCTCGCCACAACAGGTACAGAGCCTGACCGTCGTCGATATCGCGCCCGTCACCTATCGCCAACAGCGCCATCAGGCCGTGTTCAGCGCCCTGGCCGCGGTGGCGACTGCGCGCCCAAGCAATCGGGGTGAAGCAGAACAGCTGATGAGTCCATATCTGGAAGATCCGGCAGTACGGCAGTTCTTGCTCAAGAGCTTTGTACCCCATACCGGCTGGCGCTTTAATCTGGCCGGTCTGCAACACGGCTATGACACGCTGATGGCATGGCCTGAGGAGTCAGGCAGTTTTCCCGGACCCACGCTGTTCATCAAGGGGGGACAATCCGACTATTTACTGGCTGAACATCAAGCCAGCATCATGCGGCTATTCCCGGCTGCCAGGGCCAAAATCATAGCGGATGCCGGCCATTGGCTGCATGCCGAGAAACCCCAGCTGTTTCAGAAACTGGTTGTGGATTTCCTGTCGACAGTCGGTTAACAAGCGACTCGGCGCTGTGATATAGTGCGCGGCTTGTCGTTGTCCCACGTCGTTAACACGCTAGGGGCAATCAGCAGGCCGCTTGGCCTGTCGTGTCAATATGAGCTTATGTTCGCAGCAGAAAGAAGTATGGCCAAGCAGCAAGATGACAGAACCACCCTGGACCTGTTTGCCGAAGAAAAGCGGCCGGGACGACCGAAAACCAACCCGCTGTCGCGGGAGTTGCAGCTGAAGATCAACAAGCGCAACCAACTCAAGCGGGACAAGGCCAATGGCTTGCGCCGGGTCGAGTTAAAGGTCGACGTAGCTTTGCTGGATCGTCTGAATGAGCTGGCTGAGGCCAACAACGTCAGCCGGGCAGACCTGATTCAGATGCTGTTGCGTCAACACGTCGAAGCACAGACGATGCAGCAACAGCAGGATTAATTCATAATCAACCATCATCAACACCAAGGGTAAACAACCACTATGGCAAGTGTAGGGCTGTTTTTCGGTAGTGATACCGGTAATACGGAAGCCGTGGCCGGCATGATTCAGAAAGAGCTGGGAACTCACCTGGTTGATGTCTTTGACATCGCCAAGAGCTCAAAAGCCGATATCGATAATTTCGATCTGCTGATTCTTGGTATCCCGACCTGGTACTACGGTGAGTCGCAAGCCGACTGGGATGATTTTTATCCAGAACTTGAAGAGATCGACTTCAGCAATAAACTGGTGGCGATCTTCGGTTGCGGCGATCAGGAAGATTATGCCGAATATTTCCTCGATGCGATGGGCACGCTGCGCGATATCGTTGAAGCTCGTGGCGCCACCATCATCGGTCACTGGTCAACCGAAGGCTATCAGTTTGAAGCCTCCAAGGCGCTGGTCGACGACAAGCACTTTGTCGGTCTTGGCATTGATGAAGACCGTCAGCCGGACATGACGGCGGGCCGCGTGGAAGCCTGGTGCAAACAGTTGTACGAAGAGATGTGCCTCGCCGAATTGGCATAACAGACTGGCCCGCTCATGCGGGCCTGTTTTATTCTGGCTTCCGGCCTGTTGAAGGAGGTTGCCATGTCCCGTCTGTTTATCTCCGGTCTGACCAATATTGAAACGACATTGGCCATACCTCAATTTCCATTGGCCTACTCACCGGTGCATTACCCATTCCATGGTATCCACAGCACAGTCTCCGGTGTCGGCATCAATCTGGCGTTGGCCCTTCATCAACTGGGGCATCAGGTTTCGTTGCATACCTTGACCGGAGCGGATCTGGCGGGCGAACACGTCATCGCCACATTACAAGCCGCGGGCTTATCCGTAGACGGCATACACGCCAGCCTTAGTGCCACAGCCCAGAGCGTGATCCTCTATGACCCGGAGGGCCGCCGCCAGATCCACGTCGATCTCAAAGAGTGTCAACAGCAGTCACTGCCGGAGCGTGCAGCGGCCGCGCTTCGTCACGCGGAACTGGCATTACTGTGCAATATCAATTTTTCGCGGCCTTTGCTGAGCGAAGCCAAGCGCTACTGTGTCCCCGTCGCCTGTGATGTGCACGTGTTGTGGAATGTGGATGATGATTACAACCGCGATTTCATGGCGCAGGCAGACATTCTGTTCTGTAGCGATGAAGGGCTCAACGGCCGTGAGCCGGCCGACATGTTGCGTGAACTGGCATCGCGCTACGGCAATGCCCTGCTGGTGATGGGCTGTGGTAGCCGGGGTGCCCTACTCTACGAACGCGCCTCCGGTACGTTTCATCATGCCCAGGCACATGTCCCTCGCGGCATACACAGCACGGTGGGCGCCGGTGACGCCCTGTTCTCGGCCTTTATTGATGGCTGGCTTCGTCACCGCGACCCTCGGCGTGCGCTGGATGAGGCCACCTGGTTTGCCGGTTGGAAGATTGGGGCCATCGGTGCTGCCGAGGGATTCCCGACACGAGAACAATGGCAGGCATTGAGCGGCATGTAGCAATCGCCGGCCCATCATGTGAGCGGCGTCAGGGGTGATTGCTGCGTCCTGGTTTCATTTTTACACTTTTGGAACATATAATGGTTCGCACATCCAAGCTTGCGGTCGCGACCGCGTCACCAGAATAGAGCCCATGACTTCAAATAATCAGCAGCTTAAAGACGCCGGCCTGAAGGTCACCTCCCCGCGCATCAAGATCCTTGAGTACCTTAAGACACCGGAATGCCAGCACATCAGTGCCGAAGAGTTGTACAAGAAGCTGCTCGATCAGGGAGAAGAGATCGGTCTGGCAACTGTGTACCGGGTCCTTAACCAGTTTGATGATGCTGGGATTGTCACCCGCCACCACTTTGAAGGCGGCAAATCGGTATTCGAACTCTCCCATCAGGAACACCATGATCATCTGGTCTGTCTGGACTGTGGTCGCGTGGTCGAGTTTCACGATGATGTGATTGAGCAGCGCCAGAATGAAGTGGCCCAGCGTTATGGCATGGAGCTGACGCATCACAGCCTCTATCTGTATGGGCACTGCGACCATCCGGAGTGTGTGGCCAAACGCAAGAAAGGGTAATCATCTGTCAACGATGACAGGTGCCATATTTTATTAATGACCGCTCGTGGTGACTATTTTTATTCGGGCCCGTTCACCTGCGGTCATTTTATTTTTGCCGGTTAAAGAAATAGTTCACCCAAAAAAACACATTCCTTTTCAATGCCTTAAGCATGCTTAATTATATTTAAAACGGATATTGGCCTATTATCCCCAACCTTGGTCAATAAAAAACCGCCCGTAGGCGGTTTTTTATATTTCTGAGCAGATTACTCCTGCCAGGTATCGCGCAGTGCCACCGTCAGGTTGAACACCAGATGGTCCGGCGTCGACAACTTGCTGTCGGCACAGAAATAGCCTTCGCGCTCAAACTGGAACGCCTTCTCGGCTGGCGCGTCTTTCAGACTCGGTTCAACCCGGGCACCTTCGAGAATGGTCAGCGAGTTCGGGTTGATGGTCGCCAGGAAGTCCTCGGCAGCGCCGGGATTGGCGACCGCAAACAAGCGGTCATACAAGCGGATCTGTGCTGGCAGCGAGTGCGCCGCCGTCACCCAGTGGATGACGCCTTTTACCTTGCGGCCATCGGCAGGATCCTTGCCCAGGGTCTCGGCATCGTAACTGCAGTAGACGGTGGTCACACGGCCATCGGCATCCTTCTCGACGCGTTCGGCCTTGATGACATAGGCATGGCGCAGACGCACCTCTTTGCCCAGCACCAGACGCTTGAACTGCTTGTTGGCCTCTTCACGGAAGTCGGTTTCATCAATCAGGATTTCGCGGGCGAACGGAATGGTATGAGTCCCCATTTCCGGCTTGTTCGGGTGATTCGGCACTGTCAGCATCTCGGTCTGAGCGGCATCGAAGTTCTCGATCACGATACGCAACGGGCGCAGCACCGCCATGGCACGCGGAGCATTTTCGTTCAGATCCTCACGAATACAGGACTCCAGCGCGCTCATCTCAACCGTGTTGTCCTGCTTGGTCACACCGATGCGACGGCAGAACTCGCGGATCGCCGCCGGTGTATAACCACGACGACGCAGACCGGAAACGGTCGGCATACGCGGATCATCCCACCCTTCGACGATCTGTTCGGTGACCAGTTGATTCAGTTTGCGCTTGGACATGATGCTGTATTCGAGGTTCAGACGGCTGAACTCGTATTGACGTGGATGGCAGTCGATGCTGATGTTATCCAGCACCCAGTCATACAGACGGCGATTGTCCTGAAACTCCAGAGTACAAATGGAGTGGGTGATACCTTCGAGGGCGTCCGAGATGCAGTGGGTAAAATCATACATCGGGTAGATGCACCACTTGTCACCGGTCTGGTGATGCTCGGCGAACTTCACACGGTAAATCACCGGATCACGCATGACGATGAAAGAGGACGCCATGTCGATCTTGGCGCGCAGGCAGGCTTCGCCTTCCTTGAAGCCGCCAGCTCGCATCTTCTCGAACAGTGCCAGGTTCTCTTCGACACTGCGATCGCGATACGGGCTGTGCTTGCCTGGGGAGGTCAAGGTGCCGCGGTATTCGCGGATCTCGTCAGCCGACAGCTCATCAACATAAGCCAGGCCCTTGTTGATCAACTCAATGGCGTAGCCATACAGCTTGTCAAAATAATCCGAAGAGTAACGCACGGCACCATGCCACTGGAAACCCAGCCATTGCACATCGCGCTGAATGGACTCGACATACTCAACTTCTTCTTTAGCCGGGTTGGTATCATCGAAGCGCAGATTACAGGTGCCCTGATAATCCTGGGCAATACCGAAATTCAGGCAGATGGATTTGGCATGGCCGATATGCAGATAACCGTTGGGCTCCGGCGGGAAACGGGTAGCCACAGTGGTGTGTTTGCCGCTGGCCAGATCCTCATCAATGATCTGACGAATAAAATTGGTGGGGCGATGTTCCGCCTGAGTCATTCACTCACCTCAAGAGATATTAGCTACGACAGCGTGATAACCGCTAATGATCCATGAATCGGGAGTGCCACTCAAGGTATTTATCTGTAGTGGCGGCATGGATTTAGATGAAAAAACCCCGCCAGAGCGGGGACAAAAGGACTTTCCAACAGGAACGGGTGACAGGCAGCAGCCGCCGTCACCGCGCAAGGCTCACGCCTTGACACTGGGCACCATGGCGCTGGTCCCCAGCAGCAAGGCGGGTCAGCACGACCCGCCTTGCTTATTACAGCGTGGTGACCCGGCTATGACGCTGGCCGTCGAAGCTGACCGAGCGCAGCCACACCTTGCCGGCCGTCACGGCCGGTTGGTTGCTGGCATCATAGGCTTGCCACTGCTGGCCATCGGTACTGAACTCGATGCGCAACCCCGGCAGATCGGTATTGGCTTCCAGCTTGCCACCGACAATCTTGCCGCCCGGCACAGATAAGCGATAGTGCACCCCAGCCGCCTCGAGCTTGGCCATCTCGCGCTGGCCCAGCACATTGGCAAACAACTGCCAGTCTTTCGCCAGCGCCACCTTGTCGACAAACTGGCTCTTGTCGGAGAACTCACGCCCCTTCACATAGGGCAGCTCCCAGCCAGCCTGATGCCAGGCCCGCTCCGCCAACGAGAAGATGCGCGGATAGACCATGTACTCATACTGCTCATCGGTCTGGACTGTCTCGCTCCACTGCTGACCGGACATCCCCTTGAACTTGACGGCTGCGTGCTCACCCTTGGCCACGAACGGCTTGCCATCACGGTCGACCGAGGTCTCGGCATTTTGCGGCAGGTTCTCCGGCGCAAACGCAAACACCTTGCGCGTATCGTTAAAGCGTGTCGCCCAATAGTAACCGCGCTCTTGCGGATTCACTTCCCACGGGAAATCGAAGTAAAGGTAATCCGGATTGGACAGCACCACTTGATAGCCTTTCTCGGCCCACGCACTGGCCTCGTTGAAACCGCCCCAGTACAGGGTGTCCCAGAAGTTGACCACGGTTTGTGGCGTTGCGAAGTCAGCGGCACTGTTGGCGTACTTGAGCCCATCTTGCCAGGCCTGCAGCGCCGTCATGCCATGCTGCTTGACCTGCTGGCTAACCTCGCGGGCAAACCAGGACGGCAGCTCCTGCACCGCCTTGACTTTGCCCTCGGCGACAAAACGCTGGCAGGCCGGTGACTTGGCGAAAGCGTAATCCTGCTTGCTCAGGTCAACGTTCCCCTTCCAGGCCACCTTGTCTTTTGCTGCGGTATGGGTGTCCTGGAAGCCTGCCCCCAGGAAGATGTTCTTGGTTTCATCCCCGCCATAATGCCAGGCTGTCAGCGGTTGCCCCGCCTGCTGATGCATCTTGGCCACCTCCGACATCACCTTATCGACAAACCGGACAGTCGACGGTAAACAGGGATTGATATAGGAGTGCTTATCATAAAACTGCACCGAGGTGCTGTTCGAGGCATCCTGCGAGTCAAACAGCCGGTACTCCTCGGCGGCCTTGAGCTTGCCCTGCCCCTTCAGGCGCTGGTAACGAGCTTCCATCGACATCACAGCCGCCCGGGCATGAGCCGGCATGTTGATTTCCGGAATCACGGTGACACCTCTTGCCGCGGCATAACGCACCAGTTCGATGTAGTCCTGCCGGCTGTAGAAACCGGAGCCCTGATTGTCACTATCCGGACCAGACCCAAGTTGCGGCAGCAGACAACGGGTTTCCGTCAAGTCATGACAACGCTTGCCGCCCACATCGGTCAGCTCCGGCAATCCCGGGATCTCCAGCCGCCAGCCTTCGTCGTTGGTCAGCCCCAGATGCAGTTTGTTCAACTTCATCGCCGACATCTGATCAATCAGTTTCATTAAAGTCTGCTTGCTGCGGAAATGGCGTGCCACATCGGTCTGCATGCCGCGATATTCAAAACGCGGGGCATCGCTGACCTGCATTAACGGTACCTGATGCTGATTCACCCCCAACAGCGAAAGCAGCGACTGCATGCCCCACAGGGCACCGGCCGCATCGTGGCCCTTGATCGTGGCGCCATCGGCAGCGATATGCAGCTCATAGCCTTCGGCTTGTTGCTGCTGGCTGTGCCCCACACTGACCCGCACCGGATAGCCATCCGCGGCCTCTTTTACACCCAGACGCGCCAGCGCTTGACGCACTGCCGCAATTTGCTCCTTGGGCAGACCAGTGACCTGCAGTTGTACCCTGGACAAATCCGCCAAACCCGGCATCACTTCTTGCTGCAGCGGCGCCGGAATAATGCGGGCGGCCAAATCAGCTGCGGGCAAGGTTGCGGTAGCCGCATTGGCCTCAAACCGCGTTTGACTGGTCATCAGGATATTGGCGTCATCCTTGGTTCGCTTCCATTTGTCGCCGTCAAACGGCAAGGTGTAGGTACGCGGGTTATCCACATCACTCATGCTGGCCAGGACCCGCGGTGCGGCGCCTGGTGCCACGACATACCAATTGGGCATGACATCGGTTTCAAACAGTTGCCAATATTCAACGACTAAGGGTATTTCCAGCTTGCCTCCGCTCGCCAAGCCCTTGAAGCCGTTGCTGGGTTCGAGACGATACAGATCACCGGTCAGATGCGTGATACGGAAGTGATCGTTATCCACGCGCAGGATGCGGCGGATGGAGTGCAGGTATATCTCCCATCCACCAGCCGGTATTGCCGCACCGTTGTTAGTCAGATGCAGTTTGCTGAGGTTACAACTGGCCCAGTCCGCCCCCAGTGCCTGACAATCGACTCCGGCGCCAGCACCGTCATTCGTCACCAGTTCATACTTGATCACCACATTGTTGGCGATATTGTCGACAAGCTGCTGTGACGGGTTGGCATACGCGTTCCAAGATAGCGTTCCGAGTAACGCCATGGCTATAATGGAGTGCTTGCATTTCATAACCTTGACCTTCCTTTGTTGAGTGTTGTGGGGTGTTGAGCGACTTTTGGATTTAGGCGCCACCACTGTGGCGCCTCTTTTTTATGTAGTTTTTTATGCAGTTTTGTAATGGCCGGGCTTTGCTCCCGGCATCAGGCTGGCAACGCTATGCCAGTCAGATCTTCCGATGCAGGAATGTTGCGCATCTCGCCGGCGATGATCTCGGCCAATGGGCCCAGCACCACTTGCAGATTGTTCTCCCCCAGCTTGACGACACCGGAGGCACCGAGCGCCTTGAGTGTCCGCTCATCGACAGATTGGCGATTCTTAAGGGTCAGGCGCAGGCGGGTAATACACGCATCAATGCTGACCAGATTGTCATGCCCCCCCAATGCCTTGAGATACTGTCTGGCCAATACCGCGCGATCTGAACTTTTGGTGTTCGTCGCCAGCATCGGGCCCGCCTCTTCCGTTTCCCGGCCCGGCGTCTTCAGATTGAAACGAACGATGACAAAGCGGAACACGCCATAGTAGACAAAGAAGAACACCAGCCCTTGCAACAGCAACATATACCAGTTCACGGCCAGCGGGTTGCGAGAGGACAACACCATATCCACCAGACCGGCACTAAAACCGAACCCGGCAATCCACTGCATGGATGCAGCGATGAACACCGAGATCCCCGTCAGCACGGCATGCAGTACATACAGCAAGGGCGCGACGAACATGAACGCAAACTCCAGCGGTTCTGTCACACCGGTAAAGAAGGCCGCGAACGCCGCTGCGATCATGATGGAGGCGACTTTCTCGCGATTCTGAGGCTTGGCCGTATGATAGATGGCCAGTGCGGCCCCCGGCAGTCCGAACATCATGATGGGAAAGAAGCCAGCCTGATACATACCGGTCACACCGACGACAGCCTTGCCTTCTGCCAGCGCCTTGCCACCGGCAAGGAAGTTAGGAATGTCATTGATACCGGCGACGTCGAACCAGAACACAGAATTCAGTGCATGGTGTAATCCGACCGGGATCAGCAGGCGGTTAAAGAACGCATAGATCCCCGCACCGGTCGCTCCCAGGCTCTGAATATGTTCCCCGAAAGAGACCAATCCATTAAAGATCATTGGCCAGACATACATCAGGACAAAGGCCAACGGAATCATGGCGAATGAGGTCAGGATCGGCACCAGGCGGCGGCCGCTGAAGAACGCCAGCGCCTTGTGCAGCTCGACGTTGCTATAGCGGTTATACAGTTCAGCCGAGATGATCCCCACCATGATACCGACAAACTGGTTTTTCACCTTGCCGAACGCGGCCGGCACTTCGGCAGGAACCAGTCCGAGGATCTGCGATACCGCATCTGGCGAGCACAACGTGGTCAGGACCAAGAAGCCAACGAAGCCAGCCAGCGCGGCGGCACCATCCTTGTCCTTGGACATGCCATAGGCCACACCGACGGCAAACAATACCGACATGTTATCGATGATGGCTGCGCCGGACTTGATGAAAAATGCGGCAACAGCACTGTTCCCGCCCCAGCCAACCGGATCAATCCAATAGCCAATCCCCATCAGAATTGCTGCGGCAGGCAGCGTAGCGACCGGCACCATCAAGGCCCGACCTACTTTTTGCATGTAACCGAGAATGTTCACTGAGTACTCCTTTAGTATTCTGTCGAGAACCGCATCCCATCCGATGATGTGTTCCCCTCTTCGACACAAGGTTGTAGCCGTTTTACGCCAGACTCCGACAGCCATGACACCCCGGCATGCGTCGAACCTGCTGCACCTGCTGTTCAGGCTGGTGATAAAACCAGTGTAGGTTAGTTATTTTTCGATATAAAATAACATTGGTTGATATCGTGATAAAAATCACTCATTCCGCGATTGGACTGGTTTCAAACTCGCATTGAAACCGAACTTCATTTAGCATGTAAAATAAGATGACAGACACGCTGTCACCTCAACCCTTTTTGGTGCTGGAGAACAAGATGAGACTCATTCCATTAAAGCAAGCCGAACAGGTCGGCATGTGGGCTGCACGCTATATCGTTGATCGCATTAATGAATTTGCGCCTACCGTTGAGCGCCCTTTCATTCTTGGGCTGCCGACGGGTGGCACACCGCTGGCCACCTATCAACAGCTGATCGCGCTGCATCAGCGGGGAGAAGTCAGTTTTGCCAACGTCGTCACCTTCAACATGGACGAGTATGTCGGCTTACCCGAGGCCCATCCGCAGAGCTACCACAGCTTCATGTACAATAATTTCTTCAATCACATCGACATTCGTCGTGAGAACATCCATATCCTCAACGGCAATGCCGCAGACCTGATCGCGGAATGCAACCGCTACGAAGAACAGATCCGCCACTACGGCCGTATCCATCTGTTTCTCGGAGGGGTTGGCAATGATGGGCATATCGCCTTTAATGAGCCGGCGTCTTCGTTGAGCTCGCGGACCCGTATCAAGACGCTGACGGAAGATACCCGGCTGGCAAATGCCCGGTTCTTCGATGGCGACCTGCAGCAGGTACCCAAACTGGCACTGACCGTGGGTGTTGGTACCTTGCTTGATGCCGAAGAGATCATGATACTGGTGACCGGCCACGCCAAGGCGCAAGCACTGCAAGCCGCAGTGGAAGGCAGCGTCAATCATTTGTGGACCATTTCGGCATTACAGCTGCACCCCCGCAGCATCATGGTCTGTGACGAGCCGTCAACCATGGAGCTCAAGGTCAAGACGGTGCGCTATTTCCAGGAACTGGAAGCCGAGAACATCAAGCGGATCTGAGGTAATAACACCATGTTTGCACTCTGCAACGGTCTGATCCACACCGGATCAGACACGCTCGTTGATCATGCGATTGTGATCGAGGCCGACACTATCACGGCCCTGTTGCCGCAGACTGACCTCCCTGCGGACTGTCCGCGTATGGACTTGCACGGCCGGCATATCACGGCCGGCTTTATCGATCTGCAGTTGAACGGTTGTGGTGGTGTCATGTTCAACGATGCCCCAAATTCGCTGACACTCGATGCCATGCACACCGCCAACCTCAAATCCGGCACCACCAGCTTTCTGCCGACGCTGATTACCAGCCCGGATCAGGATATACAAAGTGCAGTGCTGACGGTGCGTCACTATATGCAGTGCCATGCGCATCGTGTCCCCGGTGTTCATCTCGAAGGGCCCTACACCAATAAATTGCGCAAGGGGATTCACCCGGTCGAGCAAATACGCCGTCCAAGCGACGCGATGATCGCGTTTTTATGCGAACACGCCGATTGCATTGCCAAAATTACGCTGGCGCCCGAGAAAAACCGCCCCGAACACCTGCGACAATTGCGCGATGCCGGAATCCTGCTCTCGATTGGTCACAGTGCCGCGTCCTATGCCGAAGCCATGGCCGGATTTGATAATGGCATTCGCTTTGCCACCCATCTCTACAATGCGATGACCCCCACCTTGAATGGCCGCGAGCCGGGGATTGTCGGCGCCATCTATGATCGGGACGACATCTATGCCGGCATCATAGTGGATGGACACCATGTGCACCCGGCAAATGTCCGGCTTGCACACAGGGTATTGGGAGAACGGTTGTGTTTGGTGACCGACGCGACTGCACCTGCCGGGGCGCCGGATGGCTTTACCCAGTTCGATTTTTGCGGCAGTACCGTCTATTACCGTGACGGACAATGCGTCGATCGCCATGGTACACTCGGCGGCTCGGCACTGACGATGATCGAAGGGGTTGCCAACCTGGTAAAGATGGTCGGACTCACGCTTGATGAAGCGTTACGCATGGCCAGTCTCTATCCGGCGAAGGCGATCAACTGTGCCGACCGGCTCGGACGCATAGCGCCCGGTTTTATTGCCAACCTGGCCATCTTTGATGACGACTTCAACGTCCTCGCCACCGTGGATCAGGGTCACTACGCAGAACAGGGACAATGACTGAAGGACAAATCGCCAATATCGACCTTGTAAAACAGGTTAATGCCGCTGCTGTCTATCGCATCATCGATCAGCAAGGCCCCGTCTCGCGGATCCAGATTGCCGAGATCTGCCAGCTGGCTCCGGCCAGCATCACCAAGATCACACGGCAGATGCTGGAGCATGGCTTGATCCGCGAGGAGGCCTTGCTGGAGTCGACCGGCGGGCGGCGAGCGATCGCCCTCGTCGCCGAACAGCAGCAGTTTCAATTCATCTCCTGTCGTCTGGGGCGCAAGAGCCTGCATATCGGGCTGTATAACCTGGCTGCAGCGGAGCTGGATCGCGTCGAATTGCCGTTCACGGAACGCGAACGGGAGCCGGTCATAGCCCGATTGAAATCTGAATTGACCTCGTTTATTGCCAAACGCAGCAAGCAGATCGATAAACTGATTGGTTTGGCAATCACCCTTCCCGGCCTGGTAAATCCTGAATCTGGAGAGGTGCTCTACATGCCCAGCCTCGCGCTGGCGGGCTCTCCGCTGGCCCATGAGATGGAACAACACTTCGGGTTACCCACCTTCATTGGCAATGACACCCGCTCTTTGGCGCTTGCAGAACACTTTTTCGGTGCCTCCCGTGACTGCCAGGATTCAATACTGGTCTCGGTCCACAATGGCACCGGGGCCGGTATTATCAGCAAAGGTAAGGTGCTGTTGGGGCAGAATCGAAACGTCGGCGAAATTGGTCATATCCAGGTTGAGCGCTTTGGCAAGCGCTGCCAATGCGGTAATTTTGGCTGTCTGGAAACCATTGTCTCCAACCCGGCAATCCTGGAGCGCAGCCGGGAGTTGTTATCCCGTGGACACGCTTCGAGCCTGGATGCGGAGCAGTTGTCGATGACCAGCCTGTGCATTGCTGCACAACAAGGTGACGCCCTCGCCGTTGAAGTCATTCGCCAGACGGGGGAATACCTGGGCCAAACCATCGCCATCATGGTCAATCTGTTCAATCCGCAGAAGGTCTTGCTGGCAGGTGAAATTGTTGCGGCGTTCAACCTGCTGCTGCCTGCGATACGGCAATGTGTGGAACATCAATCCTTGCCCAGTTTCCATCAGCATCTTCCAATAGAGCGAGCGCACTTTCAAAGCCAGCCCACCATGGGAGGCGTTGCCTTGATTAAACGCGCGCTGCTGGAGGGAGACCTGTTGCAACGCATCATGGAAATGTGAATTTCTCGGCAGATCCGGCACGAGGACAAGACGAATCCTTACCGACAAAAGCATTCGGACTTTGTACGATTATTCAGCTATTTACGCGGGTTTCTCCAGCATTGGACAGCAGTTTCACGCCATTGCTGCGCTGATGTATCGAACGATGAAATATTTTAATCGTATTAATAAAAATTTCGAGTTTTACATCTGATGGCTGCTGAACATACTTCCCCGCGACAGGACAACAACAATAGAAACGATCACTATGAGTTTTACATCCGACAAGCGTTTCAATGATTTTCAACATTTCCCGCGTGGTCTGCGCCGTAGCGGTCAGTTTACCGTTGCTGAAGCCGACATGCTGGAACTGTGTGGCCAGGCGATGCTGGAGCTATACCAGAACAAACGTGTCCCGAGTGACGATGTGGAAAAGGCGTTCCTCGACCGCGTCGCGGCGGGTGAGCCCGCAGGCAACCCCCACGCTAAGGTATGGTTCAAATATCTGAAGGTTATTGGCCCACGCCGTGTTCACCGCCTCTGCACCTCTGGCGGGAATGTCAGTGATGAAGCCAGCTTCGATACAGCCGACGAGTCACTGGACTGATGGATACCGATCTGCTGCGCACCTTTATTGCGGTTAGCAAGAGCCGCCATTTTGGTCGTGCAGCAGAAACCCTTTATCTCACCCAGTCTGCAGTCAGCTTTCGTATTCGCCAACTGGAGCAACAGCTAGGCGTATCTTTGTTCACGCGTCATCGCAACAACATTCAACTCACAGCCGCTGGCGAACGCCTGCTGCCCTACGCCGAAACCATTCTGCAGACCCTGGGCCAGGCCAAGCAGGTGATCGCGCAACAGGCGGTCATGCAGCAACAACTGGCGATCGGCGCTCCTGCCTTCTGCTGGGAGCTGGGCCTGCAGGAGTGGCTGGACCCCTGGTTTGCCAACCGAGAATCGACTCTTTGTCTACGTACCGAAACCGGGCAGCGGGAGCAACTGTGCCGCCAGTTGCTGGAACGGACACTCGATCTGGCGATCCTGGTTGAACCAAGCAAAATTGACGAAATCACGGTACGCCCTTTTTGCGACTACCCGCTGACACTGGTTTGTCGTCAGCCAGGCCAGCATTTCACCCAGATGGCAAAATCCTACGTTCAGGTGGACGGGCTGCTACCAGGAGCCCTGTTCCCCAGCGAGTTACAGTCGCGGACCACGGTACTGCTCACCTCGTCACTGCAACAGGCGATAAAACATCTGTTGCGCCATGGTGGCATGGCCTACCTGCCGCATCCAGCAGTGGCCAGCTACATCCGTCAAGGTCAACTGCATCTGGTAGAGGGCGCGCCCAACATGAGCCGCCCACTCTATCTGGCCTGTCGCAACGATGTCTTGGCCGATGAAGAGATCAGCGGGTTGCTGCGCACCCAGTGGCAGCCCGGAGCCAAAGCCGCGGTACGGCCTCAGCAGCAGCCTTGATTCAACTGAGCGTCAATAACGGTAAACCATCCTGTAATCCCATGACTTGCCAATGCGCTTGATGCCATAGCCCATAACTGGGCATATAACCTTGTCGCGGGAAGGTAATGGATCCCGGATTCAACAGCGTAACGCCCTGCTCACTGCGCAACATCGGAATGTGCGTGTGGCCGGTCAGCAAGGTATCCCCCTCCTGCAGCGCTAATTGCTCCTGCTGATAAAGATGACCATGGGTCATGCATATTTTCGTCGTGCCCAGCAGCAGATAGTTGCAGGGAGAGAGGCAGGGAAACGCCAGCAACATCTGGTCTACTTCACTATCGCAATTACCGCGCACGGCAATAATGCTATGCCTGCGGGCATTGAGCATCTCGGCAACCCGCGCCGGCGCATAGCCCTCGGGGACAGGGTTGCGCGGTCCATGGTTCAACAAGTCACCCAGTAATAAATAGTAATCAGGCTGATAGCGCTCCAGCTGTTGCAAACACTGCTCCAAGGCCGGCGCACATCCATGAATATCCGCAATCACAGCAAGAGTCGGCATTCTCATCTCGTTGGTAACTTTTGACTGCTTGCCATTATCCTCTAACTCGCGAGCGGAACAAGTCGACGACCGCCTG
This sequence comes from Pseudaeromonas sharmana, assembly GCF_042649925.1. NCBI lineage: Bacteria > Pseudomonadati > Pseudomonadota > Gammaproteobacteria > Aeromonadales > Aeromonadaceae > Pseudaeromonas > Pseudaeromonas sharmana. The sequence goes on from NZ_JBHSAF010000014.1 coordinate 830,514, forward strand.
CCATGGGCCGCAAACAACAGAGCCCGCTTGCGCGGGCTCCAGACATATGAAGCAGATTCAATGCTGAATCAAACCAATCTGCCCCTGGGGTAACCATTCATACATCACTGTTTCGCGTTCCCCACAGCATCGTCCGCTGCAACCACCTGATTGCAGCTTGCGGATCCGTCCTTTCCGCATCCAGATACCCAGCATGGCATCAATCGCCTGTTCATCGGCAGCAAAATGCCGAGACAGCTCCTGTAACGACATGCGTTGCCGCTGTTCCAATAAGGCTCCGAGTTCACGCACTATCATACCAGCACCACCTTGCGAGCCAGAATGTTGCCCTTACGATGCATACCCCACCAAATCAGGACGGCACTGACCATATAGAAGGCCACCCAAGCCAGGCTCTGCAGCGGATGCGCGGCAAACGTTGCTAACTGGTAATAGAGGGTCGAGATCATGAACGCCATCACGTTGCACCACAGCGCAGTAAAAATCGCCCAATTTCGACCCGTCTCACGAACGAGGGAGCCCATCGCCGCGGCACAAGGCATATACAGCAAAATAAACAGCAAGTAAGCAAAAGCCCCTACCTGACCATCAAAGTGCGTTTGCATATTGGCATAGGTCGACAGGCTGACCTCCTGCTCCTCGGCCATGGCGTTCTTATCTTCCAGATCGCCGAGTTCCAACCCCGCAGGATCCCACGGATTGATGGCTTGCAGATTCTCATGAATCGATGCCAGTGCTTCGTAGAAGCTATCCAGCAGGCTGAACTCACCCTCTTCTTCACCAACAGGGCTCTGATACAGGCTGTTTAACGTCCCGACCACGGCCTCTTTGGCAAAGATCCCGGTGGCGATGCCCACCGTCGCTTGCCAGTTATCTTCGCGAATACCCAAAGGCGAAAGCACAGGCGTAACGGCCATGGCCACATGGCTAAGAACTGATTTCTCGCTATCCTGGTTACCGAAGCTCCCATCCGTGCCCAACGAATTCAGCATGCTCAGCGCGGTGACCATCAACACAATGGTCTTGCCCGCCCCGAAGATAAAGCTACGCAGCTTGTGCCATGTTTTGATCAGTACATAAGTTGGACGCGGGATTTCGTAATCCGGCATCTCCATCAGCATCGATTCACTGGTACCCGGCAGCAAGGTTTTACGCAAAACCAGGCCCGTTACAATCGCCACCGCGATACCAATCAGATACAGCAGGAACACCAGGTTCTGCCCGGACTCCGGGAAAAAAGCCACGGCAAACAATGCATACACAGGCAGACGCGCACCACAGGACATAAACGGCGCCATGGCTGACGTCATCAGACGCTCACGTTCGGCATTCAAGGTCCGAGCAGCCATGAATGCCGGCACGGAACAGCCGAAGCCCATCAACATGGGTACGAATGCTTTCCCAGGTAACCCGAGTTTGCGCATTACCCGATCGACGACGAATGCAGCACGCGCCAGATAACCTGATGCTTCAAGCACAGCAAGAAACAGATACAAGAAACCGACAACCGGGATGAAGGTCGCAACCGTCTGGATACCGCTGCCCACACCATCAGAAAGCACGGAAACCAGCCACTCGGGCGTCCCCCATGCGGAGAGCCAGTGCCGAATACCATCAACAAACAAGGCGCCGGCAAAAATATCAAAGAAATCAATAAACGCACTGCCGACATTGATAGAGAAAAGAAACATCAGATACATCACCAGCAAAAACACCGGGATGCCAATCCAACGATTGAGTAACAGATTGTCGATGCGCTCACTGGCTTTGACGCTGAGTTTGCCATGTTGCTGCAAACAACTGCGGGCCTGATTATGGATGAAACCAAAACGCACATCAGCCAAAGTGAGTTCGGCATCCATTCCGGTAGCCTGCACCTGCAGTGATGGCAGCAGACTCTTAACCCGCTCATCCTGCTGCTCCAGCAACAGTTGATCCTGCTCCAGCAGCCGAACCGCGCTGCCGCGTGTCGAGAAGTGCTCATGCGTGACAAGGGGCTGCAGCTGGGCGATCAACGCCTCAAATTCGGCACCATAATCCAGACTCAACGCCGGCTGACGGGCTGCTGCGATGTAATCCGGCAACTTGGTCTTCAGCGCCTGCACTTCCTTGCGGTTGTAAGCCGACAATGCCACAACCGGGCAACCGAGAATTCGTGCCAGCGCATCAACATCGACGGACTGACGCCGCTTCTTGACGACATCATATTTATTTAGAATCACCAGCAGCGGCAGTCCCAACTCGCGCAACTGTAATGTCAGCAGCAAGGAGCGCTCCAGAGCGGAGGCATCGATGACATTGACCACCAGATCGGGTTGGTGCGTCAGTACATAGCGATAGGCAATCTGTTCATCAATCGAACTGTCTCGACTTTCCAGTGCATAGATCCCTGGCAGGTCGATCAGTTGGTAATGCTGGTCCTGGACACTGAATGAACCGCTCTTTTTATCAACGGTGACACCGCTCCAGTTCCCTACTTGCTGATTGGCACCAGTCAGGGCATTGAAAAGCGAGGTTTTGCCACTGTTAGGATTCCCAACCGTCATCAAATTCCATTTCATACGGCGACTACCTCAATCTGCATTGCCAGTTGTTTCTGAATCGACAACGTGATGTTGCCGGTGGTGATCTGCAACGGATCACCTAACGGAGCCTGCCGCAAAAAACGGACCTCACTATGGGGCAGCAACCCCATCGCCATCAGACGTCTACGCACTGGACCTTCCAACGATCCCATGCTGACAATCCGCACGGCTTGTCCGGGTTTAAGCTCATTCAGATACATGGGCACCTCACAACCTTAACTGATAATAGTTATCACTGATGGTGATTATAGGAAAAACCCTCGTAAAAGGAAGCAGATTATTTGACCTGCGTCGCGGTATAATCGGCATAGTTGATTTGGAGCAAAATATAAGATGTCAGACAGCAAGCTGGTTTACTCCACTGAATGGACCAATGGCAAACCGCCCACGACTCAGCCCTCCAACGCAGGCAGCGCAGACGGCATCCTGAGAGTGCGCCGGGAAACCCAGGGGCGCAAAGGGGCTGCCGTCATCACGATCCAGGGCGTCGCCGAAACTGAGCAAAAAGCCTTAGCCAGCCAGCTGAAGAAAAAATGTGGCAGCGGGGGGGCTATCAAGCAGGGGATCATCGAAATACAGGGCGAGAAACTCGAACAAGTCATGGCATTACTACAGGCCAGTGGCTATCAGGTGAAAAAAATCGGCGGCTAGTTCAATACCGGACGGGTTTTATCGCAACACAGCGTTTAATCAAAACAGTGATAGCTGTTCATCCGCCCACTCGTCAAAACGACGACCGATAAATGGCAGGATCGCTTCCGCTACGGGCCGTAACTGTTTATCGATGTAATGTTCATAATCAATAGGGTGCTGACGATACTCCAGTGGTTCAGCCCCCTGCGTCGTGATGAGATAACGGATCTCATGACGCCGTGCCGTCAGGGGGCCGCTACGCTCCTGTTCGGCCTCATCAGCCAGCCGTGCCGCTTTGACATGCGGTGGCATCGTCTTTTGATATTCATCCAGACGCCGTCGCAACCGTTTACGATAGACTAACCAGTGATCCAGTTTGCCTTCGCGGGTATCGCAAACAAAACGGCGAATAAACTCCGCTGGATCCTCGTCATGAAAGATGCGCCAATACAGCCCCTGCTGAAATTGCTTCGCCAATTCGGTCCAATCAGAACGTACCGTCTCCAATCCCTTGAACACCATACGTTCAGCCCCCTCTTGCTGCACTAGTCCCGCGTAGCGTTTTTTGCTACCCAATTCGGTACCACGGATGGTCGGCATTAAAAAACGCTGATAATGACGCTCAAACTGCAACTCCAGGCAAGACTGCAACGCAAACTCCTCTGCCAGACGTTGTTGCCACCAGGCCGTCACTCCTGCGGCCAGACCCTGGCCTATCGTCTCGGCCTGAGAGGTATCAATGTCATCACCCAGCCAGACAAACAGCGAATCGGTATCACCATAAATCAGTTGCCTGCCCTGTTGTTCGATCCAGCGCCCTGACTCTTGCATAATCCATTGCCCACGCAAGGTGATACTGGAAGCCAGCCGAGGATCAAAAAAGCGACATCCCGTAGAGCCGAGTACCCCGTAAAACGAGTTCATCAGGATCTTCAGGGCCTGGGAGCGTGCACTGTCACGCTGCTGTTTGGCCAGATCACGCTGTTGCCATAGTCGGGCGATCAAGCTGGGCAAAATCGGATCGTCTCGCAAGAATTGAGCCCCCAGCATTCCCGGAACCGTACTCTTGCCATGCAGCTCGGCAGGCTGTTGTAACCCGAGCACCAAACCCAATGGATCTATCAAAAAAGTGCGAATTATCGAGGGGTACAAGCTTTTAAAGTCCAACACCAGGACATGTCGGTAAAAGCCTGGACACGAGTCCATGACGTAACCACCAGGAGATGGAGCCCCCTGGATACGTCCCAGCTTCGGCGCCACATAACCTCGTTGGTGTAGCCGCGGTATGTACAGGTTGCCAAATGCCGCAACCGAGCCACCATAACGATCTAACTCCAACCCGGTGAGCTGGGCTCGAAGGCAGACAAAATCAATCAGATTGCAGTGCGCAAAAATCTCCAGCACCAACTGGCAATCCTCAAGGTTATAGCGAGCCAGTGCGACGGGATCCTGATGATACAGACGGGTAATTTCAGCCTGGCGATCCAGGTCGCCATCGATAAGTTTGCCGCGTTGTAACAACTGCTGGGCAACGGCTTGCAGACTGTAACTGTCAAACTGCCAACTCGCCGATTTCAGGCTGCTGATGCCATCCACCACCACGCGGCCGGGGATCAGAACCTGGCCATTACCGGCGATCTTGCCCTCGCGCCAGCGGGCCTGCGCGCCCCCTCGCCCCCAATAAGGTTTGATCCGATGACGCTCGGCTCGTTGCAATAGCAGACGAAAATCAAAATTGACGACATTCCATCCTAGTATGAGGTCCGGATCCCACCGTTGCAGCGTGGTGGTCAGCTGTAGCAACAGCTGTTTTTCATCAGCCACCCATTCGATGGGCACATCCGTCATGACATCACGCTGGGAGCCGATCATCAGGACACACGCCCGCGCCCCCGAATTTTCCTTGATGGCAATCGAATACAAAGAGCCATCAGCCGCGCACTCAAGATCCAGGGAGACCCAGCGCAACGCAGGTATGTCGTCACAGGGCATCAGCTGTTCCGCGCGCAACTCGGAATATCCACTGTGACGCACCAAACGCCCGCTCGCCGCCACACCGAAGGTAATGCCGTGTTGCATCAACACGGCATCGACATGCCGGATATCGCCTTCCAAGACTTCAAGCCGATGCTGTTGCAGTAACTCCAAAGCCTGCTGACGACGAGTCAATGACTCGAAGCAACATGCAACTAAGGGCTCACTGTCAAAGGAAGAAAGGCGGGTCGCGCGCCACCAGCCATGCAGATGATGTTGCTTAAACAGGGCTGCGGCCGTGGCTTGATCCTGTTTAAGCAAAAAAAATGAAGGCGCAACAGCATCATATATCAACCGCACAGGCCCCTGCGCTGTCGCTAACCAGAGCTCGAGACTGGCTTTGGTTGTCGCAGGATCCTGCAGGCGATCGCTCGCCTGACGTGTCAGAATGACACCCGACACGGTTGCCATCGTCTGCACCAGCGTCATGTCATGCCAACCGTTCCTCGCCTAGCCTCTGGCAGAATCAAATCTTCTTTCCGAACCCGGACTCTTTGAGCGTAAAACCATCCTGATTGCGCCAGGCATCCAGGCCACTGCGATTGTTGCCAGCAATGAGACTGGCGGCCAGGCTGGGGCTGTTGAACAACTGGTCCTGCAAGAACACATAACCGGACGCGTCAGCCTGTAATACGCCTTTGCCCAATAACTGCTCACGCAATTCAATGACTGGCTCGCGCAGGGAACCGGCCTGTTCACCATTGACGCGAGAGCCTGCCAGCACCACAAAACCAGGTTTTTGACGTTGTCCGACCGGATACCCTGTCGCCTCAGCGCCTTTCACACTGAAGTAATAGCGCTCCCGCTCTCCCGGCGTACTGCTGGCCAACGCCTTCTGCAGGGCCATCAATTCATCGAAGATATCAATCGGAACCACAGCGGCCTGACGATTGCCCTTGTGATCGACAATAAAGCTGACCTGCTTGCCTAACATCCTCGCAATTCCTTTGTCTGGCGATAAAAACTCGCTTCAGTTTGCCTTGTGTTGACATCAGAACCAAGCCTTAACGGTGGATTTGAGAAGCTGGCGACGTCGCCACGGCGGAAGCCCGGTGCGTGTATTGTTGTCGCATGCAAGGTGTATCCAGTGACGCGAATACTGGCCGCACATCCAACAATCGGTAAGCGATTTTAGCAGACTACCCTGCGGTTCAACGGTGAATTAGAGCAAATAATGCAGATCTGAATTCTGCAGCCTCAACGTTATTGATAAACATAAAAAATCATTTTTAGTGATTATTTATACTTGCATGCGGCGCAGTTTTTCACGATCATGATGCCACTATCACAGCAAGGATAAACTGATGGTCCGCGAAAGAGATGCCGTACTGGTGAATGCCTTCCGTCATTCCACTCCCTATGTAAATCATCACCGGGGGTCGACCTTCGTCATCATGGTGGGGGGAGAAGCCATTGCCGATGAGCATTTCAACGACATGGTTGCCGATATAGCCCTACTGCAGAGTTTGGGCATTCGGCTGGTTCTGGTGTTTGGTGCTCGTCCACAGATTGACAACGCCTTGGCCCAGGCCGGGATCCGCTCCCGCTTTCACAAACGTATCCGCGTTACCGACAGCGACAGCTTCCGTATCATCAAGCAGGTCTGCGGCGGGCTACAGCTGGAGATCACCTCTCGGTTATCGATGGGCCTGGTCAACACCCCAATGCAAGGGGCACGGTTGAATGTCGTCAGTGGCAACTTTGTTACCGCACAGCCGATCGGCGTCGACGACGGCATCGACTACTGCCATAGCGGCAAGGTACGGCGTGTCGATAGTGACGGTATCCGTCGCCAGCTGGACCAGCAGGCCATCGTGCTGGTCTCTCCGGTCGGATTCTCCGTCACGGGTGAGAGTTTCAGCGTCAATGCCGAAGAGATTGCCGCCCAGGTCGCAATTCATCTTGGCGCCGATAAGTTGATCTCGTTTTGCTCGCAGCAAGGGATTATTCATCAAAATGGACAGGTGGTCTCGGAGCTGTTCCCGGAACAAGCCGAAGAGTACCTATGGGCCCTGGAAAAACAGGGCGACGACAGTTCCGGTACTGCCCGTTACCTCCGAGCTGCCATTGCCTCCTGTCGCGGTGGCGTACCGCGCAGTCATCTGGTGAGTTACAAAGAAGACGGTGCCCTGCTGCAGGAGCTGTTTACCCGTGATGGGATCGGTACGCAAATTGTTCGTCAGAGTGCGGAACAGGCTCGCTCCGCTTCAATTGATGATATTGGCGGCATTCTGGATCTCATTCGGCCATTGGAAGAGGAAGGCATTCTGGTGCGCCGTTCACGCGAACAGCTGGAAATGGAGATCGATCACTTCAGTATTATTGAGCGGGATGGTCTGGTCATTGGCTGCGCCGCACTCTATCCGTTTCCGGAAGAGTCCATGGCTGAGATGGCCTGTGTCGCGATTCACCCCGACTATCGCAGTTCCAGTCGTGGGGATCGGCTCGTCGCCAAAATTGAAGAGCACGCGCGTCGCCAAGGCATACACAAGCTGTTTGTGTTAACAACCCGCTCCATCCACTGGTTCCGTGAACGCGGGTTTGAGCCGGTAGAGGTATCGGATCTGCCCGTTACTAAGCAAAAACTCTATAACTACCAGCGCAGATCGAAAATCTTGTTGAAAAATATATAAAAAAAGACGGGGCCGACAAAATAACCGGCCCCGTTTTGGCAATGGAGATTTCTGGTTTCCACGCGGCGTAATATAGCAGCGCAGGATCGGGGGATTCGTGGAACCGGTCACATAACCAAGCATTGTTTTCATCTGTTTAACAAAAAAGTCCAGCCCAGATCACGAAATGAAACGGCTTTCTGTATGCGCTTACATTTGATCTGGCTCCGGATTTGGGTAGTAAATTTGACAGGTACCCCCGAGAAAGGGTATTTGTGTTAGACCCGCCTCAAGCGGGAACCAGAAGAGGCGCGTTGTTCAGGTAGCCGGCAGCAGGATGACAGTATCCGTCGATGGCCGGTCAGGGGGTACAACGCCGAGACTGCTTGCACACTGTAACGTGTTGGTAGTCGGCTGCGAGGGCTGAATCCCTCGGGCTGTCACCTGAGGGTGAAGTGCTTCTGGCAGGAAATTCTTTTTTCCCGCCTTAAACGCCCGCCTTCTTGGTTTCAACATTAAACGGATTTTGCTGTCTTTCAGGAGTTTTACCCGTGAACCAGGTTTGCGTTGCCAAGTTCGGCGGCACCAGCGTTGCCAATGCCGAAGCCATGGGCCGCTGTGCCCAGATCGTCGTTAATAATCCCAAGACCCGTGTTGTGGTGCTGAGCGCCAGTGCCGGCGTCACCAACCTGTTGGTCGACCTGGCCGCAGGCACCTTGGATCAACAGGCGCGCGAAGAGCGGCTGCAACGCTTGACCGACATCCAGTTCCATATTTTGGCTGACTTGGGCCACCCTACCCTGCTGGTACAAACCATTCGCGACATGCTGGATGAGGTCCGCGATCTGGCGGCGCAAGCCAGCGTGGTCACCGATGCCTCGCTGGTTGACCGCATGGTCGCGCAGGGTGAACTGATGTCGACCCGTTTGTTTACCGAATTGATGAAGCAGCAAGGCCATGATGCCGTCTGGTTCGATGTGCGCAAGGTGATGCGTACTGACAGCCGTTTTGGCAAAGCCACGCCGGCCATTGAGGCATTGCGTACCCTTAGCCAGCAAGAGCTGGCACCGCTGGTTGCTAACCATTACGTGATCACGCAGGGCTTCATCGGCGCCAATGCCGAGGGTCAGACCACCACCTTGGGCCGCGGTGGTAGCGACTACAGTGCCGCACTGCTGGCCGAAGCGCTGAATGTCAGCGAACTGGAAATCTGGACTGACGTTCCCGGCATTTACACCACAGACCCGCGGATGGTGCAGAGCGCTCGTCCGATCCCGGAGATCAGCTTTGCCGAAGCGGCTGAAATGGCGACCTTTGGCGCCAAGGTTCTGCACCCGTCGACACTGCAACCGGCTGTTCGCCGCAATATCCCGGTGTTTGTCGGCTCCAGCAAGGATCCTGCTGCTGGAGGGACCTGGGTTCGCTCCAGTACCGAGTCCAATCCGCTGTTTCGTGCCGTGGCCCTGCGTCGCAAGCAGATCCTGCTGACCCTGCAGAGCCCAAACATGCTCGGCGCCTGCGGCTTTCTCGCCGAGGTGTTCTCGATTCTGGCCCGTCACCGAATCTCGGTTGACTTGATTACCACTTCCGAAGTCAGTGTGGCACTGACCCTGGACCAGACCGGCAGCCAATCCAATGGCAAGTCGATCTTGAGCGATGAGGTGCTGGCCGAGCTGGGCGCCCTGTGCAAGGTCAAGGTGGAAGACAATCTCGCGCTGGTTGCCCTGATCGGCAACAGCATGAGCACCGTTAGCGGCGCAGGCAGCCGTGTCTTCGAAGCCATTGATGACGTGAATATCCGCCTGATCTGTTACGGTGCCAGCGCCCACAATCTCTGCTTCCTGGTCGGCGAGGACCAGGCGGAAGAGATCATTCAACGTTTGCACCGCAAGCTGTTGGATTAAGTTAAGTCCTTTTACTCCGTTTCGGCGCAGGCAAAGCCTGCGCCTTTTTTATTTCCGGTCGGCGCGAGTTTGTTCAATAAGTTCTATTAGTGTCATCGATGACAGGGCAATACATATGGCCTCCCGGGTGCAGGCATCGCTCAATTCCACTGAATAGACAGGAACCACCTGGCATTAAAATACCAAGCTATGACCTTGATAAATAAGGTATTATTTTCATTGTTTTGTGGGTGATTGATGGAGTGTCTTCTGAATATTCGGGAATCACGGCATGCGGCTCCTTTAGGAAAATAGAAAATGCCGCAGGGAAAAAAATTAACCTTCTGAAGCTGGCGCTTGCCGCTGCATTACCAACTGCTATGCTGGCCTATGATCAGTTGGATAAAGGATACCTCATATGATTCTTTCGACCACGCCCACCCTCGAAGGCCGTCAAATCACTGAATACCGAGGCATTGTCGTAGGGGAAGCTATTCTTGGCGCCAATATCTTCAAGGACTTGTTTGCCGGACTGCGCGACATCATCGGTGGCCGCTCCGGTGCCTATGAACGCGAACTGGCCAAAGCTCGCCAGATTGCCATGGACGAACTGGCCGACAAGGCGCGGGAGCTGGGAGCCAATGCAGTGGTCGGTATCGATCTCGACTACGAAGTCGTCGGCCCCAATGGTGGCATGTTGATGGTCAGTGTAAGCGGCACCGCCGTCATAGTCCGCTAAACATGGTCAGGGGGCTGTCATCTCGCCATAACGAACAGCTGGAACTGTTCGAACTGGCCAGCCCCTGTATCGGCGTTTGCCAGACTGATGAGCGTGGTTATTGCTGCGGCTGTTATCGTTCACGACAGGAGCGTTTCGAGTGGCAGCAAATGAGCAATGCTCAGCGCCAGGAGGTGCTGCGCCTGTGTCGTGACAGGGCGCGCCGCAAACGCAAACCGGTTACAGAGTCCAACGCCATCACCGCATCACAGCTTCCCCTCGACGGCCTGGACACTCCCGCTTCATCATCGGATAGCCAAGCCTGACGCCTCGTCTGTGTCAGCGCCTCCAGGAAAGCGTGCGTTTCCTGCCGCCTGACTGACAGTTGCCGGCGCTTGTACTACACCGTCCTGGCCGTCACGTTGCATCACATTTCAGCCTGCACCGCAGCAAGCGGCAGTGTGGACACATCCGCGCGCCAGGTCTCAATCAGTTTCTGCAACCGGGCATGCAAGGTTGCAAAATCCGGACGTGAAGATGGGGGCTGTTGCAGGCACGCTGCTACCAGCGCCGCAATTTCATGCTCTAGCGGGACGGGTAAATTACAGCAGGCAACCAGCTCTTCAAGCAAACAGCCAAAGGCCCTGACTTCAATCCGCTCAAGGCTGTCACCCAGGGCTGAGCCGGGCTCATAGCTGGAGGCGGCACCAAAGTCACCCAGCAGCGCCCGCCCCTCGCCATCATGCAGTATGTTGTGGGCATAAAAATCACCATGCAGTATGCCGCGGGCATGCAAGTGAGCCGCTACCGAGGCCATGGTGCTGGCAATCCCCAGCATGGCCGGGACGGATAACAGGGTGTCGGCAGCATAGACATCTCGTGTACAGCTCGCCAGACTTGGCGGTCCGGCCAGGTTGCTGAAAGCCGGTGAGATCAGTGCCATCACCAGCGCCGCCATGCCTTGGGGATGATCCGCAACCTGTCCGATGAGTTCAATTAACGCCGGGTGCTGTCCGGCCGCCAACGAAGCGGCTAACTCGCTTTGCGGTAAGCCATCACTGGTCATCTCACCTTTGAAACATTTTACGGCGACCGGTCGTGACTCAACTCCGGCTGACCACTCCGCCGCCATGATGCGACCTGATGCCCCCTCACCCAGTTGCTCACCCATGCGCAAGGTTGCCCACGGGATAAGCTTGACGGGTTCGAGCGCGCGGGCGGGCTGCGCACATGGATTGCCAGCAAATGCTAGCCAACTCAACCTTGGCAAGGTCAACAACCAGGTCGGCAGCGACGTGAGGCCATTGGCCGACAGACGCACCAGCTCCAGGCTCTGGCAGGCGGCAAGGGTCGCGGGCAAGCTCGTCAGCCGGTTACCCGCCAACATCAGCTTTTGCAGTTGGTGGCAACGCCCGAGTTCGGGAGGCAATACCGAAATGTCATTATTCGTCAGTACCAGCCAGCGCAGTTGGCTTGGCAGGGCCGCCGCCGGCACCTCGTGAATGCGATTGGACTTGAATCCGACAATCGATAACCGCGGGCAGCGCCCCAAGACCGCAGGTAGCCGTGTAAAGCGGTTTTCAGAGCAGAAAAGGATGCGCAATTGACTGAACTCAGCCAGTTCATCAGGCAACTCAGTGAGCTGGTTTCCGCTCAGATCCAGCACTTCCAGCGAATCCTTGAGGGTTAATATCTCCGCGGGGAAACTGGCCAGATTTTCACACAGTTGCAAATAACGTACGCCGTTCAGTTCGCCCGAACGCAGTTGCTGGAGGGTTTGCATATCTCGTTCTCGATCAGGAAGTCTGGCAGGGCCGGGGCACGCTCGCGGTGTGAGCCGGCAGACGCCAAAGTTGGCGCATTATAAAGAAATGTGACGCCGCTCGCTCGGCAACTTGTTCGCCACCTCGCGCAACCGCATCGGCAGGCCTTGATGCCCCCTGCACTCAAGATAATCAGCCAGCAAGTACGCACATGGCATGCGGTGCCATGCACCGAGCCCACAACCCTTAAGTCAACGCCGCTATCACCAGACGATGAACAAGACTAGCTGTTGCACAACGACACAACGCAGACAAGAATGGGCTGTCGTCAGGAACCGACATCGCCGGCGGCAAATTCCCCGCGCCCTGCACGTAGTGAGCGAGAGGCAAAGACGGGACAGACCATGTCAGCGGAGTATGGATTTGAAAGAAATAACACAGCTGGATCTCAATTTGCTCAAGGCGCTGGATGCATTGCTGGATGAGTGCAACGTGACCCGCGCCGCCAGTCGACTGGGGGTGACCCAGCCCGCCATGAGCGGCATGTTGACCCGGTTGCGCGAGAACTTTGGCGATCCCTTGTTTGTCCGGGCCAAGCACGGCATCGTGCCCACCCAGCGCGCCCTGGCGCTCAGCGCGCCACTCAAGCAGGTTATCAGCGAAATTGGCGCCTTGCTGCAAGCTCCCGACTTCGATCCCTTGACCGCGAACATCACCTTTACCATAGCCGCAACGGATTATGCTCTGCGCGCGGTCGCCTTGCCGTTTCTGTCTGCGCTCAAGCAACAGGCCCCACATATCCGGATCGCACTGGTGCCGGTCGATGATAAGCAGGTCCAACTGCAGTTGGAGCGCGGCGACATTGATCTGGCGCTGTTAACACCGGCCAGCACGCCCCCCGATCTGCACGCCAAAAACCTGTTCGATGAACACTATGTCTGTGCGTTGCGCCAGGGGCATCCGGCCATGCAGGGCCGCAAGCAACTGACGGTTAGCCAGTTGTGCGAGCTGGACCATGCGCTGGTCTCCTACACGGGGGGCGGATTTCGCGGCGTGACCGATGAGGCGCTGGAGAAGCTGGGTCAGCAGCGACAGGTCAGCTTGTCGGTCAAGAGTTTCATCATACTTCCCGAGATCCTGCGCGCCAGCGATATGGTGGCCATATTGCCGAGCCGGTTGGTTGCCGGGATGGATGACCTGATGGTGTTTGACCCACCCATCGAGGTTCCCGGCTTTACCAAGGTGGCAGCGTGGCACGAGCGAACCCATCGTGATGTGGCCCATCGCTGGCTGCGAGAGCTGTTGTTCACCCAGTGCGCGGCCGCCAAAACATGACAACAGGGTGCAAGCGCCGTCCTTAACGGCGCCTGTGCTCTCAAGCGTGACTGTCCGCCTTGAATAGCGTGACCACGCCAGTCATGTTTTGCTCACCTAGCCCCTGCGCTATGGCCTGCTGGAAAATCTTGCGTGCAGCCGCCATGGTGGGGACTTGTTCAACGGCTCCGGCTGCCTGGATGGCATAGCCAAAATCTTTTTCGAGCAACCCAATCGGGAATTGCGGGGCAAACTGCTCATTGACCATGGAGCTGGCAAGGTAGTTAGCGACGGGCGCCCAGACCGAGGTGCCAGCTATGGCGCCCAATACGGTTGGTACATCGGCACCGTTGCGCTGCAACACGCCGATGATTTCAGCCAGCGCCGTGACCTGGATACCCAGCAAGGCATTGGTGGCCAGCTTGGTTAGCGCGCCGTGACCTGGAGTACCAACATGGTGAATGGCGGAGCCTGTGGCCATCAAAATCGGTTTGGCCTGCTCCAATACCTGTTGTTCACCGCCAACAAGATAAATCAACTGCCCGGCCTCGGCTTGAGGACGAGAGCCTGATACCGGCGCCTCGAGAAACGCCAAGCCACGCGCAGTCACTTGCTGCCCCAACGCCTGCACCCACTGCGGCGTCAACGTGGAACTCTCAATAGCCATCGCCCCTGCGCTCATTCCGGCGAGGGCACCGGTGTGCGGATCGAGCCAGATCTGACGCGAGGCGTCATCATCCCTCACCATGGCCATGACAAAGTCGGCGCCGACTGCCGCCTCTTTTGGCGTGGCGGCCTGACGAGCACCGATGGCAACCAGTGCTTCGGCAGCGGCAGAAGTACGGTTCCACACCGTCACCTGATGTCCGGACTTGATGAGCCTGGCGGCCATGCGTGCACCCATTGCACCCAGGCCTAAAAAGGCAATATTACTCACGTTATCTCTCCTGCGGTGGTACACGTCGCCGCCGCGAATACCAAGATGTTTGCGGCGGCAGGCGTGTTACTTAGCCTTGCTCTTGCGCGCAGCGTCAACTAACCCATCCAGCCACTCCTGGTGACCGTTGATCATGATGTTCGGTTTGCTGGCGGCGAGTTTTTGTGCGGGTTGTCCTTTCTGACTTTCTTGCGTCAGGATGCGTACCCGCCCCCCTTCCAGATCCTCGACTAACCAGGCATGGATGACATCCAGCCGCTCGGCACTGCCCTCTTTACCAGCCCAGCCATGCCAGGCAACACGGCCTGGTTGGCCATGCTTTGGCGGGACGAACTCGGTCACCTGAGCCTCGACCGGGAAGCCGAAAGTTTTGAAGAAGAAACGGTCACCTTGGGCCAGAACAGGTCCCTTACCGTCATAAAAATGTACATCCGCAGAGTTACCGTAGTAGCTCGGCCACTTCGTGGCGGTCGCCAGCAGAGGCCAGACATCGGCTGCACCAAGACCCGTGACGATGACCTCATTGGATACGAAGTTGTCCGTGGTGCCAGGTAAGTAGCCTGCTGGCCAGACAATAGCGTTCTGTTTGTTACCGGCCGCAGTAGCCTGGGCGGGCATACCAGCTGTTGCGCATGAGGCGAACAGGATCGCCGCCATGCCAAGCACTGAGCGTTTCATAATGCCGCTTACCATTCGACCACCACCTTGCCAAAATGAGCTCCGCTCTCTTGATAACCGAACGCGTCAGCCAGAGACTCCAGCGGAAAGCTGCGATCGATCACCGGGCGGATGCCGGCTTGTTGCAGTGCAGCAATATACTCCTGCTGATCGCGGCGGCTACCGACGATTAGCCCCTGCAATTTGGCTTGTTTTGCCATCAAGGTGGCGGTCGGCAGAGCGCCTTCGCGACCGGTCAGGACACCGATCAACGCGATATGTCCGCCAACACGTACGGCTTTGATCGACTGGCCCAAGGTGCCAGGCCCACCGACCTCAACGATGTGATCCACACCACGACCGCCTGTCAACTCAAGCACACGCTTTGCCCAATCCGGGGTCTGGCGATAATTGATCACCGCATCCGCCCCCAGGGCAAGCGCGCGTTCGAGCTTTTCATTCGAGGAGGAGGTAATGATGACACGGGCACCCATGGCCTTGGCAATCTGCAGTGCCGCAATCGATACGCCACCGGTACCCAATAGCAGCACACTGGCGCCAGCCTTAAGTTGTCCATCGACCACTAATGCACGCCAAGCCGTCAGCCCAGCCGTGGTGATAGTGCTGGCTTCGGCATGCGTCCACCCTTGCGGGGCCAAAGTGAAAGCACTGGCAGCTTGCACCACATACTCGGTGGCATAACCGTCTATGCCATCACCTGGCGTCTTGCGGAAGTTCCCAACAGCATCCCATGGCAAACCATCTGCCCATTGCGGGAAGAAACAGGACACGACATGATCCCCTGGCTTGAATTCGGTAACCCCCGCGCCGACTGCCTCGACGATGCCTGCCGCGTCCGACATCAGGATCCGGCCATCCTCGGTGGGAATGGCGCCATTGGCAACCAGCAAGTCATGGAAGTTGAGCGACGTCGCATGCACGGCAACACGAATTTGCCCCGGACCCGGCTGACCGGGATCGGCCAGATGACGAACCTCAAGCTGCTCAAGCCCACCGGGAGCACGAACGACAATGGCTTTCATCATTTCGCTCCTTGGTTGGCGCGGGCAGCCGCCACCAGACCATCCAGCCACTCTTGATGGCCGTTGATCATCGGATTGGGTTTGGCGTTGTGTAACTCTTCGGCCGGTTTTCCTTTTTGTGTCTCCTGGGTGAGGATGCGTACCCGGCCACCCTCCAGATCTTCAACCAGCCAGGCGTGATGCACGTCGAGGCGCCCCTCTGTGCCCTCTTCGCCAGCCCAGCCGTGCCAGGCAACGCGGCCTGGTTGGCCATCGGCGGGTGACACATATTCATTGCACTGGGCCTCGACCGGAAAACCGAACGTCTCGAAGTAGAAGCGGTCGCCAACGGCCAGTACTGGCCCCTTGTCATCGTAGAAACGCACGTTGGCGGAGTTGGCATAGTAAGTTGGCCAAAGCGCGGGGGTACTCAGCAGCGGCCAGATCTCTGCCGCAGAGAGCCCTGCAACGATGACTTCGTTAGATACATAGTTTTCGGTAAAGCCGGGGATGTAGCCTTCAGGCCAGATGATGGCGTTCATGGTCATGGATCTATTCCTCGAGTCGTGGTTGACGTGGGTTCAGCGTCGCAGCGCTCATTTCATACCGTGCTGCTTGCTGGCTTGACGCTTATAGTGGGATCGAGAGAGAAATAAATCTAATGCAGTGTTTTTATAAGACCAATAAACACAGCTAATATCATAAGCTTTGGCGATGGGTGTTGCTATGAGTAACAGCAATGCAAAACTCATGGCCGCCACGCCGGGTTGAGCTCGTCGAGGTCAGTGGGGACGGTGGCTTGCCGGAGCGTCACAGTCAAAATGAACATCACCGCGACGAACTTTGCCTGACGCCACAGACAAAAAAACCGATACCATGTCGGCACTTCTCATGCCTTGCATGGTATCGGTGTCTATCTCATGACTGACCATGGCGCTGCCATGTAAGATTTTTCTACTGTCAGTAGGTTTCAAGCCGAGCATCCACGCCAGGGAGACCAATGATGGTCACCCCTATTAATGCACTCGAAGATCATTTTTGATCCCGATTTGACTCACCCGATGAGTGCACCACCATCGCAGTACCTTTCCTGCATAAATCCATTTAATTATGTGTTACTGGCTTATTAACGGATATAAAGCACAAGATAATGGAATTAAATAAATTGAGTGAATTTGCTGTTAATTCTATAATATTGTGTATTAAGCAACCAAAAACGCGATAAGACACATTATGTTGGATTTATGTTTCAGCAAGCCGGAAGAGATCGTCAAGCGCCTGTGTGAACGCCTGCGCATGGAGCGGCTGGCCCAACAGATGACCCAGGCCGATGTGGCCGGTCGCGCCGGCATCGGCACCAATACCGTCTCCAACCTGGAGGCCGGGCGCAATGTCGGCTTCGAAAACCTGGTCCGCGTCGCCATGGTGCTTGGCCGAACCAAAGAGCTCGAAGCACTGTTCCTGCCTAAGCTGGAGAGCCTTGACGATATTCGCCGCTATGAAGAGAGTGCCACCCGTCAGCGCATCAAGAGGAAGCCCGGCCATGCTTGAGCAAGTCAAGGTTTACTACGAGGGCTGGGGGGAACGCTGGCTATGGGGCACGCTGGTGTCGACCACCACCCTCACCGGCCGTCCGCAGATCCTGTTTGAGTACAGCCATGAGGCCAAAGCCCGCGGCCTGGAACTCTCCTCCTATGCTCTGCCATTGCAAGGTCCTCAACTACGCCGGGATTTCCCCTCTCACCAGTTAGGCCTGCCGGGGCCCGTCTATGACGCGTTACCTGACGGTTGGGGCATGCTGTTGATGGACAGACTATTTCGGCGGCGGGGACTTATCACGGCACGGATCGGCCCCTTGGAGCGACTGGCCTATATTGGCAGCAATGCCATGGGAGCCATGTCATTCGAGCCCGTCGCGCCCGAGGGCAAGCTTTCACAGCAGCACATCCCGCTCGACCAGCTCGCCGCTGAGGTGCAGGACGTGCTGCAGGGTGCAGATGGCGAATTTCTGCAGCGGCTGTTGCAAATGGGCGGCTCACCGCAAGGCGCCCGCCCCAAGGCACTGATCTATCGCGATCCGCACACCGGCACCTTTACCACTGCCGCCACGCCGGGCTTTGACGCCTGGCTCATCAAGTTCCCGGCCAAGGATGAACACGCCGAGGTGTGTGCCATCGAAATGGTCTATGCCGAATGTTTGCGGCTGTGCGGCATCCAGACGCCTGACACTGAATATTTCACGTTGCCCAACGGGCTGGCAGCCTTTGCCAGCAAACGCTTTGACCGCCAGGACGGCCTGCGCATCCCCATGCAGAGTCTGGCCGCCTTTACCGGTGCCGACTATCGGGCGCCGGGGGCATTGGACTACGTTAATTTTCTGCGCGCGACCCGACTCTGTACCAATGACGTGCGGGAGATGGCCTTCGCCTTCGAGCGTACCGTCTTCAATGTGGTATTCAATAACCGGGACGATCATCCCAAGAATTTTGCCTACCTGATGTCATCTACCGGTCAGTGGAAGCTAGCCCCGGCCTATGACGTGACCTTCTGCGAAGGGCCTGGCGGCTATCACCAGATGGATGTGCTGGGTGAAGCACTGGCCGTCGATCGCGCCACGCTGCTGCGGCTCGCCGAGGAGGCGGAAGTCCCGGCACAGAATGCTAACCGCACCATTGACCACATCAGCGAGGTGGCCAGTCAGTTTTCAACCATCGCCGACAGGCTGCTGCCGCAGGCAATTAGCCCCGCAACGCTACGTCTGATCCAGAGCCGGATAGAGCAGAACCTGGCACTGCTGGGCTAACGGGCTGCACCAACTCGCCGGAGTCTAAGCGCAATAAATGCTTCGACATCAGTAAGACAAGAGCCGAATTGCCAACCCTATCGGCTCACCCCATGAGCCGAATATGATTGGGATTCGGCTCATTACCGGCATAACAGCCTAATGCCAAGGTCAGTAAGGCCACCGCCACTCGCCATCTGGCCGACTTGCTAGCAAAAGGCTGCATTGAAAAATTGCCAGGAGGCGGCATAAATACCCGCTATCTGATCAAGATGGGGTGAGCGGCGTGAGCATGCAAAAATTAGAAACAAAAAAGCCCATGTCTCCATGGGCTTTTAATCTAATTCAAGTCAATCTGCGCGGGATTATTCCCACTCAATGGTTGCGGGTGGCTTGCCGGAGACATCGTAGACCACACGGCTGATGCCGTTGATTTCGTTGATGATCCGATTCGATACGTGCCCCAGCAGCTCATACGGCAGGTGTGCCCAGTGAGCGGTCATGAAGTCGATGGTTTCCACGGCGCGCAGCGAGACAACCCAGTCGTACTTGCGGCCGTCGCCCATCACGCCGACAGACCGCACTGGCAGGAACACCACGAACGCCTGGCTGACCTTGTGGTACAGGTCGGCCTTGCGCAGCTCTTCGATGAAGATGGCATCGGCACGACGCAGCAGGTCACAGTACTCTTTTTTGACTTCGCCCAGCACGCGCACACCCAGGCCCGGACCCGGGAACGGGTGACGGTAGAGCATGTCGTACGGCAGACCGAGCTCCAGACCAACGCGGCGGACCTCATCCTTGAACAGCTCGCGCAGCGGCTCGACCAAGCCCATCTTCATATCTTCCGGCAGACCGCCGACGTTATGGTGCGACTTGATGACGTGCGCCTTGCCGGTCTTGGAGGCGGCCGATTCGATGACGTCCGGATAAATGGTGCCCTGGGCCAGCCACTTGACGTTGGTCAGCTTCTTGGACTCATCGTCGAACACTTCAACGAACACGCGACCGATGATCTTGCGTTTGGCTTCCGGATCCGCCACGCCTGCCAGGGCAGACAAGAAACGCTCCTCGGCTTTGACGTGAACGATATTCAGACCGAAATGATCGCCGAACATCTCCATCACCTGTTGGCCTTCGTTCAGGCGCAGCAGACCGTTATCGACGAACACGCAGGTCAGTTGCTTGCCGATGGCACGGTGCAGCAGCATGGCGACCACCGAGGAGTCGACCCCGCCGGACAGGCCGAGGATAACCTCGTCCGTACCGACCTGCTCGCGAATGCGGGCAATCGCATCATCGATGATGGTGGCCGGCGTCCATAACGCCTCGCAACCACAGATGTTCTTGACGAAGTTTTCCAGCATGCGCGCCCCCTGACGGGTGTGCGTCACTTCCGGATGGAACTGCACGCCATAGAAACGGCGCCCTTCATCAGCCATGGCCGCATGCGGACAGCTCGGCGTGGTCGCCGTGGTGACAAACGAGGATGGAATCGCTACCACCTTGTCACCGTGACTCATCCATACATCCAGCAACGGTTGGCCATCGGCGCTGAGTGCATCTTCGATTTTATCAAACAGCGCACAGGCCTGTTTGACTTCAACCTGCGCATAACCAAATTCGCGATGACTGGTTGAGCCTTCGACCTTGCCACCCAGTTGTTCGGCCATGGTTTGCATGCCATAGCAGATGCCCAACACTGGCACACCGGCTTCGAACACATACTGCGGCGCACGTGGGCTACCGGCTTCGGTTACCGATTCCGGACCGCCAGAGAGGATGATGCCGTTCGGGTTGAACTCGCGGATCTGCTCCTCGGTGACATCCCAGGCCCACAGTTCACAATAGACGCCGATTTCGCGTACGCGACGGGCGATCAGCTGGGTCACCTGGGAACCGAAGTCCAGGATCAGAATACGTTGATCGTGAATATTCTTGCTCATGCTTTTCCTGCTCAAAATTCAATACGGCGCGCAGCCGCATCAATAAACGGGTAAAAACAGACAGGGCGCCATGCGCCCTGTCATCGCCTTAACCGAGGCGGTAGTTCGGAGCTTCTTTGGTAATCGTCACGTCGTGAACGTGAGACTCCTTGATGCCAGAGCCGGTAATGCGCACGAACTCGGCCTTGGTGCGCATGTCTTCAATGGTAGCACTGCCGGTCAGACCCATGGCGGAGCGCAAACCACCCATTTGTTGGTGGATGATCTCCTTGAGCAGGCCCTTGTACGGTACTCGCCCTTCGATGCCTTCCGGCACCAGCTTGTCGGCCGCATTGTCAGACTGGAAGTAACGATCGGAAGAGCCCTTGGACATAGCGCCCAGTGAGCCCATGCCACGGTAGGACTTGAATGCCCGCCCCTGGAACAGTTCGATCTCACCTGGAGACTCTTCGGTGCCCGCAAACATGGAGCCCACCATCACCAGGCTGGCGCCGGCGGCGATGGCCTTGGCAATGTCACCGGAGAAGCGGATACCGCCGTCGGCGATAACCGGGACGTTCATGCCCTTCAGTGCTTCAACGGCATCGGCCACGGCTGTGATTTGCGGCACGCCGCAACCCGTGACGATACGCGTGGTACAGATGGAGCCTGGGCCAATACCCACCTTGACGGCACTGGCTCCGGCTTCCGCCAACGCCAACGCGCCGGCAGCCGTCGCCACGTTCCCACCGACAATCGGTAGATGCGGGTACGCTTCGCGGGTAGCCCGGATCCGATCCAGCACACCTTGGGAGTGACCATGGGAGGAGTCGATCAGCAACACGTCAACACCGGCTTCCACCAGCGCCGCGACACGCTCTTCGTTGCCGGCACCGGCACCCACGGCGGCACCGACACGCAGGCGACCCAGAGCATCCTTACAGGCATTCGGCTTGCGCTCGGCCTTCTGGAAATCCTTGACGGTGATCATCCCGGTCAAGTGGAACTGATCGTCAGTGATCAGCACCTTCTCGATACGATGCTTCTGCATCAGGCTCTGGACTTCTTCACGGGACGCATTCTGGCGAACCGTCACCAGGCGATCCTTCGGCGTCATCACCTCGTGAACCTTGAGGCTCAGATCGGTGACAAAACGGACGTCACGGCCGGTAATGATACCAACCAGCTCACCCACCGCGGTCACCACCGGGAAACCGGCAAAACCGCAGGATTGAGTCAACGCCTTGATTTCGGCGATGCTCATCTCGGGGTTGACGGTCACCGGATTGGCGACGATGCCACTTTCGAACTTCTTGACGCGACGGACCTTCTCGGCCTGTTGTTCAATCGACATGTTCTTGTGGATGAAGCCGATACCACCTTCCTGAGCCAGTGCAATGGCCAGACGGGCGCCGGTAACAGTATCCATGGCAGCAGAGACCATAGGGATATTCAGAACAATATCCTTGGTCAGGTGAGTACGCAGATCAGCGGTATGAGGTAAAACTTCAGAGTGTGCCGGGACCAACAGAACGTCGTCAAAGGTCAGGGCTTCTTTGGCAATTCGCAACATGGCAATATCTCACCGTTAGGGAAGTTGGGGGTGGGTAAAATATTGCAGCGAGATTCTAGGCAGTTCACCCCTATCGGTAAAGCTCTTTTTGTAGTTTTTTTACGAAAAGCCTTTGCTGCTCTGCTCAACATGCTGATAATTCCGCACTATTCATGCTCCGAGGAAACTGCCTGTGCCGACTAGCCCGCAAACGATTTTCACCGTCAGCCGTCTCAATAGCGCGGTGCGGATACTTCTTGAGCAAGAGATGGGGGTGGTGTGGTTAGTCGGCGAGATCTCCAATCTCACATTGCACAGTTCGGGGCATTGGTACCTGACATTGAAGGATGCAGGTGCTCAGGTTCGCTGCGCCATGTTTCGCGGCAGCAACCGGCTTGTCAGTTTTCGCCCCCAGCAAGGCATGCAGGTACTGGTACAGGCACGTCTGTCGCTGTATGAACCCAGAGGTGAATACCAGTTGGTACTCGAAAGCATGCGCCCTGCTGGAGCCGGGATGCAGCAACTGCAACTGGAACAACTCAAACAACGCCTGCAAACCGAAGGGCTGTTCGCGGCCGAGCGCAAGCGTCCTCTGCCATTGATGCCTCGCGCCATCGGTCTTATCACCTCGCCAACCGGGGCGGCAATACATGATTTGCTCACCGTTCTTGGCCGCCGGGCCCCGGGGATCCCGGTGATCCTCTACCCGGCACAGGTGCAGGGAGAACAGGCTCCCGCTCACCTGATCTCGGCCCTGGCTTGTGCTAACCGGCGTCAGGAGTGTGATGTGCTGATTCTTGGTCGGGGCGGTGGGGCCAGCGAAGATCTGGCTGCATTTAACGATGAAGCCTTGGTGCGGGCCATCGCGGACAGCTCACTACCGGTAGTCAGTGCCGTGGGACATGAGAGTGATGTGACGCTGGCCGATTTTGCTGCCGACCTGCGCGCGCCAACCCCTTCGGCCGCCGCCGAGCTGGTGTCGCCAGACCAGCAAGGCATGCAACGTCAGCTGCAGCAATTGACAGATCGTTTGCAACAAAGTTGGTTACAGCGCCAGCAAACCGCGGGGCACACGTTGCGATTGCTGGAGATGAGACTGACACACCAGCATCCACAACGTCGCCTGGAGCATCGCCAGCAGCGGCTGGATGAGTTGACGTTCCGCTTGCAGCGTCAACCCGGGATGTTGCTACAACAGGCGAACCAGGCTCTGCAACGCCTGAATCAACGCCTGCAAACCCGAGATCCCCGCCAGGGAATACAACACGCGGCCCACCAGCTGGACAAACTGGAGCAGCGGCTGCTTACGGCCCAGCAACGTCAGCATGCCCGGCGCCAGCACCATTTAGGGCTGGCGCTGACGCGACTGGATGCAATCAGCCCTCTGGCGACGCTTGCACGCGGCTACAGTATCACCCAACGCAGCAATGGCGACGTGGTAACCGACAGTCAGCAAGTCAGCATCGGCGAATCCCTGACTACCCGCCTGCAGCACGGTGAATTGCTCGTCATGGTCACAGAACGCCACGCCGATGCGGGCAAATAAGCAGCAACGCGAGGCGACGCAAGGTAACGTCATGCCATCTTTGCTATGACATAGCCAGGGCTGCTTACCATGGGAGAGTCGGTGTGCTACGGGTTTTGTCTGTATTCCTCGCCTGCTGGCTATTCAGCCAGTCACCGTTGCTAGCGGCCGAAATTCTGGTTATTGAAAGCTATGAACCAACCCATCCGTGGGACGCCAGTTACCTGCAGGCACTAAGGCAGCGATTGGAGCCCAAGCATCATCTGACACTGCAGCATCTGGATACCAAGCGCATTCCGCGTGAGCTATTTGAGATTGAGGCAGAAAAAATCTGGCAATCCTATCTGCAAATCAAGCCTGATCTGGTGGTGATTGGTGACGACAACGCCATCTCGTTGCTGGCGCAGCGTATCGCCGCCAATGGTACTCCCGTTGTCTATTTGGGCATGAATGACAATCCGCGCCGTAACAATCTGTATGGACAACCTAATCTGACCGGCGTACTGGAACGCCCGCTGATGAAACGCAACATCCGCGAAATGTCAGAAATGGTGCCGGATGCGCGTAAAGCCTTGATTCTTTTTGACTCGAGTGACGTCTCAATGACGGCCGTCGAGGATGAGTTCCGCAACCAAACCACGCTCAAACTTGGTAACCTGACGGTTGAAATCAAGCTATTAGGTGATTTTTCGCTCTGGAAACAGGCGGTGGAGTCGGCCAATCAGGACGGAACCGATATGATTTTTATCGGGCTGTATCACACCCTGCACGATGAGTTGGGTCAGTATACGTTGCCGGAAACCGTCATCGACTGGACCGGCCGCCACGCTCGCATGCCGTTGTTCGGATTTTGGGATTTCAGCATCGGCAAAGGCCGGGCTATTGGTGGTCTGGTACTGAGTGGCAGGGAGCAGGGCTTTGCCGCGGCTGATTTGGCGTTGGCTATCCTCGCCTCTGACAAACCGGCACAGACTTTTGCCCCTCGCACGGCCGAACGCGGCGAATATTTGTTCAGCCAAAGCGCGCTACGACACAGCCAGCTCCAACTGCCAGCCAACATCCGGCAGAAAAGCAATTGGCTACCCTGATCACTGCATGGTCAGGCCCTGGCGTTCAAACAGATAATTCAGGGTTGCCAGCAGACCCAGAGCGATGGCAATCAAACCGATACCGATCCATTCAAACACGGTGGGCACATCGCCGAGTTGCAACCAGGCGCAAATCAAGGCGACGGCCGGGATCGCCAGCACATTCAAACCCGCCGTTCCTGCTGACAAACGTGAAAGCAGGTGTAACCATGCCAACCACCCCAGACCGGCAGCAATACAGCCGTTGAAGACCAAAATGACGACAAATTCGATCTTCCAGGTCACGGCCGGCTGAGGCCAGACCAAGGTCAACACCAGCAGTGGCACGACACCGAGCAACAATTGCCAGAACGTCAGCCCCAAGGTATCCACCTGATGTGATTCACGCATTCGTTTGGCGATGATGGCCGATATTGCCCACGCCAGACCGGCCCCCAAAGCCAACAGCTCACCCTGCCAACCCGCACGCCCATGCCAAGGGGACAAGACACACACTAACCCCGCCAGAGCCAAGCCTACCGCCAACCACTGAATGGGCCGTAAATGCTCGCGCAAGAACAGGCGCGCCAGAATCAAGGTCCAAAACGGCATGGTGTAGCACAAGATGGTGACCTTGCCGGTCCCCGCTTGTAATAACGCCAAAGTCGACAACAACGTAAAACCGGTGGTCTGCGTCAGACCCAGCCAGAGCGTTGGCCACAATGGCGGGACGCACCACTGACCCCGACGCCACCATAACAGGGCGCCGAGAATCAATACTGCCAACGTCAGCCGATAGGCGGCCATCTGCAAGGGGGTCGCAAAATCGAGACCGATCTTGCTGGCCACCCAGCTATATCCCCACACCAGCCAGAGGCCGAACAACAGGGTGAAATCTGAGGCGGTGTTGCGTGTTGACATGCTAGGGAAAAGTCATACGAAGACAGGCAGCCACCTTGCCTGTTTCAGATCATCGGATCAAGCCACAAAGCGCATAAACAATCGTCTTTGGTTATAAAACAAACCGAGATTTATAACAATAAAACGTAAGGCTCACAAAGAGCGAACGTGGGCTGCCAGATCCGCGTAGGGTTCGCGGCGCAGGTCTACCGACGGCGTCCCCAAGTAGAGGAATCCGACAATCTGGTCCTGCTCTGCCAGCTGCAGCGCACGGTGCAAACTGCGTTCGAACATCAAGGGACCCGAGCGCCAGATACCACCAAACCCCTGAGCCTGCGCCGCCATCTGCATCGCCATGACCGCACAGCCAGCGGAGAGCTGCTGCTCAAAAAGCGGGACCTTGGGGTGAGCCACCGCCTTGGCAACCACTGTGATGACCATCGGTGCCCGCAGTGGCGCTTGCCGTGCCTTGAGGACACTCTCAGCACTCTCATTACGCTCAGTGGCCACCTCGGCCAGCATGTTACCCAGCCGAGCTCGCCCCTCGCCCTCGGCAATCAGAAACAGCCAGGGGTGCAGGGCGCCATGATCCGGTGCACGCAGTCCGGCTTGCAGAATCCTCTGCAACACCTCGCCTTGCGGAGCTGGAGAGCTCAATTGGCCAACCGACTGCCGTTGCAGTAATAATGTCAATGCATCCATCCTGATTCTCCTGAGCTGACGCTAACATTCACATTTTGCTAACAGGTGCAGTATCCATGAAACCCAACGGCAAGAAAATGCCCGGCGGACAAACGACATCGAAGCAACAGGTCGACGCCGCAACAGGGCCGGCGCTACTGCGCCAGCTGTTTGCTCAGCAACCGGAACGCTGCATCGCCCTGTTGCAACACTGGCTGACCAGACCCAAAACCAAGCCACCTCAGCGCTAGGAAGCAACGCGTTACGAATACCCCGCCGCTTGCAGCCAGGATGAGTCGCAAACGCATCCTTGGTATTTGCGCTGTGCCATCGCATAATGAGCGCTCATCCAGTGATGATAGGATCCCCCATGTCGACCCTGATACGCCCCTTCAAATGGTTGCTGCAAAGCTGCTGGAAACTGCTGAATTTTACCCGGCTACTGGTATTGAACCTGTTGTTTTTACTACTGGTATTACTCCTTGTCATTGCCCTGAACCACGAAGAACAAAAGCCGGCGATAGCGGGAGCCCTGGTGCTTAATCTCTCAGGCCAGCTGGTAGATCAGCTGAGTGAAGAAGAGGCCTCCAGCCAGATGCTGCGCAGTTGGTTAGCCAGCGATGAACCGCCTCAGGAAACACTGGTCGCCGATGTGATTCGCGCCCTGGATGCGGCGCGTACCGATAGCCGGATTACAGGGGTCGTCTTGTCTCTGCAGGATTTACAGACCAGTAATCTGGGTAAACTGGTGCGCATCGCCGACGCCCTCGACCAATTCCGCCAAAGCGGCAAACCGGTTATCGCGACCGGCAGCTACTTCCAGCAACATCAATATTTACTGGCCGCCCATGCCGACCGCATCTTGCTTGACCCGGCAGGAGCCGTGATGGTTCAAGGTTTTGGCCTTTATAACCTTTACTACAAATCTGCACTTGAGAAATTCAATGTCACACCGCATGTGTTTCGCGTCGGCACCTACAAGTCGTTCGTCGAACCGTTCACGCGAGACGACATGTCACCGGAGGCCCGAGAAGCCAATAGCCGCTGGCTGAATCAGTTGTGGCAGTATTTTGTCAGCGATGTTGCCAAGGCCCGCCATCTCGAGGCCGATGTGGTTTCACCGGACAAATCACAACTGCTGACCAGATTGGCCGCAGCCGAAGGTAACGCGGCACAATATGCGCTCCAGCAAAAACTGGTGGATAGACTGGCTGTCCGCGCTGAACGCATCGCCGAGATCGTGAAATTTGCCGGAGCCAGCGATGAAGAGCCGGGATTTCGCCATGTCCTGTTTGCCGATTACCTCCAACAGTTGCCGGACCCTTATGCTCGGCACGATAAACCGCAGATCGCCTGGATTGTTGCCTCTGGTTCCATTCAGAACGGCAAGCAGCCCGCAGGCAGCATAGGCGGTGACAGCTTGAGCGACCTGCTGCGTCAGGTTGCCAATGATGATGGCATCAAAGCCCTGGTGCTGCGTATCGACAGTCCTGGCGGCAGTGCCTTTGCTGCTGAACAAATTCGAACTGAACTCGATGCCATCAAGGCAAAAGGCAAGCCCGTCGTCGTCAGCATGGGCAGCCTGGCAGCGTCAGGCGGCTACTGGATGGCCACGGCTGCGGATCGCATCATTGCCGAACCGACCACGCTGACCGGCTCTATCGGTGTTTTTGGCTTATTTGCCAGCATCGAAAATGCGTTGGCCTATGTCGGAATTCACAGTGATGGCGTTGCCAGCACAGATTTTGCCGGGATCGATCCCAGCCGCCCATTGCCAGAGCACGTGCAGCAAGTTATTCAGATGAATATCAACAACACCTATCAGCGTTTCATTACCTTGGTTGCCGCCAGTCGCAAGATGTCTGTGGCCGCCGTCGACAAGGTCGCGCAAGGGCATGTCTGGACCGGGAGTGACGCCAAAGCGCTGGGACTGGTCGATGAGTTAGGCAGCGTTGAGGATGCCATGGCCGCCGCCGCACGGTTGGCAAAACTGGATGATTACGATGTCGTCAATGTCGAGGCAGAACTGCCGCCGGCGCAAAAATTGATGCGCCAACTGCTGCAACGAGGCGCCTGGATGTTCGGATCCGATAGTGAACGCTGGCTTGCGCAATGGTTGAAATTTGGCTCACCAGCACTGAAACAGATTCAGAGCCTGGATGATCCGCAGGGCCAATACCTGATTGCTCCGATAACAGCCCCCTGATTGACACAGGGCGGAGGCCAGGCCTCCGCCCTGCTCACGTCTCACTTCTGGTGATCTCATCCACGACTCGCTACAGGACCCTGTGTGAAAACCAGCCGCAAGGATGCGGCGGATCAGCCTGCTCACGACAGCCGGCGCCGCTAACGTGGTTAGCGCCGACCTCACCAGCAAGGTAACAGCACGCGACACGGATTACCGCAACTCATACCCATCAGAAGAATCTAGACATCGCTTGGTCGGTTAGTCGCCCCTTCGTATAATCACCGTCAAATGACCTCTCGCTGTGGAGTACAGGGTGAACAGAAAGCGTATTTACATCGCCTACACTGGCGGCACGATCGGCATGCAGCGCTCCGAGCAAGGCTATGTACCGGCAGCCGGCTTCATGCAGCAATCTCTAGCGGCCATGCCGGAATTTCATCGCCCTGAAATGCCTGACTACGTCATTCATGAATATGCACCGCTGATCGACTCTTCTGATATGACACCGGCAGACTGGCAACGGATTGCCGAAGATATCCGTGATCACTATGCCGACTTTGATGGTTTTGTCGTCCTGCATGGCACCGACACCATGTCATTCACCGCTTCCGCACTCTCCTTCATGCTGGAAGACCTGAGCAAGCCGGTTATCATTACAGGCTCTCAAATTCCGTTGGCCGAGTTGCGCTCGGACGGACAGCAGAATTTGCTCAACGCCCTGTATCTGGCAGCCAACTATCCGATCCATGAAGTGACGTTGTTCTTCAATAACCAGCTGTTTCGGGGAAATCGCACGACCAAGGTCGATGCCGACGGGTTCAAGGCATTTGATTCGCCGGATTTTCCCCCGTTACTGGAGGCCGGCATTCACATTGAACTGCACGCAGGTGAACTCGGACAAGCCAGCAACCGACCATTACAATTGCACTCTATCCAGCCGCAACCGATCGGGGTGGTTACCCTTTATCCGGGGATATCGTTTGAGGTCATCGCCAACTTGTTGCAGCAACCGGTCAAAGCATTGATCCTGCTGACTTACGGCGTAGGCAATGCACCGCAGGATCCCAGATTACTGAGTCAGTTGCGTGAGGCCTCGGGACGCGGCGTGATCATTGTCAATCTCAGCCAATGCCTGCGCGGCAGGGTCAATATGGGGGGCTACGCCACGGGCAATGCATTGGCCGAAGCAGGCGTCATCTCCGGTTATGATATGACAACTGAAGCGGTGTTGGCCAAGCTGCACTTCTTGCTGAGCCAGCCGTTGCCTTGCGATCAGATCCGCATGTTGATGCAGCAATCGTTGCGTGGCGAGCTGACGGCATAGCCATCATCCGGCTCCCCATATGCTCAAGCGAGTATCCAACGGCTCACCATTCAGCGCAGGATAGCAGATGCACCACCACAAGTGGTTAGGGGGCTATCGCGCCCCCGTTGAGGCCCCGCCCTCAACAGCACTGCGCATCACTAAGGCTCTTTTTGGTTAAACTGCATCGCAACGCTGTTGACACAATAACGCAGACCGCTCGGTGTCGGGCCATCATCAAACACATGACCTAAGTGGGCTCCGCACTCATTACAGAGAATTTCGGTGCGAACCATGCCATGGGAACGATCCCGCTCATAGCGCACGGCACCAGGACGCGCCGCATCAAAACTGGGCCAGCCACAGCCGGAATCAAATTTGTGTTCCGAATCGAACAACACGTTCCCGCAACAGATACAAAGGTAATCACCACTTTGGCGATTGTGCAGCAAGGCGCCTGAAAACGGCGCTTCAGTCCCCTTTTCCCAGCAAACGTGATATGCCTCATCGCTGAGCTTGTCACGCCACACAGAATGCTCATTTGTTACCATGGTTACAACTCATGTTATCAAGTTGTAACAATCATACCTTAACGATGAAATAGACTCACGCCTTGGCAGAAGAAACCACACCAGGCTCACATTTTCGCTGACGTAGCAACTTGACTGCATGTGCCCGTCCCAACGTCATGTGCACACTGACATCATCCGGTAAAAATGGCATGCCATCATGGCAGGCGGTATCAATGACCTCTTCCCACTCCATCCCTGCGGCCGCCGCGGGTAAGCGGAAATGGATGTCATAGCCACTGGCATTGAACATTACCAACCAGCGCTCCCCACCATGGCTCAAATCACCAATATCCATGACAAACACTTGCGATACCGGCGAGTTCCAGTCGCTATCTGACAAAATATGGCCATCCGGGTGATACCAGACGACCTGATGTACGGCATTTTGTTTACCCAAATAGTGATCATCCACCAGTTTGAGCCCGGAAAACACATCGGAGCTCTGCCGGATCTGAATCAATTTGCGCACAAATTCGAGCAGACGCTCATCTTCCTCGCGTAACTCCCAGCTGAGCCAACTGATTTGGTTGTCCTGACAATATGCATTGTTGTTGCCCATCTGGGTGCGGCCGATCTCGTCTCCGGCCAGCATATGGGGTATCCCTTGGGCCAGAAACAATGTCGTCAGCAAATTGCGCTTTTGCTGCTGACGCATGGTGCTAATCCGCAGATCAGCGGTCGGCCCCTCGACACCATAGTTGGCCGATAGGTTATGACCGTGACCATCCCGATTTTCCTCACCATTCGGCTGGTTGTGACGCTGGTTATAGCTGACCAGGTCTTCCAGCGTGAAGCCGTCGTGATAACACAGAAAATTCACACTGGAGTGAATTGAGCGGTGTGACTTGGGAAACACGTCTCGTGAACCCAGCAATCGGGTTGCAAAGTCAGCCATGCGCCCCGTGTCACCACGCCAAAACGAACGCACCGTATCGCGAAAACGATCATTGGTTTCATGCCACTGGCTTGGAAACTGTCCCAGTCGATAACCAAAGGGACCAATATCCCAGGGCTCGGCAATCAACCTGGCACGACTGATAACCGGATCTTGCATGATCGCTTTGAAGAAGCCGCCACAGGGGTCAAACTCATTGCCTTCACGGGCCAATGTGACGGCCAGGTCAAATCGGAATCCGTCGACCTGCATCTCGGTCAGCCAGTAGCGAAGACTGTCCATCACCAAACGCAATACCGTTGGATGATCCACATTGACGGTATTGCCACAACCTGCGACGTTCAGATAGCGCTGATAATCAGGGCCGTGGCCACCATTTTCAAATGCATAGTAGCTACGGTTATCAATTCCCTTAAAGCAGAGAATTGGCCCACCTGCCCCCGCCTCAGCCGTGTGGTTGAACACCACATCCAGAATGACCTCGATGCCGGCACGGTGTAACTCGCGGACCATGGTTTTGAATTCGACAACGGCATCACGGACGGCGTAGCGTGGATCGGGAGCCATAAAACAGATGGGATTGTAGCCCCAATAGTTGACCAGCCCCATGTCGACCAACCTTGGCTCGCTCATAAAACTGGCAATCGGCATCAGCTGCAGCGTGGTGATCCCAAGCTGTTTCAAGTAAGCAATGACCACAGGATGGGACAAGCCTAAATAGGTCCCACGCAGGGTCTCGGGTATCTCGGGGTGCAGCCGGGTAAAGCCTTTAACGTGCGTTTCATACAGCAGCGTCTGGGCATCGCTGTATCCGGGTTTAGCCACGCCTTGCCAGTCAAAGTCCTCTGCCGTTACGACTGACTTGCTGACCATCTGCTGGCTATCACCCTCATACAAAACATGATTCCAGATCAGCGGCCGACTCAATGCCCGGCTGTAGGGATCCAACAGCAACTTGTTGACATCAAACAGGAGTCCTTGCGCCGGATCATTGACCCCTTCAAGGCGCCAGCCATAACGCTGCCCGGCTTTAACTCCGGAAACATACCCGTACCAAACCTGACCACGCCGCTCGTGCAGGCTAAAGCGTTGAATCTCTCGCTCAGCGGCATCGAACAAGCACAGCCAGGCTGCCGAGGCATCTGGCGCCCAGAGTGCAAAATTGCAACCGCCCTCATCAAGAGAGGCCCCTAAAGGGGCCTCTCTTCCAGGCAACAGCGTGTAGCTCGCGCCCATGCATCAATCCCCGATACGCTTGATAAATACGGTAGCTAACGGAGGTAGATTAAGCACGATTGACTGCGCTTGTCCATGCGCCGGTACATCCTGGCTGTGGAAAGCCAGCCCACCGGTGTCATAATCGCTGCCCCAGTAATACTGGCTGTCGGTATTCAGCACCACTTGGTAGGTGCCTGTTTCAGGCACACCCAGACGGTAACCTGCTACGGGCGTCGGCGTGAAATGGCTGACGATCAGGATTTGGCTTGACGCATCCTTGTTGCGGCGCAGCATGACAAACGTGCTACGCTCACTGTCATTGTGATCCAGCCAGCTGAAACCCCCGCGTTGGTAATCCGTTTCGAATAGCGCCGTCTCACTGCGGTAGAGATGGTTTAAATCCCTGATCAGATTGTGCTGGCCCTTGTGCTTGTCAAACTGCAACAACCACCATGACAATTGGGCGTCATGGTTCCATTCATTAGACTGACCGAATTCGGTGCCCATGAAGTTCAGCTTCTTGCCAGGATGAGCATACATGTAGCCCATATAAGCGCGCAGGTTGGCCGCCTGTTGCCACTCATCACCCGGCATCTTGTAGAGTAATGAGTGTTTGCCGTGTACGACCTCGTCATGGGACAACGACAGAATGAAGTTCTCGTCGTAGTGATACACCATCGAGAACGTCAATTCGTTGTGGTGATAACGGCGATAGAGGGGATCCTTTTTCATGTACTCCAGCGAGTCATGCATCCACCCCATATTCCATTTAAATCCGAATCCAAGCCCACCAGTAAACGTCGGGCGCGAGACACCGGCAAAGGCGGTTGATTCCTCGGCGATTGTCATGGCGTGCGGATAATGTTTGTAGACTTCTTCGTTGAACCAGCGCAGCAGGCTGATAGCCTCATAGTTGTGGTTACCACCGTGGATATTCGGTACCCACTCGCCCTCTTTGCGAGAGTAATCCCAGTAAAGCATCGAGGCGACAGCATCTACCCGCAGACCATCGATATGGAAGTGATCCAGCCAATATAAAGCACTAGCCACCAGGAATTGGCGCACATGATCCCGACCAAAGTCATAGATGTAAGAGTTCCAATCCGGGTGCCAGCCACGGCGAGGATCCTCATATTCATACAGGGGGGTACCATCAAATCGCGCCAGACCATGAGAGTCCGACGGGAAGTGCGCTGGAACCCAGTCCAGAATAACGCCGATGCCCGCCAGGTGACATTGATCGACAAAGTACTTGAAGTCATCCGCGGAGCCAAAACGGCTGGTCGGCGCGAACATTCCAACAGGTTGATAACCCCATGAGCCAGAGAATGGATGTTCGGAAATCGGCATCAACTCGATATGGGTGTACCCCATCTCTTTGACATACGGAATCAGTTCCGCCGCCATCTCTCGATAGCTCAGCGAGGCACCGTCATCGTGACGCTTCCATGAGGCAAAGTGCAGCTCATAGATAGTCAGGGGTTGTTCAAGCTT
Source organism: Pseudaeromonas sharmana (assembly GCF_042649925.1). NCBI lineage: Bacteria > Pseudomonadati > Pseudomonadota > Gammaproteobacteria > Aeromonadales > Aeromonadaceae > Pseudaeromonas > Pseudaeromonas sharmana. The sequence goes on from NZ_JBHSAF010000014.1 coordinate 864,774, forward strand.
GTCATTCAGCTGTGAAACACGCCAAGACTCATCATGCCATTCAAATTGGCTCTGATCGTAGACTACCGAAGCGAATGACGGATATTGTTCCGAATAGAAACCGACCGGATCCGCTTTATGTGGCAGGCGGTTACCCATCGGATCTTTCAATTCATACTTATAACGCTCTCCGGCCGTCAGGCCCGGAACAAAAAGAACCCAATGACCGCACAAACTGCGCTGCATCGGGTGACGACGTCCATCCCAAAAATTAAAATCGCCAATCAGGCTCACTGCCGAGGCGCTCGGCGCGAATACAGCAAAACGAACGCCGGAAACCTCTACTCCATTCACAACCTCAGTCACCAGTTGCGCACCCAGCGTGCGATACAGATTCGCCGCATCCTGCGTCATTTCAGCCAGGCCAGCATAGGCGGTATCCCTAAACTGATAAGGATCGATCACAGTGGTGCTGGTATCAGGATATTGAACGGAGAGGGAATAGGGAAAAAGCTTCTTGTGACGGGGAAATTGGGCTTCGAACAAACCAAGCTTATCGACACAGGTCAGGCTCGCCACGACCTTGTCGCTTCCGAGTTCTTTGACATCAACAGTCAAGGCGCCAGGTAACCAGGCACGAAGCACTAATCCATTACCTTGTGGATTGGCCATTAGCCCCAGATGATCAAACGGTTGCCCGCAACGGGCTCCAGTCAATTCTTTTATCAGCATGCCTACACCCTTTTTTTTGCTATTTTATTTGTTGTTATCGTCTGGCCCGGCGAACCGGGCCAGACATTGTCACTGACAAAAAAACGTTAGTGACTACCAGCCTTATAGCGAGCGTCGGTCATGCGTTTGGCCAGTTCAGCCAGCGCCGGATCGGCAAAAATATCGCTCAGGTTACGAGTCAGTTTACGCCGCCAGTTTGGATACTCAGTGCTGGTACCCGGAACGTTGACAGGCTTGTCCATCTCGAGCCAATCCTCAAGCTGGGTACTGAACAACGCACAATTACCGAGGCACATGTGAATCTGCATGCCATGGTTCAACTCACGGCTCATGCCTGCCCAGTTGACATCACGCGGCACCGAATCTGACAGTACACCGTGGCCATGCAAGCTATCGAGGATGCGTTGCTTGGCCTGGTGGCGATCTGCGCGCAAGCTGTCGAGCACGGCATCGTCAGGATAGAGACCCAGCTCACGACCCAACGTCAAGTCATCACAATGCCAGTAACCACGCAGCGTCGGCATATCGTGTGTCGTCAACGCCGCCATAGCCTGCTCAGGATAGTGAGCCGGAGAGATAAATCCGCCATCCGTCTTCGAACGCTCGAAGAAGAAAATACGGTAGGAGTGCACACCATTTTCCTTCAGCAGCACATCCATACCATCTGGCACTGTGCCCAGATCCTCACCGATGATGAGACACTGGTTGCGCACAGACTCCAGCGCCAGGATACCCAGCAGGTCATTTACGCGATAATAGATGTAAGCCCCCTTCGCCGCTGAGGCTCCAGGCGGTACCCACCACAGACGCAACAAGGCCATGGCATGATCGATGCGTAACGAACCGCAGGAACGCATATTCGAACGGAAAAGATCGATCATCGGTTGATACTGGGCTTCCAGCAACTTGGCTGGATCCATGGGAGGCAGACCCCAGTTTTGACCTAACGGGCCAAGCACATCCGGTGGCGCACCAACACTGGCTTTAGGACAATAGAGTTCGCTGTTGGCCCAAATTTCTGTTGAACCTTCCGAAACGCCCACCGCGAGGTCACGGTAAATACCCATGATCATGCCAGAAGACTTAGCCTTGGCATCGGCGTTAGCCAATTGCTCGTCAGCCAGGAACTGCAAGTACATGTAGAAACGCACATCCGCATCGTGCTCAGCCGCCCAGTTAGCCACGGCAGGCTTGTGATACTCACGATACTCTTCCGGCCATGCCGGCCAGCCCCATGCATTCATGCCTTGACCATACAAAGCCGCCTGCAGGGCGTCGTAGATCGCCTGTTGCTTCAGGCTCTCGCCGCCAGCGGCAATAAAGGCAGCAAATGCCTTGCCACGATTGGTGTTTTTGCCGAGCTTGGCACCATCAAACACCTTGCGCAGAACACTTACTTTGGTCTGCGTCACGCCGGTGTAATCCACCCACTCCTTGGCGCGCAACTGTGCCAGTTGCTGCTGGAATTCGACGGTAGCAACCTCAGCTTTGACCGCTGCATTTTGCTGGTATTCCGGAACGGCTTCGACATCGATATAAATGACATTGAGCCAGCGGCGGGATGACGGGCTGTACGGGCTGGCGCTTTCCGGGTTAGCCGGATAAAGAGCATGAATCGGGTTCAAACCAACGAAATGAGCCCCCCATTGCGCCATATTCTCGACCAGTATGCCCAGATCAGTGAAGTCACCAATCCCCCAGTTGCTTTCATTCCGCAGGCAGTACAGCTGAATGCTTGGGCCCCAAACCTTGCGACCATTAACAAACGGCTCCTGCTTGTAACAGGCCTTAGGAGCAACGATCAATCGCAGCGAACCCAACGCCTGGCGGGCGCTTTTTTTCACTGTCAGCTCGTGATAGCCCAATGGCAACTCGGCTTCGATGCTAACGCGATATGACTGGTACTCAACATCGTTGATATGAGCCACTGCAGCCATTTCACCGTTCACAGCAACCAAGGTTCCCTTGACAGTGTCTCCGGCCTCGGTCTTGACTTCCCAAACCAGTTCATCGTTCACCAAAGTAATCGGCAAACGTAGATCAAAACCAATAACTTCGCCTGCACGAACCACTAACACAGGGTCAAGCGGACGTTGCCACAGAGCATGATTTTCTTGTTCTAACTGAGCTTGAAGGGCAGTTTCGTCGTCAACTTTGTAACCCATGGCTGCAAGCATCGCAGCCTTGCTTTCCAAAGTGACTTCGGCCGGGTTACCCCAGGCATCTACATATTCGTTGGCAATGCCTTTGGCAGCCGCCAACTGTTCAATCAAAGTTGTCATATTGGTATTTTCCCGCTGTTACGCTTTTTTGATTGAGTATTGAATCCAGAACTTCCATTCCAACATCAGGATGGCGGGCCAGCACAGTGCAATTGCGCTGCAAAAAGATGGCCCATTACATCCCTGTTTTCGATTTTCTCACAAGAACCCTTGAACGAATGTGACCTCGCAGACACTCACAACAGCCCGTTTTGCTCAAGTGGAGACAAAATAACCACAAGTGTTCAATTAGTGCACAATAATCAATGCGCACTATCTCGACTAAGGCCTGGTCACTTCTGTCATGAATTTTCAAACAGATGTAATTGACGGAAATATCTTTCGCTCTTTTTATGATATTGCGCAATTTAGACCGGGTTTACAGTTGACTCACACCCCGGTTCTTGTAAATTTACTAGCGGATTTTTTCTGTTGAACAACAAACGTTGGGTACAACTATGACTATCAAAGTAGGTATTAACGGTTTCGGCCGTATCGGTCGCTTCGTATTCCGCGCTTCTTTCGAGCGTGCAGATCTGGGCATTGAAGTTGTCGGTATCAACGACCTGATCGACGTTGAGTACATGGCTTACATGCTGAAGTACGACTCAACTCACGGTCGTTTCAAGGGCACCGTAGAAGTTAAGGATGGCAACCTGGTCGTTAACGGTAAGACCGTTCGTGTTACTGCAGAACGTGACCCGGCTAACCTGAAGTGGGATGCTATCGGTGTTGACGTTGTTGCCGAAGGTACTGGTCTGTTCCTGGACGACGCTACCGCTCGCAAGCACATCACTGCTGGCGCCAAGAAGGTTGTCATGACTGGTCCGTCCAAGGACGCTACCCCGATGTTCGTAATGGGTGTTAACCACACCGAATACGCTGGTCAAGACATCGTCTCCAACGCTTCTTGCACCACCAACTGTCTGGCTCCGATCGCCAAGGTTCTGAACGACACTTGGGGTATCGAATCCGGTCTGATGACCACTGTTCACGCTACCACTGCTACCCAGAAGACCGTTGATGGTCCGTCCGCTAAGGACTGGCGTGGTGGCCGCGGCGCGGCTCAAAACATCATCCCGTCATCTACCGGCGCTGCTAAGGCTGTTGGCGTAGTTATCCCTGAACTGAAGGGCAAGCTGACTGGCATGGCCTTCCGTGTTCCGACTCCGGACGTTTCTGTTGTTGACCTGACCGTCAACCTGAAGAAGCCCGCCAAGTACGAAGACATCTGTGCTGCAATGAAGGCTGCTTCTGAAGGCGCGATGAAGGGTGTTCTGGGTTACACCACTGATGAAGTTGTTTCCAATGACTTCGTCGGCGAAACCTGCACCTCTGTATTCGATGCCAAGGCTGGTATCCAGCTGACCGATACTTTCGTTAAGGTTGTATCTTGGTACGACAACGAAATCGGTTACTCAAACAAGGTTCTGGAGCTGATCGCTCACATCTCCAAGTAATTGGAGTTTGAGAGAGACATACTCATAGAGGCGGCCAATTGGCCGCCTTTTTTGTTTGTGGAGTAGAGACATGCAAGAACAATTACAACTGACTACCCTGCGTCAACTCACCGCCTCTGTCACTCTCGCACGCAATGCTGCGGGAATGGAGTTCCTCGTTGTCAAGCGTCAGGAAAGCGAAGCCATCATCAGTCTGTTTGGCGCGCACGTGCTGCATTATGCCCCTGCTGGTGAAAGCCCCTGGCTCTGGCTGAGCAAGGACGCCATTCTTGATGGCAGTCGCGGTATTCGCGGTGGCATCCCTCTTTGCTGGCCCTGGTTCGGTCCGGCACCTGCACGGGTGGGCGCAGGTAAACCCCAACACGGCTTTGCCCGGAGCATGCACTGGCAACTGGACGGCATCAACGATCTACAAGAGAGCACCCTGCTGCATATGTCACTGCACGCAAGCGACGAAAGCCGTGCTATCTGGCCTCATAACTTTACGCTCGAACTGGATATATGCATCAGTAACGAACTCACACTGCTGCTCAACTCCATCAACACAGATAGCACATCATGGTGTTATTCCGGCGCGCTACACACCTATTTTGAGTCAGTCGCTACCGAGCAGGTTCACATCGATGGCATCGGCGCTATCTATGCCGACAAGCTGCAGCAAGGAAAACAGTGCGAAGAGCAGGCATTCGCTCTAACGGGACCGGTAGATCGCGTCTATCTGCACCCCGAGCACCAGGTACTCCTTCGCACTGGCACAACCGACCTCCTACTGGATAACCACAATGCAGACTCCATTGTCGTCTGGAACCCGTGGCACCAGGGCGCAGCTGGCATGGTAGACTTCGATAACGAGGGCTGGAAAACGATGATCTGCGTGGAAACGGCCATCACTGCGGCCGATGGTGTCGAGGTCGCCCCCGATGAACAGCACTTGCTGGGCGTGACCATCAAGCGCAACGGTTGAGCGATACCAAGTTAAAAGGCCCTGATGGGCCTTTTAAATATTGCTGCTGACCTTATGCTGCAATTGGGCCGCAAAATCTAACATACGACGCAGGGGCACCAATGCGCGTTGACGTACCGACTCTTCAACAAAGATTTCGTGTCCACCCTCTTCACTCAATGCCGAATGAATAGCTACCAGCCCATTCATTGCCATCCATGGGCAGTGCGCGCAGCTGCGACACGTGGCGCCATCGCCCCCTGTCGGAGCTTCTATCATCACCTTGTCTGGACAGGCTTGTTGCATCTTGTAAAAAATACCGCGGTCTGTGGCCACAATCAGTGTCTTGTGCGGTAAAACTTGAGCGGCCTTGATAAGTTGGCTGGTTGAACCGACAGCATCGGCGATGGCTATAACCGCCTCAGGCGACTCGGGATGCACTAACACAGCGGCATCAGGGTAGCGAGCCTTTAATTCGAGCAGTGCCCGCGACTTAAACTCATCATGGACGATACAGGCCGCCTGCCAGCGCAGCATGTCTGCCCCTGTCTTCTTGGCGATATACGCGCCGAGGTGACGATCGGGAGCCCAGATGATCTGCTTACCTTCAGCATCCAGGTGCTCAATTAGCTCAACAGCAATACTCGAAGTGACAATCCAATCCGCGCGGGCTTTCACCTCAACCGAGGTGTTGGCATAGACAACCACAGTGTGATCTGGATGTGCATCGCAAAAGGCAGAGAAGGCCTCAGCAGGACAACCTAAATCCAGTGAACATTCCGCCTTGAGTGTTGGCATTAACACTCGTTTCTCAGGACTGAGAATTTTGGCGGTTTCTCCCATGAAGCGAACACCGGCGATGATCAAGGTATCAGCCTGATGCTGCTGACCAAACTTAGCCATCTCAAGAGAGTCACCGACAAAACCACCGGTCTCCTCAGCCAAGGCCTGGATCTCTGGGTCGGTATAGTAATGAGCGATCAAAACAGCATTATGCTGTCCCAATAATGCCCGGATCCTGGCCTTGTAGTCATCCTGCTGCTCAGTGGATAACGGGATTGGCTTTGGGGGAAATGGGTAATCCAAGGCGGAGACTTCAATACTGCTCATCTTCCAACGTCCATAAAAGCTTTTTCTGACCTGATTATACCGATAGCCTTTGAGATCCCCAAACATTGCATCCGCGCCCACCAACAAGAACAGAATCAACTACGCTGATAAAAACAGCGGAGGTGGCAATGCGCGAACTATCCTTGAGAACCAAATTATTCCTGTTTGTAACGCTGATTCTGTTGCTTAGCAGCGCAATTACCACCGCCATCCTCTGGCAATCACTTCATAAAGCCAATACACAGATTGTTACTACAGTAACCACGGCTCAGGCCCAGGAAGTTAATAACAGTTTGGTAGGAACGAGCGGAATTTATGGGGAACAAATAGCGACATTCATAAACCAGGCCTATCAAGTTCCGATGATGGTAAGTCAGTCGCTAGCTCAAGGTTTTGCGGTACCGGAATTGGCCCTGTCTCGACCACAGCTGGAAAATCAGCTTCGTGGAATCATTACCGGCAATCCGACTATCAGTTCTATTTATACCCAGTTTGAGGCTAATGGCTATATCGATAAGGACGAGCAGTGGCTAGCTGGTGATACCTCTCATTCGGTATCTGGTAAAGGATCCCTGGAGATTTACTTCATCCACGACCGTGAAGGCGCAGTGGTGCAACAGGCGATTGATGAGGCAACCAGTGCGGCAAAATACGACACCAGCCTCAATGAGTTTGGTATCCGAAATGCCGAATGGTATCTCTGTGCAAAAGACACCCTCAGGCCTTGCTTGATGGAGCCTTATTTATACGAGATTAGTCCAGGCTACAGCGAACTGATGACCAGTCTGACGGTGCCCATTCTACGCACTGGCAAATTTGTTGGCGTCGCGGGGGTCGACCTGAACCTGCCTAACTTCCAATCATTGACCGAACAGCTCGCTGGCTCCCTCTATCAGGGTAAAAGTCAGGTGTTATTATTGAGCAGCAAAAAGCTCATTGTGGCCAGTAGCGACCACAAGGACAAACTGGGACGACCATTCCGCGAGCTGCCAGCTGAGGAACAGGCAGCCTGGTCTGCAGGCCTTGATTCCCAAAAAACACAGTGGCAATCCACGGATAGGCTTTTTGCCCAATATCCCGTCACGATCCCGTTTTCCTCGCAACAATGGACCTTGTTGGTCTCTGTCCCCAAACAAGAGGCTCTGGCGCAGGCCAATAAGATCGCGACCGAACTGGATACATTAGTGACCGGTGTTGGCAGCAGGCAGATCCTGATCGGTGCAACAATTACTGTCATGTCACTGATTGTCTTGATGGTTCTGCTAGCCAGCATTGCCTCACCAATCCGAACAATTACCCAGCACGTTGCCGAACTGACCTCTGCAGAAGGTGATCTGACCCGCCAGATTACGGTCCACAGCCATGCTGAGTTGATCGCGCTGTCTAATAGCTTGAATCAGTTTATTAATAAACTACGCGTCATGGTGCTCGAATTGAAACACATTGAACAGGATGTGTCTCAGGAGGCTGAACAGGTCAGTCAAATTGCCATCGAGATCGATGCCAGTGTCGAGATGCAACACCGGGAGGTTGATAATGTTGTTACCGCCATGCATCAAATGAGTACGACTGCCCGTGATGTTGCCTGTTATGCTGCGGAGGCTGCATCCGAATCTGACAAGGCAACAGCACTGACACATGGTTCTCAACAAGCAATGGCTGAAACACGTGGCCAGATTGAACAATTGGCCGTCGATATGAACACCGCCAATGCCGCAATCGGTCAAGTTGCCGCCTGCAGTAATAACATTAATCATATCCTTGAAGTTATCCGCAACATTGCTGAACAAACCAATCTATTGGCACTCAATGCCGCCATTGAGGCTGCCAGAGCCGGTGACATGGGACGGGGTTTTGCGGTCGTTGCAGACGAAGTTAGAGCATTGGCAAATAAAACTCGCGCGTCAACAGACGAAATTGGCAATCTGATCAGCGACCTGCAACAAGAGGTCAACAAAACGACCGGTATTATCAATTCCGGCGTGACCAAAACAGGCACAACCGTCAGCAGCGCCAACCAAGCCTACGAATTATTGATGGAGGTGGTTGCCCAGATTCAGGGGATGAACGATCACATTACTCAAGTTGCAACAGCCGCAGAAGAGCAGAGCTCCGTCAGTGAGGAGATCAACCAAAATCTGACCCGTATAGGTGATGCCGCGACCGACTTGGCTCAGCTGGCTCGTCGTGCCAGTAGTGGCGGTCATGGCCTTGCAGATCAGGTCCGTCGCCTGGAGCAACAACTCAGCAGACTCAGAACCTGACCTGCCCGCATAACAAAAAGGCCCGCTGCTGCGGGCCTTTTCAATGGTGGGTTGTGAAGGGCTCGAACCTTCGACCAATTGATTAAGAGTCAACTGCTCTACCAACTGAGCTAACAACCCTTGATATGATGGTGGGTCGTGAAGGATTCGAACCTTCGACCAACGGATTAAAAGTCCGCTGCTCTACCGACTGAGCTAACGACCCATCTTAAACTGGTGGTCGCTACTGGGATCGAACCAGTGACCCCCTCCTTGTAAGGGAGGTGCTCTCCCAGCTGAGCTAAGCGACCTGGGACTAACTAGTGGGTTACGTAAATGGTTCGCTTCTCGAACTCATCTCCGACAACACTGTGTTTTTGTTAACACACTAAACTGGTGGGTTGTGAAGGGCTCGAACCTTCGACCAATTGATTAAGAGTCAACTGCTCTACCAACTGAGCTAACAACCCATTTAAAACTGGTGGTCGCTACTGGGATCGAACCAGTGACCCCCTCCTTGTAAGGGAGGTGCTCTCCCAGCTGAGCTAAGCGACCTGGGACTAACTAGTGGGTTGCGTAAATGGTTCGCGCCGCGAACTCATCTCCGACAACACTGTGTTTTTGTTAACACACTAAACTGGTGGGTTGTGAAGGGCTCGAACCTTCGACCAATTGATTAAGAGTCAACTGCTCTACCAACTGAGCTAACAACCCATTTTAAAACTGGTGGTCGCTACTGGGATCGAACCAGTGACCCCCTCCTTGTAAGGGAGGTGCTCTCCCAGCTGAGCTAAGCGACCTGGGATATCTGGTGGGTTGTGAAGGGCTCGAACCTTCGACCAATTGATTAAGAGTCAACTGCTCTACCAACTGAGCTAACAACCCATTTTGAAACTGGTGGTCGCTACTGGGATCGAACCAGTGACCCCCTCCTTGTAAGGGAGGTGCTCTCCCAGCTGAGCTAAGCGACCTGGGAATATCTGGTGGGTCGTGCGGGATTCGAACCTGCGACCAATTGATTAAAAGTCAACTGCTCTACCGACTGAGCTAACGACCCACTCATTTTGTCACCACTTTTCCGCTTTCGCTTCCTGGCGCTGACGGCGGCTTATATTACGGATTTGACTGCCTGACGCAACAGAAACTTCAAGTTTTTTGTCTGTTTGGTCAGGCTTCATCCAATACTGCTATTTTTCGCTCAATCCAGCAGCGTTCTACTTCGCATTGAGTGCTTTTTGCGCAAGTTGCGCCGACGGGGTGTCCGGATACTGCTTCATGACCAGTTGGAAGAACTTACTGGCTTTATCCTTATCACCTTCACTCAAACTGATCATACCTAATTTGAGCAGAGCCTCAGGCCGCTTGGCGGAATCTTTGAATTTTTGAGCCACGACTAAAAAGTTGGTCTTGGCTCCATCCTTGTCACCCTGATTATACAGCAGTTGACCCAGCCAATAGTGCGCATTTGAAGCCAAACTGGAGTCTGGATACTTGCTGATGAAACTTTGAAATGCCGGAACGGCTTTCGCAAAGTCTTTGTCCTTCATCACCAGATTTACAGCCGCTTCATACGCTTGTGTCTCTTCAGCTGACGCTGGTTTCGTTGCAGGCGCTGGAGTTACTGTGGTTTGTGGCGATGCAGCCGAGGCGGTGGTGTTAGCAGCGGTTGCCCCCGCACCACTGGCTACTGCTGTCGGTGGTGAGCTCTTGAGCTTATCCAGCTCCTGATACAACCCTTTTTGGCGATCAGTAGCCTGTTGCAACTTGTAATTGGCTTCCTCGAGGCTACCTCGAAGTTGACGGACTTCTTCAGCCAGGGAGTCAATTTGTTGCTGCAAATCATTCTGCATCATGTTGCGGGAATTGACTAACTTCTCGAGCTTATCAAGGCGTTCCTCAACAGATAGATCATCTGCATGAGCCCAAGACACGCCACATGAAAAAAGAGCGGCCATAACGGCCGCTTTTATCATTACGGTATTCATCAACCGCTAAACCTTAGTAGACCAGAACAGCGCGACGGTTCTTGGCGAACGCATCGTCAGAGTGGTTAGGATCTGCCGGCTTCTCTTCGCCATAGCTGACAACGGACAGCTGCATGGCATCAACGCCGAGGTTCTGCAGATACTTGGCAACAGCCTTAGCACGACGCTCACCCAGAGCGATGTTGTACTCCGGGGTGCCACGTTCGTCAGTATGGCCTTCTACCAATACCTTGATGTTGGCATGTTCACGCAGGAAATTGGCGTGAGCTTGCAGCAGTTCTGCATATTGGTTTTCGATAGCATCTTGGTCGAAACCGAAGTAGATAGTGTTCTCTTGACGCAGAGCTTCATACTTCTGACGCATTTGCTCATCAGCGGACAAACCTTGATCAGCAGTACCCAATGTTTCCATACCTTGTTCTTGTACACCAGCACCGGAATCTTCGGTGCTAGAGCAAGCAGCCAGTGTGAACATCGGCAGAGCGATCATCAAGCTTTTCAGCAGAGTGTTGAGTTGCATCTTATGTCCTTGCATATTCTATTGAGGGTTAGTTCAGGAACGGCGACCAAGCTGGCGCGCGAACCTCTCCATTGGTAGAAGGTAGATTTGCCTTGAAACGACCGTCGGCCGAAACCAAAGCCAATCCCTTTCTACCTTGGTAGATGGTGCTATAAATAATCATGCTTCCGTTTGGAGCCACACTCGGTGATTCGTCCAGTGATGTCTGGGTCAACACATAGACAGCACCTGACTCCAGATCCTGCCGGGCAATACGGTATTGCCCATTCACCCGGCTGACCATGACCACTGACTTACCGTCCGGGCTCATGGATGCCGCCAGATTCATATCGCCTTCCCACGTCAGACGCTGGGTCTGACCTGAGGCCAAATCTACTCTATAAATTTGTGGTTTGCCACCCCTCTCGGAGGTGAACACCAGGCTCCGGCCGTCAGGTGCCCAGGAGGGTTCGGTATCGATGGCCCGATCGGCAGTAACACGTGTCAATTGACGACTACCGATGTCCAGAACATAAATATCCGGTTGACCATCCTTGGAAAGAACCAACGCCAGCTTGCTGCCATCGGGTGACCACTCAGGAGCACCGTTGATACCAGGATAGGAGGCAACCATGGTGCGGGAACGATCGTAGATGCCTTGGACATAAATGGCTGGAGTACGCTTTTCAAAACTGACGTATGCCAGCTTGCGCCCATCCGGTGACCAAGAGGGTGACATCAATGGTTCGGGAGAACGCAACAATACACTCTCGTTGTAACCATCGTAATCTGCCACCATCAGATGGTACGGATACTGAGTTCCCGGATGGAAGGAAACATAACTGATACGGGTCAAAAAGGCGCCACGCTCACCGGTCAGCTTCTCATAGACGATATCCGAGATACGATGCGCAAATTGACGCAATTTCTTGGCAGGAACGACACTACTACCTGCTGTCAGCACGGTATTGGCATCACCCGCCTTGCCCTTCATGACATCAACCAGCTCAAAGCTGACTTTGTATTGACCGTCACCGGCAGGTTCGACCTGTCCCATCACCATGGCTTCGATGCCCATATTTGCCCAAATCGGGAAATTGACTTCGGTAGCCGTAGAAGGAGACTGCGGCATCTGGGTTCGAGCCAAAGGGGCAAACTTGCCACTGCGCATCAGGTCCGAGCTGATGACATTGGCTACATCTTCGGGTAAGCCAGACGCTGAGGACTTGAATTGCGGAACAGCGACAGGACGGCCGCTATCGATACCACCTGTTACCAGTATCTGTAATTCGGCCATGGCCGACTGGCTTAATGCCAGATAAGCCAACAAGGCACCAATCAGTTTTTTCATCTTCACCTACTTTCCAGGTTGCAACGTGAGTAACAAAAATTGAATCCATCCCCCGACAAGACAGGGAGATTTCGATACCCATTTAAACGACCCCAGCCTAACACCTGAAACCGGGGCTGTGTACACACTTTAGCCTGGGTGCAGACAACACCGCTGCACCCTTTGCTATTCACCTTACTGACCACCAGGATCCAGCGTTAACGAAAGAACGCCGTAATCTTGTGGCGGCTTCGGGAACTTCCCTATCCGGTTTACCGCAGCAATACCGGCATTACAGATTGTCGGATTGCCATCGCAAGGCCCTGCGGAGATCACCAGGCCATCGGGTGCGATCCGCACTTTCAGTACTGCTGTCTTACCAAACATGGTTCGGTCGATCAGCATGTTGCGTTTAACCATGTCGGCAACCAGACCACTGTATTGATCGTCTCCGTTACCACTACCAGGCCCAGCTTTATTACCGGCGGAGCCCGGAGTGTCACTGTCTAGATCACTGAAGAGATCCTCTTCCAGCTGCTGGGCTTCCTTTTTACGCGCGGCTGCATCGGCTTTTTGCTTCAACTCGGCTTTTTTCTTCTCTTCTTCTTTCTTCTTTGCCGCCGCTTGCTTCTGCTCTTCCGCCTTTTTCTTCTCTTCAGCCTGCTTTTTCTTCAGCTCTTCTTGTTTCTTCAATTCCTGTTGCTTTTTCAGCTCTTCTTCTTTCTTTTTCAACTCTTCTTCTTTCTTTTTCAGATCATCAAGACGCTTCTTCTCGGCATCCTGTTTCTCCTTTTCCTGTTTTTTCTTCTGCTCTTCTTCAAGGCGCTTTTGCTCGAGCTCTTTTTGTTTTTTCTCTTCGAGCTTTTTCTTCTCGAGTGCAATCTTCTTTTCGTTTTCCAGCTTTTGCCGCTCAATCTCTTTCTTGCGAACCGCCTCTTTTTCCGCCTGCTTCTTCTCTTCTTCACGACGCAAACGAATGGTTTCCTGTTCCTTCAGCTGACGAGTCTGTTCTAATACCTTTTTTTGCTCTTCCTGCTTCTGGAGCTGCTCCTGTTGCTGTTGCACTTTCTGTTGTTTGACAAACTCAGCATGTTGCTTGAATTGCAGTTCATCAATCACCACAGCGTGAACAACACCGCCGCCACCGCCGCCTCCTGGACGCTTGGGTTTATCCAGATTCCATTTCAGGACAAAGGCCAGGATCAGCAAGGCGTGCAATACCAGAGACACCACGACCGGACCGGTCATACTGCGTTTCACCGTCTGACTACTCCGATTACTTCTTCTTTCCGACAGGTTCTGTCATCAAGCCAACTGAAGGGACGCCCGCCTCTTTCAAGGCAGCCATCAGCTGAACTACAGCGTCGTAGGGAACTTTGGCATCCCCCTGGACGACCACGGGTGACTCTGGATTCATCTTCAGATACTGCGCAACCTGTCCAGCAAGGTCGACCAAGTCCAGCGTCTCTTTATGGGTATCACCGATATCAAGGAAATAACGCCCAGTCGCATCCACCGAGGCCACGACAGGGGTCTTCATGTCCTCATCGATCGGTTGTGAATCAGCCTGCGGCAAATCCACTGTCACCCCTTGCATGATCACGGGCGCGGTAGCCATAAAGATGATCAGCAAGACCAGCATGACGTCGATATACGGAACGACGTTAATCTCGGCGACAGCCCGCTTCTTGCTGCGTTGATGCACTTGCATGTTTACTCACCCTTGTTGACCAACTGGCGGTTGAGAATAGTGGAAAATTCGTCCATGAAATTGATATAGGCGTTTTCCAGCTTCTCGACTTTGGTGCTAAAGCGGTTAAAGGCGACCACGGCCGGGATAGCGGCAAACAGCCCCATCGCGGTGGCGATCAACGCCTCAGCAATAGGCGGAGCCACCATCGCCAACGTCGCATTTTTGACCGCAGCCAAGGCAACGAAGGCGTGCATGATGCCCCACACAGTACCAAATAGACCGATATAGGGGCTGATGGAACCAATGGTGGCCAGGACCGGCAGACTGGTCTCCAGATCATCAACCTCACGCGAGAGTGAGACACGCATGGCACGGTAAGTACCATCCATAACCATCTCCTGGCTGCGCAACCCGGTGTTGTGTAGACGAGCAAACTCCTTGAAGCCGGAGAAGAAGATCTGCTCCAGCCCACTCAACTCATCACGGCGCGATGAACACTCCTGATACAAGCGATTCAGATCAATTCCAGACCAGAAGCGCTCTTCAAATTGTTCAGAGGTTGAGCGCGCTTCACGCAACAAACGAGTCCGCTGCACAATGATGGCCCAAGAGGCAATCGACATGCTCAACAAAATCAGCATGACGATCTGTACCAGGGGACTGGCTTCGAAAATTAAATTAGTAAACGACAGTTGAGTGGGTTCCACTGCTAAAAACTCCCTTAATCACTTCTGGAAAAGCGGTTGGCCGCATCTGACTCAGGCTGACACAGGCAATGGTTACCCTGGCAGACACCAGTTGCTGGCCGCGCTCATCTTGGATTTGTTGCGTAAAAATGACCGATGCTCGTTTCAGTTCCTGAATAACACAGGTAACCGAGAGCATCTGGTTAAAACGTGCGGCACGGTGAAAATCGATATCGATATGGCGAACGACAAAGGCAACGTCTTGGCGTAACCATTCATCTTGTTCCACACCACGTTCCCGAAGCCACTCAGTGCGAGCTCTTTCCAGAAATTTCAGGTAGTTGGCGTTATAGACGATGCCACCGGCATCCGTATCCTCATAGTAGACGCGGACCGGGTACCTAAAATCTGCTGGTTGCATTTGGGGGAACACACTCCACCGTTGGAAAAGTGCGCCTAGTGTACCGCAGGTAAAATTGGGAAAGAAGGTGATCTGCCTCACTAGCAGATAGTGATATAAAAAAAACAGGCCACCGAAGTGGCCTGCATGGCATGGAAATCAATCGAGCTTGCGATCGAGATTTTCCGTATGCTCCAACCAAAGAGCATTAATAATCCCGAAGGCACAAGCCAGCAACAGGCCAAGGATCCAGGTGAAATACCACATGTTGTCGCTCCTTAATAAACAGAATGCTTGTTCGCTTCGATGAACTGCTTGTTGACGCGACCAAACATCTTGTAATAGGTCCACAGGGTGTAGGCCAGGATGATGGGTACAAAAATCACCGCCGCCACCAGCATCACCGACAAGGTATTTTGCGATGAGGTGGCATCCCATACGGTCAAGCTCTGCGCCGGATTCAGGCTAGAAGGCATAATGAACGGGAACATGCTGAAACCCGCGGTCAAAATGATGCCAGCAATAGACAGAGACGATGTTGTGAATGCCAAGGCTCCTTTACCAAAGCGGGCAAACAGCGCCGTAAACAGGGCCATAACGACACCCAACACTGGCGCCACCATCATCCATGGATAGCTTTCATAGTTCTGCAACCACGCGCCAGCCTCAACCACCACGCTCTTTTGCAACGGGTTGGAGACCGCATCAACGCCCTGGAACGCGGTAATAACGTAGCCATCAATACCATTCGCCACCCAATAGCCCGCAGCGGCGAACAGAATGGCCGTCAGTAACCCTGTGATGGAGGCGACATTGCGCGCACGGGCAAGCACATCACCTTCGGTCTTCATCATCAGCCAAGTAGCCCCTTGAGTGACAATCATGAACAGGCTGACGAAACCGGCCAACAAGCCAAACGGGTTCAACAAACCGAAGAAATTGCCCTCGTAGCTTGAGCGCAGATACTGGTCGAGCGAGAACGGTACACCTTGCAACAGATTACCGAATGCCACACCGAAGACGATCGGCGGAACAGCACCACCAATAAACAAGCACCAGTCCCACGTCGTGCGCCAGCGCGGATCTTCGATTTTCGAACGGTAGTCAAAACCAACAGGCCGGAAGAACAGGGCCATCAGCGTCAATACCATGGCTACGTAAAAGCCCGAAAACGCCGTGGCATAGACGGTTGGCCAAGCGGCAAAAATAGCGCCCCCAGCGGTGATTAACCAAACCTGGTTACCATCCCAATGGGGAGCCACTGTGTTGATGATCACGCGACGCTCTGTATCGTTTTTGCCGATTACCGGCAACAGGGCGCCAACCCCCATATCAAAACCATCAGTGACGGCGAAACCGATCAGCAGGACACCAACCAGGACCCACCAGATCACGCGTAATACTTCATAGTCCAACATGTCTGCTTTCCTTATGCGCTATGAGTTTCGAAGTGATACTTGCCTGTTTTCAGGCTGCTTGGTCCCTTGCGGGCGAACTTGAACATCAGGTACATCTCGACGACCAGCAGTACGGTGTAGAAGGTACAAATGCCGATCAAGGAGAACCAAAGATCTGCCTCGGTCAAGGTTGATGCCGACATGAACGTGGGCAATACCTCTGCGATAGTCCAAGGTTGACGACCATACTCAGCGACGAACCACCCACATTCGATAGCGATCCACGGTAACGGGATCCCCCACAACAGTGCCTTGAGCAACCACTTGCGTTCACCGATACGATGGCGGGTGCTGTCATAGAAAGCGATGCCGATCAGCACCAGCATCAGGATGCCTACGCCGACCATAATGCGGAACGAGAAGAACACAGGTGCGACATTCGGGATACTATCCTTGGCCGCCAGCGCAATCTGTTCGTCAGTCGCATCACTGATGTTAGCGGTGTAACGCTTGAGCAAGAGCCCATAGCCCAAATCATTCTTTACTGCATTGAATGCGTTAACCGTCGCCTCAGATTTGTCACCACTTTGCAATTTGTTCAGCAAATCGTAGGCCTGCATGCCACTACGAATACGCTCTTCGTGCTGCTTGACCAGATCAGTCAGGCCAGTCACTTGCTTATCCAGAGAGCGAGTCGCGATGATGCCCATCACATAGGGGATCTTGATGGCATAGTCAGTACGCATCGCTTCCTGGTTTGGAATACCGATGACAGTAAACGCTGCCGGTGCCTCTTCGGTATGCCATTCCGCTTCAATCGCGGCCAGTTTTACCTTCTGCAAGTCGCCGATCTCGTAGCCTGACTCATCGCCCAGCACCAGTACGGAGAGAATCGATGCCATGCCAAATGCCGCAGCAATCGCAAAAGAGCGACGAGCGAATGGAATATCACGGCCTTTAAGCAGGTAGTAGGAGGAGATCCCCAACACAAACATGGCGCCTGTGGTATAGCCAGCTGCGACGGTGTGAACAAACTTGACCTGTGCTACCGGGTTGAAAATCAGCTCGCCAAAGCTGACCATCTCCATACGCATGGTTTCAAAATTGAACTCAGCACCCGCCGGGAACTGCATCCAGCCATTCGCCACCAAAATCCACAGTGCTGACAAGTTGGTACCGATGGCCATCAACCAGGTACACCCCAGATGCTGCACCTTGGTCATGCGATCCCAGCCAAAAAAGAACATGCCAACGAAGGTTGATTCTAGAAAGAAGGCCATCAACCCTTCGATCGCCAGCGGTGCACCAAAGATATCGCCTACGTAGTGAGAGTAATAGGACCAGTTGGTACCAAACTGGAATTCCATCGTCAGGCCGGTCGTCACCCCCAGCGCAAAGTTGATGGCAAACAGCTTGCCCCAAAATTTAGTCATGTCCTTGTAAATAGGATTGTTGGTCATCACATAGACCGACTCCATGATCGCCAGCAGGAATGTCATGCCAAGCGTCAGGGGCACGAATAAAAAGTGATAGAGCGCTGTTGCGGCAAACTGGATCCGCGACAGTTCGACCACAGTCTCATTAATCATGATTTGTCCTCACCGATTGCTACCTCTGGTACCCCACTCTCAGGAATACCGCCTCCATGCATTGGTATGGTCTCGCACAAGCCGAAATTAACAACGCATTAACAAGACCAGATCAAATGCAACAAAATTACAACATTTAATCTCTAAAGCTGTATTTTAACGGTAACTTTATACCATTTTGGGTGTTACCGCTGCAATAAAGCGTACCCGACATCTGATCACAAGTGAGTGACAAATGTTAATAATTTGCAACCACTTAGATATTATAACCCTAATTCTTATGCTGTTTTATTCCAGGTCACATCTCTTGGTAACGGCCGTCAAAAAAACCATATTAGTTTTTCTAATTGATAAGCCGTGATTTATATCATTTGTTCCACGGCGGCCGAGTACCTAGAATTACCCCAGTGCTGAGATTAACGGATTATCCTGTTTGTTATTCACAGACGTGAACTCACAACTTTGAAGTGTCGCCTGCCTCGTCGGCAGGCTTTTTTTTATCGAAAATCCCGTTTGGATTGTTCGTGTATGGCATCAGGCTGTGAGAGCACGCCAGTTGGCCAACGTCGCATCAGCTAGCCCGATGACACGCGTACGCGCTGACCAGCTTGTCAGCGCCACCTTCTAGAGGCTGTCGGGGCGGGATAGGCCGAAATGCTGGTAAGCACGTTGGGTTGCGATGCGCCCTCTTGGGGTACGTTGCAAGAACCCTTGCTGGATCAAAAAAGGCTCGATTACATCCTCAATCGTCTCTTTCTCTTCGCCGATTGCCGCTGACAGATTGTCCAGGCCAACGGGACCACCCATAAACTTGTCTATAACTGCCAGCAACAGCTTGCGATCCATGTAGTCAAAACCCTGCTGATCCACATCCAGCATGTCCAGCGCGCTGGCTGCAACTTCAGCACTGATATGACCATCCGCGCGGATCTCCGCATAGTCACGCACCCGGCGCAACAGGCGGTTGGCAATCCGCGGGGTTCCGCGTGCACGGCACGCAATTTCTGTCGCCCCAGCCGGCACCATCGATAGACCGAGACAACGGGCACTGCGAGAGACAATCTCTGCTAAATCTTCGACCTTGTAGAACTCGAGCCGCTGCACGATGCCAAAGCGATCGCGCAATGGCGAAGTCAACGAGCCGGCACGGGTGGTTGCCCCGATCAGGGTAAAGGGGGGAAGTTCCAACTTGATAGAACGCGCCGCCGGGCCTTCGCCAATCATGATATCGAGCTGGTAGTCCTCCATTGCCGGATAGAGTACCTCCTCAACGACCGGGCTTAAACGATGGATTTCATCGATGAACAGCACATCATTGGGCTCGAGATTGGTCAGTAACGCCGCGAGATCCCCGGCCTTCTCCAGCACAGGTCCTGACGTCGTTTTGATGTTGACTCCCATTTCATTGGCCACGATGTTGGCCAACGTGGTCTTCCCCAGCCCTGGAGGGCCGAAGATGAGCAGGTGATCCAGTGCTTCCCCGCGACGGCGCGCCGCTTCGATAAATATTTCCATCTGGCCGCGTACATGATCCTGCCCCTGATAATCAGCGAGCTGGCGAGGGCGTATCGCCCGATCCAGGAGTTCATCCTCTCGGGTCTCGGCGGTGTTGATAAGGCGGTCGGCTTCGATCATCGTTGTTTACTCAGGCCATACTTCGCAATGCGTCGCGGATCACCGCTTCCACTTTCATGTCAGCCTGGTAGACGCGACTGACGGCGGCACTGGCTTGCTGCGGCTTGTAGCCCAACACCAGCAGAGCGGAGATGGCTTCCTCCTCGACGCCTGATGCAGAAGATGGCTGGTTGGCTGCCGTCACGGAAACAGCATCGGTATAAGGGGTGAACAATGCCCCTTCACTCCAGCCTTTCAGGCGATCCTTCATCTCAACTACCAGCCGTTCAGCCGTTTTCTTGCCCACGCCAGGCAATTTGATCAGGCTGCTGATGTCTTCACGTTCTACCGTGGTTACGAATTGCGAAGCCGACATGCCAGACAAGATGGCCAATGCCAACTTAGGCCCGACACCGTTGGCTTTTAACAATTCGCGGAACAGGGTACGGGTGCGCTTGTCGTTGAAGCCATACAGCAACTGGGCATCTTCACGGACGACAAAATGCGTATAGAGGCATACCTCTTCGCCAACTACCGGCAGTTCATAAAAACAGGTCATCGGCAATTGCAGCTCATAACCGATACCATGCACTTCCAACAGGATTTCCGGTGGTTGCTTCTCGATGATAGTCCCACGTAAACGTCCAATCACAGTGCCGACTCCCTGACATAAATAATGGCGCTAGCATAATGAATAACTGGATAAGTATCCAGTCTTGCTAGCGCGAACGGCCGGTCTTGGCGCAGACGCCTCCCGCTCCCCGCCCCGCCATGCGCACCAGACTCTGCAAGGTATGGGCATGGCACAAGGCGACCGCCAGGGCGTCGGCAGCATCGGCTTGCGGATTACCCGGCAGCTTCAGAATCTGGCGCACCATGTGCTGCACCTGTTCTTTATCCGCCGCACCGGTCCCCACCACCGACAGTTTAACCTGCCGCGCTGCATATTCGGCCACCTCCAGCCCGGCATTCACCGCCGCGACAATGGCTGCACCGCGCGCCTGGCCCAGCTTGAGGGCCGAATCCGGATTTCGGGCCATGAAAACCTGTTCAATGGCGAAAAGATCCGGTGAAAACTGTCGTATCACTTCGCTGACACCGTCATAAATCTGCTTCAGACGAGGACCAAGATCACCATCACGCATACGAATGCAGCCCGAACCAAGATATTCAATACGGCCACCCAAAGTACGGATGACACCATATCCGGTCACTCGCGATCCGGGATCAATACCTAGCACTATGCTCACAACTGCCCTCCGGTATCGATAAAACAAAGGGAGCCGCAGCTCCCTTTACATCAGTGATGCGGGTGCCTTACAGGGTGGCAGCCACTTCGTCCGAGATGGCGCCGTTGTGATAGACATCCTGCACATCATCCAGATCTTCGAGCATATCGATCAAACGCAACAGCTTAGGTGCTGTGTCGACATCCAGATCTGCTTCCGTAGAAGCAATCATGGTCACTTCGGCGTTATCCGGCTTCAAGCCGGCTGATTCCAGCGCATCCAACACGTTACCGAATTCGTTCGGCGTGGTGTAGACATCAATGCTGCCATCGTCATTGGTGACCACATCGTCTGCACCGGCTTCCAAGGCGGCATCCATCAGCGCATCTTCGTTGGCACTGTTGAAGGTCAGCACGCCCTTCTTGGTAAACAGATAGGCAACCGAACCATCAGTCCCCAGATTACCGCCACACTTGCTGAAGGCATGCCGAACCTCAGATACAGTCCGGTTGCGGTTATCGGTCATGCACTCAACCATCACTGCCGTACCTGCCGGGCCATAGCCTTCGTAAATAATGGTTTCCAGCTCAGCCCCATCGCCACCACCGGCACCACGCTGAATGGCACGATTGATGGTATCGCGGGTCATATTGTTCGACAGGGCGGCCGCCACGGCGGCACGCAGGCGCGGGTTTGATGCCGGATCGGGATCACCGATCCGCGCCGAAGTCGTGATCTCGCGGATCAACTTGGTAAATATCTTACCGCGCTTGGCATCCTGAGCCGCTTTGCGGTGCTTGATGTTGGCCCATTTACTGTGACCTGCCATAGAGTCTCTCCATCAACATGGTTGTCATGACCTGTGCGTTCACAGGTCATCATAATTCGAGAAGGCCGTCGGCCTTCAATCAGGCTTCTACCGTGGTGCGAATCGCCAGCTCTGCCAGCGATGCCGGATTGCCAAAGCTCGGGGCATCGGTCATCAAACAGGCCGCTGCGGTGGTCTTCGGGAAGGCAATTACGTCACGAATGTTGTCCGTACCGGTCAGCAGCATGGTCAGACGATCCAGGCCGAACGCGAGACCGGCATGGGGTGGCGTACCGAACTTCAGAGCATCCAGCAGGAAGCCGAACTTGTCTTTTTGCTCTTGTTCGTTGATGCCGAGAATGCTGAACACGGTCTGCTGCATGTCGCCGCGGTGAATACGCACCGAGCCGCCACCCACTTCATAGCCGTTGATGACCATGTCATATGCGTTGGCGTAGGCGGAAATGGGGTTCTGGGCCAGATCAGCCGCAGAGAGATCCTTTGGCGCGGTAAAGGGATGGTGCATGGCCGCCAGACCGCCCTCACCGTCCTCCTCAAACATCGGGAAGTCGATCACCCACAACGGCTTCCAGCACTGCTCGACCAATGCCAGATCACGGCCGACCTTGAGGCGCAAAGCGCCCATGGCATCGCAAACTACCTTGGCTTTGTCGGCGCCGAAGAAGATCAGGTCACCATCGGTCGCGGCCGTACGGGACAGCAGTTCACGCACGATGTCATCGTTCAAGAACTTGGCTACCGGCGACTGAACGCCTTCGATACCCTTGGCAGCGTCGTTGACCTTCATCCACGCCAGACCGCGGGCACCATAGATGCCGACAAACTGGGTGTATTCATCGATCTGCTTACGGGTCAGTTGGGCACCGCCCGGGACACGCAGTGCTGCGACTCGACCTTTGACATCGTTGGCCGGGCCGGCAAACACGGCAAACTCGACGCTCTTGACCAGATCGGCAATGTCGACCAGCTCCATCGGGTTGCGCAGATCGGGCTTATCCGAACCATAACGGCGCATCGCTTCATCAAACGTCATGATCGGGAATTGGCCCAGATCATCACCGGCCACCTCCAGCCACAGACCCCGGATCAACTCTTCCATCACGGCTCGTACCTGTTCGGCGCTCATGAAGGAGGTTTCCACATCGATCTGGGTAAATTCAGGTTGGCGGTCGGCACGCAGATCTTCGTCGCGGAAGCACTTGACGATTTGGTAGTAGCGGTCGAAGCCGGACATCATCAGCAGTTGCTTGAACAGCTGCGGCGACTGAGGCAACGCATAGAACTTGCCCTTGTGGACACGGCTTGGCACCAGATAGTCGCGAGCCCCTTCCGGCGTGGCCTTGGTCAGCATCGGGGTTTCGATATCGAGGAAACCATGTTGATCCATGAAACGACGGACATAACTGGTAATGCGGGCGCGGGTTTTCAACATCTGCGCCATCTCCGGACGACGCAGATCCAGGTAACGGTACTTCAGACGTTGTTCTTCGGTATTGTTCTGGTTGAAATCCAGAGGCAGCGGCTCGGCACGGTTGATGATTTCAAGCTGGTGCGCGAACACCTCAATGGCTCCGGTTGCCATGTCGGCATTGACCTGAGAGGCCGGACGTGCACGTACCAGGCCCGTGATTTGAATGCAGAATTCATTGCGCAACTCGGAGGCCAGCGCGAAGGCCTCGGGACGATCGGGGTCAAAAAACACCTGAACGATACCTTCACGATCCCGCATATCAATAAAGATCAGGCCACCGAGGTCGCGACGACGATGAACCCAGCCACACAGCGTTACTGGCTGATCAATATGGCTAGCATTGACCTGTCCGCAATAAATAGTGCGCATCAAGCACTCCTTAACATAATTTATCGGCTGGCTGGACAGCCTGGGCAGCTGCCGCCGGCGCCACATTTGGCCAGATTTTGGTGAGTATCAAGTTTAAAGCCGGTCTCACACCCGCTGCTGCCTTTAAAACGAAGGCCTGGTAACGAGAGCAGTTTCTTCAACGCCGGTCTTTGACAAACCGGGCAGTCCGCCAACGGCGCATCAGATAACTTCTGCAGACGCGAAATTTGCTGGCCACACTGCTGGCACTCGTATTCGTAGATTGGCATGAGACGAACTGAATTGAATTCATGGTACTCGGAAACAAAGGGCGGCCATTATAGGATAAATCTGGCGTCGTGATAACACCCCCGGGCCGGGTGTCACGAAATGCGCGCTTGAGTCGCCATGCCTGTCACATTTTCTGTGCAAACAGCCGATTTCTGGTAAGATGCCGCCACTTTCCGCGTCACCGACGCTCGTCCTTGACGCCCCGCATTTCCAGCATCGGGTCTTCATCAACCATGCACAAGAAAGATCAGCTCTTCGCCGCCCCTATCGCCCAACTGGGTGACTTCTGCTTTGACGAGCAGGTGGCCGAAGTCTTCCCGGACATGATCCAGCGTTCTGTTCCCGGTTACTCGAACATCCTCTCAGCCATCGGTATGATGACAGAACGCTTTGCCCAGCCAGGCAGCGTGCTTTATGACCTCGGCTGCTCTCTCGGTGCCGCCACCTTGATGATGCGCCGCCACGTGCCTTACTCTGATTGCCAGATCATCGGTGTCGATAACTCTCCAGCCATGGTGGAACGTTGCCGCAACCATATCAGTGGCTATAAATCACCGGTTCCGGTTGAAATACGCCAGGGCGATATCTGCCAGACGGAGATCGTGAATGCCTCTGTCGTGGTACTGAACTTCACCTTGCAGTTCATTGAGCCCGAGCAACGCCTGGCCCTGCTGACACGCATCTATCAGGGGTTAAGACCGGGCGGATTGTTGATTCTGAGCGAAAAATTCCGCTTTGATGACCAGCCAAGCAGCGATCTGATCGTCGATCTGCACCTCGACTTCAAGCGTGCTAATGGCTACAGCGAGCTCGAGATCAGTCAAAAGCGCACACTGCTGGAAAATGTGCTCCGGGCCGATAGCGTCGCCCAGCACAAGCAACGACTGGGCAGTGCCGGTTTTGAGCACGCCGAGTTATGGTTCCAGTGCTTCAATTTCGGTTCTCTGGTTGCGATCAAGTCGCATGAGGCTGCTGCATGATCGATTTTGCCCCCTTCTATCAACGCATTGCCAAAGACCGACTACAAAACTGGCTGCATGTATTGCCGGCGCAACTCTACGCCTGGATGAACGAACAACGGCATGGCGATTTTCCACGCTGGCAACGGGCCTTGGCCAAGTTTGCCGGTTTGCAGGCTCAGAGCATCGAGCTCAAGCAGAGCGTCACCCTGGGTCGTGCCGACGAGATCAGCGAAGGTGAGCGCCGTAAACTCGAAAACCTGCTGCAACAGTTACATCCTTGGCGCAAAGGCCCCTATGACCTGTTTGGCATCCACATCGATACCGAGTGGCGCTCCGACTGGAAATGGGATCGCCTGATACCGCATATCTCGCCACTCAAAGGACGACACGTTCTGGATGTAGGCTGTGGCAGTGGCTACCACATGTGGCGCATGCTGGGCGAAGAGGCCCGTCTGGTCGTGGGTATTGATCCCTCCGCGCTGTTCCTGTGCCAGTTTACCGCCATACATCAACTGGCTGGCCGGCCCGAGGATATCTTTTTCCTGCCATTAGGCATTGAGGCATTGCCCAAACTCGAGGCCTTTGACACGGTATTTTCTATGGGAGTGCTCTACCACAGGCCATCGCCCATCGATCACCTGCTGCAACTTCGCGATCAGTTGCGCGATGGCGGTGAGCTGGTACTGGAGACCCTGATTATCGATGGCGGAGCCAACGATGTGCTGGTACCGCCAGATCGTTATGCCCAGATGCGGAATGTCTGGTTTATTCCATCCGCAGCCGCGCTGAGCATCTGGCTGGAAAAATGTGGCTTCGATCACATTCGCATCGTCGATGAATCGGTGACCACAGTGGAAGAACAGCGAAGAACACCCTGGATGCGCAATGATTCCCTTGCTGAATTCCTTGACCCGACGGACTCAACCCTTACTATTGAAGGGCATCCGGCGCCGAAACGAGCCGTAATTATCGCTACCCGTCGAGCCGATGGCTAGTCCGTCCTCATGCGACTGGGATACAATGACCTTAACTTGTTTTAACCCCAACAGACGACGTCCATGACTAACATGACCTTTACTCGCAGTGCCTTGCTTCCCCTGCTTCTGCTCTCCGGTAATGCCCTTGCTGACATCACCGCCGAACAATTGAAAAATGAACTTGTCGGCAGCGAAGGCCGAATCCAGCAAACTGTCATTCAGGGCCAGCAGAAGCTGCTTGATAATGGCTATCAGATGGATAACGAGCTCAAACTGCTGCAAGCCCAGCAGGAGAAGACCCGTCAGTCAATCCAGGAGCTCAAGAGCTTACAACAGCAATTGAGCAAGCAGATGCAACAAGTGGTGAGAGGCACCATGAGCAGTGAAGATAAGGGTAATTGCCCCATCATCGAACCCGGCCTGACGACCCAAGATGGTAAACTGATTCTCGGTGAATCCGAGTGGGTCTATATTGATGAGGCCAATGGCGCCTTCCAGACCCGTGTCGATACCGGTGCGGCGACGTCATCCATCAGTGCCACAGACATCACAGTGTTTGAGCGCGAAGGCAAACGTTGGGTCAAGTTCAAGATGCCGATCGATGGCGGCAAGAGCCTGGACATTGAAGCACCATTTGTTCGTTATGTCCGAATCAAGCAAGCCTCTGCCGAATCGTCAGACCGTCGCCCGGTTGTCCGCCTGACCATGCAAATTGGCTCCATGACCGAAAAGGCCGAATTCAGCCTCAAGGATCGCTCAGAGATGGACTTCTCAGTGCTGCTGGGTCGTGAATTCATCAAGGACGTGGCCGTCGTTGATGTCGCTCGTGAGTTTGTGCAGCCCAAGCCGGACGCTGCGTTGAATGTCGCATCCAAGAAGGCGGCGAAACAAGCGGCGGAAGCGGCCAAGAAAGCCGAGGAAGAGAAGAAAGCGGCTGAAGCCAAGAAGGCCGAGCAAACCAAGAAAGCTTCATCCAAGAAGACCGACGCCAAGAAGGCCGAGGCCAAGAAGAGCGATAGCAAAGCTGACAGCGCCAAGAGTGATACCAGCAGCGTCAAGAAACCTGTCGCACAGACCGAACCAGCCAAGGATGCGCAATAAGCCATGGTCTCCCGTCGCCCGTTTTACATCGTTGTAGCCCTGCTGTTCATCTTCGGACTGGGGCTGATGATTTACCGCCATATGGCCTTCGATGTGCCTTGGCTGCCTGGCGAATATCGCCAAATTTGGTCGGTAGAAGCCAAAGTCGAATTTGATGCCGACGATCAGCCGGTGTTAGCCTCCTTGGCCATTCCGGCGACGCAGCCTGGCTTTACTCTGGTCGATGAGTCCGCCGCGAGCCCTGGTTATGGGTTGTCGTTTGTTGACAAGAACGGCACCACTCGAGCCGAATGGTCAATCCGCAATGCCAAGGGCCATCAGGAACTGTACTACCGTGTCGATATGATGTCTGACCCGTACGCCCGTTCCGCGCCGGCGACAGTGCCGACCATCGAGAAAGCGATCGAGAAGGAGCCCTTCGCCACGGCGATGAGCCAGCTGCTGGCACGGGCTCAGGAGCGTTCGGCAGATGCCTATACCTTGACGCGTGAAATCCTCAAAGAGTTCAGCAACCAGAACCAGAATGCCGAACTGCTGCGCGGCCATAAGTCCCGTGCCCAGCTCGTCGTCGACATGCTGAACCAGGCGGATATCCCGGCTCGCGTGGTGCGTGCACTGACGATGGAAGATGGTCGCCGCCGCCAAAATCTGACCGACTATATCCAGGTATTCCAGGGTGACAGCTATGACCTGTTCGACCCGAACACCGGCCTGCAAGGACGCCCTGAGCGTCTGATGCTGTGGGAGTACAACTCTCAGCCGCTGCTGGATGTCACCGGCGGCAGCAAATCCCGTGTCACCTACTCCATCATTCAAAAGCAGGTCGCGGTTGCCAAGGCCCTGAGCGCCAAGTTTGAACACACCAATATGCTGAACTTCTCGGTCGATACCTTGCCGGTAGAAGAACAGGCGCTGTTCAAGGGGATCTTGCTGATTCCAATCGGGGTCCTGGTCGTCGTATTCCTGCGTGTTATCGTTGGACTCAAGACCTCTGGTACCTTCATGCCGGTGTTGATCGCCATCGCGTTCCTGCAAACCAACCTGGTCGTCGGCCTGCTTGGCTTCCTGTCCATCGTCGGTGTCGGGCTGGTGATTCGCTCCTGGTTATCGCGCCTGAATCTGTTGCTGGTGTCGCGGATTTCCGCGGTCATCATCACGGTCATTGGCATCATCTGTATGTTGTCGATGCTGACCTACAAACTCGGATTGAGTGAAGGCATGCGCATTACCTTCTTCCCGATGATCATTCTCTCCTGGACCATCGAACGGATGTCCATTCTGTGGGAAGAAGAGGGTCCCAAGCAGGTGGTCAAACAGGGTGGTGGCTCCTTGCTGGTTGCCGTGTTGGCCTATCTGGCAATGAACAGTGGTTTGATCCAGCACCTGACGTTCAACTTCCTCGGCTTGCAGCTGATCATCATGGCTGCCGTCCTGGTGATGGGTAACTACACAGGCTACCGGATCTCCGAGCTGAAGCGTTTCAAACCTCTGGCTGACGAGTTGAAGAAGTAATATGTGGCTCTGGGAACGCTATACCTCACCCTTCAAGCTGGGCAGCCTGGGCATCATGGGCATGAACCAGCGGAATGTGAACTATATCGGGCGTTACAACCCGCGTAGCCTCTACCCGTTGGTAGATAACAAGCTCAAGACTAAACATATCGCCGTGGCGGCGGGGGTAACGGTACCGAAACTGATCGGTACCATCACCCAGCAGCATGAAGTCGGCAAGATCGCCGAAATGGTCAAAGATTGGCCAGGCTTCTGCATCAAACCAGCGCGTGGCTCGGGTGGTAAAGGCATTTTGGTCATTGTCCGTCAGGAAGATGGCCAGTATTTCAAACCCAATGGTAGCCCGAGCTCAGCTGCGGATCTGGAACGCCACATCTCGAATATCCTCGCCGGACTCTTCTCGCTGGGCGGTAAGCCTGACTTTGTCATGGTTGAAGATCTGATCCATTTCGACAACGTATTCGATGGCTACTCGTTTGAAGGGGTGCCGGATACCCGCGTCATCATTTTCAAGGGCTTTCCTGTGATGTCGATGATGCGGCTTTCCACTGCGGCCTCTGACGGCAAGGCTAACCTGCACCAGGGCGCTGTCGGTGTCGGTATCTGCCTGCGTACCGGGCGCGCCGTACGGGCCGTCCAGTACAACGAGCCCATTCGCTATCATCCGGATACCAACAAGGATCTGTTCGAGCTGGAGGTACCACACTGGCTCAAGCTGTTGAATCTGGCAGCCAGCTGCTACGAGATGTCTGGCTTGGGTTACATTGGCACCGACATGGTGTTGGACAAGAAACGTGGCCCCATGCTGCTGGAGCTTAATGCCCGTCCCGGTCTTTCCATCCAGATAGCTAACGCCGCCGGTTTGTTGCCGCGTCTGCGCCAGATCGAAAAGCTCGGCAACGTCAAGATGAGCGTTGATGAGCGGGTTGCCTATGCCATGGAGCATTTCGGTGTCTTCCCGGCACGCGATTGAGTCTGCCGCTCGCAAAAACAGAAGAGTCCGCCTTGGCGGACTCTTTTTTTTGGCTGCCGCAGTCGAGCTGCAGCAACCGACTGCGGCACACTGTGCCCGTTGGCTTAACGGCGACGAAACAACCCTGGCTGAACCTGATCGTACTGGCCGAGGATATAACCGAACAACGCTTGCTGGGATGGCTTGAACAGCTCGGGTTGTTGTTGATAGCGATCCAGCAGCTTCTTGCGCACGACAATAAACTTCGGCGGTGCAGCTTGCAGCGCTTTGAGCACCTCCGCCTTGGTGTCGTATGGCGGTGTCACGTTATCAAAAAACAGATAAGGTGTGGCGGCCTTACGATCTGTCCAGACGTAAAACTGTGGCATGGTGCCTTCAACCCAGAGCCGATCCTCTGGCTGGCTTTCTGCCCGGATCTGGGCAATCTGTTTCCGCCCCGCCTCACCATACGGACGGCCATTGTGCAGCCCCTGCCAGCCGGAATAGATTCCCAACCCCACTGGCGCCAGCCACAGCAGCATGACGCCCAGCCGCCTGGCTTGATGGTGCCCGCGCTCAAACTTCACCCAGAAAGCCAGCACGGCACACACCATAAGGCCTATCGCCAGGGATGAAGCCAAGACACGTACCACCTGATGCATCGGCCACTCGAACCGTGTCCAGTCAAACACCAGATGCGGCATCCACAAGTAGATAGCCCAGCAACAGAGGGTCAAGGCAGCAAGCCAGCTCAGTCGGCAGCGATGGCGCCAACCGGCACGCATGACCTCGCTGAGAATGGCCAGCGGCAAAGGCAAGAAGCACAAAAACAACTGATCGTAATGATCGAAGATATGACCGGAGACCGAGTTGGCTACGGTGCCGGTTACCGCCCCCATCACCACCACGCCGGCGACAGAGAGCCAAATGCGTGGCAGCCGAGCTGGCAGGTCATATTGCCAGCGATGTAATACCCAAAGGGTAAGTGGCAATAACAGTATCAGACCCGTGCGAAACAGTCCGACGGCGCCGACAGCGGGTGAAAATCCAGAGCCGTAGCTTTTGCCCATAAAAATGGCGAAAGAGTAGAACCAGAAACTCTCCAGCACTCCCTGCCACTGAAAGTAGAGCAATAAAGGCGCGACCACAGCCAGCAACCCCAGCAGGGCGGAAACAAACAGCCACCAGGCATCACGCCAGCGGCGCTGCCAGACCCACCCCAAAAACAACACCGGATACCATGCAGCCCAAAAGGCCGCATTATTCAACCGCATCATCGCGATCAGGCCCAGAGTCAATGCCGGCAGCCAGGCCCAGCGCCAGCGAAACTCGCCATCCACGAGCAAGCGCATAAAGGGGTATTGAGCAATCAGCGCCAGACACAGGGTATAGTCCTCTGTCATGTTGCCGTAGTAATACCGGTAGCCGCATAGACTCAACACACCGAGCAATGCCACCAGCCGAGCCAGCGGGCGGATCCCGATCAGTGCCAGTGCCCGGTAGGTGCTATTGAGGCCTAATGCCAGCAGCAGTGTTTCCAGAAAGGCAATTCCCGGGAAACCGGCCAATCGATAACCCAGCGCATCAAACAGGAATATCATCGGGCCCTTGATATCCAGCATGTCGCGGTACAGGACATCCCCTTGCGCCCACATTTTTCCCATGGCGGCAAACAGCGACGCATCGAATGCCGGGGCCATGCCATACCACAGCGGGTTCTGGATCCCCAGCAACAACGCCATGGCCGCGAGCAAGAGGCTGATACCACGCCACTCGCCGCGTTGTTCACGTTGTTGTTGTTCCTGCTCCCAGAGCACCAGCCCACTGCCACTCAGCAGCATCTGCCATCTTGCCCTCATCCTCATCCCTCATCTGTACGGCTGTCGACGCCGCTTGGTCTATCTGTACCCACCTGACGGGTCACCCAGCCGTTCGTTGAGCACCAATCCGGTCATTCTTCTTTAAAATCAATGCACGATATAAAGCAAGACGGGCACGAAAATGGCTCTTCGTACCCGCTGATGCTGTTCAACACGCTTCGCTTTGCCCCGACATATCATCCGGGCCAGGCGCTGCTGTATGCCAGCGATTATACGCTACCCTCACCGACAACGGCAGAGGTGTCACCGGCAGCGCGCTCCTGCCGGCTCAACCAGACGCTTTCGATCCGATGTGAACGCACTGCCACCACCGTAATCCGCCAGCCTTGATAATCGAACTCTTCGTCGACTTGCGGCAGCCGCTGCAGCCAGTCCATCAACCACCCCGCCAGGGTATGGTAATGCGCTGTAGGTGGTGCCGGAAATTCGAGCCGCCGCTGCAGATCTTGTAGCAGGGTATCACCACTGACGCGGAAACTGTCGACGGCCAACTCGACCACATCGCTCTCCTCCTCGCCAATTTCCGGCAGTTTGCCGGCAATCTCCTCCATGATGTCGCGAATCGATACCAGCCCTTCGAAGTTACCGAATTCATCCAGCACAAACGCCATATGGGTCCGAGCCTGGCGGAACTGCTCCAACGCATTGAGCACGCTGATGGTTTCTGGCAGGCACAGGGGTTGCTGGATCAGTTGATCCAGTTGCATCGGCTCCTGATTCAGCAAGCGCGCCAGCACATCCCGTTTCCGGATGATGCCCAGCGGTGCGTCCTTGTTGCCGTGACGAATCGTGACCAGTCGCGAATGCGGTGTTTCGGCAAGACGCTGCAACACCTGTGACTCATCTTCGGTCAGGTCCAGCATGTCAACATCCCGGCGCACCGTCATCACGGCGCGGATAGGCAGACCAGATAACTGCAGCACCCGGGAGACCATCTCCTTCTCTTCTGCGGCGAACATGCTGGCATCGGCAGATGGCAGCAGCGACTCCTGGAAGGAGCCCGAGTCCGGCTGACGACTGTCGCCCATCAGGCGCAATACCAGTTCCGCGGTTCGCTCGCGACGGCGCAACTTGCCCTCCAGCAAACGGCTCTGATTGGAACGGGCAACCTGATTGAACAGTTCGATCAGGATGGAGAAGCCGATGGCGGCATACAGGTAGCCTTTGGGGATATGGAAACCGAAGCCTTCGGCCACCAGACTGAAACCAATCATCAGCAGGAATCCCAGACAGAGGATCACCAGTGTCGGGTGACGATTGACAAACAGCGTCAATGGTTTGCTCGCCCACATCATGATGCCAATCGCGATCGTCACCGCCAGCATCATCACCGACAAGTGTTCGGCCATCCCTACCGCGGTGATCACCGCATCCAGCGAAAAGACCGCATCCAGTACCACTATCTGGGCTACCACGGTCCAGAAAGCGGCATAGACCTTATTCTGCTCCTCATTCTGCAACTCGCCCTCAAGACGGCCATGCAGTTCACGGGTCGCCTTGAACAGCAGAAACAGGCCCCCCGCCAGCAGGATGAGATCGCGTCCCGAGAAAGCATGCCCCAGCAACGTGAACCAGGGCGTGGTCAGGCTGACAAGCCAGGAGATGCTGACCAGCAACGCCATGCGCATCAGCAATGCCAATGCCAACCCGAGCCGTCTGGCGCGGTCGCGTAATTCAGGTGGTAGTTTTTCGGCCAGAATGGCGATGAACAGCAGGTTATCGATACCGAGGACTATCTCCAACACCACCAGCGTCAGCAAGCCGAGCCAGGCGGTGGGATCCATCAACCACACCAATTCACTCATGCTGGCCTCCCGCAGGATAGCGATGCTATGCAGGAGATAGTGCTGGCGACAGTGGAAAAGGGAACATCAATGCGGGTCGACGGAATGTCAGACATCAGTACGCGGGGGGATGGCAAGTAGCACGAGGGACTACTGTCACTGTTCATAATGGCCTCATCTGGGAAAAACACCGCCACAGGGTATGTGTGGCGGCGTTTGCGGTCAAGGGCCGTACTGCGCCGCCACCGCTCAGCGCGCAGCGCGATGCATCAAGGATGCCCTGACCTGCTCGGGTGCGGCCAGATAGCGCTCCAGTCCACGTCGACGCAACTGACAGGCAGGACAGGCGCCACACCCATCCCCGACAATCCCGTTATAACAGGTCAGCGTGCGACTGCGAACCAGCTCCAGACGACCATACTGATCGGCCAGTGCCCAGGTCTGAGCCTTGTCCAGCCACATCAACGGCGTAACAAACTGCAATTGACGCTCCATTCCCAGTTCGACGGCACGGTTGAGAGCCCGGACGAACTCATCGCGACAATCGGGGTAGCCGGAGAAATCCGTCTCGCAGACACCGGTAATGACACTGCGGGCGCCGACCTGATAGGCATAGATCGCCGCCAACGTCAGAAACAGGATGTTGCGGCCCGGCACAAACGTGTTCGGCAAGCCATTTTGCTGCAGTTCGCCACTGACCGGGATCGCTTCACGAGTCAGTGACGATACCGCCAGTTCATTGAGCAGGCTGACATCCATTACCTTGTGTGCGGCGACCCCCAACTCGGCAGCCAGAGCACGGGCCACCTCTACCTCCTGGCTATGGCGTTGGCCATAAAAGAAGGTGATGGCATGCACTTCGTCGTACTGCGCCAGCGCCTGGATCAAACAAGTGGTACTGTCCTGTCCGCCGCTGAAAACCACTACTGCCTTGCTTTGAGTCATGATCAGCCCTCGCCTCAACCGCGCTTGTTACCGCCAGGACGGCGTTGCGGTGTCCGCGGTGCCTCACTGCTACCAGCACGGCTACGCGGCTTGGGTTGTGGACGCGCCGGCTTGCGCCCTTCGCCTGACGCACCGTCAGCACGCCGCCCCTTGCCCGGCTCACCACGCGCGGCTTGTCCACGCTGCGGTTCACCACGCGACAGCACAGGACGCGCTCCAGGCGCTGCCACTGTACTGCCATCTCGCTCCGGATGCGCCTGGCGGTTATCCGTATGCTGGCGTTCGCGGTGCTTGCGCACAGCACGGCGGATCTGGGCATTGACCTTGAACTGGCTACGCTGATCATCCACCAGCACCTTGCTACGGCTCTCCGGCGGCAAGCCAACCAGAGCACGCAGATAGTTGACCTTATCCAGCGGCAGTTCCATCCAGCCACCACGTGGAATGGATTTCTCCAGTTTGATATCGCCATAACGCACCCGGATCAGGCGGCTGACTTGGACTTCCTGCGTTTCCCACAATCGGCGCACTTCGCGGTTACGCCCCTCTTTCAAGGTGACATTAAACCAGTGGTTCAACCCCTCGCCGCCAGCACGCACCACCTGATCAAACTTGGCCGGACCATCTTCCAGCTGCACACCGGTGCGCAGGCGGCGCAGCATCGCATCATCCACCTCACCAAACACGCGTACCGCATATTCGCGATCCACTTCATGGCGCGGGTGCATCAGGCGGTTGGCCAACTCGCCATCGGTGGTGAACAACAGCAATCCCGACGTGTTGACGTCAAGGCGACCGACAGCGACCCAACGCGCATCCTGAATGCGCGGCAGACGATCAAACACCGTTGGGCGCCCTTCCGGATCCTTGCGCGTACACATTTCACCTTCAGGTTTGTGATACGCCAATACGCGGCAGATCACCTCATCGGCTGGCTTGGCGGAAATCGGGTGGCCGTCAATGCGGATCGCGGCACTCGGGCCAACCCGGTCGCCCAACGTGGCCACCTTGCCGTCGACGCTGACGCGTCCGGCTTCAATCATCGCTTCCATTTCACGGCGGGAACCGATACCGGCACGCGCCAGTACCTTCTGTAATTTTTCGCTCATCATCTGTTCTCTGGTCACAGCCACCGCCCAGGGGCAGCGGCAAAAAAAGAAATTCGGTTAGCGGAATGGCGCCGGATCGCCTGCGCCTTCACGCACGACCACGGGCATATCGTCAGCAAAGTCGATGACAGTTGTCGGTTGTTCACCGAGATAGCCGCCATCAATGATCAAATCGACCAGTTTTTCCAACCGATCACGGATCTCGTAAGGATCGGACTCGGCCACATCGGACCCTGGCAGGATCAAGGTGGTTGACATCAAGGGCTCACCGAGCTGCTCAAGCAGGGCCAGGGCAATACGGTTATCTGGTACCCGAATCCCGATGGTTTTCTTCTTCTCGTTCATCAGGCGGCGGGGTACTTCCTTGGTCGCCTTGAGAATGAAAGTGTAAGGACCCGGGGTGTTGTTTTTGATCAGACGAAAAGCCTGATTGTCGACCCGGGAATAGAGTGACAGCTCAGACAGATCGCGGCAGACCAAAGTGAAGTTGTGATCGCTATCGAGCTGACGAATGCGGCAGATGCGCTCCATGGCCGCCTTGTTTTCCAGCAGACAACCCAGCGCGTAACCGGAATCGGTTGGATAGATGATGACGCCGCCATCACGGATCAGGCCGACAGCCTGGCTAATCAGGCGGCTTTGCGGGTTTTCGGGGTGGACCACGAAAAACTGACTCATAACAATTCCTCCCGGAATGGTATCGACTCTTAACAGTCGGTAAACAGGTGCCACACAGGATCGGCATCCTTGGGCAACCACAGGTTCTTGCCGAGCTCCTGCCACGGCGTCGGGTAGTGAAAATCCGAACCCACCGACGCCTTGAGACCAAACTCCCGGCTCCACTGCCCCAGATTAGCCCGTTCATGAGGGCTTTGCTGCGGCAGACTGACCTCAATGGCATCACCACCGGCTTCCACAAACAAGCTCAGCAGGCGTTTTAGCCACTTGGTAGAGAGTTTATAGCGACCGGGATGGGCAAGTACAGCCTGACCTCCCGCGGCATGGATCACCGCCACGGCCTCGGCCACTGTCATCCAGTGGTGGGGCACATAGGCACGGGCTCCGCGCCCCAGATACTGATCAAACGCCTTCTGCTGCGAGCTGCAGTGGCCATGCTCTACCAAAAAGCGGGCAAAGTGCGCCCGTGTCAAGGTGGCGCCATTTGCCAGGGCCAATGCCCCTGCATAAGCCCCCGTGATACGTTGCTTTTCCAGACGCCGATCCAGCTCACGCGCACGCTCTTCACGCGCCGTCGCCTGTTGCAAAATGGTGGCAGCTAGCGCCGGATGGCTTGCATCAATATGCAGACCAACAACATGTATCTCTATAGAGTCCCAACTGGTTGATAACTCTATACCATCAATAAGCCGCACGGCGAGATTTTCTTCTGCGATGGTGCGGTGCGCCTCAGCAAGACCGGCCACGGTGTCGTGATCGGTCAGCGCCAGCAAATCAACCTGTTGTTCAGCTGCGCGACGCACCAATTCGGTTGGCGACAAGCGGCCGTCAGAGGCTGTTGAATGACTATGCAAATCGACTCGCATCGGGCTTCCTGATAAAAGAGACTTGACAAACTTCCGGCTTTCTCGTTTAACTGTAGCCACATTGCGGGCAACGCCCGCCATCTTGAGCGACACCGAAGGACATTTCAAATGACACAGCAGTACACCCTGAACATTCGTTGGTGGTGGCACACTCCCTAAAAGCGGGCGTGGGACTTTTGCTATGTCAAAAAACGGTTAAGCAGACAGAATACCCAAAAAAAGCCCGCCAGGAACAGCGGGCTTTTTTATTATCCGGGAAACAGGGACGAGATGAAACCAAAACACCACAAACAGACTTGGCGATGGTGAACACAGGCTTAACAACCGCTTGTTTTTATTCACCTAATAAGGATTTCGCCATGTGTTATTTTTGTTTTTGCCGCCAGCAGGCTCAGCTGAATACCGGAGTTCATCATGACTGAACTCCACCCTCATCATTTGCATGCCCTGTTGTCTGAGGCGGCCTATGTGGCCGACCCGCTGGCCCTGTTCAGCCAGCTGACCCAGGATGGAGACAACAGCCTGTTACTGGAGTCGGCTGAAATAGACACCAAGGCCGGCACCCAGAGCCTGCTGTTGATCGATGCCTGTGTGCGTCTGGTCTGCCGCGGCCTGAACGTCACTGCCGACGCCCTGAATGCGAACGGTCTGGCGGTGCTCGATCGCCTGCAAAGCGGACTGCCGGACGCCGTCATCCAGCGCCGTGATGCAAACCGGTTGACGCTGGACTTTCCGACCATAGACACAGTGCAGGACGAAGACAGCCGTCTCAAATCGCTGTCCGTGCTGGATACCCTGCGCACCCTGCTGACCCAGCTGCATTGCGAACAGGGCCAGGAGGCGATCTTTCTCGGCGGCATCTTCGCCTACGATCTGATTGCCAACTTCGAGCAGCTGCCACAGGTGGCCGAGAGCCTGAATGACTGCCCGGACTTCTGTTTCTATGTCGCCGAAACGCTGATCCACATCGATCACCGTCAGCAATGCACCCAGCTGCGCGCCGTCGCCTTCGGTGGCGAGACCTTTGCCAGCGAATTCCGCCGGCTGGAAGATCGCCTGCGCGCGCTCAAACACAGCTGCGACCATTTTGTCGCCCCGGCGTTACCGGCCGCCTTGCCGCTGGATGGCCATATTCATAGCAATCGCGATGACAAGACTTACTGTGCCGATGTCGAACGCCTCAAGGGCCACATCCGCAAGGGTGACATCTTTCAGGTGGTGCCATCCCGCTGCTTCTCGCTGCCCTGCCCGCAGCCGCTGCTGGCTTACCGTCAGTTGAAGAAGACCAATCCCAGCCCCTACATGTTCTACATGAACGACCGCGACTTCACGCTGTTTGGCGCCTCGCCCGAGAGTGCAGTCAAATTCGAGGCACACAGCCGTCAGGTTGAAATGTACCCCATCGCCGGCACGCGCCGTCGCGGCATCAACGCCGATGGCAGCATCAACCTGGATCTGGATGGCCGCCTGGAGCTGGAGCTGCGTCAGGACGCCAAGGAGACGGCCGAACATCTGATGCTGGTCGATCTGGCGCGCAATGACATAGCGCGCATCAGTGAGCCGGGCACCCGTTATGTGCGTGACCTGCTGAAGGTGGACCGCTACAGCCACGTCATGCACCTGGTGTCGCGTGTCGTCGGCACGCTGCGCCATGATCTGGATGCGCTGCACGCCTATCAGGCCTGCATGAACATGGGTACTCTGACCGGGGCACCGAAGATCCGCGCCTCCGAGCTGATCCGCGATGTCGAAGGTGAACGCCGCGGCAGCTACGGTGGTGCCGTCGGCTACCTCTCCGGTAACGGCGACATGGATACCTGCATCGTCATCCGCTCCGCGTTCGTCAAACACGGTGTCGCCCATGTGCAGGCTGGTGCCGGCGTGGTCTACGACTCGCGCCCGCAAGCCGAAGCCGATGAGACCCGTAACAAGGCCGCCGCCGTACTCAATGCCATCGCGCTGGCCCATGGCAAGACGCTCGCCGAGGTGACCCATGGCTAATACCCTGTTCCTGCTCGATAATTTCGACTCCTTTACCTACAACCTGGTGGATCAGTTCCGCTCGTTGGGTCACTCGGTCCGCATTTACCGCAACAGCCTGCCGGCCGCGCAGATCTATGCGCAGATAGCCGCCTGTGAAGACGACCCTGTACTGGTACTCTCCCCCGGTCCCGGCGCCCCGCATGAAGCCGGCTGCATGATTGAGCTGATTGGCTTGTGCCGCGGCAAGGTACCCATGCTCGGTATCTGCCTCGGTCACCAGGCGATATGCGAATACTACGGTGGTACCGTCGGCTCGGCCGGCGAGATCATCCATGGCAAGACCTCGCAAATCGAGCACAGCGGTGCCGACATGTTCCGCGGCCTCACCAGCCCGCTGCCGGTGGCCCGTTACCACTCGCTGGTCGCCACCTATGTGCCGCCCGAGCTGGAGGTGATCGCCCAGTACCGCGACATGCCGATGGCCGTGCTGCACCGCACCGATCGCGTACTCGGCTTCCAGTTCCATCCAGAGTCGATCATGACCACCGAAGGCGCCCGTCTGCTGACCCAAAGCCTGGCGTTCATCACTAGCCAGGAGACCAGCCATGCATGAAGCCCTCGAACAACTTTATCGCGGCCAGAGCCTGAGCCGGGAAACCCTGCAGCAGTTGTTTGACGTGCTGCTGCGCGGCGAGATGGATCCCATCATCCTCTCCTCGCTGCTGACGGCACTGAAGATCAAGGGCGAGTCGCCAGCCGAAATTGCCGGAGCAGCCAGTGCGTTGTTGGCCGCAGCCAAACCCTTCCCCCGTCCCGACTACGCGTTTTGCGATATCGTCGGCACCGGTGGCGATGGCCTGCACACCATCAATGTCTCCACGCTGTCGGCGCTGGTCGGTGCCGAGTGCGGCATCAAGGTGGCCAAGCACGGTAATCGCAGTGTCTCCTCCAAAACCGGCTCATCGGATCTGCTCGACAAGCTGGGCGTCCGTCTCGACATGAGCCCGGCCATCGCCCGCCGCTGCCTGGATGAAGAGAATGTTTGCTTCCTGTTCGCCCCTCAGTATCACAGCGGGATCCGCCACGCGATGCCGGTCCGCAATGCGCTGAAGACGCGCACCCTCTTCAACGTGCTGGGTCCCTTGATTAACCCGGCCCGCCCAAGCTACCAGTTGATGGGGGTCTATAGCGCCGAGCTGGTACGACCGATCGCCGAAACCCTGCAGCAGCTGGGTCTGCCGCGCGGCATGGTGGTACACGGTGCCGGCCTGGATGAGATCGCCGTGCATGGCAGCACGCTGGTGGCCGAAATCAAAGACGGTCAGATCCGCGAATACACGCTCTCGCCGGAAGATTTTGGTTTGCACCGCTATCCGTTGGATGCCATTCGCGGCGGAGAACCGGATGAGAATCGCCGCATCAGCGAGAACATCCTGCTGGGCCAGGGTAGCGATGCGCAGAATGCCGCCATCGCCCTGAACCTGGCACCGCTGTTGCTGATGGCCAACCGTGTTGGTTCGCTGGCAGAAGGGGCAGAACAGGTACTGGCCACGCTGCAAAGCGGCAAGGTCCTTGAGCGCGTCAGTCGTCTGGCTCAGCTCAGTCATAGCGAGGAGTAAGCGTCACCATGTTGAACCATGCTTCCATCAACGAGACTGTCCTCGGCAAGATTGTCGCCGACAAGCAGCTATGGATTGCCGAGCGCCGCACGCAGCAGCCGCTGGAGAGTTTCCGTGCCGGCCTGCAACCGAGCGATCGCGATTTCGTGGCCGCGCTGCGCCGTGACAGTGCCGTCTTCATTCTCGAGTGCAAGAAGGCATCGCCGTCGAAAGGCCTGATCCGTGCCGATTTCGATCCCGCGGCCATTGCCCGCATTTATGGCCAGCATGCCGCCGCGATTTCCGTGCTGACCGACGAGAAGTACTTTCAAGGCAACTTCGACTACCTGCCGCGCGTGCGGGACCAAGTATCGGTGCCGGTATTGTGCAAGGACTTCGTCATCGATCCCTATCAGATCTACCTGGCACGTCACTATCAGGCTGATGCGGTGCTGTTGATGCTATCCGTACTGACCGATGAGGCCTGGACTCAGCTGGCCGCCGTCGCCGCCGAGCTGAACATGGGCGTACTGACCGAAGTCAGCAATGACGAGGAGCTGGATCGCGCCATCGCCCTGGGGGCGCCGGTGGTCGGCATCAACAACCGCAACCTGCGCGATCTGACCATCGACCTGCAGCGCACCCGCGATCTGGCGCCACGTCTACCCGCGGATCGTATCGTCATCTGCGAGTCCGGCATCTACAGCCACGACCAGGTCAAGGAGCTGGGCCACTATGCCGACGGCTTCCTTGTCGGCTCGTCGCTGATGTCGCAGCCGGATATCGAACTGGCCTGTCGCCAGCTGATCCTGGGGCAGAACAAGGTGTGTGGCCTGACCCGCCCGGAAGATGCCGCCGCCGCCTACCAGGCGGGCGCCGTATTCGGCGGCCTGATCTTCGTGGCCGGCAGCCCGCGCTGCGTCAACCATGAGCAAGCCCGTTGTGTGATGGCTGGCGCGCCGCTGCGCTATGTCGGTGTATTCCGTAACACGCCGCCGGAGACCATAGTGCACGCGGTCAAGGCGTTGGGACTGGCTGCCGTGCAGCTGCACGGTGACGAAAGCCTGGAGGACATCGCCGCACTGCGTGCCGCCCTGCCTGCCAACTGCCAGATCTGGAAGGCGCTGCCGGTAAGCGGCACCTTGCCGAGCGAGGCCATGGCCCGTTATCAGCCGCAGGTCGATCGCCTGCTGCTCGACACGCAAGTCGGCCAGCACAGCGGTGGCACCGGCCAGCGCTTCGACTGGTCCCTGCTGGCCGGAATCGACAAACAGCACATCATGCTGGCCGGTGGCATAGGACCGGACAACGCGACCGAAGCGGGCCGGGTTGGCTGCATCGGTGTGGATTTGAATTCGGGCGTCGAAAGCGCCCCCGGCATCAAGGACGCCGCCCTGTTGCAACGCGCCTTTGCCGCCCTGCGTGCCCGTTGATGGCACCCCAAGAGGAACTTACAGAATGTCTCAGTTAAATCCGTTTTTTGGTGAATTTGGCGGCATGTATGTGCCGCAAATCCTGGTCCCTGCGCTGTTGCAGCTGGAACAGGCCTTTCTCGATGCCCAGGCCGATCCGAGCTTTCATGAGGAGTTCCGCGCCCTGCTGACCGAATATGCCGGCCGGCCGACGCCGCTGACCCTGTGTCGCAACCTGACCAAGGGCACCAAGACCCGGCTCTACCTCAAGCGTGAAGACCTGCTGCACGGTGGCGCCCACAAGACCAACCAGGTGCTGGGCCAAGCCTTGCTGGCCAAGCGCATGGGCAAGACCCGTATCATCGCCGAGACCGGTGCCGGTCAACACGGCGTGGCTACCGCCCTGGCCTGTGCCCTGCTCGATCTGCCATGCCGCGTCTACATGGGCGCCGTGGATATGGAGCGCCAGAAGCCGAACGTGTTCCGCATGCGCCTGATGGGGGCCGAAGTGGTCGCCGTCACCGCTGGCTCCTCCACCCTCAAGGATGCCTGTAACGAGGCGCTGCGCGACTGGACCGCCAACTACGAAGATACCCACTACATGCTGGGTACCGCCGCCGGCCCCCACCCCTTCCCGACCATAGTGCGCGAGTTCCAGCGCATGATCGGTGAGGAGGCCAAGGTGCAGCTGCAACAGGTCGAACACCGCCTGCCCGATGCCGTCATCGCCTGTGTCGGCGGCGGCTCCAATGCCATCGGTATGTTTGCCGACTTCATCGACGAAGCCGGCGTGCGCCTGATCGGCGTCGAGCCGGGTGGTCATGGCATCGAAAGTGGTGAACATGGCGCGCCGCTGGGCCATGGTACCAAGGGGGTCTTCTTCGGCATGCACTCCTACCTGATGCAGGACAAACACGGCCAGATTGAGGAGTCCTACTCCATCTCGGC
The DNA here is from genome assembly GCF_042649925.1 of Pseudaeromonas sharmana. Taxonomy (NCBI): domain Bacteria; kingdom Pseudomonadati; phylum Pseudomonadota; class Gammaproteobacteria; order Aeromonadales; family Aeromonadaceae; genus Pseudaeromonas; species Pseudaeromonas sharmana. Next base: position 907,570 of record NZ_JBHSAF010000014.1, read on the forward strand.
GGGGCTCGACTTCCCCTCCGTCGGCCCGCAACACGCCCACCTGGCGGCCACCGGGCGCGCCGAATATGTCTCCATCACCGATCAGGAGGCGCTGGACGCCTTCCAGGAGCTGGCACGGCATGAAGGGATCATTCCGGCCCTGGAATCCTCCCATGCCCTGGCCCATGGCCTGAAAATGGCCCGTGAAAATCCGGAGCTGGAGCAGGTGCTCATCGTCAACCTCTCCGGCCGTGGCGATAAGGACATCTTCACCGTCGCCGATATTCTGCACAAGCAAGGAGCCTTCTAATGAGCCGTTACGCTGACCTGTTTGCCGACCTGGCCGCGAAAAAAGAGGGCGCCTTTGTGCCGTTCGTGACGCTGGGCGACCCGACACCCGAGCTGTCATTGCAGATCATCGATGCCCTGGTAGCCGGTGGTGCCGATGCCCTGGAGCTGGGCATTCCCTTCTCCGATCCGGTGGCCGATGGCCCGACCATTCAGGATGCCACCACGCGCGCGCTGAATGCCGGTACCACCCCCGATACCTGTTTCCAGATCCTCGAGCAGGTGCGTGCCAAATACCCGACGCTGCCGATTGGTCTGCTGCTGTATGCCAACCTGGTCTATGCCAAGGGCATCGATGGCTTCTATCAGCGCGCCGTCGCTGCCGGCGTCGATTCGGTGCTGGTCGCCGACGTGCCGGTCGAGATGTCCGCCCCCTACAAAACGGCCGCCGATAAGGCCGGTATCGCCTCGATCTTTATCGCGCCGCCCAATGGCGACGAAGCCACGCTGCAAAAAGTGGCGGAGCTGGGTTCGGGATACACCTATCTGCTCAGCCGCGCCGGGGTGACCGGCACCGAAACCCGGGCCGGTAAGCCGGTGGGCCACCTCATCGAGACGCTCAAAGCGTTCAATGCCGCCCCCGCGCTGCTGGGTTTTGGCATCAGCGAGCCGGCTCAGGTCAAGGAGGCGATTGCCGCCGGTGCCGCCGGCGCCATCTCCGGCTCGGCGGTGGTCAAGATCATCGAGAAGAACCTGGCCGCCCCGGCCCAGATGCTGACGCAGCTGGAGCAATTTGTGCGGCAGATGAAGGCGGCAACACGCCAGGCGTAATGACCCGCTAACACGCAAGCGGCCTATAGACCCAAGCCCGCCGATGATGACGCGGGCTTTTTGCTTTTTTTCGCCGCACACAGTCGCTAGACTGGGGCCTCGATTTTGATGAGGTACAGGCATGAAACAGTTTTTCGACTTTATCCCGCTGCTGGTGTTTTTTGCGGTCTACAAGTTCTACGACATCTATGCGGCCACCGGTGCCCTGATGGTGGTGACCGTGCTGCAGATCGCCATCACCTGGTTCACGCTGCGCAAGCTGGAGAAGATGCACCTGATTACCCTCGGCATGGTGCTGGTGTTCGGCGGCTTCACGCTGTTCTTCCACAATGACGCCTTCATCAAGTGGAAGGTCACCGTCATCAACCTGCTGTTCTCCGGCGCGCTGCTGGTCAGCCAGCGGGTGTTCAAGAAGCCGCTGATCAAGCAGCTGTTGGGCAAGGAGATGAAGCTGCCGGATGCCATCTGGAATCGGATCAACCTGGCCTGGTCGCTGTTCTTCGCGCTGTGTGCCGCACTCAACACCTGGATCGCCTTTACCATGAGTCAGGAGTTGTGGGTCAACTTCAAGGTCTTCGGCTTGCTTGGCATGACGCTGTTGTTTACCGTGCTGACGGTGGTCTACCTGTATCGCCATCTGCCCGCCGAAGAGAAAGGCTCCGAGTAGCCCATATCACTTAGCCACAGGCGACCCCGGGTCGCCTGTGTTGTTTCTCACGCCAAGGAGTGCATCACCATGTGGTATCTGATTTTTGCCGAGGATGTCGCCGACAGCCTGCCGCTGCGCCAACAGGCGCGCCCTGCCCATCTGGCCCGTCTGCAAGCCCTGAACGCCGAGGGCCGGGTCCTGCTCGCGGGGCCCCATCCGGCCATCGACAGTGACGATCCGGGGCAGGCTGGTTTCACCGGCAGCACCATCATCGCCCGCTTCGCCTCGCTGGCCGAAGCAGAAAGCTGGGCCAACGCCGACCCCTATGTCGCCGCCGGTGTCTATGCCAAGGTCAGCGTCAAGCCGTTGAAGATCACCGTCAAACCGGAACAGGCCTTCTTCTGAACCGCTACGGGTGCGGCGACGCCGTACCCGTGCCTCAGCCGCTGCGGTTATTATGCCCTGCCGACCTCGGTAATATATCGCTGAGGCTGCCATCGTTACCGCCGATGCAATTAATTCATTCAGAAAAAATAAAATAACCAAATAAAATCAAGCACATGACATAAAGCATCGCACTCGAGTTTTATTCTTCTCCGCCCGTCATTGTTCAGTGATTAAATATCCACCAACCAGAATGCACGTTATTTCCCCACCCCTGTCATCATTGACAGATCATTCTCGCCATCCATTGCACTGCGACGATCCATTTGCACTAACACAGACCATGTAAAGTGAATTTATTGCTATATAAGCGGCGCTTTTGCAGATATAAATGTGGCAAAGCTTTTGCTAAGGATCAGGATTGCACTCATTTGAGTGCCTAACAGGAGTCAGTCATGAAAGTTTCGGTGATCGGTGCCGGTGCCGTCGGCGTGTCGGTGTGTCAGTACCTATTACTTAACGGTGCCTGCGATAGTCTGGTGCTGGTCGATCTGAATGCCCAGAAAGCCGAAGGCGAAATCCTCGATTTTGGCCATACCACCTCGCTGACCTTCAGCCGTAATGTGCGTCTTACACATGGCACTTATGCCGATTGCGCCGGCAGCCGTCTGGTCATCATCACCGCCGGGGCACAGCTCAAGCCTGGTCAGACCCGCGACGAACTGGCGCTGATCAATGCGCGCATCACGGTCGAGATTGCCCGCGAACTGGAACAGGTCGCCCCGGAGGCGATTCTGCTGTTTGCCACCAATCCGGTAGATCTGGTCACCCGCTTCGTCATCCGCAACACCAGCTACCCGGCCGAGCGCGTGATCAGCTCCGGCTGTGTGCTGGACTCGGCACGCTTCATGAAAATTGTCGCCGACCGGCTAAATCTGGATCCGAAAAACGTGTTCGGCTATGTACTGGGCGAGCATGGCAAAACCAGCTTCATCCCGTGGAGCCTGACCAACATCGGCGGATTGAGCATGGATGCCTGGTGCGACATGGTCGGCGCGGCGCGCTTCGATCAGGTGGAACTGCTGGAAGCAGTTAAACAGGCCGGCTTCGAGATATTCCAGCGCAAGCAGAACACCAATCATGGCATCGCCGCCAGCCTGTATCGCATCGTACAGGCCATCTTGTTCAACGAGGGCTCCATTCTGCCGGTTGGCGTGCTGTTACAAGGCGAATATGGCCTGGAGGATTGCGTGCTTAGCGTACCGGCACTGGTGGATGGCCGCGGGATTGCGCGCATTCTCAGCTATCCGCTCACCGCACAGGAGCTGGCGCAACTGCACCACTCGGCCCGCTATCTACAACAGCTGGCACAGCAGGTGAGCGCCCAGAGCGGGCTGAACTAACGCACGTCTGCCAACCTGGGGCCGTTGGCCCCAGGTTGCGTAGCGAACGAACTCAAGTGCGCGCAACAAACCACGGATTGAGGATCTCGCTTTTGCCATAGCGCAATGGTTCACCCTCCAGAGTCTCGACATGGCCGCCAGCCCCCTCCACTACGGCCTGCGCAGCGGCAGTATCCCATTCGCAGGTCGGTCCCAAGCGCGGATAGAGGTGTGCACGCCCCTCGGCAAGCAGGCAGAACTTCAGCGAACTGCCGACCGAAACCAGCTCGTACTCACCCAACCCCGCCAGATAGACTTGCGTCTCGGCGGTGAGGTGCGAGCGACTGCCCACCACTTTCAGCACCTGACCCGGCAGCGGCGGACTGACCTTGATCGCCTGTTGCCCCTGATCACTGCGCCGCCAGCTGCCCAAACCGAGGCCCCCCCAGTACGTCAGTCGTTGCACCGGCACATGCACTATGCCGAGCACCGGCCGGCTATGATGAATCAGCGCCAGATTGACCGTGAACTCACCATTGCGGCGGATAAACTCTTTGGTGCCATCGAGCGGATCGACCAGCCAGTAACAATCTGCCGTCAGTCGCAACGCCTTGGCCGCGTCATCGGACTCCTCAGACACCACAGGCCACTGCGGAGTCAGTTGCGACAAGGCATCACAGATGATGCCATGGGCCGCTTGATCGGCCTGGGTCAACGGTGAGGCATCTTCCTTGACTGTTACATTGATCGGGCCATCGTAAACGCCGAGAATCGCCCGCCCCGCCTCTTCAGCCACCCGAATGGCGGACATAATCAGTTTGTCTGTCAGTTGCATGTTCAAACTCCTTGGTATGACACCATTCTATCTGCAACGGCACTGAAGGTCTTATAGCAAAAATCAATGACTTATTGCCGTGTGTATCGCGAGCAGCAAAACGAGACTGCCTGTGCCGGCAGGCGATGACCTCCTCCACTAGCGGATCCGGCAGTCATGGCATGGCCACACCTCCTGCATGCTGATTCTGGCACTTGCCATTACCCCAACACAGGAGAACCTGATGAAACTCAAACAGATCGCCTTTGCCCTGCTGCTGGCCAGCCAGCCGTTTTTCGGCAATATGGTGCTCGCCGCGGATGACCCGGTCGTAGCGCCAGCAACGTCACCAGCCACTGCCATCAGTGAGGTCAGTGGCAACAAGGTCAATATCAATACCGCCACCGCCGAGCAGTTCATGACGCTCAAGGGCATCGGCAAAAAAAAGGCGGAGGCCATCATCACCTGGCGAACTGAACACGGCGGTTTTACATCGCTCGAGCAGTTGGCCGAAGTCAATGGCATCAGTGACCGTTTCGTCACCGAACACCAGACTGAACTGTCATTGAACTGACCGTCAGTAATACGCGCCACAGGCTGACGACGACTCAGTCTGTGGCTTTTTGATGACAGTGCAGGAATACAATTGGACCCGACGCCAAGCTCGGCTATGATGGCCGCGGAGCTACCTCTGCAGAGCAAGGAAGAACAATGAAAAAACAGAATGCTGTTCGCAAAGCTGTATTGCCGGTCGCCGGCCTCGGTACCCGTATGTTACCTGCCACCAAGGCCATCCCGAAAGAGATGTTGCCGGTGGTCGACAAACCACTGATCCAGTATGTCGTGCGCGAAGCCATCGCCGCCGGCATCAAGGAAATTATCCTCGTCACCCACTCTAGTAAAAACTCCATCGAGAACCACTTCGACAAGAGCTTCGAACTCGAAGCCACGCTGGAGAAGCGCGTCAAGCGCCAGCTGCTGGCTGAAGTCCAGAATATCTGCCCGAAGGATGTCACCATCATGCACGTGCGTCAGGGTGAGGCCAAAGGCCTGGGCCATGCCATACTGTGTGCCCGTCCGCTGGTCGGCGACAACCCGTTTGCCGTCTTGCTGCCGGATGTGCTGATCGATGATGTTGCCAGCAATCCGACCACTGACAATTTGGCAGACATGGTGCGGCTGTTTAACGAAACTGCCACCAGCCAGATCATGGTCGAACCGGTACCGCGCGAGCGCGTCAGTGACTATGGTATCGCCAACATCAATGGTGAAACCCTGCACGCCGGGGAATCGCTGCCGATGACCCAGATCGTTGAAAAACCCAAGGTTGACGAGGCCCCCTCCAATCTGGCGGTCGTCGGACGCTATGTGCTGTCAGCCAGCATCTGGCCACTGCTGGAAAAAACGCCCCTCGGCGCAGGTGACGAGATCCAGCTGACCGACGCCATCGCCATGCTGATGGAAAAAGAGGCGGTCAATGCCTACGCGATGAAGGGCAAGAGCCACGACTGCGGTAGCAAGCTCGGCTACATGATGGCGAATATTGAATACGGTATTCGACATAAGGCCATTGGAACCGAGTTCCGCGCCTACCTCAAAGAAGTGGTCGCCAAGCTCTAAATGCCAATACACCCCGCAACGGCAGCTTCGGCTGCCGTTTTTTTTACCCGCCAATCATGACTATCCTTGAACCAGAGCATGTCGCCATCTTGCCGAGGTTGTCCATCCACCTGCAATGTCATGCCGGAAACGTTTGTATCCATGCACGGCGCCATAACGGAACAAAAAACCAGATATTGCAACCAAATGCGAAATAATTAACCGAATAATTGATCGAGAATCTGGATTTTATAACTGGTCTGACATATAAAACTGCCTCCTCCCTGATGGGGAGCACAATAACAACCAGATTCAAGGTGAAGTTCATGTCAAAAGCGACTCCAAGCGCACAAGGCACTCTTTGGGGCCACCCCAAGGGGTTGTTCCTGCTATTTAGCACCGAACTATGGGAGAGATTCTCCTACTACGGCATGCGTGCCCTGTTGGTGCTCTATCTGACTGCCCAAACCACTGCCGGTGGTCTGGGCTGGACCCAGGCCGATGCACTCAAGCTGTACGGCATTTATACCGGCCTGGTCTACATCACGCCGCTGATCGGGGGTTGGTTAGCCGACACCTTCCTCGGCCAACGCCGTGCCATTATCCTTGGTGCCATCATGATGGCCGCAGGTCAGTTCACGCTGGCACTGCCGCACGCCATGTTCCCGGATATGGTCAATCAGGTGTTCTACATCGGTCTGGGCCTGCTGATCGCCGGTAACGGTATGTTCAAACCCAACATCTCCACCATGGTGGGTGACCTGTATGAACAGGGTGATCATCGTCGAGATGGTGCCTTCACCATTTTCTACATGGGGATCAACCTCGGTGCCTTGCTGGCCGGTTTCGTCGCCGGTGCCGTCGCCACCGAATGGGGCTGGCAAGCTGGCTTCGTCGCTGCGGGTATCGGTATGTTGTTCTCGCTGGTCATCCAGACGTTCTTTGCTCAACGTTATCTGGGCGACATCGGCAAGGTACCGGCAGCCAAGCGCTCGGCCGCCCTGCGCAGCACGACGCAGAAAGCACCGTTGACCAAGCAGGAAGTTGACCGCATCAAGGTCATCCTGGTGATGGGTCTGTTTACGATCATCTTCTGGGCTGGCTTTGAACAAGCCGGTGGTCTGATGAACCTGTACACCGAAAACTATACCGATCGCATGATCGGCAGCTTCGAAGTACCGACCGCCTGGTTCCAGTCCTTGAACCCCTTCTTCATCATTACGCTGGCACCGGTTGTGGCGGCAATTTGGGTGAAGTTGGGTCAACGTGAGCCGAGCTCCCCGGTGAAATTCGCCATGGGTCTGGGTTTCCTGGCGCTGGGCTTCCTGTTCATGATCGGGGCAGTACTGGAACAAGGCGGCGATACTAGCGTCAAGACGTCCATGTTCTGGCTGGTAGGTGCCTTCTTGTTCCATACCCTGGGTGAGCTCTGCCTGTCGCCGATTGGCCTGTCAATGGTCACCAAGCTGGCTCCGCTGCGCCTGGCCTCTCTGATGATGGGTGCCTGGTTTGGCTTCGTCGCCCTGGCCAACTACGCTGCTGGCATGATCGGCTCCTTCGTCGGTGAAGCCGGCCCCATGGCCATCTTTGGTGGCATCGCCATCACGGCAATCATCTGCGCAGCTATCCTGCTGGCTTTTGCCAACAAGCTGATCTACTGGATGCACGGCGCCGAAGGCCATGCTGAAGAGCCGCAGCACACGGCCGACGATGTGGTCGTCACCAGTCACTGATGTGACACAGAAAAAATCCAATAAATCAAAACCCCGGCGCGCCGGGGTTTTGTCTATTCAGGCCGGGCCAAGGTGATGTCAGTGCCCTTCGGCCACGAATTCCTCTTTGTCGACCCCGCACTCCGGACAAGACCAATCCTCAGGCAGATCATCCCACAGGGTACCGGGTGGAATACCCTCTTCTGGATCACCGACCGCCTCATCATAGATATAACCGCAGACCTCACATCGCCATCGCTTCATCGTCGATCTCCTGTTATCTACCTTAGTGATGACCATAGCAGCGAATGCAACACAGTGCCTAGATTGCGGCGGCAAGAATGGCACGACTCCGCTCTAGCGTAATATCCTGACGCTCGCCAAGCGGATAGCGGCCATGTTGGTCCAGTTTGGCCACCAGCGCATCCAGGGCCTCGCTGCCGATACCATAGTCGCTCAAGCGGGTCTTCATTCCCAAGGATTCGAAAAAATCCCGAGTGCAGGCGATGGCACTATCGATACGGCGCTGTTCATCGCCTTCCGTCAGCCCCCAAATACGAGCCGCATATTGCAATAGCTTCTGCCGCTTGGCATCACGCTGGGCCGCCAGCAGGCTCGGCAATACCACCGCCAGTGTTTGCGCATGATCAAGACCATGCAACGCTGTCACCTCGTGTCCGAGCATATGCGTAGCCCAATCCTGCGGTACGCCACAGCCAATCAGACCATTCAGCGCCATGGTCGCCGCCCACATCAGATTGGCTCGGGCATCGTAGTTTTCCGGCTCCGCCAAGACCCGCGGCCCCTCCTCTTTCAGGGTCAGCAAGACACCTTCAGCAAAGCGGTCCTGCACCTTGGCATCCACAGGAAACGTCAGGTACTGCTCGAGCACATGCACATAAGCATCAACGATACCATTGGCGGTTTGCTGTGCGGGCAGGGTATAGGTTTTGCTCGGATCCAGGACCGAGAATTGCGGGTAGACCCGTGGTGACGAAAACACCAACTTGTCATGCTGGCTCTTGGTAATCAGCGATACTCCGGCATTGGCACCGTTCGCCGCAGGGAGCGCCACACGCGTGACATTGCGGCTGATGACCGCCCCACAATTCATCTCGGAGCCCGTTGCCGGCAGCGTCAGCACAGTGCCAAATGGCAGCGCTTTTTGCACGGTGGCCCCCCCATCGAGCAGGATATCCCAGGGATCACTCCCCACCCAACAGGCCGCCGCCGCCAGATACTTAGTGCCATCAATGACCGAGCCGCCCCCCACTGCCAACAGAAAATCGATGTTATTTCGACGGATCAACTCCACGGCGGGCATCAAGGTTTCATAACTCGGATTGGGCTCAATAGCGCCGAATTCAAGACAAAATCGCTCGCCCAATGCGGCCTTAACTTCATCCAGAATGCCGAACCGAACGACGCTTCCCCCTCCAAACGTAATCAAGACACGGGCTGCCGCGGGGATCAGATCGCCAATCTGCGCTATCTGCCCCTGGCCAAACAGAATCCTGGTCGGGTTGTGAAAAGAAAAGTTATACATGGTTCTCTCCCGGTTAAGTTGAGCTTTTATGCACTATAACAGGATACGTAACATCCACAAAACTTAGGCATGCACTTATTAATCAAATGGTTGCATTCTTGAATTGTTTTTTTAATGCAATAAAAGCGTTATTTTAATTTAATATCAATAACGCTCGGCAACGCGAGAAGCGATGATGACAGCCCGATCCTTTGCCATTTGCAGCAACGAATCAGGTCTCTTCCATACTAGGTGCGGGACCTGTTTGCTTGGCCTGTTGACGCCCTGGGTGAGTCGCCCTGCCAGGCGGCCAGAATGCAGGTCAGCGGACGACACGGTTCACAGCCGCTAACCTGAGGCTGAGGCTGAGGCTGAGGCTGTACGCATTTTACGCACCGGATTTAGATACCCGGATATCAATGGCGAAAAAACCAGCGAACGCACCAGTTCACAGTGGCAAGCGTGATACAAAGCGCACTTAGGGGATTGATCTGCCTGATAAAGAAGGCAAAATAGGCATCACAGCGCCGGTATAGCTCAGTTGGTAGAGCAGCGCATTCGTAATGCGAAGGTCGTAGGTTCGACTCCTATTACCGGCACCAGTTAAAACAAAGGGTTAGCTTCTTCACGAGGCTAACCCTTTGTGCTTTTTGGCTCCATCCTCCTCCCTGTACCTCTCTGTTGCTAAATAGCTGATCCTAATTTCGCTCCAGTTGCATTAGCCCATGTCCATTACCGGGGAACATTACCGGGGAACGGGACGGTATGGTCCAGGCAGTAAAACACGCGACGTAATAATTCACCCAAGGTGCGGTATTGGTGGTTGCGGATGATCGTTGCATTGAGGGCATGCCACAGCCGCTCAATCTGGTTCAACAAGCTGTACCAGTTCACCCAGCGATTGAGCGATGACCAGCGGCGGCACTGAGCCGAGAGACAGCCGAGACACAGCCGAGACACAGCCGAGACACTGTGCCCGTCAGCAAGGGGCACGATAGCGTTGAGCCTGCGGCAGAGATCTTTATCTTTGGTCCGGTGCATCTTGTTGATGATCCGGCATCGCTCATCGTGGTTGGAGAGTGTTAGTATCATTTCGGGCTCGGCGCGTTTGTCTTTGAATGATTTGGCGACTAATCAGATCGCACTATCGACGCCGTGCCGCCTTGTTTCCTGGATAAATAATCTACATTTCGAAACGGTTATTTAGATCTGTACACTATTGACGGCTCTGTGAACCAGTAGACACCTGTTTATTCCCGTTAACTCACGACAAAGAAATAATAATGATTTATTGGCAAAGCAAATTATATTAGTGAAATACATCATGAACACTATTATCCTTGGCCCAATGCGCCTTGCTCTTGCTCCCTATTTTTTCGCTGCGCAACCCAGTTATTTAATAATGTTATGTTGAATGGAGAAAATGGTGATCTTAGGTTTGAATCATATAACCATTGCTGTCAGTGATGTCGAGCGATCTCTTCACTTCTATCGAGATATTCTAGGGTTTACGGCTCATGTTAAGTGGGACAATGGGGCCTATTTATCGGTTGGCGAGCTCTGGTTTTGTCTTTCTGTCGATGCTCCCTGCCCCAAAAGCGACTATACCCATATCCCCTTTGATATAGCACCAGACGAGTTTGAAGCCTTTGCAAAACGCGTCACTTCATCAGGTGTCGAAGTTTGGAAAGAAAATAAGAGCGAGGGGCAGTCACTCTATATCCTGGATCCTGATGGGCATAAATTAGAAATCCATGCTGGCTCACTTCAAAGCCGACTAGCGTCGTTGAAAATAAAGCCATACAGCGGTCTCGTTTGGCTTTAAATAGGATCCGCAATTAATATCTAAAACAGAGAATTGAATATTTTATATGACGATACTCCCGATGATTTATATCGGGCTATGGCAACATTTAATCCGGCGAATCACTAGTAGAAACTAATGCTGGCCCGCCGTGCCCTGAACGGGCCAGCAGAGTTCGAAGACGCTACCGCCGCTCGGCGCTGGGTAGCAGCGGGCGCTGCCGTGGTGGGCGCTGGCGATGGCAGCGACCACCGCCAATCCCAGGCCACTGCCTGCCGTTTTATCATCGGCAGCCCGACGAAAGGCGGTAAAGATATGCGTCACCAGCTCGGGGGGAACGCCCGGGCCCTGATCCTCGACACACAGATGATAGTGTCCATCCCGCAGCGCACTGCGGACCCGGATCACCCCGGGCAGCGCATAACAGCGGGCATTTTCCAATAACGCCAGAAGCGCCTGCCGGATCCGGGCGGGATCGCAGCGCACAGGACCAGCCATCAGTTCCAGCTCTACGGATTGCTGTGCCTGTTGCAGCATGGGCGCACAGAGCTCGACGACATCCCGGATCTCGGCGGCCAGATCCACGCTCTGCCACTGCAACCGCAGGTGGCCACTCTCCGCGAGACTCACTACCCGCAAGTCTTCCAGCAGGCGCGCCAACCCTTCCACTTGATCCAGCAAGCGATGAAACAGCGCCGGCTCGGGAGCAAACACCCCATCCGCCAGCCCCTGCAATCGCCCGCGCAAGATGGTCACAGGCGTGCGCAGCTCATGGGCGATCGCCGCATTCCAGAACACCTGCTCCTCACTCATCTGCCGCAGTTTGTCCGCCAGGGTATTAAAGTCATCCACCAGATGTGCCGCCTCCCCCAACGAGGGGTCAGCGGCGATCGCCCGTACTTCCAGATCCCCGCGCGCCATGCAGCGGAGCCCTTCGGCGACTGAATTCAGCGGCTGCAGAATTCGCCGCGCCAGTTTGACCGCAACCCCCATAGCCAGCGCCATCGCTGTCAGAACCGTCGCGGCAATCCACGCCCATTCCGGCCAGGAGGGGGCCAGCCCGACCTCGTTCGGCACCTGACTCGGCCAGTAGACGTCCCAGAGATAATAGAACAGGAAGGATCCCAGGATCGCCAACAGCGCGGTGCCCGCGGCGATGAGAATCATCGATAATGCGATCTGACGACTGAGCCCTTCCAGCTTCATTCTGCCCCCTGCAACCGATAGCCCACGCCGCGCACCACGACCGGAATGCCGTGAATATCCAGCGCTTCGAGCTTTTTGCGCAGCTTGCTGATATGGCTATCCACGGTGCGCTCCAGTGCATCCCCCTCGGGTAAACAGGTGGCCAGCAGCTCGGCACGGCTGAAAACCCGTCTGGGCGCCCGGGCCAGTTGGGCCAGCAGCCGGAACTCGGTCAGGGTCAGCGCCAGCGGGCGATCGCTGGCGTTGACCTGAACGCTGACCTCGTGGGAGTCCAGATCGATGTGAAATGGCGGTACGCGTAATACCGAGTGGGCCTGACGGAGAGACTGGTTGCCGGCCCGACGCAACACGGCCCGCACCCGGGCCACCACCTCGGCAGGGTTAAAGGGTTTCACCACATAGTCATCGGCACCAATCCGCAGCCCGGTCAGCTTGTCGATATCCTGATCCATGGCGGTCAGCATGATGACCGGTGTCTCGCCGCGATGACGCAGTTCGGATAACACGCGCCAGCCATCGAGCTTCGGCATCTGCACATCCAGCAATACCAGATCCGGTTTGAGTTGCAGGTGCAGATCCAGTGCCCGCTGACCATCTGCCGCCTGGACGGTCCTGAGTCCATCCCGGGCCAGGTAAGCCACCAGGATGTCGGCAATCTCCGGCTCATCCTCGGCAATCAGGATCAGCGGCTGAAGGGGCGGCACGGGGGTTTGCAACGGGGGATCCGCAACGTGAGGCATTTTTTTAATCTCCATCAGATCTCCATAGTAGCGCAGCAGAAACCCCAATTTCGACATTTAGACTCGCGGAGTAGATCCAGGCATCCATCGTCGTCGGGTCTCACTTCAGGAGATCGCATGAAAACCAGACCACGCTATACCCCGAGCCGCTACTTGTTTCTGCTGGTGCTGCTGGCGGGCTGTCGCCCCCATGATGCCGTTACCGTCGAGGCGACGCCCCGGGTATCCGCCCTGACACTGGCCCCGGTGGCACTCGATGTCACGGAGGAATTACAAGGACGGGTGACGGCCATCCGCGCAGCCGAGATCCGGCCCCAGGTCAGCGGCATAGTGCAGAAGCGGCTGTTCGAGCAGGGCAGTGAAGTGACCGCCGGCGAGCCACTGTTTCAAATCAACCCCCGCCCGTTCCAGATCGAGGTGGATTCCGCCGCGGCCGCCCTCAAGCGCGCCGAAGCGACCCTGGTGCGCGAGCGTTTACAGGTCAAACGACTTGAGCCGCTATTACGGACCGAGACAATCAGTCAGCAGCATTACGATGATGCGGTCTCGACCCGGGATCAGGCCGCCGCCGATGTGGCCCAGGCCCGAGCCAATCTGGACCGGCGACTGCTGGATCTGCAGTTTGCCACTGTGGTGGCGCCCATTTCCGGACGGATCGATCAGAGCCTGATCTCCGAAGGCGCCCTGGTCAGCAGCAGCGATAGCTCGCCTCTGGCGCGGATCCAGCAGATCGACCAGGTCTATGTCGATGTCCGCCGCCCGGCCTCCTCCCTGGATACCTTGCGCGAAGCCCTGGCTCAGGCTCAGGCTCAGGCTCAGGCTCAGGCTCAGGCTCAGGCTCAGGCTCAGGCTCAGGCTCAGGCTCAAGATCAGAGCGGTCTGCCCGTGGCGCTGCTGCGCAGCAATGGCCAGCCCTACCCCGAATCCGGCCGCATCCTGTTCTCGGGGGTCAGCGTCGATCCCGGCACCGGCGACGTGCTGTTGCGCATTCTGGTCGATAACTCGCAGCGGCGATTCCTGCCCGGCATGTTTTTGCGAGCACGGGTGCCGCAAGCCCGTTACCCCCATGCCCTGACCATTCCCCAGCAGGCTGTGGTCCGCAGCGAAGGCAAAGCCTATGTGTGGACTATTTCGGCGCAGCGCAAGGTTAATCGTCGCGCCATCACCCTTGCCGAGCTGGTGGCTCAGCACTATCGGGTCAGCGCAGGCCTTCGGGCAGGCGAGCGCATCGTTGTCGCAGGCATGGAGCGGCTGAGCGAAGATCAGCTGGTTGCCGTGCAGGACTGGACGCCCACCAACGCCAGCTCGCTCCCCCACTAGCCGCCAGAGGATCCCTGCATGCCACACTTTTTTATTCAACGTCCGGTTTTTGCCTGGGTTATCGCGCTGTTTATCGTGCTGTTCGGGATCCTGGCTATCCCGAAGTTGCCGATCGCCCGCTACCCCTCGGTCGCGCCCACCTCGGTCAGCATCTATGCCACGTACCCGGGGGCGACACCGCAAACCATGAACGACAGCGTTCTTGGGCTGATTGAGCGCGAGTTGTCCAACGTCAAGGATCTGCTCTATTTCGAATCCTCGGCGGATACTTCGGGCTCGGCGACCATCACTGCCACCTTCAAGCCGGGAACCAATGCGGATTTGGCCCAGGTGGATATCCAGAATCAACTCAAGGCTGTTGAATCGCGCCTGCCTCAGGCCGTCCGGCAGAGCGGGCTGACCGTGGAATCCGCCTCCTCCGGATTTTTAATGATCGTCGGCCTTAAATCGGAAAGCGGACAATTTGATGAGACCGAGTTGAGCGACTACATGGTGCGCAATGTGGTCGACGAGTTACGGCGGGTGGAGGGTGTCGGCAGGATCCAGATGTTCGGTGCGGAAAAAGCGATGCGGATCTGGGTCGATCCCACCAAGCTGCTGGCATACGGTCTGACCATGAACGACCTCTCATCGGCCATTAGCCAGCAAAACATCCAGATAGCCCCTGGCAGCATCGGCGCCGCCCCCACGCTGGCCGGACAGACGATCACGATCCCGCTGACCATCGAGGGACAGCTAAGCCGCGTCGAGGAGTTTGCCAATATCGTGCTGCGGGCGACGACTGACGGCGCCAAAGTCGTGTTGGGCGATGTGGCACGAGTAGAGCTCGGTGCCCAGTCCTATGGCTTTATCAACCGCGAAAACGGCAAGAATGCAACGGCAGCGGCGATTCAGCTGGCACCGGGCACCAATGCCGTCATCACCGCCGACAAGATTGCCACCCGGCTCGACGAGTTAAGCCTCAGTTTGCCCGCAGGAATGAGCTACTCGATCCCGTTCAATACCGCACCCTATGTCAAAGTCTCCATAGAGAAGGTGCTCTACACCCTGCTCGAGGCCATGGCGCTGGTATTTCTGGTGATGTATCTGTTCTTGCAGGATGTGCGCTATACCCTGATCCCGGCCATAGTGGTGCCTATCGCCTTGCTGGGCACCTTCAGCATCATGCTGGTGAGCGGATTCTCCATCAATGTGCTGACCATGTTCGGCATGGTGCTGGCTATCGGCATCATCGTCGATGATGCCATCGTGGTGGTGGAAAACGTCGAGCGGTTGATGGCCCGGGAGGGTTTATCCCCCAAGGCCGCCACCGCCAAAGCGATGCAGGAGATCACCGGCGCCATCATCGGCATCACGCTGGTATTGACCGCGGTGTTTATTCCCATGGCATTGGCCAGTGATTCGGTGGGCGTGATCTATCGACAATTCACCCTGTCGATGGCGGTCTCCATTCTGTTCTCGGCCTTCCTGGCCCTGACGCTGACCCCAGCCCTGTGTGCCACCCTGCTCAAACCTGTGCTGCGGCCCCACGGCTCCGGCCAGGGAATTTGGGGGCGGTTCAACCGTGGTGTGGAGCGGATGACCGAAGGCTATGGCCAGAGCGTCCAGACCCTGCTGGGGCGCGCCGGTCGCGTCATGCTGGTGTTTGGCCTGCTGTCCCTGGTGCTGGTGCTGGCATTCCGGCAACTGCCCTCCGCCTTTTTACCGGAGGAGGATCAGGGCTACTTTGTCACCAGCATCCAGCTGCCCGCCGAGGCAACGGCGGAGCGCACGCTGGCCATCGTCAAACAATTTGAGCAGCATGTGTTGTCCCGTCCGGCCATCGACTCCACCATGGCGGTGGTTGGCTTCGGCTTCTCGGGATCTGGCACCAACACAGCCCAGGCCTTCACCACGCTCAAACCGAACGCCGAACGAGGCAGCTCCTCCACCCGGCAGGAAGTCGCGCTGGCCGACGCGGCCATGGCGAGTGCGCCCGAGGGACAAGTGATGAACCAGATGCCGCCCTCCATTGACGAGCTGGGTACCCATTCCGGCTTTACCTTCTATCTGCAGGACAGAGCCAATCGGGGATATGCGGCACTGAAGGCGGCGGAGGCGCGTTTGCTGGCCCTCGCCGCAGAAAACCCGCACCTGTCGGAGGTCATGACGGCTGGCTTGCCACCCGGAACCACCATTCATCTGGCGATCGATCGCCAAAAGGCCGAGGCCCTCGGGGTTTCCTTTACCAGCATCAGCGATACCCTCTCCACGGCGATGGGATCCCTCTATATCAATGACTTTCCCAACGCCGGCCGGATGCAGCAGGTGATCATGCAAGCCGATGCTTCGGCACGCATGCAGCTGGAAGATGTGTTGAAGCTCTATGTACGCAACCTGAACGGCGGCATGGTGCCCTTGTCCGAGGTGGTGATCCCCCGCTGGCAAGATGGCCCTTTGCAGCTGATGCGCTATCAGGGCTACCCCGCCGTTTTGATCTCGGGTCAGGCCGCGGAGGGCGTCACCAGTGGGGAGGCCATGGCAGAGATGGAGCGTCTGGCCGAACAGTTGCCCAAAGGCTTCACCATCGACTGGACCGGGCAATCCTTGCAGGAGCGCAGTGCAGCAGCGCAAGCGCCCTGGCTGATGGCATTGTCGATGGGGGTGGTATTTTTGGTGTTGGCCGCGCTGTATGAAAGCTGGTCCATCCCCTTAGCTGTGATGCTGGTTGTGCCCTTGGGCCTGCTCGGTGCCGTGCTGGCGGTCTTGCTGCGGGATCTGCCGAATGATGTGTTTTTCAAGGTAGGCATGATCACGGTCATCGGCCTGTCCGCCAAGAATGCGATCCTGATTGTCGAGTTTGCCAAGCAACTGCATGAACGGGGACACACGCTGATATCGGCCGCCGTCGAGGCCTCGCGTTTGCGCTTGCGGCCGATCCTGATGACTTCGCTGGCCTTTGGCCTGGGCGTTATTCCGCTGATGCTGGCGACGGGTGCCAGTGCTGAAACCCAGCACGCCATCGGCACCGGCGTATTTGGCGGTATGGTGAGTGCCACCCTGCTGGCGATCTTCTTTGTGCCGGTCTTTTTCGTGGTGGTCATGGCTCTGCAGCAGCGGCTCCAGGCATGGCGCTCATCCGCGTCCCCGGATCCGCAGCCCGCCTCCTCAATGAACCAGCAGCAGAGAGTGCTTGAAGAAGACAGCCCCGCACACTGAGCGTTGAAAACTCCCCGAACCTGCGTCCGGTTTGAAAGCCGGACGCAGCTATCCCTTACACCGGGAGCCCGGTGTAAGGTGATCACTAGCTCTATACAGTCAGTTTTTGTTTTTGCGTGATCCCACCCAGCCCAATATTCAGGCGTTCGTGATTATCTGTCCACATCCAGGCGATTGAGTATTCCTGCACCTCGTTGCTCTATTAGGATAGAAATGGCCCAGCCAGTCATAGCAGACCATCCGGTTAAATCGCTCTATATAGCCGTACCGCCATGAAGGGTACGGCATTGACCGGATGCCATCGATTTGCAGACTCAGGAGGCGGTTGGCTCTATCCCTAACATGAAGGTCCCTTGTGGGCGAATCGGTAGATATTGCTGATAAAAATTCAGGTAAGTCGCCAAGGGATCCAGATCGGCAAACAGATCGGGATACAGCGCCTTGGCCATAAACTGCATCAAGGCCGCATCCATAATGCTGCGGGTGGCGCCATGGTAGACGGCATACACGCGGTGATTCTTCACGGCAGGCAAGTTGGACCAACCGGCGCGCTGCGTGAAACCTTTCAGACGACGCAGCACATTATCGGCAGCAATGTCCTGACCCACTTGCATGGCCTGAGGGCTGACCACACTTTCATAGCCGGCCATCAGGATGACATCGGGTTTGCTGGCCAGGAGTTGCTCCGGGTGGATGGTGCCCCAACTCTCGACAAATGGCGCGGCAATGTTGTCGCCACCTACCAATTCCGCCATCGCGCCCCACATATTTTTACCGTAGGTGTAACTGTATTCTGACGGCCCCTTATCTCCCAGTTCGATGTAGATCTTGGGTTTGGCAACATGAGCCGCGGCCACGCGTTCGCGAATGGTGGTGACGACTTGCTCATACGCCCTGGCTATCTGTTCGGCGCGTTCGGGTTTGGCCGTCAGTTGGCCCAGGATCCGCGTACTGGCCACATGGCGTTGCAGGGTCTGCGCATTGTAGTCAATAACCACAACCGGAATGCCGGCCTGCTCCAGTCGCCCTAATTCGGACCCCAGCGCCTTGAATTGCCAATCAGCCAGTAGCACCACATCCGGTTTGCTGGCCAGCACCTTTTCTATCGAGAAGGTCTGATCCTGCACATTACCGACATCCGGCACCCGGGCCAGCTGCGGCTTGCTGGCCAGATACATATTCCAGATGGCAGGCCGCGATTTGATAAACCAACCGCTGGAGATCCCCGCCAAATGATCGAAAGCCTCATCACCACCGACAGCAAAATAGTCTTCGATATAAAAACCGAGCAATACACGTTTGGCCGGTGTTTCGACGCTGACTTTTCGCCCCAGCACATCTTCAATGATCGTGGGTTTGGCCAAAGCCAGACAGGAGCAAAGACAGAGAGTTAACAGCGAAGTGACTTTAATTATTGCGTTTTTCAGGGGCATAACGTCCTCAAAGGAGTGCTAAAGATGTAGATAATAGTTATCATTATAATGATTCTCACAAGACGCTGAGAATATCAATCCCAATCTGCCTACCCGATGACATGCGGCTCCAGGACGCGCTCGGCATGGTCGCGTCGGGTTTCTCGGGCTTGTTTATCTGTCGAGGTTAATGTCGTGAGTTGGAGAGTTTGTCATGGCTGAGGTGGCAATGCTGGAACAGGCGCTGGTTCAGCAACGTCAGCGCGAGGCCCGTCGTTGGCGTTTTCTGGCTGCGTTTATCGTGCTGATTGTGATCACCCTGTTGTTAGATATCGCAACCGGTCCGTCCCGGTTGCCGTTGCTCGATGTGGTGCACACCTTATGGTCACCCGCCAACACCGACGCCATGACCCGAACCATTGTGTTCGAGATGCGCCTGCCCATTGCGCTGATGGCACTGGTCGTCGGAGCCGCTCTGGGATTGGGCGGCGCCCAGATGCAAACCTTGCTGGATAACCCGCTGGCCAGCCCCTTTACGCTCGGCATCGCCGCGGCCGCGGGCTTTGGCGCAGCGCTGGCGTTGGTGGTGAATAGTCTATTCGGTCTGGAGTCTCTGCTGAGTATTCCGCTAGGGGCATTTTTGTTCAGTATGCTGGCTGCCTCGATGTTGTTCGGATTGGCACTGATGCGCCATGTCAACAGTCAGACCATCATACTGGCGGGGATCGCCCTCCTGTTCCTGTTCCAGTCCTTGCTCTCGTTGCTGCAGTTTGTCTCTTCGCCGGAGCTCAATCAGCAGATCGTATTTTGGTTGTTTGGCAGTCTGATGCGGACCACATGGGACTCCTTGACCATCACGTTCGTCATCACACTGGTGTGTAGCGTGCTGCTGTATCGTGATGCCTGGAAGTTGACCTGTTTACGTCTGGGTGAGGCCCGCGCGCGCAGCTTGGGAGTCAACATCAACGCGTTACGGATCAAGACGCTGGTGCTGGTAGCGCTGATGACGGCAACCGCCATCAGTTTTGTCGGCATCATCGGATTTATCGGTCTGGTTGCACCGCATATTGGCCGCATGTTGATCGGCGAAGACCAGCGCTTTCTGATCCCGCTCTCTGCACTTTGTGGCGCCGCTATGTTGTCGATGTCTTCAGTGATATCCAAATCCATTGTGCCAGGGGCCCTGTTCCCGATCGGCATCGTGACCGCCATCATCGGCGTGCCGTTTTTTATTTGGTTGATTTTGGGACGGGGACGCAAGCATGCTTGAATTCAGCCATGTCGCGGTTGCCCTGGGGAAACAGCTACTGTCCCGCGACCTTTGTATGCAGCTCTCTCCCGGGCGGCTGCATGTGATTATCGGCCCCAACGGTACCGGCAAGACCAGCTTGTTGCGGGCCTTGTTCGGTGAATTACCGCTGCAGGAGGGCACGATCCGCTTTAATGGCCACACCCTTGCCGACCTGGGGGCCAACCGGTGGCGACAACAGTTTGGCTATATGCCACAAAATAACCAGCTGGAGCTCGAGCTGAGTGTGCTGGAAGTGGTGGTCCTGGGGCGGTTGCAAAGTCTCAAATTACGCTTGAGCGATGATGATCTGCGCGCCGCCATGACGGCACTCCAAAGTTTGGGGATGGCGCATCTGGCGGATCGTCCGATGAGCACCCTGAGTGGCGGACAGCGTCAGATGGTACTGTTCGCTCAGGTCCTGCTGCGGGAGCCGCAGATCATGCTGCTGGATGAGCCGGTCAGTGCACTGGATTTGCAGCACCAGATGCAACTGATGGAACATCTGCACCATCAAACTCGTCAGCGAAACTGGATTAGCCTGGTGGTGTTGCATGATCTGAATCTGGCGGCTCAATTTGCCGATGAGCTGATCGTCCTTGCCGATGGTCGCCTGCAAGCCATGGGGCCCCCTTCCGAGGTGCTCACCGAAGCGTTGATCAGTCAGCTGTACCAGGTACCGGTGCAGATCCACCATGATGCTGCAGGCTTGCCTTACATTCGGACTCTACGGCGAGCGAGCTGAAGCCGATGGTCATCAAGATCCTGCATGCCGGCTGGGAGAGCTGGTGCGGGCTGAGTCGTGCGGCTCGTCTGCTGGTTATCAATGCCCTGGCCTTCAATCTGGGCTTCTACATGATGATGCCCTACCTGGCTCATCATCTGGGCAGCGGTCTGGAACTGGCTGGCTGGGCGGTCGGCCTGGTCATGGGGATGCGCGTGTTCAGCCAGCAAGGCTTGTTTTTGCTGGGAGGAACCCTCGGTGATCGCCTGGGGTATCGGGCAGCCATCATCGGCGGCTGTCTGATCCGCTCGGGCGGATTTGCACTGCTGGGCTGGGCCGAGCAACTGCCCGTTTTACTGCTGGCGGCCTTCCTGACCGGATTTGCCGGAGCCCTTTTTACGCCCTGTGCCCAGGCTTATCTGGCTGAGGAATGCCCGCATCCGACCCAGCGACAACAGGCGTTTGCGTTGCACAATCTGGCCAGCGAGGCAGGCATGCTGCTCGGTCCGCTACTTGGCTTATGGCTGACGCAATCCAGTTATGCACTCACGGGCTGGGTGTCCGGTGGCGTGTTTTTACTGCTGACCGGGTTGCAGTGGCGCTATCTGCCACCTCATCACACAGCGGTTTCTCACTCTCGCGAGAGGGTCTGGCAGCAGTGGCGCACCATTCTTCGCAATCGCGCTTTTTTATGCTTTACGATCTTCTCCGCCGCCTATGGCGTGCTGTTTCATCAGCTCTATCTATCCATACCGGCATATATTCACAGCCAGCAGCAAACTGCCACCCTGTTAGGCAGCGTCTTTACCGTCACCGCCCTGATCGGTGTCCTGCTGCAGCTACCCGCCAGCCTCTGGGTACAACGGAGTTTAGGAGTAGCCCGAGGCATGGGATTGGGGCTGGCCTGTATGGGTTGCAGTTATCTGCTGCTCAGTTGGTTGGCTGCGTGGCCCGTCCTGGCCGTCCTGAGCCAGGCGGTGCTCTTTTCTCTGGGCTCTATTCTGTGCTATCCGCTGTTCTCAGCACGCCTGCCGCACTATGCAGCTCCCGGCTTGTTGGCCAGCCACTACGGGTTTTATGCCAGTGTGGGGGGCGTGGTCGCCTTGCTGAGTAATGTGCTGCTCGGTCTTTGTCTCGGCGCTTCGGGTACCACGCCGCCCCAGTGGATTTGGTATCTGCTGGCGACGTGTGGTCTGGTGGCCGGTTGTGCTCTTTATCGCCAGGTCAGGCGTGAAATCGCCGAGGTCGCGACGTGTTAGCGCTCGCAGCCTGGGCGCGTTTATCAGCATGCCGTCTCGGGCAAACGGACCTACCCGCCTGACCAGTCCCTTAGAACCCCTTGGACCCTGGACAACATAACCAGAGGCTAGCCTGCAGACGGTGCGCGACAGGCGGCCAACGTACAGCGCTGCTGGCCCTGCGCCGTGAAATTATCTTGGCATAACCAACGCGCAAAACCCGCCCGCAACAGTGGCCAATCGCTATCGATCACCGAAAACCAGGCGGTATCCCGGGTCCGCTGTTTGTATACCAGCGCTTGCCTGAATATCCCTTCAAATTGAAAGCCAAGGCGCAAGGCAGCTTGCCGGGACGGTGCATTGAGGGCGTCACACTTCCACTCGTAACGACGATAACGCAATTCATCAAACACGTAGCGCATCAATAAAAAATGCGCCTCCGTGGCAAGCCGGGTCTGCTGCAAACGGGGCGAAAAGGTGACATGTCCGACCTCAATCACCCCGGAACCAGGATCCATTCGCATCAACGCCAGCGTTCCTATCGCATCACCGGACGCCAGGTCGATAACCGCATAGTGCCCGGGATCCTGGCTGCTGGCCGCGGCGGCCAGATAGTCCCGGTAGGCTGCCAGGTCGGGAAAAGGACCAACCGGCAGATAGGTCCAGTCGCGGCCATCGGCAGCCTGGGAGAAAGCCGAAAACAAGCTTGCGGCATGTTGTGACGCATCCAGGGGCTCCAGCATGCAATAGGCACCCAGGAACGTTCGTCTCTCCGGCAACGCACGTCGCGACCAACCGCTCACGGCCTCTCCGACCGGCTGTCCGTACTCATTGTATCTACTCATTCGCTGTGCCCTGTCGCGTTGATCTCTTCGCCACTGTAGCATGCCAGGATGAACGAGTGATGTGCACACGCAACACCATCAGCGGCACGATTCGCACTTTGGCCTGCGCCTCGTCGATGCCCTCTTGGGGCCTCGCGCGCCGCCTCGGCACGCAGCACGTCTGCAGCGAGCGGCATTCAGATCCATAGTGATATGTCGATCCAGAGCATGAGCCTGCAAGATGAATACGCCATCGGCCCCGATACGGCGTATCGAGACTCGCTGCGCAGTCAAGGTCGGTTACAAGCGTTCAAGTCCCGTAAACCACAGCTGCAGACTCAAATTACCGCAGCATGCGATGAGACTCACGCTGCGGCAATCACCACACCGACGGCTTTTTCCAGATGACGCGTCAGGCCGAGGCAGTGGTCACTGGCGCCGACCAAAAACAGGCTGAACCCCTCATACTCCCGAAACGGCAGACTGGCCTCCATCTCGTCCAGCAGGCAGAACGTCAACCGCACCCCGGCGAACGCCTGTCGCAGCTGGCTGATCGCGTTGTCTCCCAGCCCATGGTTTGCAATCGCCGTCGTTAATTGTTCGAGTGTCTGTTCGCTGATCATGTTCTCTCCTGCAACCGCCTGGGTATGGACAATGCACGCATTAGCCAGGCTTGCATCAATATCTATGCCAACTGCCAGCACTGCGTATTTGGCGCCAACATGTCACTTTCGTCCGACCGACTGTCGGATCCAGGACAGCATCTGTGTCTGATTTGCCACAGGCATCCTGATTGCTGGCCCGCCGCGGATGAGCCGTTACCATCGGCATGGTTGCAGACTAGCCTGATAAGATGATAATAGTTATCATATGATAATTATTCCTATTTGGTGCCCTCATGCTGCGTCCATCTCTACTCATCCTGTTCTCACTATGGCTGCCGCTGTTAACCGCTTGTGATCAGGCCGTGTCATTACCGCCCGCTGCTGCGACGTCACAGCCGGACAATGCCGCCGCAGCATCGGGTTGGCCAAGAACCCTGCACACCGCCGCCGGACCACTGACGCTGCATGCGCCACCACAACGTATCGTGTCAACCAGCGTGACCCTGACCGGCGCCCTACTCTCCATTGATGCGCCAGTCGTGGCCTCGGCGACGGTGCGCCACAGCGGTGGTGTTACCGACAAGACCGGTTTTTTTAGTCAATGGGCCGACGTGGCATTGGCCCGCGGCGTGGTCCCCTTGTATCAAGGCGAAGTGAATGCGGACGCCGTCCTCGAGATGCAGCCAGACCTGATTGTCATCTCGGCGACAGGCGGAGATTCGGCCTTGAAATCGCGGGATCTGCTTGCCACGATCGCTCCGGTGCTGGTCGTCAATTACGACGACCGCCGCTGGCAGGATGTCGCCGCCCTGCTTGGCGAGGCCACTGGCCATGAAGCACAGGCCGCGGCCATCAGCCAACAGTTTGAGGCCGATATTCGCGCCTTGCATCAGCAAGCCAGGTTGCCACAAGACGCCGTGACCGCCATGGTCTATTACGAGGATGGCTCCGGCGCCAATATCTGGACGAAAGAGTCCGCACAAGGGCGGCTGCTGCAACAGATCGGCCTGCGTCTGGCCCCCTTGCCGGCCAGCCTGAGTGCACAGAGCGTCGCACTGGGGCGCCGCGACATAGTGCCGGTTTCCGGCGAACGCTTTGCCGAGGCGCTGACCGGCCAGAGTGTGCTGCTGTTTGCTACCGAAGCGAGCACGGTAACGGAGGTTCTGCGCAACCCCCTGCTCAAAAACCTGAGTGCGGTACAAGCACAGCGCATCTATGCGCTTGGTGCCGATACCTTCCGCCTCGATTACTACAGCGCACGGCATCTGTTGGCTCGCCTGGGCGCGCAGTTTGCGACGCAGTCGACACCATGAGCCCGGCAAGATCCGAGACGCTACTCTGGTTGACCGCCGCACTGACGCTGTCACTGATGTTGGCATTGAGCCTGCTGCTCGGCGCACGGCCCATCCCTGTCGGCGCCATCTGGGATACGCTCGGCGGTGGCGTCAACGACTTCTCACCGCTGATTCTGCATGGTCGCCTGCCAAGAACCTTGCTGGCACTGCTGGCCGGCGTCGCGCTCGGACTCAGTGGTATCATGATGCAGTCTCTGACCCGCAATCCGCTGGCGGATCCCGGTATTTTGGGGATCAACGCCGGCGCCAGCTTTGCGGTCGTGTTCTGCGTCGGCCTGCTCGGGCTGTCCAGTCAACAGGCGGTGATCTTCAGTGCCCTGCTCGGCACATCGAGCGCCGCACTGCTGGTCTTCTTTCTCGGCAATCTACGAGGCCTGAGTGTGCACTCGGCACACTTTGTTCTGGCCGGGATTGCCATCAACGCCATCTTGAGCGGCTTATCGTCGGCGATCACGCTCCTCAACCCCGCCGCTTTCGAACGCTTTAGATTCTGGAATGCCGGCTCAGTCGACATCCTGGATCTCACCCCGGTGCTCTGGGCATGCCCCTTGTGGTTGCTTGGACTGGGCCTGGCACTATGGCTGGCCACCCCGCTCAATGCCATGGTGTTGGGGCAGCAGACTGCCACGTCACTAGGCCTCCGGCATGGCCTCATCTTGCTGTATTCACTGCTGAGCCTCACCTTGCTGGTCGGCACCAGCACCGCACTGACCGGCCCCATCGGCTTTATCGGCCTGATGATCCCCCCGCTCGTACGTTGGCTGGCAGGTCAAGACCATAGGCGCATGATGCTGCTGGCCTGTTTTCTGGCGCCGAGCTTGTTGCTGGCGGCCGACATTCTCGGTCGCTTCATGCTGACCAACGGCATCCGCGTCGCCGTGGTGACCGCCCTGCTCGGAGCACCGATCATGATCTGGCTGGTCCGCCGCCATGGCGGCTCGCTGAGATGAGCGCACGCCGCCTCCCCCATCTGGCCGCCTGCTCATTGCTGGCGCTCGGTCTGCTGTTGATAGCCGCCGGCTTGTGGCTAGGGACATTGCGACTTTCTGCGCAGCAAATCTGGGACGCCTTGTGGCTGCAAGGCGTGCCGATGCACCAGACCGTGATTCTGCAATGGCGGCTGCCACGGCTGCTGATGGCCATTCTGGTCGGCATGGCACTGGCCGTTGCCGGCGGCATTTTTCAATCCCTGTTACGCAATCCGATGGGCAGTCCGGACGTGATCGGTTTCAATACCGGCGCCTGGAGCGGCGTCCTGGTGACCGTGGTCGTACTGCACGGTGGTGAGATGGCCATGGCCTTCGGATCGCTGCTCGGTGGCACACTCACCGCCGCACTGATTTTCGCGCTGTCCTGGCAGAACGGTTTGTCACGCCTGCGGCTGATACTGATCGGTATTGCCGTCAGTGCCATACTCAGCGCCCTGAATGTCTGGTTGATGATGAGTGCGACACTGGACTCGGCCATGACCGCCGTATTGTGGAGTCTGGGTTCCCTCAATGGCATGACCTGGCAGAAATGCCTGCCGGTCATGGCCGGGGTTCTGCCTTGCCTGTTATTGTGCCTGGCCGGCCAACCGCCGTTGCGCCAGCTCGAACTCGGAGATGATACCGCCGCAGCCACTGGCGTCCGGGTTCAGCCGGTGCGGGTACTATTGATGCTCGCGGCGACGGCACTGACCGCTATCGCCACCACAATGACCGGGCCCATTCCGTTTATTGCGTTGGCCGCCCCTGCGATCACGGCACGCCTGACCGGCCAGCCCTCTCCGGCGCTATGGCTCATCGGCCTGACCGGGGCTGTCTTGTTACTTGCCGCCGATCTGCTGGCACAACACGCGCTGCCAGGTACCCAGTTACCTGTTGGCATCCTGTCCGTCAGCCTCGGTGGCGGTTACCTGCTGCTGTTATTGCTGCGCCAAACCCGCACGAGCATGCCATGACCCAGACCTCGCACCACCACGTCCAACCGCTTTTGAGCGGCACACACCTCAGTTTCGGCTATCGGGATCATCCGGTCGCCGAGGATTTGAATGTCCAGATCCCCCAGGGCGTCTTCACGGCCATCATAGGTCCCAACGGCTGTGGGAAATCGACCCTGTTGCGCACCCTGTGTCGTTTGCTGACACCACAGCAGGGGGAGATAGTGTTCGATGGCAAGGCCCTGCATCACTACTCCGGGCGCGAACTGGCCCGCAAGATGGGGCTGTTGGCGCAAAGCGCCGTCGCGCCGGAGGGGATCAGTGTGCAGGAGCTGGTCGCTCGCGGACGTTATCCGCACCAATCCTGGCTACGTGGCTGGGGCGACGACGATGAGGCTGCCGTCCATAGTGCATTGCAGATGACCGGTCTGCAGAGTCTGGCCAACCACAAGGTCGATGCCCTCTCCGGTGGGCAACGCCAGCGGGTCTGGGTGGCCATGGTGCTGGCCCAGCAGACCCCGCTGATTTTGCTGGATGAGCCGACAACCTATCTGGATATCAGCCATCAAATCGAACTGCTGGAGCTGTTCCATGCGCTGAACCAGCAGACAGGGCGTACCCTGGTGGCGGTGCTGCACGACATCAATCAGGCCTGCCGCTATGCCGGACACCTGATTGCCATGCGCGATGGCCGCATCATCGCCGAAGGCGAGCCGGGGCGGATTGTCAACGCCGATCTACTGCTTGAGGTATTTGGTCTGCGCTGTAGCGTGATCGCCGATCCGGTCACCGGAACCCCGCTGATTCTGCCTCATCGCGCGCCGCTGCAGTTGTAAAACGGCGCCCTCAAGGCGCCAGTAACCAACTCAATCCATCCAGCAGCCCACCGCGCCAGCACAGTCGATCATGGCCCCCTTCAAAGGCGCGGAAGCTGATGTCATGCACGCCGCGCTGCAACACTTCGCACATCGTCTCCGACAGGCTGATCATCTCACCCTCACGGGTGCCCGCTTCCAGCCAAATCTTCAACGGCAAGGATAACGGGTGCAGACGGGCCTGTTCAGTCAACCAGCCACCAGCTCCCGGCAGCCGGCCCTGGATCGGGTCACTGACCTGGTGTACCAGCGAACGATCCGGCCACCAAAACGATCCCGACTGGCTGAGCACGGCACCGAAACGCTCAGGCCAATGCAGTCCCGCGTACAGCGCGGCCAGACCGCCATAACTTTGCCCGGCCACCACGGTGTGCGCCGGCTCGTCGGTGAAGGGCACGGCACGGGCAACCTCGGGTAACAGCTCCTGCTGCACCGCCTGCCAGAACAGCGGATTACAGGGGAGCTCGCTGGCGCGCGTGACGTTGTCGATCTCGTCGATCAACAGATACAACGCCGGCGGCAAGCGGCCGCGCCGGGTTTCATAGTCCAAGGCATCAAAGACAGGCATATTCTGCGCCCAGAAGCGGCCATCCAGCAGCAACACCAGCGGCAGCGGCTCACGGCGCTCGCAGGTCGAGCCCGTCTGGTAGCGCCAGACACTGCGCCGGTTTCCCAACAGCTCGCTGTGCCACGACATCTCGACCACCTCGGGCGGCAGGGTATCGGCGCCGAGATCAAACGCGACCCAGGCCGGTTGTGCCGGCGCCTGCGGCATCTGCAATGCCGATTGGCGGATCCCCCATTGGCTCATCTGGGCACGAACCGGGTTGAGTGGATCGCGCACCGCCAGCGGCTGCAGGCTTATCCACCACTGCCGTTGGCGATCTGCGTCGCGCTGAGCCAGATCCCAGTCCGGCAACTGCCGGGCCTGACAAGGTATGAATTGGTACGCACCGCGCCAGTTAGCCGGCACCTGCATCATCCAGAACCAGACATCCGTCCCCGGCCAGCGCTGCATCCTCGCCGGTGTCGGACTGTGGTGGTCGGTCACCGAATTAACGTCCATGTACACGGCTGCGATCGATGAGCGCTCAGCCGTCCCCTGCGGATCCTGCCACAGGAACAACACCTCATACCGATCTGCGGCCATGGCGCGAATCAGCGGCACCTCGCTGCTTTTGACCTGTTGCCACCAGGCCTCACTGCCTACGGCCACGGCACTTCTATCCAGCCATTGGGCAAATAGCCCGTGCTCGGAAACGTCCATCCGACTCTCCCATACGATCAATTGATAATAATTATCATTAATAATATGATGTTTGTCACCCCTTTCGGATGAAGGGTCTTGCCCTCACACTACACAACAAGGAATACCATCCATGCCTGAACAGATTGTCTTGGCCACGCGTAGCCAACTCCCCTCATCTCGTAACCCACTGCGACTCACCACCCTCGGTTGCTTGATCCCGGCACTGCTCACCCCGGTGTTTGCCGCCGAGCAGACGGTCACCCTCGACACCGTCAACGTCGAGGCCAGCGCCGTCAGCGACGAAGCCGCCACCAGCCGCAAGGTCAGCACAGGTTCAACCAAGACCGCTACCCCCTTGAGCAAGACGCCGCAAAGCGTGTCCGTGGTCACCGCAGCCGACATCGAAGAAAAAGGCGCCGACTCGGTTGCCGAGGCGCTGAACTACTCCAGTGGCCTGGTCACCAATTATCGGGGCACCTCAAACCGTAATGACGAAGTCATGGCCCGCGGTATGGGTGGCTATTTGCCGCAGTATCTGGATGGCATCAGCTTTGCTTCCGGCTCCAGTGGCGCCAGCCTGTCGCCCCAGGTCGATCCCTGGCTGCTGGAAAAAATCGAACTGATTCACGGCCCGGCCTCGGTGCTGTACGGCCAATCGGCGCCGGGTGGCTTATTGAGCCTGACCAGCAAACGCCCGACCGCCACCCCGCTGCACAAGCTGGAGATCGGTTACGGCAGCGATAACCAGCGTCTGGCGGCATTCGATCTGGCCGGTCCGGCCACTGACAGCGCAACCGTGCTGTACCGCCTGACCGGTCTGACCCGCGCCCGCGATGGTCAGGAGCAGTTTGTCGAAGAGGAGCGTTACGCCATCGCACCGGCGGTCACCTTCCTGCCCAACGACCAGTTCAGCTTTACGCTGCTGGCCAGCCTGCAAAAGGATCCGGATGCCGGCTACCGTAACTTCCTGCCGGCAGAAGGGACCGTGTTGCCGAACGCCAACGGGTCGATCCCGAGCGACTTCTTCGCCAGCGATCCCAACTGGGAACATGCCAGCCGCAAGCAAAACTCGATCGGCTACCTGATGGAATACCTGGTCAATAACCAGCTGACCTTGCGCCAGACGGCCCGTTACACCCACCTGACGCAACAGACCAAGACCGTGATCTATGACAGCTGGGCCGACAGCAGCCAGACGGTGATGAACCGCTGGGCACAGAAATTTGATGACAAGGTGATCAGCGCCGGACTCGACAACCAGGCCCAATACCAGCTGCAAACCGGCGCGGTGGCGCACACGCTGCTGGCCGGTGTCGACTACAAGCGTTATCAGTACGACAACAAGAGCTGGTCCGATCGGGATGCCGACAGCGATCTGGATCTGGACTGGACCCACCCGCAGTACGGCCTCGATACCAGCAAGATCAGCCTGTCGGCGGTCACCGACGAGTTGCAAAAACGCAAGCAGCTCGGGGTTTATCTGCAGGATCAGATGAGTGTGGGGCGCTGGGATCTGGTGTTATCCGGTCGACATGACCACGCTGACATCAGCGTCGAAGATCGCCTCGATGGCACCCGCATCGACACCACGGCCAGCAAGAGCACCGGACGTGCCGGCCTGTTGTACACCTTTGACAA
The DNA here is from genome assembly GCF_042649925.1 of Pseudaeromonas sharmana. Taxonomy (NCBI): domain Bacteria; kingdom Pseudomonadati; phylum Pseudomonadota; class Gammaproteobacteria; order Aeromonadales; family Aeromonadaceae; genus Pseudaeromonas; species Pseudaeromonas sharmana. The sequence goes on from NZ_JBHSAF010000014.1 coordinate 938,130, forward strand.
CGGTCTGGCACCCTACGTCAGTTACGGCACCTCGTTCGAACCCATCACCACCACGGATGCCAACGGTGAGCTGTTTGAACCGACCACGGCTCGCCAAAGCGAAGTGGGCATCAAGTACGCGCCCAAAGAACGGGACTTGCAGGCCACCGTGGCCGTGTTTGATCTGCATCAGGAGAATGTGGTCACCACCAACTCACAGACTCGCCTCAGCGAACAGACCGGTGAAGTCGGGTCCAAAGGGGTCGAAGTGGAGTCCCGCCTTGGCCTGACCGAGGCCCTGACCTGGACCGCCGCCTACGCCTATACCGATTCCAAGACCCTCAAGTCGGAAAATCCGGCCGAAGTCGGGCTCAAGACGCAGTATATCCCGCGCCATGCCGCCTCCACCTGGCTCAATTACCAGTTTGATATGGGCCTGACCACCGGCGCTGGCGTGCGTTATGTCGGGGAAACCTATAGCCGTAACAACCGGATCACGGTGCCGGATTACACCCTCGCCGATCTGGCCTTGGGTTACGATCTCGGCAAGGCCAGCTCCAGCCTCAAGGGGGCCAAGGCACAGCTGACAGTCAACAACCTGTTTGACCATGAGTATGTGTCCAGCTGCTCCGCCACCTGGGCCTGCTTCTACGGCGAAGGCCGCAGCGCCATGGCCAAGATCGGCTACAGCTGGTAAGCGCAGGCAAGCCGGGGCGCTACAGCCACGCCGGCCATCTCTGGTGGGCGGCATGGCCAAAGCCCCCGCGCCGCCGCTACCCAGCGGCCTGTTATTACCCAGCCCAGGCGCCAACGGCACCTGGGCTGTTTTCCCTCTTCAGCGACAGCCATAGGCCAGATTGCAGTAGTACTCCCAGCGCTCCGTCTCTTTACCGCTGCGCAACGTTTTCTCCCGCGTTGCGATCACATCGCTTATCTGTTGAAGAATCACCGAGAGCGGATTTTTCTCGTTGATCAGCCGCGCCGCATACATGGTTATCACCGCCTCGGCTTCAATCGAGAGCAGCCAGCTCAGGGTCTCGATTTGCGATGCCTGCACCTCCAGCTCGGATAGCAGGTTGTGCTTTTGATAATCGGTGATGCCATTGATCAGCGCCGCCCGATGCAACGCCTCGCGGGCATGACCCAAGCGGATCAGCTCCTGACAGACAGAGTGCAGCAGCTTTCTGGCATGGGGATACTGCTCGCGGTAGACCAGATCCCCGACCTCCTTGAGCGCCACCAGGTGGCGGCGATCATTATCCAATCCACCGAGTGCCGACAGGGTCGTATAGTACTTTTTCATCACATGCCTCCTCGTTCGACCGCCAAGAGGCGTCACAGTCCCGCGCCGGAAAAACGGCCCCAATCACCGCGGCCACGCTGTTTGACCTGATACATGGCCTCATCGGCGCAGTGGATGAGGCCGTCCAGCGTGTCGTGATCGTCCGGGTAGATGGCGACCCCCATGCTGGCGGCGATGCGGATCGTCTCGTCATCATGCACCGGGATATCCACCGCCAGCAGCCGCTGCAGCTTTGTCATCAGCGGTTCAATCTGTCCGGCCTCGGCAAACTCCTCCAGCACGATCAGAAACTCATCGCCGGACAGACGACAGACCAGGTCACTGCGGCGCACGCCTTGCTGCAAGAGCCGGGAGAACGCCAGCAGCACAGTGTCACCGACGGCGTGTCCGTAACGATCGTTGATCGCCTTGAAGTGGTCGATGTCCACATAGACGAACGCCGCTTTCTGGCCCCGACGCCGGGCGCGCTCCAGCGCCAAGGGGACAAACTCGAACAGTTGCAACCGATTGGCCAGCCCGGTCAGGCTGTCGTGGCGCGCCTCGAATGCCGCCTGTGCCTCGCGTTGCCGCAACGCTTGCTCGGCCTGGTATTTGTCGAAAATCACCCGCGCCAGTTGCAGCGCAGTATTGATGGCGCGGATCTCGTTCTGACTCAACTGGTGAGTTTGCACATCCAGCTCCAGTTGCAGATCGGCATGATGATGGCCAGATGAGCGGCAGACAAAGCAATAGCGGGCCATCCCATTCTCAGATTGCCGCACATAGGTCTCCGACGGCAGCGCCACAGGCGCCGTCGCGGCCGGCGGCCAGGCACCAGGATTCACCGCATGCTGACCGCGCCGCGTAAGCACATGCTGCCGGCGATGAATGTGGTCATGCAGTATCACCTTGGTCAGCGGCATCTCCATTTCCAGCAACCAGTCGGCCAGCTCGCCGGCCAGCGTCTTCAGCACCAGCTCCGGTGAGGTATTGCGCGACAAGAAGCGGGACAAGGTCCGGTTGCGCAGCCGCTCCTTGCGCTCATTCTGAACCCGACGGCTGATATCGCGCGCAATGCCGATCAGGTACTCCACCCCTTCGAACACCACAGGACGTGTCGATACCTCAACATGCAACACGGCGCCATCCTTGCAGCGCTGCCGATCGCGAAACATCAAGGCGCCCTGACGCTGCACCTGCTGCACGTGGCGCCGCCAGCGGCTGGCATCACCCAGCCCAAGCGTCAGCTGACAGAGGGTCATGGCCTTGAGCTCTGCGCTGGTATAACCCAACATGCGGGCGGTCGGCTGGTTAACATCGAGGATCTGCGAACTGAGCGGATCGACGATAAACATGGCATCGCTGGCCTGATCCATGACGGCACGAAACAGTTTCAGCCGCCGGTGGTGGCGATTCTTCTCGGTTACATCCTCGATGGCGACAAAGACTCCGACCACGGCGCGGTCGCAGTCGAAAACCGGTTGCCATTTACTGTGCAGCTCGAGCCCATCTCCCTGCTCTGCCGAGCCTGCCGGCAAGAACAGCGTGGACTGGCGACGGATGTCTGGCTGGCGTATCACCTCGGCGATCAGGCTGCGCACCGACTGGCCATTGCTTTGTCGCAAACGCGCCACCAGGTCGCTGGGTATCAGCGGTTGCATTGCCCCGGTCGCAAGACACAGCGTCGAAAACGCCTGGTTAAACCAGATTAATTCCGCCTGCAGATCGAACCATAAATAAGCATCCTGTGAATTTTCAACCAGCAGCCTGAATTTCGATTTAGGTGAACTATCTCGATATATATCCAGAATCGATACTTGGGTTTTGACCAGGGTATCCACCAGAACATCTATCGAATCAAAAAATGGAGCGCCCTCAGCGGTATTTCCAGCCCTATTTACCGCCATGTGATTCGCCGGCTGATCTAGCGACTGAATTAAGCTCTTATCATCGAGCAAAATATGCACAGCCAGCCATTTAACCAGATAACCCAGCAACTCCAGTGTCAGCGCGTGGTAAACGCTGGCCGTGTCGGCCTGCGCCAGGGCCTGCTTGAAGCTGAGCACGCGTGCAACAAAGTCAGAATGCGACGCCTTGTGCCGGCGTAATGCCTCGTCTGGGAGTGACGAATGGGAAAAGAGCATTTCCTCATGTGTAAAGTGGTAGCCGGTATAATCAATCAATTCCAGGAACAAGCTATCCAGCTTGGTATGCACTGACGAATTGACGACGCCATTTGCCAACTGGTTAACCAATGACATCAATTTTTTATGCTGGGAATCTACCTGTTCATTGCCAGTTGCATATCGGCTATCCCAATAAAAAACCTGCAATGCTGAGTGTGGAGCCAATATTCTTTTATTCATAATCATGTCCCGTGTGCTGTGTGCACATCTATTTATTTACCACTGTCATTCGTTAAATTATTGTTAATTCTCCTCTGTAAAAGTGACATCTTCAGGATATATTTGCATGGTTAAAAAGCGCCGATCCCGTTCACACTTTCATACATATCCAGCCAGCAAACCTCAAGCCGTAAAGAACAAAAAAACAATAAATATCAATGCATTACAATTAGAGGGAGTATAGCGTTCGATTCAGCACCGTCTTCAGTGAAATTAATAACCAGCTTCTTTCTAATTAATTAGATTGTCATTACCAGCGCAAGGCGTAAATCAATCGTTACGATGACGAAATTGCAGTGCCAACAGTGAATTCACTCTGCGCGATAAGGGCTGAAGCACAATGGCAAACAGCCCAGCCGTCTTCGTTGATGATGTCTACGCGGATGCGCCGGGAATAGTGGCGCTGACGCCGATGCCGGGCGGCTGCGGGTCTGTTTTGGCTAGATAGCCGCTCCTGGTAGCGCGCCATCGACCAGGAAGCACACGCTGACACGCCGTAACCCCATCCCGGGGGCGGCACAGCGCCATCCCTGGCGCAGAGGGTCCGCTTAGCGCTAGCTAAATCAATGTCGGGAGTGAGCGACTATTCGGAACCGCTCTTTAGCTGGCGCTGTGGCTGTCAATGCGCGTGACCAGGCAGCTGCAGGGCAACCGAGCGATGACAACGGGTTTATCATTCGCGGTGCTCGCCCTCACCCGGTGAGGACTCACTGACCCAGCCTGCATTATTGTGGTGCAACCCCACGGCTTGTTTCGGTGCCCTTTTCCCCGCCATGGCGCGGTTGGCTCCCCCCTGCCCGACAGCGTCCGTGATGGTGTAAAACACCGCCGGCACGCCGTTGTAGCTCGCGATTTGTCGGTGGTGTGCCGCATTGGCGGAGCCAGCTCCTGGCGACGGTATTGCACTGCTGGCACAGGGGTTGCTTTGCAGCTGATACACAGCAGGTGAGGCGTCACTCACTACCGAGGCGACACCCGGCGTCCAGCCAGACGCAAACCTGTGCCACGATGGCCGTGCCATCTTTGGTTAATCGCTACGGATATTCGATGTTGGATAACAGACGACAGAGGAATCAAAGCCGTTGCTCCAGCCCGGCGCTGAGCCTACGCAGGAGCGCGTGCCTATGTGTCCCATGATGCAGGCGGCTTGCGGCCGCCCCCTCTCCAGCCGGACCTGGCAGCACGGATGCTGCCGCGGCCTGCGCCAGCGCCCTGCCGGCGCCCATCGCCCATGGCCTGCCGCAATCTGCGCCCTGAGCGGCGCAGACACGGCACCGTACCGTCGTTGCCAACCCGTTACACGTCATGATCACCCCGCAGCGGTGCGGCGTTACACCCGTGTAAGCCGCGCCGCCAGTCCTGAGTTTTGCGCATCGTATGCGGACGTTATCACGCGTCATCGGCCGGGCTTATGCCTGACCGCGACCCGTGCTGCCGCCCGGATCCGGTACGCCTATGTCGATGCCACACCCCAGGTGCGGATCAACCCAGTGCAATACCAAGGAGATCAAGGTTATGGACAAGAGACAAGCGTGGATGCGTGTCGCTGGCCTGCTGGTGCTGTGTGCCCAGCCCGCGGTAGCCAGCGAGGAGAAGATACTGCACGTCTACAACTGGAATGACTACATCGCCAAGGACACCATCGCCAACTTCGAGAAAGAGACCGGCATCAAGGTGGTGTATGACGTGTTCGACAGCAACGAAGTGCTGGAGGCCAAGCTGTTCTCCGGCAACACCGGTTTCGATCTGGTGGTGCCCAGCTCCGACTATCTGGGGCGCCAGTTGCAGGCCGGCATCTTCAAACCGCTGGACAAGAGCAAGCTGACCAACCTTGGCAACCTCGACCCGGCGGTGCTCACGCTGCTGCAGGAGAAGGATCCGGACAATGCCCATGCCGTGCCCTATCTGGGCGGCACCACCGGCATCGGCTACAACGTCGACAAGGTCGCCGCCGTGATGGGCAAGGATTTCCAGATGAACACCTGGGATGCAGTGTTCAAGCCGGAAAACCTGGCCAAATTGCATCAGTGCGGTGTCGCTTTCCTCAACTCACCGACCGATCTGTTTACCGTGGCCCTGCGCTACATGGGCCGGAATCCCAACTCCCACGATCCCCAAGACTACAAGGATGCCAGTGCCATGCTGGCCAAGTTGCGGCCCTACATCACCTATTTCAACTCGTCCCAGTACATCAACGATCTGGCCAACGGCGATATCTGCGTGGCCATCGGCTGGTCCGGTGACGTCATGCAAGCCGCCAGCCGGGCCGAAGAGTCCGGTAACAAGCAGCAGATCAATTATGTGATCCCGCAGGAAGGCAGCGACGTGTTCTACGACATGCTGGTGATCCCCAGCGATGCCCGTCACCCCGACAATGCCCACGCCTTTATCAATTACCTGCTGCGGCCGGCGGTGATCGCCGAGATCACCAACTATGTCGCCTACGCCAATGCCAATGCCGCCGCCACCCCGATGGTGGACGAGAGCATCCGCAGCAATCCGAATATCTACTATGGCGACGCGATGAAGCCGAAGATGTTTGTCCAGCAGGTGCTGCCGCAGAAGATCACCCGGGTGATCACGCGCGAGTGGACCAAGGTGATGACAGGAAAATAACAGGAGTTGTTATGTTACAGACGGTGTTTGAACGTCAGTTACCCCCGGAACAGACCATCCGCGCGGCACTCGCTGACACCCGCCACGCCCCCTACTGGCTGGATGCCCTGCCGGAGCGCCCACGCTACCCGCGCCTAGGGGGCGATGGCCGCAGCGATCTGGTGATCGTCGGCGGCGGCCTGGTCGGCCTGTGGAGTGCCGTGCTGGCCAAGGAGCGCTTCCCCGACAGCCAGGTGATGCTGCTGGAAGCACGCCAGCTGGGCTGGGCCGCCTCCGGGCGCAACGGCGGCTTCTGCGAGGCCAGCCTGACCCACGGCGAGAAGAACGGCCAGCGTCGCTGGCCGGAGGAGTACGACACCCTGTATCGCATGGGCATCGACAACCTCGACGAGATGCAGGCAACGCTGGAAAAGTACCAGATCGACTGCGATTTCGAGCGCACCGGCGAACTGGTGGTGGCGGTCGAACCCCATCAGGTCGACGAACTGCGTGGCGACGGCTTCCTCGATCAGGCGCAAGTGCGCGCCGAGGTCAACTCGCCGACCTTCCTCGCCGGCCACTGGGACGGTACCGACACCGCCATGCTCAACCCGGCGAAACTGGTGGTCGGTCTCGGCCAGCTGGCCAGCCGGCTCGGTGTCATCATCCATGAATCGAGCCCGGTCGAGCGCCTGCGCCGCCTCGCGGGTGGACGCGTTGACGTCGTCACCCCCCACGGCAGCGTCGATGCCGCGCGGGTGATCCTGGCGACCAACGTCTTTCCATCGCTGCTCAAGCGTTACCGGCTGCACACCATTCCGGTCTACGACTTCGCGCTGATGACCGAGCCGCTGAGCGCCGAGCAGTTGGCGGCCATCGGCTGGCAGCACCGTCAGGGGCTGGCCGATATGGCCAACCAGTTCCACTACTACCGCATCACCCGTGACAACCGCATCCTGTTCGGCGGCTACGACGCCCTGTACCACTTCGGCGGCCAGGTGCGTGAGGAGTACGAGCACAGCCACGCCTCGTTCCACAAGCTGGCCAGCCACTTCTTCACCACCTTCCCGCAGCTGGCCGGGCTGCGATTCAGCCATGCCTGGGGCGGCGCGATCGACATCTGTACCCGCTTCTGCGCCTTCTTCGGCAGTGCCTACCGCGGCAAGGTGGCCCACGCCGCCGGCTTTACCGGCCTCGGCGTCGGCGCCAGCCGCTTTGCCGGCAATGTGCTGCTGGATCTGGTGCATGGCCTGGATACCGAGCGCACCCGGCTGCAGATGGTACGCCAGCCGACGCTGCCGTTCCCGCCGGAGCCCATCGCCTACCCGGCAATCCGCCTGATGCAGTGGCGGCTGGATTGTTCAGACCACAATCAGGGGCAGCGCGACTGGTTCTTGCAGACCATGGACAAGCTGGGGCTCGGTTTCGAATCCTGAGCCGTTGCGGCACGCCGGCTGAAAACCGGCGTGCCGCAACCTTGTCCTGCAGACGGTCAACCGGCCCGCGCCTCAGCGCGCCTCCAGCTGCCCGCTGGTCAAGTCGATGTGCACGTTGCGATCCGGGGTCGGATCGTTGACCACACCGTAACCGACCAGGCCAATCAACGGCACCATCTGGCTAAATTGCGCCAGCACGCTGTCAGGCACCTGGCCTTGCAACTGCATCGCGGTGAGCTGCGCCGTCATCAACGCCTGCAGCTGACTGGCGTTGACCTGGGTCAGCCAGCCGATGGCAAAGCGCTGGCTGGCACCAAGATCCGGATTGCTGCCCTCGTCGCCGGCGTAGTGCGCCTTGAGCAGCGTCGAGATGAGCGTGGTCAGGGTGGTGGCCTGCAGCTCGTCTTTCGTCACACCGCTGGGCAGCGCCGCCAGCATGGCCGCCTCGCCTTGCGCCTGATCAGTCTGCGGACTCAGCCCCTGGCCAACCAGGTAGAGATCGACCATCAAGTTCCACAGCGGCCGCTTGAGCAGCAGCGCATCCAGCAGATTGGCCAATGCATCCGGCACCTCCAGCCCCAATGCCGCCAGCAGGTTATCCGCCATGGCATCCACCAGCTCCTCGAGATCCGCCGCCGGCACATCGGCCTGCACCGCTTCGATATCGGTCGTCACGCTCAGGCTCTTGCTTGGCAAATCCAGCACCAGCTGGCGCATCGAGGCGGGATAGCTGACGGTAGCCCCGGTCTCGATGTCGATCAGGAAGTTGCCATTGCCATAATCGCGGCGCGCTATGTCGTTGGCGTGGAAATGGCCGCTCAGCAGCAGGTTGACCCCGGCCTCGGCCAGCGCCCGCGACACGTATTCGCTGCTGGTCTGATAGCTGATCTGCCCGCTGCTGCCATCGGCCGCGGTGAAGGTCTCGACATAGGGCGACCACTGCAACCCCTGCAGGTAGGAGGCCTTGCCGGCGCCATCCAGCACATAGTCGGGGATCAGCAGGTTCTGGCCGGTAAAGTGTTCGATGCCGCCAAAGTGGCTCATGGTCAGCAGCACCTTGCCCTCGGCCTTGGCGCGCGCGGCCATGGTTTTCACCCAGGCCCAGGTCTGCGCCCGTTGCGGCGCCAGCAGCGAGCCGCCGGTTGGCGGGTAGTCCTGCCGTCCGGCCTCTGTGGACCAGTTGCTGGTCGCCTGCGGCAACGAGCTGTTGGCCAGATCCAGCGCCAGCACCCAGAGACCGGGCACCGGCTCGCTGACATACGAGAAGGAGTGGCTATCGCGCGCCAGCGCATCGTTAAAACCGAAGTCGGCATAGAAGCTATCGAAACGCGGCACATCATACAGCGGGCTGCCGTCGGTATGCTGCATATAGGGGGCGATGGATCCCACCTCGGCGCCCTGACTGTTCTGTTCCAGGAAGATGGCGCCACTGCTGCCATAAGGGTTGTTCATATCGTGGTTGCCGGGGATCAGCAGCACCTTGACGCCCTTGGCCTGCACCCTGGCAATCGCTGCGCGCAGCGCCTCGTGGGAGTACTGTTCGCCATCCTTGGTCAGATCGCCGGTGATGAGAATGAGCTGATTACCCGCCGCCACCAGCCGATCCAGCGCCGACTGCAGCAAGGCCTCGCTCTGCAGGAACGCCTTGCGATCCTTGCCGATGGCCTCTTCATACGCCGGCTCGCCCGGCACACCACCGAGCTTCACCGCATCGAACACATGCACGTCGCTGATGACGCCAATCTTGACCACGCTTGGCGGAGCCGTTGTCTCGGCGTCATCATTGCCACACCCCGCCAGCAGCAGGGCCGTTGCCAGTGCAGATAAAACCCATCCCGAACGCATGTTGTCACTCCATCCCGAGTTTTGGAGTGCTCACTCTAAAGCGGGAATGTGACGCCCAATTGACGCCAACGTGACAAGGAGGCATCGGCTGTCGCCCTAGCTCTCAGCCGGGGCCGATGCCGACCTATGGCCGGGCCAGTCGACCCCAATCTGACCTGGCCGATGGCGGCAGGTGGCAGCGAACCCGCCAGGCCACTGAAGGAGCCAGCGCAGCGCGCGAAGCTCTGCCGCTTGCCCCACAGCCCGCGCCCATCAACACAACCGCCGCCCTGATGGGCAAGCGTGATGTCCCGAGCAACCACAAACACTTGTAGGAGCCAGCGCAGCGCGCGATGCTCTGCCGCTTGCTCCACAGCCCGCGCCCATCAACACAACCGCCGCCCTGATGGGCAATCGTGATGTCCCGAGCAACCACAAACACTTGTCGGAGCCAGCGCAGCTAGCGATAGGCGTGCCAGGCGCGCCTCGGTCCAATCGCTGTTGGCGGCCGGTGGCGGTGACCTGCACAAACATCCTCTATTGAATAAAAACTTAATAAAACATGATCTTGGCCAAACGAGGCCATTCCATCAGCAAAACGATTGCGCTAGCCTAGAGACTCAAAAAGCGCAAGGTGCCTGTTGGCACTGCCAGACCGCGCCGCCATCCCGCCCATCGGCACAGTGACAGCCGCAAGTCAGGGGCGGTAGCCATGATGTTTGCCGAGCATCGCTCGGTAATGGCCCTAGTGAGTCCATATGTGCCCTAGGCGGCGATTATGCCGCCTATCCAGCCGCCAGTTTGCTCCGCTGGAAAAAACTGTGTAGGGATAACAGGATAGGAGTGCCATCTCGAAGAGCGCTTGCGTGATAGATGGCAAGAATATTCACGATATATGGCATTTCACCACTTAAAAAAGATTGTTAGGGAACTGCAGAGGTAACTCGTGAGTAACATTGTAATTAGGCTATTAAAAGCTATTGATAAAAACGGTGAAGTGTCACTGTATGAATTATCGAAACTTATTACAAAAAAACATAATGATCATCGAGACTTCTATCCTATCGCATTTCTGGTTGCCAATGATTTACTAGATGATGATTATTTTGATAAAAGAGATAACACACAATTAAAAGAGCAATTGCTTGCCCGAGAATTTTATGCTTGTCATAACGCCGATAAGAAAGCTTCTGATGGAGATAGGGACTTTACAGCGATCGGTAATTTACAAAAGTTAAGTGAACAGAAGTTTTCGTTATCAGCAAAAGGTTGTCTTTATTTATCAAACTATCGAACTCGTAGAAATGATAGGTTATTTGCACTAGCTACTGGTATTATCGTTGGTGTTGTCACTGCGATAACAACTACCATTTTAGCAGCTTAAAATTGAAGTCAGTTTCCTAACAAATAGTTTAAGTCGTTCGCTTCGCTCACTGGGACGCGCATAAAGCCGCGCGCCCCATAACTAAAATGTTATGATCAAACCAGAGGTTAAAAATGAAATACATTACAAACCCTATGGCCTGTCTTATTGCTGTTGCTGCTGCGATATTATCCATGGCGTCATATGCACTCATTGCCCCACTGTGGAATGTTGGTGGTATTTGTGAGGAGCCAATATACATTACCATGGAGCCTCACTGTGGCCCTTTATTTGGCATCGCCATACCAGAATGGTGGAGAGTTGGGGTGCAAACCCTTTGTCCTGTCGCACCAATTTTTGGAGTCTTTATTGGTGTAGTCACGGCCATAGTTCTGCTTTATATGGTGCAAGTAAAATCAAATCAGAATACCCAACAAGATTAGTTTTTCCATCCAGGGGGCAATAGCCATTCAACGCAAAGTTCGAATGCTACTGTTTTACGCAGGTGACTAAAATAGTCCGTCATTATGAATCAGCCTCTTTCTTACATAACAAATAAATCAACTTCGCTTCAGCCCTTCGGGCTTCCGCCGGACCCGCTTCGCGGTCCGGTTATTTAAAATGTTGTGCGGTTTGCCAAGCAACTGAGTTGTAGTGGCAAGAGCGGTTTAGATAGCTGGCAATTTTGAATCCTGCAGGTCTTCGAGCTCGGTCGTTGTGGTTGGGTGAATCATCCAAACCAATGCGCTGTCAGCAGCATCTTGGCGGCCGATTGAAGTTCAGTTTGAATACCAGCAATTGCGCTGTTTTCTTCTGTGGTGTTAGCAGGTCCAGGTTAAACATCGGCATCAGCGCCCTACTCTTCTTTGTTCCAAATAAATCCGAGAACCATGCCCGTATCGGCTGCGGTTCTTTGCTCAATCAGGTTGGGTTGGTTTCGATGAATCAGCGTTCTATTCTTCGTGACGCTGTTCAGGCCAGTCCGTTTCAACGGCTATATTTCGTTGTTGCCCAAGCGGCTGGCATAGCCGGCTTCATCGCAACGGCACAACAAAAGTTTAAACACCGGACTGGCTATAAGCAGCCGCTCCTTATTCAACACCGGTTGCAGCCAGCCGGTTAAACAGACGTTAATCATCTGATAGGCCAACATATTTCATGGATTGAATCATGGATTACGTATTAAATAACTTCATACCTGAACTAGCAAAAATCATTGCAGTTGTTTTATCGATTGCAACTGGAATACCTATTTGGCATAAGATTCAAGAATTTAAGACCGAGCAATCTAAAGGCTTACATGAAATATATGAGAACATTAAAAAACTATCGAGCGAGTCGATAGAAAACAACCATGCGGAAATATTAGTCGTATTGAGCAGATTGACCACAAAGAAACTAACCACAGACGAAATACAATGGTTCATAAAAGAGCCTGGTGCATTCCTAAATCTAAAACAATATGGTTCCATTGGTTCAAGATACATTAGGATTGATCTTCAGGATAGAAAATTCAGGCTGACAACTCGCGTATCCACAAAGTTTCACCGATTAATAGAGCGCGCAAAGATATTTACCTTCGTAATCTGTTCTATCACGATAATGTCCATGCTTCTTTTTACAACAATTGCTTTTACAAAAAACGCAATGGCCACCATATTCTTATATATTGTTGTGTTTGTTTTTATATCCATGTCGCTTTGGGCATTATTCTATCTCTGTGGGAAAATAGACAAAGCTGTGGAATTAGACGGCAAGCCTTAAATATTAACAAATAAATCAACTTTGCTACAGCCCTTCGGGCTTCCGCCGGACCCGCTACGCGGGCAGGTTATTTAAAATGTTATGAGTCATGGAGGATTTATGGTTGAAGTTTTAACAACAGCTTTAGTATCCAATGTACTTGTTTTAGGAATAATTGGTTTTTTATCTCGCAATCTGGTCACGCATCTCCTAGATAAAGATAAAAAAAATCATGAAAATCAGTTGGAGATCGAGAAAATCAGGTTTCAAGCATCTTTTAGTTGGGTTTATGAGAAGCAAGCTTTAGCTGTTTCTGAGTTATATGACTTGTTCTTAGAGCTTGAAAGCATGGTTAACGGCGGGATCTATTTGGAAAATTGGAATGATTATAGACGCCAATTAGAGCTTCTTCGATCAAAATACCACAAATCAAGAATTTTTATTCCAAATGAGCTGGATGAATTGATTTTAAACATAATTAAAATCGGCATAGATATCATGGGGAAATCAACTAGTGATCCATTTTGTAAAAATCTATCCCAAGATCTCCGCGCAACAAAGGAATCAGCACTAAAAGAAATGAGAAGGTTACTTTCTGTAGCTGGCGTTAATTCATAACAAATAGTTTAAGTCGTTCGCTTCGCTCACTGGGACGCGCATAAAGCCGCGCGCCCCATAACTAAAATGTTGGGTGGATTAGATATTTTAGCTTATACAAAAAGGAGTTTCTTAATGAAGTTAATTAATGTTGAAATTTTTAAATATAAAAGCTTCCAAAAACATCAATCCATCAAAATCAATAATGACATTACGACTATTGTAGGTATGAATGAGTCAGGAAAAACATCTTTCCTAACAGGATTAGCCAAAACAAATTATTTTGAAGAAGATAAAGACTTTGTTTTTGATGTAACACATGATTACCCAAGGAATGAATTAATAGATTTTGAAGAAGATAGTGATGACGATGGAAAAATATTATCATGCACGTATAGCATTCCAGACAACCTAATAGAAGAGATAAACAGCGAGCTTGGTGATGGTGTGTTTAGTGCAAAACATTTCACAAAAAATTCAAATTTCAGAGATCCGATATCTACTATTGGTGGGATGACTTGCAGTGAAAATAATTATCTAAAGTCAATGACAGATAAACGTGAATTATCACAAGAGACTAAAGAGAAATTAATAGCTCTGCAATGCATTGCAGATATTTCAAAAATTGATGCTTTAGATGGTGATACTGATTTACCTGACATAAAAGCTGAAATAGACAATATAATTAAAAATCACAAAAATTGGCAAAACCCTCTAGCGGGATACATATACAGCAACCACATTAAAAATAAAATACCAAAATTTTGGTATTTTGATGACTATTACCCCTTGCAAGGAAAGATAAACATAAACAAACTTAATACCAATAATATTACAACCGAAACAGAAAAAACAGCAAAAGCCTTATTTGAGTTGGCCAGAATAAAACCAAATGACATCTTGAACTCTTCAGATAGTCAATATGAAAGATATATAGCACTACTTGAGGCATCAGCAAACAAAATAACAAATGAAATATTTAAATATTGGACTACAAATACCAACCTTGATATTGAGTTTAAGATTCAAACAATTAACAATCCTCAGGGACACCCTGAAAAACACTTAGATATCCGAGTAAAAAGTCAACGTCACAAAATAACACTTCCTTTAGATAGAAGAAGTAAAGGTTTTAATTGGTTCTTCTCGTTCATAATATGGTTTTCAAAAATTCAATCCGATAAAAATACAAGCTTCATTCTTCTCCTAGATGAACCAGGTTTAAGTTTGCATGCAGCTGCGCAAGCTGATTTATTAAAATTCATAAGTGACTTATCAAAGAAATATCAAATTATTTTTACAACGCACTCACCATTTATGGTTGAGTCACAACATTTAGACAGAGTTAGAACTTGCCTTGAGACATCAGATGGAACGATGATTTCTGACTCAATTCAAGAAAAAGACCCAAATACTTTATTTCCATTACAAGCTGCTTTAGGTTACGATATAGCTCAAAATCTATTTATATCCAAAAATAATCTTTTAGTCGAAGGACCAGCAGATTTAATTTATTTAACTATTTTTTCTTCTCTCCTAGAGGAAGCAAAAAGAACTCATCTGAGAGATGACATTACAATCGTCCCTGTAGGTGGTTTAGATAAAGTAACTACTTTTATTTCTCTCTTACGCGGTTCAAAATTAAATGTTGCTTGTTTATTAGATACGTTTACAGATCAAAAAGGCAAGCAGAAAGTAGATGACTTAATATCTCAAAAAATTATAAAAGAAAAAAACATCAGATTTTTTGATGAATTTACCAATAATGGCAAAAAAACAGCTGACATAGAAGATCTCTTCACAAAAGAAGAATACTTAAAATACTTCAATTTAGCATTTGTGAATGATTATCCAGAGATAAAAGCATCCGAGCTTGATGACAAAATTGAAACCGTTTTAAAACAAATAAATAAATTTATTTCACGAGACCGTTTCAATCACTATAGACCTGCCAATAAAATGAACCAAACAAGCCCATGTCTTTCTGATTTCTCTAATGAAACCATTGATAGATTTGAGAAAATATTTACAGAGATAAATAAATTATTTTAGGCATCACACCCAACAAAAACTTAAATTTGGACGGCACTACGTGCCGCCAATTAAGTCGAAGTTGTATGTAATCCAAGTTCAAAAGTTATAGCGGTGAACAGCGGCGGGAATAATTGGCGTCATCTGGCACGGTGAGCATTAGAGCTCTGCTGTAACAGGTTTCGGGTCCATACCCTCTACTCCCCACTCTGGCCAACCTGCCTGGTGTTTTGAGTTCGAGATGAACGGCTACAACTGGGGTTGTTTCTTCGTGCCCAATCAGCACAGCAATCACGTCAGGGCCAAAGGGTGTTTCTTTTTTCAGCTCTCAGCCCTGTAGCAACAACCAAATTTCAGTTGCCACAGAAGCGGCGTTTCAATCCAGCTCTGTGCGTCATACAACAAAAGTTTCAACACCGGACTGGCCAGTAAGCCGCCGATTCATTTTTTCAGCATCGGCTGCTGGACAGCCGGTTAAACAGATCGTTATACATAAAAAGAAGATATCACCATGATTGACGATATTTACAAGTCTATAAAAGCAAGCATGTATGAAAGAGCAACAAGCCCATTGTTTGGGGCTTTTGCAATATCTTGGTCTTTATGGAATTACAAAACAATACTTGTCATTCTTTCATCCATGAAGGTGAATGACAAAATTTCTTATATTGAGTCTGAAATATATAGTGAAGATTGGTCTTTGCTACTGGGAGGGGCAATATATCCTCTAATTTCAGCGGTGTTCTTTATACTTATTTATCCGCACCCAGCCAAATGGATTTACAAATACTGGAATAACCAGCAGAAGAAGTTAAAAGAAATTAAGCAGAGGATTGAGGACGATACGCCTCTAACTCTAGATGAGTCACGCCAGATACGTAGAGAGCTTCTTCGTTTTGAAAGTTATTACGACGATGAGATCACGAAGAAGAATAATGAAATCGATCGTCTAAAAGACATTATTTCTACCTTGGAGAAGCAGGCACAAGCATCCTCGCCGGAACCAGCCCCGGAGAAATCGCCCTCGCCAAAGCAGCAAACTAAGCCAAAGGTAGACGACAGAATCAATGAAGATCAAGAGTCTATTCTCGCTGATATAGCAAAATCTGGAGGGTGGGTCACTGATGACCAGTTTGTATCAAAGTCTAAATTTGACACAGTGAAAACCGAGTATTACCTAGAGGACCTAGAGGCAAAAGGTTACGTAACTAGAGGCTATGTTGGTGCAAAAGGTGGGATCTCCACTACTCTTACGACTAAAGGTAAAAAGTTCGCAATAGACAAAGGTGCAGTCTCGTAAATGTATAACCAGGTTATCAACTACGCGCTGGACTTGCCCCGCTTTAGTGGACACGCATCACTAACCGAAATTGAGGTCAATGATGCCTGCTTACATCACTGGGAAACGGACTCACAAATACACTATCGAGTTCAAGGTTAAGGCCGTGCGGTGGAGCCATGATCCGGCTCGCTCCGTGAAAGAAGTCGCGCAAGCTCTGGACATTCACCCCTTCATGTTGTCTCGTTGGCGCAAAAAATATCGTGAAGGAAAATTTGGTATGCCAACCGCCAAGAAAGAGCCGAAACCTGAAGTGGATTTGCCCCGCGTTCATGGACGCGCATAAAGCCGCGCGCCCATAACTAAAATGTTAGTTTCTAAAGTTGAATTCCCATGATTTTTTCAGTAAACATTAATGCTTTTGAATCAGAAAAAGAAAGAAATCTTTACTATAAGTTTTTTGCCGGATACTTTTTTAATGAATTGATAGATGGGTACTCAGATAGAGTGTCATTAATGAATGAACATTTATCTATGAAATCTAATAATCCTATCCATCTTGTTAACCCTGCTGTTAGTTTTGATAATCATAGCTATCAACTAGGGATTGGTAGTGACAAAGGTGAATTCGCTGACATATTACTACACGATCCAAAATCGAACACAATGGTTGCGATTGAGGCAAAATATCTCACCAATTGGAGTGTAAATAAAGACATCGAATCAAACTTAGAAAGAATAAATGCAATCAGGGAAAAACTAAATTATGAAATTCATTTCTACATATTAGTAAGCAAAACGAAATGGGCTTCAGCAGAAAAAATGAAGAACCATAAATTCAGCAATTATTCAAAATATATAAAATACCATTCAAATGAAGCCGGAGTGTTGTTTTGGGAGGATCTTGTTCAATTGTGTGCGTCGGAACAAGTTCGATCTTATATGGTCAAAATGCTAGATTTGGTGAATAAACCAAAAAAATAGATTTTCAAAAAGAAACTAATAAATAATTCAACCTTGTTCTGGTCTTGCCCCGCTTTAGTGGACACGCATCACTAACCGACATTGAGGTCAATGATGCCTGCTTACATCACTGGGAAACGGACTCACAAATACACTATCGAGTTCAAGGTTAAGGCCGTGCGGTGTAGCCATGATCCAGCTCGTTCCGTGAAAGAAGTCGCGCAAGCTCTGGACATTCACCCCTTCATGTTGTCTCGTTGGCGCAAAGTATATCGTGAAGGAAAATGTGGTATGCCTACCACCAAGCCTGTAGGGCGCAATAACATAGCGTATTGCGCCGAATAACACATAATGGCAACACCGATAACCAACAATAAAAGACCATTGACTACCGGTGTCACTGTTAACGTCACCTGTTTTAGCGTTAAATCTCGATGAAAAAATAATAGTTTCTCACAAACTGAAAAATTCAATTATTTCAGCATGGCACGATAATGATTAAATCTGACGCAATACGCTTCGCTATTGCACCCTAGTTAAAAATTGGAGAAATATGTGTCAGCAATGATAAGAACCCTTACTCTTCTCGTCGCCCTATTTCTAGCAGGCTGCGCAAATTTTAACGTTCCAAGCGATTACTCTCTGGCACACAAAAATGACAAAGGGCTGATTGTTATGTCCTTAGCACATTCCCTAAGTAGCGTGATTGTTGACTACCGACCGGTGGAAAATGGGAAGCAAGGGGATGGAGCATTTATGACCGGGAATATGCAAGACCCAATGGATTGGGACCACCCAAAAGGACGCCTGGTTGTAGCGGAACTCCCAGCTGGGAAGTATGAACTTTATCAGTGGCGCTCAGAAGGTATAAACGTGACATATACCTCAAAAATATTTTCAATTCCTTTCACCGTTGTTGGTGGCAAAGCCACTTACATTGGCAACCTCTTCGTTAATATTGATGAGTCGACTTCTATCTATAAATTAGAAGTAGCGGATAAATCAGAAAGAGACCTACCGTTTCTAATCAGTAGATACCCTAACATCAAAGGCAGTGAAATTATTAAGGATATATCTCGAATTTTTCATTAATCATGTGAAATAGCATTCAGGTGCCAAATCTGCCAACAAATAGCCCGTAGGGCGCAATATGCGTGTAATATTTAAAAGCCGCGGTAAACGTTGGGCTTCATGTTATTCAGCCCAATCTACGAGAAATGTCATTGAACAAAATGGCCATCATGGTGAATTAAACCCCATGCAACATACATTGCGTACCAGAATAAATCATGTCACCCGGGTGTCATGGCTTACCCTCACGACATTACTATGCCTGTATGTAGGGTTTATCTCGCAAGCATCATCAGCAGATTATCGACAGCTATTCTTAATGATTATGCCATTGGCGCTTGCTCAATGGGTGTCTGTCCTCTTTTACGTTTGCAGCATTAAAAATTGGAGCAGATGGTTCTTATTGTTCATTTGTGGTCTGAGTTTGCTATTTTCGCCGAATTAGGCCTCCGGGTCGCGCTATATCATGCATAAAACGTCTAACGCATTCACTATCCAACACAGATATCCAAAAACAACCATCTATTAATGATAGAAACTTAAAAGTGACTACTGACAAGACCCCATCACTCAATAAAATCTACGTCAGCTTTATCCTGCTGGCGGGGTTTGCTGCGGGTGGCTTATTTCTCTATTTTGCGGCAAAACCCTCAACCGATACACCGACGGCGCTGCTGATAGTGGCTTTTGCCATCCTCGCTATCGCGGGTTCGATCTATTCCGTTTATTCCGCAGCGCAGATTCGGGTGACGAGGTGCGGTATCAGCGCCGGCAGAAAACAGATCCCATGGCACAGCGTCACCCAGATTGCGACCATTGGTTATGGCATTCATATTTATGCTGCCAATACAAAAATCGTGCTTGCCCCCTGGGCGTACCAGGAGCCTGAAGTCTTAATCGCTTTTATCCGGGAACAATGGCAGAAGCAAGCCAACCAATAACGTGGAAACATTGTCTGCCATTATGCCATTCAAGTTTCAGACATGTAATTCTACAAATGCCGCCTCGAATATCCAGCACTTAGATTAGGCAGGGCTGAGCTGGCGAAGACCAACGTTTATCAAGCATAAACAGCGCAACATGGGTTGATATTAACCAATCGCGGCAAACGTTAGGCGTCAGGCTATGAAGCCTAACCAATGTGACTGACGCAGAATTAAAACGCTGCTGCATTACCGGTTACATAACAGCCAAACCATGTTTAAATAACACACCAGCTCGTCATGATAACAAGCACCCATGATTTTGCTGGCAGCACAGCATTAATAAACCACCATAAATACAACGGCTAACCCTATAACGCTTCCCCCACCCCATTTAATCATGAGACTGAAGATTGCATTATGTATTATTTACTCGGCTTCATCGTTTTGGCGATCAATGGGTTAATCTATTACTTCGCATTTTACTCACCGCAGCAGCAAAAGGATTGGGAAACCTTACCGACTTTGCCGGAATATTTGTCGCAACACCCGGAATGCCAAACCGAGGATAACGAGAATGCACGTTGTTTTTCCTGTGGCTCCGACAAGGTGATTTTTCAACCCTTAACCTGTCTCGAAGATCCACGCTATAAACATTTTTGCGTCTCCTGCGGCAAAAGACTATTCCGTAGCAAGGCTATTATGTCGTAACCGATGCATCAACTTATTTCCCCGCTGGAGACCAGCCATGTCGAATATCAGGTATCTGCCCACACCCTATAGTTACTCCTCGGCGGTGGTGGCCGGAGAGTATGCGTTTATCGGGCTGCATCGCGGCTTTGGCGACGACTTTGCCAGCCAGTTTCACAGCGCCATGGCCGGCCTCAATGAGACGCTGGCCAGGCTGGAGCTGCCGTTAACCGCCATGGTCAAGGTGCATGTCTGGCTCAAGGCGGTGCAGGATCTGCCGACGATGGAAACGTTGTTCCTCGACTATTTCCCCGCGCAGCGTTGCCCGGCGCGGATGACCGCCACCACCGAATTCTTTGACCGCGATTGCCTGCTGATGATCGAAGGCACCGCCTATTGCTGCCCATAGGGCGGCCTCCTCACCGCTGGATGCGACCATGTCCGAGACTATTTCCATGCTGGCTGCAGCGTTGATCCAGTTTTTCTTCTGGATCGGCGTGCCGGCCCTGCTGTTGTCGTTGCTCTGCCTGGTGGGGCTGCGCTACCGCTCCCGGGCAGTCTTGCTACTCACCCTGCTCGGTCTCTTTGCCTTGGGCTGTTTTTGCCTGGGGCTCAATCTGCAGGGGCTACTCAGTGGCGAAACCTTATCCCTGAGCCGGGTCGGCCCGACGATGATCAAAAAAGCCGATGGCGCACTGGCCTACTGGCTGACAACCGGCATCTGGTTTACCGCCTGTGGTGCCGGCATGCTTTACTGTTGCCGCCGGTTCTTCGGCTTGTGCTTTAAATCCGGCTAAGCTGCGGCCTGGCCGTCTGATTTGCGCCCGCACGGCCTTGCGCTGGCCGTGACGGCGAGCCCCTCCCCTAAACAAGGTGGTATCGATGATCCAAATCCGTCATGAAACCCCAGCCGACTGGCACGCCGTCGAGGCGCTGACCCGCCGCGCGTTCTGGAATGTGCATACCCCCGGCTGCCGCGACCACTATCTGGTGCACTGTCTGCGCCAGCATGCCGACTTTATCCCCGAGCTGGATTTTGTGCTTGAGCAGGATGGCCAGCTGATCGGCAGCATCCTGTTTTCGCGCTCGCAGATGGTGGATGCCCAGCAGCGGGCCATCGCGACCATTACGTTCGGCCCGGTGAGCATAGATCCGGCATTTCAGCACCGCGGCTACGGTGGCCAGCTGATCCGTCACGCCATTGAACAGGCGCGGCTGGCAGGCCACAGCGCCATCATCATCTTTGGTGACCCGAGCTTTTATTGCCGCTTCGGCTTTAAAAGCTGCAAGCGGTTCGGACTGCGCACCGGCGACGGCAAATTCTCCAGTGCCATGCTGGTACTGGAATTAAACGGCACCCTGCCCGCGGGTGACTGGACCTTTGTCGCAAGCCCGGTGTTCGACCTGGATAGCGAACAGGTCGCCGCGTTCGAGCGCCAGTTCCCGCCGATGGTGGCCGCAGAAACACCGAGCCAGGAGCTGTTCTACATCCTCAGCCAGTCGTCGCTGGCGTCGGCATGAAACGCGCGCTGTTGCTGTTATCGGCCGGCCTGATGGCTTCCCTTCTGCTGCTTGGCATGATCGGCGAGCTGCTCTCGCGGCCAGCCAATCATCCGGTCAGCATGCCCGACCCGGCGTTTCAGGCGGTGCATTATGGCCGCACCCGGGGCTCCCTGCTCGAGGCGGACGGAAACCGGCTCTGCGCGCTGCTGCTGCACGGCCTGCATGCCGACCGCAGCAGCATGGTGGCACGGGCCCGGTTTTTACAGCAGCAGGGGATCACGTCGTTGCTGGTCGATTTGCAGGCCCATGGCGAAACACCTGGCCAGATCATCACCTTTGGCTATCTGGAGTCCGAGGATGCGGACAACGGCCTGCGTTATCTGAAGGGTGAACAGCGCTGCCAGAAGGTGGCGGTGATCGGCACCTCGCTGGGTGGCGCCTCGGCACTGCTCGGCCAGGCCGCGCGACAGGCGGATGCCCTGGTGCTGGAGTCGGTGTTTCCGCGCATCCAGGATGCGGTCGCCGATCGGATCGAAGCCCGGCTGGGCGCCCCGGGTCGCCTGCTGGCCCCCTTGCTCTATCTGCAGATCCCGCTGCGCACCGGTATCCCGCTGGCAAAACTGCAACCGATTGAATCCATACGCCACGTGACCGCCCCCGTGCTGGTCATCGGCGGGCTGCAGGATGCCAGTACCAAACCGGACGAGACCCGCGCCCTGTATCAGGCGATCCACAGCCCCAAACAGCTGTGGCTGCTGGCTGGCGCCGGTCATGTCGACTTGTACCGGTTCGATCCAGCCGGTTACGAACAGCGGGTCGCGGCCTTTTTGCAGCGTTGGTTATAGCGCGGCCAAACCCGGCGCGTCAGTAGCGGGGGCAGCCCCTTGCGATGGAGACCTAGCATGATCGATCACTTGAGCACCTATGCCAGCGACTATCTGGCCACCCGCGACTTTTACCATGCCGTATTCGCCCCGCTGGGCGTGACGATGCAGATCGAGATGGTGGCCGAGTGGAATGCCGACTTCCCGAGCCAACGGATGTGTGCCTTCGGTCCGCCAGGCCACTTCACGTTCTGGGTCATCGAGTGCCGCAGCCCGGCGACGCCACGACATATCGCCTTCAGTGCCAGCCAGCGCGCCGCGGTCGACGCCTTCCATCAGGCCGCGCTGGCGCACGGCGGCCGGGATAACGGCCCGCCAGGGCTACGCCCCCACTACCACGCCGACTACTACGGCGCCTTTGCCTTCGACCCGGATGGTAATAACGTCGAAGCGGTTTGCCACCTGCCGGGATAACCGCATGCCGCGGCACGAAAAGCCATGGCATACTGGCTGCCCGTGTCACGCCGGCACGGCTCGACAGGCCCTGCTGGCGCCCATCTGGCGTGGCAACCTGGCCTTGCCTTATCCGGAGTCACGTTGCCTTATCTGGAGTCAATATGCCTTTTCCCGCCCCAGCTCCCCACGCCGGCCCGCTCCATGGCTGGCAACTGCAATGGTCACGTCTGGAGCAGCTCGATACCGGTACCCTGTACCAGATCCTGCAGGCCCGCGCAGCGGTGTTTGTCGTCGAGCAGCAGTGTGCCTATGCCGATATCGATGGTCGTGATCACCAGGCCTGGCATCTGCAAGTCCGGCATGGCGGCGAACTGGCCGCCTACCTGCGGTTGCTGGATCCAGGCGCCGGTTATGCCGAGCCCGCCATCGGGCGTGTCTTGGTGCTGCCGCCGTTTCGTGGCCTGCAGCTGGGTCGCACCCTGATGCAGGAGGGTCTCGACTTTGCGGCGCTACACTATCCGCAACAGGCGATCCGCATCGGCGCCCAACACCACTTGCGTGACTTCTACGCCTCGCTCGGTTTTCAGGCCGATGGCGAGCCCTATGACGAGGATGGGATCCCCCACCTCGAGATGTGTTATCGGCCCGATTAAGTGCCGGGTGGTCAGCCGTCGCACGCCCAAGAGTTCAGCCGCTGTGGGTGGCGGACGCCGCCCATCACCTTCTGCCAGCGCGCCTTCAGTTGAACGCCAGGCGTTGCTGGCGATACTGCATCGGGGTGCAGTGCTGCTGCTCCTTGAAGAAGCGGGTGAAACTGCTCTGGTTGGCAAACCCCAGTTGATGGCTGATGTCCAGCATCGATGCCTGAGTGTCACGCAGCAGGCGACACGCTTCCTCACCGCGCACCTGGGCATACAGCGCCGAGAAGGTCATGCCCTCCTGCTGCAAGCGCCGCACCAGGCTCCAGCGCGACATCCGCAGCCGCTCACACAGCCATGCCTGCACCGATTCCGCCTCCAGCAGCGGGGCATCACCTTGCCATACCCGCTGGCGTAGCAGCTGCCTGACTTCGGTGACCAGATTGGTGATCGGGTGCAGGCTGAACAGCGCGCGCTCGGCCTGGGCCAGCTGGTAGCGCTGTACTGCGCTACTGAATCCGGCAAACGGCCGATCCAGCGCCGCATTGGCAATCAGGTATCCGTTCTCTCCCCCCTGTTCCACCGGACAGTCAAACAGCTCGGCCAGACGCCGGCGCAGGGCCGGAGCCAGCCGCTGCGGCAAGTTTAGTGCCAGGCCGGCTTGCATATCTCCAGCGTACAGTTGCACCAAGGCATTGAAATTCATGAAGTTAAAACAACTGCTGGTGAAAGCGACCGCCTGGTCTGCACTGTCGGAACGGTAGCGCAGCCGCAATCCCCTGGCCTCCGGCTGCAACAGCAGTTCATCACACTCGCCGATCAACGGACGATAGCGGGCAAACCGCTGCAACGCTTCGCGCAGCGTCGGTGCATTGGTACAGACGGAGGCCAGCGGCAAAAAGTCATCAAACAGATGCTGCAGTGTCGGCGGCTCGGGAAGATGCAAATCCCGCTGTTGCTGCATCAGCAAGGTGAGAAAGCGAAAATGGCGGCGCGCATCGATGCGTCCGTTCGGATCCAGCAGCTCATAACGGGAGATGCCACAGGCGCGGAACAGCTGTTCGTCATCCAGATGATCGAGCAGACCACTGCGCAGGCAGTTAAAGGCTATTTTGGTCGATACCGTCTTGATCACGTGCGGCTCCGGCGTATGGGTGGGGCGCCTATCTTCGTGAGCTCTCCCGGGCTGAACCGTGATCGACACGGCAAAGCATGTTAGCAAAATGTAACGTGATGTAACTCTGCAACCGCTTTCACACTTCCTTACATCCCCTGTCAAAGGCTAAAAAAGCGCTCGATTTGGTAAAAACAGATCTCGGTGTCGTTGCCTATAGTGCGGCGGCGGAATGGCCAGTATTCCGCGTTATGACTCACACGGAGCGCACTATGCACAACATCACAAGGATTTTTGCCCTTTCCGCCCTGTCGGCCGCCCTGTTGGGGGGTTGCGGTAGCGACTCGGACACCGGCAGCGATACCAGCTATACCCAACCCACCCTGGGTTACCGCAGCGTTAGCCTGCTGAGCAAAGGGGGGTACAGCTTCAAGGATTTGAACCGTGACGGTTCACTCAACCCTTACGAAGACTGGCGGCTGGACAGCGCCACCCGCGCCGAAGATCTGCTCTCGCGCATGAGCCTGGCCCAGAAGGCCGGCCTGATGATGCACGGCACCCTCTCCCTCAACAGCGCCGGCCGGGTCGATTTCGATGCCATGTCCTCGGTGCTGAACAATAACTACGTCAATACCTTCATCACCCGCATGTCCGGCGATCCGGCCACCATTGCCGCCGACAACAACGCCCTGCAACAGAGCGCCGAAGCCATCGGCCTGGGGATCCCGGTCACCATCAGTACCGATCCGCGCAACCACTTCACCAATGATCCGAACGCCACCAGCGTCAGCGCCGGGGCCTTCTCGCAATGGCCAGAACTGCTCGGTTTTGCCGCCATCAAGGATGCCGATCTGGTACGCGAGTTCGGCGACATTGCCCGTCAGGAGTACCGCGCCGTCGGTATCCACGAGGCGCTGTCACCGCAGGCGGATTTGGCCACGGAGCCGCGCTGGGGCCGCATCAGCGGCACCTTCGGCGAGAGCAACACCGTCGCCAAGGATCTGGTTGGCGCCTACATCGAAGGCTTCCAGAGCGGCAGCACCGGCTTGAACAACAAGAGCGTCATCACCGTGGTCAAGCACTTTGCCGGCGGCGGCCCGCAGCTGAACGGCCTGGATCCGCACAACTCCTACGGCAAGGAGCAGGTCTATCCGGGCAACAACTTTGCCTACCATCTGGTGCCGTTTGAAGGCGCTTTCGATGCCAAGGTGGCCTCTGTCATGCCTTACTACGGCAAGCCGGTGGGCCTGAGCTACGATGGGCAGGAGATCGAGGAAGTCGGCTTTGGCTTTAACAAGCAAATTCTCACCGATCTGCTGCGCGGTCACTTTGCCTTCACCGGCGTAGTGCTCAGTGACTGGGGCATCGTCAACGACTGTGTCGACAAGTGCGTCTCCGGTCTCTCGGATGAGGAGGTGGCCGCAGGGGTCAGTCCGTGGAGCATGTCATTCGGCATGTCCTGGGGCGTCGAGAGCATGACGGTGGCCGAACGCTACGCCAAGGCCATCGATGCCGGCGTCGATCAGTTTGGCGGGGTCGATGAGCCGGCCTATCTGCTGACCGCCATCGACAGCGGCCTGGTGACCGAAACCCAGATCAATGCCTCGGTATTGCGCATCCTGAAGCAGAAGTTCGACCTCGGGTTGTTCGAAAACCCCTATGTCGACGAAACTGCGGCGGTCGCGCTGGTCGGCAACAGCGACTTCCAGGCCAAGGGTCTGAAGGCGCAAAGCCAGGCCCACATCCTGCTGAAGAACAGCAACAGCCTGCTGCCGTTGAGCAGCGAGACCATCGCCAGCACCTACAAGAAGGTCTACCTGTATAACGTCAATGCGACCGTGGCCGCCCAGTATGGCTTTACGGTGGTGGATGACCCGGCCGAGGCCGACCTGGCGATCCTGCGCATCAGCACGCCGTATGAGAGCGACCCGCACTATCCGTTCGGCACAGTACACTTCGGTCAACTGGGTTTTGCCGATGACAGCAGTCTGATTCAGGATACCGATCATGCTGGCGTCTACACCGGCAGTGATGACTATGCCGCCATCAAGGCCGCCAAGGCCGCCGGTATTCCGGTCATCGCCTCCCTGTATCTGGACCGTCCGGCGATCCTGACCGACGTCATCGGCGATATCGATGCCTTGGTCGCCAACTTCGGAGCCCTGGATACGGCATTCTTTGACGTGTTGACCGGTGCCACCGCTCCCAAGGGCAAGCTGCCGTTCGAACTGCCCTCCAGCTGGAGTGCCGTGCTGGCACAAGACGAAGACGTGGCCCACGACTCGGCCAATCCGCTCTACGAGTATGGTTACGGTCTGAGTTATTGAGTGCGCGCATCACGCTACGACCAGAGCAGGCCTGCGGGCCTGCTTTTTTTTGGTTCATCGCAGCCCAGAGCCGGCCCCTGCCCCTGCCAACAGGCGCGGGTCAGGGGGCAAGGCAGGCCGCTGCGCGGCATAGTGCCTTATATCCGCAGAGCCGATGCGGCATTATTCCGCCGTGATATCCAGTTGCCAGAGTGCCGCAATCGGGCCTGGCAGCTTGCCGTCTGGATAGTCAATCACCCCGCCACGGTCGATGTGGGCCTGATCATAGGGGTACGGATCCATGACCCGCAGCCGATGCAGCTGCACCTTGCCGCTGGCCGTCAGGCTATAGTCCACGCCCGTCAGCAACACCGTATGCAGACCATAGTGCGCCGAAGCATAACCGACGAGGATTGGCCGCCCGCGTTTGAGGTGATTGACGATCGCTTCCGGTGTGGTGGCCCACGGGCTGGGCAGTAACGGATGGCCACTCATCGGCGAAGCCGAGACCGAGATGATGTAACGCCGCCCTTTCCAGTAGAACACCTGGTTCAGGCGCTGGCTGTCGGCGAGCAGGTTGCCGCCGGCTGGCGGCAGGGCACCAAAAGTGTGCTTGAGTAGCGTCGGCTGATCGATATCGATACCGTAATATCGCAGCGCCATCTGCACGCTGGCGGCCCAGCACCAGGCCGGCGAGCTTTGCGCCTGAAAACTGGCCCGCAACCGGCTGTCGTCCAGTTGTGCCTGCAGCGCAGCAGCAGCTGAACACCAGATCAAAAGCCCCCATACTAGCGGGCGGCGTATCATTCGGAACATTCCTCGACTCCGGCAACGAAAGCGTCTGCAAACGCTTTCCAGTATGATGCCTTGAGTCTAGCAGAGTCAGCTTACCGGCAAATGACAACGCCCAAAGGGCCTCGATTCGGGGTCAATTCAGGCACAATCTGCCCGCTCAGACACTCAGGCGCTGGCACCGCGGCCGATCGGTCGATAGCCTTGCCAGGCGATCGGTAAAGCTTGGCCATCCGGGTTCGGGCGCAGCTGGATGTGATAGCCCTGCAACGCATCGAGCAGCAGATGGTTATCGACCTCCTTGAGATTGTCCTTGTGCTGCTGCGCCACGCCGACCAGCAGCGTAGCCAGCGCCTGACGCTTGGCGTCGGCCGCATCGGCAGCCACAAACAGCCCGAAATCATGCAGCTCAGCCAGGGTGTGGTCGGCATATCCCCCCACGTTGACGAAAAACAGCTGCGGGCCGCTGCGGGCGGGCTCAGCCTGCAACACCACGTCGTAACCTGCGACCCAATTGATGATCTGGTAGCCATCCAGGTGCAGCTTGTCCGCATCACCAAACCAGGCCGCCTGCAGGTGGGGGATCGCTGCCTCGACCGAGTCGGCAACCACAAACTGGATATCATGCACTTCGATATTCGAGCGGCCGGCGTTACCGCCGAGGGAAAACATATACAGTGCCGGCATGGGATCTCCTTGATAAGTCTGGCCATTCCAGCCAGTGGCCAGGCTATGCTAGCACACTCATGCCGCCAGGTGACGCCGGCGAGGCCCGGCTGCGCGCCAGCGCGACTCGTGCTGAGGGGGGATACGGGACAAGCCACCGCAACCAGCCCGGATCGCTCCGGGCTTGGTTGGCGGGGCGGAAGACGGCGCTTAGTCCGTCGACTCTGCTGCTGGCGGAGCCGGATGCCGGGAGAACCAGGCGAAATAGAGCAGCGGGATCACCAGCAGCGTCAACAGGGTGGAGACCAGGATGCCGAAGATCAGCGAGATGGCCAGCCCGTTGAAGATGGGGTCATCCAGAATGAACAGCGCCCCAATCATTGCCGCCAGCGCCGTGAGCAAGATCGGTTTGGCACGCACTTGCGCCGCGGTGATCACCGCTTGCTCGAAGGCCATGCCCTGACGCCGTGCCAGTTCGATGAAGTCCACCAGCAGGATCGAGTTGCGCACTATGATGCCGGCCAGGGCTATCATGCCGATCATCGAGGTGGCCGTGAACTGGGCCCCGAGCAAGGCGTGCCCCGGCATGACACCGATCAGCGTCAGCGGTATCGGCGCCATGATGATCAGCGGTACCAGATAGGAACGGAACTCCGCCACCACCAGCAGATAGATGAGCACCATGCCGACGGCATAGGCCAGCCCCATATCGCGGAATGTCTCGTAGGTGATCTTCCACTCGCCATCCCACAACAGCGCGACTTCACCCGGTTCGCTAGGCTGATGAATGTAATACTGCGGCAGCGCAAGCCGGCCTCCCGCCTCGACCATGCCATACAGCGGGCTATCCAGCGGCCCGGCCATATCGGCCACCACCATCAGCATCGGCAGCATGTTCTTGTGGGTGATGTACTCCGGCGCCAGCGTATCGTGGCGTATCACCAGCTCGGAGAGCGGAATCAGCTGTCCACTCTGGCTGCGAACCCGCAATGCCAGCACCCCGGACAGCTCGACCTTGTCGGCGGGATCCAGACGCAGGCGGATCGGCAACGGGTACTTGCTATGCGAGCTGTGCAGCCAGCTGACATCCTGATCGCCAACGGCGGCGGCCAGCACGGCCACCACATCGGCCGGATCGACCCCCATCTGGCTTGCCTTGCTGCGATCCACCGCCAACTGCCACAGCGGCTGCGGCGCAACCTGATAGATATCGATATCCACCAGATCCGGCGTCGCACGCAGCGCCGCCAACACCTGATCGGCGCCATGCTGGCGCAGCTCCGGCGTCGGGCCATACACCTCCGCCACCAGTGGCGACCAGACCGGCGGCCCGGGCGGCACTTCAACCACCTTCAGGTTGCCGCCCTGCGCTTGGGCAATCTCTTGCAGCGGCGCACGCACCGAGAGCGCGATCTGGTGACTGCTGCGGTCGCGGTGATGCTTGTCGACCAGGTTGACCTGGATATCGCCGACATTGGCCCCGCTTCGCTCGAAGTAGTGGCGCACCAGGCCGTTGAAATTAATCGGTGCCGCCGTGCCGGCATAGATCTGGTAATCGCGGACCTCGGGCACCCTGGCCAGTTGCTGGCCGATCTGAATCAGCGTGCGTTGCGTCTGCTCCAGCGAACTGCCTTCTGGCATATCCAGCACCAGCTGGAACTCGGACTTGTTGTCAAACGGCAGCATCTTCATGACGACCCACTCCAGCGCCGGCAACGCCGCGGCGGCGATCACCAACCCCAGCACCGCCAACCACAGGCGTCCGCGTGCCCGGCGGGCGCCCGGGCCGACCAGGAACGGCGTCATGAGTCGCGAGAAGAAGCGGGCACTGCGACTGGTCGCCTCGTCAGCCGACGTATCCCCTGTACCCTGTGCTGCCGGTTGGGCATGGCGATGCAACAGGTGACCTGCCAGCCAGGGCGAGAAGACAAACGCCACCAGCAACGACAGCAACATGCCCATGCTGGCATTGATCGGGATCGGGCTCATGTAGGGGCCCATCAGACCGCTGACAAACGCCATCGGCAGCAGGGCGGCGATGACGGTCAGCGTCGCCAGTATGGTCGGCCCCCCCACCTCGTCGACCGCCACCGGGATCAGTTCGCGCAACGAGCGCGTCCCCATCGCCATGTGCCGATGGATATTCTCGACCACGACAATCGCATCATCCACCAGGATGCCAATCGAGAAGATCAGCGCGAACAGCGACACCCGGTTGAGGGTGAATCCCCATGCCCAGGAGGCAAACAATGTCAGCAGCAGGGTGATCATGATCGCCACGCCCACGACCACCGCCTCGCGCCAGCCCATGCTCACCAGCACCAGCAACACCACGGCCAGGGTGGCAAAGATCAGCTTACCGATCAGCGTGTTCGACTTGTCGGCTGCCGTCACGCCGTAATCCCGGGTCACGGTGACCTCAACCTCGGCGGGCAACAAGCGGTTCTTCAGCTCGGCGACCCGCTGTTCGATACGCTTGGCCACTGCGACGGCATTCTGTCCGGGCTGCTTGCCAATGGCGATGGTCACGGCAGGAGCAATCGCCCCCACCTCAGCCTGTTCGGCCGCGGCAGCGCCCTGACCGAACCAGGTTGCGGCACTGGGCAGATCGGCTTGCAGCTCGATGCGTGCCACCTCGGCCAGATAAACCGGCTTGCCCTGACTGACACCGACCACCAGTTGTCCCAAGTCATCCTGCTCCTGCAGGAACAGCCCGGCCTTGACCCTGATTTCACGGTTCTGCTGGGTGATAGCCAACTGGCTTGAGCTGCGGTTGGCCGCTTGCAAGCGGGCCGCCACCTCGGTCAGCGTCAAATCGTGGGCCGCCAAGGCGGCCGGATCGAGGGTGACCAGCTGAGCCTGGTCATGGGCACCGTAGCTGTGAATGTCGCGGGTACCAGGCAGCCGCTTGAGCTCGGTCTCCAGCTCATGCGCGGTGCGTGTCAGTGCAGCGGCCCCCAGTGTCTTGCTCCACAGTGTCAGGGCGACAATCGGCACATCGTCTATCCCCCTGGGTTTGATCAGCGGCTCACCGACGCCCAATCCCTGTGGTAACCAATCCTGGTTCGAATACAGCTGGTTGTAGAGATCGACGATGGCCTGCTGACGTTTGACCCCGACCTTGAATACCACCACCAGCATGGCGCCATCGGGACGCGAAAAGGAGTAGAGGGTATCGATGCCCGGCAGTTGGGATATCACCTGCTCGGCCGGGGTCGTCACCAGGTTTTCCACCTCCTGTGGCGAGGCACCGGGGAATGGAATGTACACATCGGCAAAGGTGACGTCGATCTGCGGCTCCTCCTCCTTGGGCGTCACGAGGACGGCAAATAACCCCAGCAGCACGGCGACCAGTGCCAGCAGCGGCGTGATGGCCGATGTCTGAAAGCTGGCCGCCAGCCGGCCCGCCAGTCCAAAGCGTGGCGCGGGATCCTTACTCATGCTGCACCTCCCGCAACAGATCCCAGGCGACGGAGGCTATCTGATCCCCGGGTTGCAAGCCGGCGAGGATTTCAACCCGTTCACCCTGCTCGCGGCCGACCCGCACCGGCGTCAAGGCCCAGCCTGACTTGCCCTGCAGATAGACGGCGCTGAGCTCTCCCTGTCGCAGCAAGGCCTGCCGCGGGATCAACAAGGCCGGGCGTTCTCCCTGCTTGATGCGCACCTTGACCCAGGTGCCCGGCAGCGCATCGCCTGTCTGAGCTGGCAGATCCAGCCGCAACTGGAACGTGTGTGTGGTGGCATCGGCATAGTTGAAACGCATGACGCGAATCGGCGCGACGATGCGCCCGGAAGGCAGCACGACTTCGATGCGCTCCGGCGTCAGCTCGCCAAGGCGCAAAGCCGATTGCGGCAGTTCGCTGACGACACGCAGCGCATCCAGCGACAGACCGGACAATAACGGGGTACCGGGGGCGACTGTCTCACCGAGCTCGACATGCCGCTCGGTGACCACACCGGCATAAGGCGCCAGGATCTGCGTGTAACCATAGGCTTCCCGCGCCTTGGCCAATTCTGCCTCTGCCGCCTTGACACTGGCCTGCGCGGCGCGCGCGGTCGCCGAGGCATTATCCAGCTGTGCCTTGGAGGCCACGCCCTTGGCCGTCAGCGCCTGGATCCGTACCAGTTGCCGATCGGCCTCGATTTGCTGGGCTTCGGCACGGGCCAGCGCCGCCTGGGCCGCCGCGACAGAGGCAGATTGTTCATTGCCGCTGATTTCCAGCAACGGCTGCCCCTCCTTGACCTGATCATTGACATCCACCAGCATGCGCACCACGCGCCCGCTGGTCTGGGCAGCCACAGTCCCCTGGTGCACCGGCTCCACCTTGCCATCCAGAGTAAGCCAGTTGGCGACGGCTTCGGTGTGCAGCGTCAACGGTGCGACCGTCTTCTCCTGCGCTTGGACGGGAGCCAGGACGGTGACCAGACCGGCCACGATCCCCAACATCAGCATGCCCTTTGCTCTCATGATTTCCTCCTGTGGTGCCGGCCGTGACCGGCCCCTTTTTCAGCTAGCGCTTCCGGATCCTGGTGCGGCCATGCTGCGCCAACAGGCTCAACCGAAACACGTCCTGATGCCAGCATGGCGCTATCCCTCTCAGGCTGCCGAGGTTCGGATCGCGAATTTAGCGCGTCATCACACCCATTGCTCGCCAGCCTGGCTGTGCAGTAGTGCTGCTGTAACACCTGTAACAGTTCAATGACCACGGCATTGGCCAGCGAATAGTAAATCTGCTTCGCCACTTTGCGCGTCCGTACCAGTTGATGCTGCCTGAGTACGGCTAGTTGCTGTGAAAAAGCGGACTGTCCCAGTTGACTGTGAGCCATCAGCTCATTGACCCCTTTCTCGCCTTCGATCAACTGGCACATCACCACCAGACGCTCAGGGTGGGCCAGTGCCTTGAGCAGGGCCGCCGCCGCCATCGCAGGTTGATTAACCGTGTCGAATTCGTTCATAAGTTAAATTAGCAATTTCTTATATTGAGTTCTAGTGTATATAGCAACGGTCATTTTCGCCATGTGAGTACATAAACGGCAGGTTAAGAGGAGGTCTGGTATGACGGTAGATAACGGGGTTCGCGTCATGGCTGGCAGCATGTTGCTGTTGTCGCTGCTGCTGACTTACTGGGTTCATCCCGGATTCGTGTGGTTGAGTGTGTTTGTCGGCGTCAACCTGATCCAGAGTGCCTTCACCGGTATTTGCCCGGCGGCGTCTATACTCAGGCGGCTGGGACTCAAATAGCGTCCAGTGCTATCTGGACAACCGGCCCGCGTATCGGGCGTGTAGCGAGACAGGAGACAGGTTATGGCAACCGTGGTCGTCGTCGGGGCGGGACTGGGAGGCATGTCCGCCGCATATGAGCTCAAGGCCGAGCTGGGTAAACAACATGAAGTGATACTGGTCAATGACAAGCCTCACTTCGAATTCACACCGTCCAATCCCTGGATCGCCGTCGAATGGCGAGAACGCAACGACACTTCGATGCCGATTGAACCCTATGTCAGCAAGAAAGGGATCCGCTTCATCGCCTCAGGCCTCGAGAAGCTCGAGCCGAATGACAACCGCCTTGTACTCCAGGATGGTCAGCGTATCGACTATGACTATCTGGTGTTGTGCACCGGACCGGCCCTGGCCTTTGAGGAGATCCCTGGCGCCGGCCCCCATGCCGGAGGCTCCAGTAGCGTCTGCACCCTGAGTCATGCCGAGGAGTGCCGGCAGAATGTACGGGCGTTGATTGACGAGCCCGGTCCGGTGATCGTTGGCGCCATGCCCGGTGCGTCCTGCTTTGGACCGGCGTATGAATATGCCTTCATTTTGGACCGCCACCTCAAGGACAAGAAGGTTCGCAAACATGTTCCGATGACTTTCGTAACCAGCGAGCCCTACATTGGCCACCTGGGGCTGAACGGCGTGGGTGACTCCAAAGGCATGCTCGAGAGTGAGTTGCGCATGCGCGACATCCACTGGATATGCAATGCCCGCACCGTAAGCACCGAAGATGGCAAGATGAAGGTCGAAGAGCTTGATGACGAGAGTCATGTCAAACGCACGCACGAATTACCCTATAAACATGCCATGATGCTGCCCGCGTTCATGGGCATCCCGCCCCTGCGCGGCATTGACGGGCTGGTCAATCCACGGGGCTTCGTGTTTGTCGATGAGCTGCAACGCAATCCGACGTACCAGCGCATCTACGCCGCAGGGGTCTGTATCGCCATCGCCCCGCAGCACAAGACCCCGGTTCCCACCGGCGTCCCGAAAACCGGCTACATGATTGAAGCCATGGTGCGGGCCATCGCCCACAACATCAAGGCCGAGGTCAACGGCGTGACGCCGACCACCAAGGCGGTATGGAATGCCATCTGTCTGGCCGACATGGGCGATACCGGCGCCGCTTTTGTCGCCATGCCGCAGATCCCGCCGCGCAACGTCGCCTGGTTCAAGAAGGGCAAGTGGGTTCATCTGGCGAAGATCGCCTTCGAAAAGTATTTCATACACAAGATGCAGGTTGGCGATACCGAACCCCTGTATGAAAAACTGATGCTCAAGTATCTGGGGATTGATAAAACGGAGTAAAAGCCCGGCGAGCGCCAGGACAGTGACAACCCAGCGTTGCCGCGCGGTCACACCGCACGACAACGCTGGCATGTGCCTATGGCTACGGGGTTATGGCGTCATGGCTTACCGGCGCCGACGGTGTCGGCAGCCTGCTGCGCGGTCAACAACGGCTTGGGCGGAATCAACCATCGGTACAGATCAATCCAGCCCTCGCGGCGGGCAATCAGTACCTCGTGGTGCGGGGCGCGCTGAAAAATGGCAATCCGATTTTCCGTCAGTGGCAACCAGACATAATTGACGATGGAAAACGACGACTGCAGGCGGTTGTAATCATTCAGCGCCGACTCGCCCTGTGTTCCGGCCTCAACCTGCTTGCGCTGGGTGATCACGAAAGCCAGCTGTTCGCGAAATGCCAACTGCCAGCCGGTCACCAGCCATTTTTCGCCGGTGGCCAGCTCCTCTTCAACAAAGCTGACGTGGCCCCAGCGGCAGACCCCTTGAAAATGTACCTTGGGCGTGGCGGCCTCAAGCTCATAATTACAGCCGAAATTATTGATCAGCAGCAGCAACACGGCACCGAATAACAGCAACAAGGGAGAACAGAGCAACCAGCGGCGCCAGCGAATATCATTCTTCATCATCTTGCTCCTCCTGCGCCTTCAGCAAGGCCTGCTTGCTGACGGGGATCGCCTGCTTGCCGGCCACCAGCCATAAGGTGTCCTCCGGTAACAAGCTGCTGGCACCTGCCTTGAACGGGTGTTTCTCATCCAGAATGCACAAGGTTGCCCCGGACTCCTGCCGGCATTGGACCGTCAGCCATTCAAACCGGATCAGCATGGCCAGGAACAGCAAGATGGTCAGTGCCAACAGGTTGATCCACAACAGCCAGTGTCCGCTGCCGGTGACGGACGGGGCCGGCGGCTCGGCTTCGGCCGGGGCGCTCATCGGCTCAACACTCGCTAGCACATCTGACTGTCCCGCCGCCTCGTCCGTTGCCGGAGGCAGCAGTGTGTCCGTGCGGTTACCGCCCGGCATGCGCTCCTTGAGCGGGACAAACAGGGTCAGCATGTATCCGCGTCGCGGCAGACTGCGAATTTCAACCTCCGCGGGTTGAGAGACGAGATAACGTCGCAGGTTGGCAATTGCAACCGTCAATGAGTTGGGGCTGATAGGCCGCCCGCCCCACCCCATCTGCAACAGGGTCTCCTTGCTGCACACCTTGCCGGCATGCAATAGCAGATGCGTGAGGATCTGGCACTCCGCTTCCGACAAACGGGTTTCTGCAGGCAGCCCCTCGGCATTCGGGCGCTGCAAAATACGTCGGTCCCCTTCAAGCGTGAAGAGTCCGAATAGCAGAATGGGCATGGATTGATGTTGGCTCATGCTCGGCAACGCATCCTCTGTCTGGAACCTGAATGGTCTGTGTCCATAAAAGCAGATATTTAGGTGTCGATCTGGGCGCCGAGTTTATCAGATTACTTTCTCCGGATGACACATCTCGGCATGCCTCGTTTTGCACCAGTCAAAGCACCAGCGATAAACCATATATAAATCAATTTCTTATAATTTTTTATATTTTTTTATGAGTTTACTCCCGGCCTCGGGATACGCAAAGTGCAGTCACGGCAAGCGATGACCGTTCGCCAGACCCGATACGCTGACTGCCGCGCAAAAGAGCCGGGATCAAACAACCAGACTGCGGACAAGCAAACCAGTTCCACACCCATTGAGAACTGATAGACCATTAAACTGTAGCGCTAATTGAGGCCATTTTATGTTCAACAAGATGCTCCAAGCCACCCTGATGACTGCTCTGTGCCTGACTGCCACCCACAGCTTCGCCGATCCACGCGAAGATCTGGATACCATGGTGCGCGGCAATTACGATCGTAGCGAGCTGAACGAGCGCGGCTACCAATGGTCCGCACAAGTCGGCAGCGGCTCGCACCGTGCTGAATTCTGGTACAACGCGGACAATGACAGCTGTGCCAAGCTGGTCATCAATGACGACATCATCGCCCAGGTCGATAATGCCAAGAGCAAAAAATGTACCTTGCGTAACCGTCACGACTATCAACCCTCTTATCAGGCCGCCGCGGCCAGTAAC
Organism: Pseudaeromonas sharmana; assembly: GCF_042649925.1. Taxonomy (NCBI): domain Bacteria; kingdom Pseudomonadati; phylum Pseudomonadota; class Gammaproteobacteria; order Aeromonadales; family Aeromonadaceae; genus Pseudaeromonas; species Pseudaeromonas sharmana. The sequence continues at coordinate 975,276 of NZ_JBHSAF010000014.1, forward strand.
GATGAGCGCATCGATCCAAACTTGATGCCGCGCTACTGTTCCGGTGAGGCCGCAAGCAAGTTTCATGTCAGCCCCCGCGACATCACGACCCTGCCGATGGAAAAGCAAGGCCACAACTACGTGGTATATGGCCAGTGGGAGCAAGACGACATTCATACCTTTACCTGCACCTTCAGCAGAAATGGTCAGCTGGAATCCCTGAAGCGGACCAGCTAACCGGACAACCGGATGTGTTCTCCGTTATTGGAGCTTTTGTCCCGCCCCGGCGGGACTTTTTTTATCTGACATTCTTGCAATTGTCGGCTACAGGCGTAGGGTGAGCCCGTCCTGCACGGATAGCACGCGAACACATCGCCACAGGAACCTTCTCCATGAGCCCTTTGAGACAACGTTGGCTGCGCCTGATTGATTTGCCGCGCCGTTGTGTGGTGTTTTGCCTTCTGACCCTGTTTTCACCGCTGCTGGCAGCCAAGAGTCATCTGCACGAATGCAATGCCGACCTGGATGTGGGTAGTCGCTGCCGCTTGCCGATGCATATGCTGCATCCGACCCAACCGGGCGTAGGCTTGCTGCAAGTGGAGGAAGAGACTAAAAAGCTCAAAAGCAAAAGTCCGAACAAACTGATGGAATACGCCCGGAAGAAGCGCATTCCGGTGGTTATCGGGCCGGATGGCCAATTCTGGCTGGTCGATCGGCACCACTTGACGCGGGCGCTGTGGGCACTGGGCGTGCGCGAAGTGCCGGTCGAGATCGAAGGCCGGCTCGACGATGCCGGGACATTCTGGCAACAGATGCAACAACATCACTGGGCCTGGCTGCAAGATGAACATGGCCATGCCGTGTCACCACAGCAACTGCCGCGTCATATTGCGCTGCTGCCGGATTACCCTTACCGCTCGCTGGCCGGCTTTGCCGAGGACGCCGGCCTGTTCCGCAAAGAGGAGCAACGCTTCTTTGTCGAATTCGCCTGGGCCCAATATCTGGGCGAGAAACTCAAATGGCGACCCGTGACCCGCGACAGCCTGCCCACCCTGCTCAAGGCCAGCGAGATTTTCGCCTGCCTGCCGGATGCCGCCAAGTTACCTGGTTACCCGGGGAAGGGCTGCAATTAGCCCTTCCCTCTCAGTCATTCAGTCATTCAGTCATTCAGTCATTCAGTCATTCAGTCATTCAGTCATTCAGTCATTCAGTCATTCAGTCATTCAGACGATGACGGCTGCTCGCTGCGTGGTAACAACGGCTGCAAGCGTAGCCAATGGCTCATCAGCTCTCCTTCACTGCGGGCGCGCAACGTCAGATGCCCCACCTTGCGCCCTGGCCGCGGCGCCTTGCCGTACAGATGCAGGTGCGCACCTCGCTCGGCCAGGGTCAAGGCCTCACTCGGCCACTGACCAATCAGATTTAGCATCAGCGTGGGCGCCAGCAGCCGCGTAGATCCCAGCGGCCAGTCGCAGATGGCACGCAAATGGTTGGCAAACTGACTGGTTTCAGCACCTTCAATGGTCCAGTGCCCCGAGTTGTGAACCCGTGGCGCCACTTCATTGGCCATCAACTGCTCGTCGACGACAAAAAACTCGATGGCCAGGGTACCCACATAGTCGACGGCCTGCATCAGCCGGCGGGCATGCGCCTCCGCTGCTGCCTGCAACGGATCATCTGCCAGCGGGCGGGAGTGGATCAGGATGCCCTGCTGGTGCCGGTTTTCGGTCAGCGGATAACACACCAGCTCTCCCCCGGCGCGCCGGCTGGCTATCAGCGAAACCTCGCGTGTAAAGGCGATCCCGGCCTCCAGGATCGAGGGCCTTTGCTGCGCCGCCTGCCAGATTGACGCCAGGTCGCTATGCGCATTCAGCCGCCATTGCCCCTTGCCATCGTAGCCCTGCTGGCGCCATTTAAGGAAACAGGGGAACCCCAACTCCGCCGTAGCGGCCTGCAGATCGGCCAGCGAATCGATACATCGGTGAGGTGCTACCGGTACGCCGAGACGGCTCAACCACTGCTTCTCATGCCAGCGGTCACCGCTCAGCTGCAAGGCCTCCGCCGAGGGCGCCACCTTGTGCTGTGTCGCCAACGCCGTCAGCAGTGCGCAGGGCACCGATTCCGACTCATAGGTGATGACATCGGCCCAGTCGAGCAGATCGCGGCGTACCAGTACCTCGTCCCACGCCATACGATGCCAGGGCGCCAGATCGGCAGCACAGCTTTCCGCGGCCGGATCCACCACCTGACAGCGGATCCCCAACGGCGCCGCAGCCAGTATCAACATGCGGGCCAATTGGCCGCCCCCCAGGATCAGGACATTCATGCTGGCACCCGCGGATCGTCCGCCTCAAGAACCGCCTCGCTCTGTTGCCGGCGAAACGCCTGCAAGGCGTCGCGGACGGCCGCATCCTGCAGCGCCAGCATGCTGGCGGCCAGCAGAGCGGCATTGGCGGCACCGGCCTTGCCGATGGCAAGCGTGCCGACCGGTATGCCCTTGGGCATCTGCACAATCGACAGCAGGGAGTCCATGCCGTTCAACGCCTGGGACTGGACCGGCACGCCCAATACCGGCAACCAGGTCTTGGCTGCCACCATGCCGGGCAGGTGCGCCGCACCGCCGGCGCCAGCGATAATCAGCTGTAAACCGCGCTCGGCCGCCGTGGCGGCATACTCGAACAGCCGATCCGGCGTACGGTGCGCCGACACCACCTTGACCTCATGCGCCACGCCCAGCTGTTCCAGTACCTCGGCCGCGGCACGCAGCGTCTCCCAATCCGAGCGCGAGCCCATGATGATGCCCACTTTTGGTTGCATAGTGTTTCTCTCCAGGATGGCGATTAAGCCATAGACTCAAAATTTATCGTGGCGGTGTACGCGGATCTCGCTGCAAAACACCACCATGGCAAAGTTGTCGTAATAGTGTTCCTGCAGGTAATCCATGATGCGTTCGGCCACATGTTCCTCACAAATCACCTCCAGACGCAGGTTGCGCATCTCGTCCCAACCGGCATCTCGCAGACCATGGCTCCCCTTGCCACGCGCCTCGGTAATGGTGTAACCACGGGCCCCCAGGCGCTCAACCTGCCTGGTCAGCTCGCTCTCCAATGCGGCCTCGGTGATGATGGTAACCAGTTGACGTGTCGTCGTTTTGCTCATCCTGCTCAGCCTCCTTGGGCATGTAACCAGTGCGCCAGCTGCAGATACAGCGGTATGCCCACCAGCACGTTGAACGGAAAAGTGACGCCCAGCGATGCCGCCAGCGACAAGCCGGGATTGGCCTCCGGTACCGCCATGCGCATCGCCGCCGGCACCGCTATATAGGAAGCGCTGGCCGCGAGGGTGGCCAGCAGCATGGTGCCGCCCACCGAGAAGCCAAGCAGCACAGCAAGCTGGCCCCCGATCAGCGCCGCAACCAGCGGCGTCAGCAGACCAAAGGCCAGCAGGAACAGGCCGTGACGACGCAACATGCCCATCTGGCTGGCCGTAATCAGCCCCATCTCCAGCAGGAATAGCGCCAGCACCCCTTTGTACAGATCGAAGAACAGCGGCGTGACCGGTTGCAGCGCCTCGCGGCCGCAGGCCCAGCCAATCAGCAAGCCACCCAGCAACAGCATGATGCCCTTGCCACAGAACAGTTCATGACCCAGTGCGCACCAGCGGGTCTGGGCCGAAAGCCCCCGTGCCAGCAGGATGCCCACCAGGATGGCCGGCATCTCCAGCATGACGACAAACACCGGCATGTAGGATTCGTACGCCACGTTTTGGTGGCTCAAGAAGGCAACGGCGACGGCAAAGGTGCCGACGCTGACCGAGCCATAGTGCGCCGCCAGCGAAGCGGCGTCGGCACGTTTGAGGCGGCCAAAAAGCCGTAACAGCGGAAACAGCAGCAGCGGCAGCACGAGGCCCATCAACAGGACGCCGAGCAGTTGTGGCAGTAACTGCCAGGCCGAGACTTCAGCCAGTTCAACACCGCCCTTGAGGCCGATGGTCAGCAACAAGAGCACGCTGAGAAAATCGTAGATGGCGGCCGGCAGACGCAGCTCGGCACGTAGTAGTCCGGCCACCAATCCGAGCAGGAAAAACAGCACCACGGGATCCAGCATCGTTATCCTCTCCAACTTGCCATGCGGTCACTTGCAATGCGGTCTGCATCACACTCTGACCGCTTGCCGGCAGTCTAACCAAGCTGAAACATCAAAAATAATCGAATATTATTAGTGAATCATTCGCCTCAGACTGATAAGAAATGTTGAACTACAAGCAGCTGTACTATTTTTGGCAGGTCGCGCGCCAGGGTGGCATCACGCGAGCCGCCGAGGCATTGCACCTGACGCCGCAGACCCTGAGCGGCCAGATCGCCGAGCTGGAACGCGCGCTCGGCACCGAACTGTTCCGCCGCCGCGGCCGACGGCTGGAACTATCACCGGCCGGTGAGCTGGCCCTGCCCCACGCCGAACAGATCTTCCTGCTCGGCAAGGAGCTCGAGGCGCTGCTGCACCAGCCGACGCGCCGGGGCGAGCTGACGTTGCGCGTCGGCCTCACCGATGCGGTACCCAAATCGCTGGCTTATCGCCTGCTGGCGCCGGCCCTGACGCTGTCGCAGCCGGTTCGACTGGTCTGCCATGAAGAGAAGCCGGAAAAGTTGTTCGCCGAACTGGCGCTGCACCATCTGGAGCTGGTGATCTCCGATCGACCGCTGCCACCGTCTGTCGGGGTCAAGGGCTACAGCCACCGCCTCGGCCACTCGCCACTGGTCTGGGTCGGCACACCGGCGCTGGCCGCCCAGGCGCGCCAGCACTTCCCGGCCAGTTTGCAGCAGTTGCCGCTGCTGCTGCCGGGAGCCAATGCCGCCCAGAGTGCACCGCTGGCGCGCTGGCTCAGCGAGCAGAAGCTCACTCCCCGCGTGGTGGGTGAATTCGACGACTCGGCGTTGATGAAGTCGTTTGGCGAGGCCGGCGTCGGTCTGTTTCCGGTGCCGGAAGTCGTGCTGGACGAAGTGTGCCGCCACTTCGGTGTCGAAGCGGTCGCTCGCCTGGATGAGGTGCAGGTCAGCTATTACGCCATCTCGCTGGAGCGGCGCCTCACCCATCCGGCGGTGCTGGCGGTCACCGGTCAAGCCGGCGCTGTGCTAGCGACCACAGACTGACTGCCTCGAGGTTGGCCGCCAGTCCGGAACACCGTATGCTAACCCCATGCCTTACAGGGAGTTTCCCATGCTGCAACTGCATCTGTTCCGCCATGGCGAAAGCGCCGCCAATGCCGGCCTCGTCACCAGTCAGCCCGCGGAGATACCGCTGACGCCACGCGGCGAGCAGCAGGCGATGGCATTGGCCCATCAGCTGACCTTTCATCCGGACTTGATCCTCTGTTCCCCTTTTTTACGTGCCCGCCAGACTGCCGCCCCCTGCTGCGCTCGCTTCCCGACCGTACCGCTGCTGACCCTGCCGATTCAGGAGTTCACGTACCTGGCCCCGGCGCGCTGCGCCGCGACCGATGCCGCCACGCGCCGCCCCCTGGTCGACGCCTACTGGCAACGCGCCGATCCGCGGCATGTCGATGGCGATGGCGCCGAGAGTTTTGTCGACTTGCTAAACCGGGTGCGTCAGCTGTTGCTGGAGCTGCAGCAGAGCGATGCCAGCGAAGTGGCGTTGTTTGGCCATGGTCAGTTTATGCAGGCGCTGCGCTGGCACCTGCACAATGCCGTGCCACTGCATGCCGAGCACTGGCAGCCCGAGCGCCTCGAAGCCGAACAGATGCGCGCCTTTCGTCGCTTCGATCTGGCCCATCCGATTGCCAATGCCGCTGGCTTTACCTGCCGCTGGTCACTGGCCGGCTGGCGCCTCGGCTAAGCCAGTCGTCGCGGTCCGGCAATACCTGACAGCTCCCCTGATGGCGATGCCCCAGGGATAGCCTACAGGGAGAGCGTATTGAGACCGGCATGAAAGCGCACTGCTGCCAGCATACTGACGCGATGGCGCAGGCATAAAAAAACCGGAACCCTGAGGGTTCCGGTTTGTCTGCAGCGAAGCTGCGGCTTACAGCGAGTCGACGTCGGAGATCTTGGTGTGACGCACATCCTTGCCCTTGACGCAGTAGATGATGTAGTCGCTGATATGCTGGCAACGGTCGCCAATGCGCTCGATGGAGCGGGCCGCCCACAGCACTTCCAGCACCTGCGGAATGGTGCGCGGATCTTCCATCATGTAGGTCATCAGCTCACGGATGATCGACTCATACTGGCGGTCAATCTTGTCGTCATCGTGGTAGAGCTGGATCGCCGCTTCGACATCCATGCGCGCGAACGCGTCCAGCGCGTCGTGCAGCATCTTGATCGCCTGGCGTCCCATGTTCTCGATAGAGACCAACGGTGCCTGCGAGCCCTTGTTGTTCAGCACCATGCGCGCCAGCTTGTCGGCGACATCGCCCATGCGCTCCAGGTCGGTGACCGTCTTGGAGATCATCAGGATCAGACGCAGGTCGGACGCCGTTGGCTGCCGCTTGGCAATGATGCGCGTGCACTCCTCGTCGATGCTGATCTCCATGTTGTTGACCTGCAGATCGGTCTCGACGATGCGGCGGGCCAGATCGTGGTCCTGATCGTGAATGGCCACCAGCGCATCGGAGAGCTGCTGCTCCACCAGACCGCCCATCGCCAGCACATTGTTGCGCACCGCTTCCAGCTCAGTGTTGAACTGACCGGAAATGTGTTTGTTCAGATTCATGTTATCCATGGTTCGGATCCCCTGTCAGTCCAGCATTAGCCGTAGCGGCCGGTAATGTAGTCTTCGGTCTTCTTCATCTTCGGCTTGGTGAAGATGGTATTGGTATCGGAGTACTCGATCAGCTCGCCCATGTACATGAACGCCGTCTGATCAGAGACCCGGGCCGCCTGTTGCATGTTGTGCGTCACGATGACGACAGTGTACTGGCTCTTGAGCTCGTTGATCAGCTCCTCGATGGTCAGTGTCGAGATTGGGTCCAGCGCGGAGGTCGGTTCATCCAGCAGCAGCACTTCCGGCTCGATGGCGATGGCACGGGCAATCACCAGACGTTGCTGCTGACCACCGGACAGGCCGAAGGCGTTCTCGTGCAGACGGTCCTTGACCTCTTCCCACAGCGCGGCGCCGCGCAGCGAGCGCTCTACCGCCTCATCCAGCTGGCGGCGATCACTGATACCCTGCAGGCGCAGGCCATAGACCACGTTCTCATAGATCGACTTCGGGAACGGATTCGGGCGCTGGAACACCATGCCGACGCGGCGGCGCAGCGCGGCAACATCCACACTCTTGTCATAGATGTTCTGGCCATGCAGCGTGATGGCGCCCTTGATATGGCAGATCTCGACCAGATCGTTCATGCGGTTAATGCAGCGCAGCAGCGTCGACTTACCGCAGCCTGACGGACCGATAAAAGCGGTAACCTGCCCCTTGGGGATCTTCATGTTGACATCAAACAGCGCCTGCTTGCTGCCATAAAACAGCTCCAGGTTCTTGATCTCCAGCGCCGTCTTGTCCGCTGGCAGGTTCACCAGATCGATGCTCTCGCTCGGGGTGATAGTCGGTGTTACGTTAATCATCTGTTACCTCGATTCGAATTCGGCAAAAGGCGGCGATTAGTTATCCAGCGCCCGGTATTTTTCACGCAAGTGGTTACGGATGCTGATGGCGGTCAGGTTCAGACCGACGATCACGGTAACCAGCAGGAATGAGGTGGCATACACCAGCGGGCGTGCCGCCTCGACGTTCGGGCTCTGGAAGCCGACGTCAAAGATATGGAAACCCAGATGCATGAACTTGCGTTCCACATGCAGGTACGGGAAGTTGCCATCCACCGGCAGTGTCGGCGCCAGCTTGACCGCGCCCACCAGCATCAACGGAGCGACTTCACCGGCCGCGCGGGCAATCGCCAGGATCAGACCGGTCATGATCGCCGGGCTGGCCATCGGCAGCACGATACGCCACAGCGTCTCGGCCTTGGTGGCCCCCAGTGCCAGCGAACCATGGCGCACAGCACTCGGGATCCGCGCCAGACCTTCCTCGGTCGAAACGATCACCACCGGCAGCGTCAGGATCGCCAGCGTAATGGCCGACCAGATCACCCCGGGTGAACCAAAGGTCGGTGACGGCAGCGCCTCGGGGTAGAACAGCTTGTCCAGCGAGCCACCCAGTACGTAGACGAAGAAGCCCAGGCCAAAAACACCGTAGACAATGGACGGTACACCGGCCAGGTTGATCACCGCGATGCGGATGAACTTGGTCAGGGCGTTCTTGCCGGCATATTCGTGCAGGTAGACCGCCGCCACCACCCCCAGCGGTGTGACGATCACCGTCATCAACAGCACCATGAACACGGTACCGAAGATGGCCGGGAACACCCCGCCCTCGGTATTGGCTTCACGCGGGTCATCCGAGACGAACTTGCCAATCTGGTGGAACCAGAAGCCAATCTTACCGATCAGGCTCATGTCGTTCGGCCAGTTGACGTCCAGCACATTGCCCAGCGGAATCGTCACCAGCTCGCCGCGCATGTCACGCACCTTGATGCTGTCGCGCTGAGTCTGCTCGCGCAGGCTAAACAGTTCGGTTTCCAGCTTGCTGTAGCTGTCGTTCAGTGCCTTGCGCTCGGCTTCGATCTCCTGCTTGGCCGCCTCGGTCAGCGCGTCGTCCATCTGCAGACGACGCTCTTTCAGACGCAGTTTTTCCAGCTGATAGTTGATGGCACCGATGTCGGATTGCTGCAGCTTGCGGACCTGGCTGTTGATGTCGGCGACCCGCTTGATGCGCTGCATCAGCTCGCTGTGCAGATCACCGCTCACCGGCTTGCCAGACTCCAGCACCTGCTCGACATAGCCGTAGAAGTTACCATTGGTGGTGCGCTCCAGCACCGCCAACTCCTTGGGCGTCGTCCGCTCGCGGATGTCCGTTTCCAGCACCCAGCGGAAGTCGAGCGGTACGAACTCGCGGTTACCGGTTTTCACCAGATAACGCTCCAGCACCTCACGCTCTTCGCCTTCCAGCTTGAGGCCGGTGGCGCGCAGGCGATCGGTCGGCACCAGCTCGGTGTCGTGCATCTCGCCAATCAGGGTCTGTACCTGACCGTCGGCGGCAGTGACCTGCCATTGGTAAATGGTATGCGGCCAGAAGTAGACCAGACCGCGCCAGCCGATCAGCGCCAGCAGACCGACCACGGCGATCAGACTGAGACTGACGGCGCCCCCTGTCATCCAGATCCAGGGGTTGCCTGATTTAAACCACTTTTTCATCGTCATTGAATTCCTTGAGACCCGTTACAGGGAGCTGTACTTCTCACGCAGACGCTGACGGACAAATTCGGCCAGGCTGTTGAAGACAAAGGTGAAGACGAACAGCACGAACGCGGCAAGGAACAGCACGCGGTAGTGGGAACTGCCCACTTCCGACTCCGGCATCTCCACCGCAATGTTCGCAGCCAGTGTTCGCAAGCCCTGGAAGATACTCATGTCCATCACAGGCGTGTTGCCGGTAGCCATCAGTACGATCATGGTTTCGCCCACGGCACGACCCAGGCCCATCATCACCGCCGAGAAGATCCCCGGGCTGGCGGTCAGAATCACCACCCGGCTCAGGGTCTGCCACGGCGTGGCACCCAGTGCCAGCGAGCCCTGGGTCAGGTGCTTGGGCACCGAGAACACGGCGTCTTCGGCAATCGAGAAGATGGTCGGAATCACCGCAAAGCCCATCGCGATGCCCACCACCAGGGAGTTGCGCTGGTCAAAACGCATGCCGAGCACATTGGTGATGTAACCGCGGGCATTGCCGCCAAATAACCAGCCTTCCAGCAGCGGGCTGCTGCTCAGGCAGATCCAGGAGACCAGCAGCAACACCGGCACCAGCAGCAGCGCCTGCCACCCTTCCGGCACCCGCTCCTTGATGCGTGCCGGCAGCAGGTGCCAGCCAAATGCGGCCACCAGCATCGACAACGGCAACGCCAGCAACATCAGGAACACACCGGGCAGGTGTTGCTCGATCATCGGCGCCAGCCACAGACCGGCGAGGAAGCCGAGGATAACGGTTGGCAGTGCCGCCATGATTTCCACTGTCGGCTTGACCACCTTGCGCATACCGGGCGACATGAAGTAGCCGGCAAAAATGGCGCCTGCAACCGCGATGGGAACCGCGAACAGCATGGCGTAAGCGGCCGCTTTCAGGGTACCGAATGCCAGCGGCACCAGGCTCAGCTTGGCCTCAAAGTCATCGGAGGCCGAGGTGGATTGCCAGACAAACTGGGGCTCCGGGTAACCTTCGTACCAGACCTTGTGCCACAGTGCAGACCAGGTCACTTCCGGATGTTCGTTCTTGACGTCGAAGAAGTAGAAGCGATCGCCACGCTCGACCAGCAAGGCATTGTTGCGCGGTGACAGCACCAGCTCATCCAGCTCGCCCTGACCAATGGTCTCGGAGAGCAGACGCGTCTCACCGGTGGCATGGAACAGGTCAACCTGATTTTGCCCGGACAACGCGATGAAGCCCTTGCGGCTGTGCTCGACCGCCAGTTGGCGTACCGGGCCGCTGGCCTTGAAGTCGCGAATGTGGCTGAACTCGCGCTGACCATCACGCACAACTTCAAACCATTGCGAAATGACGCCGTTGTCGTTGGCCACCAGCAGCGAGGAGGCACCGCTGAGCAGTGCCAGTTCGGTGACATTGCCGCCCTTGGCATTGATCTGCAGCGCCGAACGCAACTGGATGTCATCCAGATTCTGGATGTTGTAGATCGACAGCAGGTTACCGACCCGCGCCAGCAGGTAGCGCAGATCCGGTGTCAGCAGCAGCTGGTCGACGTGACCGGTCAGCGACGGGATACCATAGCTCTTGTCCTGCCACTCCACCTCGCCGGAGAGGAAGTTCTCCTCGCCCTCGCGCACCGTCAGCTGGGTGTGACCATCACTGGTGGTGACGGCAAACACCACACGCGAACTGCTGGCCTCATACGCCAGTTGTTCAATCGCCCGTCCCTGCTGATCCAGCACTAACGGCTGTTCGCCCTGCGGGTACTTGAGGATCGGCTGGGTGACGCGCTTGCCATCCGGATAGCTGGTTTCAAATTCCGGCTGAATGACCAACGCAGTCCCATCCGCCAGGCCGTACGCCACCTGACGCTTGCCCATCGAGGTCGTCGTCACACTGGTGACCTGCCCGGGGATCTGGAACTGCTTGAGTGCCGTACCGACCGGCACACCGGTCTTGTCGCTGAGTGCAAAGAAGTCGATGACCCCCTGAGCATTGACGCGGTAGCCAATCTGGTTTTGATCATCGATGCCGAGCAGCGCTGTCTTGCCACTCACCGGCAAACTGATCTCGGCCTCCTGCGTGATGCGGGCCGATTCGAAGATCGGTTTTACGACATACAGCAGGTAAAAGAAAATAAGCAACAGTGCCACCAGCACGAGGATCCCCCCGGCGGTGACACCGTATCTGGCTAGTTTGTCCTTCAGCCGCCGCTTGCGGCTGCCGGACATCGTCACACTGACGGTTTCGGTTGACATCAAAAAACCTCATTGGTTTCGGGCATGCTGCGCATTGTATGTCGATTAGATGACAGTTTTGTTACACGCCGGGCGTTAAACCACGCTGCGGGAAAAGTGCCGCACCAACCCCAATTGCGCCAGCGCAAAATTGACGGCCATTCACGTTGGCAGCGATGCCATAAATATGTCATGTTATTGACATATAAGGGCCTACGCAGCGTCACATCGGCTGGTCACGCTGCAACCATGTTAGCCGCCCTGCAGTGTATTCCCGAGGTATGAATGAGTAGTGACAATCTGTGGGTTGAAAAAGAGCTGAGCTGGCTCTCGTTCAACGAGCGTGTGTTGCAAGAGGCGATGGACAAGAGCGTCCCGCTGATTGAACGGGTGCGGTTTCTGGGGATCTTCTCCAACAACCAGGATGAATTCTTCAAGGTCCGCGTCGCCGACGTCAAACGCCGGGTGCTGATTCATAAGGAGCATGGCGGCGATCCGGAAGCCGAAGAGCTGCTGCACGCCATTCAGGAGAAGGTCAAACTGCTCGGCGAGACCTTCGATGCCACCTACCGCGAGCTGATGCTGTCGCTGGCGCGCCACAACATCTTTCTAATCAATGAAAACCAGATTTCCGCCGGCCATCAGGCCTGGATCAAGAAGTACTTCAAAGACAAGGTGCTGCGTCATATCAGTCCGATCCTGCTGACCGAAAACAGCGACCCTATCGCCTTCCTCAAAGACCAGTACACCTATCTGGCCGTCAAGATGAAGAAACACGGGCGGCCGATCCAGTACGCGTTGATCGAAGTGCCAACCGATTACCTGCCACGCTTCGTCCCCATGCCACCAGATGAAGGCAACAAGCGTCGCAAGGCACTGATTATTTTGGACAACATTATCCGCTTCTGCCTGGATGACATCTTCAGCGGTTTCTTCGATTACGACGAGATCGCCGCCTACTCGGTGAAGATGACCCGCGATGCCGAATACGACCTGTCGGCCCAGTTCAACCGCAGTCTGCTGGAGAACATGAGTGAGGGGCTCAAGCAGCGCCTGAAGGCGATGCCGGTACGGTTTGCCTATGACCGCGAAACGCCGCAGAGCATGGTGACCTTTCTGACCTCGAAGCTGAAGATGAGTTTCTATGACTCCATCATGCCCGGTGGCCGTTACCACAACTTCAAGGACTTCATCGGTTTCCCGAACGTCGGTCGCAGCTATCTGGAAAACCCCAAGATCTCCGCCCTTAACTGCAGCGACTTTGATCGGCACCAGACGCTGTTCCAGGCCATCGCCGAACGCGACATCCTGCTCTATTACCCGTATCACAAGTTCCAATACTTCACCGAGCTGCTGCGCCAGGCGTCGTTTGATCCGGCCGTCACCTCGATCAAGATCAACATCTACCGCGTCGCCAGCCAGAGCCGGGTAATCGACTCATTGATCGATGCGGCCAACAACGGCAAACGTGTCACCGTGGTGGTTGAACTGCAGGCGCGCTTCGATGAAGCCGCCAATATTCAGTGGGCCAACCGTCTGACCGAGGCCGGGGTCAAGGTCCTGTTCGGTGTGCCCAGCCTGAAGATTCACTCCAAGTTGTGCCTGATTACCCGGCATGAGCAAGGCGAGACGGTGCGTTACGCCCATATCGGTACCGGTAACTTCAACGAAAAAACCGCCAAGATCTACACCGACTTCGCGCTGTTTACCCGCAATCAGGAGATCACCTCCGAAGTCGATAACGTCTTCGAGTTCATCGAGCATCCCTACCAGCGCTTCAAGTTCAATCACCTGCTGGTGTCGCCCATCAACTCGCGGCGTAACCTCTACAGCCTGATCGACAATGAAATCAATACTGCCAAAGCCGGTGGCGATGCGCGCATCACGCTGAAAATCAACAATCTGGTCGATAAGGGCATGGTCAGCCGCCTGTATGCCGCCAGCCAGGCCGGGGTCAAGATCCGCATGATCATCCGCGGCATGTGTTCGCTGATTCCGGGTCTGCCCGGCATCAGCGATAACATCGAGGTGATCAGCATTGTCGACCGCTATCTGGAGCATCCGCGCGTCATGGTGTTCCACAACGGTGGCCAGCAGAAGGTCTATATTTCATCGGCCGACTGGATGACCCGCAACCTCGATTTCCGCATCGAAGTTGGCACGCCTATCTATGACGAGACGCTGCGACAACGCATCCTCGACATCATCGAAATGCAATTTAGCGACACCACCAAGGCGCGGGTGATCGATGCCGAGCAGAGCAATCGCTACGTGGCGCGCGGCAATCGCCGCAAGCTGCGCTCGCAGATCGCCATTCACGACTATCTCAAGCAACTGGAACAGAAAAACCATGCCGAATAATCTGCTGGCCGCCATCGACCTTGGCTCCAACAGTTTCCATCTGGTCATCGCCCGTATCCTCGACGGGCGCTTGCAGATTGTTGATCGACTCAAGGATCGGGTACGTCTGGCCGAAGGCATGGATGACAACCGCTGCCTGAGTGAAGAGGCAATGCGACGCGGCCTGGACTGCCTGTCGCTGTTTGCCGAGCGCCTCAGTGGCCTGCAGCCGGATGCGATCCGCATCAGTGGTACCTATACGTTGCGCGTTGCCAGCAATGCACCGGAGTTCCTGCGCCGTGCCCGCGAGATTCTGCACCATCCGATCGAGATCATCTCCGGACAGGAAGAGGCTCGCCTGATCTATCAGGGCGTGGCCCATACCCAACACACTGAAGGGCGCATACTGGTGATCGACATCGGCGGTGGCAGCACTGAGCTGATCATCGGCGAGCAATTTACGCCCCAGGTACTGACCAGCCGCAAGATGGGCTGTGTCACCTTCAATAAGCAATTCTTTGCCAATGGCAAGCTGAACGAGAAAAACTTCGCCGCCGCCGTGCTCGAAGGCTTGCACCAGCTGGAACCGATTCTGACCCAGTATCAGTCGCTGGGTTGGGATACCTGCCTCGGCAGCTCCGGCACCATCAAGTCGATGCGCGAACTGCTGCTGGCGCAGGGGCTGGACGGTGAACTCACCCTGCCCCGCCTGGAGCAGCTCAAACAGCAGATGATCGCACAAAAACGGATTGACGCGCTGGCGCTGCCGGGGCTCACCGACGACCGGCGTCCATTGATCGCATCCGGGCTGGCGGTGCTGCTGGCGCTGTTCCAGGGGCTCGGTATCGAACGCATGGAGTACTCGGACGGCGCACTGCGCGAAGGGCTGCTCTACTCGTTTGAACAACGGGACTCCGGGCAGGATATCCGCGCCCGCACCGCCTTTGGCGTCGCCGAGCTGTACCACATCGACAAGGCGCAGGCCGCGCGGGTCGAGGCAACGGCCGGCCAGCTGTTTGATCAGGTCGCCGCAGACTGGCAATTGCTGGAAGAGGGATACCGGCCACTGTTGTGCTGGGCAGCCATGCTGCATGAGACCGGACTGGCCATTAACTACACCTCGGTACAACGCCATTCGGCCTACATTCTGGAAAACTCGGATCTGCCCGGCTTCAACCAGGAAGAGCAGCAGGTGCTGGCGACCCTGGTGCGCTTTCATCGCAAGGCAATCAAGAAAGGCGAGTTCAACAGTGTGCTGAACTATCCGGACTGGCAACTGTGGAGACTGATCCGCATCCTGCGCCTGGCCGTGGCCCTGCATCACCGTCGCCTTGACCACCTGTTGCCCGAACTGTCACTGCAGGCCAGTGACGAGACCCTCACCCTGACGTTACCCGCAGCCTGGTGCGAACAGAATCGGCTGTTGATGCAGAACCTGGAACGTGAACAGGGCTATGGACAGAATATGGGCTGGCAACTGCTGCTACAGACGGCTCATTCCGACGCCGACTGACTACGGGCTGCCAATCTGGCAGCCTTTTTTTCGGCCCGACGCCGGGCAAAAAAGGCACTGAGCTGTTGGCTGCATGCATCGGCCAGCACACCCGCTGTTACGGCGACCTGATGGTTGTGGCGCGGATCGTTGAGCAACGCGAACACAGAGCGCACGGCCCCCGTCTTCAGATCGGAGGCTCCGTACACCAGCCGGCCAATACGGGCATGCACCAGGGCACCGGCACACATGACGCAGGGCTCCAGCGTCACATACAGGGTGGTCTCCAGCAGGCGGTAATTCTGGCGGCGAATACCAGCCTGACGTAACGCCATGACTTCGGCATGAGCCGTGGCATCATGCTGACAGATCGACAGGTTCCAGCCTTCGGCCAGGACCTCGCCGTCCGCCACCAGCACGGCACCTACCGGGACTTCGCCGGCAGCTTCGGCTCGGGCGGCCAACGCCAGGGCGTGACGCATCCAACGCTCGTCCTCTGGCTGTGCCGGGTGTTGCAAATCGGCTGTTTCTGGCTGCATATCTCCTCCGTCAGGGGCGCTATTATGCCCGAGCTTTCCCCTGACGGCGACCTTGAACCGCGTACGCTAGCCCATCACAACTGATGCTCGGTGCGGTTGATGATGTCATCCTGCGCCTCGGGCGACAGCGCGGTGAAGAAGGCCGAATAGCCCGCCACCCGCACCACCAGATCGCGATACTGCTCCGGATGGGCCTTGGCTGCCAGCAACGTCTGCCGCGAGACGATGTTGTACTGTACGTGCCAGCCCCGATGAACCTCGAAGAAGGTGCGCAACAGCAGCATCAGCTTGCCACGATCGGCGCTATTCTCCAGTGCCGCCGGGTTGAGCTTCTGATTCAACAGCACGCCACCGAGGATCTGCGCCGTCGGCAACTTGCCGAGGGAGTTAAACACTGCAGTGGGCCCGAGGGCGTCGGTACCAGAAGCGGGACTGGCCCCTTCGGCCAGCGGGGTCGTGGCCCTGCGACCATCCGGCGTGGCCATGGTAGCGGCGCCAAACGGTACATTCGCCGAGATGGACGACGTGCCCGCGTAATAGCCTCCGCCGATCGGGCCGCGGCCAAAACGTGTATTGTGAAAGTGTGCCAGCTCATCGATATAACTCTGATACGCCCGCACCAGCAGGGCATCCACCTCATCATCATCATTGCCGTATTTGGGGACCGCATTCAGCAGACGCTGACGTAACTGCTCGCCCTCGATACCGGCAAAGTCATTGGCCAGTGCCGCTGCCAGCTCAGGCTGGCTGACCCGCGACTGCGCAAACACCAGCTCACGTACCGCGGCCAGGCTATTCCCCAGATTGGCGATGCCCACCTGCAACCCGGAGACCCAATCGTAAACGGCACCCCCCTCCTTCACCGTCTTGCCGCGTTCGATACAGTCATCCACCAACGCCGAACACAGCAGATCCTGGGCCCGCTCTTCAAGCACTGAATCCACCACGCAGTCGATCTCGATGGATTTACGCGTGAAATAGCGCACCTGCCGATCCCACGCCGCCAGCACTTCATCAAACGAGGCAAAGTTCCCCAGCGACAACCCTTGCGCCTGCGGCAGAAAGACCTGGCCTGTGCTGGCATCCCGTCCCTGCTCCAGTGCGGCCAGCAAGATGCGGGCGAAGTTGATGAAGCTCATGCCGGTACAACGGTAGCCCCATTTCCCCGGCACTGCGGTCTCGATACAACCGATGGCCGCATAGTCGTAAGCGTCCTCGGTCTTGACCCCGAGGCGAATAAACTCGGGGATCACAATCTCGTCATTGTTGAAGGCCGGCATGCCAAAACCACAGCGAATCACCTGTACACAAGCATCGAGGAACGCCTCGCTGAGGCCGGCATGGTAACGCACCGACAAATTGGGCTGGGTCGATTTGAGCCGGCCACAGGACTCGAGAATGGCATAGGACAGGCCATTGGTAGCATCCACCGCTCTGCCCGCCTCCAGCCTCTGGCCGCCAATGGTCACATTCTGATACAGCGGACTGCCGGCCGAGGCCTTGGAGTGGCTGCCAGAGCGGATCTTGCTCACCTCCAGCAACTTTAACCAGCAGCACTGCAGCAGCTCCAGCGCCTGTTCACGCGGCAGCGCACCCTGCTCGACATCACGTTGATACCAGGGGTAGAGATACTGATCCAGGCGTCCGAATGACACCGAATGGCCGTTCGACTCTATCTGCAAAATCAGCTGGATGAAGTAACACAGTTGCAGCGCCTGCCAGAAACTATGGGGTGGCTGACTGGCGATACAGCGGCAGTTGCTGGCGATCTGCCGCAGCTCGTCAGCCCGCCAGGGGCGCGCCTCCTGTGCCGCCATCTGCTCGGCCAGCCGGGCATAGCGCAGTATGTAGTCCGAGGTGGCTTCCAGCACCAGCGCCACGCCCTTGAGGAACTGCTCCCGCTTCAGGTCGGCCCAGTCAGCCAGATCCAGACGTGCACGGCGGGCGGCAACCTTGTCGCGCAGACCATCCAGCCCCAAGGTCAGGACAGTGTGAAAATCCACCGCCAGATGACCATCGCCCGAGGTCATGTTGCCCTCGGCCTTGATGATGCCGGAGGCCAGCAGAGCCTGCTGTTCAGCGGTGAACAGGCCGTAACAGTGCTCCTGCACCGTCTGTCCATGCCAGAACGGGCAGATCTCGGCGATCACCTGCTTGTCCTGCTCGCTGACCTCAAAGCCGGCACCGGGCCGCTCGCCCAGCTCATGCAGCTCCTTCTCAATCCAGCCGACCGTGTATTCGGGGAAGATCGGTGCCGCCCGTACTGCCGAGGCCAGGTTGCCCACCAGCAGCTCATCGTGCTTGATCCAGATCTGTTTGCTGCGCAAGTGATGGGCCAGCGCCAGCGCACGGCGCACCACCACGGGTTTGTCCGCATGCTGACGGTAGATGTCGGTATAGGCACGGGCACGTTCGGTACAGACCGGGGGTTTGGTCAGGTGGATCAACGCCTCCTTATGGGCGCGGATGCGGGGGGTCAACGTGGTCAGATCGAGTGTCGTCATCATGCTTGTCCTCTTAATACGGCGTGCAAGCCGCGCGCGCGCGCCTGCAGTTGGGCCTGGCTCAGCAGTGCCTCATCGTCCAGCGGCTGCCCCGGTGCCCGGTACTCCTCGCCCAGCAGCTGGTACTTGTGCTGTCCCAAGGTGTGATACGGCAGCAGGTGCACCTCGCGGGCCGAGGTCTGTTCGACGATGAAATCAAACAGCCGGCACAGGGTGGCCAGATCGGCATTGAAGCCCGGAATCAGCGGGATGCGGATGATCAGCGGTACGGCGCAGTGCTTCAGGCGACGAAAGTTATCCAGTACCTGTTCCACCCGGCCGCCGGTCCAGTGCAGGAACGGCTCGGCATCCAGATGCTTCAAGTCGGCCAGCAACAGGTCGAGATGCGGCAATGCCGGGGCGATATAGTGCCAGGGCACATGCAGGCAACTCTCGACCGCGGTTGAAATCGACTCTGCCTGCGCCGCCTGCAGCAGGGCAGCGGTAAACTCCGGCTGCATGAACGGCTCACCGCCGGAGAGTGTCAGGCCACCACCGGAGCGCTGGTAAAACGGCAGATCGCGCTTGACCTGCGCCAGCACCGTCGCGAGGCTCTGCGTTTCGCCGACGACACTGAGCGCGCCGCTGGGACACAGGGAGCGCAGCGTCTCCAGTGCCGGGCGGTCCTGCTCGCAACGAGATAGACAGCGTTGCCCGGCGGCATCGCTAACCAGACACAAACCGGCCTGCTGGCAGAGCTGGCATCCAGTCAGACACAAGCGGGAGTCAAACAGCAGATCCGGCTGGCGGCGCCGGCTTTCGGGGTTTTGACACCAACGGCACGCCAGGCTGCACCCCTTGAGGAACACCACAGTGCGTATCCCGGGGCCATCATGGGTGGAGTAACGTTGCAGATTGAACGTCATACCTGTCTGCATCATCGCACCTGCTATCGGTAATACGGGCTTCGAATTTGATAATGAAACTTTCATGCGAAAGCATCATTGATCTAAATCAACCTGATGCAAATTTGAGCGCGCTATAGTGGGGATATCAGCCACATGACGAGGAATGCATAATGGAACTCTATCTGGACACCGCCAACCTGACTGCGATCGAGCGCTTGTCCCGACAATTCCCGCTGCAAGGGGTGACCACCAACCCAAGCATAGTCGCGGCGGCAGGCAAACCGCTGGCGCAATTACTGCCGGCGATCCGCGAGCTGGTCGGCCCCCGCGCCCGTCTGTTTGCACAAGTGCTGGCCGAACGTGCCGACGAGATGGTGGCCGAGGCCCAGGCACTACGTCAGCTGGACCCGGATCTGGTCATCAAAGTGCCGGTCTGTGGTGAAGGGCTGGCGGCGATCAAGCGCCTGAGCCTGCTGGAGATCCCGAGCCTCGGCACCGCTGTCTATACCCCGATGCAGGGCTTGCTGGCGGCACTGGCCGGGGCGTCCTATGTCGCCCCGTATGTCAATCGCATCGATGCGCAAGGAGGCAGTGGCCTCGTTGCCGTCCGCGAGCTGCAGCAACTGTTGACACTGCATGCGCCCCACTGCCAGGTGCTGGCCGCCAGCTTCAAGACGCCGCGTCAGGCGCTCGACTGCCTGCTGACCGGCGCCAGTGCCATTACCCTGCCGGTGGACGTGACCGATCAGTTGATCCACTCCCCGGCCGTCGATGCAGCCCTGGCGAAGTTCCGCCTCGACTGGCAGCAGGCTTTTGGCGCCTGACGCGCCGCAGTCACCGCGATGTGCAAAGCAAAAAGCCAGTCCTGACGACTGGCTTTTTATGCTGTTCAGCTGCGCCTGATTACTTGGCCAGCAGCTCCAGATCCTTCTTCACCACGGCAGACGGCAACGGAATGTAGCCATCCTTCTCGGCAATTTCCTGACCAGACTTGGACAGAACCAGCTTGACGAATTCCATGGTCATCGGGTCCAGCGGCTTGTTCGGCTGCTTGTTGACGTAGATGTACAGGTAACGTGACAGCGGATACGTGCCCTTGATGGCGTTGTCATGGGTCGGCTCGACGAAGGTCTTACCACCATCCTTGGACAGCGGCAGCGCCTTGACGCCAGAGGTCACATAGCCGATACCGGAGTAGCCGATGCCGTTCAGGGAGGCAGAAACCGACTGCACTACAGAGGCAGAACCCGGTTGTTCGTTGACGGTGTTCTTGAAGTCACCCTTACACAGGGCATGCTCCTTGAAGTAACCGTAGGTGCCGGAGACGGAGTTACGGCCAAACAGCTGGATGTCCTTGGACTCCCAATCACCGGTCAGGCCCAGATCACCCCAGGTGCTGACGTTGATGGTGCCACCGCACTTCATGGTGCTGGAGAAAACGGTATCCAGTTGCAGCATGGTCAGACCCTTGATCGGGTTGTCCTTGTGCACGAAGACAGCCAGGGCATCGATAGCCACCGGAATAGCGGTCGGCTTGTAACCGTAGCGCTTCTCGAACGCTTCGATTTCACCTTCCTTCATCTTGCGGCTCATCGGGCCGAGTTGGGCAGTGCCTTCGGTCAGAGCGGGTGGCGCAGTTGAGGAGCCGGCAGCCTGGATCTGGATGTTGACGTTCGGGTAGACACGTTTGAACTCTTCGGCCCACAGGGTCATCATGTTGGCCAGGGTGTCGGAACCAACAGAAGACAGGTTGCCGGAGATGCCGGCGACTTTTTCGTACTCGTGCAGGTCAGCATCCACTGCTGCCCAGGTATTAGCTGACAGGACGGCCGCGGCCAGACCCATTACGCTTACCAGCTTGTTGAATTTCATCCACTTTCTCCACTTAGAACGGATTGTGTCTCTCAGACGGGAGCCAGTATTGCCGGCTGACATGACGAATTTAATAAACTTAGATGACAGTTATGTGACAGCAAGGGCATCACTTTGATTTGTTTACCACCTGGTTCGGGACCCCGTGTCCGGCCCTGCCACATCCTGTTCTGAGAGCCTGTTCTGACACACAGACGATCTGCGCCGAGGCCGCCACCCAGCGCTAGCGCTCGCTGTTTCACGACGCAAGCGAGATAAGGTGAGCGGAATAAACGAAGTAAGTGGAATAAGCGGAATAAGCGGAATAAGCGGAATAAGCGGAATAAGTGGAATAAGTGGAATAAGCGAAGTAAGCGAAGTAAGCGAAGTAAGCGAAGTAAGCGAAGTAAGCGAAGTAAGCGAAGTAAGCGAAGTAAGCAGAATAAAAACAGAAGAGGGCGCGTTGGCCCCCTCTTCTGTTGACGCTGGATCCGGCGTGCAACCTTGTCGTTGCGCTCGCATGCCGCGGGAGCACGTCGGTGCTCAGCGGACGAATCACCACAAGCTAGCTAGCCGGCTGCCACGGCCTCACGCACCAACAGGGATGCCGGAATGGTGAAGCTGAAGCAACTGCCCTTGCCGGGCTGGCTCTCGACCTCCAGCTGACAATCATGGTGGCTCAGGGCATGCTTGACGATGGCCAGGCCAAGACCGGCACCGCCCGTCTGCCGTGAGCGCGCCTTGTCAACGCGGTAGAAGCGCTCGGTCAGCTTGTCCAGATGCTCCTTGGCAATCCCCTCGCCCTCATCCTGCACCGAGAAGCGGGCCCTGGCCCCCTCGCGCTGCCACCGCACCTGAATCCGTTTGCCAGGTGGTGTGTACTTGATGGCGTTGTTCACCAGATTGGTCAAGGCGCTGCGTAACTGCTCGCGGTCACCGTAGATCCGCAGCCCGGTATCGACACTGAACTCGATGCGGTGCGCCGCACTGCCACTGAGTGCCCGCGCCTCGTGCTCCAGCAGGTTCAGCATCGCCGGCACATCCACCACCTGATTGCGATCGATGTCGGTCGCCGCCTCGATGCGCGACAGCGTCAGCAACTGATTGACCAAGGTATCCATGCGCAGCGTCTGTTCGAGCATGACCCCGTGCATCTTGTGCCACATCGGCGCCGGCGGCAGATCTTCGGCCATCTCCAGATAGCCCTTGAGCACCGTCAGCGGCGTGCGCAACTCGTGAGAGACATTCGCCACGAAGTTTTTGCGCATCGCATCCAGGCTGCGCAGATGGGTCACATCGCGCACCACTATCATGGTCTGATCCTCGGTGTAGGGCATGATGCGAAACTCGAGGATCCGCTCTTCGTTGACCGGCGAGACAATCTCCAGCGGCTGGCTGAAGTCCGCCTGCTTGAGATAACCGACAAACGCCGGATTCCGGATCAGGTTACTGATGTTCTGCCCGGCATCCTCCGGCCAACGAAAACCGAGCAGTTGCCCGGCGAGCCGGTTACACCAGACGATGCTGCCGTCATTACGGCAGACAACGGCGGCGTCCGGCAGTGCCTCGGCCCCTTCGCGGAAACGCCGGATCACACCCGCCAGCTCGCGGCGCCGGGCGCGGTGCCGTTGCTGCAGGCGGTAGATGCCATTGAAGATCAGCTCCCAGGTGCCCGGCCCTTGCGGCGGCACCAGGCTGCGATCCTTCCACAACCAGTCGGCCAGTTTTTTCTGGTAGTAATAGAGCCACAACAGATGGAAAACCGCCGACGCCAGCAGCGCCTCGGCCCAGAAACCGGTCAGCAGACCAACCAGCAGTGCAGGGGAATAAATCAGATACAGACTACGTCTGATCATCTTCCCCCAGGAGTAGGGTTCCAGCATGACGCTCCTTTAGAGTCGGGTCGAGAAGCGGTAGCCTGAGCCACGCACCGTCTGGATCAGCGCATCATGGCCCGACTCGGCGATAGCCTTGCGCAGGCGCCGGATGTGCACATCCACCGTTCTGTCTTCGACATAGACGTTTGTACCCCAGACATTGTTCAGCAGCTGTTCGCGGCTGTAAACCCGTTCCGGGTGCGTCATGAAGAAATGTAGCAAGCGGAACTCGGTGGGTCCCATATCCAGTGCCTGCTCGTTGGCCGTAACCCGGTGTGACACCGGATCCAGACGCAAGCCCTGCACCTCGATCATCTCCTCGGTAGAGGTCGGCACGGCACGACGGATCACCGCCTTCAACCGCGCCGTCAGCTCCTTGGGCGAGAACGGCTTTGTGATGTAGTCATCGGCACCGGCCTCCAGGCCGCGGACCTTGTCCTCCTCCTCGCCCCGCGCCGTCAGCATGATCACCGGGATCTGCCGCGTCATCTCATCCTGCTTGAGCTGCTTGATGAACTGAATGCCGGTGCCCCCGGGCAACATCCAGTCCAGCAGGATCAGATCCGGAAACGGCTCGGCCACCTTGGCCAGTCCCTGTTCGAAATCGGCCGCCTCGACAGGCTCGAACCCCTTCTGCTCCAGCACGAAACACAACATTTCGCGGATCGGGGTTTCATCTTCTACAACCAACACTCTTCTTGACATGGTAAAAGCCTTCTAAAAGACGCTCCTTGTTTTCGCTAGCGTCATTATTAGAACTTTTTATGACACTTTTATGATAATCGCTCCATCAATGACGGCACACCTTAATCGGGTAACCGAATCCGTGACTCGCCGCCCCCCCGCGCCTCAACCTGAACCTGCACGCCGATGCGCTCCACCAGCGCCGGCACGTGGGAGATGATCCCGATCTGCCGCCCCTCGGCTTGCAGCGAGTCCAGGCAGGCAATGGCCACATCCAGGCTCTCCGGATCCAGGGTGCCGAACCCTTCGTCGATAAACAGCGATTCGATACGGGTCTCGCGCCCCGACAGCGAGGCCAACCCCAACGCCAGCGCCAGCGAGACCAGAAAACTCTCGCCCCCGGAGAGGGATTCAACGGCACGGATCTCATCGCCCATGTCACGATCCAGCACCTGCAGCGCCAGATCGCTGCCTGGTACCCGCAGCAGCTGGTAACGCGGCGCCAGCTCGCGCAGGTGCGCGTTGGCCTCCAGCAACAGGCGCTCGAGTGTCAGCCCCTGGGCGAAGCTGCGGAACTTGGCCCCGCTGGCCGAGCCAATCAGCTCACCAAGCTGCTCCCAGCGCTCACTGCTCTGCTGCTGTTCGAGATAGCGCTGCTGCAGGCTCTGATACTGCGCCTGCCGCTCCTCGCCCTGCTTTAGACGGTGTCGAGTCTCGAACAGTTGGCTTTCCAGCTGCTGTGACTGGGCCTGCACCTGCTCTACCCAGCTGCTGACCAGCCCATCTGCGGTGTGCGCCTCGGCCGGCAGCCGCGCCAGTTGCTGCTGTCCCTGACTCTCATGCAGCGCCAGCGCCTGTTGCCGCTCGGCCAGACGGACGCGCGCCTGTTCGCGCTCCGCCGCCAGGGCGTGCAGGCGTTGACGCTCCTGCTGAATCCAGTCGCTGCTGTAGCTCAACAGACGGTGGAGTTCGTACTCGGGGATCTCCAGCTGCTGCTCATGCCGCAACCAGCTGCGCAGCGCCTCGCGCCGCTGCTGCTGCACCTGTTGCTGCCGCTGGCGCAGCCCCTCCAGCGCCGCCTGCGCGGCGGCCTTCTGCTCGGCCAGGGTCTGCAGCTGGCGCTGCTGCTGGGCCAGCAGATCGCGCAACTGCTCCTGGCGCAGCCGCCAGTCACGTTCGACATCGGCGACCTGGCGCCCGCCAAGGCAGGACTCGCGCCGGTGTTGCAGATCGGCTTTTTGCGTCTGCAAATTCTGGCGCAGGACCGTCAGTTGCTGCCACTCGCGCTCCAGCTGCTGCAGTTGCGCCTGTTGCGCCGCCAGCTCCGGCTCGGCCTGCAGGATCTGCTGGCGCAAGCGCTGCCACTGCTCCTCCTGCTGCAAGAAGAACTCGCACTCCTGCTGCCACAGCGTGATCGCCTGTTCGCCGTCCGCCCGCTCCAGCCAGACACGCCATTGGCTGTCGCCGAGGCGTTCATCCAGCAGTTGTGCCGTCATCTGCAGTCGCTCCTGCAAATGGCCCATCTGCTGCTGCAGCGACTGCTCCTGGGTCTGCAACTCGGTCAGCTGGCGCAGCAACTCCTGCAGGTGCCGCTCCAGCGTCAAGGCCTGTTGCTGGGCGGCCGCCACCTGCTGCCGCAGTTGCTGTAACCGGACCTGAGCGGCACGCGCTCGATCCCACGCCTCTGCCGCCAGCGCCCAGGCCTGTTGCGTCTGCTGCAACGCCAGCGTCAGCTCGGCCATCACCGCCAGCCAGCCATCCGGCTGCTCCGGCCATGCCGGCCAGTGGCTGTCACCGTCACTCAGCTGCTGCCAGCGCGCTGTCAGCTGCGCCCGTTGTTGATGGCACTGCACCAGCTGGTGCTGCAACTGCACAGCGTTGTCCGCCAGTTGCTGACGGTGTGCCTGCAGTTGACCCCAAGTCTGTTCGCGCTGTTGCAGGTGCTGCTGCAAGAAGCGGTGCTGTTCACCGAGCCGCGCCAGCAGCTCGATCACTTCAGGCCCCTGTTCCTGCCACGGATGGTCCAGTGAACCGCACAGCGGACAGGGGTGCTCGGGTTTGAGCTGGGCCCGGTGCTGCTGCAGGCTCTGGCGCACATGGGCCTGCTGCCATGCCTCGGTGGAGGCCACCAGCTGGGCGCGCAGCGTCTCCAGCTCAGGCGCTAACTGCTGCAGCTGGCTGTCGAGCTCATGCTCGCGCAACGCCAACCCCTCGTGACGCAGCCTCAGCTCCTGACTCTGCCGCTCCAGCAGGCTGGCCTGCTCGGCCAGATCGCGCAGCATCTGCCCCCGCTCTGCGCGTCGCTGGCAGTGCGCCAGCTGCTGCTGGGCCTCATCCAGACGCTCGGGCGGGCACTCCTGCTCCAGTTGCACCTGCAATTGTTGCAGTTGCTGCCACTCTTCCCGTGCCGCGACATGACCGGCATTCATCTGCTGCTGCAGCAGTTGCTTGTCCTGCAGCAGCGTCTGCAATTCATGTTGCTGCCGGCGCCAGGTACGGAGCCGCGCCTGCCCCTGCCAGGCTTCACGCAGGCTGGCCAGCAGCGGTTGCCATTGTCTGGCTGCCGCGGCGCCCTGCTGATGGCGCTCCAGCCATTGGCCGAGCTCGGTGGCCTCGCGTTGGCGTTGTTGTTGCTGTTGCTGCCCGGCCTGCACCTGGCTGCCGAGGCGCTGCCGCTGTGCCTCCAGCTCCTGTTGCCGTGGCAGCTGTTCCCGCCACTGACGCTCCCACGCCTGCAGCAAGGCATCCAGCTCACGCGCCTCATTGAGTTCGGGCTGCAAGGTCCGCATCTCGCCTTCCAGCTGGCGCGACTGCTGCTCCAGCAGCGTCAATTGCTGCTGGCTCTGTTGCTCCGAGCCCTGTGCCGTCTCCAGGCGCTGTAACGCAGCACCGCTGGACTGCTCCAGCTCCTGCAGCTCCAGCTGGGTGCGCGCCAGTTCATCAAACACCGGCCTGGCCACCTGGGCACGTTCAATCTGTTGCAGTTGCAGCCGATCCGGCGCCGCCGCCTGATAGCGTGCCTCCTCGGCCTCGAAGGCCGCTCGCGCATCGTGCAGATGGCGCGCCAGCTCATGCCCCTGTTGTTGCCAGTGCTGCCACTGGGTGATCGCCTGCTGCCAGCCCTTGAACTCGCTCAACTGGCTGGTCAGCTGCTGCAGTTGTTGCTCCAGCACGCTCTGGCCGGCTTCGCCTTCGGGCTGCAACTCCGCCAACTGGGCCGCCAGCTGGGCCAACGCCTGCTTCTCGTCACGGGCGCGTTCGAACGCCGCCACCGACAGCTCGGAGTAGAGTGCCGTGCCGGTCATGCGTTCCAACAACGCCGAGCGCTCATCGCTGCCGGCCTTCAAGAAGGCGGCAAAGTCGCCCTGCGGCAGGATCACGGCGCGCCGGAACTGTTCCCAGTTCAGCCCCACCAGCTGGTCGATGCGCTCTTGCAGATCGCGTTTGTTACCGGCGTGCAGCTCGGGCGCCGACAGGCACTCCAGACTGCGCTCCTGTTTCTGGTAACGACCATCGGTGCGGTTGCGGGCACGACGCAACTGCCAGCGCGCCCGCCACAACTGGCCATCGCTGGCACGAAAATCCACCTCGGCATAACCGGCAGCCTGACCGCGGCTGAGAATGTGGCGCACATCGTTGGCCTTCAGGCGGTCGGCGTCCTCGGCGCGGCCGATCTCCGGCTGGAATTTGCGGTTCGGCGTAAAGCGCGCCATCTGGTCATACAAGGCCAGGCAGATGGCATCCAGCAAGGTGCTCTTGCCCGCTCCTGTGTTGCCGGTAATGGCAAACAGCCCGCTCTGGCCGAGCCGGCCAGAGGAAAAATCAATCTCGAACGCCTGGGTCAGGCTGGCAAGGTTTTCGCCACGCAGGGCCAGAATTCTCATTGTTCGGCTTCCTGAATCTGGTGTAACAGTGCATCGAACGCCTGTTGCAGCGGCACCGGGGGCTCGGCCGCAAACTGGCGTTGATAACAGAGGGTGAAGACCTGTTCCGGTGTCAGCTCTTCCAGCTGCCGTCCGCGGGCCTGCTCGGCGAGGCTCTCGCCACGCCCCGGGTATTCGGTGCTGATACGCGCCAGCCGCACCGGTTTACCCGCCAGGGCGGCGATGATGCGTTCGCGCAACCGCGGCTCCGGTTGCTCCAGCGCCACCCGCACCTCGACAAACGGCCGCGCCTGCGGATCGCACGCCGGCAGCTCCAGCTCGCGCAGCAGCCGCTCCACCTCGGGCAACGGCTGTGCCTGACTCGGCAGACGCAACATCTCCACCGCCCTTGGCACCTTATGCCGCTGGCTGATGCGCACACCGTCGCCATCCACCTCCAGCTCCAGTACCTGATGCCGGTAGTGGGCCTCGGCCAGCGACAACGGCAATGGCGAACCGCTGTAATGAATCTGCTCGCCCAGGCTCTGCGCCAGGTGCAGGTGCCCCAGCGCCACGTAATCGGCCCCGGCAAACAGATCCGCCGGTAGCGCATGCTGGTTGCCGCCGAGGATCTTGCGCTCCGACAGCGCCGACAGCTCGCCGCGCGCCAGATAGGCATGGCCGAGGGCGATGATCGGCTGCGACGGCTGGCGTCGCGCTTCGATGGCGGCCAGCACCTGACGGTAGATGGCGCGCACCCCGGCCACCAGCCGGTCCTCGTCGCCCTCTGCACACTCATCCAGACGCAGATCGGCGCTGCGCAGATAGGGCACGGCGGCGCACCAGGCCGCCACTTGTCCCTGCCGGTCAGTCAGCGGCACGATCAACCGTTCCACCTCCAGCGCCCCGTCGGCATCCCGGCTGACAGCCCCCACCAGGTGCAGCTCGAACGCCTTGAGCAGCTCGTGCGGCGCATCCAGCCGCGATGGCGAATCGTGGTTGCCACCGATGGCCACCACATTCAGGTGCGGAAATGCCCGCAGCAGTTGTGCCAGGAACGAATAGAAGCGCTGCCAGCTGGCCGCGGAGGGGTTGGCGGTATCAAACAGATCGCCGGCAATCAGCAGGCCATCGATCTCGCGTTCACGAATCAGCTGGCTCAGCCAGTCGAGGAAACAGTGATGCTCATAACTGCGATCATGACCATGCAACTGATGGCCCAGATGCCAGTCGGCGGTATGTAACAGTCTCATAGGGATTCCGCATCGACAGGAGGGGCGGCATTGCCTCATCCAGCAGCCAAGATGGCGGTTTATAACGGATTTTTCAAGGTTGGTGGTATTCCATCAGATACTCGTCACACGGCGAATCCGCCTGCCGGAACTCACGGCTGACCCGAAAGCCATGCCGGCGATAAAACTGCACCGCCTCGGTATTCAAGGCGCAGACCCGCAGCGTCAGATGGGCATGGTATTGCTGGGCCAGTCCGATCAGCGTGGCGCCGAGCCCCTGCTGCTGCCACTCCGGGTGCACATACAGCGCCAGCAGCTCGTCGCCGTCGATAGCCATGAAGCCCACCACCTGCTGTGGCTGGCTGGCAGCCCCCTTGAGTGTGCAGGCCAGCACGGCCTCGTTCTGCGACTCCACCACCCAGATATCCTGACACTGTTGCAGTTGCAGGCGCATCGCCTCCTGGCGCGGCCACCAGGCTGCCGCCGGCAGAAAATCATGGGCATGCAGCGTGGCCTGCAGCCAGATCTCCAGCAGTTGGGGCATGTCTTCGGCAACACAGCGACGGATCAGCATGGCCTCTCTCCTCTTCTTGTTTCGAGTGTAAGAGGCGCATATCGCCACAAAGTGACACCGCGGGGAGCCTGTGAGCCATCTCCGTTTTTTTCCACCGAAATGCCGTCAGCATCACATCTCTGGTAGACTAGCGCGACTTTTTCTCCGGTTGCCGAGGACAGCATGTGGTTTAAGAACCTGCAAATCTACCGATTCACCCGCCCGTTTGAACAAGATGCCGACGCGCTGGAAAAGCTGCTCGACGGCATGGCGTTCACGCCGTGTGGCAGCCAGGACATCAGCAAATTCGGATGGGTTGCACCGCTGGGTCGCGGCACCCAGGCCCTGGTGCATGAAGCCGCCGGCCAGCTGCTGCTGTGCGCGCGCAAGGAAGAAAAGATGCTGCCGAGCAGCGTGGTCAAGGACATGCTCGACGAGAAGGTCGAGGCGCTGGAGGCCGAACAGGGCCGGGCGTTGAAGAAGAAAGAGAAGGAGGCGCTGAAGGAGGAGATCCTGGTCACCCTGCTGCCGCGCGCCTTCACCCGCCACAGCCAGACCTTTTTGTGGATCAACCCGGCCGATGGCTATGTCGCGGTGGATGCCGGCTCGGTGAAGAAGGCCGACGATGTGCTGGCGCTGCTGCGCAAGAGCATCGGCTCGCTGCCGGTGGTGCCGCTGGCGCTGAAGAACCCGCCGGAGATCACCATGACCGAATGGCTCAACGGCACCACGCCGCCGGCCGGTTTCACCCTCGGTGATGAGGTGGAGCTGCGCAGTGCGCTGGAGCACGGCGGCATCATCCGCGCCAAGGAGCAGGATCTGCTGAGCGAAGAGATGAAGGCGCACCTGCTGGCCGACAAGCTGGTGACCAAGCTGGCGCTGGAGTGGGCCGAGACCGTCAGCTTCGTGCTCGGCGACGACATGGCCATCAAGCGGCTGAAATTCAGTGAAGAGCTGCGCGAGCAGAACGACGACATCGTCTCCGAGGAGCGCAACGCGCGCCTGGATGCCGACTTCGCACTGATGACCGGTGAACTGGCGCGCTTCATCCCCGATCTGATTGCCGCACTCGGCGGCGAAAACGAGCAATAACCCGCTCCGCTCCGGGCGCCCGCTGGCGGTGCCCCGCCGACCCCAAAACACGAGACCGCCAGCATGGCGGTCTCTTTTTACCTCGTTATCTCTGCGCCGGCAGGCCAGCCACCGTCACACGCTGCACGGCGGCGGCAACCGGCACCGGCCAGACGCGGCGGCGCCCATACACCAGCCAACCTCATGGCCCCGTCTGCGCTTGGTTGACCGCTGTCGGCTCGGGATCCACGCAGCGGCCATCGATACAGTTGACGACATGGCGCGGCGCCCGCTGCAGCCCCTGCTGCCAGACCTCGTGCTCGCTGTCGGCAAACGGCGTGAACAACCACTCCCACACCGAGGTACGGCGCTCGACCCAAATATCATGGGCATAGATGACGCTCTGGCCGTCGCGCTGCAGCCGGTACACCAGCCGCACGCCTTCCGGGATCGACACCGGCAGCAGCCCCAGCGTCAACCCCGACGCCAGCAGCGGATTGCCACAGCCGCCGGAAAACTGCAGGTTCGCATCGCGCAGCGTGACCGCCGCCTGCGGCGCGGTGCGATACAGTGTTGTCTGTTGCAACAGCGCGCTCGCCTTGGCATCTGCCGACGGCACCAGCTGCACCGTCTCCGGATACGCCTGCGGCGGTCGGTCGGCCATCTCGTCCACCAGATAGTAATTGCTGGTACAGCCCGCCAGCAGCCACGCCGCCACTGCGGCACAATACCCTTGCGCCCTCATCGGCCGACGCCCTCGGCTTGGGGTTACAGCGCTGGTCATCCGTGCGCCCTCCTCTTTTTGTGCATCACACACCACCCTGACGCTGCAGAAATACGATTTGCCGAGCTTGGCGGCCCAGCTACGGGCGGCAGTCAATCCAATAGCGCGCCAACGGATTGG
This sequence comes from Pseudaeromonas sharmana, assembly GCF_042649925.1. Lineage (NCBI taxonomy): Bacteria > Pseudomonadati > Pseudomonadota > Gammaproteobacteria > Aeromonadales > Aeromonadaceae > Pseudaeromonas > Pseudaeromonas sharmana. The sequence goes on from NZ_JBHSAF010000014.1 coordinate 1,006,558, forward strand.
GATAGACCTGGCCGATGACAATGGATTCAAACTCGCCGCCGTTGGCTTCAATGACGCGCCGTGACGCGACATTATCCTCATCCGCCACCAGCAAGGCTCGGGCGATGCCCAATTCTGCCGCCAGCGGCAGAACCAGACGCAGCATGACTGTGCCGTAACCAAGCCGCCGCCATGCAGGCGCAATGTCATAGCCAATGTGCCCCGCCTCGCGCGCCAGAAACGGATTATCAATATGGTGCCGCACGCGAATTGCACCAATTAGAGACTGTTCAGTATCCCGCAACCAGAAATGCGAACAGGGCACATAACCTGCGGGTAAGTTTATTCCCAACGCCTCATCATTTAACTGCTGCACATAGGCCGGAAAATCCATTATCCCCGGCCGATAATATTCAGCATTCTCGGCATCGTGCTGGGCAAAATCGGCATAAAAACGCGCAAATGCCGCCGCATACGCCAGTGATGGCACCACCAATTCCATATTGTCTCCCTAATAGCACCTAGGTTGGAATGAACAACATGAAGCCCAACCTGCTCGCTATATTTTACAAAAATCAAGACTAAAGAGTGTCTCACTTGGTTTTGCACGAAACACTTTAATGTTCTTGTTGTTTATTTTTGTCATTAATGATGTTACATCCTGCTCAATGAATCGGCAGCCCAAATAAACAGCCGTTACAGAATCCTCTGGCATCTTAAACAAAAGCATTGTCGATGGGTCTTTTAAAAAGCCATAATAAAAGTCATAAATAACAGCCTGGCTTTCAGTTAATTCCTTCTCTTCACAATCATCAGTGGACGAGCCATCAGCAAAACAATCATCAAGTAATTTGATATATTTTGCATTTAACCTGATAGTGACCGTCCCTTTTTCAACGCAAGCACATTCCTTCGTAAATAACCTCTTATAATCACCAGAATAAAACTCATGCAGAGATTTATATAGCATTGCATTGACAACCAGCTTGTCCGCATGGATAAGGTGCGCTAACACCCTATGCTCTTTCTCATAAAGCCAGTCATCACTTTTCGTCAAAAGAAAATCCTTTAAACAAACATCCTCGAGTAATGAGGAACAACGTTCTCTATTATATAAGACTCGTGCAATGGAGCTCTCCATTGAGAAACGATTATTAAAATATGCCTCCAGCTTCCTATAATCAAACTCAACAACAACACCTTTATGCTGATCAGCATAGTGTGACCACATCAATAAATTATTATGATTTTCAGTGAATGAAATAACTCCGACATCATTAAATTTCAGATCAGACGAAAATCTATTTAACTCCCTATTAAAAGTCTCATCTTTACGAAGAGCAACGAATTGCTCTCCCAAATCAAAAGCTGGATTAAACTCAAAAGGATCGTTTAAAACGCCGCGCTGGCTAGCCCTCAAATAAAAGCCATCGAAAAATTCAGGGCGCCAAGCCATGTACTTGTATATTTTATTCATTCAAAACATCAATCAATATAAACAACATTAAGAGCCGCAAGTAAAGTCAGCGCGGACGCGATCTTATTCCTCGATGATGGTGGTGCCGCACTGCTCGCAAATCAGATGGCGGGAAAGGTCATCCATCGACGCCAGAAAGGGACCCACCCACCAGCTTTTAATAAAACCGGCGATGAACTCTTTGAGTTGGCGATGCTTTGAATGTTCAAACGGACTTTTCTTGCGGATCAGCAGCAAAATATGGGTGGTGTCCTGGCGACAGTGTTTACAAAAGTGCACTTCCGTTTGTGTAGACATTTTAGTTATCCCAAAGCGTGAACAAATTTATATTCAGTCAGCCCGATTCAATTGCGCGAGATAAGCTCACTGCTGCCAGTTAGCTAACCCACCGCGAGTGACCATGGTTATTGCTGGCGCTATTAATATTCTTCGGGCATTTAATTACGATGGGCATCATTCAATACCCCGCAGCAGCTGCATGCCTTGAAGCGGCTGCAATGCACTTGTGATAGCGCCTCCGTGGCTGTGGAATCCAGCGCTGCGATGACACAGTCCCCGCTGCCGCCCGGCCTACTGGCCAGCGGCGGGGAAAGTGACCTGCCGCAGCAGGGTCCAGGCCATGGGAACCAACGGGCAAACGAACGGTTCACTGTGGCCACGATGACAGAATTCGGCCATCACGCTGCCGTTGCGCCACACCGCCGAACCACGCACCAGTAAACAGGCATCCAGGCCAGGTGCGGTCGGCAGGAAAAGCCGGTCATGAAAATTCGGCTCGGCGTAGACCCGTCCCCGCCTCTCTGACGCCGCCTGCTCCAGGCAGAACAGTTGCGGACCATACTGCACAAACCAGTTGCCCTGGCGATCCTGGCACTCCACTACCTGGGCGATGAATTCGATGGCTATCTCGTCACCGTCGGCCCACGCCTTGCTCAGTCGGATACGATCGGCAAGCGCCTCCACCTCGGCGCCGGGTGCCGAGACCCGCATCTCCTCGGCCCAGGCGGGTTTGCGCAGCGTGAGCACGCACGCCAGTTGCCGGTCAACGTCGATGGTCAGACGTACCTTGAAGTCCTGGGGATAGGCTGTGGTCTGCATGATCCGCAGCGTTGCGCCTTGCCATTCGGTCTCAAGCACGCTGGGGCCATACAAGGCCAGCGTGAACCCCTGCGGATCCTGCATCCAGGCACTGCGCAGGTAGGTGGGAAACACCCGGCCCGCGTTGGGGGTGCAGCAGACGGCGGCATCCTGATGCGCAGGAGAGTACTTGTAGCGCACCTGTTGCGTCGTCTTGTCACCTTCGTTGTGGCTCGGACCTGTGCCATCCAGCCGCAGACAGTTGTCCGTCTTGAGATAGGCCATCGAATGCCCTTCGCGGTGGCGGGCCCCCAAGGCGGCATTGAAGAATAGATGTTCAGCCCGGTCGCCCCAGGCCAGATCGCCGGTGTGTTGCAGCAGCAGGGTGTAGGAGTCCAGGAGCTCCTGGATTGAGCAGTACTCATAACCCGTCCCGCTGGCATCGGCCCCCTCCGGGCTGATCCATTCATCCCCAATCGGGCCGCCGCTCGGCGTCAGGCAAGGCTCCAGCTTGGCCAAATAGCCAGTCAGGGCAAGATCAAGCTGCTGGCGAGCATCACCGCTGGCTGCGGACCGCGCCACCAACAGCGATCGCAGATGCTCATAGGTGTGCACCCCGTGGCCACAAAACCGATATTGCGGATCGAGCAGGTTGGACATCAGGATGTCCGTCTCGCTGGGTTGATGCAGGTTGTAGTCGCGGTAGAGAAATGCGGCGTACTCCAGGTACTCCCGCTGCCCCGTCAGCTCCCAGAGCCGGTTGAAGAGATCGGTCGCCGCCAGCCCATGGGCGGCGCCGGCATAGGATGGGCCGGTATTGAAGGGCTGGGAGAGCCCCGCAGGCCAGACCCGCATCACCAGTCGGCAGGCGCGCTCCAGTGCCTCGAGCACACCGCGCTCCTGGCGCGCCTCGTACCAGGCGAGCAGCGAGCGGCCAAGGGTCGTCAAGGCCCACAGCTCGCCGTTCTCGCCTTGGGTCCTGAACCTGAGATCCGCTGCGTAGATGCCCAGATAGCCATCCGCATCCTGGTTGGACAATTGGCGTTGCACATAGGCGGCGGCTTTGGTCAGCGCCTCGGCATCCCCGACCAGAAGGCTTGTGCGCACGAAACCATCCCACCAGTTCGACTGGGTCTCGCTGTTCCACCAGAGATACTGCACCTCCCAGTCGGCATCTTGGGCGACCGCCCCGACGTTTTTGGCCTTGACGGCCGTCGAGAGGCGGTCTTTGCCGTAGATGTCATCATGCACAATCAGATCAGGAACAATGCGGTCGAGTTGTCCGACATAGCCGGTTTTAAGTTCGCGCGACATGGTATCGAGAAGCCATCCGCCAGGCTTGACCGCCCCAAAACTCAGCCACGCCAAGGTTCGATTCATACTGGTTCCTCCGGAATAGGAAACGCCTTATCTGCTGCGCAATACGCCATTGCCGAGCTAGCCGACGCGGGTACGAGAACACCATATTGAGCACCGCGAACGCAGCTCCATTCTGCGGGCGGGATTTGAAATGGTGACGTGCGGATGAGCGGGAATAAGCTTAACCCGCTGCCCGTAGGGGCATTCTAAACTGCTCAAAAATAGTGGATACCACTGCCGCCGCATTTAAAACAGACCACAGAGGCGCCGCCTTTTTCAGCGCAGCGCTTGCACGGTAATTTGGCAAGACCAGATCCGGCACATTTAGGACAGCCTCGCGACGTCAAATTCGGTTCACCTGATGCTACCGACCGCTGGTAGACGCGCCCCGTTCCACTGCAGCGATGACATTTCGGGCGATAGACGCCAGAGCCATGACAGCTACGGCAAATTTTTCGCACTTGCCCGGTACCGTGGCAGGTAAAACAGGTTCCAGATTTGCGCGAGCTAAATAGATTACGCGACCAGACATCCCACCTATTTTGATCACGCAAGGCGCGGGCACGATAATCTTCGCCACAATAGTAATAAATAATATTAATCACCAGCAGCAGCGGAACACCAAGACACAACGCCACCCATATGCTCTGCGTCAGCAGGCCAAGTAATCCACTGATCACCACCACCACCAGACTTAACGCATCACATTTATTTTTATCCTGAATCACCTGTTCAACCCCGAACATCACCGCAGCCAGACCGGCTGGCAGCATCGTTAAAAATTAATATCAACCGTGAAAGCACGTAGGTTGGGCTGAATGAAATGAAGCCCAACGTTTACCGCGGTTAAGTTCAATACCATAGGCCAACAGTAATCGTCGATTTAATAATCAGTAGTGTTAATTTATAAAAGCCGTTAGAGGCTCGGTAAACGTTGGGCTTCGCAAGCTCAGCCCAACCTACGAGCTTTGGTTAACTTTTACTTAAATGGCGGCACGTAGTGCCGTCCAATTTCAAGCTTCTGTTATAAACGTTATATCTTAAAGAATTTGTTTTTTTCTGATAACTCTAAAATGACGTTATTATCAATAAATTTCTGAAAGATCTTGTTACTAATTTTATCGCTTAGCAATGCAACAATATATTGACCTTCGCTATTATTTGCCAGCTCAAAAATATCAAAAACTTGATTTACATCGACATCCTCAATGCTGTCATGTATGACAAAATTTGGACGTTTAAGATTTGTTTGATTAACGAAGTCAATATAAGCTAAATCAAATGCACTTAACTCACCTTTCTTTTTTCCGCCTGTTGGATTTGGAGAAAGATTAGCAATTTCATAACGACATTTCTCATTTTCAATATCGAATTCTAGATCAAATACGTATCTTTCATCATAGAATTTTTTACTAAACTCGCCAAATGAATCATTAAATAACTCGATGTTTGAATTTAAAGATTCGGCTTTAATTGCGATATTGTTAACAATTAAACCTTTCAATCTTTCAAGCTCATTTATTTCATTTTTAGTTTCTTCGATTTTGAGCAATGAAGAGTTAACATTCGCCACCTGTTCTTTTATTGATGTTAAATCATTGTATATTTGACTGATTGATTTTAATGTGTTTGGTTCTCTTATGTATTTAAATATATTAGATTCACTGATGTGTAATTCATCTATGCTAACTTTGTATTTTTCAAGTTTATTCTTGTTTTTTTCTATTTCGAGTAGCAACAGATCTGTTTTATTTTTAATCAGCTTGTTGTGAAATAGTGTCAACTCTTCGAAAGATCTCTTTAGTTGCGTGCTGATTGATACTCCTGCATCGTTGTATATTTCAGAAAGCTCTCTGCCATTAATGCTACTGGCTTTATTTTTAAGATTATCAATTGACTTTTGAATGAAATTTATCTTAGATTGAATAGTAGTATATGCGATAGTTAAATCACTAATTTTACTTTGAATCTCTACTAGCTTTTTAACATCAGATTCTTGGCTATCTGTGAAATCAAAAGTATCAATTTTTCTCTGTAAAATAGCCTCTTCATCTTTGAGAGGTTTGAGCATTTTTTGTAATGCGCTCTCTCTATGTGGATTTCTATAGGCAGCCAAATGTTTATTTTTAAGTTTAATCTTGTTATTAAAATCAGCTTTTTCTTTTAGTAAATTTAAACCATCAAACCCAAAAAGATATAGATATAATTGATCATATACATCGGGGGTTGTGTTTACATGCAAAAATTTAATGGTATTTTGCATTTTGTCATTTGTATTTCGGATAAACTTATGCGCTATATTTCTAACACTTGGTTTTTCAGAGTTTATACCAAAGATCAATTTCGACACAGATGCAGAGTAGGTTTTTTTATCTACTTCTTTTCCGTCTATATAAAAACGACACTTTTTTTGATTTGTTGTTAAATCACGACTTAGTGTGTATTCATTGTTGTCATAGCTTTTAAATAAGAGATGTATAACAATAGTATTATTTTCAATAAAACTTACCACTTCAGGAATATCTTTTTTAAATTCACTATCTTTATATATATCTTGTCCGTCTGACAAAAAGATATAATCTATAAGGCGTGAAAGGGTAGATTTACCAACACTGTTGCCAGTCTTATTTTGGGAGCTTGCTGAATTAAGAATTAGATTAAGACCTTTCTTGAACTCTATTTCTCGTAAAATCTCTTTACCTTTTAATATTTGTAGCTTATTTAGTTGCATATTGTATATTCCCTCTGTCATTCAGCTCTATCACTCCAATGACATAAAGCCAGTCTAATGTATACACAAAGACATCATAGGACAGATTAAACTCATTTTTTGTTATTTCGTATAATGAAGATATTGATATATCTATATGAGTCATATCATTCATTATTAGTATAATGAATGCTCCGATATTAACGGGATTTATGGTTGGATCTGAGTCAATCGTTAACATTTGGTGTTTCCAATACGACACATTCTATAATTGAATAGCTTGTAATCAATGTAATACCATACTCAACATCTTCTTGATAAATTGCATCATCCAAAAGAACAGATTTATTCAAGAAATTTCTTGTTTTATCGATCACGTCTTGAACAATATTATCAGAATTAACTCTAAGCTTATCCATGTTTACTGGTTTTGTTTCTATGTTAAATTTATCTAGAGATTCAAGATAAAATTGTTTCATCTGTCTTTTAAATTTCGTTGAGCCGTTCATGATTGCCAAATTCAACTCATGAATTGCACTTTCAATAAAAATGGCATTGTTGGTGTATTCAGAAATCACCCATTGGAATTTATTTAAATTATTATGCTTTATTTTTAAATCAATTTCTGCTGGATCTCTTTTTAAATTTATATTGCTCACACTATCAGCGGCTATTATTTCTATTAGCTTGCCAATAATACTTTGTCGTCTAATTGTTGTTTCATTATTTATTGATATGGGAGCCAGGTTATTGTCAAAAAATACGTCTCCCATAATCACCCTCTATTATCTATACTGATTGGTCCTGAATTATCTTTAAAGTATTGTGATTTTTCGCCTTGAACCACTTTTTCTTTAATCTCTATATTATCTGCATTGACTTGTTGCAATACTGATATTTCATTCTTTAGATTATTAATTTCTTTTGTCAGATTAGAGGATCGAATAGATTGCGCGATAGCTATAGCGCCTGAAACAACAGTCATAAAATAGCCAATTGCTGAAACTATTGGATCTGATAGAAAATCTGAAATTACACTCATTTAAACCTCCATTATATGAGTTTGAGCAAAGTTTATAACAATCTTTTTTAAGCGGCTAAATGCCACCTATTCTGAATACTCTCGCCATATATCACGCAAACGCTCGTCCAGATAACACTCCTATCCCGTTATTCCCGCACAGATTTATTCCAGCGGAGCGAGCTGGCGGAGGGATGGGCGGCCAAACCGCCGCCGAGCGCGTATCTGGACGCACTCGTGCCGTGACCGAGCGACGCTTGGCAAACATCATGGCTACCGCCCCTGACTTTGCGGCTGTCACAGTGCCGAGGGGGATGGCGGCGCGGCCTGTCAGCGCCAACAGGCGCCTTGCGCTTTTTGAGTCTCTAGGCTAGCGCAATCGTTTTGGCGGTGGAATGGCTTCGTTTGGCCAAGATCATGTTTTATTAAGTTTTTATTCAATAACACAGGTTCTAGGCGGATAAAGGCCAGCGCCCGCAAACAGAAGCCGGCCCGAGGCGTGCGCGGCACGCCTATCGCGAGCTGCGCTTGCTCCTACAAAGCAAACATCCTGGCTCGGTAAGCCTTGGGTGGCGCGCCGCGCTCAGCGCCAATCTACCCGAGCCGTAGCGGCGACACGCCGTCAACCGAAGGCCACCCCCCAGTGCGCGCCGTCTGCCGGGCCGAGCGGCGGTGGGCAATCCAGCGCCGCCACCACGCGAGCGCGGTCGACAACCGTCACGCGATAAAAACAACAACCGGCCCGAGGCGTGCGTGGCACGCCTATCGCGAGCTACGCTTGCTCCTACAAAGCAAACATCCTGGCGCGGTAAGCCTTGGGCTTCGCGCAACGCCCAGCGCCAACCTACGCGAGCCGTAGCGGCGACACGCCGTGTGCCGAAGGCCACGCCCCAGTGCGCGCCGTCTGCCGGGCCGAGCGGCGGTGGGAACGAAGCCAGTGAGCCGTCAGGAGGACGGCGCAAGGGCGATTCACGCCAGGGACGGCGTGTAGCGCCCGGCCGGTGCAGATCCCACCGGAGCGAGGGGCTCTCCCGGCAGTTCGGCAGACACCCAAGGCCAGGGGTTGAGGGGGCATGGCCTTATGCCCCCTCACCGCCCCCGCCCAGCGGAGATCGGCCAGGCACGAAAGCCGGTCAAGGGCGGAACGGACGCCGCGAGAATCCTTGCGCAGCCCAGCGGCAGGCGGGCAATCCAGCGCCGCCGACACCACGCGAGCGCGGTCGACAACCGCCACGCGATAAAAACAACAGCCGGCCCGAGGCGTGCGCGGCACGCCTATCGCGAGCTGCGCTTGCTCCTACAAAGCAAACATCCTGGCTCGGTAAGCCTTGGGCGGCGCGCAACGCTCAGCGCCAACCTACGCGAGCCGTAGCGGCGACACGCCGTCAACCGAAGGCCACGCCCCAGCCCGGCACGCCTATCGCGAGCTACGCTTGCTCCTACAAAGCAAACATCCTGGCACGGCCAGCGCCGGGCCCGCCGCTGCCCGGTCCGGCAAAACACTGGCATGCCGACTAGCTGCCGGCTACAATTCGCCGCCGGCCCCATCAGGTGGGGCCATCCTGACCTGAAATCAGACCAAGAGAATGACTATGTTCAAGCCCGAGTTGCTTTCTCCAGCGGGAACGCTGAAGAACATGCGCTATGCGTTCGCCTATGGCGCCGATGCCGTCTATGCCGGCCAACCCCGTTACAGCCTGCGGGTGCGTAACAACGAATTTGACCACGACAACCTGCAGCTGGGCATCAACGAAGCCCATGCCCTCGGCAAGAAGCTGTATGTGGTGGCCAACATCCAGCCCCATAACTCCAAGCTCAAGACCTTTGTCCGCGACATGAAGCCGGTCATCGACATGGGGCCCGACGCCCTGATCATGTCCGACCCCGGCCTCATCATGCTGGTGCGCGAACACTTCCCGCAGATGCCGGTGCACCTGTCGGTGCAGGCCAATGCGGTGAACTGGGCGACGGTGAAGTTCTGGGAGCAGATGGGACTGGAGCGCGTGATCCTGTCGCGCGAGCTGTCGCTGGACGAGATCGAAGAGATCCGTCAGCACTGCCCGAGCATCGAGCTGGAGGTGTTTGTCCACGGCGCGCTGTGCATGGCCTACTCCGGCCGCTGCCTGCTGTCGGGCTACCTGAACAAGCGCGACCCGAACCAGGGCACCTGCACCAACGCCTGCCGTTGGGAATACAAGGTGCATGAGGGCAAGGAAGATGACGTCGGCCAGATCGTGCACCGCCAGGAGCCGATCCCGGTGCAGGTGGCGCCGACGCTGGGTGCCGGTCTGCCCAGCGATCAGCTGGTGCTGATCGAGGAGAAGAACCGCCCGGGCGAATTCATGACCGCGTTCGAAGACGAACACGGCACCTACATCATGAACTCCAAGGATCTGCGCGCCATCCAGCACGTCGAGCGGCTGACCAAGCTGGGCGTGCATTCGCTGAAAATCGAAGGGCGCACCAAGTCGTTCTACTATTGCGCGCGCACCGCCCAGGTCTACCGCCAGGCCATCGACGATGCCGTCGCCGGCCGGCCGTTCAATCCGGATCTGTTCAAAACGCTGGAGAACCTGGCGCACCGCGGCTACACCGAAGGCTTCCTGCGCCGCCATGCCCACAGCGAATACCAGAACTACGACTATGGTTACTCGGTCTCCGACAGCCAGCAGTTTGTCGGCGAGATCACCGGCCGCAACAGCGAAGGCCTGGTGGAAGTCGAGGTGAAGAACAAGTTCATGCTCGGCAACAGCCTGGAGCTGATGACGCCGCAGGGCAACCTCAGCTTCCAGCTGGCGCAGCTGCAGAACCGCAAGGGCGAGCAGATCGACGTGGCGCCGGGCAACGGCCACACCGTCTATCTGCCGATCCCGGCGGAGGTGGATGTCAATTACGGCATCCTGCTGCGCAACTTCGACGGCGGCGAGACGACCCGTCAACCGCATCAGGCGCTCTGAGATGGCACTGCTGATCACCGACAAGTGCATCAATTGCGACATGTGCGAGCCGGAGTGCCCGAACCAGGCGATCAGCTTCGGCGCCAAGGTCTACGAGATCGATCCCGACCGCTGCACCGAGTGCGTCGGGTTTTACGATCACCAGACCTGCGTCAGCGTCTGTCCAATTGACTGCATCATTTGGGACCCGAATCAGGTAGAGTCGGAAGCCGAACTGCTGGAAAAATTCGTCCGTCTGCATCATTGATCGTGGCCGTGCGCGGCCACCACCAGGAGAAGAACATGGAACACGTCACCATCTATGGCAAACCGCAGTGCCCGTATTGCGAAATGGCGGTCAAGCTGTGTGAAGATCGCGGCTTCGACTTCGAGTACATCGACATCGTCGAAAAGCAGCTCGGCATTGCCGACCTGCACGAGATCGTCGGCAAGCCGGTGCGCACCGTGCCGCAAATCTTCATCGGTCAGACCCACATCGGTGGCTACACCGATTTCTACGACCATGTGATCAAACAAGGTCAGTAACCGACGAGGCCCGAGATGCAAAACATCCTGATTGTCTGCACCGGCGCGCCGTATGGCAGCGAAAGCCTGTTCAACGCGCTACGCCTGGCGCTGGCGCTCAAGGAGCAGGAGCAGTGTCCGGTCGAGCTGCGCCTGTTCCTGCTCTCCGACGCTGTGACGGCGGCGCTGAATGGCCAGCAACCGGCCGAAGGCTACAACCTGCGCCAGATGCTGGAGATCCTGGCGGCGCAACGCGTGCCGATGCGCCTGTGCAAGACCTGCGCCGACAGCCGTGGCCTCAGCGGTCTGCCGCTGATCGAGGGCATCGAGATCGGCACCATGCCGCTGCTGGCGCGCTGGAGCGTCGAAGCCGACAAGGTGTTCACCTTTTAATCAGCTCAGTTTGCGCACGATCACAAATCGCATTTGCCTGAGCCATTCGCGGTGGGTATAATCCCGCCGCGCATTTTTATTACCCCCCGTTCTTTAACATCTGGTGAGTCAATTTATGCATCCCATGCTCAATATTGCCGTGCGTGCCGCTCGTAGCGCCGGTCAGGTTATTGCCAAGAACTTTGGCAACCACGTTAACGTCCAGACCGCCGAGAAGGCGAAGAATGATCTGGTGACCAATGTCGATCGTGAAGCGGAACAGGCAATTGTACGTGCCCTGCTGAAAGCCTACCCGGACCACTGTGTGGTCGGTGAAGAATTCGGTATCCAGGGTAAGGAAGATTCCGAGTATCAATGGATCATTGACCCGCTGGATGGCACCACCAACTTCGTCAAGGGTATCCCCCACATCGCCGTCTCCATCGCCCTGCGCATCAAGGGCCGCACCGAAGTCGGCGTTATCTATGATCCGATCCGCGATGAACTGTTCAGCGCCAGCCGTGGTAACGGCGCCCAGCTGAACGGCTACCGTATCCGCGTCGGTGAATCCCGCGATCTGGATGGCTGCGTCATCGCCACCTCGTTCCCGCATCGTCATCGTCACCACCTCGACGCCTACAAGAAGATGTTTGATGGCATCTTCACCGAGTGCGCCGACATCCGCCGCGCCGGTACCGCCAGCCTGGATCTGGCCTACGTGGCCGCCGGTCGTGTCGATGGCTACTGGGAACTCGGCCTCAAGCCGTGGGATCTGGCTGCTGGCGAACTGATCGCCCGTGAAGCCGGTGCCCTGGTGACCGACTTTGTCGGTGGCCACAACTTCTATACCAGTGGCAACATCGTCTGTGGTAACCCGCGCGTGGTGAAAACCATGCTGGCGAAGATCCGCGAAGATCTGCCGGAGTCTCTGGCTCGCTAAGCGGCTTGAGCCTGGCTCGA
>NZ_JBHSAF010000014.1:1019025-1093558 GCF_042649925.1 Pseudaeromonas sharmana
CGCGGCGGTGTCGCTGCGCCGCTGGGCGGGCTGGCTTGCAGATAGGCCGAAGCCTGCTGCAGCGGATTGGTGACCACAAAGCGGGCACCGGCCGCCAGCTCGCTACCGGCCAGCGCAAGCTGCGACCAGGGCACGGCGAACGTCAGCAGGAACGGCCGTCGCCGGCAGCGATCCGCCTGCTGGCGCGTTAACGTCAATTGCCAGCGCCCCTGCTCATCCTTGACCTGCTGCCAGTGCAGATCCTGCGGCCGGGTGCAGCCCTGGCTGCGCACCTGCACCTGCAGGCTGCTGGCACTCCACTGCAACTGGTACAGCGGCTCGGCTCCTGCCGCCTGGGCCGGCGCGCTCAGCACGCCGCCCCATACCAGCCAGAGCAGCTGACGGCTCATCGACGACGACGTCCAGCCAGGCCGAATGCCAGCAAGGCCAGCAGGCCTGCCCCCGCGGCACCGCCACCCGAGCTGCTGCTATCGGTATCGCCGCCACCAGACGAACCATCATCGCTACCGCCATCGCTGGCCACCACACTGATGTTTGCTACCTGGGCTTCGCCGATGGCTAACGAATAGGAGGGCTTGGCAAAATACCAGGTGACCAGATGCTGGCCGCTCGGGATGGTCAGTGACGTGCTGTCATAGACGTTATTGCGCGCCTTCGCCTTTGCCGTGTCATCAACAAAGGCATACAGCCCCATGTAGCTGTCACCGTTGTTCACGCGCCACTGGAAGCTGACCGTCGCCGGCCCGTCGACAATGGTCTGCAGGACAGAGGTGGAGCCGGTTGCTCCCTTGCCGGCCACCATCGGCAGTATGCTGTTGCTCAGGTTGCCATCGCTCCAGGGGGAGCTGCCGCCGTTATACATCGCCTGGGTCGTCGGCGAGACCGGAGTCGTCAATGTCGACGGCGCCAGGATGGTGGCAGCAACGCGGGTTTCCAGCGTCGTCAGCTCGCCGCTGCTGTGCAGGGTCAGATAATCCAGCTTGTCGCCGGCACTGCTGCCCTCGACGGTCAGCGCGATATCACAGCTGGCACCAGCCGCCAGCGGTGCTTGCAGACAGGCGCTGGCATCGACAGCCACATCGGCATCTTCGATGCCGACACTGGTGATCGTCGCCGCCGTACTGCCACGGTTGGTGACGGCGACGGTGGCATCGGCCGCATAACCGACCGGTAACCAGTTCATTTCAACCCGGGTGTCCATCGACAGTTGTTGCTGATGCTGGTTCAGCCAGGGGTGATAGTTGGACAGACGGGTATAGATCCCCGGATACCCAGGTTCGGCACACCCCTCACCGAAGCTGACGATGCCGACCTGGCTGGCGCTGCTGTCGCTGCCGAGCACGATGGGGCCACCGGAGTCACCCTGACAGCTGTCCTTGCCCCCGGTCTCGATATAACCGGCACACAGCATATTGTCGGTCACCACGGTGCCATTCGATTCATACGCCTGGGCACAGATATCCTGATTCACCAGCGGCACCTCGACCTCCTGCAAGCGGGTCGGATAGCTATCACCCGTGGTGCTGGTGTTGCCCCAGCCCATGGTGGTCAGCAAGGTATCGTCGACGATAGTGCTCATGGCCGCGGAGGAGATCAGGCTGACCGCATCGCTATTGATGGCGGATGAGAGGTGCAGCAGGGCAATGTCGTTGTCCATGCTGTTGCCGTCGTAACGTGGATGGACCAGGATCTGATCCGGGTTACCCAGCGTGCCCGCCGTGCTGGTAGAAGACAAATCATAGCCACCCACGCGCACCACCAGACTGGATGCCGTCTCGTCAACCAGACAGTGAGCCGCCGTCAGAACCCACTGCGGAGCAATCAGGGTACCACCGCAGAAGTGGCCCCAATAGGGTGTGACGGCCCCTTTCGTCTCGATGCTGACGATCCATGGCCAGGTCCCGGCGGCAGAATCTTCGCCGCCGATGATCCGGGTGGAGGCGGCTTCGGCCAGCGGACCGGCCAGAATCAGTGACACCGCAAGGCAAGCTTTGTGCAAACGCATAAATGAACATCCTTATTGTTGTTGTCGAACCGGGGCACGGCCCCGTCTGTGCTTCCGGCCTATTCTGACTGAGCGCTGTCTTGGCAACCAGTTGGCAGACATAAAAAAACCCGCCAGAAGGCGGGTTTTTATCACAATTTTACGTCAGCTCAGGCTTCGGTCTGCTCGGCAGGAGCGGCATCATCGGCCAGCGGGGCGTCGACAGCAGCGGTTTCAACCGGCGCTGCAGTTTCACCCAGCTCGTCACGCTTGGCTTCCTTGATGGACAGACGGACGCGGCCTTGACGATCCACTTCCAGCACCTTGGCACGCACCACGTCACCTACCTTCAGGTAGTCGGAAACATCCTTGACGCGCTCGTCGGTGATCTGGGAGATGTGAACCAGACCGTCCTTGCCCGGCAGAATGTTGACGAAAGCACCGAAATCGGCCAGACGTGCAACCTTACCTTCGTAGATACGACCGACTTCCACTTCGGCAGTCAGTGCTTCGATACGACGGATGGCTTCCTTGGCAGCTTCACCATCCACGGCAGCAATCTTGACGGTACCGTCGTCTTCCAGCTCGATGGTGGTGCCGGTCTCTTCGGTCAGCGCACGGATCACGGAGCCACCCTTACCGATGACGTCCTTGATCTTCTCCGGGTTGATCTTGATGACGTGGATACGCGGCGCGAAATCGGAGATCTCGGAGCGCGGTGCGGCAATCGCCTCATCCATCACCTTCAGGATGTGCAGACGTGCATCACGCGCCTGCTTCAGCGCGATCTGCATGATTTCCTTGGTGATGCCTTCGATCTTGATATCCATCTGCAGGGCGGTAACACCCTCGGAGGTACCGGCCACCTTGAAGTCCATGTCGCCGAGGTGATCTTCATCACCCAGGATGTCAGACAGCACGACGAAGCTGTCGCCTTCCTTGACCAGACCCATGGCGATACCGGCAACAGAGGCCTTGATCGGTACGCCGGCATCCATCAGCGCCAGTGAGGAGCCACAGACAGAAGCCATGGAAGAAGAGCCGTTGGATTCGGTGATTTCAGAGACCACACGCACTGTGTACGGGAACTCTTCCGCACTCGGCATGACAGCCAGAACACCGCGCTTGGCCAGACGACCGTGACCGATTTCACGGCGCTTCGGAGAACCAACCATGCCCGTTTCACCGACGCAATACGGCGGGAAGTTGTAGTGCAGCATGAAGCGGTCGGTACGCTCGCCAGCCAGTTCGTCCAGGTTCTGCGCATCACGCTCGGTACCCAGGGTACAGGCTACCAGCGCCTGAGTTTCACCACGGGTAAACAGTGCAGAACCGTGCACACGCGGCAGCAGACCGGTACCCATGGACAGGGCACGGACCATTTGCGGGTTACGACCGTCGATACGCGGCTCGCCACGCAGTACGCGGCCACGCACGATCTCGCTCTCCAGCGCATGGAACATCTCGCCAACCAGCTTGGCATCTTGAGTTTCGTCTTCAGCGACGATCTGCTCGACCACCTTCTGCTTCAGCGCAGCGATGGTTTCGTAACGTACCGCCTTCTCGGTGATGCGATAGGCTTCACCCAGCTCGGCAGTTGCCAGCTCGGCAATCTTGTTCTTGAGAGCGGTATTCACCGCCGGAGCCTGCCAATCCCACGCCTTGGTACCGACTTCAGCGGCAAACTCGTTGATGGCTTGAATGGCGGTCTGCATCTGTTCGTGACCGTAGACAACCGCGCCCAGCATGGTCTCTTCGGAGAGGATCTTGGCTTCGGATTCAACCATCAGAACGGCAGCTTCGGTACCGGCAACAACCAGGTCCAGATCGCTGTGCTTGGTTTCGTTGTTGGTCGGGTTCAGTACGTATTGGCCATTGATGTAACCGACGCGGGCCGCGCCGATAGGACCATTGAACGGAATGCCGGAGATGGCCAGCGCCGCAGACGCACCCAGGATGGCAATGATGTCAGTCGGAACCTGTGGGTTCGCGGAAACAACGGTCGCGATCACCTGAACTTCATTGAGGAAACCTTCCGGGAACAACGGACGGATTGGGCGGTCAATCAGGCGGGAGATCAGCGTTTCTGATTCACTCGGGCGACCTTCGCGCTTGAAGAAGCCACCTGGAATACGGCCAGCCGCATAGGTACGCTCCTGATAGTTGACGGTCAGCGGGAAGAAGTCACGACCAGGAACAGCCTCTTTCTTACCTACAACGGTAACGAAGACTGCGGTGTCGTCCATGCTGGCCATGACGGCGCCAGTCGCCTGACGTGCCATGACGCCAGTTTCGAGAGTTACGGTGTGTTGACCGTATTGGAAGGTTTTTACAATAGGATTCACGTGAATTTCCTTTATCTGTTTGGGTCGCTAATTTCGCGGCAGATTATATCTGAAGATCGGCACAAACGGTAATAACCGTCTTGTGACTCGACGAATTCCGCTGCATTCCAGATGTTGCATCACAAAATGGCGGCCCCAATGCGTAGCCGCGCGTCACCGGCCAACCGCCAGGGGGAACGCAACCACAAGAAATGCGAGTAACAAAAGAGAATAAAAAGAGAATAAAAAAAGGAGGCTTGCGCCTCCTTCTTTAAAAACCGTGTGTCGATTAGCGACGCAGACCCAGCTTCTGGATCAGAGCGACGTAACGAGCATCGTCCTTACGCTTCAGGTAGTCCAGCAGCTTGCGACGCTGGGAAACCATGCGCAGCAGACCACGACGGCCGTGGTGGTCCTTGGAGTGAACTTCGAAGTGACCTTGCAGATGGTTGATCTGGGCAGTCAGCAGGGCAACTTGCACTTCCGGTGAGCCAGTGTCGTTAGCACCACGAGCGTTGTCAGCAACGATTTGCGCCTTGATTTCAGCATTTAGTGACATAATGTTTCTCCAGTTTGAGTGATTCCCCGCCGATCACTAATTCAGCGAGGAAATGGGACGCGGCATTCTGTCACAGCCGCCCCCGGGTCGCAACTTTTTCGACGTCGTTACTCGTCGTTATCGTCCGGCTCTCCGCCAATACGCACCAGGCGTCGCGGCGCTACCTTGCCATCGTCGTCAATCTCGCCAACGCCGATAAACAGCGGCTCGGCACCGACCGTCATGCGGACATGGCCATCGCGCGGTGCATTGGCCACCTGTACCGCCTGGCCCTGCAGCACATAGCTGGCGACCACTTCGGACATATTGACCTCCGGCAGCTCGGCAACGGCGGTGTCCATCGGCAACAGCAGCGGGTCCAACGCCTCACGCGGGGGACGCCCTTCCGCCTTGCACGTCTCGAACAGTGACTGCAACTGCTCCAGCGTCACGGTGCGCTCTGCCGGATAACGCGCCACCTGGCTGCGATGCAGCTGGGTAACGTGAGCACCACAGCCGAGCAGTTCGCCGAGGTCGTCGATGATGGTACGGATGTAGGTCCCCTTGGAGCAGTGGATATCCAGCACCAGCTTGTCACCGCTGAACTCCAGCAGATTCAATTCATAGACAGTGATCGGGCGCGCCTCGCGCTCGACCTCAATGCCTTCACGCGCGTATTCATACAGCGGCTTGCCTTGATGCTTCAGTGCCGAGAACATGGATGGCACCTGCAGGCTGTCGCCGCGAAACCGCGCCAGCGCCTGCTGCAGCTGGCTATCCGTGACCACAACCGGGCGGGTGCTGATGACGGTACCATCGGCGTCGCTGGTATTGGTGCGCTCGCCAAGTTTGGCGGTGACCTGATAACGCTTGTCCGCATCGAGCAAGAATTGGGAGAACTTGGTAGCCTCGCCCAGGCAGATCGGCAGCATGCCAGTCGCGAGCGGATCGAGCGCACCGGTATGTCCGGCCTTGGCCGCATTATAGATACGCTTGACTTGCTGCAGGGCATCATTCGAGGTGATGCCGGAAGGTTTGTGCAACAGCAGGATGCCGTGCACATCACGGCCTTTGAAACGACGTCGTCGAGACATCTTTAGTCTTTTGCCTCCTCGCCCATGGAGTCATCGGCCTGCTGGCGGGCCTCATCCTGACGAATAGTATTGGTTACCAGGTTGGAGATTCGCATCCCCTCAACCAGCGTCTTGTCATAGGCGAAGCGCAGCTCGGGCACGACACGCAACTGCATGGCCTTGCCCAGCAGCAGACGGATATAGCCAGAGGCCTCGCTCAAGCCCTTGAGTCCGGTTTCGATGCTCTCGGCATCGTTGTTCAGGAAGGTCACATAGATTCGCGCATGTTGCAAATCACCGGACACATCCACGTCAGAGACCGTCACCATGCCAATGCGCGGATCCTTGATCTCACGCTGCAGTATCATCGCCACTTCGCGCTGCATCTGCTGGGCCACGCGACGGGCGCGACTGAATTCTTTTGCCATTCTACTCTCCAGAATAATCAGGGGGGCCGAAGCCCCCCTGATTCAGGGTCGGATATTACAGCGTACGCTGCACTTCCACCACTTCGTAAACTTCAATCTGGTCACCGACACGCACGTCGTTGTAGTTCTTAACGGCGATACCACACTCGTAACCATTCTTGACTTCGGCCACGTCATCCTTGAAGCGACGCAGGGATTCCAGTTCGCCTTCATAGATTACGACGTTGTCGCGCAGAACACGAATCGGATTGCTGCGCTTGACGGTCCCTTCGGTCACCATACAGCCGGCGACAGCGCCAAACTTCGGTGACTTGAACACATCCCGCACTTCAGCCAGACCGATGATCTGCTGCTTGAACTCAGGCGCCAGCATACCGGTCATCGCCTGCTTCACTTCGTCAATCAGATCATAGATGACGGAGTAGTAACGCAGGTCGATGTTTTCGGAATCGATCACGCGGCGTGCAGAGCCATCGGCACGCACGTTGAAGCCAAGGATGATGGCGTTAGACGCAGCCGCCAGGCTGGCGTCGGTTTCGGTGATACCACCGACACCGGAACCGATGATCTTGACCTTGACCTCTTCGGTAGACAGCTTGAGCAGCGAGTCGCAGATGGCTTCGACAGACCCCTGAACGTCGGCCTTCAGTACCACGTTCAATTCGGACACTTCGCCTTCGCCCATGGAAGAGAACATGTTCTCCAGCTTGGCCTTCTGCTGGCGTGCCAGCTTGACTTCGCGGAACTTGCCTTGACGATACAGCGCCACTTCACGGGCCTTCTTCTCGTCACGGACCACCGTAGCCTCATCGCCTGCGGCAGGAACACCGGACAAGCCGAGAATTTCAACCGGAATGGACGGACCTGCTTCCTTGACTTCACGACCCAGCTCATCGCGCATGGCGCGCACACGGCCATATTCAAAACCGCACAGTACGATGTCGCCTTGGCGCAAGGTACCTTCCTGAACCAGAACGGTCGCAACCGGACCGCGTCCCTTGTCGAGACGGGATTCGATGACGACACCGCTGGCCATGGCATCACGCACGGCAGTCAGTTCCAGTACTTCAGATTGCAGCAGGATGGCGTTCAGCAGATCATCGATCCCTTCGCCGGTCTTGGCTGAAACCTTGACGAACTGATGCTCACCACCGAGGTCTTCGGCAACGACACCGTAACGAGTCAATTCGGTCATGACGCGCATCGGCTCGGCAGTTGGCTTGTCCACCTTGGTCACAGCGACAACCAGCGGCACATTACCGGCGGTGGCGTGCTGGATCGCTTCGATGGTCTGCGGCATGACACCATCGTCAGCTGCCACAACCAGGACCACGATATCGGTAGCCTTGGCACCACGAGCACGCATCGCGGTAAACGCGGCGTGGCCCGGGGTATCCAGGAAGGTGATCATGCCGTTGTCGGTTTCGACGTGGTATGCACCGATATGCTGGGTAATACCACCGGCTTCGCCTGCGGCAACCTTGGCCTTACGAATGTAGTCCAGCAGCGAGGTCTTACCGTGGTCGACGTGACCCATGATGGTTACAACCGGCGCACGAGACTCGACCTGGGTGGTAGAGTCACGATCTTGCATGACCGCTTCTTCCAGTTCGTTCTCACGGCGCAGGATGACCTTGTGGCCCATCTCTTCGGCAACCAGCTGTGCTGTTTCCTGGTCGATAACCTGGTTGATGGTGGCCATGGCCCCCATCTTCATCATCACCTTGATGACCTCGACACCCTTGACGGCCATCTTGGCAGCCAGGTCGCCGACCGTGATGGTTTCACCGATCACGACATCGCGGGATACCGGCTGAGCCGGCTTGTTGAAACCGTGTTGAATCGAGCTCTTGCTACGCTTGCCCTTACGCTGGCGAGCACCACGCTCTTCGCGATCGTCGTCTTCACGGCTCTTGGCCTTCTTGACGCCACCACGGCGGCGATTGCGTGCTTCTTCCTCGCGCTCGCGTTGTGCTTCTGCTTCTTTGACGTAGCTGGAGGTATTGCCGGCGTCGTCGTCGTTCTCTTCTGCCTTACGACGAGCCGCTTCTTCCTCGGCCCAACGGGCACTGTTCTCTTCAGCCAGGCGCTTGGCTTCTTCAGCGACACGTGCAGCTTCTTGCTCGGCCTTGCGGCGAGCCTCTTGCTCTTGCTGACGTTTCAGCGCCTCTTCTTCACGCTTGGCCATCTCTTCTGCCTCTTGGCGAGCCTTTCGTTGTGCGTCGGTTTCGTTGCTCTGGACCTGATTCACCTTGCGCGCCTTCTCGCGCGCTTCGGCCTCGGCCTTCGCCTTGGCCTCTGCATCGGCACGGGCCTGGGCCTCCGCCTTGGCACGGGCTTCGGCTTCTGCCTTCAGACGAGCTTCCTCAGCCTCACGCTGAGCCTGTTCTTCAGCTTGACGCGCCTCTTCCTCGGCGGCCGTACGGCGCACATAGGTCTTTGATTTGCGTACTTCAACCTGAACAGACTTGTTCTTACCACCTGCGCCCTGAACACTCAAGGTGCTTTTAGTTTTGCGCTGAAGGGTCATGCGCTTCGGCTCAGCGTCATCTGCGCCACCATGCTGCCGCTTCAGATGCGTCAGCAGGGTTTGCTTTTCCTCTTCTGAAACCATGTCGTTTACTGCCTTGCTGATGCCGGCATCTGTAAACTGTTGAAGAAGACGCTCAACCGATGTGTCAATATCGTTGGCAAGTTGTGTTACGGATACTTCTGCCATTCAAAACCTCCGCAGTTTATTCGGCCTGCTCACCGAACCAGCAGATATTGCGGGCAGCCATGATGAGTTGGCCCGCTTTCTCTTCAGTCATTCCATCGATCCCCATCAGATCGTCGATGCCCTGCTCCGCCAAATCCTCCAGCGTGCCGATACCCCGCGCTGCCAGCATATAAGCCAGTTCACGACCGATACCCTTGAGGCCCAGCAGGTCATCGGAAGGCTCAACACCTTCAAAAGACTCTTCTTTAGCCAGTGCGCGAGTGGTCAGCGCCTGCTTGGCACGCGCCCGCAACTCTTCCACCATCTCTTCATCCAGACCGTCGATGGACATCAGCTCGTTCAACGGAACGTAAGCAATTTCCTCGAGCGTGGAGAAGCCTTCGTCGACCAGGACTTCGGCGAATTCATCGTCGATATCCAGCGACTGGGTGAACAGGTTCAGGATGCGATCCTTTTCGGCCTGGTGCTTGGATTCCATCTCCTCGACGGTCATCACGTTCAGCTCCCAGCCAGTCAGCTGTGAAGCCAGACGCACGTTCTGACCATTACGGCCGATCGCCTGCGCCAGGTTGCTCGACTGCACAGCGATATCCATGGTGTGGTTGTCTTCATCAACGATGATGGAAGCCACATCGGCCGGCGCCATGGCGTTGATAACGAACTGCGCAGGATTGTCATCCCACAGCACGATATCGATGCGCTCGCCACCCAATTCACCGGACACCGCCTGGACACGTGCACCACGCATCCCCACACAGGCCCCTACCGGGTCGATACGGCGGTCATTGGTCTTGACGGCGATCTTGGCACGGGAACCCGGATCACGAGCGGCGCCCTTGATGTCGATGATCTCTTCACCAATTTCTGGCACTTCAATACGGAACAGCTCTTTCAGAAAATCCGGGTGGCTACGGCTGATAAACAGCTGTGAGCCACGGGCTTCAGGGCGCACCGCCGCCAACAGACCGCGGACACGATCACCAGGACGGAACGATTCGCGCGGCAGCATGTCTTCACGATAGAGCACGCCCTCGGCATTGCTGCCCAGGTCCAGAATGACGTTGTCACGGTTCTGCTTTTTGACCACAGCCGTGATGATGCTGCCTTCCTGATCCTTGAACTGCTCGACGACCTGAGCACGCTCGGCCTCACGCACCTTCTGCACTATGACTTGCTTTGCGGTCTGGGTCGTGATGCGGTCGAAAGTAATGGAGTCGATCTGATCCTCGATAAAACCACCGACTTCGATGCTCGGGTCTTCAACCAGTGCAGCGGCCAGCGTGATTTCACGGAAGGGATTCTCGAGTTGCCCTTCGACATCCACGACTTGCCAGCGACGATAGGTATCGAAATCACCGGTTTTGCGATCGATGCTGACGCGGACGTCGATGTCATTTTCCTGCTTCTTCTTCGTCGCGGTGGCCAATGCCGTTTCCAGCGCCTGGAAGATCTTTTCGCGGGGAACGGCCTTCTCGTTAGAGACCGCTTCTACTACGGCTAAAATCTCTTTGTTCATCTCCGACAGCCTCGTCAGTCAAAATTCGGAATCAGATTTGCCTGCTGAATATTGGCAAAGGCAACTGTCTCTTCATTACCATCAACGGACAGCAACAGGTTGTCACCCTCCACACGGCTGATGACCCCTTTGAACTTGCGGCGATTATTCACTGCGATACGCAGAGTCAGACTGAGCTGCTCGCCAATATAGCGGACATACTGTTCTGGTTTGAACAATATGCGATCCATCCCCGGGGATGACACCTCGAGGTTGTATTCGGTTGTAATCGGATCTTCAACATCCAGAATACTGCTGATCTGATGGCTGACTTCGGCACAATTTTCAACCGATATGCCATCGTCATGGTCGATATAGACACGCAGTGTGGAGTGCTTGCCAGCGCGGACAAACTCTATTCCCCACAGTTCAAAACCGAGTGCCTGGATCGGAGCTTCCAGCATCTGGTTCAGTCGTTGTTCCAACGTAGCCAAATTGACTCTCCACAAACGAAAAAAGGGCATGAAACGCCCAGTGAGATGAATCACCCCCACCGGGAGCGAATCGTAAATACAAAAAGCCCCGATTATTCAAATCGGGGCTTTCCAACCGGACCCTGATTGTCGCCTCGCGACGACCGTTCCCTGCTCATCGATAGGGAACGTGATCAAAATTGGTTGCGGGGGCCGGATTTGAACCGACGACCTTCGGGTTATGAGCCCGACGAGCTACCAGGCTGCTCCACCCCGCGTCCGAAATCGTGCGAGATTATAGTCGCTTGCATATCAGGCTTCAAGACAAGCGACTTTCACTACTAAACTTGGTGCCCAGCGCGGGACTTGAACCCGCACGCCCGGAAGCACTACCCCCTCAAGATAGCGTGTCTACCAATTCCACCAGCTGGGCAAAATCTATCAGTTTGGTACGTCTGTATCTTTCTTCTCTGCCGGTACGTCTGCAGCCGGTTTTTCAACTTGCTGCTGGGCGGCTGGGGCTGAGAGGTCGCTCCAGTTTTCTGTCGCTTTGCCGCGACCGTTACCCATGGCGCCAAGCACCAGACTAATCACAAAGAACACGGTAGCCAGAATCGCAGTGCTGCGAGTCATGAAGTTACCGGAACCGGAGGAACCAAACACAGTGTTGGAAGCACCGGCGCCAAAAGAAGCACCCATGCTTGCACCCTTACCATGCTGAACCAGTACCAACCCAATCAGAGCCAGTGCCACCAGCAGATAAACTACCAACAAAATTTCGTACATATTCACACCTTATGCTGACTTTCAGAGGTCGATGAACTACTTCACCCTGGCCAGCCAGGCATCGACAAACCCTGGGGCTCGTCAAGGGCTTTCACCCTACAACCTTCGATGCTGACATTACTCCGCATCGTCCCACAGTGACTCGCTTCGGAGCCCTGACTCGGGAGCGGGGCTAATACTAGCCACGGTGCCGACGGCTGACAAGCAGTTTTTTCCATTTCATGCCTGTTTGTGCAATTTCTCGGCAAAACAGGCACCTAGATATCAAGCAGCGCCGCAGTGACGCACTTGTTCGGCAATTTTCTCGGCCAGCGCATTCACCAACGCGGCCTCGTGCCCCTCCACCATCACCCGAATCAGGGGCTCGGTTCCGGATTTACGCAGCAGCACGCGGCCACGGCCAGCGAGCGCTTGTTCCGCTTGCTCGACCGCCTGTTGTACGGCTGGGTCAGCCAGCGGATCGACACCCCCGGCAAAACGCACATTGACCAGCGTCTGTGGAAACAGTTGCAGGCCGGCCCTGAGCTGGAGAAGACTGACGCCTGCGCGCACCACGGCCTGTAGCACTTGCAACGCTGCCACTATGCCGTCTCCGGTCGTCGCGTGATCCAGGCAGATGATATGCCCTGAATTTTCACCACCCAGACGCCAACCCAGCTCCTTTAGCATCTCCATGACATAACGATCACCCACCTTGGCGCGACAGAACGGGATCCCCAGATCCTGTAATGCTAACTCCATCGCCAGATTGGTCATCTGGGTACCCACGACACCACCTGCCAGTTTGCCGCGGCTGAGTTGATCGCGGGCAATCATGAACAAGATTTCATCGCCATCGATGACCTGCCCTGCCCCATCAACCATCATCACCCGGTCCCCATCGCCGTCAAAGGCGATGCCCAGATCCGCCTGTTCCTCACAGACTCGCTGCATCAAGGCTTCGGGATGGGTAGATCCAACATGATCGTTGATGTTCAAGCCGTTGGGCGTGCCACCGATCACCACCACCTCGGCTCCCAATTCACGAAATACCGAAGGTGCTATGTGGTACGTGGCACCATGCGCGCAGTCGAGGACGATCTTCAAACCATCGAGGCTCAACTCGCCAGGGAAGGCGCTCTTGCAGTACTCGATATAGCGCCCGGGCGCATCATCAATACGGGTCGCCTTGCCCAGTTTGGCCGATTCAACACACTCGAATGGGGCGTCCAGCTGGCGTTCAATTTCCAGTTCGACCTCGTCCGGCAGCTTGGTGCCGTCTTGCGAAAAGAACTTGATGCCGTTGTCGTAATAAGGATTGTGCGATGCGCTGATGACCACGCCCGCTTCGGCACGAAAGGCGCGGGTCAAATAGGCTACCGCCGGGGTAGGCATCGGCCCCAACAGCACCGCCTGAATGCCGGCGGCGGACAATCCTGCCTCCATGGCCGACTCCAGCATATAACCGGAGATACGCGTATCCTTGCCAATCAGCACTTTGCGCGTGCCTTGACGCGCCAGGACCTTGCCAGCAGCCCAACCTAAACGCATTACAAAATCCGGAGTGATCGGCGCCTTGCCCACCAGCCCACGTACCCCATCGGTACCAAAATACTTTCTGCTCATCGATTACTTCTCTGATGAAAATTGTTGTGCGTGACAGAATACCTTCACTGCATCGACCGTTTCCTTGACGTCATGCACGCGGATGATATGCGCCCCTTGGGAGAGCGCAAACAGTGCCGCCGCAATGCTACCGGCCAGACGCTCTTCCACCGGGCGGTTCAGCAACTGCCCTATCATGGATTTGCGTGACATGCCAACCAGCAAAGGCAGACCGAAGTGATGATAGTGCGCAAGCGCCCCCAGCAGCTGATAGTTTTGTTCCAGCGTCTTGCCAAACCCGTAACCGGGATCGAGCAACAGCTGTTCACGCCGTAGACCAGCCTGCAGACACGCCTCAACGCGAACCTGGAAAAAGTCATCGACCTCACGAATCAGATCGTCGTAGTGCGGAGCCTGCTGCATTGTTCGCGGCGCACCTTGCATATGCATCAAGCAGACCGGAACGTTGGCAGCGACGGCCGCCGCCAGCGCCCCCGGCGCTTGCAGAGCGCGGATATCATTAATCAGATGGGCACCCGCAGCCACAGAGGCGGTCATGACACTGGCTTTTGAGGAGTCGACAGAAATCCAGACATCCAGCTCCCGTGCAATGCGCTCCACCACAGGAATGACCCGGTCGAGCTCTTCCTGCTCGGAAACCTCTGCCGCGCCCGGACGTGTCGACTCGCCACCAATATCAATCAAGGTTGCCCCATGGGCAACCATCTCGGCCGCATGACGCAACGCCACATCCCGTTGCTGATAGCGGGCACCGTCAGAAAATGAGTCTGGCGTGACATTCAGTATTCCCATTACCTGCGGTTGGTCTAGACAAAGAAGCCGCCCTTTGCTCCGTAACTGCATATCAGACTCCAAAACAAAACCCCGGGCGTGCCCGGGGTCAGATCTTATGTGTTACCCACTTATTGGGACGAGGAACCGCTCTTGTCCGCGCCGCTGGTATCAGGCTCACGCGGCTCATCCTGTTGTGGCGATGACTCCGCGCTGATCTCCTCCGCGACTGGCTCTTTGGCTTCAGCCTCAGCCACCGCTGTGCTGCCGCCAGAATGATCGGCCGGCGGCCGGACATCCCGGCGAGCCATCAGATCGTCGATCTGATGAGCATCGATGGTCTCGTATTTCATCAACGCATCCTTC
Source organism: Pseudaeromonas sharmana (assembly GCF_042649925.1). Taxonomy (NCBI): domain Bacteria; kingdom Pseudomonadati; phylum Pseudomonadota; class Gammaproteobacteria; order Aeromonadales; family Aeromonadaceae; genus Pseudaeromonas; species Pseudaeromonas sharmana. The sequence continues at coordinate 1,033,588 of NZ_JBHSAF010000014.1, forward strand.
ATGGCATGCAATATATCCATGTTCTCCATCAGGATGTGCTTGGCCCTGTCGTAGTTGCGGCTGATGACATGGCGAACCTCGGCATCAATCGCACGCGCCGTTTCATCGGACATGTGCTTGGCCTTGGCGACAGAGCGTCCGAGAAAGACTTCTCCATCCTCTTCAGCATACAGCATGGGCCCCATCTGCTCAGACATGCCCCATTGGGTCACCATCTTGCGGGCGATGTCCGTCGCGCGCTCGATGTCATTGGAGGCACCCGTCGTCATACGGTCGCGGCCATAGATGATCTCTTCTGCCAGACGCCCACCGTACAAACTGGAGATCATCGATTCCAGATACTGCTTTGAATGACTCCAGCGATCCTGCTCCGGCAGGTACATGGTCACGCCCAGGGCGCGCCCACGCGGAATAATCGACACCTTATAGACAGGGTCGTGCTCCGGCACCATACGGCCAACAATCGCGTGCCCTGCCTCGTGGTAAGCCGTCATCTCCTTCTCGCTTTCAGACATGACCATCGACTTGCGCTCGGCGCCCATCATGATTTTGTCCTTGGCGCGCTCGAATTCCAGCATACCCACCAGTCGCTTGTTACCGCGAGCAGCAAACAGCGCAGCTTCGTTGACCAGATTCGCCAGATCGGCACCCGAGAAGCCGGGGGTACCGCGCGCGATCACGGAAGCATCGACATCTTCACCGAGCGGAACCTTGCGCATATGCACCTTAAGGATCTGCTCGCGGCCACGCACATCCGGCAAACCGACCACGACCTGGCGGTCAAAACGGCCTGGACGCAACAATGCCGGGTCCAAGACATCGGGACGGTTGGTCGCAGCGATAACAATCACCGCCTCGTGACCTTCAAAACCATCCATCTCGACCAGCATCTGGTTCAGCGTCTGCTCACGCTCATCGTGACCACCACCCAGCCCGGCACCACGTTGACGACCGACGGCATCAATTTCATCGATAAAGATGATGCAAGGCGCTGACTTCTTGGCCTGCTCGAACATGTCACGCACCCGAGAAGCACCGACACCGACAAACATTTCAACGAAATCAGAACCGGAAATCGAGAAGAACGGCACCTTGGCCTCACCGGCGATGGCCTTGGCGAGCAAGGTCTTACCGGTACCCGGTTGACCGACCATCAAAATACCCTTGGGGATCTTGCCACCCAGTTTCTGGAAACGGCTAGGGTCCTTCAGGTAGTCAACCAGCTCCTTGACCTCTTCCTTCGCCTCGTCACAACCGGCGACATCGGCAAAGGTGGTCTTGATTTGATCTTCACCCATCAGGCGGGCACGGCTCTTGCCGAACGACATGGCACCCTTGCCACCACCGCCCTGCATCTGGCGCATGAAGAAAATCCAGACTCCGATCAGCAGCAGCATCGGGAACCAGGAGATGAAGATGGATCCCAGCAGGCTCGGCTCTTCCGGCTTCTCACCGATGACCTTGACGTTGTACTTCAGCAGGTCATCAATCAGCTTGCCATCTGGCATAGGAATAATGGTGGTGAACTTGTCCCCGTTCCGCTTGACACCATTGATCGTCTTGCCCTCAATGCGCACCTCCCGGATCTGTTCCTGAGATACTTCGCGGACAAACGTGGTGTAGTCTAGTTGGCGGCCGCTGCTGTCACCGGGACTGAAGCTCTGGAACAGAGACATCAGCACGACGGCAATCACCAGCCACAGAATCAGGTTTTTCGCCATATCACTCAAATCATTAACCTCGCTTTGTGATGGCCCGGATACATCGTCAGGTTACTACAGTTTAAAACCTGTAGCTACAATGTAGACTTCCCGTGAACGTGAACGGGAAGAGTCTGGTTTACGCACCTTGACGACCTTGAACAACTCGCGCACAGCCTTGAGATACTCTTCCGAACCGACGCCCTGGAACACCTTGACGACAAAGCTGCCATCGCTGGCCAGCACATCGCGACACATCTCAAGCGCCAGTTCGACCAGATACATGGCTCTTGGCTGATCGACAGCCGGAGTCCCCGACATGTTAGGCGCCATATCCGATAGCACCACGTCGACTTTGCTATCCCCGACCCGCTCGAGCAGTGCACTGAGCACCGCCTCTTCGCGGAAGTCGCCTTGCAGGAAGTCAACACCGACAATGGGATCCATTGGCAGAATATCACAGGCGATGACACGCCCTTTATCCCCGACCACCTCGGCCGCATACTGCGACCAGCCGCCCGGCGCCGCACCGAGGTCCACGACTGTCATGCTAGGGCGGATCAGACGATCGCGCTGTTGAATCTCTTCGATCTTGAAAACCGCACGGGAGCGCAAACCCAGTTTTTGCGCTTTTTGTACGTACTGATCATCGAAGTGTTCTTTCAACCAGCGAGTGGAACTGGCCGAACGTTTTTTCTTACTCATGTGAATTACAACTCTCGGCTGAAAGCCTATTAGTATTAGTCTGCATATGGGGGTAGAATACGCCCCTTTCAACACTGACCAACGAAGAAAGCGCCATGAATCTGACGACCAAACAGAAGCAGTACCTCAAGGGTATCGCTCACAGCCTCAAACCGGTAGTCCTGCTCGGTCAGCACGGTCTGACCGAAGGGGTACTGGCCGAGATCGACGCCGCCCTGGCCCACCATGAACTGATTAAGGTCAAGGTAGCTGCGGAAGATCGCGAAACCAAACAGCTGATCGTCGATGCGATTGTACGTGAGACCTCAGCCAGCCAAGTACAGCTGATGGGTAATGTTCTGACCCTGTTCCGTCAGGCCGAAGAGAGCAAATTCAGCCTGCCGCGCAGCAAGTAAGGTCTCCGTATAGAGAACGGGGCTTGCCCCGCTCTCTAGCTTGTTACAGATATTCGACTTCTAGGATCTCGTATTCGACCTCTCCGGCCGGTGTCCGGATCACTACTACGTCATCCGCCTCTTTACCGATCAAACCACGGGCTATCGGTGAATTGACCGAAATCAGCCCTTCTTTGATATCCGCCTCATCATCGCCAACGATACGGTAGCGGATCTCCTCTTCGGTATCGCATTTGAGCAGCGCCACGGTGGCGCCGAAAATCACCCGGCCGTTATTCGGTAACTTGGTGACATCGATGATCTGCGCCTGTGACAGTTTGCCTTCGATATCCTGAATGCGCCCTTCACAAAAACCTTGCTGTTCACGCGCAGCATGATATTCGGCATTTTCCTTCAGATCGCCGTGCTCACGCGCTTCGGCAATCGCTTCAATAATACGTGGACGCAGCTGGTTCTTCAGGTAGTCCAGTTCTTCACGCAGCTTCTCTGCGCCACGGATCGTCATTGGGGTCTGACTCATGATTAACCCTTTCTTACAATGGCTGGTTCCGAAAAAACAAAAGCCTGCCCGGGAAGCCCCAGGCAGACGTTCATAATGTGGTTGCTCAGGCCGCATTCTAATATGAATGCGTCAGCAGATCACCACTCAATCAAGCACGCATTAACTGGTCAGATCGTCAAAGAAGCGTTTGACGCCATCAAAAAAACCCTGTGCCTTCGGCTTGTGCAGCTTGGTCTCTGCGCCATTCAGGGAGTCTTCTAGCTGCCGGAGCAGATCTTTTTGCTCCTCGCTGAGATTGACCGGTGTCTCAACCACTGCCTTGCAGATCAGATCCCCCTCGACACCGGAGCGCAGTGAGCGAACACCTTTGCCGCGCATGCGGAACATGCGTCCCGTCTGGGTCTCGGCCGGAATTTTCAACATCACCCTGCCTTCCAGCGTCGGGACCTCGACTTCACCGCCCAACGCCGCGGAGGTGAAGCTAATCGGCACCTCGCAGTAGAGATTGTTGCCATCACGGACAAAGATCGGGTGTTCCTTGACATGCACCTGCACGTAGAGATCGCCAGCCGGCGCACCAAACTCACCCGCCTCGCCCTCACCTGCCAAACGGATGCGATCGCCGGTATCGACACCCGCGGGTATCTTGACGTTCAGCGTTTTGGTCTTCTGATAACGCCCTTCGCCATGACACTTACGGCATGGATCCTTGATGATCTTGCCCTTGCCGCGGCAATGCGGACATGCCTGACTGACGGCAAAGAAGCCCTGCCGCATCTGCACCTGCCCCGTGCCATGACATGTCGGACATGTCTGTGGCTGACTACCGGCCTTGGCGCCTGAACCATGGCACTCGTCACAGCCCACCAGGGTCGGAACCTTGATCTCTTTGCTCACACCACGGACCGCTTCTTCCAGCGTCAACTCCATGTTGTAGCGCAGATCGGCGCCACGGGCCGCACGCTGCTGACGGCGTCCACCACCAAAAATATCACCAAACACATCGCCAAAGATGTCACCGAAGTCGGCACCACCCGCGCCGGCACCCATGCTCGGATCGACCCCCGCATGGCCATAGCGATCATAGGCGGCACGCTTTTGTTCATCGGTCAGGATTTCATACGCCTCCTTGACCTCCTTGAACTTCTCTTCCGCCTGCGGATCTTCGCGGTTGCGATCCGGGTGATACTTCATCGCCAAGCGCTTGTAGGCCTTCTTGATCTCGCGATCGTCGGCGCTGCGTTCCACACCCAGTACTTCGTAATAGTCGCGTTTTGACATCTGTTCCTGAATCCTGCCAGTTGGATAGACAGACGGGCGTTGGTTGCCCAACGCCCGTTTCCGGTTACCGGACTAGCGGCAACAATTACTTCTTGTCGTCTTTGACTTCTTCAAATTCGGCATCGACCACATCATCCTGCGGTTGGGCCTGTTGCTGCCCCGCCTCGGCTTGCCCTTGCGGCTGACCCTGTTGCTGTGCCAGCTCCAGCAGTTTCTGTGCTGCGGTCATCAGCGCCTGTTGCTTGGCTTCGATAGCCGCCTTGTCGTCACCCTTCAGCGCCTCTTCCAGGGACTTGATGGCGTCGTCAATCTTGCTCTTCTCATCCGCAGGCAAGGCATCGCCGGCATCCGTCATCTGCTTGCGAGTCGCGTGGATCAACGCATCGGCCTGGTTGCGAGCCTGAACCAGCTCTTCGAACTTCTTGTCTTCGGCAGCGTTGGCTTCGGCTTCGCGTACCATGCGCTCGATTTCTGCATCGGACAGACCAGAAGAGGCCTGGATGGTGATCTTCTGTTCCTTGCCCGTATCCTTGTCCTTGGCGGACACGTGCAGAATACCGTCGGCATCGATATCAAACGTCACCTCGATCTGTGGCAGACCGCGTGGCGCCGGACGGATACCTTCCAGATTAAACTGGCCCAGTGACTTGTTGTCAGGGGCGCGCTTGCGCTCACCTTGCAACACATGAATGGTCACTGCGGACTGATTGTCATCGGCAGTAGAGAAGACCTGGGACTTCTTGGTCGGAATCGTGGTGTTCTTCTCGATCAACGCAGTCATCACGCCACCCATGGTTTCGATCCCCAGAGACAGCGGAGTCACGTCCAGCAACAGCACGTCATGCTTCTCGCCAGCCAACACGCCACCCTGGATCGCAGCACCCATGGCCACCGCTTCGTCTGGATTCACATCCTTACGCGGTTCCTTGCCGAAGAAATCTGCCACTGCCTTCTGCACCATCGGCATCCGGGTCTGGCCACCGACCAGAATAACGTCGTCGATTTCGGACACCGACAGACCTGCATCCTGCAGCGCGACACGAACCGGCTCCAGCGAATTCTTGACCATGTCTTCAACCAGGGACTCCAGCTTGGAGCGGGTCACCTTGATGTTCATGTGCTTCGGCCCGGTCTGGTCAGCCGTGATGTACGGCAGATTGACATCGGTCTGCTGCGCAGAAGAGAGCTCGATCTTGGCCTTTTCTGCCGCTTCCTTCAGACGTTGCAGCGCCAGCATGTCATTGCGCAGGTCGATACCTTGCTCACGCTTGAATTCGTCAACCAGATAGTTGATCAGACGGTTGTCAAAGTCTTCACCCCCCAGGTGGGTGTTACCGTTGGTGGCCAACACTTCGAAGGTCTTCTCACCATCCATCTCATCGATCTCGATGATGGAGATGTCAAAGGTACCACCACCCAGGTCATATACCGCAATCTTGCGCTCGCCCTGAACCTTGTTCACGCCATAGGCAAATGCGGCGGCAGTCGGCTCGTTGATAATGCGCTTGACTTCCAGACCGGCAATGCGGCCGGCATCCTTGGTTGCCTGACGCTGTGCATCGTTAAAGTAGGCTGGCACCGTGATAACGGCTTCCGTCACCGGCTCGCCGAGGAAATCCTCGGCGGTTTTCTTCATCTTCTTCAGCACTTCGGCAGAGATTTGCGGCGGTGCCATCTTCTTGCCTTTAACCTCAACCCACGCATCGCCATTGTCAGCGCGGCTGATGCCATACGGCATGATCTTCAGATCGCGTTGTACTTCTTCGTCTTCAAAACGACGACCAATCAAACGCTTGATGGCGAACAGGGTATTGCGCGGATTGGTCACCGCCTGACGCTTGGCCGGCTGGCCAACCAGAATTTCACCATCATCGGCATAGGCGATGATGGACGGCGTGGTGCGATCGCCTTCAGCGTTTTCGATAACGCGAGCATGATCGCCATCCAGAATGGCTACACAGGAGTTGGTGGTGCCGAGGTCAATACCAATGATCTTACCCATTTTTACTCTCCGAAAATCTGCAATCTAACTTGCTTCAAACCTGTTATGGCTACGAAATGGGGTCAGGGTTTGCGCTTTTCAAGCCCCAAGATGCAGCGGCATCCTCTCTTCCCCATCGGCCTTGGCTTGTATATGTGGACGGCAACAGTGCTCTTCAAGGGGGCATTTAAAAAAACCCACCAGCTAAGGGTGGGTTTTTCATGCCATCAGGCTCAGGCTGACGTATTAACACTTGGCGCGCGCGCCACCATCACCATGGCCGGACGGATGACACGGCCATTGAGCTCGTAACCCTTTTGCATGACGGCCAGGACGGTATTCGGCGCCACATCCGGGTTCTCAATCATGCTCATCGCCTGATGTTTGTTTGGATCGAACGGCGTACCTTGCGGGTCGATAACCTCGACGCCGAACTTGCTGACCGTGGCCAGCATAGAACGCAGTGTCAACTCCACACCCTCCAGGGTCGGCTTCAACTGCTCGTTGTCACGGTCCGACAGCTCGAGCGCTCGCTCCAGACTGTCAATCACGGGTAACAGATCGCCAGCAAACTTCTCGAGGGCAAACTTGTGTGCCTTTTCTACATCCTGAGCGGCCCGGCGACGCAGGTTTTCCATCTCAGCCGCGATACGCAAGGCCCGATCCTTCTCTTCCTGCACCGCAGCTTCAGCTTGTTCCAGCTTTTGCTGCAATACCGTCAGTTCACCCTCGACGTCCGTAATCTGGCTTTCCAGCTCGGCTTCGTTGATTGGCTCCTGGGCTTGATCCATCGGTTGATCCTGGTTGCTCATGACATCTCCAACATTCGTTGCTTATTACGTGTGGCCCTATTATGGGGGCGCCGGCTCGCCTTTCAAGGTCTCTCGGGTCAGATGGTGCGACACCTGGCGCCGGTGCGGTTTCGCAGTATACTGGGCCATTACGGTTTGCGGCGGAAAAAAGCATGTCACTTCAATTCGATACCATAGCGCTGATAGGTAAACCCCATCATCATGGCGCGAATCAGACACTCAGTAGCCTGTACGAGTTTCTGCGCGCACAGGGTATGCGAGTGGTGATCGAAAGCCGGGTCTCGGAGCAACTGGACATCCCGGGCTGCGAAATCGGCGAGCTGGCTGAACTGGGCAAGATTGCCGACATGGCCATTGTTGTTGGTGGCGACGGTAATATGTTGGGCGCAGCGCGCATCCTGGCCCGACATGACGTACCGGTATTGGGTGTCAATCGCGGCAACCTGGGCTTCCTTACCGATTTGTCGCCGCAGGATTTTGCCGCCCCACTGACGGCGGTACTCGCCGGTCACTACCAGATAGAAGAGCGTTTTTTGCTCAGTGCCAGCGTCCATCGCTATGGCGAGCAACACGCGGCAGGTAATGCGTTGAATGAGGCGGTACTCCACCCCGGAAAAATTGCACATATGATCGATTTTGCCGTGCATATCGATGATGTGTTCATGTATAGCCAACGCGCTGACGGCATTATCGTCGCCACTCCAACTGGCTCGACGGCCTACGCGCTCTCCGCCGGTGGCCCGATTCTGACACCGCAACTCAACGCGATGGCCCTGGTCCCGATGTTTCCGCACACCCTCAGTTGCCGGCCTATCGTCATTGACGCCGACAGTGAGGTGAAGCTGGTACTGTCACCGGACAATATCGACGATCAATTGCAAGTCAGCTGTGACGGCCAACTAAGCCTGAATGTTCATCCTGGCGACGAGATCCTGATTCGCAAGTGTCAGCACAAGCTAAAACTCATACATCCTCTTGGGCACAGTTATTTTAATGTGTTGCGTAATAAACTGGGCTGGGGCAGCAAATTGTTCTGAGCTCTCTCACAACCAGGGACTGATGCATTAAGCAGCACTTTACTGTATCAATAACCAGTATATACTGTTCGTTAATACAGTAATTGTGAGTATCACCATGCTGACCCAACTGACTGTCCAGAACTTTGCGATCGTACGCTTTCTTGAACTTGAGCTGCATGCCGGCATGACCTGCATTACCGGTGAAACCGGTGCTGGAAAATCCATCGCGATCGACGCCCTCGGTCTATGCCTTGGTGAACGCGCCGAGGGAAATATGGTCCGTCCCGGAGCCGAACGCAGTGAACTGACAGCCCGTTTTTCATTGGAGCGCAATCCGGCGGCCCGGTTGTGGCTGCAACAGCATGAATTGCTGCAAGAGGATGAGTGCTTATTGCGCCGAGTCATCACGGCCGAGGGGCGCTCTCGAGCCTACATTAACGGCACGCCCGTTCCTGTCACGCAGTTACGTAGCTTGGGACAGCTCCTGATCAACATTCACGGCCAACACGCCCATCAATTGTTGCTGCGCGCCGAACACCAACTGACCATCCTCGATGCCTATGCCGGCCATCAAGAGCTGCTGCAGGGCACCCGCAACGCATACCAACAGTGGCGTCAAAGTCAGAGCGAGCTGCAGCGCCTGGAACAGGAGCGCAGTCAGCGCGATGCCAGACGACAACTCTTGGAGTATCAAGTTGACGAGCTGGACCAATTCGCGCTGCAGGATGGTGAGTTCGAAGAAATCGAAACCGAGCACAGCCGTCTGGCGAACCGTGGCGAAATTGTCGAAGCCTGTCAGGCCAGTCTCGAGTTACTGCAAGATGGCGACGATATCACGCTGGTCAGCCTGTTAAATCAAACCTGCCACCGTCTCGATGATATCTGCGCCATGGATGAGCGTCTGCTTCCGGTGAACCAGATGCTGCAAGAAGCCTTGATACAGGTGCAAGAGAGTCATCAGGAGTTGCGGCATTACCTGGATAGCCTGGATCTGGACCCTGAACGGTTATCACTGCTCGATGAACGGCTCTCACGCAGCATGGCCTTGTCGCGCAAGCATCATGTCCGGCCGCAAGCACTCTATGCACACCATCAGCAACTCGCAAGTGAACTGGCTGCCCTGAGCGCAGACGATGCCAGGTTAGATTCGCTTCGAGACGAGTTGGGACACTTGCATGCGCATTATATCGAGCAGGCGCATCGACTCAGTGCCAGCCGCCAGCGTCACGCCGAGGAGTTGGCACAACGGATCAGTTCGCGCATCCAGGCACTGGCGATGCCTCACGGCCAGCTGACGATACAGGTTCAGCCGCATGCTGATGCCACACCGTCGGCACTGGGACAGGACCTGGTTGAATTTCTCGTCACGACCAATCCAGGGCAACCACCGCAAGCCCTGGCCAAAGTGGCCTCCGGGGGGGAGTTGTCTCGCATCAGCCTGGCCATCCAGGTCATTACTGCCGAGCGCATCGCCACACCAAGCCTGATTTTCGATGAGGTCGACGTCGGCATCAGTGGCCCGACAGCGAATGTGGTCGGTAAGCTGCTACGCGAGCTGGGGCGCTCGACCCAGGTGCTGGTCGTTACCCATTTGCCACAAGTTGCGGGGCAAGGACACCATCATCTCTTCGTCAGCAAGCACAGTGATGGTCACGAGACCGAAACCCTGATGCAACGTCTCGACAAACAAGGGCGACTCGATGAATTGGCGCGCTTGCTTGGCGGCGATCAGATCACCCGCAATACCCTGGCCAATGCCCGAGAGCTCCTGCAAGCGGCCGAATGACGCACAACCTGCGGATGGCACAGCTTTTATGTCCATCCGCTTTTACTTCATACGCGTTCCCCGTTATCATCACCGCCAGCTTGAATGGTTCTGATGGACAATAACTCGATGCGCATTAAATTCCTGCTTGTCAGCACACTCTCTGCCGCCCTGCTTATGACCAGTGGCTGTGTCTATCGCATAGATGTGCCGCAGGGCAACTTCGTCGAACAAAAGCAAATTGAACAATTGCGTGCCGGCATGACCCGTGAACAAGTGGCTTATGTGCTGGGTAGCCCCATGGTGCAAGATGCCTTCGATAATTCGACCTGGCATTACGTCTATTACCTGCGTGAAGGCTGGAACGAACCAAAACGTAAAACCCTGACCGTTCACTTTGCTGGCGATAAACTGAGCTCGGTCAACGGCGATTTCCCGGCCCCCAAGAGCTTTAACATGCCGTTGTGATAACACGCGACATCACCAATCAAAAACGCCCTGTCATCACAGGGCGTTTTTCATTTTGACGCGATACGACTGCAAGCTCCGACACGCAATACCGCAACGCGGGCGCAGGACCACAGCACACTCCAACTCATCCGCCCCGCTCTTTAGCCTTGTCTGCCCGCTGCTTACGCATGGCTCGGGGGTCTGCCGTCAGTGGACGATAAACCTCGATGCGTTCACCACCACGCAGCAACGTATCCAACGATACCAGACGACTGTAAATACCGACCTTCAGCGTTTCGAGTACCAGTTCAGGCACCCGTTGCAGCAAACCACTGGCCTGGATCGCGTCACGCACTGTGCTACCAGCAACCAGTTTGACGACCAGCAAGGTCTGCTTCTGTGGCAAGGCATAAACCACCTCGGCACGAATCAACTCACTCACCGTACACCTCCTTTGCTCGCAGGGTGAAGGCCTGCACCATCATCTGGACCAGCTCGGTGAAGATACGGCCAAACGCCAGCTCGACCAAGCGCGAGCTGAACTCGAACTCCAACGCCAACTCGACCTTGCTGGCATCGTCATCAAGGGGAGTAAAAGTCCAGGTGCCCTGGAGATGGCGAAAAGGCCCCTCCACCAGCGTCATCGAGATCACACGTCCAGGTTGCAGCTGGTTGCGTGTGGTAAAACCATGATGAATGCCGGCCTTGGCCACATCGACACGCGCAACCATCTCTGCCCCGTGCAGGCTGAGTACCTCACTACCGACACATCCCGGCAGGAACTGCGGGTAAGCGGCAACATCATTAACCAGGTGATACATCTGCTCGGCACTGAACATCACCAGAGCACTGCGCTGAATACGGGACATCAAGCCTCCTCGCAAAACGAGGCAAAATTCTAGCATCGAAGCGAAAAATCGCATCCGAAATCTGCAGCGGCCCCGACCATGAGCCGACGCTTGTTTACTGTACGCGGCACGTCCGTATAATGGCCGGCTTGATGTATGCAAATGAATGTTAAAAGGTTACCCGCATGAGCAAGAACAAAAGTAAGAACGCCGGGTCCAACACCATAGCGCTGAATAAAAAGGCGCGTCATGAATACTTCATCGAAGATAAGTATGAAGCAGGCCTGGAGCTTCAGGGTTGGGAAGTCAAATCCTTGCGCGCAGGTAAGGCTAATATCGGTGATGGTTATGTCATTGTCCGTAATGGCGAGGTTTACCTGTTTGGCGCCAACTTCACACCGCTGAGCCTGGCTTCTACCCACGTGGTCTGCGACCCTACCCGCACCCGCAAGCTGTTGCTGCAAAAGAGCCAGATCGAACGACTGATCGGTCTGGTCGAGCGCCAAGGTTATACTCTGATACCCCTCGCCCTCTATTGGAAAAATGCCTGGGTCAAGATCGAGATCGGACTGGCCAAGGGTAAGAAAGAACATGATAAGCGCGATGACCTCAAAGAACGTGAATGGCAACGCGATAAAGAACGGATGATGAAGAACAAAGGGCGTTAAGCCTTGGCCTTAGCCTCCAGTTACGGTAAGATGAGGTCAACACATTGGGGCTGATTCTGGATTCGACGGGAAATGCGAAACCCAAGGTGCATGCCGAGGTGCGGTAGGCCTCGTTAACAAACCGCAAAAAATAGTCGCAAACGACGAAACCTACGCTTTAGCAGCTTAATAACCTGCTCGAAGCCCTTCTACCCTAGCTTGCTTGTGACTTAGGGAATCGGAAGGTCATCCTTCACAAGATCGCGTGGAAGTCCTGCCTGGGGCGGAAGCGTTAAAACCAATCAGGCTAGTCATTCGGTGGCGTGTCGGTCCGCAGCTGGGTGGCGAATGTAAAGACTCGACTAAGCATGTAGTACTGAGGATGTAGGTTTTTCGGACGCGGGTTCAAATCCCGCCAGCTCCACCAATACTTAAGGCCCTGATTTTTCAGGGCCTTTTTCTTTGGTCGAGCAGCAAGGGGTCACACTATGCGCTATCCCGGGCGGCGACTAGCTACTGTTCCGTACGCATCAAAAAAACAGTGCGTCATCTGCTGAATCGCCGGCATTGACTGCCATCGCTTTCACTCGTCTCGCCCCCCGATGGCTACCGCCCTGCTTCGCTGATACGGATACACAGTCGCGACATGACTTGGCAAGTAGCGTTACGCGTACAGATGTGGCTCCCGACTTACCCGAGTGCCAGTTAGCTTGCGCAACCGATGAGGTTGTGTTCTCGTTTGTTATTGGATCATTGATCGTCGGTGTAACGTCTGCTGATCAGGAATATCTCCGCCAGGGAGACACTATAAACATCAGACCTCGTCCTTACAGGGATAAAACGACCAATCGCTGAAGCATATCGGTGACATGTTCAACGGCGTAGCAACAAAAATCACTGTATACAGCTTGTGCTGCGAATCCGGGCTCAGCCCCACCCAGGTGACAGAGCCATCCTTCCACCGTTACAGTGTTCACTCTGCCTGACTGCATCAAGGAGACACCATGTTCTGCCCGCATTGTGGCCAGCCGACGTTACGTCATTACCAGCAACACGAATATTACTGTGCCTGTGGTTTCCGTTTTTTTCACAATGCCGCTGCGGCTGTTGCCGCTATCATCCAGCTGCAAGACACCATTCTGGTCACCCGCCGGGCTCGAGCGCCCGGGCAAGGCCAACTGGATTTCCCTGGCGGCTTTGTCGACCCCGGTGAAACGCTGGAACAAGCACTTTGCCGTGAGCTCAACGAGGAACTGGCCCTGTGCATTGCACCGGAACAACTGATCTGGTTTGGCTCGCAAGCCAATGTCTACCCGTTTGCAGGCGTCACTTACTCAACCTGCGATGCCTACTTCCGCGTTGTGCTACAGGAACTGCCGCCATTGCACAACGAGGCGGAAATCAGTGAACACTTGTGGTTATCTCCCGCGGCCTTAAGTGCCGATGATTTCGCTTTCGAATCGTCGAAGCGCGCATTGCAACGGCTGCTCAGCCTGCTTGCTGCCGACGTTGGCGCTGGGGGAACGACCAAAACTGCAGTATAGTGCCGGCATTTGGCAGCCCTCGTGTCGCCGCCCCCCACCGTCAGGAGAAAACATGAGCCAACAAGAAGAGATGATGCAAGATGAGTTGAACGAGGCGTTCTGGACGCGGACTGATGCCGTGATTCAATTGGCTAACACTCAGGCGGAAGAGGCCGATGCTGACGACGTAAACGCCTCATTGCTGTATGCGGCGGCGCGCTTCTCCTCGTTCCTTATCGCCGCCCAAGCCGAGGATCATGCCAGCCTGCTGCATGGTCGTGATCAGGCCGTGGATTATTTTGCCAATCAGTTTCGCCAGCTGCTGGCTGAAAATATCGATGACTACCTCGAGAACTTCGACGAATACAATGCTTGAACATGACGTTGGCGCTGAATGGCGCCAACTCTGGGCATCAGCGCTAAATTAAACTCCCTCCTGGCGACCAGGAAGCATTATTTTCGCCCAAGCCATTTTCAGAAAACGATATATTCCCGCAAAGCGGGAAAAATAAAAAAATCATTTTGTTTCAATATGATAAACAAAAGCAATCATCCTTCTAATTACAGCAAAGCTCATTTGTATCCCGTTTTATTTTCTCGCAGACGTGGTGGCCTTGAATAAAAGAGTGGCACCTGTCATCGATTACAGGCGAAAATAATAGAGTTATCAATTGAGCGTTCGACTCGCTGCCGTTGTGGAGCCCACATGCCTGCCGTTGATTCTGCCACCCGTCTGCACTTTCTCTACGATCCCCTCTGTGGCTGGAGTTATGGTGCCATGCCGCTGTTGGCCATCGCCCGCCAACGCAATGACATGCACATTGTGCTGCACGGAGCCGGACTCTGGGTCGGCCATCGGCGCCCTCACTTTGGCACCAGCCTGCAAGCCCAGTTGCTGTTTGTCGACCAACAGATCAGTGTCGCCACGGGGCAGTGTTTCGGTGACCGCTATCTGAACCGGTTACTGCTCGATAGTCACAAATACCTCGACTCCGAACCGCCACTGCGCGCCCTGCTGGCGCTGGACGCGCTTGGGGGAGATGCGGTGGCCCTGCTACAGGAGATGCAGCACGCCTTTTTCCAGCACGGGGAATGGTTGGCCGATACGGCGCTGTTATGTGATCTGGCGGCAAAGCAGCAGATCGACGGCACCGCGTTCGAACACGCCATGGTCCGGGTCGATCTCTTAGCGCATCTGCAACAGACTCAGCACTGGCTGCACCGTCTGCAGGCCCCAGGCTTTCCCGCCATGGGGCTGGAAACCGCCGGGCAACTGCATCCCATCGATTTGCGTGCGTTCCATGGTCACTCGGCGTTGTTTGCGGAACACCTCGACGGACTGATGGCCACCCCCATGCATCATGTTTGAATCAGGGCTGAATACCCAACTGCCGGCGATAACGTTCCGGTGTTGTACCGGATAGCGACTGGAACATGGTGATAAACGCCGAAGACGAGCTATATCCCAACTCCAGCGCAATCTCCTTGATGCTGATGTGCTGCTCCAGTAGCGGCAGGGCATGTAAAAAGCGCAGTCGTTGCCGCCACTGACTAAAAGACATGCCCAGCTCACGTTGGCAGCGCCGCGATAAGGTCCGTTCTGTACTGTGTACCAGCCGCGCCCATTGCGCCAATGAGCGATTGTCCGCCGGTTGTTGCTCCAACGCCCGCAGGACTGGAGCCAATTGCCGATCCTCACTGGTTGGCAAGTAGCGCTGCTGCCGCGGACAGCGCAACAACTGCTCGATAAGCACCTGAGCCAAATGCAGATCCGTGGCTTCGACAGGGACAGCCAACGCATTTTGCCGAAAGTGCGTCATGATGGCTTGTACCAGAGGAGACAACTCCAGCACGCACGGGATCGCAGGCATGTCCCTACTCCACTCGGCCGACAGGTTGAGCGTGCCGAAGTCCAGCGGTTGATGATTGTAGCTGTAATGCCTGGCGCGCGGCGGGATCCAGACGCCAAACCCCGGCGGTGCGATCACGCTCTGCCCCTCGATGGAGAGTTCCATCAGGCCACTGTGAATAACGGCCAATTGCCCCCATTCGTGCCACTCCTCCTCCAGATCCGTCATTGCCGCCAGATGGGCCTCACAAAAGCGCAGTGTCTGGGGTGCCAGGCTGATAGAGGGCGCGGAATGACGCTGTGGCCGCGGACGACGGCATGTCATCGCGTGGCGAGTTGCATCAGCAGGAGATGGCTTGGTTGTCATGGCTGAAAAGCACAATCGGTTGGCGGATTTTCATTATATCGCTAAAAAATGCCAGCGTAGAATCGCCGCCGATTACTTCTTGTCGAGTTCTTGTCATGTTTTGGTTTCCGCTGTGCGCCGTCCTGATCTGGAGCGGTAATGCCATCGTCAGCAAACTGGCTGCCGGTACTATCGAACCTGGTGTTATTGCGTTTTATCGCTGGTTCCTCGCCTGGCTGCTGGTCACCCCGTTTATGGCACGACCACTGTGGCGTCAACGCCACCAGTTGCGGCCGCACATCGGCAAGCTGATGCTGCTGGCCTTGCTGGGAATGGTGCTGAACCAGAGCCTGGGTTACTACGCCGCACAAAGCATCAGCGCCGTCAATATCGGCATCCACAATGCGCTGATCCCGCTGCTGACCGTGATCCTCAGCCTGCTGTTACTGCGCGAGCCGCCCACTCTGGGCATCCTCACCGGCTCAGTGCTCTCGATTGTCGGGCTGATCTGGCTGGTCAGCGCCGGGCAACCGGCTCGCCTGCTGGCTCAGGGCATGGGGCACGGTGATGCATTGATGCTGTTGGCGGTGGGTTGCTATGCGCTGTATGGCGTTCTGCACAAACGCTGGGCGCTGCCATTGACCGGCTGGCAACAGCTGTACCTGCAAATGTCTGCCGCCCTGATCTGGTTGTTACCCGATTTTATCCGCGCCGGCGTTATTCACTCCAATCAGTGGCAGCTCAACAGCCAGAGCTGGCCGCTGGTGATATATGCTGCGTTGCCCGCCTCGTTACTGGCAACCTGGCTGTGGTTGGAGGGCGTGAGACAGCTCGGCGCCAACCGCACAGCGATCTTCATGAACTTGCTGCCGCTGTTTACAGCTGTGCTGGCGGTGGCCGGTTTGGGAGAACAGTTACACCACTATCATATTTGGGGTGGGGGACTGACTTTGCTCGGGGTCCTGCTGTGCCAGCTCTGGCGACAACCCATCCGCCTTGGTACAGCGCAGCGAACATTGAATGCAGGTTGTTGATCTTGCTTGCCACTGCGAGCTTGGCTAGTCTCGACAAAGAGAGCCTTGTCGAGAGGTCTGATGACAAACAACGCGTTCAGCACAATACGCCGACTGCTGCTTGCTAGCAGCCTGCTCTGTTGCGCCCTGTCCACCCAGGCTGCAGACACAGTGCTGGTCGCGACACTGGAATGGCCCCCTTACATCGGCAGTCAACTGCCAGGTCAGGGCCCCTTAGCGCAACAGAGCCGTCAGATATTTGCGCGTATGGGTCTGCAACAGCAATTGGAGTTCCTGCCCTGGCGCCGGGCGTTGCGAGCTATGGATGAACCCGGGCCACATCTGGCGATCATGCCGGAATACAACACGCAGCAGCGCCAGCAAGCCCTGTTCTGCTCACAGCCGTTTGCCCGCGCCACCCTATCGCTGGTCCAAAACACCCAGCTGCCGCCGATCCGCTGGCGTGCCCTCACAGATCTGGCCCCTTACACCATCGGTACCGTCTCCGGTTACGTCCATACCGACGAATTCGACCAGTTGCTTGCCGCCGGACGCTTGAAACATGAGGAAGCCCCCAGCGACCTGTTGAACCTGCGCAAGGTGGCCGCCGGTCGCCTGCCATTAGCCGTGATAGACCCACTGGTCTATCACGCCCTGATACAGCAGGACCCTAGCTTGCGTGCTATGGCTGGCAATATTCGCCTGCTCCCCCACCCCATCGGGGAGCAAGGCCTGGTCATCTGCTTCCGCCGTACCCCACAAGGGGCAAAACTACGCGACGCGTTTAATGTCGCACTGCGTCAACACCCGCCGGTTCTGGATTAACCCTTAAGGCTCGGTTAAGACAGGGGCGCAATAATGGGTCCGCCATACAGCCAATTATTGCGGAGCCCGCCGGCATGCCATTTTCACGTTACCGTTTTCTGTGGTGGTTTAGTTGCCACTACCTTCTGTTGATGCTGGTCTCGCGTCTCGGTTTGCTCTGGCTGGCTGGAAACAGCGCCGGTCTGGATCTGCTTGATGTGCTGACCAGTTTCAGTCTCGGTAGCCTGTTCGATCTGGGCAGCCTGGTCTATTTGCTGTTACCCATCGCCATCTGGTTAACGCTGATCCCGTTGGCCTGGCGCCAACACCGCATCTGGCGGGGTGCGGGCATCGCCTTCAGCTGGAGCTGTCTGTTCCTGTTGCTGACTCTGGTGGCCAGTGAATGGGTATTTTGGGGAGAATTTAGCAGCCGCTTCAACTTCATCGCCGTCGACTATCTGGTGTACACCCATGAAGTATTGGGCAATATTCGCCAGTCTTACCCGCTGGGGCTGTGGTTTGGGCTCTGTGCCTTGCTGGCAACCTTGCTGCAGCTGGCATCGGCAGCCCTGATGCGACGGCTGCCCACCTGGCGTGCACTGCGCCGACGCGAGTTGTTGCCCGGATTGGCGCTGCTGATGGTCCTGGTCAGCATCGGCCTGAATGCCGAAGATCGCAATCAGCGCACCAACCAGTATGCCAATGAGCTGGCGGGCAATGGACTCTTCTGCCTGTTTGGCGCCTTCCGTCACAACGAGCTGGACTATCAACGCTTCTATCCGACACTGCCGCTGGCTGAGGCGGGGCGACTGGTGCGCGCCAGCTTGCAGACGCCTGACAGCCAGTTCGTTTCCGCACAACCACAGGATCTGCGCCGTCAGATCCGGCACGCTGGCGCCGAGAAACGGATGAACGTGGTGCTAATCACGGTCGAGAGCCTGTCCGCTAACTATCTGGGGGTGTTCGGCAACCCTCATCACTTGACCCCGAACCTTGACCGCCTGGCGGCGCAAGGCATGCTGTTCACCCGCCTCTATGCCACCGGCAACCGTACCGTACGAGGTCTGGAAGCCCTCTCGCTGGCAGTGCCTCCGACCCCCGGCCAGTCGATCGTGCGCCGGCCAAACAACGAAGGCCTGTTCACGCTGGGCTCTGTTTTCCGTAGCAAGGGCTATGACAGCCTGTTTTTGTACGGTGGGTATGGCACCTTCGACAACATGAATGCCTACTTCGCGGGCAATGGCTATGAGGTGGAAGACAGAACCAGCCTGCAGCGCGACCAAATCAGCGCCGAAACCATCTGGGGTGTGGCGGATGAAGATCTGTTTGGCATGGCACTGCGCCAGTTTGATCAGCAGGCCCAGCTGGCCAAGCCGTTCTTCGCACACCTGATGACCACCAGCAATCATCGCCCTTACCACTTTCCAGACGGGCGTATCGATCTACCGCAGGGCAGTCGCAACGCCGCCATCAAGTATACCGACTGGGCCATTGGCGAATTTTTACGCCAGGCACAACAACACAGTTGGGCCGCCAACACCCTGTTTGTCATCGTTGCCGATCACTGCGCATCCAGTGCGGGTAAAACTGAAATTCCGGTAGAGGGTTATCACATTCCGATGATTATCTGGTCGCCGGGACACATCCCCCCCCAGCAAGTTGATCGTCTGGCCAGCCAGATCGATGTCGCCCCGACCCTGCTGGGCTTGCTCAACTTCAACTACCGCTCACAATTTTTCGGTCAGGACGTTTTTGCCACCCCCAAGGGGCCACAGCGCGCCTTCATCGCCACCTACCAGGGATTGGGCTATCTGACCGAACAACAGTTGACCATCCTCAACCCGCGGCAGAAACCACAAACTCGCTGGCTGGATCCAACAGCCAGCCAGGAAGATGCCAGCGCCTATCAGCGGCAGGCGATCGCCTGGTATGAGTCGGCCAGCCACGCTTTCCGAAGTGGTGCCATGCAAGAGGCAGCTCTGGATGCGGAAACGCTCGCCCGCCGGTAAAAATGCCTTCGGCAAAACATCAAGGCGCCTCACGGCGCCTTGATGTTGTCCCGGACAGTGACGGCTGTTGTCACTGCGACGTCTGCTGACACGCCCACGTCTGCTGTGCCCAGGTGACATCCGCACCACCCCGGTATTCACGCACCGTAACTTCGCCCCGGTAGTAGACACCCATATCCGTCGGCCGCATCCAGGCCAGCCGATGTTCGCCAGCATGACTCACCTCCACCAGCGGTGGATTGGTCGCGTGATAGGTCAATTGCAGTGCCGTGTCGCCACATTGATAGGCAATAGGCCCGTCAGCCGCAACCAGGCCAAACTGCGCCTGTAACTGACCAATGCGCTCCAGATAGGCAAACTCCAGACACATTTTGACGTCCTGATCCGTGCGGCAGGCGTTTCGGCGCGACTCCCACTGCGCTTGGTCTGCGGCGACATCCACAGGCCAACGCGGTGTCAGCGTCGCAACCTGCTGCAGCAACTCATCCAACTGATTGACCAGATCGACCTGCGCACGACGCTCACACAGATACTTGTCATACGTGTCCTTGGGGATCGCCTTGCATTTGGCCCGCAGTGCCTGATCGCGCGCCAGATCCTCGGCCTTGCGCGTCTCGGCATCCTTCCCCTTCGGCAATTCCGCCTCGGTCAGCACGATCACTTGCGGCGCAGGCAGTGCATGGGGTAAGACTGCGGCCACATCGGTCGCAGCCGCGGCTGATACCGACTGAGGATCCGCAAACACCGAGGGCGCAGCAAGCACGAAGGTAGTAAACAACACGCCGCTAACAGCAGGATGGCCATAGCCAGACAGGAACATCGACAGACTCCGCAAGGTGAAATCAAAACCGCGCTAGAGTACACGCTAATCCTACCCGAATCCAAGCCTGGCAACCTGCGGGACAGTCAGACGAGGCGGTTTTCCATCGCGCCTGATGCCCAGCCTGCATAAATGAGACCGGGTTTCCCCCACCTGTTGCCGTTGAAAGCGGCTTTTGCCGGTTTCATGCCGCAGATCGCATTCTTGGCCACAGATTACTCCATCACCCCAATTCTCTGTTCCAGATCAATAAAAAAGCTTGGCGGTTTGCAGTTTAATTCCCACATCTTGTTATCAAAACCAGAATAACAACTACATATAGTGTTCTCGAGCTAAAAGGGAGAAACACTACAAATGCAGTCAGGACGCGGGTTAGCGGGCCATCGGGGTCGGCTTTGGCTCGCATGGACGCGTAATCATGGCCTAGAGCCGACGCGCTATTTCACATCAGGAGCACTATAGTGGGACCGGTCGTCATCAAACGGGATGGGTGTCGTGCGCCGTTCAACGGCATGCGGATTGTCGAAGCGGTAGCCAAGGCGGCAGAAGCAGTCGGGGTACAGGATCTGGCCTATTGCGCCAGCGTTGCCGACCAGGTCGGTCGACAGATTGCCGAGTTGGCAGAGGTCGACATCCACGACATCCAGAACCGGGTAGAAAACCTGCTGATGGCCGGTGACTACAAGGAGATGGCGCGGGCCTACATCGAATACCGTCACGACCGTGATTTGGCACGTGAAAAACAGGGGCGTTTGAATCAGGAGATCCGCGGGCTGGTCGAACAGAGCAATGCCGAACTGCTGAACGAAAACGCCAATAAAGACAGCAAGGTGATCCCGACCCAACGTGATCTGCTGGCAGGCATCGTCGCCAAGCATTATGCCAAGCAGTACCTGTTACCTCGTGATGTCGTACAGGCCCATGAGCGTGGCGAGCTGCACTTCCACGATCTCGACTACTCGCCGTTCTTCCCGATGTTCAACTGCATGCTGATCGATCTGCAAGGCATGCTGACCCACGGGTTCAAGATGGGCAATGCCGAGATTGACACCCCGAAGTCTATCAGCACGGCCACGGCGGTGACCGCCCAGATCATCGCCCAGGTCGCCAGCCACATTTATGGTGGTACCACCATCAATCGTATCGATGAAGTGCTGGCGCCGTATGTCACCATCAGCTACCAGAAGCATCGCGAGACCGCCGTCGAGTGGAACATCGCCGATGCCGATGCCTACGCCCGTGAAAGAACCGAAAAAGAGTGCTACGACGCCTTCCAGTCGCTGGAGTATGAAGTCAACACCCTGCACACCGCCAACGGGCAGACCCCGTTTGTCACCTTCGGTTTTGGTCTGGGAACCAGTTGGGAGTCCCGCCTGATTCAGGAGTCGATCCTCAAGAACCGTATCGCGGGTCTTGGCAAGAATCGCAAGACAGCGGTATTCCCCAAGCTGGTATTTGCCATTCGGGACGGTCTGAACCTGCGCGCCGGCGATCCTAATTACGATATCAAGCGGCTGGCGCTGGAGTGTGCCTCCAAGCGGATGTATCCGGACATCCTGAACTACGACCAGGTGGTCAAGGTGACTGGCTCCTTCAAAACCCCGATGGGATGCCGCAGCTTCCTCGGCGTATATGAGGAGAATGGCCAGCAAATCCACGAAGGGCGCAACAATCTCGGTGTGGTCAGTCTCAACCTGCCCCGCATCGCACTGGAGGCCCGTGATGAGGCCCATTTCTTCGATTTGCTGGACAACCGGCTGCGCCTGGCCAAAAAAGCCCTGATGGCGCGCATCCAGCGTCTGGAAACCGTTAAAGCCCGCGTCGCGCCGATCCTCTATATGGAAGGTGCCTGCGGCGTCCGTCTGAAGGCCGATGATCCGGTTGCGCCGATCTTCAAGAATGGGCGGGCGTCGATCTCGTTGGGTTACATCGGGCTGCATGAGACGATCAATGCGCTATACGGTACACAGACCCATCTGTTTGACAGCGCGGCACTGCGGGAGAAGGCCGTACACATCGTCAGCCTGCTGCGTCAGGCTGTCGACAGCTGGAAGGCGGAGACCGGTTATGGGTTCAGCTTGTACAGCACGCCCAGCGAGAACCTCTGCACCCGCTTCTGCAAACTCGATACCAAGCAGTTCGGCTTGATTGATGGCGTCACGGACAAGGGCTATTACACCAACAGCTTCCATCTGGATGTCGAGAAAAAAGTCGACCCTTATGCCAAGCTGGATTTTGAAATGGCATACCCGCCGCTGGCCAGTGGTGGCTTCATCTGCTACGGCGAATATCCGAACCTGCAGCATAACCTCGAAGCGCTGGAGAATGTCTGGGATTACAGCTACGACAAGGTGCCCTACTACGGTACCAACACGCCAATCGACGAATGCTATGAGTGTGGCTTCACTGGCGAGTTTGAATGTACGAGCAAAGGCTTTACCTGTCCGCGTTGTGGCAACCATGACTCCACCAAGGTGTCGGTTACCCGCCGCGTCTGTGGTTACCTTGGTAGCCCGGATGCCAGACCGTTTAACAGTGGCAAGCAGGAAGAAGTCAAACGACGGGTCAAGCATTTGTAATGAAAACAGGGCGCCTGCGGCGCCCTTGTCTACATCACCTGGTGATTAACTCAGGTCCACTGGATCAGTTTTTTGCCATTCTTGTCACTGAATGAACCGATGATGATCATGATGAAGTCAATCAGTGACCAAATGCCCAGTCCACCCAGGGTGAGGATTTGCAGTATCCCGGTCCCGATTTTACCAACATAGAAACGATGAGCGCCGAACATGCCGAGGAAGAAACAGAGCAAGAAAGCGGGCAATATTTTTTTCTCCGAGACATTGCTCGATGACTGCTCGGCGCCACATCCTGGACATGCCGCCGCAGTCTGGTGAATTTGCTTACCGCATGCCCGGCAATACTGCATTTGTGAATCAACGATAGTGTTCAACATGATCTCCTTATTTTGATAATTAACTCATGCCGATAGCAAAGGTCTGCACATGAGCCTGTTCATTCCGCGAGATCAGACTAACAAAGGTGCAGTATTAACTCCATTTGAGGCTATTCATCTTGTGAGCGACCGCTTAGTCATCCGATGTGGATATCGCTTTTTCAGTTGAGGTTCCGATGCATTATCACCAGTATTTTCCGATAGATGTCGTCAATGGTCCCGGTACCCGTTGCACCCTGTTTGTCTCCGGCTGCGTCCACCAGTGCAAGGGCTGCTACAACCAGAGCACCTGGCGGCTGGATAGCGGTCATCTGTTTGATGATGCCCTCCTGACACGCATCCTTAACGATCTGAATGATGAACGCATACCACGCCGGGGGCTCAGCCTCAGCGGTGGTGACCCGTTGCATCCGGCCAACCTGTCGACGGTATTGCAGCTGGTACAGGCGGTGCGAGCACACTGCCCTGGCAAGGACATCTGGTGCTGGACCGGCTATCGCCTTGATGAGTTGACGCAGGAGCAGCGCGCTGTCGTCGACTATCTGGATGTGTTGGTGGATGGGCGATTCGAACAGGAACAAGCCGATCCGGGGCTGATCTGGCGCGGCAGCCATAATCAGGTCATACATCATTTTGATCGCACCGACTGTCTGTGGCAGCATCAAGCCACATTCACGCCAGAGGAGTAACACCATGTTGAGCTGGTTATCCAATCTGTTTTCCAAGCCAGATCACGGCCAAGCCACCACAGCCACCCACACCGTGTTGCTGAGCGTCGATTACCAGGGGTATCGCATCGACGCAACGCCGATGCAAGAAGGTGGGCAATATCGCCTTGCCGGCCGCATCAGCAAACGTATTGGCGATACCGAGCGGCAGCATCAGTTCATTCGCGCCGATCTGTTCACTGACCCGCAGCAGGCCGCCCAACTGATGATCGACAAAGCCAAGATCGCCATCGACCAGCAGGGTGATGCACTGTTTCTGCCGCCACCGGATAGCGCGGCATCCGCCTGACACCAGGGGCACCTGAGGCCCCTGCAGCCTTCACGCCTCCTGAATCAGCTGTTCGTGCAGCAGTTGGATTTGATCGCGCAATGCGGCCGCCTGTTCAAATTCCAGATTACGGGCATGCTCGAACATCTGCCCCTCCAGTTGTTTGATGCGTTTGGCCAGATCCTCGGGCGGCTCAGGATGATAGAACGCCTGTTGTTCCGCCACTTTACGGCGCTGTTGCTCATCGCGGGGAGCCGAGCCTGTCACCTGCATCACATCGACGATCTTCTTGCGCAATCCCTGCGGTACTATGCCGTGCTGCTCGTTGAACGCATGCTGTTTGGCCCGACGCCGTTCAGTCTCATCAATCGCTGCACGCATTGAGTCGGTTATGCGATCGGCGTACAGGATAGCCTTACCGTTGAGATTGCGCGCCGCACGTCCAATCGTCTGAATTAGCGAACGGGTGGAACGCAGGAAACCTTCCTTGTCGGCATCCAGGATCGCAACCAGTGACACCTCTGGCATATCCAGCCCTTCACGCAGCAAGTTGATCCCGACGAGCACATCGAATTTACCCAGTCGCAGATCGCGGATGATCTCGACCCGTTCAACGGTATCGACATCCGAATGCAGATAACGTACACGGACACCGTGCTCATCCAGATACTCGGTCAGATCCTCGGCCATGCGTTTGGTCAGCGTCGTAATCAGTACCCGCTCATCACTGGCGGCACGCATCCGGATCTCGGATAGCACATCATCGACCTGGGTGCCGACAGGACGCACTTCGATGAGCGGATCCAGCAAGCCGGTGGGCCGGACGACCTGCTCAACAACCTGCCCCTGAGACTTATCCAGCTCATAGTTCGCCGGTGTCGCCGAGACAAAAATGGTCTGCGGTTGCAGGGCTTCAAACTCATCAAATTTCAGCGGACGATTATCCAGTGCCGATGGCAAGCGGAAACCGTACTCCACCAGCGTTTCCTTACGTGAACGGTCACCCTTATACATGGCACCAATCTGCGACACAGTGACATGAGACTCGTCGATGATCAGTAACCCATCGGCGGGCAAGTAATCAAACAAGGTCGGCGGCGGCTCGCCCGGTGCCCGTCCGGACAAATACCGTGAGTAGTTTTCAATGCCAGAGCAGTAGCCCAACTCCTGCATCATCTCGATATCAAACTGGGTGCGCTGAGTCAGGCGTTGCTCTTCAAGCAGCTTGTTCGCCGCCAGCAGTTGTGCTCGCCTGCCTGTCAACTCCACTTTGATCTCCTCGATGGCATTGAGGATGGTTTCACGTGGCGTGACATAGTGACTTTTCGGGAAAATCGTAAAGCGCGGCACCTGCTTTTCTACCGCGCCGGTCAGCGGGTCAAACAACGACAAGCGCTCAACCTCTTCATCAAATAGCTCAACACGCAGTGCCAGCTTGTCCGATTCCGCCGGAAAGATATCGATGACCTCGCCCCGTACCCGGAAGGTCGCGCGCGCAAAGGCCGCATCATTGCGCGCATATTGTAATTCCGCTAACCGACGCAAAATATCGCGCTGGTTAATGATGTCGCCCTGGCGTAAATGCAGCATCATCTTCAGATAGGACTGAGGATCACCCAAGCCGTAAATCGCCGAAACCGAAGCCACAATCACCACATCCCGGCGCTCCATCAGCGCCTTGGTTGCCGAGAGCCGCATCTGTTCTATATGGTCGTTGATCGCCGAATCCTTCTCGATGAAGGTGTCCGTTGACGGCACATAGGCTTCAGGCTGGTAATAGTCGTAATAGGAGACAAAATACTCGACCGCATTATGCGGGAAAAACTCCCGCATCTCGCCATACAGCTGCGCCGCCAACGTCTTGTTATGCGCCAGAATCATGGTCGGGCGATTCATCTTGGCGATCACGTTAGCCATGGTAAACGTCTTACCTGAGCCGGTAACCCCCAGTAACGTCTGATGGGCCAAGCCGGACTCGATGCCATCGATCAGATTGGCAATCGCTTGCGGCTGGTCCCCGGCCGGGGCGAACTGGCTGACCAGTTCAAAAGCTTTGCTCATAGCTCATCAGGCTCCATGTTATTGACGCTGTCATTGAACCACAGGTATGCCAACGTGGCACACAACAGATTGGCCAGCACGCCCCCAAAAAATACACCGCTTAATTGCCACCATTGCGCCAGCAACCAGGATAACGGCACATAGAATACAAAAAAGCGCATCAGGCTCAGCCCCAGGGCCCGTTTAGGCTGATGCATCGCGTTAAATGAAGAGTTGGTCAAGATGATCACCCCTTGTGCCGCATATGCCAATGGTAAAACCCGCAAGTACTGGCTAATCACCGACTGTACCGAGGCTTCCTGACTGAACCAGCTAGCTAACAGCGGAGCAAGCACAAACAGCACGCAGGCAATCGCCAATTGCACCAGACACACCAGGCGAATCGCTTCCTTATAGCCAAGATGTACCCGATCCAGCCGCCCTGCCCCCTGGTTTTGACTGATAAATGGCGGTAACACCATGGACATGGTCAGGATAAACAGACAGGCTATCGACTCGATGCGCCCTCCCACCCCATATGCCGCCACGGCTTCGCGCCCAAACCCGGCGACCAGCGTCGTCATCAATACGGTGGCCAGTGGCGTCAACATATTGGTCAGTGCGGCTGGCAAGGCTATTTGCAGCAATTGCCGGACATCAGCGGCGAGATGGGCTTGCCACCCCGAGCTATCCAGCAGGCGATAACGGCAGGTCAGCATCCATAGCATCATGCCACTGCCGGTCAGCCAGGATGCCACGCTGGCCAGCGCCGCTCCCGTGAGGCCCAACGCCGGAACAGGCCCCCAACCGAATATCAGTACCGGATCCAGCAGCAGATTGACCAGGCTGGCCACCACCATGACCAGACTAGGGATCCGGATATTTCCAAAAGCCCGGAATATGGCATTGCCAACCATGGAGATGGCCAGCAAGCTGCAACCGAAAAACCAGATTTGCATAAAGTGCAGTATCAGCGGCAAAGTGGCGCTATCGGCCCCCATCCAGCGGAACAGGTGCGGGGCCAACAGCAGACCGACCAAGGCCGCCAGCAACATGATTGACGAGGCGACCACCAGCGCCACCACCGCCATGCGACGGGCAGCCGCCAGCTGTCCACTGCCAATCAGGCGCCCCAGGATGGCACTGGTACCTACCCCCATGCCAATCATCAGACTGATCAGTGAAAAAGTAACGGGAAACGTAAAGCTGATCGCGGCCAACGGGGTCGTCCCCAGCAGCGATATGAACCAGGTATCCAGCAGACCAAAACCCATCATCGCCATCATGCCCACCATCATGGTCAAGGTCGTCATCACAAGATGACGCCGAATAGGGGCATGTAACACATCCTCAGACACTATCGCTTCCCACAACTGATCCGGCGCCCAGTGTAGCCTGCCCAACGCAGCAACGGACAGCGACAGTGCGCTCGATCCGCAGGATCGTATGATTCATGAGCACTTGATCTGCATCACGCAACTTCGGCTTGACCCTCTTCGGCTGGCTCATTACTATTGTCGACCTCTTCATGAGATTCCCTCGTAGTTCAGTCGGTAGAACGGCGGACTGTTAATCCGTATGTCACTGGTTCGAGTCCAGTCGAGGGAGCCATTTCACGCATTCTGTACCCCACTTATCCACCAAAATCGCGCAAATTGTGCCAAAACAATGCACAACGACGCTTTCCGCTCGTCCTGGATTTATCCTACGCTCATGCGCCGAGTGGCGCAGATGTGCCATCATCGCAACGCCTTGATTTTTATATATTTATTTTTTGCAATATTTTTACAGCGAAGAATGGCAAAGCCTTGTCCGATGCGGCTTGGCGAGACATTTCTAGAATTAACTCACATGCTTATCCACAGAAACCGTGGATAACTTTCGCCAAGCCCGATGCCATGCGCCTTGCGGCGACTGTGTATAAATTCTAGTGGCCAAAAGGTGGCGTGAAGCGCCGGCCCGGCATGCATAACAAATACCGGATCCTGTCATGGTGCGCGCCCGATGCCGAGGATCCCTGGGCTGTGTTCAAGATCAATCCGCAGCTAAGCCACTGTTGAGCAAGAATAAAGCACTGCTGTTCAGCTTTTATGCGAACACGCCGTTTTTGAGGAAAAGGCTGCGTTCGGCGGTTGACAGGCATGGGGGCAATCAGTAACATGCGCGGCGTCTTGAAGAGACACTGTTCCCTCGTAGTTCAGTCGGTAGAACGGCGGACTGTTAATCCGTATGTCACTGGTTCAAGTCCAGTCGAGGGAGCCACTTCTGTTCCTCCTTAGTTCAGTCGGTAGAACGGCGGACTGTTAATCCGTATGTCGCTGGTTCAAGTCCAGCAGGAGGAGCCACTTTCTGTTCCCTCGTAGTTCAGTCGGTAGAACGGCGGACTGTTAATCCGTATGTCACTGGTTCAAGTCCAGTCGAGGGAGCCACTTCTGGCTCAATGCTTACACTCTTCTGCTTCGTCATCACTCAGTTCTTTCACTGACCCGTTTTAAGCATATAGATTCAGCGACAAGGTGCCGTTTCTCCCGGTGCTACATCACGTCTTTTATACGCATATTACGCTCCCGCCTATACGTTCGATTCTTTTGGCACCATAATTGCGTCATAGCACTGTAAAACGTAGAAAATAATATCGATGTCCGCTGCATTAGGGTTGTTCAGCCGGCTATCGTTCACCCCGTATGGTCGTATCTTTATACAAAGTCAATGTTTCGTATGAATTGAGGTGAATCGGATGCACAAACACGCCAACCCATTATTGCGCTATGCCATCGGCGCCACATTGGGGCTATTGCTGCTAAATGGTGCCGTTATTCATGTTCTGCAGAGCAATCGCCTCGAAGAGATGAATCAGATGGTCGGGGCCAGCCTCAAGCAAGCGTTACCCTCATCTTCAGCTCCCGGTGCCAATCTGGACGAACTGTCCAGGCAGTTACATCTGCAAAAGCTAACCGTCATCGACAGCAACCAGGATGCGAGCGCGCCGCAAGCATCGGATATGCTGCTGTGGCTTTATCCTGCACTGCAGGGACGCGTCGCGTTGCAGACCCCAGGGCAACAGGCGAGTTTCCGCCTTGATAACAACGTGCTGCTTCCTGAGCTGCTCGGGCTGGCGCTGACAACACTGGCGACCCTGCTGTTATCCGTCTGGGCACTGTTTTACCTGCAACGTCAGCAGCAGCGCCAGATGGAAGCTCAGTTAAAAGTTGAAATCCTGACTCAGGACCACTCGGCCGCCCCTCTCCCTGAAATTAGTCATGCGCTGCAAGAGCGGGAACATCTAGTCCGGACACAACTGGAGGAGAGCCAAAACCGCGCGCGGGAACTGGAGCTGCGAGCCAGCCAAGATCCGTTGACGGGCCTGCTCAACCGAACCAGTTTTCAGCGGGACCTCACCGCAAGGCTGCAGGATGACAGCCAGCAAAACATGGCGTTGCTGGCGGTGATCCGGGCCACGGAGCTTAGCAACATCAACAAGCAACGCGGATTTGTCTCCGGCGATCGCTATCTGCAAGACATCGCCGCGCTGCTGGTGCGGGCTTGCAAGCGGCTGGCCAATACCGATGTCTATCGGTTGGCTGGCAGTGACTTTGCCATCCTGCAGAAAATCAGCAACGCCAATCTGTCCGAACAACTTGGGCAGGAACTCAAACAGCTGTTTGATCAGTATCAGAATGAGCAGGCTCTGGATGGTACTGCCTATACCGGCATGACACTGTTCCGCAGTGGTCAGTTGGCTGAACAGATATTGGGACGTAGTGACTTGGCACTGGCTAAATCACAAACCGGTGCCATCAATGGCTGGTTCCTGCAAGAAAAGGATGCCGAAGACTACCTGCAAGGCGAACGCCACTGGAAACAGGTCATCAACCAGGTCATCGAGAGCAAGGCAATCATGCTGATGCAACAACCGATGCAAAGCATGAACATCTCGATTCGTACTTATAACGAAATCCTGGCTCGCTTCGTCGGCGACAACAATCAACTAATGCCGACAGAGACCATACTCGCCATGGCGCAACGTCATGATTTGCTGGTGCAACTTGAACAGCAAATCATCGAGATGATCATTGCCCAATACACATCGCGAGCTGTTGATCAACGCTGGGGGGTCAATCTGTCGGCCAACGCGCTGATGAATAATGGGTTCCTGATCTGGCTGGAACGGCAGCTTCTCAAGGAGCCGAATGTCGCATCCAATCTGGTGTTTGAACTGGATGAAGATCTGCTCGACTGCAATCTGGCTGCCAGCGTGCGCCTGTTTGAAATGTTGCGCCGGACCGGCAGTCGCTCCAGCATCTCCAAGTTTGGCAAAGGGTTGGGATCATTCCGGCTGTATCGAGAGCTCAAACCGGATTACATCAAGCTGGATGCCAGCTTGATCGATAGCCTGGAGCGCGACCATACCAGTCAACAGTTCATTCGCATGATTGTCGAGGTATCCCACCGGCTGGGTTGTATTGTCGTCGCCGAAGGGGTGGAAAACGTCGGCCAGAAACAGCTGCTGGAAACACTGTATGTTGACGCTATTCAAGGTTATCTGGTGGCCAGGCCGGCCCCTATTCCAGCCCTATCGGCACCGAATCTGGAAATCATTTAACCTCGGATGAACGACGCAATCGGGACAGTATCCGGATGACGTCGTTCAACAGGCGGTAACGCTCGAGCTCTTCTTTGCCATAACGGGTCGATAACAGCGCGGCATTGCCGCGCTGTTTCATATAGCGCGTTATCTGCAAACGATTGAACTTGCCAATGCGGTAAAACAGATCGAGCAAAGACTGCGTCTCTTCGCTATCCAATCCGGCCACAGCGGGATAATTGGCATCGCCGGGTGTTAAAATACGTAGCGACAGCTCACACACATCGCCTCGCTCCTGCAGGTACTCCAGCCACTGCTCTACCTGTGACGGTTTGCATCCGGCCAGCAAGTTAAAATGGCCACTGCTGTCACTGCGACAACGCGTTAGCAGGCAACACGCCAGCTCATCATCATTACAACTGAAGGTGACATCGCCAGACAGCGCCCAATCGACCGACGAGACTCGGATCAGCGCCTCAGCTCCCGTTTTGCTCCTGCACTGGAAAAGAAACACATCACCTCCTGTCATTTGCAGCAAACGTTCAGTTTATCCTACTTGCTGACTCTCGCCTATTCGGGTTCGCAGCAGCCGCAGCGTGTAACGGCTACACTTGGGCAAAAAGGAGGGCGCATGCGTAACAGCCTTTTACTCTGCCTGCTCGTGATCTGCCTCAGTGGGTCGCCGGCTTATGCCAAAGAGATCATCCGAGTCGGGGGTTATCCTTTTGCGCCTTTCGTTTATCGACATGGCCCCGCTTATGACGGCGTCACGCTGGCTCTGATTCAGGCATTGAACCAGATACAAGACGAATTTGAACTCAGCTTCACCCCGATTAGCAGCACGCGTAGGCTGCAGGGGTTTGACTTGCACCGCTTCGATTTGATCCTGTTTGAGAATCCACGTTGGGGATGGGAAGGCCGAGATCTGGAATTCATTCCTCTGCCCTTCAGTGATGGTGACATCATGATCACGCTCCAATCAGCAGAGGATACAACCGCCCTGTTTCAGCATCCGGATAAATACTCCCTCATCGCAGTACAGGGCTTTCATTACGGCTTTGCCAATTATCAGAACGACCCAGACTATCTGCGCCAGCATTATGACATTCTGCTGGTCAAGGATAATGAAAGCAGCCTGCAGGCCTTATTACGCAAGCGCGGGAAGATAGCGTTGATTACATACTCTTACTTGATGACACGCCTGTCCCAGCAACCTGAACTGCAGCGCCAGATTACTCTCGCCCCGTCGTATGACACGCGTTACGCGCTGGGGGCGCTATTACGGGCCTCGCATCCGCATCTGCACCGTACCCAGCTGGAAAAGTGGCTTAATCAACTGGAGCAAGATGGCAGCTTGGCCCGAATTTGGGAAAGATATGTCCCCAAAGGCTATCCTCGAGTCATTCCCCCTTCACGGCAGTGAGTCCCCATCCCACTTCGCGAGCATAAAAAAAGGAGCCTTGCGGCTCCATCTTTACCCACATCCGTTACTCAAACCGGCTAACACTGGCCAGCTTTTCAAAATAATCGGGGAATGTCTTTGAGGTGCAACCTGGATCATTAATCGTCACCGGGGTATCGCTCAAGGCCACCAGAGAGAAGCACATCGCAATCCGGTGGTCGTTATACGTATCGATGGCCGCATGCTTGAGATGTGGAACCGGCGTAACTTCGATGAAGTCCTCACCCTCGACCACGTCGGCACCCAACTTGCGCAACTCGGCCGCCATAGCGTGCAGGCGATCCGTTTCCTTGACGCGCCAGTTATAAATATTGCGGATCGCGGTTTTCCCCTGCGCAAATAACGCTGTGGTCGCAATCGTCATCGCCGCATCCGGAATATGGTTCATGTCCATATCGACGCCATGCAGCTCACCTTGCTCGGCCTGAATATAGTCATCACCCCAAGTAATGCGTGCGCCCATCTTTTCCAGCACCTCGGCAAAACGAATATCTCCCTGGATGCTCTGTTTGCCGATGCCAGTCACCTTGACCCGCCCCTTGATGGCTCCGGCAGCCAGGAAGTAGGATGCGGACGAGGCATCGCCCTCCACCAAAAAATCGCCCGGCGAGACGTACTGCTGGTTGCCACGAATGTAGAACACCTGATAGTTATCGTGCTCCACCACGACGCCAAACTGCTGCATGATGTGCAGCGTAATGTCGATATACGGCTTGGACACCAGCTCGCCTTTGATCTTGATGCGAGTATCGCCTGCCGCCAGCGGCGCAGCCATCAGGAAGGCAGTCAGGAACTGGCTGGAGACGGAACCATCGATGTGAACCTCCCCCCCCCATAACCCTTTGCCGTTGATCGTCAGCGGTGGATAACCATCGTTCTTCAGGTAATGGATTTCCGCCCCGGCTTCACGCAATGCCTCGACCAGGTGACCGATAGGCCGCTCTTCCATGCGCGGCTCCCCCGTCAGGGTAAACTCACCATTGCTCAGACACAGTGCGGCACACAACGGACGCATTGCCGTGCCGGCGTTGCCCAGAAACAGCTGTAACGGCTCACGGGTTGAGAATGGGCGTCCAAGTCCATGCACGACACACTCGGTCTTGTCCGCCGAGAGCTGGTAATGCACCCCCAGCAGTTTTAACGATGCCAGCATGTGGCGGATATCGTCGCTATCCAGCAGATTGGTGAGGCGAGTGGTGCCTTTGGATAGCGCCGCTAACAACAGTGCACGATTGGATACGCTCTTTGAGCCCGGCAGGTTGACCGTGCCTTCCACACGAGCAATGGGTTCCAGTGTCAGGGTTTTCATAACTTCCTGTTCTCTTACAACTCATGGACAACTAGCAGTGGAGGGACAGTAACAGCCATGCCAGGACAGGGCAAGCCATTCAGATTATCCGTTTGGAAAAGTCATCACCGACTCAGGGAATATCCAGCAAAGGCTCGACGACCAATTCACCATCCTGATGGCAAACCTGGCATTGCTGGTGTTCCTCCTGAGTGACCAGGCGCATCCCCGCCATCTCGATGCTCACACCAGGGTGCAGATGACGACAACAATAGACCCGTGCCCGCGCCAGCGCGGCATCGCGTGCAGCATTGACTGCATCCAGCTCCTCTTCTTCGCTTTTCAACTGCCGGCAGAGATGCCCTCTGGTAGCCGAAATCTTGCTGGCCAGTTGATTCCGCTTCTCGCTGCTTGGCAGCTGCGCCACCTTGCTGTTGGCATCATCGAGCTGATGTAATACCTCAATATTGTGTTCGATTTCGCCACGCAACCATTTTCGACGTTCGAGGAGCTCGCTGAAATCACCGATGATGGTCAGCTGAGTCGAATTGTCCGCCGGACCGCCAATCACCACCGCCAGAATCTGCTCACCGGCGCACACTTGCCCACCGAGCAGGGTGCCCTTGCGCCGCCCCTCGTCACTGACAACCACCCGCGCGGCGCTGGTCACATGGGAATGCAGCAGTTGGCTGCTGATGACAATATCCCCTTCCGCCACGATATTGGCATACTGCGCAAATTTGGCGATGACCTTCCCCCCCGCGCGCACACTGCAGGAGTACTGTGCAGATTTGGCCACGGGATGCCCTATGATGCCCTTGTCGACCACCAGGTCACTGCCGGCCTCGATGTGTGCCGAATCCACGACCCCGCCGACCGAGATACAGCCCCCCGCCTTGACGCGCATGCCATCACAGACGTTACCCTTGATCAGGATGCTGCCGGAAAACTCAATGTGACCAAATTTCGCCGTCACGTCCTGAATGGTCAGCACTTCGTCAACGGCCATGCCCTGTTCAATTTCCAGCGGCAACCCCTCACGCATTGCCAGCAGCACATTGTTATCGTCAGGACTGATGCGCACACCGTCACCCGCGATCAGCGGCAACTCGCAACCATCTTTGGCCGGAAGCGGTGTGCCTGTGACCGTAAAACCGGTAATACCTGGTTCTGGCGGATAACGGCGCATCAAGACATCATCCACAGCAACCGTGGCCATAGCGCCGAGGTCTCGCAAATCGACCACATCATGCGCTTCATCTGTGACCTGGGGTTTGAGCACTCGTTCACTCAGGGTCGGAACCAGGCGGACAAACCGGCTATCCGCCCCATCCTGGGGAAGTTCACCTGCCGCCACTATGCCCGCAGTCAGGCATCCAGGTTCACCGATGGCCGACTTCTGAACCAGATCGCGAATGGCCGCGTCAAGAAGGCCGTGGGTGACACCGGCTTTTTCCAATCCGGCCCGCAGCATACCCTCGCTGACCGGATTTCCGGCAAAGGGGCTGTAGAGCTGTGCAGTTGCACTCATTTCGTCCTTCGCCAACTTGATCTCGACTTGGCCATCCAGCCGCCGTGCGATGATCAATACCGAGTGGCTATTGGTCTCACCCGGTTGTGCCGCAGAAATCTTGTTCAGAGCCTCGGCGGCATCCTTCAGCGCCTTGTCACTGGTTTGATATTTGTTAAAAGGGGATTGAGCAAACAGGGCTCCCAGCTGACGGGCATCCACCGGTTGGTCCACAGGCTCCACCGCCAACAGGACAAACTGTCGATCTGAAGAGAGATAAAACCAGTCAACACTTAAATTCGTCGTCGTGTTCATGACAGGATCCGTCAGGTCATCTGCCTACTGTGATACCAGATCCGGTGCGAAACGGTTAGATTTCGAACTCAATTTAGTGATTTGACAGGAAAAACAATGGCTTTTCAGTCTGAATGAGTCCTTGCCGCTAACAGATACCAAGCGCTATGGCCATATGCATGTCCCCCTGAGCAGAGGGAGGGATGGAGGATGGAGGATGGAGGATGGAGGATGGAGGATGGAGGATGGAGGATGGAGGATGGAGGATGGAGGATGGATCGATAGGATAGAGCGGGATGCAGCCAGGAAACAAACAGGGGCTTAACGCCCCTGTTGTGCTGATCGCTAGCCAGGGCTTACGGGCATCAACTGTGTTGCTTGGCAAAACGCTCCATAAAGGCCACCAGCGCTTTGACCCCTTCCAGCGGCATGGCGTTGTACAGGCTGGCACGCATACCACCCACAATACGGTGACCTTTCAGGGCCATCAGATTCGCTGCCTTGGACTGCGTCAGGAAATCGGCATCCAGGGCCGCATCCTTGAGCTGGAACGGCACATTCATCCGTGAGCGACAAGCCAGGTCGACATGGTTGCTGTAGAAGTCACTGGCATCGATGTAGTCATACAGGAACTGCGCCTTCTCGATATTCTTCGCCTCAATGGCCTCCAGACCGCCTTGACGCTTCAACCACTTGAAGACCAGACCAGCCAGATACCAGGAGTAGGTCGGCGGCGTATTGAACATGGAGTCGTTATCCGCCGTCACCTTGTAATCGAAGATCGCCGGTGTGTCGGACCGCGCCTGTCCCAACAGATCCTCGCGCACCAGCACGACTGCCAGGCCGGACGGGCCAATGTTCTTCTGGGCGCCGGCATAGATGATCCCGTAACGGCTAACATCAACCGGACGGGACAGAATGGTTGAGGACATGTCTGCGACCAAGGGAATCGACCCCGTGTCCGGCAGATCAAACATCTCGATGCCTTCGATGGTCTCATTCGGACAGAAGTGTACATAGGCGGCATCAGAGCGGAATTGCGGCTTGTCGACCAGTTTAAAACCACCGTTATCCAGCTTGATCACGCCGTCGACGCCCTGCATGTCACCAAACTTCACGCCTTCGGTCAGCGCCGCCTTGGACCATACCCCTGACAGCAGGTAATCGGCCTTCTTGTTGGCGCCACCAAGTAAATTCTGGGGAACGGCCGCAAACTGGCCGCGACCACCACCGTGCATGAACAGGACTTTGTAGTTATCCGGAACCTGCATCAGTTCGCGCAGATCCTTCTCCGCCTCGGCGGCAACCGCCATGTACTCCTTGCCACGGTGGGACAACTCCATGACGGAGACACCCAGACCATCAAAGTCGATGAATTCACGCTGGGCTTGCGCCATGACCTCTTCCGGCAGCATGGCCGGACCTGCACAAAAGTTATAAACCTTGCTCATCTTCTCTTCCGTTGGCTTCCTTGGAACTTCCAGCTTTTACACCGAACCGTGATCCGGCGCAAAGGTTTTTATCTTGCTGACCACGCCTTCCCGGAGTCGGCCGGCAAGAAAACAAAAGGCGGCCCGAGGGCCGCCTGTATCAGAAGCATTACTCCTGATTGTCTTCCTGAGTTTGCTCCCCAGAAGCCGCTTCGACCTCCAGAGCACTCTCATCCACTTCCGGCTCGGCAATCCGCTCCAGGCTGACGACCTCTTCGCCTTCCATGGTACGAATCAGACGCACCCCACCGGTATTCCGACCGATGACGCTGACTTCAACAACGCGCGTCCGTACCAGGGTGCCGGCATTGGTAATCAGCATGATCTCATCCTTGTCATCGACCTGGATGGCACCGACCACCTTACCATTACGCTCGTCAACCTTGATCGAGATGACGCCCTGGGTACCGCGACTCTTGGTCGGATACTCTTCCAGCGCGGTGCGCTTCCCGTAACCGTTGGCCGTCGCCGTCAGTACCGCGCCTTCACCGCGAGGGATGATCAGCGAGACCACCTTGTCGCCGGCCGCCAGCTTGATGCCGCGCACCCCGGCCGCAGTCCGCCCCATAGGTCGGACGCCCTTGCCAGAGGTGTTGCCCTCACTCGACTCGCTAGCCTCGCTCTCAGACTCGTCAACCTCGTCGTCTTCGCCCTCGGCGTCACAGATCTCCGCGCCACGCCCCGGGCCTTCGGCAAATCGCACCACCTTGCCAGCATCGGAGAACAGCATGATCTCGTTGCTGCCATCGGTGATGTCGACGGCGATCAGCTCGTCCCCTTCCCGCAGCGTGATAGCGCGGATGCCGGAGCTCAACGGACGGGAGAAGGCCGACAGCTCCGTCTTCTTGACGGTACCATTGGCGGTGGCAAAGAACACAAACTTGTCATCGTCGTAAGACTTGACCGGCAGAATGGCGGTGATGCGTTCACCCTCTTCCAGTGGCAGCAAGTTGACGATCGGGCGGCCACGCGCGGTACGCGACGCTTCCGGCAGGTTGTAGACCTTCAGCCAGTAAACCTTACCGCGGGTCGAGAAGCACAGAATGGTGTCGTGAGTATTAGCCACCAGCAGACGCTCGATGAAATCTTCTTCTTTCATCCGCGTGGCAGACTTACCGCGGCCACCACGGCGCTGAGCCTCATAATCCGACAGCGGCTGGTACTTGACGTAGCCCTCATGGGAGAGCGTGACCACGACATCTTCTGGCGTGATCAAATCTTCCATGTTGATTTCGATGCTCGCCGCCTGGATTTCAGTACGACGGTTATCACCGAATTGCGCCTTGACGTACTCCAGCTCCTCGCGGATGACCTCCATCAGGCGAGCCGGGCTATTGAGGATACGCAGCAGCTCGGCGATCTGGTTCAGCAGATCCTGATACTCTTCCAGGATCTTTTCGTGCTCAAGCCCAGT
This sequence comes from Pseudaeromonas sharmana, assembly GCF_042649925.1. Classification (NCBI taxonomy): domain Bacteria; kingdom Pseudomonadati; phylum Pseudomonadota; class Gammaproteobacteria; order Aeromonadales; family Aeromonadaceae; genus Pseudaeromonas; species Pseudaeromonas sharmana. The sequence goes on from NZ_JBHSAF010000014.1 coordinate 1,072,092, forward strand.
CAGCTTTTGCAGACGCAGATCCAGGATCGCTTGCGCCTGTTGTTCGGTCAGGAAGTACTGACCTTCACGAATGCCGTACTCTGGCTCCAACCACTCCGGTCGCGCCGCATTATCGCCAGCACGCTCCAGCATCGCCGCCACATTGCCCAGATCCCATGGCTTGGCGATCAACGCCGCCTTGGCTTCCGCCGGACTCGGCGAGTGACGAATCAGCTCGATGATGGGGTCAATATTGGCCAGCGCAATCGCCAGACCTTCCAAGATATGCGCACGATCGCGCGCCTTGCGCAGTTCGAATACGGTACGACGAGTCACCACTTCACGGCGGTGATCGATAAAGGCCGCCAGAATCTCCTTGAGATTCAGCGTCTTCGGCTGGCCATTCACCAGGGCAACCATGTTCATACCGAACACGTTCTGCATCTGGGTATGGGCATACAGGTTATTCAGCACCACCTCGGAGACTTCGCCACGGCGCAGCTCGATGACCACGCGCATGCCGTCCTTGTCGGATTCGTCACGCAGCGCCGTGATGCCTTCAACCTTTTTGTCCTTGACCAGCTCGGCAATCTTTTCAATCAGACGCGCCTTGTTCACCGTGTAGGGTAACTCGGTGACAATGATGCTCTCTTTACCGTTCTTGTCGTCGGTCTCGATGTGCGTTCTGGCACGCACATAAATCTTGCCGCGACCGGTGCGATAGGCATCGATGATGCCAGAGCGGCCGTTGATGATGCCGCCGGTAGGGAAATCCGGACCCGGCACATATTGCATCAACTCATCCACCGTCAGGGCACTGTTGTCGATCAGCCCCAGACAGGCATCGACCACCTCGGTGAGGTTGTGCGGCGGAATATTGGTCGCCATACCGACAGCAATACCAGAAGATCCATTGACCAGCAGGTTCGGTATCTTGGTCGGCATGACTGCCGGAATCTGTTCGGTACCATCGTAGTTCGGTACCCAGTCAACCGTTTCCTTGTCCAGATCGGCCAGCAGTTCATGGGCGATCTTGTTCATGCGGATTTCGGTATAACGCATTGCCGCAGCGGAGTCGCCGTCGACCGAACCAAAGTTACCCTGGCCGTCGACCAGCATGTAGCGCATCGAGAAGTTCTGCGCCATCCGCACTATGGTGTCATAGACAGCACTGTCACCATGGGGGTGATATTTACCGATAACGTCGCCGACCACACGGGCCGATTTTTTATAAGGCTTGTTCCAGTCGTTGCCCAGTTCGTTCATCGCGAACAGGACTCGACGGTGTACAGGCTTCAAACCATCACGCACATCCGGAAGGGCCCGACCGACGATTACACTCATGGCGTAATCGAGGTAGGAGCTCTTCAACTCTTCTTCGATGTTGATTGGCGTGATCTCTCTGGCCAGCTCACTCATATAACCCTAGATCCCTACTTCAATCGACTTGAAAGCATAAGGGCGGCATTCTAGCACGCAAATGGCCAATTCCCCAGCCTCCAGAGCGGGTGGCTGTCACAGCCTGAACGCTTGGTTATAATGCCGAGTCGCAGCAGCAACCATTAACAGGATCACCAGCAGATGAATGTCGACCATCAGGAAATAGCCAAGTTCGAAGCCCTTGCCAGTCGCTGGTGGGATCCGCAGGGCGAATTCAAGCCTTTGCATCAATTGAATCCGCTGCGTCTGCAGTGGATTGACACCCTGAGCCAAGGCTTGGCGAACAAACGTGTGCTGGATGTCGGCTGTGGTGGCGGCATTCTGGCCGAATCGATGGCTGTGCGCGGCGCCAGCGTCACCGGCCTCGACATGGGCAAAGAGCCACTGCAGGTCGCTCGGCTGCACGCGCTGGAGAGCGGTGTCGAACTGACCTACCGGCAACTGACAGTCGAGGCGCTGGCCGAGGAACTGCCGGGACACTTCGATGTCGTCACCTGTATGGAAATGCTGGAGCATGTACCGGATCCGGCCTCTGTGGTCGCCGCCTGCGCCCGGTTGGTGCGCCCCGGTGGCCAGCTGTTTTTTTCAACCATCAACCGCACCGCCAAATCCTGGCTCTTGATGATCGCCGGGGCTGAATATCTGCTACAGATGGTGCCCAAAGGCACCCACCAGCATGACAAGTTCATTCAGCCTGCCGAGCTGAGCCGCTATGCCGAATGCGCCGGTTTGCGACTGTGCCAGATGAAAGGGGTGGTCTATAACCCGCTGAGCGGCACTTTCCGACTGTCAGCCGATGTGGGTGTCAATTACATGCTGCACTGTCAGCGTCCAGAGGCCTGAGCCATGCCCCATTTTGCTGCCGTTTTATTCGATCTGGATGGCACCTTGCTGGACACGGCGCCGGATCTGGGCGCCGCCGTCAACCATGTGCTCGATACGCATGCCATGCCACGCCTGCCAGACGCGGTGATCCGCCGCATCGCCTCCGATGGCGCCCTCGGTCTGCTCAAGGCCGGCTTCGGCGAGGAACAGCTGGCACAGATGGATACCCCGGAGCTGCGTCAGGCATTGCTGGACTACTATGCCGCCCACCTGTACGAAGGTACCCGCCCTTACCCAGGCATGGTGGAGTTCATCGCCAGCCTGAACCAGGCCGCCATTCCCTGGGGAATTGTCACCAACAAACCGGCGTTTCTGACTGAACCGCTGATGGCCCAGGTCGATGAATTACCGCACTGCGGCGTCATCGTCAGTGCCGATACACTGCCGCAGCGCAAACCGCACCCGGCGCCGCTGTTGTACGCCTGCGCGCAATTGGGCGTCGAGCCCACAGCCTGTCTGTATGTCGGGGACCATATCCGCGACATTGAAGCCGGGCGCGCAGCCGGCATGCAGACGGCCATCGCCGGATGGGGATACCTTGACCCGCTCGAGAACAGTGCGCACTGGGGGGCCGATTTGCAGTTTGCCGACGTCAGCAGCCTGCACGCATGGTGGTCACAGCTCTGAAATTTTGAACGATTGCTCAATGCTTGTGCCGGGGAATGTGAGCCCGATGTTAAAGATGAAAAAAAAATATATTTTTAAAATCCGCTGCCAGCGCCCGTGGTGACTGAGCTGTAAAGATTTATCCACAAGTCGTCCCCCGAGCCACCCTCTTGATGCAGTCGGCAACGACCGTTATCTTGTGCCTCGAATACACATAAACACTATATGTTGTGTTTTGGCCACCCCGTTCTTCAGTTCTTGCTGTCACAACTCCTTCGGGAGTCGGGGTCTTCGGCCGGTTGGTCCGCGCCATGGCGCGCGCAATCACGATGGCTCAGACCATCGCCAGAACAAGGAATCAAGGACGGGTATGAACACCACGCTACAGGTCACCAAACGCGACGGCCGCACCGAATCTCTGGATCTGGAAAAGATCCACCGGGTAGTCACCTGGGCCGCTGAAGGCTTGCAGAATGTTTCGGTCTCACAGGTCGAGCTGCGTGCCCACCTGCAATTTTATGCGGGTATCAAAACGGCAGACATCCACGAAACCCTGATCCGCGCCGCGGCCGATCTGATCAGTACCGATGCGCCGGACTACCAGTATCTGGCCGCCCGTCTGGCGATGTTCCACCTGCGCAAGAAGGCCTATGGCGAATTTACGCCGCCATCGCTGTATCAGCATGTCCAACGCCTGGTTGCCGACGGCCGCTATGATGCCCACCTGCTGGCCGACTACAGCGCAGCCGAATTCAACGAACTCGATGGCTACCTGCGCCACGAGCGTGACATGCTGTTCGCCTATGCGGCGGTCAAGCAACTCGAAGGCAAATATCTGGTGCAGAACCGGGTCAGCGGCGAGATCTACGAAAGCCCGCAGTTCCTCTATATGCTGGTCGCGGCTTGTCTGTTTTCGCGCTATCCGCGCGCCAGTCGTCTGGACTACGTCAAGCGCTTCTATGATGCCTGCTCGACCTTCAAAATCTCGCTGCCGACGCCGATCATGTCCGGCGTGCGCACCCCGACGCGTCAGTTCAGCTCCTGCGTGCTGATCGAGTGTGACGATAGCCTGGACTCGATCAATGCCACGGCCTCAGCCGTGGTGCGTTATGTATCGCAGCGCGCCGGCATCGGCATCAACGCCGGCCGTATCCGCGCCCTCGGCTCGGAAATCCGCGGCGGCGAAGCATTCCACACCGGTTGTATTCCGTTCTACAAATATTTCCAGACCGCCGTGAAGTGCTGCTCGCAAGGCGGTGTGCGGGGTGGTGCCGCCACCGTGTTCTATCCGTTGTGGCATCTTGAGGTCGAATCGCTGCTGGTGCTGAAGAACAACCGCGGAGTCGAGGATAACCGTGTCCGACACATGGACTATGGTGTGCAGATCAACAAGCTGATGTACCAGCGCCTGATTCAGGGCGGCTACATTACGCTGTTTAGCCCATCCGCTGCGCCGGGCCTGTATGATGCGTTCTTCGCCGATCAGGCCGAGTTTGAGCGCCTGTATCTGCAATACGAAGCCGACCCGGCAGTGCGCAAGAAGCAGATCAAGGCCGTCGACCTGTTCTCACTGCTGATGCAGGAGCGTGCCGGTACCGGGCGTATCTATATCCAGAACGTCGACCATTGCAACACGCACAGCCCGTTCGATCCGGCACAGGCCCCGGTACGGCAGAGCAATCTGTGCATGGAGATCGCGCTGCCGACCAAACCACTGAACGATCTGCGTGACGATAATGGCGAGATTGCGCTATGTACCCTGTCGGCCTTCAACCTCGGCGCACTGAACTCCCTCGATGAGCTCGAACCCTTGGCCGATCTGGCAGTGCGCGCACTCGACGCCCTGCTGGACTACCAGGACTACCCGGTGCCGGCCGGAAAAAATGGCGCCATGTGGCGGCGACCGCTGGGGATTGGTGTCATCAACTACGCCTACTATCTCGCCAAGCACGGCGCCCGTTACTCCGATGGTTCGGCGCTGGGTCTGACCCACAGAACCTTCGAGGCGATCCAGTACTATCTGCTCAAAGCCTCGGTGGCGTTGGCCAAAGAGCTGGGCCCCTGCCCCAAGTTTGCCGAAACCACCTACGCCCAGGGCAAGCTGCCGATCGATACCTACAAGCGCGATCTGGACGAGGTTTGTGCCGAGCCGCTGCAACTGGATTGGGAAGGACTGCGTGCCGAGATCCGTCAGCACGGGCTGCGCAACAGCACCCTGACCGCGCTGATGCCGTCGGAGACCTCAAGCCAGATCGCCAATGCCACCAATGGCATCGAGCCGCCACGCGGCCTGATCAGCGTCAAGGCCTCCAAGGACGGCATCCTGCGCCAGGTGGTACCGGATTACGATACGCTGCAGCAGCAATACGAATTGCTCTGGAACCAGCCGTCGAACGAGGGCTACCTGCAGCTGGTCGGTGTGATGCAGAAATTCGTCGATCAGTCGATCTCGGCCAACACCAATTACGATCCGTCGCGTTTCGACGGTGGTAAGGTGCCGATGAAGCAGCTGCTCAAGGACCTGCTGACCGCCTATAAGCTGGGCGTCAAGACGCTGTACTATCACAACACCCGTGATGGTGCCGATGATGCGCAACTGACCCAGGACGATGGCTGCGCCGGTGGCGCCTGCAAAATTTGATAACGGCCCGTAAAGGCTCATGACCCAGTAATCAACACCACAGGACGCTTCGGCGTCCTGCTTGGCGTGGCACAGGATAACACCCGATGGCTTACAGCACTTTTAGCAAACACCCTAACAACGCCCTGCTGGAACCGATGTTCTTCGGCCAACCGGTGAACGTCGCCCGCTATGACCAGCAAAAGCACGAAATCTTCGAGCGCCTGATCGAAAAGCAGCTCTCCTTCTTCTGGCGCCCGGAAGAGGTAGACGTATCGCGCGATCGCATCGACTACCAGGCGCTGCCGGCCCACGAACAGCACATCTTCCTGTCGAATCTCAAGTACCAGACGCTGCTGGATTCGATTCAGGGCCGCAGCCCAAACGTCGCCCTGCTGCCGCTGGTCTCGCTGCCGGAGCTGGAGACCTGGATCGAGACCTGGGCCTTCTCCGAGACGATTCACTCGCGCTCTTACACTCACATCATCCGCAACATCGCCGCCGATCCCTCCCAGGTGTTCGACGACATTGTGGTCAACGATCAGATCCTGCGCCGGGCTGCGGACATCGCCCACTACTACGACGAGTTGATCCGTCTGACCCAGCTGTGGCAACAATTTGGTGAGGGTGACCACCTGCTCAACGGCGAGCGCGTCAGTGTCACCCTGCGCGCGCTGAAGCGTCAGCTGTATCTGTGCCTGATGAGTGTTAACGCGCTGGAAGCCATCCGCTTCTACGTCAGCTTCGCCTGCTCGTTTGCCTTTGCCGAACGGGAGCTGATGGAGGGCAACGCCAAGATCATCAAGCTGATTGCCCGTGATGAGGCGCTGCACCTGACCGGCACCCAGCATATGCTGAATCTGATGCAACAGGGCAAGGATGATCCCGAGATGGTCGACATCGCCCGCGAATGCCGCGACGAGTGCCAGCAGCTGTTCCTGCGTGCCGCCGAACAGGAGAAGGAGTGGGCTGAGTACCTGTTCAAGGATGGTTCGATGATCGGCCTCAACTGCGACATCCTGTGCCAGTACGTCGAATTCATCACCAATGTGCGCATGCAGGCGGTCGGCCTCAGCGCCCCGTTTGCCGAGCGTCAGAACCCGCTGCCATGGATCAACGCCTGGCTCAGTTCTGACAATGTGCAGGTGGCGCCGCAAGAGGTGGAGGTGAGCTCCTACCTGGTGGGGCAGATAGACAGCGAGATCAGTGCCGATGACCTCGACGGCTTCAGCCTCTGAACCAGCCGGCTGGCTGGTCACCCCGCTGGGGCGCTTTGCCGTGCGCCCCGGTGAAACCCTGCTCGCCACCCTGCTGCGCACCGGCCATGCGGTGGAATACCAGTGCCGCAGCGGCTACTGCGGGGCCTGTCGCCTGAAAATGGCGCCAGCTCAACGTCACGCCTTGTTACCCGTACAAACAGCATTGGCCAGTGTCGGGAGCGACGAGGTCCTGGCATGTTGCTGCCGAATTGCCCCGGCGCATCAGCTCGACTTGACCGCTATCCCGCACTTATCAAGCATCGAGACCTGAAGCACCCACCTGCAAACCGGCATTGACTGACTAGACTAGAAAGAAAGCCCCTTTCGTCGAGTCAGTCATGTCTGTTCTTAACACGCGCCGTATCCTCTGCCTGGTATTGATGCTGCCCTGCCTGCTCCAACCGGCCGCCGCCAGCTCGCCCACACCTATGATTGACTACCTGCAGCAACAGCAGATCCGAGACCGCCTGGTGCAGACCTACGGCCCGCAGGCCCTGAAGCGATTGGACAACCTCATCACCTTGGTTGCCAATCAGGGCAGCAACAACGACCGACGCAAGCTGGAGAGCGTGAATAATTACTTCAATCAGCTGATTTATGAAGGTGACCCCCGACTGTGGGGCATGACGGATTACTGGGCCAAACCCTTGGAGTTTATTGGCGCGCATGCCGGCGACTGCGAGGACTACAGTCTCGGAAAATACTATGTCTTGATGGAGCTGGGGATCAGCGAGGAAAAACTCAGACTGGTTTACGTCAAATCGGTGACTTATAACGAGTTTCATATGGTGCTCGCATATTATGCGACACCGAAGTCCGACCCGTTAATCCTCGACAACATCAAGGCAGCAATTTATCCCGCCAGTCGTCGTCCCGATTTATTGCCGGTATATAGTTTCAATGCACGTCACCTTTGGGTCATGAATCAACGCAAGGAGGGGCAACTGCTCGGCAATGCAGACCGGCTGACGCTGTGGAGTGATTTGCGCAACCGCATCGGTGATGGTCAATTCAAATCGCCGCGTGCGAAATTATAACGCCTAATAACAGCACCCTGCTTTTAGCAGTGACTGAAATAAAATAGAACGCGTGTCAGGCATGGTCAGAAGCTATTCGAATCCCATTTTTAGCGCGACATAAAAATAAAGCCTCATTGGAGGCCAAAATTATTCATAACTTCACGCGGCCGGCAGTAATACTGGCTTTTATATACGACTTCGTTAAACTTCGTCAGCTAATAATATCGAAAGGAAGCTGTAGCATGTTGAAAACTGTATTTATCTGCCTGACCATGAGTCTAGGCGCAATCACTACTGCCCATGCCAACCCAGGACAAGACGCCAAGGATTGCCTGTCCGCCACGAATGGCAACGAGAAAGTGGTATTCCACAATGCGTGTGATGAGCGTATTTTCGTGCTGTGGTGTGGCGCTCTTAAATACTCGAACAAGGGTTGTGGCGATGGGCCAGATGGTGGTTTCTACACCCATTCTAATAATATTGATCCTGGCCAGGATTATGAAATAGATGTTACCGGTGAGTATAATTATGCTTCCTGCCGCGGTGGAATAGACTTTGGCAATAGCAAGTATAAAGATTTCCCTGATGGCAGCTACCAGTGCCTGCAATAACCACAACTACATTTAAAACAGGGGCACAAGCCCCTGTTTATTATCCACTTCTTGCCAGCATTAGTTATTTTTTTGTGCGCGATCTATTTCCTCTCTCATCACCTCCGATCCAGGATGCAATGGAATTAATAGCGCCGGTTTCAGCATGTGTGCTGGGTAACGAAATAGATTGGCATACGCGGATACATTTTTGTTAAACAGCTGCCGTCCATTCCAGAATGCAATTAATAACTGACGAACAAAATCGATGGGCAATGTTTTGCGGGCTACCAATATTGCTGGTGTCGCCACTGTCGGTATCGGTGCAAGCAATTCAGGATAGAGTCTGCCGGGTATCTGACTCACTCGATATTCCGGATGCATGGCGACATAAGCGGTGATGATATCGGCGTTAAAAGGCAACAAGCGAATCGGACATTGCTTGGCCAAGTCCACAATAAAGCGATTGGGGTGACCGCTGAATATCGCAATCAGATCGACCTGCCCTTGGCACAGGGCCCTTTGCGGGTCGGGCGGGAACGTCTCGCGCCATTCACCTTGCAGCAACCCCGGCAAGGCAAGCAACCGACTGGCAGACGCCCGACTGCCGGATAACGGCGGGCCGAGGAATACCGGCCGCCCGCGCAGCGCAGGCAGTCCACCTTGCCAGCTTTTACGCACCACCAATGTCAGCGGTTCGGCATGGGTTGCCATCAGCGCGCGGAGATCCGCTTGTGGATGCCCGGCAAAAACGCCCTCGCCACGGTAAGCCGCTAACAACAGATCCCCCTGAACAAGGGCCATATCGGCGCCACCGTCCGCCAACAGCGCAAGGTTTTCCTGAGAGCCATCGGTTGGCAGGACCGAGCACTGCACCGCATGGGATTGCAAATTCACCAGACGGCAGAATTCACCCGCCATCTGGAAATAAACGCCACCGATTTCACCGCTGGCGATCACCAGATTGGTTGGCAGAGCATTTAAACCGGGCGCCAGCGTCAACAAGCAATAAAACAGCAGCGTTCGCATCACTCTGGCTCCGCGACCAAATAACCATTGAACTCGAGTTCCAGCATCAAGGCTGTATCCAGACAGCCATATACCAGGACACCCACGCCCAAATCATGCAAGGTCACATTTTGCAGGATCCAGTATTGAGCAGGCAGCGCGGCACTCCATTGACAGATGACCCAACGCGGACGCATCCACTCAAGCCATTGATAGTCCTGGCGGCTGCAACCAAAATCCGCCAGCACATGCTCATAGCCCAAGCGTTTAAGCACCTTGAACAGCGCGGCGGGCGATGGTTGATCGATGACGGGACGACCAACCCACTCCAGCATCCCGGGCCGCCCCTTGCGCAACAACTCCAACAACGCATCACGGTAAGGGGAGACCAGCAATTCCAGGGGTATCCGTCGCCCCTGCCCCATGGCCGCTGTGGTGCCAAGCCAGTATCGATTGAACGCTGCCCATAGCTGTTCAATATCACCTTGCTGACAGAACAGGCTCGCATCGTTGACCTGGCGGTAAAGTACTAACTGGCCCTGGGTGGAGGTGAACACACCGCGCGGCAACGACGAGCGCACCGATAGCTCGGAGTCCGCTGCCAGTCTCCAGCGCAGCAGTTTCAATTTGCGCCGCTCATGATTGCGGCGCTTTTCCTGGATCAACCGATTCACGGCCTCATCCAACTGTCGGATTTCATGCCAGAAAGCAGGCGGTACCGGTGACGGAAGGTGATTGCCCGCCATGGCGGAGATACGCTGAATCACTGCACGCAGCGGAAGGAGCACAAAGAGCAGCAAAGCAAACAGTAACAGCAATGCGACCAGGATACCGAACGACAGGATACCAGCCTGGCGCTGGATGGCTTGCCATAAATAGGCGTAGCCGTAACTGCTGTGGCCTGTGATGGTGAGCATGCCAAGAATATTCCAGCCGTCGGTAATCTCCTGCTGTACCGTTTGTTCCGCAAACGGCACGTAATCAGGCAACCAGCTGGGGACCTCTTTGATGGGGGCGGTAAATTCACGCGCAAACACGACCTTACCATCGGGATCCACAAGGCGGATTGATTTGACATAGCCACCATCAAATAGCGCATTGACGAGGGTTTCAGCCATCACAGGATCACCGCCGAGGAACGCCCCCTGCAGCACCAGCCCCAACGAGGTCACCGAGGTTTCCAGATTGGCTTGCATCTGATCCTGAATCGAATCTCGCAGTGTGAGCAACTGACTTCGAGCCATCACCAGCGACCAGAGCAGTAACAGGCTGATGAGTCCCAAAGCCAGCAGTCGGGAGAGGCGCATAGGCTGATTCCGCGGCAGCTAAACTATTCGCTAAGACTAGACCAGCCAGACAGGATCAGCCAAAACGGGGAAACTATTGGCCTTTTCCGGTCTGAATTGTCACTTTCCCCGCAGCGGCGCCAGCCTCACCAACCGGACGCCAACTCAAGGCACCATTGGTCTCGTAGTCATTCTCGCGCGCGCACTCTAGCCACGCGCTGCCCGCTTGCAACCTTGCTCCCTTCGAGTACTTTTCTCCATTAAACCAGCATACGCGCTCGCCAGCTCCGTCGACCGGCACCAGCAAATTGGCTCTGCGATCCGATGTCTGAATCACCGTATTGCCGTTGAGATTGTCCGTACCGACCAAGATTTGCCCGGCAAGGCTCACCTGACAAGAAAAGAGCCCTGCCAACAACATACTGATGCATGAAAAACGCATATTCGCCTCCGAATGAACACAGACACCGTGACCGGCATGCATCGCTCTGATAGCATCCGATATTATCTCGAATGGAGCTCATTATGCCCAGCGCCTCACGTCTCGCGCTGCTTGTGATAGACATGCAGCAAGGGCTATTCGCCTCAGAGCAAAGCCGTTATCGCAGTGCCAACGTTGTCGCCAACATCAATCTGCTGATCCATCACTGCCATCTGCAATCACGCCCTGTCATTTTCATTCAGCATGACGGAGGACGCGATGATCCGCTAGAGCCGCACACACCAGGCTGGAACTTATTGCCTCAATTACGACGCGCCGCCCATGATCACGTACTACGCAAGACCGCGTGCGACGCCTTTTATCGTACCGGGTTAGCCCCTTTGCTGCACTCGTTGCGCGTTGGCACACTGATGATTACCGGTTGCGCGACGGACTTTTGCGTCGATACCACATTGCGGGCCGCGGCCAGCCTCGACTATCAATTACTGGCCATCAGCGATGCGCATACGACTGCCAATCGCCCACACCTCGCGGCAGAACAAATCATCCGTCATCACAACTTCATGTGGCAGAATCTGCTAATACCTACGCCGATTGAATTGATTGAAACGAAACAGATGCTGGAACGGCTGCAAAACGATTGCGCAGCCTGACTGAATACAACCTCAATCATCTGCAGAACAAAAGGAAAGCTGATTGCCCACCTAGGCCCTTTTTTGCTAGTTTACTTGCCTCACCAGAGATGGAACGACAAGCGCTGACACTTGGCGTTGCCTACTATAACGTTGCGCGAGAGGGACCTAAATGAGCCGATTCTCATTGGACAAAGACAAGATCAAGATCCTGCTGCTGGAAGGTGTTCACCCTAATACGGTGGAGACTTTCAAGGCGGCTGGTTATACCAATATCGATTACCAAAAGGGTGCACTTGAAGAAGCCGATCTGATCGAGCGGATTCGTGATGCCCACTTCGTCGGTATTCGCTCCCGCACCAATCTCAATGAAAAGGTGCTTGCCGAGGCCCACAAGCTGGTCGCCATTGGCTGTTTCTGTATCGGTACCAACCAGGTCGCCCTGAAGGCCGCTGCAGCTCGGGGCATCCCGGTGTTCAACGCACCGTTCTCCAATACCCGCAGCGTCGCTGAACTGGTATTGGGTGAGATTCTGCTGCTGTTGCGTGGTATTCCTGCCAAGAATGCCAAGGCGCATCGCGGTGAATGGGATAAGAGCGCCAACAATTCAGTCGAAGCTCGTGGCAAGAAATTGGGCATTATCGGCTACGGTCATATCGGTACCCAGCTGTCGATCATTGCCGAGAATATCGGTATGAAGGTGTTCTACTACGACATCGAAAACAAATTATCCCTGGGGAATGCGACGCAGGTTGCCACACTCAAGGAGTTGCTTGGCATGGCCGATGTCGTGAGCCTGCACGTTCCGGAAACGGCCTCAACCAAAGACATGATCGGTAGCGAGGAGCTGGCTAACATGAAGCCGGGCGCCATACTGATCAACGCCGCGCGGGGGACTGTGGTTGATATCCCGGCCCTGACGGCCGCACTGGAAAGTGGCCATCTGTCTGGTGCCGCGATTGACGTTTTCCCGGTCGAGCCGACAGCCAACGGTGAGCCGTTTGTTTCTCCGCTGCAAAAGTTCGACAACGTCCTGCTGACCCCGCATATCGGTGGTTCAACACAGGAAGCACAAGAGAACATCGGTCTGGAAGTATCAAGCAAGCTGATCAAGTACTCAGACAATGGTTCGACGCTGTCTGCCGTCAACTTCCCGGAAGTCTCACTGCCTCAGCACCATGACTCCAGCCGTCTGCTGCACATCCATCGCAATCAGCCCGGGATTCTGAACAAGATCAACCAGTTCTTTGCCGATCAGGGCATCAACATCGCAGGCCAGTACCTGCAAACCACGCCGGAAATTGGTTATGTGGTGATTGATGTCGAGACCGAACGTAGCGAAGAAGCTCTGGCGCACTTGAAGACCATTGATGGAACCCTGCGAGCCCGGATCCTGCACTGATGTTCGCGTTAAACATAAACAAAAGCCCGCTGATGCGGGCTTTTGTTTACGCACAGAAATGGCAACCGCGTTACTCCATCAGGTAAACCACAGTCACTGTATCTTCAAAGTTGACAGCCTGCGGCTGAAACAGGCTCTGGCCCTCGGCCTTCATATTCATGACCGCAGAGAGTGGACGGACAGCACGATCAGTGGGCAGGTACTGGATGGAATAGACCTTTCCCAGTGACGCAGCGTATGACTTCGCCACATCCGCAGCGGTATTGCGCGAGTCGGCCAACGCCTGCTCCCGCACTTGCTTGCGATAGCGCTCGGCATCCCGAACCCCATACTCGATCTGGTTAACCGAGTTAAGACCGGCCTTGAGCGCAACATCGATCAATTGTCCTACGCGTTCGAGTTGATATATCCGGATCGACACATCGCGTACTGCCTGATATCCCAGCTGTCGACGTATTCCCTTATCACTGTATTCGAAGTCCGGGTTGAGTTGCAGATTGCCCGCGACGACATCCTTGCCATTGAAGCCAGCCGCTTCGAGTGCATTAACAAATGCCGCCACGCGTCGATCTGCCTCTTGTCGGGCTTTCTGCGCATCTGCATCCTGCAGGCTGATGGCAAACGAGACCGTCGCCATGTCTGCAGGCACCGACATTGAGGCCTGTCCGCGGGTGACCAGATGCGCGCTGGACGGTAATCCAAGCTCTTGCGCCTGAGTGGACATCATGATGGCAACAGCGCAAAAACCGGCCATGAACCGTTTTATCAGCATAGAAAAAAGCCTCGGTAAACAGAATGTTGAACTAAATCAGTATGCCGTTATCTGGGTATTCTGGAAGCAGCGGCATCTGTATTGGATCGGCGCCATGCGTCAGATAGAGGTAATCAATATCGGATACGGCTGGCGATTCCAGCACAGGTAAATGTTCGATGTCACTTTGGGTGCTGGCACCAAAGAACGTGTCCAATGTTTCGTCTGCATCCGATACGATCGATGTCAACGCCAGCGAATTGCCATGACTATGCTCCTCAGTCAAGGCGGCGGAAGTGTCCGTCAGCATCATGTCGCCATCTTGCAACGAGAGCGTCAGGACGGGCACAGGCAACTGCGTCAAGGCAACCTGATGTTCGCCAGCCACATCCCCGAACCGTAACACTGTGCCCTCTAGTTCGGCCGTTGCAACCAGCGGCGTCAGCTCCATGTGGCCAAGTTGAAAATCGACATTCAAAAACCCGAGCGGGTTTCCTTGTTCATCCGATATCTCCAGCCCATCCAGCTGATGGCCCGGTAGTAGGGTTTGGAAGCCCACAGCCGTCTGGCAGAGGATGTTCTCCCCCTGCGCGGCATATCGCACGCCATCTACTTCCAGCCAGTCAATCATGGCCATATGACTCCCCACCTAGCAACTGACCTCATTGTACGCAAAAAATGTAGCTTGTCAGTAATTGAGGCCGTTTTTTGCCTATGGCAACCCACTCTCCACGCTGGCCAAGCGGGAGGTGCGACAAGCACCTCCCGCATTGGTCGCCACTACTTGATCACACCGTCATGATTCACCAGATAATCCTGAAGTTGCTGCAGCTCGATTGCATTGGAGCCCAATCCTTCCAGGGCAATCGTCATATCCGGCGCGCCGCCACCCGTTGCATTACCCGCACTGTAGACCTTCACCAAGGCATCTTCACCACTACCCTGTACGACGGAGAGATAGTTGGCAAGACTGCCCGTCGTCGGATCATTCAGCACGTCACTCAGATCCAGCTTATCCTGACCAATTGCAAAGTCCTTGATGGTATCGACATGGGCATCCTTGTCTGCAGTCATGAATTTGAAGATATCGGCACCGTCACCACCGGTGAGAATATCCGCACCCAAACCGCCACGCAGCGTGTCGTTGCCCGCGCCGCCACTGAGCTGGTCGTCCCCGGCATCACCATTCAAGGTATCATCACCCGCACCACCGATCAGAATGTCATTGCCTGCCCCCCCATTCAGCGTTGTGCTGGTATCGTTGGCGATCAGGGTGTCATTACCATCGGTGCCGTTGAGCGTGGTACCGGATTGGTAACTCAGGGTGACATGCGCCTCATCCTCGCCACCTCGGCTGTCCGAGACGACATATGACGAAGTCACCGTCGGTGCATCATCGGCTGCGGCGGCATAGTTAATGCTCAGCCCCAACGTATAATTTTCACCGCCAGTTCCTCCGCCAGTTGCGGCTCCATTATCATCGACGTTCACGACGCGGATTTGGTAATTCCCGGACACATCACAGTTCAAATACCCTCCGCTTAACGGGGTGAACTCGGTATCACCCACCCGTCGATACTCGAACGCGATATCAGTAGCTGCATCTACTGTCCCACCCAGAACCGTAGAGATGCTGAGGACTTCACCAGCCACTAAGGCGAGCGTCAGCAAATCGCTGTTGTTGCCCTGATTCACGCCATTCAGCGCCCCCTTGACGGTCAGTGTCGCGTAATTGGCTAATTGCCCAGTCTTGGAGAAATCACTGCGATTGAGGGTAGCCGTGTTGCCGACCGTCTTGGTCACGATACTGCTGCTGGTAAAATCCGCCCCCCGCGGTTGCCAATCGGTGATGAACGCTGTCTTGGACACTGTGAGTGTATCGCCGTCGGCATCGCTGTCGTTTGCCAGCAGAATGGACGACGGCAGCGTCAAGGTTCCACTCAGAATGTTGGTGATGATGTTGTCATCACCCGCGACCGGAGCATGGTTCGGCTGAATGGTTAACGTTGAACTACTGGTATCTCCATCGCCATCCACAATCGTATAGCCTAATGTGACCGCATTCCCAGTGGCGCCCGATGACGGTGGCGTAAAGACATAGCTACCATCGCTGTTAATCTGCAACGATCCGATCGTGGCACCCAAATCGATGGTATAGGAACTATGTGATCCATCGAACGTATAGGTCGTTACCGCCCCAGCCCCGGCGCCATCCGCATCGAAGGTAACCGATTGCAGCTTGATGGCATCACTGCCATCTGCCCCCCAGACATCGTTGGTCGTGACATTCCCCGTACTGTTGCTGGCCAGTTGTGTCAGCGTTCCAGATAACTGGCTGGCCGAGCTAATCAGAATGACATTGGCATTTGAGTCGCCACTGCTGTCTGATGTCCAGGCCACATCCCGCAAGTCAGAATCCGTCTGGCTGACGCCTGATCCGATGCCGATGGCATAAACCTCGTCAATCTGTGCTGCGGTATTCTTCAGACTATTCAGGAAGTCAACCCAGGCGCCACGCTCATCATCATCGATGTCATTCGTATCGAACCCATCCGAACCATAAGGTTCTCCATCGGACAGGAAATAGGCGTAGGTCTTGTCAGCGGTGACGCGTTCCTGAGAGATGGTCGCATTCTGATAGGTGGACATGACCACATCCAGCGCATCGTCATAGTCGGTATAGCCCTCAGAGTAGACATCTGCCTGATTAATCCGGGCAATGGCCTCTTCGCCGCTCAACCACGTCATCTCCTTGGTCCCGTTGTTGTAGGTCAGTACGGTGGCATCACTGTCAAAATCCACCACCATGACGCTTTGCAACGCGGAACCATAGGTATTGATGAGATTGGCAACCGCACTCTTGATCAGCGCCATGTTTGCGTCCCCAATACTGCCTGACGTATCCAGCATCAAGATCAGGTTGACAGTCTCGGTACTGACTGCACCGCTCTTGACGGTATCGGCCACGGCGCTCGGGGTATCGTCGACGATCTGCACATTAAAGCTGGTATGCGCGCTGGATGAGCCATCGGAAACCGACAAATTGATGCTTTCCGTCACACTCTCGCTACTGGGTGAGGGGTTATCAACCGCTGATTTCAGCTGGTACTGGTAAGTAAAAGTACCATTGCTGTAACCGGTAATGCTCAGCTCACCATGCCCTGTCGTCACAGCGGAGCCGACCAATCCTGCCAGACCCAAGGGACCGACATTCAGAACCTGAGTACCAATCGTGATACTGGTGATGTCATCCAGGCCATCGGCATCCCCGACCGTAAACTGGCCTGTGGCAAACTCGCCATTGCCTGTCGCACTGGAGCCGCCCGTCAAACCAGACTCGTAAACCGATTCGCTGCTCTGGTTACCCGTGGTCAAGGGGTCCGTATCCACAACAATCGTTGGATCCGAGTTGGTGCCTGTTATCGTAACCCGCAAGAGAGCCTCGTCGGTGGCACTATCTGTATTCACGGCCGTGTACTCGGCGCCCACCTTCATCGTCTCACCAAGATCCAGGGCATTGGCCATCGCCTTGTAGTGCTCAAACAGGCTGAAGCTGTAGCCACCTGTGCTGGTGAAGGTGATCGTCCCCACTTGCGTCGTTGACAGACTGCCATCCGGATTGAGCAGGAACAGTCCTTGTGGGCTCGTATCACTTACGGCCAACGGCCTATCGGATGTGTCCGGATCGGTGTCATTGGTCAGTACATTGATGTGGCCACTCACCGTCGATTGCACCGCGCCTTCCGTAAAGTTATCGCTGTCGTCCACCGCCGTCATCGCATCATCTGCACCTGTGATAGTGATGCGGAGTATGGCATCGTCGCTCACATTGTCCTGATTACGAGCCGTGTATTCGACCCCAACTTTGAAGGACTGTTCAGAATCCAACGCATTTGCCTGCGCCTTATAGCTGTCCAGCAATGTGAGGCTGTAACCACCCGTGCTGTTAAAGGTGATATACCCAGCGTGAGTAGTGCTCAGCGAGCCATCGGCATTGAGCAGGTACAGTTTCTGCGACACGGTATCACTGACCACCAAGGGGTTATCCGTAGCATCCGGCTCAACGTCATTGGTCAACACATTGATATTGCCGGAGACGGTCGTTTGTACCTGATCCTCCGTCAGGCTATCAACGTCATCGACTGCCGTCATCGCGTCGTCAGCGCCATTGATGGTGATCCGCAGCAGGGCCTCGTCGGTGGCACTATCTGTATTCACGGCCGTGTACTCGGCCCCCACCTTCATCGTCTCATTTGCATCCAGGGCATTGGCCATCGCCTTGTAGTTATCAAACAGGCTGAAGCTGTAGCCACCTGTGCTGGTGAAGGTAATCGTCCCCACTTGCGTCGTTGACAGACTGCCATCCGAATTGAGCAGGAACAGCCCTTGCGGGCTCGTATCACTTACGGCCAACGGCTTATCGGATGTGTCCGGATCGGTGTCATTGGTCAGCACATTTTTCGTGCCTGTGACGCTGGCTGAGTCTATGACTGCAGATTGCACTGCCGCCTCGCTAACACTCGCGGCATCATCGTTGGCAACCAGGGGATCATCGCTGCCATTTATGGTGATGGTCACCGATGCGGTACTGGTATCGCCATCGGCATCCTTGAGCGTATAGCTGAAGCTCTGCGTCAGCGTTTCACCGTCATCCAGGCGCTGTACCGCTGGGTTGGCATTATTCAGCGTGAAGGTGTACTCACCATTCGCCAACAAGGTAAACGTACCCAGTGCATTGGTTTGCGTCTTGGGGATGACTTCGGCACCATCTGCGCCTTGCGCATCATTGAGCAAGACATTGCCATGGATCTGGTTACTGACACCATCCTCGGCAATAGCATCCTCATCCGCAACCGCAACCGGGACGTCATCTTCAATCTGGATGATGAAATCACCGGACAAGGTCACGGGGTTGCCATCGGTATCCTCAGCCAGTAACAGGCTGGCAAAATTCAGGCTCAGCAACTCGTCATCATCACCGTTACCCAGCAAGTGATCGATTGGCCCATTCAGGGTGAAGGTGTAATCACCATCCGTTTCGACAACCAACGTGAAGATGGGTGTATTACCCGCCGTCGCCGTCAAGGTATTGCCCGAGACCTGATACACCAGGCCCACACCGTCAGATGTGGCCGGGGTCAAGCTGCTGGTATCCGTCTTCAGGCTGAAACTGACTCCCTGAGCGCTGCCGACGACCAGATCTCCGACATTGCCAGTCGCTTCAGTCGTCACCGCATCGTTGTCCGTCTTGCCACCGGAAAGCTCATCTTCGTCCACCTGAGCCACGAGAGGGCTCGGATCCTCGACATAAACATGCAAGGTGGCGGAGGAAGGATCGCCATCGCTATCGACAATCGTGTATTCGAACGATTCCTGCCTATCGCCGTTGATGTCATCGGCAGCCTGATAACTCCAACTGCCATTGCTGAAATCAAAGCTCAGCGCTCCACCATATTCAGTTGCAACGCCGGTCAGGCTATGGCCAGTCACCGTCGTCTCACCCGTCGCCGTGGTGACGGTAATAGTCTCATTGCCATCCCAGCTGTAAGTGACGCCGTTGATCACAATGGCGCTGATATGGCCAGCGCCATCCGCCCCGAAACCGTCGTCGTCAGCAGTGCCCACACTGTTATCACTACCAGAGAGTACGTTTCCTGATACCAGGCCACCGGCAACCTGATCCACAAGCGTGCTGACCAGGGCATCAAACCCTGAAATCAGAATCGGCGTGCCGAGGCCATCGACATCGACGTCCTGCAGATTACCGGTATTGATATTGCTACCGACACCAATCGTCGTGACATTCAGATTGTGATTGTCGACATACTCATTCCAGATAGGGGCCACACTATCACTCAATGCATTGTTGGTGCCTGTCTGCTCATTCGGATTACCATCGCTGATAAAGAAGACCTGATTGCTACTGCCAACCACAGGGGTAAAGGAGTCCATTACCTCGTTCACTGCGGCAGTAAAGTCCGTCCAGCCATCATACGGACGGTCGCCACCGGGGAGCGTCGGATTGAGACTATTGAGAAGATCCGTCAGATCGGACAGGGTCGTCACGACATCATAAGCCTGAGCCGTGCCGGAAAACGCGACCAACTGAATGGCCACATTGCCGCTCGCCTCGTTAAACAGCTTGGTCGCTGCCGCCTGTACTGCATCCAGCATGGTGTCAACATTGGTATTGCTGATACTGCCGCTAAAGTCGAGCACGAAGCAGACATTGAAGTTTTGCTGACTGCCGGCTTCAACGGTGGCGTAATCGTCCTGAGCAACCGGTGTGTCGTCATCAACCTTAATCGTCAATGTGCCCGGTTTGACATCGGCGTCGCCATCGGTGACCACATAACCGACATCGATGGTGGCATTGTTTTCATCCAGGCCATCGGCGTGGGTTACAGGAGCATTCTGCTCAACACTGTAGTCACCGGTATCCGGATCCAGTGTCAGCGTCATTACCTTGGTATCACCTTGCATGATATACAGAATGTTGCTGTCATCAGCGTCAAGTACATAGGTGAATCCACTGGTCGGAGTCTCGGTAGACCAGCTCAAGGTTCCGCCATCCGCCCCGAAGGTATGGCTCAAGGTCCCCGTCAGGTGATTGGCATCCACATCATCGTCAGTACCACCAACAATCCCATTCGCCAGAGCATCATCATCCAGTTGGACGGTATCATTTAGTCCGCTCGCGGGCTGGTCATCGGCAATGTAGACATCGAAGCTGCCACTGGCGCGGTCATCGCCATCAAAGACCTCCAGGCTGATGGTTTCACTAAAGCCATTGGTGTCCGCGCCAGCACTCACCGCCGCGGACGAGTCGTTGTCTACCGGCCGCAACAGCTCATAGATATAGGTAAAGGTACCGCTGGTTTCATCAAAACTGTCCAGCGTCACTTGGCCATACGGCGTATTGACGGTCTCACCAACCAGACCCAGCAGGCCATCAGGACCCACCGGCAGCTCGGTACCGGCAATCGTGATGCTCTGGATATCATCCAGGCCATCCGCATCCCCAACCCGGAAGCTGCCGCTGGTCAGCTCGCTGTCACTGGCTGCATCCGAACCTGACGCCAGGCCGGATTCGAACACCTGACCGCCCTCGCCCAATACCTCCAGGCTAGGTCCATCATTGCTGCCGGTAATGGTGATGGTCAGCGTCGCTTCACTGCTATCGCCGTCGCCATCCGTCAGCACATAGGTGTACTCACGCACCAGCGTCTCGCCGCTGTCGAGTGCCTGGATCTGTGCATTATTGTCGTTCAGTTCAAAGGTATAGGAACCGTCCGCAGCCAACACAAAGTGACCAATATCATCGGACAGGTCTTGTGTCGTCACAGTCGCACCATCGGCACCCGCCAAATCATTATCCATGACGTTACCGCTGATGCTGACAGCAGGATCCTGTAATGCAAACAACTGTATTTGGTCGCTACCTGCAGACAGATCGATCTGGTTGCTGTCATCCACCGCCGTCGGCTCATCGTCGACAATCTGGATCGCCAACGTCGTGCTGCTGCTATCGCCATCCCGGTCGGTCAC
>NZ_JBHSAF010000015.1:0-463859 GCF_042649925.1 Pseudaeromonas sharmana
ATACCTGCCTGTCACGCAGGGGGTCGCGGGTTCGAGTCCCGTCCGTTCCGCCACTACACAGCAAAGCCCAGACTTTCGTCTGGGCTTTTTGCTTTGCGTTTCCTGGGGCTGTGAATATTCGCGCTAATTGTCAGCATCTTCGTCGTTGTTGGATGCGACAGAATAGGGTGTCTTGGGCGCGGGTTGTACTTAATAGCAGGACAAAAAAAGACGCCATCAGGCGTCTTTTTTATTTTTTGGCATAGTAATCAATTCATGCCGTATTTCTTCAGCTTCTTGCGCAGCGTGCCGCGGTTAATGCCCATCATGATGGCGGCGCGAGTTTGATTACCACGAGTATATTGCATGATGAT
The DNA here is from genome assembly GCF_042649925.1 of Pseudaeromonas sharmana. Lineage (NCBI taxonomy): Bacteria > Pseudomonadati > Pseudomonadota > Gammaproteobacteria > Aeromonadales > Aeromonadaceae > Pseudaeromonas > Pseudaeromonas sharmana. The sequence continues at coordinate 354 of NZ_JBHSAF010000015.1, forward strand.
ATCCAGCATTGGCGCTTCGACTTCGCTCAGTACCATTTCATAGAGTTCAGCGACATCCTGGCCATTGAGCTGGGAGAGGTAATTACGCAGTGCCTGTTGGACAGACTCGCGCAGCGGACGCTGCATGGGTTCGTGAGTGTGAGCATGAGTGGTCGTGGTAACCAATGCGTCAGAAGTCAGGTTTTGTTCAAACATATGCTGTCTGCTCTTCGTTATGCTGTTGCGTGTCAAAAAAATACTTCAATGCATCTATTTGGGCGTTTGCCTTCTCTAATGCATTGAAACCTCTACGAAAATCTTGATTTTTTGCTATCCGCTCCAGATACCAGGCAACATGCTTGCGAGCAAATCGAACACCCTGATATTCACCATAGAAGTGATGCAGCGCGTCAATATGCTCTAGCACCAAGGCACGAACCTCTCCCAGGGAAGGGCTGGTTGTGGCCAGGTTCTGCTCCAGATAATGGCGGATTTGGCGAAAAATCCATGGCTGCCCCTGTGCGGCGCGTCCGACCATGATGGCGTCAGCGCCAGTGTAATCCAGCACATCACGTGCCTTCTTGGCTGAGTCGATATCGCCATTGGCGATGACAGGGATGGATACAGCCTGTTTGATAGCCTTGATAGTGTCATACTCGGCCTGTCCGTTAAAAAGACAGGCTCGGGTTCGGCCATGTACAGTCAGTGCCTGAATACCCGCCTGTTCTGCCAGGCGAGCGATCTGGACACCATTACGATGCTGCGGATCCCATCCAGTCCGGATTTTCAATGTCACCGGCACTGCGACCGCGTTGACCACGGCCTGCAGGATGCGCTCAACCAGTTCTGGATCCTGTAGCAGGGCAGAACCAGCTAATTTTTTGTTTACCTTCTTTGCCGGACATCCCATGTTGATATCAATGATCTGGGCTCCCGCGTCGACATTCAGCCGTGCGGCTTCAGCCATCAGTTCAGGATCGCAACCGAGAATCTGGACGGAGCGAATGCCCTTCTCATCACAGTGATACCGGCGTTTGCGCGACTTCTCCGTGTCCCAGGTATCGGGATTAGCCAACATCATTTCAGAGACTGCCATGCCGGCACCCATTCGCAGACAAAGCTGCCGAAAAGGGCGGTCTGAAATACCGGCCATCGGGGCCAGAATCAGCGGCGTCTCCAATTTGTAAGGACCAATCTGCATTACAACGACACAATCAACCATCGGCTCAGGGCGGCGTATATTACGCATTTTTTTCCGCACTGAAAAGGTTAGAAATTGAGCATGGGGCTTTTTTTTCTCCATTTGTTTTGGCCTAGGCCCTTGCAAAAAAAGATGTTATCTGGCTCACGCTTTGGCGGTATGGTTTGTGGTGTCGAAAGAGGCTTTTTTTGCTGATTTTTTTGCGATAAAAGCTGTGACGCATGTGTCAGCACCGGGGTGTGAGCGTGTTTAAGTCGCTCGGTGTTGGATAAAATAAAACGATAGTTGAGTCATCACTCGGTGTGGTCATGTTGGGGAAAAAGGGGAAGTGGGGGCGGTTTTACTCAGCGCTCCTAATGTGGTGGGCATCGAACGTCATGGCGGTGCCGTTGAGTTTCGATGAAGCATGGCAGCTCGTTTTGAAGAACAACTCCGGCTTGGCGGCGTCGCAGTCCGGAATTATACACGCCTCACATCTGTCTGATGCGGCTCAAGCGCTCAATTTGCCCCAAGTCACCCTGCAGGGCAGCTATACCCATCTCGATAAAGCAGTTGAACTTGATCTGATGGACTTGAATCCGATTGCCAGCAATAAAAACAATCCATTGTTATCCAATCCGGCCGTACAGCAGCTGATTCAGGGATTGGGTGGGTCATCGGCGTTTGTTACAGCCTTCACCGAACAGGATCTGGTTACCAGTTCTGTACAGGCGTTGTGGCCCCTGTATGCCGGAGGCCGAATAGATGCTGCGCAATCCATACGGCAGGCTCAAGTTGACGAAGCCAAACAGCAATATGCTCTGAAGCAACAAGCGGCCTTCGAAACACTCACTGAACGCTATTACGGGTTAGTGTTGGCTCGAGCTGCTGTCGGCACGCGACTAAGCTTGGAGCGGGCTTTAGCGGGGCATCTGCTACGCGCACAAAAGATGGAGTCTCAGGGGCAGATTGCCCGTGTTGAGCGCCTGTCTGCTGAGGCTGCATACCAACAGGCTCGTACCGATACCCTTGCCGCGCAGCGACAAGCCGAGATCGCGGAGCTGGCTCTTGCCAACCTGACGCAGAAGTCGGGTGGCATTGAGCCAGGTGACGGGTTATTTCTCCATAGCCAGTTACCGCCTGTCGAGACATTTATTCAACCTATGCTTGCGTCGCATCCCGGATTGTCACTATTGCAGACCAAGTTGACTCAAGCCGATGGTTTGCTGACGGCTGAACAGGGCAAGCGTCTGCCAGAACTGTTTTTGTTTGGCAATTACGCCTTGTATGAACAAGACACATTAGCTGCCAAGATGGCGCCAGACTGGTTGGTCGGTGTCGGCGTCAAGGTGCCGCTGATTTCGCGTGACGGAATATCGGATACCACTGCGGCGGCGGTTGCGACGCAAGTGCAAGTCAAGCAACTGACGGCTCAGTTGCGACAGGATCTGACATTGCTGACCGAAAAGAGCTGGCGTGAAGCGGATCTGGCACGCGAACAATACCAACACCTCGCCAGCACGGAACGGTTGGCGCAGGAGAACGTCCGCTTGCGCGAAAAGGCGTTTCAGCAAGGACTGGGGACGTCACTGGATGTTGAAGATGCGCAAAGCCGTCTGGCTGCCGTACAAACCCAGCGCCAGGCTGTGGCCTATCAATATGTGGTTTGCCTGGCAAGATTGCTGGCGCTTAGTGGCCAGTCGGCACACTTTTCTCAGTTTCAAACACAAAACCGTATCGAGGTCGCATCATGAGTCGGGTTCGACAGACGCTATTCCTGGGAATTTTTCTGGCTCTGGTTCTTGGACTGGCGTTGGGATTTTGGTCGGCTTACCGCCCTTCAGCGGAGCGGTTGCAGGGGCAGATTGAGGCACAAAGTTATAGTGTGTCATCGAAAATTCCCGGACGGCTGGCAACCGTTGCGGTCAAGAAAGGACAGCAACTGACAAAGGGCGATCTGGTATTTACCCTCGTCAGTCCTGAGCTGGAGGCAAAATTGGCACAGGCCCAAGCCGGTGAGGCCGCGGCCGGTGCCTTGGCGCGAGAGGTCGAGCTTGGCGCACGACGCCAGCAAGTTGCGGCGGCCCATGCGCAATGGCAAAAGGCGCTCAGTGCGGCAGCTCTTTATGAAAAGACGTATCGTCGACTGGATAGTCTCTATCGCGATGGTGTATTGGCCTTGCAAAAGCGCGATGAGGCGTACACCCAGTGGCAAACCGCGCAGCTTACGGCCACAGCCGCACAGCAACAGTTTCTGTTGGCCGAGGAGGGGGCACGGGAAGAGCAGAAGCTGGCTGCCCATGAGAAAGCCAGAATGGCCGCCGGAGCCGTGGCAGAGGTTCAAGCTTATGCCAATGAACTTAGTGTTGTGAGTCCGGCACAGGGTGAGGTGACCCAAGTGTTACTTCAGCCTGGCGAGCTGGTGCCACAAGGCTTTCCTGTCGTATCGGTGACTGATATGAGTGATGCCTGGGCGTTGTTGCATGTCCGTGAGGATATGCTGCAGGCATTTGCCCCGGGCACTGTCTTTGCGGCCCAGATACCGGCATTAGGGCCTCAGCCCGTGCGGCTACGGGTCACGCATGTTGCGGTGATGGGCGATTTTGCGACCTGGCGAGCTACAGATAGCCGTCAAGGTTTTGATATGCGGACATTTGAGGTCGAGGCGCGGCCAGTCGATCCGATTAAGGGGTTGCGGGCCGGAATGAGTGTGGTGGTGGAGCTGCCGGATGCCTAGTACCGGCCGGGCAGTGGAATGGCGACTGATTTGGTGTGACCCCTGGCTGCGCGCACTGACGTGTTGGCTACCGCTGTTGCTATGCGGTTGGATGACCTGGCTGTTCAGCGATGGATTGATTCGCGAGCTGCCTGTGGGGGTAAGCGATCAGGATCACTCTGCGTTCTCGCGACAATTATCCCGCGCGGTGGATGCCCATCCTGCGATGCAATTGCGAGCCCAATTCAATGCAGTCGAACAAGGAACAGCCGCGTTGCGACGCGGTGACGTCTATGCGTTGGTCTACATTCCGGCCGATTTTGAAAAGCAGGTTCGCCTGGGAAGACAGCCGCAGATTCACGTTTTTTTCAATGCGCAGATGCTGCTGGTTGGACGGCTATTGAGTGGCAGTCTGCAGCAGAGCCTGGGGACGGTGGCTGCTCAGTGGGGTGTCGGTCATAGTCTGATCACGCATCCGGTGCCTGGAGCTGCACTGGGCGATGCCGTGCCACTGAACAATCAGTTGACGTCGTTGTTCAATAATGGCGGAAATTACGCCCAGTTTCTGGTTTCAGCCTTGTTGCCGGCCTTGTGGCAAATTCTGATTCTGGTCGCCGCTATCAGCCTGCTGGCACGACGTCATCAATTAGGGCTGGAACCATGCTGTCGCTGGTCGGATGCCGGCTGGCGGCTGATTCGCTGCTTTTATCCTCTGTGGCTGCTCTATAGCATCTGGGGGGCGCTGATGTTGTTATGGTTTTACGCAGTGCAGGGGTGGCCTCAGGTCGGTAGTCTCTGGCTGCAATTGCTGGCCCAGGGGTTCATGGTGCTGGCTTGCCTGGCAATGGGGGCACTGTTTTTTGGGGTGACGCGTGATGGTCCTCGAGCCATGAGTCTGGCGGCAGGGTATTCTGCGCCAGCGTTTGCCTTCATGGGGGTGACCTTTCCGGTTCAGAACATGGATCTGCTGGCGCGTGCTTGGCGTAGCCTGCTGCCAGTGGCGCACTATACCGAGTTGCAAATTGGTCAGGCGAGCCTGGGCATCACCGGTTTCGCCGCATGGTTGCCGTTAGGCTATCTGCTGTTATTTCTGCTGGTCTGGCCATTGGTCATGGTTTTGATGTGCCGGAGGCCGCATGTCTAGGCTCAAAGCGCTGTGGCTGCAGGAGTTGAGTTCGCTGCTAGCTGATCGCGCAGTCCTGCTGACGTTGTTTGGCGGTATTCTGTTTTACGCTTGGTTATACCCGCTGCCCTATGCCCAGCAGGTCGCCAGATCGTTGCCGATTTTGGTGGTTGACGAAGACAACAGTGTCCTCTCTCGGCGGCTGGCATTTATGGCCGATGCCACCCCCCAGTTGGTATTGGTCGGCCAGGCGGCCACCTTGCGCGAGGCTGAAGCACGCATTCGACAAGGAGAGGCGAGAGGCCTGTTGCTGATCCCGCAACATTTTTACCGCGATGTACGTCTGGGCAGGAGTGTCACCCTCAGTCTGGCTGGGGATGGTGCCTACTACCTGATTTATGGTGCCATAGCCGAGGGGCTAAGCAGCGCTGCGGCGACCCTGGGGGCGCTGGTGCGGATTCAACGCCTCTCTGCCGAGGGTGGTGGCCCCATGGTATTACAGCACTGGAGCCCATTTTCGCTGCAGATGCAGCCAGTTTTCAATCCGACATTGGGCTATCAACAGTACGTCGTCCCGGCCGTATTCTTGTTTATCCTGCAGCAGACGTTACTGATTGGTTTGGGTCTCAGAGGGGTTAGCGAGCGAGAGCAAGGGCTGCACCTGCGCGGGCAGGGCCGGGTGCGATTATTGCTGTTCATGCTGCTCTATTTGATCTTTTTTATGTTCTATTTTGGCCCCTGTATGGCCTATTACGGTTTGAGTCGCGATGCCCAGCCCTGGCAACTGCTGGCATTTGTGTTGCCATTTTTCCTGGCTGCGGGCTTGCTAGGCCTGCTGTTGGGGTGCGTAACCGCGCGGCGCGAGATGGTGACACCGATGGTCATTCTGTCGTCGTTACCATTGCTGTTTGCTTCGGGATTTATCTGGCCGACGGAAATGTTACCCGGTCCACTGCAAGTGGTGATGTCGCTGTTGCCGACCATGCCCGGCATTAACGGGCTATTACGGTTGAATACGATGGGGGCCGATTGGTCTGCTGTGAATGGATTATGGTGGCAGCTGTGGGCCCAGGTGATCACCTATGGCGGCCTGGTGTGGTGGATCCGTCGGCGGACGAAGAGCAAGCCCGTCGCATGACGGGCTTGGTGTACCTGGTTTAACGCTTGGTGCCTGAAAGGCGGCACCACTCCTCATGAGTGACGGTTGGGTCCATGTCGAACCATTGCCCGTATATTTGTTCCAGCTCTGGCGCCTGGGTCTCCAGCACGCCCGAGAGCGCCAGTTTGCCCCCAGGCCTGACTAACTGGTTCATCAAGGGAGCCAGCTCCCGTAACGGCCCCGCGAGAATGTTGGCGACCAGAATATCCGCCTGAAGCTGTGTTGGCTGCTCTTCCGGCAGGAAGAGCTCCAGACGATCAGCCACTCCGTTGCGCTGGGCATTGTCGCGGCTGGCCTGGATGGCCTGCGGATCGATGTCGATACCGACAACACGTTCTGCTCCCAGTTTCAGCGCGGCAATGGCCAGGATCCCCGAACCACAGCCAAAATCGACCACGGTTTGGCCCTGTAATGCTTGGGCATCAAGCCAGCGCAGGCAGAGTGCCGTGGTCGGGTGGGTCCCGGTACCGAATGCCAGGCCAGGATCCAGCATGACATTCACCGCCTCGGGATCCGGCACTTCGCGCCAGCTAGGGCAGATCCACAGCCGTTCACCAAACTGCATCGGGTGAAAGTGTTCCATCCATTCGCGCACCCAATCCTTGTCTTCGAGTTGTTCAACTCGGTATGGCATATCAGCACCGAAATGGCGTTTGAAGAATGCAACGATAGGTGCAGGATCCACTTCGGCATCAAACAGCCCGGTCACCATGGTTTCACCCCAGAGCTTGGTTTCACCGGGTAGTGGCTCATAGACAGGGTTGTCGTGGGCATCCATATAGGTGACCGCCTGGGCACCTTGTCCCATCAGCATGTTACTGAGCTTATTAGCACTCTTGGCAGTGGCGTAGAGTCTTATTTGAATCCATGGCATGGTGCGATCTCATTTCATGTGGCATGCCGGCATTGTATCACAGCCGGCTAACTGCGCCGTTACCGCAACGAAAATGGCTCGATGACAAATTCGCGGGGTTGCAGATCTAATGACTGGCGCGCCGCCAGCGTCTGGATTTTGTCCGCCAAGGGTTCGGCGATGGGGCCAACCAGCAATTGCAGCTTGCGATCATCGAGTTCAAAGCGAGTGATGACCCCCAACTGTTGCAGTGCCGAATTGTCCAGTAGCAATGGATTGTCTACTTCGATCGTCAAATAGGTCAGACTGGCATGCATGCTGATCAGGTTACCCATTCCGCCCAAGGCCTTCAGGTAGCCAATCGCCAACACGCTGAGATCGCTGTCTGGGGCAAGGTGAGCCACCGGCTCGGCAGCATGCGAGTTCATCCCTAACAGACGAATGGCATTCGGCCATATGGTGAGCAGCAGGCGACAACAGACGTAATAGACACTAAAGGTGAGCATCACCAGCCAGAAGAACTGCAGGTTGCCAAACGGTAGTGTGTCGATGGACAGCGGTACCAGATCCCCCGGTAGACCAGGCAGAATGAAGTGTAATTTAACCTGCAGACAGAAGGCCATGATGAGTCCGGCCAGCAGGGCATGAATGAAGAACAATGACGGCGACACCAGCAGCAAGACCAGCAGTAACGGGCTGGTGACACCGCTGAGCAGCGAGGTCAGCATCAAGACAATGGCGGCAGCCAGTGCGGCACGTTTGATGGGCTGTGGCGGGTGCTTGAGGATTGCCAGAGCCATACCCGGTAAGCCGAACAACTGGATGGCATAGTGCGCGGCCAAAAAACTCAACTGTGGTTGATTGAGGGCCGCATGGTTGCTCAGCAGATCATGAAAAAGTTCGTTCAGGCCCAATGGCGTCAGGAGCTGATAGATAAAACCGAGTGCAAACCCCTTGTCGGGGCTGGTCAGCCAGTGATGCCCCAGGCGTAACAACTCGGGTTCAAGCCACAACAGCACCGGAATCAGCGGCAGCAAGGTCAGCAGACAGACCAGACCGTTGAGCATCAGTATGATTGCCGGCCCCTTGAAGGAATGCAGCAGCGGAGGGAGACGAAGTCGTGCCAGACGTGGATAAAGCCGGGCGGAGATGATGCCGGTCAACAGCGCGGCTATCATGTCACTGTGATTGAGTTCCGGTGCCAGTTGCTCCAGAGTGGAGGAGAGCAACAGATAGCCGAGGGCGGCGTTGAGCGCCTGCAGGGGAAAGGGTTCCGGTTGCAGGGCGCGAGCCAGTTGAATGGCCAGCAACAGAGGTAATAGGGCAAACAGCGTCACGCCGCATTGCCAGCACAGCGCCTGTAGCAAACTGTTGCCGTCACCCAACCAGCACATCAATGACGCAACCGGCATCAGGGCGATGGGCAGTAACAGATGAACAGCCAGGGGCGATCTGGAACAGGACATGAAACAGCTCTATAAAATGTGATGCGCCGCACATTCTAGCCCAGGGAACTGCAAAATAACAGTGTCAAGCAGAGCCGCCTTGCTGAATCGGTTCTCCCAATTCAGTGGGCTGTGCCGCCCTGAGACCAGGCGATCAGTGCGGTACTCTCGGTCACGGCCTTGCGAAAAAAGTGGTGATAGATACGCTGATATTCCGTCCTGGATACCGTGATCCGATGTTGCGCATACTGCAACTCTGTTTGCCCAAATGCGCTGAACAGCGGGCCGCGCCGGCCGAACCCGAGCCACCTGGTTTGGTCGGTTGAGGGAGCCTGCCAGAACAGGTTGCTGGGCAGAGGGAAGGGGCTGCCGTCACAGTCGCCGTGCAACATGGCTTCGTCACTGGCCAGCCAGGCAAGGCTAGCTTGCGCGGCGTCCGTATAGCGTTGTAAGGCATCCAGTTCTTCTCCAGGCGACAGAGATGTATCGAGGGCGAGGTGTTGCCAATTGGGTTGATAGGCTGTCATCGCAACCTCATAGGCATCGGCAAAGCAGGGATCGTGATAGACGGGAATGACGTGGCTGGGAGTGCTCATGTCTTGCAGGTGGTGTAGCAGCCGACCCAGATAACCCCAGTGCGCCGCTTGTCCTCTGGATGTGAGCAGCGCCTCTTGTAACTGGCGGACACGGCGTTCCGATGTCAGGTGCAGCCAGCGCCAGTCGGCAATCGCCGCCTGGCTGCGGTAAAAGTGCCAATGTTGCAGTCGCGACCACGTCGGCGCATCCTCCTGGCTGCTGCCTTGAATGATCAGAGCCATGGTTTCGGCACTGAATTCGACACCGGATATCCGCTGCCAACGCTGCAGCGCGGTGCGAGTAATCAGTTGGTGGAATTTTGGATACACATGGCGCTCCTGAGGTTTGTCTAGCATGCTAGCCGAGGACGGGAGTCTGGCTCAAGTCTGTCGTGTTAGCCCCCTCGTGTGCTGCTTTGAACTGGACGCTAGACGAAGCTTTGCCACAGGGACGGCCAGTACCGGTTGCCAACGACGCCGCTTCTCGCTAACGTCTCGGCCGCCATGTTTTAGCGGAGAGCCCCTTTGAAGATAATCCGTCGCCCTCATGTCCCGGATGCACACCTGTCGGTGATCGTCTCGCCTCGACTGCGTCAGATCTATGCCAGTCGGGGAGTCGAGGATGCACAAGCCTTGTCACTCAGTGTCCAAGGCTTGTTACCACCTGGCGGCTTCAAGGGGTTGGCGGCAGCGCTTGAGTTGTTGCTGGATGCATTGCAACGCCAGCAGCGGATCCTGATCGTTGGTGACTTCGATGCCGATGGTGCCACCAGCTCGGCATTGATGGTGCTGGCGTTGCGAGCGCTGGGAGCAAGATATGTGGATTATCTGGTGCCCAACCGTTTCGAATACGGCTATGGCCTGTCGCCAGAAATTGCGGCGCTCGCCGCACAACGTGGAACTGACCTGCTGATCACCGTCGATAACGGCATCTCGAGTTTTAGCGGGGTCGCTGCGGCGCAACAGGCCGGCATGCGTGTGCTGGTGACGGATCACCACCTGCCAGGGGCCGAGCTACCGTCGGCAGACGCCATCATCAACCCCAATCAACCGGGCTGCAACTTTGGCTCTGGCAATCTGGCCGGGGTTGGGGTGGCCTTTTATCTGATGGCGGCTTTGCGCTCTCGCTTGCAACAGCTGGGGTGGTTTCAACAACAGGGCCTGGCCGTACCCAATATGGCTGACTATCTCGACCTGGTGGCATTGGGAACGGTGGCAGACGTGGTGGCACTGGATGCGAATAACCGTATTTTGGTGCATCAGGGCCTGCAGCGGATCCGCGCCGGCAAATGTCGGCCGGGGATTCGGGCGTTGTGTGAGGTCGCGAAGCGGGAGCTGAGCCAACTGACCGCCAGCGACCTGGGCTTTTTTCTCGGCCCCCGTCTGAACGCCGTTGGGCGTTTGGATGATATGTCTCTGGGTGTGGCGAGTCTGCTCTGTCCGGACCTGACGTTGGCTCGCCAACTGGCCAGTCAGATGGATAACCTCAATCAGGAACGCAAGGAGATCGAACAGGGGATGCAAAGCGAGGCGCTTGCCGCCCTGGATGCTCAGATTCGTCAGCAGGGCGATTTGCCATCCGCACTTGTGCTCTATCAGGATGACTGGCACCAAGGGGTAGTAGGGCTCGTCGCGTCACGTATCAAGGAGCGTTTTTTCCGTCCGGTGTTTGCGTTTGCCGATGCCGATGAACAGGAGGTAAAGGGATCCGGGCGCTCCATTCCTGGCTTGCATCTGCGTGATGCACTGGAACGGATTGACTCCCGGCACCCTGGCTTGATTTCACGATTCGGTGGCCATGCCATGGCGGCCGGATTGACGTTGCCCCGAGCTAACTTGCCTCAATTTGAGTCCGCATTGGTAGCGCTGGTGGCGGATTGGCTGGCACCCGAACAGCTGACCGGAAGCTGGTTGTCGGATGGCGAGTTGACAGCCGAGGAGTTTTCGCTGGAGTTGGCTCAGCAATTACGCGAGGGGGGGCCCTGGGGACAGGCTTTTCCGGAGCCCTGTTTCGATGGCCGCTTCCGTCTGTTGTCACAACGACTGGTGGGTGGCAAACATTTGAAGATGGTTGTGCGTCCCGATGTGGGTGGGCCTGAGCTCGATGCTATTGCCTTTAATGTTGATCTAGCGCGTTGGCCGGACGCCAATGTGCAATGGGTAGAGCTTGGCTACCGGTTGGACATCAATGAGTGGCGGGGGCAGATCCAACTACAGCTTTTGGTCAGCATTCTGACCGCGTTATAGCGCGCCCGGAAGTGGGCGCGCTAGTTACCTGTAGTCTGGCGGGTTTACAGCTCGAAACGTGCCACCATCTGGTTCAACTGGCTGGCCTGCTGCTGCAATCTGTCCGATTCGCTCTGTTCCTGTCTGGCGCCTTCGGCCAGTTCGTCGCCTACCTCCTTGATGGCCGTGACGTTAGCCGTAATCTCTTCGGTAACCTTGGTTTGCTCTTCGGCGGCGGTGGCAATCTGGGTCGACATATCCGAAATCAGGGCTATCGCCCGAGTGATTTCATCCAGTGCCGCCGATGCAGCTTCGGCATCATTGACACTGTGCTCGGCCAGCATGCGGCTCTTCTCCATCAGGGTAACGGCCTGCTGTGTGGTCTTTTGCAGTGTTTCGATGGTGTTCTGGATCTCGGTGGTGGAGGTTGCCGTGCGCTTGGACAGCACCCGGACTTCATCGGCGACAACGGCGAAGCCACGCCCCTGCTCGCCAGCCCGAGCGGCCTCGATCGCGGCATTCAGAGCCAACAAGTTGGTCTGCTCGGCAATCCCTTGAATGGTGGCCAGTACGCTGGAGATGTCGTTGGCATGGCGACTCAGTTCGGCAATCACCTCGGTGGTTTCACCGACCTCGTTGGCGAGGCTAGTAATGGAGCCGCGCGTCTTGTTGACCAGATTGCGTCCCTCTGCACTGCTGCTGGTCGATTGCTGCGCGGCCGTTGCCGTGTTCTCTGCGTTATGGGCAATCTCCTGAGTGGCGGAGGCCATCTCGGTGACGGCGGTGGCGACCATGGCGATTTCCTGCTGCTGGCGACCCAGTTCGACCACGGTTTCGGCACTGCGCTGTAGTCCATGCTGGGCCGCGATTCCCAGCTGTTCAGCTTCCTTGCGGATGCGGCTGATCAACTCATGCTGACTGTCGACAAACTGGTTGAAATTGGCCGCCAACTCACCGATTTCATCTTGATTGCTGATGCGGATGCGTTGGGTTAAATCGCCGTTACCGCTGGCGATGCGTGCCAGTGCAGTGGAGACAACGCCCAACGGGCGGAACAGCAGTCCGACCAAACTGCCAATTGCAAACAGGCTGCCTGCCAACACTAAGGCGGCTATCACTATCTGTTGCCACAGATCACTCTTGAGGGGGGCAAATAACGTCGCATCATCGAGGACAAACAGCAGTTGCCAGTCGCTGTGGGGCACGTCGCAAGCCCAGATCAGCTTGGATACACCCTGCCAGGCGATCGGCATCAGCGTATTACTTTGTTTCAGCTGATTCACAACACTTGGGGTCAGACTGCTATCCAGCGCGGTTAGCGGCTGCAGCACTTTCTCCTTGTCGCTGTAGGCGATGATTTGCCCTTGACGATCCGTGAGGATCGCAAAGCCACTGGCAGGCAACTTGAGATCATTGACCGTATTGAGCACTGTGGTGATGGTCAGATCTGCGCCGACGACGCCATTGGCCACCGGTTTGGCCAGCGTGATCACCATTTCCTTGGTCGTCACGTCAATGTAAGGTGCCGTGGTGATCATATCGCCCTGCTGTTTGGCCTGCTGGTACCAAGGGCGCGTCCGTGGGTCGTAGCCGCTGTAATCAGACTGCGGATTTTCATCCCGCATACCGCCCTGTTCATCCCCCAGGTAAACGGCCAGGAAACCATTGGCCTGTTTGGTCAGCGACAGTTCGCGGGCTGATTCTATCTGGCTTTGCATCGTCAGCGCCCGAACGGCCTGGCGTTTGATCTCCAGCCAGCCACCGATATTCTGGCTGCCTTCATGCGCCAGACTTTGTAGTTGCAGGAAGCCATCAGTTAGCAACTGCTGGCGGGTGTTGTAATAAGCAAAGCCGGAGAGCAGCAAGACGGCACAGGCGAGTGCCAGACTGACTGAAACCAGGATTTTTTGTTTGAGCGTGCGGATCTTCATCACGTGATTCCTTAAGGCTGCGGTCTGTCCCTAATGATGTTTTTCGGGTGGGTTGCATACGTTTCCAGGTATATCCAGGCGACCCTTCTGGGTTATGACTTGATTACGAGCTCTTCAGTACCTGACGCAGGGCGAGGATAATAGATCTAAATTACGCTCAAGCCACATGCTAATCATTAGAAAACTCTGTATTTGAGCTATTGCTCGTTTTTTATCTCCACCGATGGGTCCCTTTAATTAAGTTGTCTCTTTTGTGTGCGACCATGTTAGTGGCTTGTGCTGTTGTCTGGTTGTGGTCGCACATCCTTGAGTGTCGTCCGGTTGTGCGCGGCAAGCTGTGGTTGCCAGCAAATTACTCCCGGCCGTAACTGTATATTCGCTGTCCTTTCGGGTAAAATATCGCGCCTTTATGCGCGGTCTTAAATTGAGATCGTCGTTCCTCTGGCCGAGTCTTTCGGCCCGCACTTAGATGAGAGAGTCCTTCATGTTTGAAGTGAACCCGGTATTGAACCAACTCAAGGAGCTGTCTGCACGGACGGAACTCCTGAGGGGGTACCTTTGACTACGACGCCAAGAAAGAGCGTCTGGAAGAAGTAAGCGCCGAGCTGGAGCAGCCGGATGTCTGGAATGAGCCGGAACGGGCCCAGGCCCTTGGCAAAGAGCGTTCCTCTCTGGAGATGGTGGTGGCCACCATCGACACCCTGACCCAGGGGATTGAGGATGTCGAGATGCTGGTGTCGCTAGCGGTGGAAGGTGAAGATGAAGAGACCTTCCATGAAGCAGAAGCCGAAGCAGCCGAGCTGGAAAAGAAACTCGCCGAACTCGAGTTTCGTCGCATGTTCTCCGGTCAGCATGATGCCTCCGATTGCTACATGGATATCCAGGCCGGTTCCGGTGGCACTGAAGCCCAGGACTGGGCCAACATGTTGTTGCGCATGTACCTGCGCTGGGGTGAGGCGCATGGTTTCAAACCTGAGCTGATCGAGTGCTCTGAGGGTGAAGTGGCCGGCATCAAGTCAGCGACCATCAAGTTTACTGGCGAATATGCGTTTGGCTGGTTGCGTACCGAGATTGGTGTTCACCGATTGGTGCGAAAATCCCCGTTTGACTCGGGTGGTCGTCGCCATACCTCGTTCTGCTCCGCCTTCGTCTATCCGGAAATTGACGACGACATCGAGATCGAAATCAATCCGGCCGATCTGCGTATTGACGTTTACCGGGCCTCTGGCGCGGGTGGACAACACGTTAACCGGACCGAGTCTGCCGTGCGGATCACCCACGTGCCGACCAATACGGTGGTGCAGTGTCAGAATGACCGTTCCCAGCACAAGAACAAAGATCAGGCGATGAAGCAGCTGCGTGCCAAGCTCTACGAGCTGGAGATCATGAAGCAGAATGCTGAAAAGCAGGCACTCGAAGAGACCAAGTCGGATATCGGCTGGGGCAGCCAGATCCGTTCCTATGTGCTCGACGATGCACGGATCAAGGATTTGCGTACCGGTATCGAAACCCGCAATACTCAAGCGGTGCTCGATGGCGATCTGGACAAGTTTATTGAAGCCAGCCTGAAGTCCGGGCTGTAAGTCAAAGCAGGAATCATCATGTCAGAACAGAATCAAGCTCCGGAGCAGGACGTTCAGGAATTCAATAACGAGATGGCACAACGCCGTGCCAAGCTGGCCGCGCTGCGTGAGCAGGGCAATGCCTTCCCGAACGATTTCCGTCGTGACCACATCTCCAGCGATATTCATGCCGCCTTCGGTGACAAGAGCAACGAAGAGCTCGAAGCCCTGGGGGCCAAGGTTAAAATTGCCGGCCGTATCATGACGCGCCGCATCATGGGTAAGGCTTCCTTTGCCACGCTGCAGGACATGGGTGGCAAAATTCAGGTCTACGTGACCCGCGATGACCTGGCAGAAGGGTTCTATAACGAGCAGTTCAAGAAGTGGGATCTCGGCGACATCGTTGGCGTCGAGGGCACTGTATTCCGGACCAATGCCGGTGAGTTGTCGGTCCATGTTTCCGATATCCGCCTGCTGACCAAGGCTCTGCGTCCGTTGCCAGAAAAGCACAAGGGTCTGACGGATCAGGAAGCGCGTTGCCGTCAGCGCTACCTGGACCTGATTGCCAACGAAGAGTCACGCAAGACCTTCAAGATCCGCAACCAGGTGGTTAATGGTATCCGCAACTTCCTGAACGCGAAGAACTTCATGGAAGTAGAAACCCCGATGATGCAAGTCATTCCGGGGGGCGCCTCTGCGCGTCCGTTCATCACCCACCACAATGCGCTGGACATCGACATGTATCTGCGCATCGCTCCGGAGCTCTACCTGAAGCGTCTGGTGGTGGGCGGCTTCGAGCGTGTGTACGAAATTAACCGTAACTTCCGGAACGAAGGGATCTCGGTGCGCCATAACCCCGAGTTCACCATGCTCGAGTTCTATATGGCCTATGCCGACTACCGTGATCTGATGGACCTGACCGAGGAGATGCTGCGCACCCTGGCACAGGATATCCACGGCACCACCAAGATCCGCTATGCCAAGGAAGGGGAAGAGGGCTTCGAAATTGACTTCGGTCAGCCGTTTGCCCGTCTGACCATGGTCGAGGCGATCCTCAAGTACGGTAATGATGTGAAGCCGGAAGAGTTGACCACGCTGGAAGGTGCCAAGGCGGTGGCCAAGCGTCACCACGTTGAGCTGATGAAGAGCTGGGAGCTGGGTCATATCATCACCGCCATCTTCGAAGAGACGGCTGAAGCGCAACTGATGCAGCCGACCTTCATCACCGAATACCCGGCTGCCGTGTCGCCGCTGGCTCGCCGTAACGACGAGAACCCGGAAATCACTGACCGCTTCGAGTTCTTTATCGGCGGGCGCGAGCTGGCCAACGGCTTCTCCGAGCTCAACGATGCCGAAGATCAGGCCGAGCGCTTCCAGGCTCAGGTGCAGCAGAAGGAAGCCGGTGATGACGAGGCCATGTTCTATGACGCCGACTTTGTCACTGCGCTGGAACACGGTCTACCGCCGACAGCCGGTCAAGGCATCGGTATCGATCGTCTGGTGATGCTGTTTACCAACAGCCACACCATCCGTGACGTCATCCTGTTCCCGGCCCTGCGTCCGCAGAAATAGTCCGCGAATAAACGTGAAGAGCCCCGACATGATATCGGGGCTCTTTTTTTTGCGGCTACATAAAGCGCTCGTTATCGGGCTGCCTGATACTTGGCGAGTTCATCATTCGCCATCACTATTTTACCGCCCACCATGGTCAGCAAAACCTTGTTCCGGGCCAGCTCCTCTTCTGGTTCGGTCATAAAATTCTTCTCCAGAACGATCAGGTCAGCATATTTTCCTGGCTCGATAGACCCTATTTTGTCCTCCATTCGCAGTTGGTAGGCTGAGTTCATCGTAATGGCTCGGAGGCTCTGAGCCCGGGTCAGTGCGGGTTCGGCATTCAGTTTGCCTTCATATTCCGCAGATAGGAAAGCGGCACTGTTCGGATTGGTGTTATCACCCGAGCGAGTCACTCCTGCCTTGAGCGCCAGGAAGATATCATGTGGATCAATAGGCCAATCGCTTCCATAGGCGACGCGAGCGCCTGCATTAGCCAAGCTTCCCGAAGGTTCCATGCGAGAGAATCTATCTGGCCCCAAATGATTTTCTGTGTCGCCAATAGAGTAAGGTGCTCTTACGCCCCACTGAAATGACATGGTCGCTGTTACATCCAACGGAGCGAAACGGGCATAATCTGCAATGGTCACGCTCTCATCGTGAGCAATCGACGGGCGAAAATCGAGCTTGGGCCGCTGTTCTCGTTCATAGGCTATTGCATTAAGCATTTCGCGCACTGAACGTTCACCGGTTGCATGGATATGCAGATCCATGTTCAGGTCTGCCGCCGCCAATGTGAGTGGTTTTAGGATTTCTGCTGGGTAGTAGAGTGAACCATGATTAGTTCCTGGCTCCCAGTGCGCCAATGAATCAGTCCCTGTATTGGTGTAATAGGGCGTAAGCATGGCACCCGTATCTGCGGGAGCATTGATGACACCATCAAGGAAGATCTTGATCATTCTTGAGTTGATGCCGGGCGTTGGGCTGGGTTCTCCTTCATCTAAACGCTTGGCCACTTGTGCCGCTGCCGCCATGGCTTTGGCGGGATCCGCTGTGACTTCTTCCGTGGAGGTACCAATGGCCAGGAAGGTCCGAGCCGTCAATTTCCCCTGTTCCCGCAGCGTTTTGAATGCTTTGCCTTGGGCTTCTCCTGCTGCGGCATCCATAAAGGTGGTCACCCCCTGATTCCGCAGGGTTTCCAGCGCCGAGCTGGCTTGTTGCACCTGATCGGCATCACTATCCGCTGGGATAAAACTTTTTATCTGGAAACCGGCATTATCTTCGGCGATGCCTGTTAGCTCGCCGTTTTCATCGTGAGCAAAGGCACCGCCAGCCGGATCGGCTGTCTCAGCGGTAATTCCGGCGATAGCCAAGGCTCTGGAGTTAGCGAGAACCGAGTGGAAATCACTCGCCGTAATCACGATCGGACGCTGGGTTTCCAATGCATCCAGGAGCGCCTTGGTTGGATCACCATCTTTCGCCGCGGTGGAGTAACGATCCCAATTAACCACCTCCAGCCAACCATCCGGCTCTTTGCTGGCGCTGGCGTCCAGACAGGACTGGATCGTATCCCTCAGCTCTGCCTGTGACAGCGGTGCGTAAGCTAAGTTGCATTGGAGTTGTGCCCGGCCACCGGCTAAGGCATGCAGGTGGGCATCAATGAAGCCGGGCATCAACATCTTGCCAGCCAAGTCGATCACCTCGGTGTGTTTATCGATCAGATCATCCACCGAATCATTGGTGCCAACGGACACTATTTTCCCGTCTCGAACGGCTACGGACTGCGCGACGGTGTCCTTCGTATCGACTGTATAGACATAACCATTTTTAAAAACGATATCCGCAGTGTTGTTACTATCACTGTTACACGCGATGAGAAACAGGCTTGTTCCCAGCGTCACGGCACTCGCAAGCAGTGCTCGTATCTGGAGGTGAACGGAGTTTATATGGGGCATCATTTTCGTCCTTGATTGATGGTTATAAACACTTAATTCGTTTGAGCATCCAGCTGTTGGGTGGTTGAGGTCGCAAGCGAACGGCTGACCAGCCATTCACCCACTCCCAGCGTCAGTAGCAGGCCGATGAGTAACGGGGCACTGGTCTGCCACTCGATCTGGCCTTCTGGCAGTTGCGGGAACAGGAACAGCAGCAGGGCGCCCAACACAAACAGCAGGCCGCTGGTGGTCATCATGGCCATCACGATCCGGTTACCGGGAGCTTTGAAAGCGCGTGGCGTAAGAGGATCCTGACGACGCAGGCGTAGAAACGAGGCAAACAACAACAGATAGGGCATCAGGAAAATGGTGCTGGAGAAGGCAAATACACTCCAGAACAGTTCATCATTGCTCTGCGCCAGCAGGGCATAGGCCAGGATCACCAGCGTCGCGACAATACCGGTCACCGTGTTGGCACCCACCGGGGAGCCGTATTTCGGATGGCGACGGGCAACATAGGCAGGCAGTTCACCGGCCTCGGCGGCTTCGGCCGCGGCACGACTGGAACCCATGGTCCAGTTCACCATGTTGCTGATGAGTGTGAGCAGTACCAGGATCCCCAGTCCGCTCACCAGGGCATCGGCCCAGGGGGAATCAGCAAACAGGATGCGTGAAGCATCGGTAATGCCGGCAATCAGCCCCACCTTTTCTACGGGCAAGGCGGCCAGGATCCCCAGGGTGCCGAACAGGTAGAGGGCGGCGATGATGATGCTGGCTCCGATCATGGCCCGTGGCATGGTGTGCACCGGATCCTTGAGGGTTTTACCCAGACAGGCGATGAGCTCCAGCCCCAGCAGGTTGTAGATGATGGCGGGCAGGAAGCTGACGCCGCCTTCCAGGGAGGGCAGCATGCTGCGCAGGGTCAGATCATTGGCCATGCCATGCTGCATGGCATAGTAAAAACCGGTGCCGCCCAAGGTGGTGATGACGATGATTTTGAGCAGGGCTCCCAGCTGACTGACCCAGACTCCGACATGCACCGAGACATTACAGAATCCGACCGTCAGCCAGATAAGGGCGATGCAGATGGCGACGCGCCAGCCCAGGCTCAGATCGGGCAGAAAGAGCTCTGCTACCATACCCGCGAACAGGATATAGACTGCGGGCATCCACAGGCCGACGTTGATCCAGTACAGCCAGGTGGTGCGAGCGGCCATCTTGAGGCCAAAGGCGCGTTTGACCCAGGAATAGATGCCACCATCCGAGGGATAGCTGGTGCCCAGCTCGGCTGCAATCAGGGCGTAGGGGATGACGAAAAACAACAGTGTGACGATCCACCAACCGATCACTCCTGTCCCCAAGGCGGCGGCGGCGGTGAGGGTATCGATGATGAGTACAGAACAAAGAATAAACAATATTTGACTGACCAGACCCATTTGTCTGGTGGTATTGGATGTAGGCATATAAGTCCCTTTTGCCGAAAGAGGTTCGGTTCCTTAAAGGAAACTAATACCGAGTTTGGTGATATGATTGAAATGCAATATTTACATCATTTGATGAAATTAAATCATAGAGATGTCTATGGACCTGAATTTATTGAAATTACTCCCGGTCCTTGCCGATGAGAAAAGTGTCACCAAGGCGGCCGAACGTTTATTTATGAGTCAGTCGGCCTTCAGTCATGCCCTGAACCGGGTGCGTGAACAGTTGGATGATCCGTTGTTTATCCGCACCAGTCAGGGGATGGAGCCGACACCAAGGGCGCGACAGTTGATTCCGGTCATCCGCGAGTCGTTGGGGCGTCTGGAGCGGGGCATGAGTGGCAGTCGGCTGTTTGATCCGGCGACGTCGGCTCGAACCTTCTACCTGGGGGCAGTCGACTATTTCGAGTTTCTCGGGCTGCCGCGTCTGGTATCCAGGTTCAAACGCGAAGCGCCGAATATTCGCCTGAGTGTGGATATCCTGGCGGAGAAGATCCAGCATGAGGGCGTTGAGTCGGGTCAGCTGGATGTTTTCGTTGGCATCGATTCTCTGCAGTACGTACCGCACTATTTTAACAAGCGGGTCTGGTTGCAGGATCGCTTTGTGGCGATCACGGCGCGGCACCGAAAGGATCTTCCGGCGCAACTGACGCTGAAACAATTTCTGGCGGAGCCGCAGATTCACCTGCCGGCGGTCAGCTCGGGAGCGGATCTTATCGAGCGCTGGCTTTCGGCTATGCATCTGTCGCGAACGTTGGCGACGGTCGTGCAGAGTTACGCGGTAGGTGGCCGCGTGGTGGCCGCATCTGGCTATCTGATGTGTGTGCCTTATCTGATTGCGCAGGAGCTGGTGGAAATGCTGCCATTACGCATTCTGGAGCTACCAGACGGTGCTCCGGATATGACCTTGTCGATACTCAGCCATTCGTTGTATGACCATCAATCAGACATACGCTGGCTGATCGAGCAGATCAGCCAGTCGGTAGCATGAAGTGCCATGCTCATGACGAAGAGCCCTGCCGTTGGCTGCCAGCACGCAACCGGAAGCAGGAGATCATCTCTCGCAACAACATCGCCTGTTGTGTCATCTGTTCGGCCGTTTCGGCCAACAACTCGGAGCTGGTGGCACTTTGCTGGGTGATCTGACTGAGCTGGTTCATCGCAATATTGATCTGGCTGACGCCCGTGCTTTGTTCTTTCGACGCTGAGGTAATCTCCTGTACCAGATCCGAGGTGTGTCGGATGTCGGGCACCATCTTTTCGAACAGCTGACCGGCATCCTCGGCCAGCGTCACGCTGCCGGCGGCGACTCGCCCTATCTCCTGAGCGGCCACCTGACTGCGCTCTGCCAGTTTGCGAACCTCTGCCGAGACAACCGCAAAGCCCTTGCCATGCTCACCGGCGCGAGCCGCTTCAATCGCGGCATTGAGAGCTAACAGATTGGTCTGATAGGCGATGTCATCAATGATGCCGACTTTATTGGCGATCTGTTTCATGGCCAAGACGGTCTGGCGTACTTTATCGCCGCCTTTTTGTGCATCATCTGCCGCTCGGATGGCAATTTCGTTGGTGATCTGTGCACTCTCGCTGTTTTGTGCGATAGAGGCCGCCATCTGCTCCATGGACGCTGAGGTTTCCTCGACGCTGGCTGCCTGAGCGCTGGCGCCGCGACTCATATTGAGGGCTGTTTGCGTCAGATGTTCCGATGAGCTAGAGAGCGCCTGGCTGGCTTCAGAGAATCGACCAAAAATGGCCAGCAGACGAGACTGAATCATACGCGCCGCCAACATCAATTGACCCATTTCGTTTTGCGGCATATCGGGCAACTTGGCCGTCAAGTCGCCATTGGCAATGTTGATTAATTCTTGTCGGCACAGGTGCATGGGGCGGAGAATGCGGCCATAGACCATCAGAATCAACAGCGCTGTGGTGACGACATTCAGCATATGCAACCAGGTAGCGGCATTCTCGACTGCCGGGACTTGCCAGTCAAAGCGGGCGGCAATGTCCTCAAGCAGCAACATCAGCGCTGAAATCAGAGCCAGACCGCCCCAGAGCAAGCTGCGTGTGATGAGTGATATATCCGCCCAGCGTTTGGGTTTGGGCAAGGGTTGATCTGGCCGCTGACGCAGCCGTGAATAGAGTGACTCTGCGGCTGCGATTTGTTCACGGGATGGCTTGCTGCGTACCGATTGGTAGCCGATGGTCTGACCATCCTGGACGATTGGCATCACATAGGCGTCGACCCAGTAATGGCTACCGTTTTTACAACGATTCTTGACGATTCCCCGCCATGTCTGACCTGCACGGATGGTCTGCCAGAGATCGGCAAATGCCGCCGCCGGCATATCTGGGTGTCGAACCAGATTGTGGTGGCTACCCAATAACTCCTGCTCGCTGAAACCACTGACGCGGACAAAATCCTGGTTGACGAACGTGATGTCACCTTGGAGATCGGTCATCGAGACAAGGCGGACGTCGTGGTCGAACTCAATCTCTTTTTGTGTGACAGGTTGGTTGTTACGCATCTTTTGCTCCTGCTGCATCAGGCTTCACTCGGCTCACTTTGCAAAGCATAGAAAAAGAATGCCGTTTTGTATTTCTGAAACCGCATTCCGGCTCATTAATCGGGATTCGGTTACGATTGTCTGCCGACAGCACTTCCACCTCGAATCTCCATCTCCTCACCCAGGCTGGGGACGAGTAGTCTGTGCCCAGATACGATAGCTGGAGTGACCAGATGCAAGACATCAGCAATGAAGCGCCACTGTACGACGGGCAGACATTTCATCAGCACTCGCATCCTGTATATCGTCGTCCCCTGGCAGAAGATGCCCACATGAAGCTTTCTAAGCATATGGCCCTGGTCTGTTATCAACCGGCACACCCCAACGCCGAATATACTGGTGCTCAAGGCGGCACGGGCCGCAACGAGTGTCGTTGGCTGGCCTGTGAACAGGGAACTCAGCGCGAAGGCATCAGCAAGGGACGACTCGATGCCTTGCTGGATAGTAAATTGGATCCCCATGCCAGTATTGGCTGGCACACGCATGCGGATACCGAGGAGTACTACTACCTGCTACAGGGGCAGCTATGGGTCGAGTGGCAGGGAGATGCCATTCCGCGGCAAGGCCTCTGGATGCAGGAGGGCGATTGCCACCGCCTGGGACCAGGTTTGCAACACTGGGCCCAGGCTGGGGAATCGGGTGCGCGGTTTATTGCGCTGAGTCTGAAATGCAGCCCGGAGGTTGAATGAGAGCGGTTGTGGTCGGCGCGAATTGGGGGTTGGTTCATGTGTATGCATTGCGTGCGGCCGGTGTCGAGGTGATTGGCCTGGCCGGGCGCAATCAGGATGAATTGTCCGGTTTGGCCTTGCAGCATGAGATACCGCATGTGCTTGATAGCTATCCCGCTATTCGTGAGCTGGCCCCCGATCTTGTGACGTTGGCCACGCCGGCCGCAGCCCACCTTGAGGGGTTACAGGCACTACGCGATATGGCAGTTATCTGTGAAAAGCCGCTCTTTGGTGCACAAGGGGGGGAGGAGGCCTTGCAGGCGCTGGGCAATACGCTGTGGGTCAATTACGCGTTTGCCTTTCTGCAGCCGGCACAGCAGCTGCTATCGCTAAGGGGCCGGCTGGGCCGCGTGCATGCGGTGGAAATGACATGTGAATATGAGTTGCCGCGCACCTTTTCGGTACAGCAGGGGTGGTTTGAGGTTGGTAGTCACCCCTTGTCGTTTCTGACACTGCTCTGTGGTGAGCCGCGTTGGGATGCGCACTGTCGGCGTGATGGCGATGTGCTCCATTGCTCGCTGGGGGGAATACCAGCTCAGCTACAGTGTAAGGAACGGTCGGGACAACAGGGTATCGCACAGCAATTGCGGCTGCATACCGATGCCGGTTTGGTCGAGCTATCAGGGGCTTTTCGCAACGGCCAGCCTTGGCACTATGCTCCGTTGCGGTTGGCAGGCAGCGAGCTATGCCCCGCCACGAGGCTGGGTGAAGACGCCTGGATACAGGCCAATCAGCGTTGTATTGCCACCATGGTCCGTCACCTGGCTGGCGAGCTCTCTTATCTGCAGGCAGTTCAAGCCGGTCTTTTCCCTGCCAGTCGCGCCTGGCCAATTGACCGACTATTGATTGAGGCATGGCGATAATTAATCGTCAGTCGATTAACCGTTGCTGCAGGAGCCAGTCCAGCACTAATTGTGCCGCCAGCGAGCAACGCGGTCGATCGGCCGCATCAATCCACGCCAGTTCGGCAATCTCGTTTGCCGGGCGCAACTCGCCACAGAACAGGGCCTGGTAGCAGGTTAGCTGAACCAGGGTCCCTTCCGGCTTACCATCCGCTTGCGCGCTCAAGCGGGTCAATAGGTGGGCGCTGGATGGCTGTAATTGTACACTCAGCTCTTCATGGATCTCGCGGGTCAGTGCCTGGATATCACTCTCGCCGGGCTCGCGCTTGCCGCCGGGCAGGTAGAACAGTGTTTTACCATGAGAACGTGTGACCAGCAGCTTGCGTTCGTGAATGGCGATCCAGGCCAGTTTGTCGATCAGCATGTGTAGCTATCCCATCTAGATTGCACGTGGCGGATACCTTGGCAGAAGTGCTGGCGGATGTCACCCAATGAAAAAACCCCGCATTGGCGGGGCTTCGGTGATTGCACATCAGAGGGTCTGACTATCAGGCCGCGATTAAGCTTGCAATTGAGGCGTAATACGGCGTTGACGGCTTCTCATTACGCGCATACCAAGAAGCCCCATACCCAGCAGTGTCAATGCATAGGTCTCTGGCTCCGGTACTGGCGCGATCGCAGAGTCGACACCTGACAGATGTACACTCCAGGCATTGCCCATTCCAGCGTGGTTAGCTGGTTGAGTCCAGTTGGCCAGGGCAATCGGTGTCTGGTTGTCGAAGCTGAAGCCGTCGCTCAGGTTGTTGCTGACCGAGAAATTGTTATAGGTCGCAATCGTGAACAGATAGTCGCCGCTCTCCAAACTGGAAAAGGTCAGGCCTGAATCATAAATGGTTTGACCCGCAGCGATACCGGCATTGTCGTCATTCTCACCCACTTTGCTCCAGGATCCGGCGATGTTTTTCCATACCGCAGTGATCGGATCAAAGTTCAGCCCGTTCAGGAACGAATCGGTCCAGACCTTGACGTCTGATGAGGTGTTGATGAGTGAGAACGGAATTCGAATCACATCATTGTGATTCGAGATAGTACCGGTAAAGTCAAAGGTGGCAGCCTGAGCCGCTGAACCCATAGTCAAACCAAGTGCTATCAACAGGGTACTAATCTTTTTCATTGCATCTCCTTTGGATTGATCAATGCCAGCTCATTCCTCGAATTGGCAGCCGCAGTGTAAATAGCAGGCAAAAGAGTTCAATATGAGTCTTTATTCCATTTTTTTTACAAATCAGAAACATCTGTGGTCAGAAAACACTCTGTACGGAATATTTCCGTACGAATCCATGCCAAGGTCCGCAGATTGCTTGTAGAAAGCGTTTTCTAACCGAGGAGAATAATTTGCATGTGATGTGATCGGGATCTCATGCCAATTTGAAGCGGCTATGGCGACTAAATCCAAAAACGAGAGAGGGGCCTGGCGGCCCCTGGGTTAATACTCGTTCGAGAATTCGAAATAGCGGGTATGGTCCGGATTAGGGAAAATCATGAATGCTGATCGGGGTACTGACACCACGTTGGTAGACGTTGACCTTGCCACATTTGGCGAAATGATTGCCACTGGTGTATGGCGAATCTGATTGGCTGACATCAGCCTCCCATCCGGCACCGTTCTTGATGTAGGTCTTGAACTCAAACCAGACACCGTTCACGGCTTTGGAGCAGTCCATCTGTACGTCCAGCATCCAGTAGTGCTGGCCATAGGTGTTCAGCGTTTCGACACCATAGCCATCAGTGGTGACCGTCTTCTCGGTTCCCCAGCTGGATGGCCAGGTATTCGTGGTCCAATCCATGGCCGTACCCACGGCCGTACTGCTCTGGGAGGACTCGGTACCATACCAGTCCAGATAGTTATCGTTTGCCTTCCATGGGGCCGTGGTGGCGTTGCGCAAGTTATTATGCGTGATGGGGATGGCGCAGTTGTAGTTGCTGGTGGTACAGGTCAGCCCCAGGCTATTGGCCGCATAGGTATGATCAATTCCGCCGCGCACAAACATATCTTCACCGGAAGCCGTTTGCCCATAGACCAGCAGAACGGTGCGTTGATAGTCGCTGCTGGTCGCTTCGTCATCGTCCACCTTTTGCCACACGGCCCAGTCGGTACCAGACTGGTATAACTCCCAGTTGTCACCGCTCGGTGTCCAACTGGTACTACCCATTTTCATGGCGATCTTGTCGTCGATGTAGGCGGCGTATAATCCCTGGGTTGCGGTATCAATGGTGACGCTTGAGTTGGAGTTTATGCCTTGTGACTTGCGCAGTGTCATCAGGCTCTTGATCTGGCTTCCCAATCCCCAATTAAAGTAGTGGGCGTAGTAGACAGATGGCACGCCTGGATGGGTCAGGATATACGCATAAGCCTGCATCACCTTGGCACAGGGGACTGGCCAGTAGTTCTGACCGCTGCTGCAGCTCTCGCTGGGGCCGGTGTCATGGTTATCGACAAAGGTTACGGAGTGCGATGGCCACCAGCCAATTGCCCCCTGTGGCTTGCCGCTGGAGTCTTTCAGGACCGCGTAATTGTAGGTTTCCAGCGCCCGGTTCAAGAGCCCCTTGGTTGTAAAGTCAAAAACGGCACTGGTCCCCCCGGTGGCCGTGATCCAGTTCATCAACAATTGACGATGGGCATCCGGATAACTGCCGCTGGAACAGCTCTCGCCTGTGTAGCACAGCGTGCTCCAATATTCGCCAACGCTGAAATAGGGCGACGTCGCATTATTGTAGATCCCGACATAGCTGCCACTGTAACCCTTGACGTAATCATATCGCCAGCCATCGAAACCGACGCCTTTGAGGGTGGTGTTCATCCAGTCCTCAATACTGGTCTGTACAAAACTCTGGCTATGATCGATATCCCGGGCCGCTGAATAGCCATCGCCGGAGTCGGTGTTGCCACGAGTCCCACTGCAGTTGGAGCCTGAGGCTGTCCAGGCTTCATCATCTGAGGTAATAGCCTGCATGCTCCAGCTGGGGTTGGCAAAACTACACCAGCTGCCGGAACCGTTGCGGTGGTTGATCACTATGTCTGCCAGGACCTTGACACCCTTGTCGTGCAATGTGCTGATCAGGCTGGTGAGTTCAGTCTCGGTACCATAGTTGGAGTTGAGATCATTGAGTTGCTCTGGCAGGTAACCTTCATCCGAGCCTGCTTGTGAAGGTGGGGGCAGCCAGATCATGTCAAAACCTGCGTCGGCAATTTCGTCGGCATTGGCTTCAACCTGGGTATACCAGTTACCGGAAGAGGCCGAGGTCCAGTGAAACCCCTGCAGTAGTATGTCGGTGTTGTTTTCCGGGATATCGGCGTGGGCATGCAACGCTGTAGCCAGTAGCACACTCAGGGCAAGACTTCGTAATTTCATAGTGAGACATTCCTTCTGTCACTCGATAACGTGTGGTTTGTATCGTTATGATTGTCTGCATCGTGTTGTAGCCGGATAAGGCCGCATGGCGATGCTTTCTCCTGACAATCGCGGTGCGTAACCCGCGCGCTCATTGCACATTTTATGACCGGTCACGACAACGCTAGAAAAGAATAAATGTGAAGGAGCTCAGTAGTGGATGCTGGCGCTGTGAAGGCGGATACTCTTTGTTTTCATTGGTTTACAAATCACTACACACCTTAACGTTGAGATTACCTTACTTTTCGGATTCGTTTGAGTTGCCTTGTTGGGGGCAATTTGAGGCTACTCCAATGGATAGTTCCTCTGAGAAAAAGTGCGTATGGCCGCGCTTGAAATGCGCAAGAGAGGGGTGTGTGACGCCGAAATGACGAAGAAGAACAGTGGTGCTATGCCTCCTGCTGGAGGCTGTGTCCTGGCATCGAAATAAGATTGCGGTGTGGGCGGATGGCTGAAACCACAATGCGTTCGATATATGGCAAGGTGCGGCAAGTAGCGAGCGTGATGTCGCCATGGGTGATTGGCGCGGCGTCGGTAGCAAACAAACTGGCTACGCAACGAGAAAATGGTGGCCCCTCCCAGGTTTGAACTGGGGACCAAGCGATTATGAGTCGCCTGCTCTGACCGCTGAGCTAAGGGGCCGAATGTGGAGAGGATTATAGAGATCCTCTCCTTACACGTCCAGATATCAATAGGTTAGGTGCTTATAAATGCACCAACCTGATGATGGCATTACTCGTCCAGGAAGCTGCGCAGCACTTCGGAACGGCTTGGGTGACGCAGCTTACGCAGTGCCTTGGCTTCGATTTGACGAATACGCTCGCGGGTGACGTCAAACTGCTTGCCGACCTCTTCCAGCGTGTGATCCGTGTTCATATCGATGCCAAAGCGCATACGCAGTACCTTGGCTTCCCGAGCGGTCAGACCGGCAAGGACATCACGCGTTGCGGCTTTCAGGCTCTCAGCGGTAGCCGCATCGGCCGGTAATGCCAGCGTGGTGTCTTCGATGAAATCACCAAGATGTGAGTCTTCATCATCACCGATGGGGGTTTCCATCGAGATGGGCTCCTTGGCAATCTTCAATACCTTGCGGATCTTGTCTTCCGGCATGCCCATGCGCATTGCCAGTTCTTCTGGGCTCGGCTCCCGTCCCATCTCTTGCAGCATCTGCCGTGAGATACGGTTCAGCTTGTTGATGGTTTCGATCATGTGGACCGGGATCCGGATGGTCCGAGCCTGATCGGCGATAGAGCGGGTGATCGCTTGGCGAATCCACCAGGTAGCATAGGTCGAGAACTTGTAACCGCGACGGTATTCAAACTTGTCGACGGCCTTCATCAGACCAATGTTGCCTTCCTGAATCAGATCCAGGAACTGCAAACCGCGGTTGGTGTATTTCTTGGCAATCGAGATCACCAGACGCAAGTTGGCTTCCACCATCTCTTTCTTGGCTCGACGGGCTTTCGCCTCACCGATGCTCATGCGCCGGTTGATATCCTTGATTTGGGCGATGGACAGTCCGGTCTCATCTTCTACCTGTTGCAGTTTGGTGACGGCACGCTCGACGTCTTCGGCTACATCTTCCAGCGCGACCGACCAGCTCTTGCCGGCGGCACGGGCTGCGAGGAACCAGGAGAGATCCGATTCTTTGTTGGTGAACAGCGCGACGAAGTTTTTCTTCGGCATTTTGGCGCGTTCAACGCAGCCCTTCATGATGATGCGTTCCTGTACGCGGACGCGCTCCATCATGTCACGCATGTTGTTGACTAGGCGATCAAACTGCTTTGGCACCAGACGGAATTGACGGAACACATCGGCCAGCTTTTGAATTTCGAGCTGAGTGCGTTCATCTTCACGTCCGTAGGCTTTAATCGAGTCACGAGTGACGTCGGATTGAGCTCGCAGCTCGCCAAATTTTTCACGAGCCAGCTCAGGATCCGGACCACCATCGTCGTCACTGTCGTCGCTATCGCCGTCTTCGTCTTCGTCTTCGTCTTCGTCGTCTTCGTCCGCCAGCTCCTCTTCATCCAGCTCGGAGCCGATGTGGGTGGCGGTCGGAGGCATATCGTCTGCTTCATCAAGACTGACAAATCCGGAGATGATGTCTCCCAGACGAATCTGTCCGGCCTCGTGCTTGTCATATTGATCCAGCAGATAGGTGATGGCTTCCGGATATTCGGCGACGGAGCTTTGAACCTGGTTGATGCCATCTTCGATCCGCTTGGCGATGTCGATTTCGCCCTCACGGGTCAGCAATTCAACTGTACCCATTTCACGCATATACATGCGAACCGGGTCGGTTGTCCGGCCAATTTCGGACTCTACTGATGCCAGTACCTGTGCGGCGGCTTCGGCGGCATCTTCATCTGCTGCAGGTTCAGTCAGAATCAAGTCATCGGCATCGGGGGCGCTTTCCACCACCTGGATACCCATGTCGTTGATCATCTGAATGATGTCTTCGATCTGATCCGAATCAACAATGTCTTGCGGCAGATGATCGTTCACCTCGGCGTAGGTCAGGTAACCCTGTTCCTTGCCTTTGGTAACGAGGAGTTTAAGCTGCGACTGCGGGGTATGCTCCATAGAACTCATCCGGTTGGTGTTGCTAGTGTGCGCGAGAATGCGCGTGAGTGCGCAAACCGCCGATTTTAGCAAAAATCGACCAGTTTTGCACACAGACCATGATGAATGCGTAAAAAGACCATAGCCCGGCGACATAGGTCAGGCTAGTTGGTCTTTGTGATGCTGTTATCTTCAATTTCAGTTGATATTCCCGACTGTCGGGCGTGCACATGATATAGGGTCTGGTATGGGGGTTTGCAACCCCCGAATGCAAAAATCAGTGACTTTTTTGTTTGGTCTCGTTCAATAGCAACAGCAGTTCCTGTTTTTCGTCGTTACTGAGCGTCCCCTGACTGGCTCTACTCTGTAGTTCAGACAAGCGTTGTTCGAAATAGCGATTGATGAAACCAAGCAGCGTGTCCTGCAGTTCCCCCAGAATGTCCGGGCTTTGGTTGAGATTGCTGTCAAACAGATCCAGCATTGCCAGCTGGGCCAGAATCTCTCCCTCTTTGCTGCCTCGCCATTGTTCCAGCAGGATGGCGGTAGTCGCCTCGGGGGAGGCTCGCAGACGCGTGAGCAGCTGCAACAGAAAGCTGATCCCTGGTTCACGCAGCTGGGCCAATTCGTCTGGCAACGGTGGTAGCTGAGCCGCAATCTGCGGGTGTTGGATGATTAACGCCAAAGCGCGCCGCACCGGTGTCAGCTTGATTTTGGGCATCCCGGGATTGGGCTTTTGTTCTTCCTTTTCCTGACGCGCGAAGATTTCACGCAGTCGACGCTCGTTCTCACCCCAACGCAGGTGTTGTGAAAGCCGCGTGATCAGCCCTTCGCGGGTAAAGCCTTCCGGCACGCGACGAATCATGGCCGCGGCCTTGTTCGCCAGTTCATATTGACCAGCTTCTCCGGACAGGTTCAGGTCACGGCTCAAGCGCTCAAACAAAAATTCGCCAAACGGTTGGGCGGCGTCCAGATAACGTTCGAAGGCCTCGCGGCCGTTGGCGCGCACAAAGCTGTCCGGATCATGTTCTGGCGGCAAGAAGACGAACTTCAGACTGCGGCCATCCTGCAGGCAGGGCAATGCATTCTCTAGCGCTCTCCATGCTGCTTCTCGACCTGCGTTATCGCCGTCATAGCAACAGATGACTTCTGGGGTCGCCCGAAACAGCAATTGCATGTGATCGGCGGTAGTCGAGGTGCCCAACGAGGCGACGGCATACCGGATGCCAAATTGTGCCAGTGCCACGACATCCATATAGCCTTCGACAATCAGTAACCGGGCTGGATTGCGATCGGCCTCCTTGGCTTCGAACAGCCCAAAAAGCTCGCGTCCCTTATGGAAGATAGGGGTTTCCGGAGAGTTCAAATATTTGGGGGTGCCGTCACCGAGGACGCGACCGCCAAAAGCGATGATGCGTCCTCGCCGATCGCGGATTGGAAACATGACCCGGTCGCGGAAGCGGTCGTAACTGCCACCTTGATCCTTGGCAATCAGCATGCCGAGCGTTACGAGCTGCTGTTCCTGTTCGCGATTGCGCACCAGTAACTGCCGTAAGCCGTCCCAACCGGCTGGCGCATAGCCGATCCCGTAAGCTTTGACGATTTCACCGCTGAGTCCCCGACCCTTGAGATACTCGATAGCCGTAGGTGATTGACGCAACTGTGCCTGGTAAAAACGGCTGGCGTGCTCCATCAATTGGTACTGGTCGGCGGTGACTGCCGGCTGTGGTGCGGAGTTGCCATGGCCGGCATTGCGACCCTCTTCCCGAGGAACAGGGATGTTGAATTGGGCTGCCAGTTCTTCGATCGCATCCGGAAAATTGAGTCCGTCGTACTCCATCAAGAAGCCGATGGCATTACCATGGGCTCCGCAACCAAAGCAGTGATAGAACTGTTTTTCCTGACTGACCGTAAAAGAGGGACTTTTTTCGTTATGAAAAGGGCAGCAGGCCTGGTAATTCTTACCAGCCTTTTTCAGGCGGACACGGCTATCAATCAGTTCGACGATATCGGTACGCGCGAGCAGTTGCTCGATGAATGATTGGGGGATCTTGCCTGCCATCCGGACTCCGCAAAAAAGAACAAGCCGCGGCTCGTTTCCGAGGCGCGGCTCATCGTCGCTATGTCGTCACGCTATGGGGTTAGGCCAGCCGCGCCTTAATCTTGGCACTGACGGCCCCCATGTCGGCGCGTCCCTGTAGCTGTGGGCGGAGTGCGTTCATCACTGCTCCCATCGCCTGCATGCCACTGGCACCCAGTTCTGCGATGGTTGCGGTAATCAGGGTATCGATCTCTTCCTCGCTCAACGCCTGAGGCAGGAATGCTTGCAGCACAACGAGTTCGGCCTGCTCAACGTCGGCCAGATCCTGGCGACCAGCGGCTTCGAACTGGCTGATGGAATCCTTGCGCTGTTTGACCATCTTGGTCATAACGGCAACGATTTCGTCATCGCTCAGCGTGGTGCGGGAGTCGACTTCCTTCTGTTTGATCTCGGCCATGATCAGACGAATGGCACCAAGGCGCGCCTTATCTTTGGCGACCATGGCAGCTTTCATTTCACTCTTCAGTTGTTCCTGCAGAGACATGACCGAGGCACTCCGTCAGCGGGATTAGTACAGACGGTTACGACGTGCGTTTTCGCGAGCCAGCTTCTTGGCGTGACGCTTGACTGCAGAAGCCTTGGCGCGCTTGCGAATAGTGGTCGGCTTTTCGTAGAACTCACGGCTACGAACGTCGGCCAGGATACCGGCCTTTTCGCAAGAACGCTTGAAGCGACGCAGAGCAACGTCAAACGGCTCGTTTTCACGTACTTTAATTACTGGCATGTGCCTCTCACCTCAGAGATATAAGAGCGACTGGCCGCGTGCGGGCAGTCCGAATAAAAATGGTGCGAAATTCTAATCCGATCATCATGGGCCTGTAAACCCTTATCGGAATAGGCTGGTTTAAAAAACCGGCGAAGGGTAACATACCGGCCTCGATTTGCCACCGATTTTTCCCGTCATGCGAGTTCTAGGTATTGAAAGTTCCTGTGATGAAACCGGCATCGCCATCTATGATGACGCGCTGGGCATCCTGTCTCATCAACTGTATAGCCAGGTCAAGCTACACGCTGATTATGGCGGTGTTGTTCCCGAGCTAGCCAGCCGAGACCACGTGCGCAAAACGCTGCCGCTGATTCAAGCGGCACTGGCTGAGGCGGGCTGTGGTCCGGAACAGATCGACGGCATCGCGTATACTGCAGGCCCCGGTCTGGTCGGCGCCTTGCTGGTGGGGGCCACCGTTGGCCGCAGTCTGGCAATGGCCTGGAATAAACCCGCCGTGGCCGTGCATCACATGGAGGGGCATCTTTTGGCTCCCATGCTCGAGGCGCGGGTACCGGCGTTTCCGTTTATTGCGCTGCTGGTGTCAGGGGGGCATACCCTGCTGGTTCAGGTGGATGGCATTGGTCGTTACCAGATCCTCGGTGAATCGATCGATGATGCGGCCGGTGAGGCGTTTGACAAGACAGCCAAGCTGTTGGGGCTGGATTACCCCGGTGGCGCGGCTCTGGCCCGTCTGGCCGAGCAGGGCACGCCGGGGCGTTTTATCTTCCCGCGACCGATGACGGACCGTCCGGGGCTGGATTTTAGCTTCTCCGGTTTGAAGACCTTCGCCGCGAACACCATTCGCAGCGAAGGGCATGATGAAAAGACCCGGGCTGATATCGCGCATGCCTTCCAGTGCGCCGTGGTGGATACGCTGGCCATCAAATGCAAGCGCGCGTTGAAACAGACCGGGCTTAAGCGGCTGGTCATTGCGGGTGGTGTCAGTGCCAACCGGCAACTGCGGGAGCAACTGCAGACCCTGATGCTGGAGTTGAAGGGCGAGGTGTTTTACCCGCGCCCCGAGTATTGCACCGATAACGGCGCCATGATTGCTTATGCAGGGTTGCAACGACTGAAAGCGGGGCAAACCGTTGGCTTGGCAATACAGGTCCAGCCACGCTGGAGTCTTGAGTCGTTGCCGCCCGTCTAGACAGTCCGCCGTCAGCCGACGCCGTCCCTCATGGGCGGCGTTGTTTTTTTCGGTTCCAGATGCGCTTTTCCTGGCCGCTGAGCAGACGCTGTATATTTTCGTGATGCCGGTAGATGATAAGAGCGCATAGCATGGCGACCGGCAGCGTAAACTCGGGTTTCAGCCAGTAGGTATACAGCGGTGCCAGCAGGGCGGCGATTAGGGCCGCCAGCGATGAATAGCCAGAGGCGAACAATACGATCAGCCAGGTGCCGAGCATCATGGCGCCCATGTCCAGACCGATCGGCATCAAGGCTCCGAGCGCAGTGGCGACCCCCTTGCCACCGCGGAAGTGGAAGAAGATGGGATACATGTGCCCCAGGCAGGCCGCGATGCCGATCAGTCCAAGGAAGAAGGGGCTGATGCCAAGATACCAGGAGAGATACACAGGTACCGTTCCCTTGAGCATATCTGCCAGCAGCACCCAGACTGCGGCGAGGCGTCCACCAAGCCGCAGTACATTGGTGGTTCCGGGGTTGTGCGAGCCATGTTCACGGGGATCGGGCAGCCCATACAGACGGCAGACCAGCACGGCGCTGGAGACAGAACCGCCCAGATAGGCAAGCATGATCATGATGATGGCTAATGGAGTCATCCGTCGGCTCAGGGTTGTGTTGGGGCGGCTGTGCGGTAAGATCCGCCGCTAATATGGCCGGATCATAGGCTCAAATGAGCAAAATAGGTATCCGACCTGTGATGCATTTTGACGGAGAGATGACGATGGACAAGGTATTTGTCTCCGGTTTGGAGGTGATGTGCACGATTGGCGCCTATGACTGGGAGAAGACGATCCAGCAGAAACTGATCTTCGATCTGGAGATGGCGTTCGATAATCGCCCTGCTGCTGCGACAGATGATCTGTCTCTGGCGTTGGATTACGCCCGTGTCTCGCAGAGCGTCATCGCCCTGGTGCAGTCGGAGCCGATCGAGTTGGTGGAGACGGTTGCCGAACGGGTTGCTGCGCTGATCCTGGCGGAATTTTCGCTGCCCTGGGTCAAGGTGCGCGTCACCAAGCCCCATGCCGTGCTGGCGGCGCGGGGCGGTGTCGGTGTTGAAATCATCCGGGAGGCCTGATGGCGACCATCTATATCGGCATCGGCAGCAACATTCAGCGCGACGAACACATCAATGCTGGGTGCCGTTCGTTGGCGGCGGCGTTTTCCGCGTTGCGCTGCTCTGCCGTGTACGAGAGTTCGGCCGTCGGCTTTGATGGGGATCCGTTTTATAACCTGGTGGCGGAGGCGCAGACCGCACAGTCTGTGGCTCAGGTCTGCCAGACGTTGCGCGCCATCGAGTTTCGCCATGGCCGACCAGCAGATGCCCGCAAATTCTCGTCGCGCACCTTGGATTTGGACCTGTTGGCCTATGATGCCCTGTGTTTGCGCGACCCACTGGTGCTGCCACGCGAAGAGGTGCTGACCAACGCGTTTGTGCTGCGGCCGTTTGCCGAACTCTCGCCAGCGTATCGTCACCCGGTGGCTGGGTTGACGTTGGCCGAGTTATGGCATCGTTTTGATGCGGCTCAGCAGCCGCTGCGCCAGGTGGATTTCCCTTGGTCGCAGGAACGGGTCTATGTCTGATTGGCAAGCGCTGATCCTGGCGCTGCTGCAGGGGCTGACGGAGTTTTTGCCGATCTCCAGTTCGGCCCACCTGATTTTGCCGGCGCAGTTGTTCGGCTGGCCGGATCAGGGACTGGCCTTCGATGTGGCTGTGCACGTCGGCACCCTGGTGGCGGTCATCAGTTATTTTCGCCATGACCTGCAACAGATGCTGACGGCCGGCACCACTGCGCTGCGCGGTGGTGAGGTTCGCCCGGAGGCTCGACTGCTGGGGGCTATCTTGCTGGCGACCCTGCCGGCGCTCGTCCTCGGAGGGGTGGCCAGCGAGCTGATTGCCTCCGCACTGCGTTCGACCTGGGTGATTGCCGTGACCACGCTGTTGTTTGGGGTGCTGATGGGGATCGCGGACCGGTATGGGCGCAAACAGCAACCTCTGTCGGCGCTGACATGGCGTCAGGCATTGTGGATTGGCCTGGCTCAGGCGCTGGCGTTGATTCCAGGCACTTCGCGCTCGGGGATCACCTTGACGATGGCCCTGGCGCTGGGGCTGCAGCCACAGGCCGCCGCACGATTCTCATTTTTGTTGTCCATTCCGGTGATTCTGCTGGCGGGGGGGTACCAGGCACTCGGCGTGTGGAACCAGGCCGAGCCGTTAGCCTGGCGGCCGCTGATGATCGGTGTGCTGGTCTCGTTTTGCAGCGCCCTGCTGGTGATCCACCTGTTTCTGCGCGCCTTGGCGCGTATCGGCTTGTGGCCCTTTGTGCTTTATCGTTTGGCGCTGGGCATATTTCTGTGTCTGTGGTTGGCCTGTTCGGCCGGGTGAGGAATCGGACCATCACGGATCCATGAACTCTGTTCTTGCGGGGCGGACTATACCAGATGCCGCCCCTGCTTATTTCGGTGCTCCGCGGGAGCGGAGCAAGGCACCAGGTGCGCGGATCGAGCCGGGGGATGCGCGTGGCTTCGCCTCGTTGAGGGACGAACACAGAGGCGACTCAGCGTTCCAGCCAACGGCAGCGGACCTCACGGATAGCTTTTTG
The DNA here is from genome assembly GCF_042649925.1 of Pseudaeromonas sharmana. Taxonomy (NCBI): domain Bacteria; kingdom Pseudomonadati; phylum Pseudomonadota; class Gammaproteobacteria; order Aeromonadales; family Aeromonadaceae; genus Pseudaeromonas; species Pseudaeromonas sharmana. The sequence continues at coordinate 36,872 of NZ_JBHSAF010000015.1, forward strand.
CCGCGCGCGCGCCAGCTGTTGGCGGATGGCTTCGCCACGGTAACCGGCTTCGATGATCGGTTGTACCGGCACGGCTTGCGCAGCGGCAAAGGCTTCGGCGACATAGTCCGGTTCAGGATAGGCTTTGTCGGCAAAACCGAGGCGGCCGTGGAAGTCGGCACGACAGCAGTCGAGCAGATGACGCAGCCGGTGAGGTCGACGCCAGGCATCGACGCGATCAAACAGCCGCAGCAGCGTCACGGTGCGCAACTCGGGGGCGATGTGCACCAGACAGTGCAGTTCGCTGACCAGCAGTGCCAGCTCTCGCAGCTCGTTCGGTACGCGGTAGCGCTCACAGAAGGCCTGGATCGGTACTAGGCCTCGTTCACCGTGACCGTGGTGACTGGGCAGTATCTCCGCTGGCGTCAGGGCTTTGCCAAAGTCATGGCACAGGGTGGCAAAGCGCACTGCCAGTTCATCGGAACGCAGCGCTGCCTGCTCGATGGCCATCAGGGCGTGGATGCCGGTGTCGATCTCCGGGTGCCACTGTGGTCGTGCCGGAACGCCAAACAGCCGATCCAGCTCGGGGAACAGCACGGCAAGGGCTCCGCACTCCCGCAGCACTTGAAAAAAGACCTGCGGGTTAGCACCGCTTAACACCTTTTCCAGCTCTTTCCATACCCGCTCCGCGGTCAGATGTTCAAGCTCGCCACTGTGGCTCATTTCACGCAGCAGTTGCCGGGTCTCGTCGGCGATCGAAAAACCGAGGTGATGAAAACGGGCTGCAAACCGCGCCAGGCGCAGCACCCGCAGTGGGTCCTCGCGGAACGCCGGGGAGACATGACGCAAGCAGCGGGCGTGCAGATCCTTCACGCCACCGTAGGGGTCGTGCAGCGTGCCGTCAGCGGCTTCGGCAATCGCGTTGATCGTCAGATCGCGTCGCAGCAAATCCTCTTCCAGCGTGACTTCCGGCGCCGCGTGGCAGGCAAACCCGGTGTAGCCGTGGCCCTGCTTGCGTTCGAGGCGGGCGAGGGCGTACTCCTCCTTGGTGTGTGGATGCAAAAACACCGGGAAATCCCGGCCGACCGGCTCAAAGCCTTGAGCCAGCAGCATCTCGGCAGTCGCGCCGACCACGACATAGTCGCGCTCATGTACTGGTAGCCCCAGCAAACGATCGCGCACCGCCCCTCCTACCAGATAGATCTGCACCCACGCCTCCGAATCGCTGTTATCAACGCTCTGCCGAAGTTTCGACCAGAGCGCATTGGCACGTTGCCGACAGTATATCCGCTTTGACATCAATGTACGCTGGCTTTAACCTGCCGCCTGTTATGCCATCCGATGAGCACAGTGCCGTGTCCTGCGTCGGACGCAGAGCCGGGAGAGTCAGCATGTACAAAGCGTTTTTCGGCCTGACCGAGAGTCCGTTCTCGATCTCGCCGAACCCTAAATACCTCTATATGAGTGAACGCCACACCGAGGCGTTGACGCACCTGAATTATGGTCTGCGCGAGGGCGGGGGCTTTGTGTTGCTGACTGGCGAGGTGGGTACCGGCAAGACCACGGTATCGCGCAGCCTGCGTCAGCAGTTACCGGAAAACACCGACCTGGCGCTGGTGCTCAATCCGACGCTGACCGAACGCGAACTGCTGGCGGCCACCTGTGACGAGTTTGGTGTCAGCTACCCGGCGCAGGCCGGTCTCAAGGAACTTGGCGATGCCCTGCGTGCCTACCTGATCGCCAACCACGCATCTGGACGGCGTTCGTTGCTGTTGATAGACGAGGCGCAGCATCTTAGTGCCGAGGTGCTGGAGCAGTTGCGACTGCTGACCAACCTGGAAACGGATGATGCCAAGTTATTGCAGGTGGTGTTGATTGGTCAGCCCGAGTTGCAGGCCTTGTTGCGTCAGCCTTTGCTGCGCCAGCTGGCACAGCGTATCACGGCACGTTATCACTTGCTGCCGTTGTCGCGGGAGGATGTGGATGCCTATGTGCGCTTCCGCTTGCAGGTGGCGGGCTGTGTGCAACCCATCTTCACGGCGGCGGCCATTCGGGCCCTGCACCGTCTGAGCGGCGGGATCCCTCGTTTGATCAATCTGATTGCCGAGCGTGCCTTGTTGGGGGCCTTTGCGGCGAATGCCCATCGCATCGATGACAAGCTGGTGGTGAAAGCCGCCTATGATGCGCTGGGCGTGGAAGATCGCGGCACCAGCGGTTGGGGCATGTTGGCATATACCTTCTGCGGATTGCTGATGCTGGTCGCCGGCTGGTTTGGCTGGCAGCACTGGGGGTGGTTCCCGAGCCCCAAGATCACGCGCATCGAAGTACCGGTGACCCTGCCGCCGGATGCCAAGGTCATGAAACGCTTCGAGACAGCGCTGGCGCAGGCCAGTTACCAGGACGAGGCGATGTTGACGCTGTTCCGCATCTGGGGGTTCGAACCGTCGCTGGATGAGGCCAACTGTGATAATGCCAGCCGGGTGGGCCTGCTCTGCCAGCAGGGAACGGGCAAGCTTGAGGAGCTGCAGGCGCTCGATCATCCGGCGGTAGTGCGACTATTTGACGAGAATGCCAGCGAGTTTTATGCCGACTTGCTGCGTCTGGACGACAAGAGTGCCGACCTGCTGATCGATGGCGAGACCTGGACCGTGACCCGCGCCTGGCTGGAGCAGGCGTGGGGAGATGAATATACCCTGTTGTGGCGTTTGCCCAAGAGTGGTAGCCGCAGCATTACACCGCGTAGCGGCAAGGCCGATGTGCAGTGGCTGGAAAACGCCCTCAGTCGTGCGTTCAAGGAGCGGCCGCGCAAGATCAGCAAGTTTGACAGCCAGTTGGCCGACAAGCTCAAGCGCTTTCAGCAGGCGGAGGGGCTCAAGCCGGACGGTGTGGCGGGTACCCAGACCTTGATTCGCCTCAATGCCCGCAGCCGCGAGCCTATGCCCCGTCTCGATCGCCCGGCCGAAGTGGCCGTCCAGGATGAAGATGAGACCGCCGTCGAGAGGAGTGCCAGCTGATGTCGATCCTGCTTTCTGCCAAACGTCAACATGAAAGACCCAGTTCAGCCTTTGAAGCCAGCCTGGGGCTCGGCGTCGAACGTGAGCGTCGATGGCTGGGGCCCTTGCTGGCCTGGGTGATCGGCATGCCGCTGTGTGTGGTGCTGGGGGCTGGTGCCAATTATGGTTGGCACTGGTGGAATAACAAACCGCGCGAAGAGCGCATCGAAATCCGCAAAGTGACGCCGTTGCCGTACCAGGTCGCGCAACAGCAGCAGGAATTTACGACGATACCGTTCCCGGCACCGGCTGAGCCCGAGATCACGACTGTGATGCCGACGCCACAGACTGTCCAGGCTGAACCGGATCCGCTAAACGGTGTCGATATGAATGGCATCTCGCCTGCGCTGGCGCAACGTTTCCGCCAGGCCGTGGAGACAGCACCTGGTGCCGAGGAGGTGCAACCGTTGCCGGACGCTGCCCCGCCAGCGGCTACGCCGCTGGCCGATCTGCCGACAGCCGTTGCCCGTCAGGTGCCACCGTTGCGTTATAGCTCCCACGTCTACTCGTCGACGGCGGCGAATCGCATCATCACCCTGAACGGTCACGATTACCGTGAAGGTGAAGAGGTGGCTCCCGGGGTCAGGCTGTTGCAGATCCAGGCTGATTACAGCATCTTCCGGGTTGGGGGGCAGAGCTTCAGCCTGGCGTCGCTCACAGACTGGAGTGGCGTGCAATAACCGCCATGCCGGTTGTGCACATCGGGGCCCAGATTGGGTTCGCTCGATATGTTAAGGCGCCACTGGCGCCTTAACTGTTTCTGTCACCTGACTTAACCGTCTCTTTCGATGCCATGCAACGCACAGTGCCGCCCTGTCGATTCATGGAGCGGCACTGTTTTGGCGGTCGGCTGTCGAGGCGCATAAGTCCTCAGGATACGCGCGTCAGCGTCTGGTGACTCAATTCATCCAGCGATCCTTGCGACGACGCTGTGGTCGCGGTAGCCATGGCAGCAGCAACCCCAGCAGCAAACCGACACCGGCAATGATTGCGCCTTCGCGCCACCAACGATACTGAGCATCCTGTTCGCGGGTATCGAGCCGGGATTTCAGCGTCTGATTCTCTGCGTGTAATTGACTTAACTTGGCGCTCTGGGTCTGGAGTTGCTCGGCCTGCTGCTGATTTTGTTGTTTGAGCTGGTTGAGTTCGGCAACTTGCTCCTTGATCTGGCGCGCCTGCTCGGTATCGAGGTTGTCCAGGGTGTGCTGTAAGGCGTCCAGTCTCTGTTGCAGTTTGGGCGCCAGTATCTTGAAACTCTCGCCGCTTTGTAGCGATTCACTGGCGATCCAGGCAGTGCGCCCCTTGGGATCGATGATTTGGCTGTATTTACCATCGTCACTGAGTGCCAAAAACTGTACCGCGTCACCAGCCTTGATGCTGCCTAGGATGCGGTACTGCTTGCCCGGTCCGCCGTGCAGAAAGGTGTAGAGATTATCGGAGACATACCGGGTGGCATGGGACTGTGCCGGCGCCGTCTCAGGTGCGGCCGGCGGTGTTGTCAAATCAGCGGCTTGCGAGAGGAGCGGCAACAGAGCCAGTAACAGCAGAGGACGTTTCACGTTCAGTACTTCCATCAGTAGGGGAAGGCTCCAGCATAAACAGGCGCCCGGGGAAGGACAACCTCACCCGGGCGCAACATATGACGGATGTGACGGATTTACAGGAACATCCAGCGCAACAGATAGAAAATGCCAATCGCCAGCGCGGCACCGGCAGGCAGTGTGATGACCCAGGAGACCACGATGTTGCGTACCACGCCGAGGTTGATCGCGGCGATGCCGCGGGCCAGGCCCACTCCCATGATGGCTCCCACCAGGGTCTGGGTTGTGGAGATCGGCAAGCCGGTACCAGAGGCGATCACCACAGTGCTAGCGGTCGCCAGTTGGGCGGCAAATCCACGGCTCGGTGTCAGCTGGGTGATACCGCTACCGACGGTGGCCATCACCTTGTGCCCCATGATGGCCAGACCCAGGACGATGCCGACAGCCCCCAACGGCAGTACCCACCAGTCGATGTGGCTTTTGGCGGCAACGGCGCCGGCCTGGCTGACGGTGGAGACCACGGCCGACAACGGACCGATGGCGTTGGCTACGTCGTTCGAGCCATGGGCAAATGCCATGGCACAGGCAGTGACGATCATCAAGATGGCGAACACCTTCTCGACATTGGTGTAATGCATCTGCAGGTCGGCCTCCGGGTTGAAGCGCAGGCGCTGGATGATGACCCAGCCGAGCGTCCCGATCAGCAGCGATATCACCAGCGAGAGCAACAAGCCTTCCGCTGTGCTCAGGTGCAGTCCTACGTGCTTGAGTCCTTTTTGCAGCGTGACGATGGCGATCACCAGCGCGGTCAGGAAGATGTAGAACGGGCCGACACGCCGCGCGCTCTGCAGCGGATCCTGGGTGTTGAAAATCCACTTCTGCACACTGATAAACAGGCCATAGGCCAGCAGGCCGGAGATGGCAGGGGTGATGATCCAGGAGCCGACGATACCGCCGAACTTGCCCCATTGCACGGCCTCGGCGCCGACGCTGACGACGGCAAAACCGACGATGGCGCCTATGATGGAGTGGGTGGTGGAGACGGGCCAGCCGTAATGGGAGGCGAGGACCAGCCAGATTCCGGCGGCCAGCAGTGCCGAAATCATGCCCAGGATCAACCATTCCGGATGGCCGGCGAACGCCACTGTATCTATGATGCCGTCCTTGATGGTCGAGGTCACCTCGCCGCCAGCCAGATAGGCACCGGCAAACTCGAAGATCATGGCGATGATGATCGCCTGGCGTATGGTCAGGGAGCGGGTTCCGACCGAGGTGCCCATCGCATTGGCGACGTCATTGGCACCGATCCCCCAGGCCATCAGGAAGCCGAACGCAGCGGCAATCAGCACCAGCGTGGTGCCATAGTTAGCAATCATGTCCATCTGTGGGCTCTCTTCGGTTAGCGGCGGGCGAGCATCAGCTCAAGGCGGGCGCCGACACGATCGGCCTGATCGGCCAGATCGCCGATGTTTTCCAATACCTTGTACAGGAACATCACATCAACAGGGTTGAGGCTGGACTCCAGCGTGTAGAGTTTTTGACGCAGCCGGATCTGCAGGCGATCGGTGTCGTCCTCGATCTCGTCCAGCTGGTGCACCATCTGCTCGACCAGCTCGATTTCGCGACCGCGGAAGCCGGTTTCCAGCAGATCATCCAGTTCGTTGATCGCCTTGGTTGCCAGCGCGGTCGCGTCCTGGCAACGCTGCAGGTAGGTGCGCAACTCCGGGCCCAATTCGGCAGGAAAGCCAAGCTGCCGGCCGAGCATCAGGCCGGCGATGTCCTTGGCGCGATTGGCAATCTTGTCTTGTTGGGTCAGCAACTCGAGCAAATCCGTGCGGGCCAAAGGCATTAACAGACCATGGGGCAAACGGAGGCGGATACCGCGTTTGAGCTGATCAGCCTCGCGCTCCAGGTGATCGATACGCTGCTGTAACTCGCTGGCGGCTACCCAGTCGCGGGCCAGAATGGCATCAAAAAAAGGCAGCAAATAGCCGGAGCACTCATGCACCTTGTTCATATGCTGCTGCATCGGTTTCAGCGGAGACTTGGCAAACAGTCCCAATATGGTATTAACTGGCATCTCATGCACCCATGTTGGTGAATTATTATTCATTCGACTTGCGGCGGCGCGCAGGATAGCCGATGAGGTCAAGGGTGAATACCGCTATACCCTCTCGTCATTATATGCGTTTAACTGCCGTTCAGTTTCGTCCTGCCATTCGGCTTTTAGACGGATCCTCCGATGACCACAGAAGTAGAATTGAAGTTTTTTGTCAGTCGCGATCTGCAATCAGACCTGATGGAGTGGATCGCGCATCAGGCGATCCTTTCTGCCAGCGATTGCCAGTTGGGGAATATTTATTACGACACCGATGACCGATTGTTACGTAGTTGGCGTTGCGGCTTGCGCATTCGCAGTCAGAACGGTCAGCGCGAGCAGACCATCAAGTGTGGTGGTCAGGCGGTGGCCGGCTTGCATCAACGCCCGGAATACACCACGGCCGTGAACGGTGAGTGGCCTGAACTCGCGGCCTTTCCGGCCAGCCTCTGGCCTGCTGGCACCGATCTGACACAGCTGCAAGCTGCTCTGCGGCCGCAGTTTCGGACCGATTTTCGCCGCCAGGCCTGGCGCATCAGCCCGAGCGCCGGTACCGAAATCGAGCTGGCCTACGATCGGGGCGTGATCGAGGCCAATGGCCGGCAAGCGCCGCTGAATGAACTGGAGCTGGAGGTGGTCAGCGGCGATCCGTCGACACTGTTTGCGCTGGCTCGATCGCTGCTGTCGCTGGGCGGGCTGCGTCTGGGGAGTCAATCCAAGGCCCAGCGCGGTTACCGGCTGGCAGGATTGACGCCGGAGCCGGAGGTGCGGCGCATGGGCTTTGTACCCGTCACTGCCGACATGACCGTCGGATCGGCACTGCTGGCGGTATTCGGCTTTGCTCTGGAGCAGTGGCAGTACCATGAACAGTTGCTGCTGGAAACCCCGTCACTGGCGGCGTTGACCCAGGTGCGCAATGGCGTGGCGCTGTTACAGCAAACCCAGCAGTTCTTTGCCGATCTCCTGGTCGAGCTGGCTCCCCGCACCTGGCAGGATGAGCTCGGCTGGCTGGAACAATCGCTGGGCTGGCTCGATGAGGCGCAGGCGCTGGAGCGCTTGGCCTCAGAACGGGGTCACTACCTGCGCAGCCTGCAGGGGCATGATGCGGTACTGGCAGCCTTGCAGGCGCGTCAGCAGGCATTGCCCTCGTTGGCGGATATGCAGACGTTGTGCCTCTCCTCGCGCTATACCGCCTTGTTGCTGGAAATCAGTGCCTGGCTATGGCAGGTACAGCAGCAAGTGCTCTCGCTTGGCCAGCAGCCGCTGGCGGTCTTTGCCTGCCAGGTGCTGGAGGAGAGCTGGCAGGAGCTACACGCGCCTGAGATGCAGGAGCCACACCTGGATGAGGACAGCTATCTGATGCTGGTCGGCAAGCTCAGGCGCAACCTGTTGGCGGGGGTGAGTTTTGCGGCGTTGTTTGATGTTGACGAGCAGCAGGGTTTTCGTCTGCCCTGGTTGAACCTGTTGCGGCGGATGGAGGAGCTGGAGCATTTTGCCGTGCTGGATGCGCTGGCTTCCACGCTGCCGACCTCGGCCCGACTCGAGCTCGGTGAGTGGCTGACCGAGCGGATTGCCCCACGATTAATCGAGCTGGATCAAGGGCGTCTGCAGGCGCTGGACATGGTGCCGTATTGGCGCAATGGTGAACGCCTCGCAGATAGCGAGCCCGGCGCAGTCTGAGGGCTGGGCAACGCTTTTCTGTTCCTGTCGCTGCCGGCGGCAAATCAAGGTGCTAGATTGATGCTCGGGCGGACGGTTGCTGCCGCCTGAGCCAAGGAGTCTTTGTCGATGCACGAACTTCCCCCTCTGCTGCTGGCCCTCGCCGAGCGTCAATGGCAGCGTTTCCTCGCGGTGCTGGATGCGAGTCAGCAGGCCCAGATCCAGCCCCATGTTGCGGAAGTGCAACGCGTGTTTGCACTGTCCGATTTTATTGCCGAGTCTGCGATTCAGTTTCCTGACCTGCTGTTGCAACTGCTGGCCAGCGGTGAGCTGCAGCAGGCTTGTCGTCATCCGTCTTATGGCTCTGAGCTGGCCGCTCTGCTGCATACCGTAAGCGATGAGGAGGGCCTCAAGCGTCAGCTACGGCTATTTCGCCGCCGAGCCATGCTGGTGATTGCCTGGCGTGAGCTACTGGGCTATGCCGAGGTCGAGGAGAGTTTCATTCACCTGACCCGCCTGGCGGATACCCTGATTAGCCAGGCGCGTGACTGGTTGTACGCGCGGGCCTGCAAGGAGTGGGGGACCCCGTATGATGAGGAGGATACCCCGCAGGAGCTGGTGATCCTCGGCATGGGCAAACTGGGCGGGGGAGAACTCAATTTCTCATCGGACATTGACCTTATCTTCTGCTATCCCGATAACGGCCAGACCCGCGGCGGGCGGCGGGCGCTGGAGAATCAGACCTTCTTTATCCGCCTGGGGCAACAGCTGATCAACGTGCTGCACCAAATGACCAAGGAGGGGCAGGTCTTTCGTGTCGACATGCGGCTGCGCCCCTTCGGCGACGCCGGCCCCCTGGCGATCAGCTTTGCGGCGATGGAGGATTACTACCAGCATCATGGCCGCAGCTGGGAGCGCTACGCCATGGTCAAGGCGCGTGTGATCGGGCCCATGACTCCGGCTGGCGAGAGCCTGCAACAACTGCTGCGCCCCTTTATCTATCGGCGCTATATCGATTTTGGTGCCATCGACGCACTGCGCAAGATGAAAGCGATGATCGAAGCCGAGGTGCGGCGCAAGGGGCTGAAGGACAATATCAAACTCGGTGCCGGTGGTATTCGCGAGGTGGAGTTCATCGCTCAGGCTTACCAGCTGATCCGCGGTGGGCGCGAGCGCAGCCTGCAGATCCGGCATCTGCCCGAGGTGTTGACCGAGCTGGGACGCAGTGGGGCGCTGCCTGCGTCCACGACCCGCTCCTTGCTGGCCGATTACCGTTTCCTGCGCCGGGTGGAGAACCTGTTGCAGGAGTTTGCGGATCAACAGACGCAGACGCTTCCGGACTCGGAGCGTGACCGTTGCCGTTTGGTGACGGCGCTGGGATTCACGGACTGGGAGACGTTCTACCAGCAGCTCGGTGCAGTCATGGCCCGCGTGCGCACTGAATTCGTCGCTGTGGTCGGCGATGATGAGCGCGAGCAGGATGATGTGCCGCAGTTGTGGGAAGACCTGTGGTTGACCCCCCTGTCTGAGCCGGAGGTCGCGCCGTTGCTGGCCCCCGTCTGTGCCGGCGAACCGGAGACGATGAGCAGCTTGTGGGTGCGGTTTCGCAGTGAGTGCCAGCGACGGGCCATCGGCCCGCAGGGGCGCGAGGCGCTGAATCGGCTGATGCCGCGCCTGTTGATGCTGATCTGTCAGCAACCGGCACCGGCTGTGCTGCTGGAGCGGATTCAGGGGCTGCTGCTGCAGATCATCACGCGTTCGGCCTACTTGCAGTTGATGGTGGAGAACCAGGGTGTACTCAATCAACTGTTGCGCTTGTGTGCCGCCAGCGATGTGGTGGCGCGGCAGTTGGCCCGCTATCCCATCCTGCTCGACGAACTGCTGGATCCGCAGCACCTGTATCACCCTACGCCACTGGAGCAGTACCGCGACGAGCTGCGGCAGTATCTGATGCGGGTACCGGAAGAGGATGTCGAGCAGCAGATGGAGGCGCTGCGTCAGTTCAAGCAGATCCAGCTGTTGCGCATCAGTGCCGCCGATATCGCCGGCGCCCTGCCGTTGATGAAAGTCAGCGACCACCTGACGTGGCTGGCAGAGGCCATTCTCGACGAGGTGGTGTCCCAGGCCTGGACTCAAGTGACCGAGCGATATGGGGTGCCTCCGCATACGGTTCTCAGTGGCGAGCGCGGCTTCTGCGTCGTGGCCTACGGCAAACTGGGTGGCATCGAACTGGGTTATGGTTCGGATCTGGATCTGGTGTTCCTGCACGGTGGCGATCCGTCCGGCGTCACCGACGGTGACAAACCAATTGATGTGCGCCAATTCTATGTCCGGCTGGCCCAGCGCATTCTGCACCTGTTCAGCACCCGGACTCCGTCCGGAATTTTATACGAAGTGGATATGCGTTTGCGCCCCTCCGGCGACGCCGGTCTGCTGGTTTCGTCGCTGCATGCCTATGAGCACTATCTGCACCATGAGGCGTGGACCTGGGAGCATCAGGCATTGGTGCGGGCCCGGGCCGTGGTCGGCGAGCCGTCGCTGGTGGCCGAGTTCACGCGCATTCGCGCCGAGGTGCTGGCAAGCCGGCGTGAGGCATCGACATTACGTCAGCAGGTGGTGGAGATGCGGGACAAGATGCGCAGCCATCTGCTGCGGGGCGGTGAGGGCGAATACGATCTCAAACAGGGGGTCGGTGGCATGACTGACATCGAGTTCATCGCCCAGTATCTGGTGCTGGCACACGCCCATGCCGAGCCACAGAACATGACGCGCTGGAGCGATAACGTGCGGATCTTCGAGGCCTGTGTCGACTGCGCGCTGCTGACCGCGGAACAGGCCCGGCAATTGAAGGCCGCCTATCTGGCGATCCGCGATCTGGCTCACCGCTGCACCCTGTCCGGTCGCAGCCGGATTGTGGCCGACTGCGAGCTGCAGACAGAGCGTGGCTGGGTTGCCGCCTTGTGGCAGCAGTTGCTGGGCTCCGGCGGTTGAGCAACCGGGACCGGCCACCGCGGTATGCCGTGGCCGGTCTGGCGATGGCCGGATCGCGCAGCGAGCTAGCAGGACTGGCGTTGCTCGCAACTTGGCAACGCATCCAGAAAGGCCTCGGCATTCAGGAAGCCATCAATCCGTCCTTGGGCTTCGCCGTCGTCATAGAACAGGATCGCTGGCAAGCCTGGCACCTGCAACTGACGCAACAGGGTGGTTTGCGCATCGCCCGGTGCCGAGACATCGGCGCGCAGTAACAGATAGCCGGACAGGGACTGGTGTACGCGCGGATCGCTGAAGGTTTCCCGCTCAAACTGATGGCAGGCGCTGCACCAGTCGGCATAGAGATCGACCATCACCGGTTGCCCCTGACGTTGGGCTTGAGCGAGCCGCTGCTGCAGCTGTGGCCAGTCCTGAACCGTCTCAAACGGCAGCCGCTCAACCGGGCTCGGCCACAGCTGCCACCCGAGCAGCAACGCCAGCAGTGGACCCAGAGCCAACCCGGCCAGCCGCCACTGTCCGCCAGGCAGGCAACGCAGGGCGACGAACAGCAACAGCGCCAGCAGCCACAGGCTCCACATCAACGGCGGCAACCACGCCGGCATCAGCCGCGACAGCAGCAACAGCGGTGCGGCCAGCAAGACAAAACCAAACACCTGGCGTACGCGGACCATCCACATGCCACTGCGCGGCAACCAGCGGTTGCCCAAGGTGCCGAGCAGCAGCAGTGGCAGCCCCATGCCGAATGCCAGCAGATAGAGCAGCAGGGCCCCCTGGCGCCAGTCTCCCCCCTGGGCGACATAGAGCAGGGCGCCGGAGAGCGGGGCCGTGGTGCAGGGCGAGCAGACCAGGGCGGACAGGGCTCCCATCACCAATACGCCAGGCAGGGAGCCGCCCTGTTGGCGGCCAGCCAGCTGCTGCAAGCGGGTTTGCAGGCTGGCAGGCAGTTGCAGTTCAAACAGCCCGAACATCGGTAGCGCCAACAGCAGGAATAACAGACTGAAGGCCAGCAGGACCGGCGGCTGTTGTAGCCAGATCTGCAGTGATGCGCCCACCGAGGCAACGGCGAGGCCAAACAGCGTATAGGTCAGGGCCATGCCTTGCACATAGGCCAGCGACAACGTGAACGCCCGCCGGCCGCTGAGCCCGCCACGGCCGAGAATGATGGCACTGAGGATGGGGTACATCGGCAGTACGCAGGGGGTAAATGCCAGCCCGATGCCAAGCAGCAAAAATAACAGCGCACTGCGCCAACCGCCCTGTGCCGCCTGGGCGGTCATCGGTGCGGTGCCGCTTGTCGACGTGAGGGGGGTATCCTCTGCCGCCTCAGGCATCGCAGCGCTGTCCGCGGCCACTGGGGATGTGGCCTGTCCCACGTCTTGGGCGGCGGGGCGGGCGGGCGCACCGCTGGTCTCGCTCTCCTGGCTGGCCTGCAACGAGATGCGGACCTGCCGTGGCGGGTAACACATGCCGGTGGTGCAACCCTGATAATGCAGCGTCAGCTGGTCTGAACCCTGCCGGACCGGCAGCGGGATATCGAATTGCAGCACCTCGGTGTAGACCTCGGTGGTACCAAAAAACTCATCGGCATGCGCTTGGCCCGCGGGGAGGGTGACCTGTGGTGCGGCGCCGGATTGCAGGCGCCAGCTGAGTTTGTCGCGGTACAGATAGTAGCCGGGGGCGATGTCGATTGTGACGGTGACGTGATCCGGATAGGCCTGCAGCTGCACGGCAAAGGCTTGTTCCGCAGGCAGGAAACGGGGCGTGGCGGCCGGTTGGGCGACGCCCAGTTGATTGAGCAGGTCGTCGGCAGAGGGAGCGGTCTGGGCGAAGGCTGTGATTGCCCACGGACTCAAGATGCCGAACAGCAGGGCGCTGACGAACTGCCGCAGCGCCCCCGAGTTAAATAACCTCAGAAACATCAGTTACCTCTTGTAGCCATGCCAGATAGTCGTCGTCGATATCGGCGACCGGCAGGGCAATGATTTCGGGGATCTCGTACGGATGATGCTGGCGAATAAAACGGCGCAGCGGAGCGAACAGACTGGCGCGAGTCTTGATCGTCATCTGGCACTCCTGACTCTCCTCGACTTTACCTTGCCACAGGTAAATCGAGCGGGTGTCCGGTATCAGATTGACGCAGGCGGCCAGGCGATTTTCGATCAGCTGACGGGCCAGCAGCGTGGCGACACCCTCATTCGGGCTGGTGCAGAGCACCAGGATTGCATCGTGCATAGCGGATCTCCAGTGAGGAACACTGGGAAGCCACTATAGCCAAGGCGGATGACAAAATCACGGCAGTTGCGCAATCCTGCCTGCACACTTCTGCTCCGGCTCATTCGGTGCGAAAGCGGCGCGCCTTGTAGGCCGGGTGTTTCATGTTCTCGACGGAGAAGACTTCATCGAGCTGCTCGGCGCTCATCAGCCCCAGCTCCAGGACCACATCACGCACACTGCGCCCGGTCGCGGCACAGATTTTACCGATCCGATCCCCGGCCTGATGACCGATAAACGGATCGAGCAGTGTCACTATGCCGATCGAGGCAAAGACATACGCCTCACACACCGCCGGATTGGCGCTGATGTCGCGCACGCACTTTTCGTCCAGTGTGCGACAGGCTTGTTGCAGCAACTGCAAGCTCTCGAACAGGCTCTCGGCGATCACCGGCTCCATGACATTGAGTTGCAACTGGCCGGCTTCTGCCGCCAGCGTGATGGTGACATCATTGCCGACCACCTTGAAGCAGACTTGGTTGACCACTTCCGGGATCACGGGGTTGACCTTGGCGGGCATGATGGAGGAGCCGGCCTGGCGCTGCGGCAGGTTGATTTCGTTAAGCCCGGCCCTTGGCCCCGAACTGAGCAGGCGCAGGTCGTTGCAGATTTTCGACAACTTGACCGCCAGCCGTTTCAAGGCGCCATGCAACATCACGTAGGCTCCGCAGTCCGAGGTTGCCTCAATCAAATCTTCGGCGGCCACAAAGGGGTGGCCGGTGAGGCGTGCCAGGTGATCGATGGCCAGCGCCGAGTATTCCGGCGGGGTATTGAGGCCGGTACCGATGGCGGTGGCGCCGAGGTTAACCTCCAGCAGCAGGGCCTGGGCGCGGCGAATGCTTTTGATCTCCTCGCGCAGCGTGACGGCAAAGGCATGAAACTCCTGGCCCAGCGTCATCGGCACCGCATCCTGCAACTGGGTCCGTCCCATCTTCAGGATGTTGTCGAACTGGTGTGCCTTGTCATCCAGCGCGTCGATCAGTTGCTGCAGCACCGGCAACAACTGGCTGGTGGTGTCATACAGCGCGACGCGCAGCCCGGTCGGGTAGGCGTCGTTGGTGGATTGGCATTTATTAACATGATCATTCGGGTGCAGGTACTGGTACTCGCCTTTGACGTGCCCCAGCTGTTCGAGCGCTATATTGGCCAGGACTTCATTGGTATTCATATTGACCGAGGTGCCGGCCCCGCCCTGGAACAAATCGACTGGAAATTGATCCAGCCCCAGGCCGGTCTCCAGCAAGGTGTCGCAGGCGCGGACTATGCTGGCGGCAATTTCGGCGGGCAAGGTGCCCAGCTCACCGTTGGCCAGGGCCGCCGCTTTCTTGGTCACGACCATGCCTCGAATCAGGGCCGGGATCTGGCTGATGCAACGTCCGCTGATGTGAAAGTTCTCGAGGGCGCGCAGCGTATGGATACCGTAATAGCAAGCGGCGGGGACCGGCAGGGTACCGAGCAGATCCTCCTCCAGGCGGTAATGTTGCGCATCGAGCAGCGCATGCAGCGTGGTGCTATCGATGGGGGTTAGGACGTCAGACTCATGCATGGGACACCTCGACGACAGCCCCGACCTGAAATGACGTTCCGTTGTCCGCATTCCTTACTGGACGGGGTTAAGAGCAGTGTAGTCGCTGACAATGAGCTCACCTGCGAGGGCGATCATATTGTCGTGAAATCGTGCATTCAGTATGAATCATTAATGTTCTGGCTGCCGAGCGGATTAAAAAACGCCTGATCCCTTGAAATAATCGAATTCGCCCCCATTTTGATGACACTGGCGGGCCCGTTACCCGCACTCGCGATGAGGTGACCATGGGTAAAATGCTGCTCGGCCTGCTGGGGCTGTTTTTTGTCGAAATCTGGGTGCTGATCAAGGTCGGTGCGGCCATCGGTGCCGTGACGACACTGGTGCTGATGGTGGTGGCCGCGGTGCTCGGTGCCCAGCTGGTGCGTTCGCAGGGCATCATGGCGCTGCTGAAGCTGCAACCGCGTCTGCAAGCCGGAGAGGTGTCGCCGACCGAGCTGCTGCAGGGCATCTGGTTACCGGTTGCCGGTTTCCTGTTCATCTTCCCGGGTTTCATCAGCGATTTGCTGGCCCTGGTGCTGTTGCAACCTCTGGTGCGCAAAGCGTTGACGGCCTGGGTGTTGAGCCGGGGTGTCCGCCTGTTTTCTAATCTCAGCGCCGGGCGCTCCCCGCGCTCGGCAACGCCGCCACCGTTTGAGCGAGTCGAACCCGATCAGCGCGCTGCGCCGTCGGATCGCAACGCGCGTGGGGGCACCACCATAGAGGGTGAGTTTGAGCGCAAGGACCAGGAGTAAGCTCCAGGGTAAAAAAAATTTGGCGATGCCCCTTGAAGCTGGGAAAAGTGACCCCAGATCGGGAGGCGTCAGTGAATATCGAATTCGGCCATAGATGGCCGTTGTTAAGGTAACAACACTCATTAGGAGAGTTATCGATGAAAATCCGTCCATTACATGACCGCGTCATCATCAAGCGTACTGAAGTCGAAGCCAAATCTGCCGGCGGCATCGTCCTGACGGGCTCTGCAGCCCAGAAGTCCACCCGAGGTGAGGTTCTGGCGGTCGGTACGGGTCGTATCCTGGACAATGGTGACGTCAAGCCGTTAGCGGTCAAGGTCGGTGACAAGGTGATCTTCAACGAAGGTTACAGCACCAAGACCGAGAAGCTGGATGGTCAGGAAGTCCTGATCCTGTCCGAGACCGACATCCTGGCGATCGTCGAAGAGTAATAGTCCCCTGGGGACATCTTTCTCTTAACTCTTACCTATTTAAGGATTGTGAAACATGGCTGCAAAAGACGTTCTGTTCGGTAACGATGCCCGTGTGAAGATGCTCGAGGGTGTCAATGTTCTGGCTAACGCTGTCAAGGTCACCCTGGGCCCGAAAGGCCGTAATGTGGTGCTGGACAAGTCCTATGGCGCTCCGCTCATCACCAAAGACGGCGTAACCGTTGCCAAAGAGATTGAACTGGAAGACAAGTTCCAGAACATGGGCGCCCAGATGGTCAAGGAAGTCGCTTCCCAGGCTAACGACGCCGCCGGTGACGGTACCACTACCGCAACTGTGCTGGCACAAGCCATCGTCACCGAAGGTCTGAAGGCCGTTGCCGCCGGCATGAACCCGATGGATCTGAAGCGCGGTATCGACAAGGCCGTGGAAGCCGCTGTGGGTGAGCTCAAGACGCTGTCCGTGCCTTGCGCGGATACCAAGGCCATCGCACAAGTCGGTACCATTTCTGCCAACTCCGATGCCACTGTCGGCAACCTGATCGCCGAAGCAATGGAGAAGGTTGGCCGCGATGGTGTTATCACCGTCGAAGACGGTACCGGTCTGCACGACGAGCTGGATCTGGTGGAAGGGATGCAGTTTGACCGCGGCTACCTGTCACCCTACTTCATCAACAAGCCGGATACCGGCTCTGTCGAACTGGAAGATCCGTTCATCCTGCTGGTAGACAAGAAGATCGCCAACATCCGTGAAATCCTGCCAGTGCTCGAAGGCGTGGCCAAGGCCGGCAAGCCGCTGCTGCTGGTGGCTGAAGACGTTGAAGGCGAAGCGCTGGCGACCCTGGTGGTCAACACCATGCGTGGCATCGTCAAGGTAGCGGCTGTCAAGGCTCCGGGCTTCGGCGATCGCCGCAAGGCCATGCTGCAAGACATCGCCATTCTGACTGCCGGTACCGTGATCTCTGAAGAGATCGGTATGGAGCTGGAGAAGACCACGCTGGAAGATCTGGGCCGTGCCAAGCGCGTGGTGATCACCAAGGACAACACCACCATCATCGATGGTGCCGGTGAAGTCTCTGCCATCGAATCCCGCGTTGCGCAAATCCGTCAGCAAATCGAGGAATCTACCTCCGATTATGACAAGGAGAAGCTGCAAGAGCGTGTGGCCAAGCTGGCTGGCGGCGTTGCGGTTATCAAGGTCGGCGCGGCCACCGAAGTGGCGATGAAAGAGAAGAAGGCCCGCGTCGATGACGCCCTGCACGCGACTCGTGCTGCGGTCGAAGAGGGTGTGGTCGCCGGTGGTGGTGTCGCCCTGGTACGTGTTGCGGCCAAGCTGGCCGAGCTGAAGGGTGACAACGAAGATCAGACCGTTGGTATCCGTGTGGCCCTGCGCTCCATGGAAGCCCCGCTGCGTCAGATCGTCGCCAACGCCGGTGAAGAGCCGTCAGTGGTCGCCAACCGTGTGCGTGAAGGCGAAGGTAACTTCGGTTACAACGCCGCCACCGAGGTCTACGGCGACATGCTGGAGATGGGTATTCTGGATCCGACCAAGGTCACCCGTTCTGCGCTGCAGTTCGCCGCTTCCGTGGCTGGCCTGATGCTGACCACCGAGTGCATGGTCACCGACCTGCCGAAGAAGGATGCCCCGGCAGCCCCGGATATGGGCGGCATGGGTGGCATGGGCGGCATGATGTAATCAGCCCGCTCAGGCAAAAACATGAAAAAGGCCGGTTAAAAACCGGCCTTTTTTTATGTCCTGCTGCCAGGCTGTCTGGCGGCGCATGTCGCTGATGCCATGCCCTTGACCATGCGACACGCCGGTAGTCTCCCGGTGCAATAATCCGGCTACTGACGGCAGACGTTGCCGCATCCATCCGGTTAACTCGCCGGCATCCTCTTCATCCTGTTTATCCGGCCCATGGCCCCAGCTCCCGGTGTGATGGCTGGGCTGCAATGGCCCAGGTGAACACAGTACGGGTTGCGGCTGCGGGCTCTGTGTCGGTGTGGTGGCCGGTGAACACGCGGCGAGGGGGAGTATGGCCGCACCCGGCGGCCGAGCGGGGGCATCAGTCGAAGAAGTCGCTGATCTCCTTGTTGTTGTAATCGGCCAGCTGCTGCCAGGGGCGCGGAGTGGGCAGGCCAGGTTTAAGCGTCACATTCATCCGGTACTGCTTGTAGCCATCGCGGGTGTGGCGCTCTACCGCCAGCGCCAGCTGCCACTCTTGCGACCAGAGTACGCGCAGGATCTGGTTGTTCTGCTCCAGGCGGTACCAGCGAGCATCGCGGGCCAGGTCCGGCAAGGTGTCCTGCGCAGGTGACTCCGCCTCCGGCTGCATCAGGGCCAGGGTGCTGGGCGCAATCAAACGGTTCAGGCGTGGCCAGTCGGGCACAAACCCGGATTGGCTGTACTCGATGGGCGGGTAGTGCACCAGATTGCGGTGGTAGGCGTCGGCATAGTTCAGTTCCAGCGAGCCATCGGGCTGGCGGCTGACCCAGCGTGCGGCCATCTGGTACATGAAGTGTTTGTGCGGCGTCTTGGCCGTGTCGTGTTGCAGATGGAAGGCACGAGCTACCGGTAACGGAATCAGGCGTTCGCTCCACAGCATGTCGCCATCGCGGATCCAGCGCTCCTTGTAGCTGTGTTGTTGCGTGATGCCATCCGGACTCACTTCAAGGGTAACATAGGAGATCAATGCCTGGACCGGGGGGAGCGGGCTCTCTTCGCCCGGCTCCGGCGTGTCGGCGGCGAGGCAGGAAAATGGCAGTAAGATCGCCAGCAGCAGCGCGAACTGGAAAGGGTTCATGTCGACCTCTAAGACAAAAAGGCAGGCCCTGCGGGCCTGCCAAGACACGGATACTGTTACAGGCCGAGCGCAGTTTTAACCTTGTCGAACACCTTGGTGTTATCCAGTGTGCCCTTGAACAGGTCGGCGTTGATTCCCTTGGCGAACAGCATGACATCGCCGCCACCGTGGGTTTCAGAGCCCAGCTTGACGCCACTCTCTTGCAGGTAGCTGTCGGCCATGACTTGCTCGCTGGTCAGATCCTCGCGCACCTGTTTGCGGTTCGGACCGTTACCAAATGCCAGTGTGGTGATGGCATTGCCGTTGATATCGCGTTTGATGGTCTTGTCACTGCCTTCCTTGACCAGATCCAGCACATTGTTGCCCTTGGCAGAGTAACCGTTGATGGTCATGGTGTGGTCATGGTCGGCGGTGACGACGATCAGCGTGTTTTTCAGATCTACCTTGCCCAGTGCCGTCTTGATGGCATCATCGAATGCCGAGGCGTCCTGCAGCGCGCGCTTGGCATTGGTGCCGTGCAGCGCATGGTCGATGCGCCCGCCTTCGACCATCAGGAAGTAGCCGTCCTGGTTCTTGGACAGCAGGTCGATGGCCTTGCTGGTCATCTCGGACAGTGAGGGTTGGGTGCTGGCGCTATTGGCCTGACGATCGAGGTCATAGTCCAGGTGCGAGGTTTTGCTAAACAGCGCAATCAGCCGTGAACTGCTGGCCGGATCCACGGCCGCCAGCTCACTCTTGGTGGTGGCGGTGGCATAGCCCTGGGCCTTGAGTTCGGCCATCAGATCGCGACCATCGGCGCGGCCGCGCTTGTTGTTGTCCTTGTCATAGGGCGTCCAGTAGTTGGCCCCGCCGCCCATCAGGACATCGACACCATCGCCAAGGGCGCTGTTGAAACCGGCACCGCCAGGGATGGCCTGGGCCGCGATGTCATAGGCGGCATCACGGTGACAGACGTGGGCATAGGTGGCGGCCGGCGTGGCGTGCGTCAGCTCCGTGGTGGTGACGGCGCCGACGGCCTTCCCTTTGGCCTTGGCCAGCTCCAGCAGGGTGCTGACGGCCTGACCATTGCTGCTGGCACAACCACTGAGGCCGTTGTTGCCATTGGCATCCTTGACCGGGGATTCGGCGACGGTATCGGCACTCATCGAGATCACTTCGTTATTCATCTTGACGCCGGTCATGTAGGCCGACATCGATGGTGCCGAGTCGGTGGTTTGGGCGTCATGGGAGAAGGTCTTGATGCGCGCTGTGTGGTCCAGCGTCTCCATGGTCAGTTGACCGGCTTCTCCCACCTTGTACAGGCGGGTGGCGGTGACCGTAGTCGGCCCCATGCCATCGCCGAGGAAGAAGATGACGTTTTTGGCCGTTGCCGCCTGGACACCGGTGGAGAGAAGGGCCATCAGGACGGCACTGCTGAGTATCATGGGTTTGAACATGTCGTGGACTCCTTGTCTGGCGCTTACAGGCCGGCGGCGGTTTTGAGTTTGTTGAAGACGGCGGTATTTTCGATGACACCGTGGAAGCTGTCGGCATCGTGACCGATGGCGCCCAGGAAGACATCGGTGCCACCGTGGGTCTCGCTGCCCGGGCCGCCGATGTTAAATACGACTTCCTGGCGGTAGTCATCGGCGCTGGTCATGGCGTCGTCGATGGCGGTGCGCGGTCCATCTACGCGATTGGAACCGTTACCGAAACCGATGATGGAATAGGGGGCACCATCGGCGTCCAGCGAGGGTTGACCGATGTTGCTGCCACCGTAGTTCTTGACCACGCCGAGCACGCCGGCCTGGCTGCTGGTGGTTTTGCCGGTGCGCTGGGCATAACCGTTCAGCACCAGTGTATGGTCGTGGTCGGCCGTGACGACGATCAGGGTGTTTTTCAGATCCGGATCGATGACGCGCATCTTGTCGATGGCGACCTTGATGGCATTGTCAAAGGCGACGGTATCCTGCAGCGAGCGCTTGGCATTGGTGTCGTGCAGGGCGTGGTCGATACGGCCACCCTCGACCATCAGGAAGAATCCCTTCTCCTTCTGGCTCAGCATGTCGATGGCCTTGGAGGTCATGTCGGCGAGCGCAGGCTCGGTCGGTGCCTTGCCATTGAGACGATCCAGGTCATACGACAGGTGGCTGCCGTTGAACAGGCCGAGCAGCGGCTTGCTGTTATCGGCGGCGATCAGCTCGTTGAGGTTGCTGGCATAGGTATAGCCCTTGGCCTGCAGTTCGGTGATCAGATTGCGGCCATCGCTACGGCTGCCGGAGTTGGCCTTCGGCAGGAACTGTTTGCTGCCGCCACCGAGTATCACGTCGACGCCATCACCCAGCGCGCTGTTGAAGCCACTGCCACCAGGAACCAGTTGGGCTGCGATGTCGGTTTCCAGATCGCGGTTACAGATATGGGCATAGGTGGCGGCCGGGGTGGCATGGGTTACCCGGGTGCTGGTCACCACGCCGGTGCCCATGCCCTTGGCCTTGGCCAGCTCCAACAGTGTGGTCACCGGTTTGCCGGCACTCTGGCTGCAGTCGGCCAGCTGGGTGGCATCGCTGTCCATGGAGATGACGCCGTTATTGCTCTTGACCCCGGTCATGTAGGCGGCCATCGAGGGGGCTGAGTCCGTCACCTGCGCATCGTGGGAGTAGGTCTTGATGAACGCCGTTTCCGGCAGCGTATCGATGGTCAGATTACCCTCTTCGCCGACGGCATAGATGCGAGTGGCGGTCAGGGTGGTGATGCCCATGCCGTCACCGAGGAAAAAGATCACGTTCTTGGGGGTCGAACTCTGGGTGTCGTCGTTGCTATCACTGTTGCAACCAGCCAGCAGCAAACCGGCTGACAGCAACAGGGCGAGGGGGGCCATTTTGTACATTGTGTGTCTCTCCTTGGCTGAAAGTGACGCTGATGCTAGGAGAGGGGAGTGACATTTTTATTTAATTATTGTTAAGAGTTATTATGCCCGCATCTTGGTGGCTTACTGATAACATGTTGATTGTTATATTATAACGTTACATGCCCATGTGTTTTCCTGTTGTGCAGATTGCATATTAATTCATTTTTGTTTTGTGCTTATTGGCCGGCATAGGGGATGACCGCATCCGCTTCCAGCCGATAACCGGCATTGGCCAGATCGCTGTGCGCATCCTCGACCCGCAGACGGCCACTGACCTTGATGGCATCCCACAGCGCATCCGCCGGCACTCCGCCGGGGATCTGCACGAACACGACCTGGTTGGTGGGCGGCGGCGGGACATGAATGCAGGCACCAAAAAACGGCACCAGCAGGAAGGCCGTCACGGTCTGGCCATCGCCCTCCAGTGGCACGGCGTAGCCCGACAGGCTGACGGCGTGGCGGTCGAGCGCTGGATTCACGGCGGCGCTGACTTGGGGCGCCACCTGATTATGCTGGTTGCTGGTTGTGGCCTGGACAGCCGCCTGCTCGCCAGGGGCCAGCAGATTCTTCCAGTTCAGTTCGCGGTAATCTGCGGCGAACCCCGTGCTGGCCAGCCCCCACAGGCTGAGTACGATCCAAAAACGTAACATCGATATTGCTCCCTTCAGACGCGGATGGTCATGCCATCGCTCAGGCTGTAGCGGTAGGCACGCAGTGCTGGTAACAAGCCTGCCAGCAGCCCTGCTCCCCAGACGGCGGCCAGCCGTTGCCATTGGCTGGCATCCGGCCAGCTCCAGGCCAGTTGCAGACCATACTGTTGCTGCAACAGCGGTGCGGCCAGCGCCTGGGCCAGATAGAGGCCACCGAGGCCCAGCAGCAGACCGAGCGAGGTCAGCAGCAGGGCTTCGACGCCGAGCAGCCGGGCCAGATAGCCAGGTCCGGCACCGAGCGAGCGCAGGATCGCCAGTTCGCGGCGGCGGGCATCCAAACTGGCCAGCTGGGTGGTCAGCATGCCGATCAGGCCGGCGATGACGACGAAACCGGCAATCACCGACAGTGCGGTCTGCGCCACGGCCATCAGGCTCCACAGCTCCTGCAACGTGGCTCCGGGCAGGATGGCCAGCAGCGGCTCTGCGCTGTAGGTATTGATTTGGCGTTGCAGCTGGAATGCCTGGATCGGACTCTTGAGGCCGATCATAAAGGCGGTCAGCGTCCTGGGAGTCAGGTCGAGTTGCCGGGCCTGCTCAGCGTTGATGGCCTGTGACGGCATGCCACCTTGCCATCCATAGTGAATCGCCTCGATGCCGGCGAGCGGCACATGAACGGTGCGATCGATCGGCGTACCGGTCGCTGCCAGTATGCCGACCACGGTAAAGGGCAGGTTGTCGTGCTGGCTGAACGAGACCTTGCCGGCACCATGGGCGACGACGATGGCTTGTCCCAGGCGGTAGCCCAGTTTTCTCGCTACCTCGGCACCCAGAACCGCCTCGAGCGGACTGCTGAAGGGGCGGCCCGCCTGTAGCGTCAGCGGTTGACGGTGACCGTAGCGCAGATAGCGAAAATAGTCGTCATTGGTACCCAATACCCGGAAGCCGCGGTGTGAGTCGCCCAGCGACAGCGGTATGGTCCAGGCGATGGCCGGATTGGATTTCAGTGCCTGGTAGCTGTCCCAGCCAACGTTGTTGGTGGGGTTGCCGATACGGAAAACGGAGTAGAGCAACAGGTTTACCGGACCGGAACGGGCGCCGACGATCAGATCGGTGCCAGATACCGTGTTGGCAAAGCTGTCACGGGCCTGGTTCTGCAGCCGGTCCACGCCCAGCAGCAGCATGACGCTGATGGCGACCGACAGCAGCGTCAGTCCGGCCGTCAGACGGCGAGCCAGCAGACTGTAGAGCGCCAGTTTCAGCATGCCAGCCTCCGGTTCAGTGTCTGCATGCTCTCGGCGCGGTCGAACAGCGTTTCGAGCTGGGCATCGTGGCTGACGAACAGCAGGGTGCTGCCCTGGCGTTCACACTCGGCAAACAGCAATTGCAGGAAGGCACCACGGTTGTCACTGTCCAGCGCCGAGGTCGGCTCATCGGCGATCACCAGTGGCGGGGCGCCGATCAGTGCCCGTGCGGCCGCCACGCGTTGTTGCTGGCCGACGCTCAGGCTATGCACCGGGCGTTGGTGCAGCGTTTCCGGTAGTTGCAATGCTGCCAGCAGGCGCTGGGCCTCGGCGCGGGCTTCACCGCCGAGGCGAGCGCGTTTACTGGCCGAAAATGTCAGTGCGCACAGCACGTTATCCAGCACGCCGAGAAAAGGTAACAAATTGAATTGCTGGAAAATGTAACCCAGATGGTCGGCACGGAAGCGATCGCGTGCTCGGGAGGAGAGGCGCGCCAGCGGTTGATCCAGCACACGCAGCGATCCTTGATGCGGGGTCTGGATGCCGGCCAGCAGGCTCAGCAGTGTGGACTTGCCGGAGCCGGAGGCACCCTTGATAAACAGTCGTTCGCCGCGGCGGACCCGCAGCTCGGGGATGTCGAGCACGACCTGGCCATTCGGCCAGGCAAAACGCAGCTGCTCAATTTCAATGACATTCATAGCATTACCATGTGACAGTCGGCTGGCTGGCGCTCAGTTCGTTGCGATCCGGCACTCCAGGCAAAATGGCTTGCAGCGACAGCTTTTGCAGTGTCGGGTAGTGGCTAAACAGCGTCAGTGTCAGGCTGTTGAGCTGCTCGGGTTGTTGGCACACAAAGGAGTATTCGGCCCGGATGTCACTGTGTTGATGATCTTCTTCGTGCTCGTGCTCGTGTGCTGAGTCGTTAGCATGGGCGGCCTCGGCAGTGTGCTCGTCCTGGGCATCCGCATGGTCATGCACCTGTTGCTGCTGCAGCTGGCAGCGGGCGGCGGCAGGCAGGACAAACAGACGATCAGCCTGTTGCAGGTGCTGCAGTGCCAGGGCTTGCTGTTGCTGCTCCTGGGTCGTGCGCGGTGCATGTTCAAAGCCGACCAGATCGGCGGCGGGGGCGTGCAGCTCGATCAGCAGTTGCTGGCCATCGAGGGCGAGGTTGAGTTCGCCGTGGCCGTGTTCATGGGCGGCGTGTTCCTGGGCGAGGACGCTTAACGGCAGCAGCAGGATACAGGCGGTGAGGGGCAGGGTAGAGGGATGCATGACGTCTCCTTGATGATCCGGAAACAGCAGAAATAACCGATAAATGTGACAGTTTTGGTAGTGGTGGCCTACTCAGGGGCGCGGTGGAGGGGCACTGTGACCGGATCACCAGCGCGCACTGCCGGCAAGACGCCGCGTTCTGTCCTGCGGCGAGTTGTGTCGGGTCATGACGCGATCTGCACTGCAGCCAGCCGGGCAGGAGCAAGCGGATCCTGGGGGCGGTTCTGGCTATGCTGCCGGCTGGTGCGCTTGCACGCAGTGGCCCCCTAGTCCGCCGGCTCCGGCTGGTCGAACAGCATCTGGTGCAGGCCATCGAGCATGATGTCGCCGGTATGCAGCATCAGACAATCCTGCTGTTCTGCGGGCAGGTGCCCGAGGCGGATCAGGGTTTCACCAAACGCCAGCAACTGTTGCTTGAACAGCAGGCAGTGCGCTGGACTCAATCCTGCCTCCAGTTGTTGCCGAATCAGCTGTAACCGGTGAAAGGGGCCATCCGGGTGCAGGTACTCCTGATGCAGCCAGAGGGCGGCGGAACAGCCCAGTTGTTGTAACGGGGCAAACAGCTCGCGAAAATGAGCGTCCTGTGACAGGCGGACAAATTGCTGCCGTTGCAGGGGGGACAAGTCACCATCCTGCAGACTGGTGAGCAAAAAGATCTGTACCGGGGCGCTGGCCATCGCCAGCAGCAGTGGAGAGTCCTCGTGGGTCATGATGTTTCCTGTGCTCTTGTGCTTGTCGTTGTTATCAGACCGCGTCGGCGGTAGGGCTACGATAACCACATGAGACTCATGACTCTATCTTTTGCGCAGTAAATAGCCAAGCGGATCACTCGGGCCCGACCTGCGGGCCCGAAAGCGGCGGTATTTAGCGTTTTAATCGCCAGATCTGTGTCGTGCCAGCGGGAACCTGCAGCGACAGGTCGCCGCTGCCGGAGGCCTGCAGCGATGCCGGGTTACCAAACAGCGGTTGCCACTGACTGTTGGCCATGCCGGTTGGCAGCGTCACGGCGTGAGGTTGGGAGGCATAGTTGATCGCCACCAGTACCGTCTGCTGCTTGGTCTGGCGCAGGAAACTCAGGGTGCTGTCCTGGGTCAGCAGGGTCAGGTCGCCATAACGCAACGCCGGATTGCTCTTGCGCAACGCGATGAGCTGTTGATAGAAGTGCCATAGCGAGTCAGGGCTGGCCTGTTGATCGGCGGCGTTATAGCGCGCCAGATTCTCCGCCGGGCCGCGGAACAGCTGGCTACTGCTGCTGAAACCGCCGCTGGCACTCCAGCTCATTGGCGCACGCAGCGCCCAGTCACCGCCGTTGCCGGCACTGTGCCCCATGCCGATCTCTTCGCCGTAGTAGATGAACGGCTGGCCGGGCAGCGTCAGCTGGGTGGCGACGGCCAGTCGGTATCTGGTTTCGTCACCGGAGAAGGCCTCGATCAGGCGTTCGCCGGCGTAGGAGTCGTGGCTCCCCAGGATGAGTCCCATGTTGGCCAGCGGGTAGCTGGATAACACCCGTTTGAGGTCGGGGGTCACTTCGCCGGCGCGAACCGAGGCTCGCACTGCATCGTTGAAGCCAAACGCAAAGGCCGAGCCACAGGCTTCTTTACTGGCGGCGCCGATAGGGTCGGTTGGCTCTTCACAGACCATGAATCCGTTCGGGTAGCTGCCGCCGATCAGTTGTTGCAGATCGCGCAGTATCACCTTGTTTTCCGGTTGCGACTCATAGGCGTGTTTGCCGTTTTCCACTAACTGGCCGACGGCATCGAAACGGAAACCGTCGACCCCCAGGTTCATCCAATAGCGCAGGTTGTCGTGATGATAGGTCAGGACCTTGGGGTTTTTCAGATTGAAGTCCGGCATCTGTTCCCAGAATACGCCGTAGTAGTAGTCATGCGTTGGCTTCACCCGGTGCCAGCTTTCGCTGTTATCCCAGTTGACCCAACCCGGGTCATGATCCTGCCACACATACCAGTCGCGCTTGTCGTTCAAGCGGTTCTTCGAGTCGAGAAACAGCGGGTTCTGGTAGGCGCTGTGGTTGATCACATAGTCCATGATGACGCCTATACCGCGGGCATGGGCCTGGGCGATAAATTCGCGGAAGTCCGCCTCGGTGCCGTAATCCGCTTCAACCTTGCGGTAATCCGTGACCGCATAGCCGTGGTCGCGATCCTGGCTCTGATTGACCGGCATCAGCCAGATGCCTTGAATACCCAGTTGTTGCAGGTAGTCGAGCTGACTGGTTAAGCCGCGAAAATCACCGATGCCGTCGCCGTTAGAATCTTTGTAGCCACGGACATAGATCTCGATAAACACCGCGCCTTGCGACCAGTGGGCCGGCAGTGCGCTGTGGGGGGGCTGGGCAGCCACAGGTTGCATATCCAGTATCGCTGAGGTGGCCTCGACTTTCTTGGCGACCGCCTGAGTGGGCGCAGCCGGTGTCGCGGCAGGGGGCGTGACTCCCTGCGAGCAGGCCAGCAAACCGCTGCACAGCGCAGTGATGAGCACGGAAGGGCGCATGATGATCCTTTGGGTGGATGAAAAGGCCTTATTCTAGGGGCGGAGGAGCGGTAGCGTCTGTGAGACGCTACCGGGTTCCGCACCTTGGCATCCGGTTGAGGATTACTCCTTCATACCGGCATTAAGGTTCACACGGCTCTGCGTGATGATGCTGCTTGACTGGAACAGTTCGCTGACGTGCTGGTTGCCAACTAACGCCTGATGTTCCCGACTGCCGTCACTGTTCATCCAGTCATGCCAGCTGACCCAGTAGCCGATAGCCGGATACTGATTCAGTACGGAGGCATAGTGACGCGTGTCGTAACTGCCGGCAGTCGATGCCGCGCCGCCCAGGGTGGGACCATATTCGGCCATTCCCAGCGGCTTGCCGAATTTGCGGTAGCGGTTGTAATCGTCAATCGACAGACTGTCGTCGTAGCGGGTGCCGGCGACCACATCGACATGGTTGGCGCCGGGGTAGCACCAACTGACATCGGCGATGCCATAGCTTTCATCGGTGGTCAACGGGCCGCGGTTGGGGGAATAGACCCACAACAGATTATGCAGCCCTTTCTCTTCGGTGAAGTAGGTGTACATGTCTGCCCACAGTTTCTTGTAGGCCTGACACTGACTGCTGCTGGATTGTGTCGAGATCCCCCACCAGAACCAGCTGCCGTTCATCTCCTGCATCGGGCGCCACAGCACCACGACGCCCGCATTCTGCAGCTCCTGCAGGGCGGCGGCGACTCGATCCAGCTTGCGCAACCAGACGCTGTGAATCGGCTTTCTGCTGTCTGTCAGATCGTTGAGATTGACGACCGTCATGTCTCCACCGTAGGTGCGGGTCAGATCGCCGCCACCGATGTTGTTGACCAGATCGCTTTCGTCGTTCCACCAGGGATTGTTCGGGCTCCAGTTGATCGTGACCAGTCCACCGCCTTGCCAGTGGGCAATCAGCTTCTGATTGGCGGCGGAAAGTTGCTGCGGAGTGAAGATGCGATCATATTCGTAATCGAGGCCTACTAGCGCGGGGATCTCGCCTGTCTCGGTCTGCAGCGCCTCGAGCAGGGGGGTATAACCCACTGTCCCTGTGGTATTGAGGATCTGGTCGCCATGCCCGGTGTTTTGGCCAGCCAGTACTCCGCTGATCTCGTCATTGCTCAGGCGAGCCAGATAGCGCATGACCTGGCCGGTGGCGTCGCTGGCATCGGCATCGCTGGGTTGCATCGTTGCCGCCGGGTATTCACTGGTGGGGTTGTCATCGCTGCCACCGCCACAGGCGGCCAGGCCGAGGCTGACGATCAGCAGACCAAGCCGATAAGGGGTCAATCCGGAAGGGTGTCTCATCTTCTTTCCTTAGTATTTGAGTTGTATTTAACCGCGCCGTGTTTCATTTGGCACTTTACGCGCTTTTACAAAACTGAATAAAGAATCAGATTCAAAGTGTGCTGTTGCTCACTGAGCGCCTGCTACTTCATGCCATTGACGGGATCGATTATGCTGGGCGGGTAATTTGGCTTTGGTGTTATTCCGGACGTTCCCGATGTTAAAAAAGCGTGTTCTTGGTCTGCTGTTGCTGACCGCCTGTTCTTCCACTCCCCATTCCCCCCAACCGACGCCCCAGGCTCGCGTGCGCACCGTACCTGTCGCACTGGCGATTCCGGTGCCGGTAGAATTACGCGGCCAGGACAAACGGCCCCAGGAGGCGCTGCAGGCGTTTACCTACTCCTGTCCCCGCTTGTCGGTGCAGTGGCAGAGTCTGTGTCGGCAGGCCCGATTAACCCAGATGACGCCACAAGCCG
Source organism: Pseudaeromonas sharmana (assembly GCF_042649925.1). Taxonomy (NCBI): domain Bacteria; kingdom Pseudomonadati; phylum Pseudomonadota; class Gammaproteobacteria; order Aeromonadales; family Aeromonadaceae; genus Pseudaeromonas; species Pseudaeromonas sharmana. The sequence continues at coordinate 66,357 of NZ_JBHSAF010000015.1, forward strand.
CGCGGCAATTCTTCCAGCACAACTTTGACAGTTACACCTTTGACAGCGGCAGCGGGTTGCTGACCGGCTATATGGAGGCCCAGCTCAAGTGCAACTGGCAACGGACTCCCACCTATTCCTATCCGGTCCACGGTGTGCCGGCGGATCTGCGCAAAGGGGTGCCGTACCTGACGCGCCGCCAGATTGAAACCACTCCGACGCCGGCATTGCGTCGAGCCGAGTTGCTGTATTGCGACAAGTTTGATGCCTTTGTGCTCGGTGTTCAGGGCTCGGGGCGAGTGGTGATGCCGGATGGCCAGGTCGTCAAACTGACCTATGCCAGCAAGAATAACCGGGCCTATACCTCTATCGGCCGGGTATTGATTGATGCCGGCGAAGTATCGCGTGAGCAGATGAGCATGCAGGCGATCAAGCACTGGGTACAACGCAATCCGCAGCGCATCGACTGGCTGTTACAGCAGAACGAATCCTACGTTTTTTATCAGATTGACACCCGAGCCGATCAACCCGTCGGCCCGCCCGGCGCCATGGCCCTGAAGGATGGGCTGATGCCGTTCCGCAGCGTGGCGGTGGATCCACAGCATATCCCGATGGGCACCCCGCTGTTTATTCGCAGCCAGTGGCCGGATCAATCGCCCTTCTCGCGCATTGTCATTGCGCAAGACAAGGGCGGAGCGATCAAGGGGCGGATCCGGGCCGACCTATTCCTCGGTCACGGTGATTTGGCCGACGAACTGGCCGGACGCTTGCAATCACCACTGGATCTGCATGTGTTGTGGCCGAAGGGCTGGCCGGTGCCGAATCCTGAATGGGTCCCTAGTCCCTTCACGAGTTAAATGGCCGTTGCCCACTTTGGTGAGGGCCATCAAAAAAGTGGTGGATAGACGGTATTGTGTGCCTGAAGTCGTGAGCCAGGTTGTAGTGGTCGACAACGGAGTTGCCGCACAATCTGGCCTCTGCGTTATGCAGTGAAGTGGCCCGGCAGCAGGACGCGGCGGGGCGTGGCAATCTCGGGCAACAGGTGAGTGATGATGTATCAGGGATGGGCGAGTCTGCAGCTGTGGGGCCTCTTGGCTTCGGGCATCATCATCATGTTGCTCGTTCTGTTGGCATGGTTGTGGCGGCGAGTCCGTCATGTTGAACAGACCAGCCGCTACATGCAGACACTGATGGACAGCCTGCCGGATCTGTTATGGGTCAAGGATGAGCAGTCGCGTTTTCTGTTCGTCAATGCCCGGTTCAACAAGATCTTCGGGCGTGCACCCAAAAGCTTGATTGGGTTGACCGATTATGACTTGACCGATGCGGTTCAGGCCGAGGCCTATGTTCAGGATGACAGACAGGTATTGCGCAGTGGCGAGTCGTTGCAGCGTGAAGAGCTGATCTGTGGTGAGCAGGGCAACAAGGTCTGGGCCGAGACGATCAAGATGCCGGTGTTTGACGAGCGCGATCGATTGGTGGGGACGGCAGGTATTGCCCGGGACATTACCGCACGCAAGCAGGCTGAGTTGCTGTTGCGCGAAATGGCCCATCAGGACTATCTGACCCGGTTGCCGAATCGTCCGGCGCTGGCTGGACGCATAGAACAGATATTGTTGCGCGCCCGTAGCGAAGCATGCTGCGTTGCACTGTTCTTTTTCGATCTGGATAACTTCAAGGATCTCAACGATAGCCGCGGACACTCTACCGGGGATGGATTGCTGCGCCAGATAGCAGAACGACTGCAGGGGGTGCTGGGCCCCTATGACGCGATCGGCCGGTTTGGGGGTGATGAGTTTGTGGTGGTGCTCGGTAATCAATCCAGTCGCCTGGCGGCCGTACGGGCCGGACAACAGTTACGCGCCCTGTTCGAGGTGCCATTTGAGCTGGACGGTGTGGAGTACGCGATTAGCAGCAGCATCGGCATGAGTTGTTTTCCTGACGATGGTGATGATTACGAGACCTTGGTCCGTAATGCCGACATGGCCATGTACCACGCCAAAGCCCAGGGCAAGCACCGCATCACGGAGTACAATCCGCAGATGGGGGAGGAGAACCTGCGCCGCATCAGCATGGAACAGCAATTGCGTGATGCGCTGCGACGACAGGAGCTCTCGCTGCATTATCAGCCGAAACTGTCGGTATGTCGTCATGAAGTGGTCGGAATGGAGGTGCTGCTACGCTGGCACAATCCGGTGCTGGGGACCGTCTCTCCTGCCCAGTTCATTCCGGTCGCAGAACAGTCGCGGTTGATTCTGGAGATTGGCGAATGGGTGCTGGAAGAGGCGATGCAGCAAAACCTGGCCTGGCAGCGGCAGGGATTACCGTTATTGCCGATGGCGGTAAATATTTCCGCCTTGCAGGTGCATCAGCATGACTTTGTGCCGCGCCTGATCAGCCGCATGACCCGGCTGGGCTATCCCGGTTCTCGACTTGAGCTGGAGCTGACCGAAGGCGTCGTGATGGAAGGGGCCATTCCAGTGCGCCGTTATTTCGAACAGCTACGGCAGCTCGGGGTGCGTATCAGCATTGATGATTTCGGCACCGGCTACTCCAACCTCGGTTACTTGAGCCGCTTCCCGCTGGACACGCTGAAGATTGACCGCAGCTTTGTGTCGGACATTGATGCCCAGCCGGATAAGCAGCAGATAGTGCGAGCCATCGTGCAACTGGCGCGCTCCTTGTCGGTCAGTGTGGTCGCCGAAGGGGTGGAGAATCAGCAAGAGCTCGCCTGTGTCGAGGCGTTGGGCGTCGACGAGTTGCAGGGCTATCTCTTCTCCCGCCCCTTACCGGCCGAACTGTTCAGTCACTATCTGGGGGCGACGCGAGGCGTGGCCTGACGCGTGACACCCAAGACCTTAACTTTTCACCTCGGCGCGGGCGTCCGCGCCCGCCGACCGATCTTTATCCTCCGTTTCGACAAATACCGAATCTGCCTCTCGCCGCTCGAATCGCGCACAAATCGCCCATGATGTTGGTGCCTATGCGGCCCCTTTTTCTTGAAAGCGCTACCGCTCGCAAAATGTAAACGGTTCCTAAGCGTGAGATCACACTCTTTGTTGATAGCTAACGCAATTAAGGCGTTAACCCTTAGCATCTTTACGCACTGAGCGGATTGACAATAAAGATGTCTTAAGACACGGGCCGCCAGAGGACTCAGAAGGGTTAACAACACAAGGAATGACTATGAACAAATGGTTGATGCCAACAGGCCTCTGCCTATTGGTCGGTGCAAGTATGCCGGCGATGGCGGATTATTATTTCCGTGGTACGCCCAATAGTTGGGCGGCGACGGCCATGACCGCAGTTTCATCCACCCAGTATGAAACCTGCCAAAGTTTTACCGGTGGTGATGCCACCGGCGGTCCCCGCTTCAAGATCGATCGCTACGGTGACTGGAAGGAATCCTACCCGTCTGCGGATTACACGGTTTCGTCCAACACCAGCTACAAGATTGTCTTCGACAGCAGCAGCAAAACGGTGACCGCGACGACGGTCAGCAGTTGCAGTTCAGCTGGTACCACCACTGCCGAGTGGTTCTTCCGTGGAACCCCCAACAGCTGGACCAGTACTGCGATGGCACTGCAAAGTGATGGCCAGTACTGCACGGACCAGACCTTTGGTGCGGCCAGCACCTCACCCCGTTTCAAGATCGATCGCTACGGTGACTGGAAGGAGTCCTATCCCAGTGCCGATTACACCGTCACGGCGAATACCAGTTACAAGATCTGTATCAATCCGACCAGCAAGGTGGTCACGGCGACGGCAGCTCAAACCGCGGATACTCAAGCGCCGGTTGCGGCAACAACGCCGGTGGCCGGCACCTATACCGGTGCCCAGTCCATCAAGCTGACGGTCTCCGATAACCAGGATACGGCTCCCAAACTGTATTACACGCTGGATGGCAGCACGCCCACGACCTCCTCGGCCCTGTATGCCGGCGAGACCATACTGTCACCGAGTTCAGGCACCTTCACCATCAAGACACTGAGCGTGGATGCCAGCAAGAATCAGCAGGTGCAGAGTTTTGCCTTCACGCTGACGACCGCTCCGGTCGATAACTGGTACTTCCGCGGCACCCCGAACGGTTGGTCAACCACGGCGATGACCCTGGGTAGCGATGGCCTCTGGTGCACCACCCAGCAGTTCGGCGCCAGCAGTACCAATCCGCGTTTCAAGATCGACCACAAGGGTGACTGGACCGAGGCTTATCCGGCGCAGGACTACACCGTCAAAGCCGATACCAGCTACAAGATCTGCTTCAATGCCAGCAGCAAGGCCATCACGGCCACGGCGCAGGGGGTTGTGGATACCCAGGCGCCGGTCGTCAATGCCGACCCGTCGGCAGGCAGCTATACCGGGACCCAGTTTGTCAAACTGACAGTCTCTGACAATGTGGATACGGCGCCCAAAGTGTATTACACGACGGATGGTAGTGAACCAACCACGGCGTCCAGCCTGTATAGCAACCAGACGTTCACTGCCGAAGACAAGGTCACCGGCTCTGCGGCCGATCTGGTAATCAAGACCCTGGCGGTGGATGCGGCCGGTAATCAAGCCAAGAACACTTTCAGCTATGTCATCGGTCAAAATGTGGTCAGTGGCGATTTCCGCGGTGAGTCCATCTACTTCGTGCTGACGGCGCGCTTCTTTGATGGCGATCCGAGCAACAACTACTACAACCGCGACCGCTACAAGGCTGGCGATCCGCACTGGCGTGGTGATTTCAAAGGGCTGATCGCGCAACTGGATTACATCAAGGATCTGGGCTTTACGGCGATCTGGGTAACCCCTCCGGTAGAAAACCGTTCCGGTCTGGACTACCACGGTTATCACGCCTATGACTGGTACAAGGTGGATCCTCGCCTGGAGTCGGCGGATGCCACGTACCAGGACTTCATTACTGCGGCGCACGCCAAGGGACTGAAGGTGATTCAGGATGTGGTCATCAACCACTCCAGCCAATATGGCATTCGTGATGAAGTCTGGATTGACCACCTGCCGATCAAGTATTACGTGCCAGCCGGTTCCAGCCAGGGGCTGATCAACAATGGCCCGTATCAAGGCAACCTGGGTGACTACAAGTCAGTGAATCGTGACGACAACGACAATGCCGTGGCTCCGTCCTGGTTCCAGGCGCTGCATAACAGCGACCCGGAAGGCAAGGTCCCGTTTGTCGATCCGAAGACCGGTACCACGCTGCCGAAGGCGGGCTTTGATGCTAACCGTTTCTTTGGCATCGATGCGGCAGGACTGGATCCGAACTGGTATCACCTCGACGGTTTCATGTCCGGCGGTGACTGGGAAAATCCGACGTCGTTGCAACGCAAGCATATGGCCGGGGATTGCGTTGACCTGGCAACCGAGCGGCAAAACGTCAAGGACTACATCAACGGCGCCATTCACAAGTATCTCGATATGGGGGTTGATGCCATTCGTCTCGATACCGCCAAGCATGTCGAGCGTAATGAGTTGCTGACCTATACCCATGACTGGCAGGCATACAAGCCAGGCCTGTTCATCTTCGGTGAAGTGCTGGTCAAGGGGGCGGGATTCGGCTCCGAGATCACCAATGACAATGCGCCTGCGGATATTCGTCCGTGGTGGTACACCCGTACCGGCAGCAGCAAGTCGCAACCGAGCGGTGACTCCAAGTTGTCCGTGTTTGACTTCCCGCTGTTCTCCACCTTCCGTGACAACGTCACCAAGGGCAGCCTGGGCGGGATCAAGGGCGTTCTGGATTATGACTGGACCTATGCCGACCCGACGCAGCTGGTCACCTTCTTCCAGAATCACGACGTAGGTCCGGACAACGACTTCAAGTACCGCTTCGGTGGTCAGCAAGCCTATGCAGCCTTGGCTTATAACGTGCTTTGGACCCTGCGTGGCATCCCGTCGCTCTATTACGGCGAGGAAGTGATGTTCCAGGGCGGGTTGCCGCAAGACATCGCAGGCAACAGCGACACGCTGGATCAAACCGGTCGCGCCTACTTTGGTGACAAGCTGGCCAATCCGGCGGCGTTGCAAGCGCACCCCTTGTACCAGCATATCAAGCGCCTGAATCAAATTCGTAAGGCGGTGCCTGCGCTGCAAAAAGGGAGCATGAGCAGTGTTAACGAGTGGGGCAGTGGTATGAGCTTCATTCGTGATGCGGGGACTAGCTATGCCGTTGTTGGCCTGGCGACCGGCAATAGCGAAACGATGACCGTCTCCGGGGTGAAGAACGGAACCTATCGTGACGCTGTCACTGGTCGTGAAGTGACGGTTGGCAATGGCAACCTGACCTTCACGGTCAATCCGTACTCCATCGGTGTGTATGTGCTGTCCGGCCCAGGCAAGATCGGTGCCGACGGTACCTGGCTGAAATAATGACCCACTCCCGCCAGGAGTGAGTCGATGCATGGTGAAGGCCATGCAGGTGGGCAGGAGGCGATGTCTCCTGCCCTTTCATCAAGCGGGTATCGGTTTCCTGCGCCGGAGGTCTTGTCGTAGCCCGGAGGAGTCATGCCGCAAGGCGTGAACGACCAGTGATGCTGTCGGTCGGTTGGTTTGGCTATACGCCCGCACATAACAAGGAAAGTGACACAACATGCAGAACATGAAGGAAATTGCGCCACGGAGGCTGAGACACAGCGTCTCGGTGCTGGCGCTAGGGGTGATGATCGGCTTGTCGTCCGCTGCGCAAGCGCAGATTGCGGCCACGCACGTCTATCACAACCACATGCCCAATTTCTGGCCATATTACGATGTCAGCAAGTATGACGCCCTGCCTGTCGGCTCGGCGATCCGCTACATGTACGATGGTCAGGTCAAACAGCTGAAGGCCAGCCCACCATCCGGATACAGTTTTTATATCCCCAACACGACAACGCCGATGCCGCATGATGACTTGGAGTCATACTATGCGCACCATGCCAAGAAAGGGGCCTATCTGAGCTGGCCGATGGAGACGGCAGCCAGCAATGCCGGCAGCCATCCGTTGAGCCAGACCCATGTCACCATGTCGGCCGCGGTGATCAATAACGTGCAGAGCTTTGCCGAACTCGGCAATCAAGATGGCTATGGTCTGGGCTGGGGCGGCTACTGGCGTTCGACACAGCAAGCGTACAAGACCACCAATGGCTTCAAGGCGCTGGACACCATCCACTTCACTGGTCACCACAGCATGGGGCCGCTGGTGGGCAATGACTATTTCCTCAAGGATCTGATCTATCACAATGTGACGCTGGCGCAACCCTATTTCCTCGGTGACTCATTCACCTCCTCCAAGGGGTTCTTCCCAACCGAACTGGGTTTCTCCGAACGGCTGATTCCGGTACTGAACAAGCTGGGTATCACCTGGTCGGTATTGGGTAACGTCCACTACTCGCGCACGCTGAAGGATTATCCCTATTTGAATGATCCCGGGGTGGATACGGTCATCTCTCCACCGAACCGCGCCGATCTGCAAAACGAAAGCAACGTCGGCTCCTGGGTTTCGCTGAACATGTTCAACGAAAAGCAGGTCACCCGTAACAAGTTCCCGTTTGCCTCGATCCCGCACTGGGTGCAATACGTTGACCCGGAAACCGGCGTGGTGTCCAAGGTGGCCGGTATTCCTGTGGAGCAGGCCAGCTCCTGGGAAGAGGGTTATCAGGGCTCTGTGACCGCGGCGCCGCTCAAGCCGTTTGAATCGGCGGCAGCAGCACTGGGTCGCACCCAGTACTTTGTCATTGCTCACGACGGTGACAACAGCTCAGGCCGTGCCGGCGATGGTGGCACCTGGAAGAACTCAGGCTATGTGACCTACTCCGATTCCGGTGTCACCGGCAAAGGGGTGGATGAGTACCTGAAAGCCCATCCGATTCCGGCGGACGACATTGTGCACGTACAGGATGGCTCCTGGATTGATACCCGTGACTCCTCTGCCGACCCGACCTGGTACCACTGGCACTTGCCGATGGGGGTCTGGAACGGTCAGTTGTCCGCATTCAACACGGCACACGGCACCAGCTATACCTCTCAGTATGCGGCGAATGGCGATCTGCGTCAGCACCTGCCTTCGCTGGAATACGGTTACCACTATCTGGAGCGTAACTTCGCGTTGCTGCAAGCGGCCGAAAACTACGCTAAAACGGCAGAGCAAATCTGGCTGGATACCCATCCAAACTACTGGTCACCTACCTCGGCGCTGGATAAGCAGGTCACCTATGCCGGTAACCAGCTGAACCCATGGATGCTCTCCTATCCGAAGAAGGGGGATGCCAGCAATGATTACGCCGGCGGTGCCAACCCGGCCGAATTGGGGTGGTACTTCCTGATCGCCAGTATTGACTCCGGTTTCGGTTACTATGACGAAAACGTCGATGATGGCGTCAAGCCGACCATCTCGTTCAATCAGTCGCTGTACTTTACCGAGCCTTATGTCACGGCCAACCTGGCCAAGGACAAGACGGGTCCGTCCCTGTGGTGGCCGCAACGTTACCCGTACAATCCGGGCAGCGCCAACGCCTCCAAGGCAGAAGGCTGGGCCAAGATGTATATGGATAACGAGTTTGCCATCTACACCTATGCCTATGACGTCAGCGAGGTTGCCGATATCCAGCTGAAGGTCCGGGTGCATACCGCCAAATCAGCGGATCCGAAGGACAAGACCTACCAACTGTACGATCCTGCCGCCCATTCTGGCGATGCGAACGTCAATCCGGCGAACGTCGGCGATTGGGTCTCCTACGACATGAAGGAGCGCGATCTGACGCCGGACATGAACGGTGTCAGCTGGCAGCCGAGCAGCACCGCGGCCTTCCAGGTCGTACAGGCCAAGAAGATTGGCAATCTCTACTACACCTATCTGAGCGACTATCGTGACCAACTGCTCGATTACTATATCGAGGCCACCGACAGCAAAGGCAACGTCACCAAGAGTGTGATTCAGCAGGTGTATGTCGGGGCCGGTCGTTACAGCATGGTCGACGGCAAGAAGGTTGAGGATCTCAACGGCTCGATTCCTGGCGAGCATGCGTTCTTCACCGACAAGGCTCCGGCCAAGAGCGTGACCCTGTATGTGCAGGGGAGTGCCGATGGTATCGCCAGCCTGAATGTCGACACCAAGGATGAAGGCGCCAGCAGCTGGGACAACCAGCAGGTAATGCCGTTAGCCGGCAGCAACCGTTATTTCCGCATCAAGGATACCTACAGCGGTGACGTTGGGGGGACCTATCTGCGTTATCAGGAGGCAGGTAACAGCACCTACAAGCCGAGTGCGGCAGGCAAGCTGTTTGCCGAAGGTGTCTATACCCTGGCGGCTGATGGCTCTGTGACATCAGGTAAACCGGCCGATCTGAAACTCAGCACCACCATCTATTACAAGAACACCAGCTGGAGCAAGGCGTGTCTGCACTACCGTGTCGACAGCGGTACCTGGACGACAGCACCGGGTTCAGTGATGAATGGTCCGACCAAGGACTGGTTCTATTACACCGTCGACCTGGGGGCTGGTGAACAGCTGGAGTTCGTTCCGAACAACTGCAGCGGGACCTGGGATAACAATGGGGGCTCCAACTACAAAGCCGCGGCGGGTGAGTGGTCATTGACCGCAGGTGTCATCACCGAGGGTGCGCCGGATATCGATGTCAACAAGGCACCGGTTGCGGTCATCACCCCGGGTAGCCAGACCGTGACGGCGGGCACGCAAGTTACGCTCAGCGGTGCCAGCTCGACCGACAGCGATGGTTCCATCGTCAGTTACAAGTGGAGCACGGGTGAGACATCGGCGTCTATCAATGTCACTGTCAATCAGACGCAGACCGTCACCCTGACCGTGACCGATGATGACGGCGCTACGTCGTCTACCGCAGTGACGTTGACCGTGCCGGCCAATCAGGCTCCGGTAGCCAGCATTTCGCCGGCCAGCCAGACCGTCAAGGCTGGTACCGTCGTCACGCTGAGTGGCATCGGTTCTAGCGACAGTGATGGCTCGATCGTCAGCTACAAGTGGAGCACCGGTGAGACTACACCGAGCATCTCCGTGACCGTCAACCAGACGCAAACCCTGACCCTGACGGTCACAGATGATGACGGCGCCACCGCCAGTACCTCGGTAACCTTGACCGTGGCGGCGAATAAGGCTCCTGTCGCCAGCATCACCCCGGCCAGCCAGACCGTGGCTGCCGGGACTGTGGTGACCTTGAGTGCTGCGGGCTCAACGGATAGCGATGGCTCGATTGCCAGCTACAAGTGGAGCACGGGGGAAACGACCGCCAGCATCGCTGTGACGGTGAATCAGACCCAGACCATCAGTGTGACGGTAACGGACAACGAAGGGGCGACGGCGACAGCGGCAGTGACCCTGACGTTGAAGAGCACCGAGTATCAGCATAACTTCAGCCAGCTCTATTACCGTGGCACCACGAATAGCTGGGGCAAGACGGCGATGACGCTGGTGGCGGATAACACCTGGCAGACCACGGTGACGTTTACCGGTGCGGCTGACAGCAGTGGTGCCCAGCGCTTCAAGTTCGACCTCAACGGCGATTGGGCCACCAACTACGGTGATACCAACAAGGATGGCATCCTCGACAAGACCGGTAGCGATATCTACAACACGGCCGTCGCTACCTGTGTGGTGAAGGTGAACGACGCGACGCTGGCTTATTCAGTGACGTGCCCTGCCGCCCCTGTAGTGACGCTGACACCGGGCAGCAGCACTATCCTCAAGGGTAGCAGTGTCACATTTACCGCTGCCGCAACGGATAGTGATGGGACCATCCAGAGCTACCTGTGGGATACCGGTGAAACCAGCAGCACGCTGACGAGAACCTTCAGCACGGCGGGTACCTATACCGTCAAGGTCACGGTGACTGACAATTCAGGTCTGTCTACCACGGCCACGGCCACAGTGGTGGTGACTGACAGCTATGCCAAGAACTTCAACCAGCTCTACTTCCGTGGTACGCCGAACGCTTGGGGCACCACGGCCATGACGCTGGTGGGGAACAATACCTGGCAGGTGGTCGTCACCTTTACCGGTGCCGGTGACAGCAGTGGGACTCAACGCTTCAAGTTCGACGTCAATGGTGATTGGACCAAGAACTACGGGGATACCAACGCAGATGGTACGGCTGAACAGACAGGAAGTGATATCAAGACTTCCGTGGTGGGCAGCTACAAGGTCATCTTCAATGACAGCACACTCAAATACAGTGTGACGGCTCAGTAATCACGCCGCAGGCCCTTTCGAGGGCCTGCTTTTTTTCGACTGGACGATCATCAGGCACTGCCGGCAGCGGCCGGGCTTACGGTGTGTCGGACAGCAGTGCTCGCAGGACGATATGGGTCTTGATCATCGTCAGATGCGGAAAGGTCTCGATCTGCTTGCGGATCTCCTCGACCCTGGCCAGGTGTCCCGCCTCGATTGCCACCAGCAAGTCGGTGTCCCCGCTGATGCTATAACACTGACGCACCTCGGGAATTTGCCGTAACAACACCGCATACTCTTCACAGCCGATCATCCGGAAGCTCAGCTCGAAAAAGGCTTTGACCCCTTCTGCTGCCGCATGGGGCTGAATATGGGCATGGTAACCGGTGATGATGCCATCCTCTTCCAGCCGGCGCAGTCGTTCGCTGACTGCCGATCGGGACAGAAAAACACTTCTGGCGAGATCAGAGATGCTGAGTCTGGCGTTGTCCCGCAACAGGGACAGCAGTTTTTGATCGAAGTGGTCCACGCTCTGTTCCATAGCGCAAAACGACGGCCAAGGCGTCATTTTGTCGTGTTAATCCGTTACTTTGGGGGGTTACTTGCGCCAGGCGCGTGCCTAACATAACAAAAAATATTCTGGGACCAAATGGAATGCCTCGTCTGAATAAGGAACTGGGGTTGTGGCAGGGCACAGGCCTGTTGATGACCTCGCTACTAGGTACCGGCATCTTCGTCGTGCCGGCCACGGCCGCAACATTGGCCGGGCTTGGCTCGTTGTGGGCATGGAGCCTGTTGATTTTCCTGGTATTGCCGATCGCCTTCACCTTTGCCCGTCTTGGGCGCATTTACCCGCACTCCGGCGGCGCGCCGCATCTGATTGGCCGCGCGTTCGGCGGCGGAGCGGAACGGTTTGCCGCCTTCTTGTTTCTGGCGGTGTTGCCTGTCGGACTCCCGGCGGCGCTGAATATGGCTGCCGGGTTCTGGCATGCCGTGCTGCCATTGACGACGACCGGACAGTGGTGGATTCAGATTGCGACATTGGGCGGTGTACTGGTGATTGGTTGTCGTGGTGCCGGGGCCTCCGGACGGGTACAGATGGCGATAGCGCTGTTGATCATGCTCGTCACCTTGTTGATTATATTCAGCTCATCGCTGCGAATGGATGATCTGGTTGCACCGAGGCCGGTTGCCGGCAATTGGCTGAAAGTTGGCGATGCCCTGGCGGTGATGTTCTGGTGTTTTGTCGGCCTTGAAGCGTTTGCGCATATGGGTGAAGAGTTTCATCGCCCGGATCGCGATTATCCATTGGCGCTGTTGCTGGGTGTCGTCCTGGCAGGCGCTATCTACTATCTGCATTCGGTTGTGGTGCTGAAGGCCGGCGTCTACGGAGATGAACGGCTTAACGGCATGGCGATTCCGCAGTTACTGGCTCAGCAATACGGTGAACCGGCACTCTGGTTAGCTGCGTTGCTGGGCTATCTCTCCTGTTTTGCCAGCATCAACATCTATCTGCAGGGGTTTGCGCGTCTGTTATGGAGCATGGCCGAGGAGGGCAAGCTGCCGTCTGGGCTGGCGGTGCGCAGTCGGCGCGGGGCGCCGGTGCGCGCACTGCTGTGTGTGCTGGCGGTCTGTGCCCTGGCTGTGTCGCTAGGCAGTCACTGGCAACTGTCGCTGGCGACGCTGATCCGTTATGCCAATGGCAATTTTGTGCTGATCTACCTGTTTTGCATGGTGGCAGGATGGCGTCTGCTGTCGGGCGTCTGGCGCTGGCTGGCGCTTCTGTCGGCGCTGCTCTGTGCGCTGGTGTTGTGTACGCTAGGCCAGAGTTTGCTCTATGCATTGACGTTGGGAGGGCTGTATGGCGGTGTTGGTTTGCTATGGCGTTGCGCAGATCGTGGTTGCCTCGCCGAGCGAAGACAAAAAAGTGCAGCTTCTGACTCAAGTCTGTCACAGTCTGGCCGATAATCCTGGTTGAGGAGGAATCTGATATGAACGTGACTGCGTCATCATCCAGTTATGGCCAGGAAGCCATGATCGCCTCTTTGGGCAAAAAACAGCAGGAAGCCGAAGGGCAGGCTGCGTTGCAACTCTTGCAGAGCGCAACCCAGTCGGTACAAGCCGTCTCACGTCCGACTCCGGAAGGCAGTCTGGGCATGAACGTGGATGTGTTTGCCTGATCTGAAATCCCGATGAACGTGCATAATCACAGGGGGCCTGCCGGCCCCCTTTCTTGTCTTTAGTCGATCACTCTTTGCCGTAGACGTTGTTTTCCTGTTCACGCACGCGAATGAAGGTCGTGCGTTTGGTCAGCTCTTTCAACGTTGCGGCACCGACATAGGTACAGGTTGAGCGCACGCCCCCCAAAATGTCACGTGCCGTGGCGTCGACGGGGCCGCGGAATGGCAACTCAACGGTCTTGCCTTCCGAGGCTCGGTATTCGGCGACCCCGCCAGCATGTTTGTCCATTGCGGATGATGAGCTCATACCATAGAACTGCATGAATTGTCGCCCATCGCGTTCGACCATGTGGCCACCGCTTTCGCAATGCGCCGCCAGCATGCCTCCGAGCATGACAAAGTCTGCGCCACCACCGAATGCCTTGGCAACATCGCCTGGGCAAGTGCAGCCCCCATCACCGACAATGTGCCCTTTGAGGCCATGGGCGGCATCGGCACACTCTATGATGGCCGAAAGTTGCGGATAGCCAACGCCAGTTTTCACCCGGGTCGTGCAGACAGATCCAGGCCCAATCCCGACCTTGATAATGTCGGCACCGGAGAGAATCAGCTCTTCAACCATCTCGCCGGTGACGACATTCCCGGCACAGATGACATGACTGGGGAAGGTGTCGCGCATCTTCTTGACGAAGTCGACGAAGTGTTCTGAATAGCCGTTGGCAACATCTACACAGATGAAACGCAGAAGAGGGGAGAGCGCCAGGATGGTTTTGACCTTCTCATAGTCCGTCGAGGAGGTGCCGCTCGATACCATGACGTGGCGTAATACGCTCTCGTCGGCACTGGCAACAAACTGTTGCCACTCTTCGACGCTGTAGTGCTTGTGTACGGCGGTCATCATCTCGAAACCGGCCAATGCCCGGGCCATGGCAAAGGTGCCGACCGTATCCATATTCGCGGCGATCACAGGGATGCCACTCCATTGACACTGTGCATGGCGGAACGTAAACTCCCGCTCCAATCTAACTTGGGAGCGACTGTTCAGGGTTGAGCGCTTGGGACGAAAGAGCACATCCTTGAAGCCAAGTTTCAAGTCTTCTTCAATACGCATAGTCTTGATCCTGTGATTGCCGCAGAGTGCGGACACAAAAAAACCGGAGGTTGTTGAGGCCTCCGGTTTTCAGCATTCTAGCCAGAATATCTTTCGAGACAAGTCTGCAATTTCATTTTTATTCGCCGTATCATCTTCGGTTAACTACCGGAAGATCTTGTCACAAATGACGCCTATGGCAACACAAACTGTTTGACCAGTGTCAGCTCGCCAGCTCGGCGCAGTGGTACGCGAACCGTTTGCTGTTGTTCATCGGCATCGCCTTCATCGGTAATGATGCTGACCTGCGCCGTCGTCACGCTCTGCTCATTCTCGCCGCTGCCATAATAGTTCACATATACCAGGTAGTTTCCGGGTTGAGGTGCCGGGGAGGAAAAAATCTCCGGCCCATAACCGGTTGTAACATCGACATCCAGGGCTCCACCATTATCCAGCACACGATTGGCATAGAACACATGCTGACCATCAGGCGTGACCACATGCAGGTCCAGGTCGGTGTTGTCGGTATCCCAGGCCAGCAGGATGCGTAACTTGGGGCGGGCTTGTCCCTGGCGTTGATCGTAGAACTGTACCCGCTGGCGTGCTTTGCCGTCCGGCGAGCGTAATTCCACGCTATTGCTACCGCTGGCAAAGCTGTAGGGGCGGGCAAAGCTGCCATCTTCATCGATGCGTTGTGGCATCGGGATGCCATTGACGATCAGGGTGTAGGGGCCTGTCGCCTCCTTCGGGCGATCATGGATCTGGCCGCGGATCAGGCTCTCCTTACCCTGGTCTGGCGCGGCTGTGACAGAGTTGGCCGGATAGTTGATCTCTTGCAGATAGTTATCCGCCGTGTCGAGCCCCGAGCGCCAGCCACCACTTGGGTGCTGCAAAGAGATCGATTCCGTTGCCTGTACGCTCAGCACCAGCAGACTGCTGATCAGCATCAGCGCCTTCGGCAACGCGATATGATGCGTCATAGTTCCCCTCTTACCAGCTCGCGAGCCAGTTGTTCAATATAGGTTTCATCGGCCCCGGCCGGGTGATGGGCCAACGCCAGATGCAGGTACTCATGGACCAGGGTAATCCGGCTCTCAAGTGAGGTGGCTGGTCTAAGATAGATGCGCTGCGCTTTCTGATCGGCATAGGGCCGCCCATGCTGGAGCAGGCAAATTTGTGGCAGTGCTATGGCCTCGAAGCCCTCTGTGGTTTGCAGCACCGCTTGCCATTTCGGCAACTGTTGGCGTAACCAGCGACTGGGTTCGCTCAGTGGCTGGCACTCCTGAGCGGAGGCGCTACCCTGCCAGGACAGTTGCGCATCCGGGTAGGCGCGCGCCAGTATCTGTACAAAATCCAGGCCCTGCGACTGCCACTCGAGTGCCTGTTGCCAGCTCAGCTGATTGCTGCCAGCGCGGTGCAGATGATACTGCACCGGCGTGTTGCGCAGCATCAGACCGGCGGTTGTTCTGCTCGCCGCCAGAGCCGCGGCCGTTGCCGGTTGGGCGGAGACACGTTGTCGCGCCGAACTGTCATCGATTTGCAAACATTCACCATCGAAGCGAGCCTGCTGGTGCAAGTAGCTGCGGGCGGCTATGGCTAATGCCTTGGCCGCTTGAGAGGCTTCGGCTTGCGCCTCTCGATCCACGACCCGGGCAACATATTCCGTTTCATTGAGCCGCCCCCAAATCTCCGCTGGTTGATCTGCGCCTGCTTGAAGCCAGAATCTGTGCTCGGCGGTTTGCCAGTCCAATTGCTGACCATTCTTGAAGTACAACCGGTAGTGACCCTGCAGCGGCTGCTTGTGCAGGGCAAGCGCCGAGCCGTGAGCATTGACGATCTTCAGCAGCGGGTAACGAGCAAAGAAACGAACCCGGACACAACTGTTGTCACGCACTGGGGTGTCCAGCAGGGTGTGGGCTAGACGCGGTGCCAGACGGGACATCACTTGCTGGCTGTTGCCGCGTCCGGCAAACCACAGGGCATGTCCATCCTGACTCCAGCCCGCGCCACCGCCCAATGTTCCATCCGGGGTCGGCATGGTGAAGGTTTTGACGATGGCCAAGGTGCCCAGTGTTGGCAAGGCATCCCGACCACGGCCCTGTAGACTGGTACCGACCAATGCGGCTTGAGCCTGCTGTATGACCGCCAGTGGAAACTGTTCCAACTGGTGCAGTAGTTCGTCGACGCCGACGAGCTGACGCTCGTCGAGAGCAGACAAGGTGCCAAGCCAGTCGGGGGCCGAGCGTTGCTGCCAATGGCGGCGCCAGGCCTCGGCATCCAGCCGTAGCCGTGCTGGAGTAAAGTACAGACCACAGGAGCGACTCAGCGCCGTGTCCCGATCAATGCGCTCTTGCGGTTCGCAGCAGTAGCGCTCCTGCTCCGGATGCTCTCCTGTGCACTGCAGCAGCGGCTCACGCTGTTGGGTCTCGACCAGATAGGCGTAGACGAACAGCTTCCACACACTGCCAAGAGGCGTTTGCCATCGCGACGCCTCGGCCGCTTGGTTGTCGGGCCACTGCCATGCCTGATACTCGCCATCGCCCGATGCCAGCACCAGGCGGTCAGCGGCATAACCCTGTAGCGGCGGGCAGAGCAACAGCATGGCCAGCAGGCGGTACCGACACATGTTAATCGATCCGCCAATGGGCGTTGGAGGCGTCGCTCTGCACGGCCTGCTGGCTGGGTTGGTACATCATGAACAGTCTGGCTGCAGGCATGACAAACTCGCCCCGGCTGGCAAAGCGCAGCAGTTGGCGTTGCACTTGTTCCCCTGCGACCTCAGGGAAGGGTACCTGATAGCTCAAGTTGCCCTCCTCGAACTGGTTGCGTGCGAAGTCAACCGGATACTCGTTACCGTCCAACCCGGAAATGGTCACGCCCCAGGTGGAGGGTTCTACGCTGGCTCCCGGAGGCAAGGGGACCTCCAGCAGCGCATACTGGTGACGCATCTCGGGCGGCGATTGCAGACGCACTTCGTCGACATACAGACGATTGGTATGCAGGGTGTCTGTCTGGGTCACGGGTTTGGCATGATAACCGGCGTTATCTGGCAGCGGAGTCAGCTCATACAGGGTCCGGGTCAGGGTCACCGGCAGTGTGGCTTCGGCAGGGGCCAGGCTGCGGAACGACAGCGACAACTGGTGCGGTTCCGACGTGCTGCTCTGCAGCTGCAGTGACGTGGGCGGTTGCTTGCCAGTCCAGTGCCACAGGGTGGCACCGCTGAGTGTGTGCTCGGCTTGCCAGTCACCGTCAAGACTGAACTCCGGGGTAGTCTGTGCTGGCGAGTCGTGCAGGATCCAATCCAGTAACAAGGCGCGCTCCAGGGTCGGCATGGCCCTGGCAATCGAGGCGATTCGGGCGCCGTCTGCCTTGTTCGCCCCGGGTTGCAACCACTGCAGCAGCGGAGAAGCGGATGCGGCCATCTCCTCCTGTACTGCCAGCAAATTTTGCTGCAGGGCGGCTGGCAATGTGCTGCCCAGTACGCGATGCAGGCGCTGGCTTAACAGGGCGGCCATGAATACGCCAGGACGGCTTTCCGGATGTAACATGACCAGACTGCTAGCCAGCGGATCAAGGCTGGCGTCAGCGGCGGGCAACGCTTGCCACTGGACCGTTAATGCTTCATCGCTGCCCTGCAGCAGATTCTGGACAGGTAGTCCCATCTGTTCCATCCAGCTGAGCGCCAGCAGACGGTGCAACAGCGGGGCAGTCTGGGCATTCTGCTGATAGAGCGCCAGCAGAGCCTCGGCCTGCCCGTCAGGCAACGGTAAGCCCAATGCTTGCATGGTGAACCAGTCGACGTAGTAGGCATAGCTGCTCAGCAGCAGAGATCCTTGCGTCTGATCGCCCCACCAGCCAAAGCTGCCATCTGGATTGGCCATATGTACCAGCCGCAGGCGCTGCGTCAGCAGCAGCTGGCGCAACCGCGCCGCGTCTTGTGGATTGGTCTGCAGTCGGTAGGCAATGGCCAGCGGCAGCAGGCGGCTGGCGGTCTGCTCCACACAGCCATAGGGATATTCGATGAGTGAGTCCATCAGGCTGCGCAATGAGGCCTGGACCGAGTCATCACTATAGACCGTGATCTGTTCAGCATCTGCCGGCAGCGTCAAGGGAACCGTCTGATCGCGCACGACAGACGCCAGTGTGAGCTGTTGCCAGCTGGGCCAGCCTGCGGCCTCAGTGGTGAGTTTAACCTCAAGGGCATCCCGATGCTGTGGCGTCTCCAGGCGTGACCGCAGCGTTCGGTCGGCGTCGAGCGTCACGTTCTGCCGCAGCCAACTGGTACCCGATGCCAGCTGTAACTGCTCCTCCTGCTGCAGTTCTGGCCACTGCACCTTGGCGGCTATCTGTTCCGGCGTCCGGTTGAAGACCAACCATTCCAGCGTCGGCTTGTCTCCGCGGCGGAAATGGGTCGGGCCGCTCCACTTCAAGTAGACCGGCAGGTCAGAGACCAGAGTCTGTTGCTGCTGACCGACGATCCCGTCGTCTGTGTATGCCCGGACGACCACACGCCAGCGGGTCAGCGCATCCGGCATGACAAAGCTGACTTCGGCCCGGCCATTGGCATCCGTGGTGACGTCTGGCAGCCACAATGCAGTATCCTGATCGTCGCGACGTGGTCGCTCCAGCACCTTGACGCCGCGCTCATGGCGCTGGCTGTTAGGGGTCATGCCATTGCCCAGATGAGGCAGCGACATGTCATAGGTGATGAAGTTCAGGCTTGAGGTCGTTCTGACATTGTTGCGTCGCGGGTGGTAAAAGAACTGGTGGATATCCGGCGCCAGTTCGGGTTGCAACAGATAGACCATCTCGTCAACCACACCGACAACCAGGTGGCTGGCGCGTGGTTGCCCCTCCACCGCGGTATTGAGCGTCAATTTGACGTTATCTCCGGGTTGGTAACCCGGTTTATCGGCTTGCACTTGAATGGCAACCTGTGGCTGGCGGACCAGCAGGCCGACATTGCGGAACTGGTAGTCGCCAGCGCTCACATTCAGCACCGAGAGTGTCATGTTGGGGGCATAGTCTGCCGTCACGGGCAGTTCGAGCTGCCACTGGGTATCCGTCAGCTTTCGGGTCTTGATCCAGTCGGCTCCCCGGCTGAGCAGTGCGTGCTTATCGACACCATCCCGCTCTAAGGTCAGCAGGGCTTCTGCCGTAGCGGCGGGAAACGAGACCAGCACGGTTGCCGTCTGCCCGGCATCGTAGCGCCGCTGGTCGGGATGAATTTCGATGACACCGGGCGCACTCTGTAGCTCGGGGCCTGCCACCCAATGGCTGGTGGCCGCAACCAGATTCCCGGCATGATCGCGTAGCGACAACCGATAAGACCCCCCTTCGCTCAGCGCGAGATCCAGCGAGTCACTTCCTGCGGTCAGCTGGCCTTCGAGCAGTTTTCTATCTTCCAGGCGCAACCATTGATAGCTCACGGGCTGCTCGTTGGCGGGAGGCGTCGTCTCGGCGATCGGACGCCAGTGAAAACTGATGCTGTCTCCAGGTTGACTGAATTGGCGTGGCGCATCGATTTGATACGGGGTCATGCCGCGCTCAATCAGGATCTCATGGGTGCGTTTGACTCGCCAGGCGGCATCATCGCTGGCCAGTAACGTCAGAATATAGCGACTCGGTTCGTTCGCAGCCGGCAGTGAAAAACGGACCTCTCCCTGCTTGTCACTGAGTAATTCCTGCTGTTGCAGTTTGAGAGGGAATTGTCCTGAAAACGCCAGTGCGCCTTCAACCATGGCTAACTGTTGCCCTTTCAAGCTGGCACTGATGCTGGCATTGGCAACCGGTGAGCCATCAGGGTAGTGCAGACGGATTTTGCCGGTGACGGCTTCGCCGGTTTTGAAATTGGGTTTATCCAGTTGCAGTTCGATGTCAAAGTGTGGTTTGACATATTCGGCAACCCGGAATGCAGCGGTGTGGCTGTTGCCGTCCAGTTCCACCCGTATTTCGTAGCCACCGGCCTGGGCGTTATCCGGCAAGGAGAAGTCCAAATCGGCGCCGTGGCTGGCCTGCCAATCCAGTTGTCTTTGCAGTAACGGCAAACCGGACGGATCGAGTACGCTGACGGTGATGTGTTTGGCATCGACCGGTGTCGATTGTCGGGCATTGCTGAAGTGACGGGCGATAAACTTCATCTGTACCTTGTCGCCTGGCCGGTACAGAGGGCGGTCCGTCACAGTGTAAAGTTTGGTGTTGTAGATCTCGCTGTCGTAATAGAAATTCTCGGCAATTGTCAGGCCGCCCTGTTTATCCAGCGCCAGCAGGTAACTGTGTTCCGGGCTGGTATGCTGCAGCAGCGCCAGACCTTGAACATCTGTAGTTTGACTTTGCAAGGTGCCGGTACCATCAGTCCATATCACCTGAGTTCCGGCTGTGGGTTGCCCGCTTTGGCGATCCACGCTCCAGGCCAGCAGTTGTTGGCCGGCGATCTTGCTGATTAAGACCGAATTGGAGACAAACACCAGCGTGGTGGCCCGATGACTGCCGATGATGGCTTCCACCAGATAGAGACCTGGCTGTTGTTTACCCAGCGGAATCATGACGTTACCAGGCCGTGCGGCGATAAAGTCGCTGCTGCTGCCTTCGAGCTTGACCCCCTTGGGCGGCGTGAGTCCTTTGGCTTGCCAGATTGGGTAACGAAATTGCGTGACCAGCGGTAGTGACTTCAGGGGCGCGTAGACACTGGGTGCTTCATAGCGCGTTGGTTCCGTGATGTATTGGCTGGTCGCCAGCTCAGGCGCCTTGGCGGTCATCGCCTGTCGCGCCTGGGCAGAAAACACCCGTTGCCAGGAGCGGCGTGAACTCTTGTACCAGGCGTCCCAGAGGTAGCTCAACGTGTTGGCGGCGCCTTCGCCCCGGTAGTTGGCGTTAACCAAGATACGGTGCAGGTTTTTTTGCTGTTGCAGAAAACTGAGCGGATCTGGAATGCGATACAGGCGTACATCCGCGCCACCGTACTGTTCCAGATAGTATTGATCTCGCGCATTGGCCTCGATGCGGACGAGCGCCTCTTCATCACTGCCATAGCTGTTATCGCTGAGCAGGTAGAAGGTGGAGCCGGTCTGCGGTACGTAATTGCTCAATGGCACGGGTTGCAATGTCGCCTGCTGTTCTGCTAGCAAAGCGCGCTGTTCATCCAGACTTGGCGTTTCATCTGCGCGACTGGAGAGAGACAGACAGCTCAGCGCGACAAGAAGCCCAGCCGATAGAAGCCGAGAAAATTGGGGTTGTTTTCTGTAGGTTGCCACCGCGTATCCTTCCATTGCGTCATCTGTTGCAGACTCACTGCCCGCAGGCCGTTGTCCTTGGGGGTGACAGTTCCGGTATGGTAGGCAATGTACTGCCCCATCCATACCATCAGGTGTTGTGCATCACCCTGGTCGAAAAATAGCAAGTCGCCCGGCTGGGCCTCATTGAATGAACGGCCGACAAACACACTGTTCTGCTGTACCAGTGCCTGGGCGGTGACAAAGGCTTTTAGTTCGCCATCGATGTCGCGCCAGCGAAAGCGCAGTTGTTGTCGTTGTTGTTCATCCAGTTGTAGCGGGGCGGGCATCAAGGCTGCGGACAGTCCGCTTGCCTGTTGCCAGCGCCGGTCATGGGAGGCCAGTGCCTCGCCGACGGCAAATCGTACCAGTCCGGCACAATCTCTATGTACCCAGCGTGGCGAGGGATGACGCACCTGCTGATCCAGCACGCGGACAAACCAGGCCCGAAAGCGTTGCGACTGCTGTCCATCCAGCTGTAGCGGCGGGCTCAACGATGCCTCTTCCAGCGCCAACGCTGGGCTGGAGCCAAGCCATAACCAAATCAGCAACCATCTCATGGCGCCTCGTCCTGCCACTGCAATGGGTACCATTTGCTGCCACCGCTTAATGAGAAGTGGTGGCCAAAATCGGCCTGAATGGATAATGGCTTCAGTGTGGCAAGTGTCTGCAATCTAGGCTGTAAGTAATAGCGGGCAGACTGACGGAACAGGGGCTCAATCTGCCCTGGCAAGGCGGCATACATTTCGCGCTCAAGCAGTGCGGACAGCTGGGCTGGTCTCACATAAGCCAGCGTATTAGCTGGATGGGCCAGCTTTTCGGCCAGTGCCGGATAAGTGTGTTGCTGAACCGCCAGTGCTTGATCAACCAGGCGGCCATCAGCCGAGAAGAACAGGGTGGATCCTTGCACCGCCAACGTGACAGGAAAGAAGCGTGCGGCTGAGAGTTGATCGCGGAACGGCTCCTTGCTGGCCAGTTGACTGCCATATCTGGCACTCACAACCCGGCGCCAGTAGGCGCCTGCCTTGGCCGGATCCTCTTCAACGGGAAAGCGCTCGCCACGAATGTATTCGCTGGCACCAATCAGGCGCTCAAACAGTGATTTCAATGCGCTCTTATGCTGTAACGCCAGCGTGTCGCTCTTGAAGCGGGCCATCAGTAACGGCGACGCTAATCGGGAGTCAGGATACCAGCAGATCCCCAGGGGGCCGGCGAGATCATCCAGGATGGCGGTTCCGCTGTGATCGTCCTGCGAACTGGCCCACTGTTGAACAACCTCTTTGCCTGCCAGCCAGTCGGCAGGTAAAGAGAGGCAGAGCGCGGCGCCGGCGGGTGCTTGCTGCCAGAGCGCTGAGGCGTCCAGGGTTTCAAGTTGGTTGTCGAGCAACAGATGGCTGCGCCACAGGCCATCGCTGCCAAGATCAAAACGCAATGCCTGCAGGCCAGAAAAGAAATGCTGGTAGCCAAATGACAGGAAGTGGGCATCCAGTATCAGCGTCTGCTCAGCCGGCGCCGACTCCTGGGATAGCGACAGCGCCTTTTGCTGGTCAGCGAATCCACTCTCAAGGGCTTGGCTCAGCAGTGCCAACTGTTCCTTTTGTAATGCCGGGTTGCCCTCGGGGGTCAGTTCACCGCTGTCGCTGGCAAGCATTCCCTGGTCGGATAACACCAGAAGGTGCTCGGCATGGGAAACAAAAACCAGATGGCGCTGATAGCCGTAGTCAAGGCGATAAATCGGCTCCTGCGTGCCACCGACCTCAAGTTCACCGATGCGCATCAGTTGACTATCGCTGGCCGAGAGGGTGGTTAACCGGGTCAGGGTACGCGACAACAGGTTGGTTTGCAGCCTCAGCATCCAGTAACCGAGGCGACCATCGTGGCTGCGCCACAGGCTGACATCCGCCGGGGCATCCAGCAGTTTTTGCAGCAACTGTTCCTGCAGTGTCAGTTGATGTTCATACGCCAGGCGGCGCAAGGTGCCATGCAATGCCATCTTCTGGCTATGGTCGTCGTAATAGAAGGCGAAGTCTTCGGTGAGCAATCGTTGCAATAACGGTTGGCGTAAAATGTCACGTGGTAATCGCGCCAGATGCTGGCTGAGTATACGGGCATCAGGTCGAGTGAGATCGATGGCGACTTGCGTTTCAGACAGCTGTCGGCTGTTGAGTTTGACTGTCGGCAGGGCCAGCCGGACCGCATAGAAAGCGGCGGAAGCCGCGGTGGCAAGGATGAGGAAGAGCCCCAATCCGATAAGGGTTTGCCGGCGTGTCATGCTGAGCATCCTGTCTCTTGGCCGGCGTGGTTGGTTCCATGCGGGCGCTATTTCCTGGAGCGCGCATGGTATCCGATGGGGTCTTTCTCTGCAACCAGACCGCCATAAAGTTGCGAACCTTATGGCGGTTGGCCGTGATTAGAAGATGTCGTCTGTGCTGGTCCCTGGCTCGCTTGAACCGCCCTCACCAAACAGAGTGTCATTGCCGGGATTCGCCAATGTTGGCTCGGAACCCTTCTGGAAATATTCGACACGGCTGTTGCTGTCTTCCGGTGTGCTCAACATCCCGGAGACGTTGTCGATGCGGACTTCCACGACATCATCGGGGCGGGGAACGGGCGCCTCGGGGGTATTGGCGAGCGCTATTTTCATGAACTCAATCCAGATCGGCTGCGCGGCGCTGGCACCATACTCGTTACCGGCAATCGAACGCCCCAGTTTTCGTCTGTGATCGTCAAATCCCACCCAGGTTGTGGCCACCAGCTTGCTGTTGAAGCCGGAAAACCAGGCATCCTTGGCTTCATTGGTGGTCCCGGTTTTACCGGCGATATCCTGACGTTTAAGCTCTCTGGCCGCACGCCACCCCGTTCCCAGCCAGGAGCCTTGCATGCCGCGATCTTTGCCACCGAAGATGGCACTGTGCATCGCTTCGGATACCAAAAAAGCATTGGCATGGGAGATAATCTGCGGCGCCAGAGGCGCGGCAGTCGGATCGGCGGGGGCGGCAGGAAGGGCCGACGCGGTAGCCGGATCCGGCGTCACGGTATTACTACAGCTCGGGCAGGCAACGGGGGCCTTGGCCTCGAATAGCGTAGTGCCATTGGTATCCTCAACCTTGGTAATGATATGAGGGGTTACCTTGTAGCCGCTGTTGGCAATGGCGGCATAACCCGTGGCCATCTCCATCGGGCTCACTTCAATGGCACCCAGCGCCAAGGCCTCGTTGCGTTGTTCGGGTTTGACATCAAATCCGAACTGGCGCAGATGATCCATCAACTTGCCAATGCCGACGCTTCTTAGCAAGCGCACCGAGACCACATTCTTGGAACGGGCCAAGGCTTCGCGCAAGGTAATGGGGCCGTCGTACACTGGCGGTGAGTTCTTCGGGCTCCAGGCCGTACCGGAGGCGGTATCCCATTGGTTGATCGGCGCGTCATTGACCAGGGAGGCGAGGGTGAAACCGGAGTTGAACGCAGCAGAATAGATGAACGGTTTAATGTTCGAGCCGGCCTGGCGTTTGGCCTGGTCAACGCGGTTAAACTTGCTCTGTTCGAAACTGAAGCCGCCAACCAGTGCCTGGATGGCGCCATTTTGTGGATCCAGAGCCACAAACGCGGCGTTAACCTCGGGGATTTGAACCAGTCGCAAGCTGGTGTCATCTTCCGGCCATACCCAGATTAGATCGCCAACATGCAGGATATCGGCAGCACGCCGGGGCGCCGTACCTTGACGCTCATCGGTAATGAAAGGGCGAGCCCACTTCATGCCATCCCAATTGATGGAGCCTTCAAGCCCCCCTTTAATCACCACATCGGCCTGCTTATCACGAATCCGTGTGACCACTGCCGGCTCAAAAGGATCGCTGCTGGAGAGATCATTTAGATATTCATAGATGCGGTCAGTGGTCCAGGCTGGCTCCTTGGCCTGCCAGAGGCGTTTTTCTGCGCCGCGATAGCCATGCCGCAGGTCGTAGTCCAGCAAGCCACGAAATACCGCATCATCGGCGGCTTTCTGCAGTTTGGCTGTAATGGTGGTATAGACATTGAATCCTTTGGTATAGGCCTCATCGCCGTAGCGATCGACCATGAACTTGCGCGCCATCTCGCCAACATAGGCGGCATTGAGCATGATGTCTGCGCCGTGGTAGCGGGTGGCGACCGGCTCCATCTTGGCGGCGTCATATTGCTCGCGCGTGATTTTCCCCAATTCCAGCATCCGCCCCAGTACAACGTTCCGTCGTGCCTCCGCTCGTTGTGGCGAGCGAATAGGATTCAGCATCGAGGGGGCTTTCGGCAGACCTGCAATGACGGCAATCTGGCCCAGCGTCAACTGATCAACCGGCTTGCCATAATAAACTTGGGCCGCTGCGCCGACGCCAAAAGCACGATATCCAAGTGGGATCTTGTTGAGGTACAGCTCGAGAATTTCATCTTTGGATAGCTCTTTCTCTATATGCCAGGCGAGAAAGACTTCTTTAATTTTGCGCAGAATGGTTTTTTCCCGGCTAAGGAAAAAGTTTCTGGCGACTTGCTGAGTGATGGTGCTGGCCCCTTGTCGCATCTGGCCTGTGGTCAGCCAGACCACGCCAGCGCGCATGATGCCAATTGGATCGATGCCGGGGTGCTCATAAAACCGGGCGTCCTCAATCGACAGGAACGCATCGATCATCGGTTGTGGGATCTCGTTGATCTTCAACGGGATGCGGCGCATTTCACCATATTCGGCGATCAAAGCACCATCTGCGCTGTAGACTCGCATCGGTGTCTCGAATTTGGCGTCACGCAGGCTCGTGACGTCCGGCAGACTGTTTTCCAGCGCAAAATAAAACGCTGAAATGCCGGCAATGCCAAGCGCAACCAAAAACAAGCCAAACCAGAACAGACGTTTGAGCCAAATAAGCATCTTGTGCCACCCATTGGGGATATATGCCGGAAATGGCAGGCAGTATATTTGTTAACTAGTTCAAATTCGAGCGTTTTGCTTGCTACTCTGGAGTGGTTTTGGTTAGCACCTATGTATAGGATTGGGATACAAAAGAATATCCTTCTTGCCTTTTAGCGCACGGATGCATTTATGTTAGGTTTATCAAATCAAGGTAGTCTGTACCCCATGATAGGGGTTGACTTCGGTAGCCAGACCATCAAAGCGGTGGTGATTTCCGGCAAACCGGGTCGCTTCCAGATCGATGCCTGCATCGAGGTTTTGACCCCGAAGGGGTGTTTGGTCGATTATCAGATGCAGGATGTTGAGCGCATCGCACAATCGGTCAAGCAACTGGTCAAATTGCTGCCAGGGCGTCAGCGCTATGCGGCTACGGCCGTCTCCGGCTCGAACGTTATCACCAAGGTTACGCAGGTGGACAACAAGATGGGGCCTTCCGAACTGGAAGGCCACATTGAAATGGAGGCGGAGCAGCTTATTCCATTTCCAATGGATGAAATCAGTCTCGACTTTGAGATCCTCGGGCCGAATTTAAGCGATCCGACACGCAATGATGTGCTGGTCAGTGCGGCGCGGACAGACAGCGTCACCAGCCGTGTAACCACACTGCAAGACTCCGGTTTGCAAGTCAAAGTGGTGGACGTCGGTTTGCATTCGCTGGCGCGGGCTGTGGTCGCTCTGGTTCCCGAGCTTGAGGCCGGCAAGTCGCAATCTGTGTGTGCATTAGTGGATATCGGGGCTGTGTCTTTGACATTCGGCATCATGGTGAATGGCGAAATTATCTATTCCCGGCTCCAGAGCTTCGGCGGCGATAACTTTACCCAATCCATCGCCTCCTTCTACAACCTGCCCAACGATGAAGCTGAGCGTACCAAGGTTCAACATCGTCTGCCCGCTGATGCAGATATGGATGTACTGGCTCCGTACATCACCCTGCTGGTGCAGCAAATCCGCCGCAACATTCAACTGTTCTGTAGCTCGTCGAGTTATCGTGAAGTCAACATGCTCGTATTGTCAGGTGGCGGCAGTTTGATTCCAGGCCTGGCTGAACAGCTGGCCATGGAATTGCAAATTGAGGTCAAACACCCGGATCCATTCAGTATTACCCCTCGTCACCGCAGTGAATTTGTTAAGCATGGTGCCAAATATATGACGGCGCTCGGATTAGCCTTGCGGAGTTTTGTACCATGTCAAATATAAACCTTCTCCCTTGGCGTGAAGTTGCCAAGCAGCGGCAGAAAAATATTTTCCTTGCCATGCTGGGTATTACGGTTTTGCTGAGTTGTGGTGTGGTCTTGCTGGTTAATTTATTTTTCAATCAGGCCATCAAACATCAAGAAGAGCGCAATCAATTTCTACAAAGTGAAATAGTGCTACTGGATGCGAGAATCGGCCAAATAAACAAACTGAAGGCCAGACGCCAAGAATTGATCGACCGGATGAAATTGATCGATCAACTGCAGCAAAGTCGTAACCAGGTCGTGCATCTGTACAGTGATTTGCCAAAACTGGTGGCGTCGGGTGTTTATCTGGACTCCCTTGGTCTGATTGATGGTCGTATCGACATGGTTGGCAAGACCGAAGCTCATAGCCGTGTCGCCAGCATGATGCGGATGATCGACAAGAGTGGATGGTTGGGACAGACGAATATCAGCTCGATTTTTGCCACTCCGCAGCCGGAAGGGGTCCCATCGTTTGCTTTGAGCGAGTTTTCGATGATGTTCCGTATTTTAAGCCATGATAATGATCTGGCCGACAAGATGCAGGGAGCGCAGAAGAAATGAACCTGCAAGAATTAAATGAACTAGATTTCGAGAATGTTGGCTCTTGGCCCATGCCGGTCAAAATTATTGTCTCGATAATTTTGGCAGTCCTGATTTGTGCGGGCGGATATTACTATCTGATTGCCGACTCCGTAAATTCGTTGTCCAAGGCGACGGAAAAGGAGCTGGAGCTGAAGACACAGTTCGAAATGAAGGCTGCGTTAGCGAGTAATCTCGAGTCTTACAAGCGTCAGATGATTGAGCTGGAACGGTTGCTGCAGGCGCAATTACGTCAACTGCCAGACAAAAATGAAGTCGCAGGCTTGCTGGACGACATCAGTTTTATCGCGATGGATAACGGTCTCAAATTATTACGTATCAATTGGGAGCCAGAAATCAAACGCGAGTTTTCCACCGAATTGCCGATGAAAATCGAGGTCTCCGGTACCTATAGCCAATTGGGGAAATTTACCGCAGATGTGGCAGCCTTGCCTCGTATCGTTATCATCGACAGTTTTACAACGGTGAGAAGCAAGGAAGGCGATGAATTGCTGATGAGCATGTTGGCCAAGACTTATCGCTACAATGAAAAGGCGCAAAATACGGCAAAGGATAAGAACACTAAAAATCTAAAAAAACGGGGAGCGGGTAAGAAATGACGAAAAATACACCACTCCTGATGATATTTTGCAGTGTTCTGTTGACGGCGTGTTCCGGTGCAGATGACCTGCAGGATTACGTGACCCAGGTGAAGGCTCGTCCACCCTTGCCAATAGAACCCTTGCCGGTCATCAAGAATTTTGTACCTATGAAATACGAGCCCCATAGTGATAGAGAGCCTTTTGTTCAGCCACGTCCAGAGCTGGCGCCTGCTGTTCAGGATCTCAAGAAAGACTGTTTCCAACCTGCACCGCGAGACAAAGAGCCGCTGGAAAAGTATTCGCTCGATAACCTTAATATGAGCGGCACTATGGGTGGGGCAGGTGGTCTTTGGGCGCTCATCTCGGCAAAGGGCGAGGTATACCGGGTCCGCGAGGGACAGTATCTGGGACTTAACCAGGGACGAATTACTCGTGTTAAACCGGACGGTATTTTGCTTGAGGAAGTTATTCCGGATGGCAAGGGATGCTGGACCAAGCGCGAAACCAAATTAAACCTTGTGGTGGCAGAACAATAAGTCTTCAGGCAGGAATGGATATGAATCAATATAAATCAAGGATCGGACAATTGGTCATGCTGGCGTTGGCAGCCGGTGTCTGGTTGCCTGTCGAGGCTGCTAGCCGTCTTCAACAGATTAAGGTCAATCCGTTACTGGCCGATCAGGTCCAACTGGAATTGAGTTTTGATCAGCCGGTCAGTAGTTTCGCCGATCGGCTGAAATATCAGCCGAATCAGCTGATGGTCCAGGTCTCAGATGCGACGTCGGGCTTGAACATGAGCCAAATTCCTGTCGAACGCCAAGGTGTTCAACAGGTCAAGGTCGTGCCGAATGGCAAGGATCTTGATGTCCAGATCGATCTGCAGAAGCTGATGCCATACCAAATCAGTCAGTCTGGCAACTCGCTGCTGGTTACCCTGGGCCAGCCGAAGGTGAATGAAGTGGCTCCCACCGTGACCACAACGGCGGCCGCGACCTCTCCTGCCAAGGAGACCTATAAGCCCAGCGCAGGCAGTATCAACCGCGTCAAGAGTATCGATTTTCGGCGTGGCAAGGATGGTCAGGGTCAGCTGATGGTTGGCCTCGATAACTCCTCGGCCGCGCTGGATGTGACCAGTCGTGGTAATCACGTTGTCGCCAAATTCCACGCCACAGACATTGCCAATGACCTGCTTGCATTGATGGATGTGACGGATTTTGCCACCCCTGTGGGACGTATTGATGTCTCGCGTCAGGGTAATACCGTGGTGATGGACCTGTCGGTCAATGGCGGCTTTGATTATCGCTATGATCAGGCGCAAGACATGTTTATTGTTGAGGTCTCTGCGCGTAAAGCGGCGGCCACAGCTGCGAATGGTGCTAAAGCAGCAACAACCAAGTATCAGGGCAAGCCCATTTCGCTGAACTTCCAGGATGTTCCGGTTCGCACCGTATTGCAGCTGATCGCCGACTTTAATGGCTTCAACCTGGTCACCACCGATTCTGTCAGTGGCAGCATCACGCTGCGCCTGGATGGCGTGCCGTGGGAACAGGCGTTGGATACGGTGTTGAAGGTCAAGGGGCTGGACAAGCGTCTGGAGGATAACATTCTGCTGGTCGCTCCGGCAGACGAGATTGCCAAGCGCGAGAAACAGAGTCTGGAAAGCCAGAAGCAGGTGGCCGAGTTGGCGCCGCTGGTGACGGAATATATTCAGATCAACTACGCCAAGGCCGCTGAAATTGCCGAGCTGCTTTCAACGGAAAATACCCGTCTGCTTTCAAGCCGCGGCGCTGTGAGTGTCGATGGCCGTACCAACACCCTGTTGGTTAAAGACACGGCTGAAGTGGTTGACCATATCAAGAAGATGTTGTCTGTGCTGGATATCCCGGTCAAACAGGTCGTCATCGAAGCCAGAATGGTAACGATTGACGATGGTGTCGATGAGGAGTTGGGTGTTCGCTGGGGTGTGACCAAGGCTGAAGAGAATGGCTCCATTTCTGGCACCATTGAAGGCAACGACTCCGCTCAGTCTGGTACGGTACCGGATGTTGGCGATCGATTGAATGTGAATCTGGGTGTGACAGATGCGGCAGGCTCTATCGCCTTCCAGGTCGCCAAGTTGGCGGACGGCACACTGCTTGACTTGGAACTGAGCGCGCTGGAGACAGAGAACAAAGCGGAGATCATTGCCAGTCCGCGCGTCACCACGGCCAACCAGAAAGAAGCGATCATTGAACAGGGTACCGAGTTCCCGAGCAATACGTCCAGTTCCAGTGGGGCGACTACGGTAGAGTGGAAGAAGGCGGTATTGAGCCTGAAGGTTACCCCGCAGATCACTCCGGATAACAGAGTCATTCTCGACCTGACGGTCACTCAAGATACGCTGGGTGATGAGGTCAAGACTGGCACAGGTACCGGAACGGCAGTCAACACGCAACAGATCAGTACGCAAGTGCTGGTCGATAACGGCGAAACGCTGGTGCTGGGTGGTATTTATCAACAAACCATCAAGAAGGACATCACCAAGGTGCCGTTACTGGGTGACATTCCCGGGGTTGGCTTCCTGTTCCGTAACAGCAGCCAAACCAACAAGAAGCGCGAGCTGCTGATTTTCGTGACACCGAAGATCGTTACCGAGGACATCTGATAGACGTTCTCCGTATGCAAAAAACCCCGGCAAGCCGGGGTTTTTTGTTTATGCGTGGCCATTTTTAAGGTTTCAAGCCACTTGATTTGGCTCCCAGCTTCCAGATCGCTATACCGTCAATGCTGGGCTTGCGGTTGCGCTCCATGGATCGCTGCTGCATAATTCCCCGTCCAGTTCCGAACTCAGGGATTTTTTATCAGGTACCCGCCAAATTGCGGGCAGGTTTGTTTTATTACTGACGACTAACATGGCTGAAAAACGCAACATCTTTCTGGTCGGGCCCATGGGGGCCGGCAAAAGTACCATCGGCAAATATCTCTCAGAACAATTGCACATGGAGTTCTACGACTCTGACACCGAAATCGAGCGTCGAACCGGTGCTGACATCGCATGGGTTTTCGATGTTGAGGGCGAAGAGGGATTCCGGCGTCGTGAAGAGCAGGTCATCAGCGAACTGACTGAAATGCAGGGCATTGTGTTGGCGACAGGTGGTGGGGCGATCAAGAGTGCCCAGACCCGCAACCGCCTCTCGGCACGAGGCATCGTTGTCTACCTTGAAACACCGATTGAGAAGCAACTGGCTCGTACTCAGCGGGATAAGCGCCGTCCTCTGTTGCAAACACCGGAAGATCCCAAGGATGTCCTGGTACGCTTATCCGAAGAGCGCGAACCACTCTACCGTGAAGTGGCAGATTATGTTGTGCGCACGGATGAACAAAGTGCCAAATTGGTGGCGAATCAAATTGCCCAGCTGTTGGGTTTATAACCCTCATCGATAAGGAAGCGTGACCATGGAAAGGTTGACGGTAGCATTGGCTGAACGCTCTTATCCGATTTACATCGGTCAGGGGCTGATGACACAAAAAGCCCTGTTTGCCCCGGCGATCAAGGGGCGAAGGGTGATGATCGTATCCAATGAAACCGTCGCTCCGCTCTATCTGGCACAACTGCAGGCCTCGTTGGCGGATTACCAGCAGGATGTTTGCATTCTGCCCGATGGTGAAGCGTTCAAGACGCTCGACAGTTTCAACCTGATCATGACGGCACTGCTTGAAGGTCGGCATGGTCGCGATACGACGCTGATTGCCTTGGGCGGCGGCGTGATCGGTGATTTGGTCGGTTTTGCTGCCGCCAGCTATCAGCGCGGCGTAGCGTTTATTCAGATCCCGACCACGCTGCTGTCGCAGGTTGACTCCTCGGTGGGGGGCAAGACGGGGGTCAATCATCCGCTGGGCAAGAACATGATAGGCGCCTTCTATCAGCCCAAGGCGGTGATCATTGATACGGATTGCTTGCGCACACTACCTCGTCGTGAGCTGTCAGCCGGCCTGGCTGAGGTGATCAAATATGGCATCATTTGGGATAGTGCGTTTTTTCAATGGCTTGAAAACCATGTGGAGGCATTGCTTGCCCTGGATAGCCAGTTACTGACCCAAGCCATTATGCGCTGTTGCAGCATCAAGGCCGAGGTCGTTTCGCAGGATGAGACAGAGACCGGTGTCCGCGCCTTACTGAACCTCGGCCATACCTTCGGTCATGCGATAGAGGCTGAGCAGGGCTATGGCGTCTGGTTGCATGGAGAGGCAGTTGGCGCCGGAATGGTGTTGGCGGCGAAGACGGCAGAGGCAACCCAGCGTATCAGTGCGGCGGATGTGAGCCGGATTTGCTCGTTAATTGAACGGGCCGGCCTTCCCATCAGAGCGCCTGAGACGATGACCTTCGATATTTTTATCCAACATATGATGCGGGACAAAAAAGTGCTTTCTGGCCAGTTGCGTCTGGTTCTGCCGACCGCGATTGGTCAGGCGGACGTCGTATCAGATGTGCCGCAAGCCACCCTGCAGCATGTGATCGCAATGGGATGATATGTGACCGCAGAGGATTTTCCGGCATTTGAGAGTCAGCAATTACTGGTTTCGCGGCTGACTCACCTGTTTGGGTTCTCCTTCCCCTTTGCCTTTCTCTCCGGGGCCAAGGGGAGTGGCAGGACGTCATTGTGCCTGCAATGGCTAGCGTCTTCCGCCGCTCCGCTACATTCAGCATTGATCACCTGTACCGCGGGGATGACCGCCTCGCGGTTGCGCGAACAATTATTCAACCGCTTGTTGCCTGGGCATATTTTTGACCCGGATGATGCACTGAGCGATACCCTGTTTCGGCTGCAAGGCGCAGTGCGCGGTCCTCTGGTGATAGTCATTGATGATGCCGACCTTGCTCCGGAGGGGTGGGCGCAAGAGCTTTGGGAGCTGTATTGCATTAATGCCGCGCTGCCACAGCCGCTACAACTGGGTGTGTTACTCTGTGGCGTCAGTGAGTGGGTCACCGATACAGTGAAAGAGCTGGTTTCACCGAGTCTTACGCCGTTGGAGCTGGATCTGGAACCTCTCTCGTCCCAAGAGCAGACGGCGTTGCTGGAGCATTGTCTGCGACGGGCAGATTATTATGCATTGATGCCCAACCCTGCGGCGCTGGCTGAGAAACTGCGTCACTGTGCAGGTAACCCGGGGCGTATTGTGGCATTGGCGGAGGAAATCATGAATCGAAAGAGTATCTTGAAGAAAAAGGAGTGGCCCGCGAATAAGGTGATGGCCTCAGCTGGCGTGGTTGCCGCTGTGGTGTTGCTGCTTAGTTGGGTCATTCCGCCATTGCTGCGCCATGATACCGCGGTCAAACCGCAGCCTGTCGCCCCGACGCCAGCCTCCAGTGCCGAGGCCACGGTGATTTCTGCGGCGCAAAGTGTCGCGACCAGCGTTGCACCGGCGACCTTGCCTGATGAGGTGTCGGGTGCTAACGACATCAGTGCCCAGGAGGAGGCCGACAAGCGTCGTGTGGTGATCGCCGATCAAGTGGTACGGGATATTATGGCCAGCCAGGCGAAGGGCCAGCCGGTGGTCAGTGCGGCCAGTGATACTCATGCTGTTGCTGTCTCTGGTGCCGTCACCTCTGTCGACCAGTTGCAACCACTGGTCTCGGAATTGACCTCGGCTCCAGCCAGTGCGGCCGCACCGACAAAAGCGAGTGCGAACAAACCAGTGACACCAACCGTGCAGGGCAAGGCGAACGCTCCTCACCAACCCAAAGCGCCGCCTGTGAGCGCCGCTGTGGTTGCGGGTAGCAATGCTGAATTAGCTAGCAAACCCGTGCGGCATTTTGCCATTCAACTGGCGGCCGGGGGAGATGAAAAGGCGGTACGCGCCTATGTTGCCAAGCAGAAACCCACGGCGCGTTACTGGATCTATCAAACTGAATATCAGGGTAAACCCTGGTTTGTTTTGGTTCAGGGCGACTATGCCTCTTCGGCACAAGCCAGGGCGGCGATCAGTGGTTTGCCGGCGGGGCTCAAGGCCGGGCATCCCTGGCCAAAATCCTTTGGTCAAATCCAAAAAGAAATGAAATAGCTCACCGATAGCATGACAATTTCCAGGGGGCTACAATGCGCCCCCTTTTTATGGTTCGGACTTTCCCTGATGTGGCAGGCATGAAGAAGACACGTGCATTTTTGAAATGGGCTGGCGGGAAATACTCTCTGGTCGAGGCCATCACTGCCCGGCTGCCCCGTGGACGTGTGTTGGTCGAGCCGTTTGTCGGTGCTGGCTCGGTTTTTCTCAATACCCAGTATGACGCTTATCTGCTGGCAGATATCAATCCGGATCTGATCGACTTTTATAACCTGTTGAAGAGTGAACCGGAACGTCTGATGCAGGAGGCCAGGGCGCTGTTCATCGAGGCCAATAATCAGCGCGATGCCTATTTTGAACTGCGCGATGCATTTAACCTGTGTAGTGACAAGCGGACGCGCTCTGCGCTGTTTCTTTACCTCAACCGCCATGGTTACAACGGTTTGTGCCGCTATAACCGCAAAGGGGGCTTCAATGTGCCGTTCGGCAAATACAAGCGTCCCTATTTCCCGGAAGAGGAACTGTGGGCATTTGCCGAGAAGGCGCAACGCGCTACCTTTATCTGCGAGTGCTACTCCAGCACCTTCTCGCGTCTGGAGGAGGATCATGTCGTCTACTGCGATCCCCCTTATGTGCCGCTGTCGAGTTCAGCCAATTTCACCACCTATGCCGCCAAAGGTTTTTCGCTGGATGATCAAGCCCTGCTGGCCCGATTGGCGCGTCATACGGTGCAGGAGAAGCAACTGCCGGTGCTGATCAGCAACCATGCAACCCCGCTGACCTATGAGTTGTACCGCGGGGCGTTACTGGATGAAATTCAGGTCAAGCGCACCATCAGTCGTTCCATAACAGGGCGGAACAAAGTTGGCGAGTTGCTGGCGTTGTACTTGCCCGGCATGGTCTTCGACGACCATCACCCCATACCCTAGAGTCACAGTCGACCTTGGGGTACTATTTGTCCATCATGCCAAGAGATAACAGCCCGATGAAAGAGTTCCTGATTGCCCCGTCGATTCTGTCTGCGGATTTCGCCCGTCTGGGAGAAGATGTCGCCCGTGTGCTGACAGCCGGTGCGGATGTGGTGCACTTTGATGTGATGGATAATCACTATGTGCCCAATCTGACCATTGGCCCCATGGTCTGCCAAGCGCTGCGCAATTACGGTATTCAGGCCCCGATTGATGTCCACCTGATGGTAAAACCCGTCGATCGCCTGATTCCGGACTTTGCCAAGGCTGGCGCCTCGATCATCACGTTTCATCCTGAGGCGTCGGAGCATATTGACCGTACGGTACAACTGATCCGTGATCATGGCTGTCAGGCCGGTCTGGTATTCAATCCGGCAACACCGCTGCACTATCTGGACTATCTGATGGACAAGCTGGATGTGATCCTGCTGATGTCGGTGAATCCCGGCTTCGGTGGCCAGAGCTTCATTCCGGGCACGCTGGACAAATTGCGCGAGGTACGCCGTCGGATTGACGAAAGCGGCCATGCAATCCGTCTGGAGATTGATGGTGGGGTGAAAGTGGACAATATTCGCGCCATCGCCGCCGCGGGAGCCGACATGTTCGTCGCAGGATCGGCGATCTTCAGCCAGCCTGATTATCAGGCGGTGATCCAGCAGATGCGTAGCGAGTTGGCACTGGCCCATGCTTGAACCGTTTGATGGTGCGCCTATCCAGCTGTTGCAGTTTGATCTGGATGGGACCCTGATTGACTCGGTCCCGCAGTTGGCGAAGGCCGTGAATGCGGCGCTGGTTAGCTGTTCCCTGCCGCCGGTGACGTTGCAGCAGGTGGCGGTGTGGATAGGCAATGGTGCCGACATGTTGCTGCGACGGGCTTGGGCGCACAGTAGTGATCCCGGCATCGGACCCGAGCCGCAACTCTTTTCTGCGCTGCGTCAGGCATTTGATGCCCACTATCATGCCGGGTTGGACAAAGATTTCGCTCTGTTCCCCCAGGTTGTCTCCACGTTGGCACGGTTACGGCAGCGCGGATTCAAGATGGCGATCGTGACGAACAAGCCGCATCCTTTTGTTATGCCCTTGCTTCAGGCTTCCGGCCTGGCAACCCACTTTGATTATGTGCTTGGCGGCGATCTGCTGCCGAAGCGGAAGCCGGACCCGATGCCACTGTGGCATGTTTGTCAGCAGTTGCAGACTGAACCCGCCAATAGCCTGATGATTGGTGACTCGAACAGTGACATTCTCGCGGCGCGTGCAGCCGGCATGCGTAGTGTTGGTTTTACCTATGGCTACAACCATGGCCAGCCGATTGCCGACAGTGCTCCGGACCGGATTTTGGACCATTTCAGCCAGCTCGCCGAGTTGCTGCTGGTGACAGACAAGGACTGAATTGCAAATGAGTAAACCGATTGTATTGAGTGGCGCCCAGCCTTCTGGCCAGTTGACGATTGGCAACTATATGGGGGCATTGCGTCAGTGGGTGCGCATGCAGGATGAGTACGACTGCCTGTACTGCATCGTCGACCTGCACGCCATTACGGTGCGGCAAGATCCGCAGGCGTTGCGCAAGGCCTGTCTGGATGCGGCGGCGCTCTATCTGGCGGTGGGTATCGACCCGGCGAAGAGCACTGTGTTCCTGCAGTCTCATGTGCCGCAACATGCCGAGCTGGGCTGGATCCTCAACTGCTATACCCAGATGGGCGAACTGTCGCGCATGACGCAATTCAAGGACAAGGCGCAACGCTTCGAGAATAACGTCAACGTCGGTTTGTTTGGTTACCCGGTACTGATGGCGGCTGATATTCTGCTGTATCAGGCCAATCAGGTTCCGGTGGGACACGACCAGAAGCAACATCTGGAGTTGACCCGTGACATCGCTTACCGCTTTAACACGCTGTACGGCGATGTCTTCACCATGCCGGAGCCCTTTATTCCGGAGCAGGGCGCTCGCGTCATGAGTCTGCAGGACCCGACGAAGAAGATGTCGAAGTCCGATGACAACCAGAACAACATCATTGGTCTGCTGGAAGACACCAAAGCGGTGGCCAAGAAGATCAAGCGTGCGGTCACCGACTCTGAAGAACCGCCGGTGGTGCGCTTCGATATCGCGGAAAAACCGGGTGTGTCGAACTTGCTGACCCTGTTGCATGGCGCAACGGGGGAGTCCATCGTTGAGCTCGAGCGCCGTTTCGAGGGCAAGATGTATGGCCATCTGAAGACGGAAACCGCCGATGCCGTCGTGGCCATGTTGGCGCCGCTGCAACAGCGCTACCGTGAACTGCGTGAAGATGAGCCGCGCCTGCTGGCCATACTCAGCGACGGCGCGGATAAAGCACGGCAGCGCGCTGAACAGACGCTGAAACGGGTCTACGAGGCGGTTGGTTTCGTACCGAAAATTTGATGCCTATCGGCCTGTCACTGTCCGACAGGCCGTCTCTTTGATTAACCGATACAGGTATTATGTCCCAGAACGAACAACACGAAATCCAGGAACTGGAAAACAAAGATTATTGGTTGCGCCGCTTTCGCAAAGCCAAGACCATGAAAACACTGGAATTGATGGTCCCCAAGGCGGTGGATCAATACCATCAGCACGCCAATGTGC
The DNA here is from genome assembly GCF_042649925.1 of Pseudaeromonas sharmana. Classification (NCBI taxonomy): domain Bacteria; kingdom Pseudomonadati; phylum Pseudomonadota; class Gammaproteobacteria; order Aeromonadales; family Aeromonadaceae; genus Pseudaeromonas; species Pseudaeromonas sharmana. The sequence continues at coordinate 105,005 of NZ_JBHSAF010000015.1, forward strand.
TGGCGGCTATCTATCTGGCAGAATGCCAGCGAGAGCGGGAACTGGAGTACGGTGTCCTGCTCAATCGTTGAGGTCTGCTGGTTGACACATTTTGTCACTATTTGCCGGCCAAACTGATAAAAAATATCAACAAGTGATCGTTATACTGGTGCCATCTTGGATGTTACTGGTTAGGTCATGCGCAAGTTTATCTGGTCTCTTCTGTTGTTAGCCGCGGTGTGTGCGGCAGCCTGGCATTTCTGGTATCGCCTGCCCACGCCGGCCAATACCACTCATCGAGTGTTGCCACAGGTGCGGGTCGATGTCGTTACGTCGACGCAGTCTCTCGAGCAGTTACCCTTGGTGGCTAAATTGAAGGCACGTCAATCGGTACAGTTGGCCACGGAGGTTACAGGGCGGCTTGTCCGGTTACCGCCGGCGGCGGGTAGTGAAGTGACTGCAGGCACCTTGTTGCTGCAACTCGATGATGCAGCGGCGCAGGCTGTGCTGGATGAGGCCGACGCCTATTTGCGCAATGAACAGCGCAAGTTGAGTGACATGCGGCGCTTGGCGCGCAGCGGTGTCGTAACCCAAAATGACATCGAAGGGCAACTCGCCTTGGTGGCACAGGCCGAGGCGCGGCGTAACAAAGCCAGAACCGAGCGTGATCAGCATGCCTTGCGGGCACCATTCGCCGGCCGGATTGGACTTTATGATCTCAGCCGCGGGAGTCTGTTGTCGGCCTCAACAGCTGTACTGGCACTCGACGATCTCTCCGTGATGCAACTGGATATCCCGGTGCCGGAAATTTATCTGTCACGCCTCAAACCCGGGGCCGTGGTAACGGCGCTCACGGACGCCTGGCCGGGCGAGACATTTCAAGGTCGGCTGGACACAGTCGATAGCCGAATCGATGAGCAAACCTTGACGGTCAAGGCGCGTTTGTTGTTCGAAAATCCACAACGACGTTTGCTGCCCGGGATGTTAATGCGTCTGCAACTGGTGATGAACCAGCAGCGGCTGCCAGTGATTCCTGCCAGTGCCATCGAATTTCAGGGTGAAAAGCGCTTCGTTTACCTGCTGCAGGAGGGGGGGCGCGTGCGCCGGCAAGCGGTGGAACTCGGCTCACCCACACAGGCGGGTATTCCAGTTCTGCATGGGTTGTCGGTCGGTGACCAACTGGTCGTGGAAGGTCTGGTGGCCCTGAGTGATGGGGCCAGGGTCCAGGTGCTGCCGCCGGCTGCATTGCCGCAGGAGCAACACTGATGTGGTTGTCTGATGTCTCGATTCGCCGCCCGGTCGCCGCGCTGGTGTTCAGTTTGTTGTTGCTGGTTTTCGGGCTAGTGTCATTATCGCGCTTGCCGGTTCGCGAGCTGCCCAACGTGCAGAGTGCGGCGATGACCATCACCACGACCTATGAGGGCGCCGCCCCAGATATCGTCGAGAGCCAGGTCACCAAGCCGCTGGAGGATCAACTCTCCGGTATCAGCGGCATTCGCACGATTCAATCCACCAGTCGCAAAGGGCGCAGCGCCATCAGCATCGAATTCCGTCAAGGATGGAATATGCTCGAAGCCAGCGCAGACGTGCGCGACGCGGTTTCCAGAGCCCAAAAGCAGCTGCCGGATGACAGCGATGAGCCGATCGTGACCAAGGACAATGGTGACGGTGATGTGGCTATCTGGCTGAACTTTACCAGTCAGCAGATGGATCGGGTCGAGCTGACGGACTACGCCAATCGGGTGTTGTTAAAATCCTTGAGCCTGATCGATGGCGTCAGCTCGGTGTCACTGAGTGGTGATCTGGAGCGGGTCATGTATGTCCGCCTGAAGCCGGAGCGTATGGCCGGGCTGGGTATTGCCGTCAATGATGTGCTCAATGCGCTGGATCAGGAAAATGTGGAGTTACCAGGGGGAGAGATCCGCAATAGCAGCATGGTCTTCCCGGTACAGTTGCCTCGACAGTTCCGCGATGCAGACAGCTTCCGACAACTGCGGCTGCGGACGCTGGAGGATGGCCAGACGCTGCTGCTGTCTGATATTGCCGATATCGAGCCGGGCGCCAAGAACGAGGAGAGCGCCTACCAGCGCAACGGTGTCGTCAGTATCGGTCTGGGTATCATACCTCAGGTGACGGCCAATCCGCTGGAGATGGCCCAAAATGTACAAGCTGAAGTCGCACGTCTGCAGCAATTCCTGCCGCCCGGGGCTCAGCTTGAGGTGGATTACAACAGTACTGAGTTCATTCGACAGGCTATCCACGAGGTTTACTTAACGCTGGCGATTGCGGCCCTGCTGGTCGTGGTGGTGCTGTACCTGTTTATTGGCCAGTGGCGGGCCACGCTGATCCCGGCGGTGACGGTGCCGGTCTCCTTGGTGGCGGCCTGCATCGGGGCCTGGTATCTCGGATTCTCGATTAACATGCTGACACTCTTGGCATTGATACTGGCCATCGGTCTGGTTGTGGATGATGCCATCGTGGTCGTCGAGAATATCCACCACCACCTGCAGGCGGGACGGTCGCCGCTGTTGGCGGCATGGTATGGGACCCGGGAGGTCGGGTTTGCGGTGATCGCCACCACGCTAGTGTTGATGATGGTGTTTCTGCCCATCACCCTGATGCAGGGCATGATTGGTCGCCTGTTTACAGAGTTTGCCGTGTTCTTGTCATTGGCCGTCCTGTGCTCGGCCTTGATTGCGTTGACGCTCTCGCCGGCGATGGCATCGAAACTGCTGCGTGCAAAGCGGACGGAGCAAAACCATTCGGGTGTGCTGGACAGTCTGATGCTCCGCCTGGCGCAGCATTATCGCTCAGTGTTGCAAGGAGTCCTGGCTCGCCGCTGGTTGTCGCCGGTGATCATGTTGCTGGTATTGGTGGCGATGCTGTTTTTCTACTGGCGAGTGCCATCACAACTGGCTCCGGTCGAAGATCGTGGCGTGATTTATGTGTTAGTGCGCGGGGCCGAGGGAACCAGCATTGAGCGCATGAAACGCAACATGGCTCAAGTAGAGTCCCGTCTGTTACCGCTGGTCGGCAAGGGGGTCGTCAAGGCAATCAGCTTCAGCACTCCTGCATTTGGACGCGGAGGTGATCAGACCGGCATGGTGATTGTGCAACTGACGGATTGGGCGCAACGAGAACAGAGTGCTCAGCAATTCTTGGCATCACTGCCGGCGTTGCTCGCGGGCATTCCGGATATCACACTGCGACCCTTCCAGCCGGGCTTCCGTGGCCGCTCCCAGGCACCGGTGCAATATGTGCTGCAGGGCAGCGACTATCAACAGCTGAATCAGTGGGCGCTGCAGTTGCAACAGGCGGCAGCAGGCAGCGGTGTGGTCATCAATCCGGATTTGGATTACAGCGAAAAAACTCCGGAGCTGAGTATCCACGTCGACAGTCGGCGTGCCGCCGAGTTGGGGATCCCGTTGCGCGATGTTGGCCAGGCCCTGCAGACCCTGCTGGGAGGCAGTAGTCGCACCACGTATGTTGATCGCGGTGAAGAGTATGACGTCTATGTGCGAGCAGACCAGCAACAGTTCAATCAGGCCGGGGATCTGAATCAGCTCTATCTGCGCGCTGCTTCCGGGAAAATGGTGCCGTTGGCATCGCTGGCCCAAATATCACTGCAGGCTTCGGCCCAGAGATTGGGCCACTATCAACGTCAGAAGGCGATCACGCTGTCCGGGTTTATCGCCCCGGACCACACCCTTGGCGACGCGCTCAGTTGGCTGGATCAGTGGTCGCGTGCGCACTTGCCTGCGGGCATCAGCACGGATTATGCGGGGGAGTCGCTGGAGTATCGCGATAGTCAGGGGGACGTCGGACTGGTGTTCGCCCTGTCGCTATTGGTCGCCTTCTTGTTGCTGGCGGCGCAATTCGAGAGCTTCATCAATCCGCTAGTGGTGATGCTGACGGTTCCACTTGGAATCCTTGGCGGCCTGCTGGGGCTGTGGTGTGGTGGCTTGTCGCTTAACCTGTACAGTCAGATCGGCTTGTTGCTGCTGATTGGCATGGTGACGAAGAATGGCATCCTGATCGTCGAATTCGCCAACCAGCTGCGCAATCGCGGTACGGCGTTCGAGACCGCGATCATCGAGGCGGCAGTGCGACGCCTGCGCCCCATACTGATGACGTCGGCAACCGCCATCATGGCGGCTATCCCCCTGATGCTGTCCCGGGGGGCGGGTTATGAGAGTCGGGTTGCCGTTGGTACCGTGGTGTTTGCAGGGATGTTACTGGCGACGATAGTGACCTTACTGATTGTCCCGGCCATGTATCATCTGTTGGCCCGTCATACCCGGGCGCCCGAGTTCAGAGCCCAGCAGTTGACCGACGAGCTCAGCAAGGAGACCGCGGCCAGGCTGAGCCAGGAACGATAACCCCGGCCGGGGGGATGCCGCCAAGCCGGGGTCCGCGGCTCAGGGTTTGATGTCATTGCCCATCAACTCCCGAGCCCGCTCCGGCAAGGCGCTGCTTTCGGTGGCGACGATGCCGTGGAAGACCGGATCCTGCGCCACCTCCTTGATGCCGTTAATACAAAATTGCATCCCCATACAAATCAGCAGAAAGCCCATGACCCGGGTCATGGCATCGATGCCGCTCTCACCGAGTAGTCGGCAAACGGGGCCGGCCAGTTTGAGGATCCCCCAGCTCAGCAGGCTGATAAGAATGAACGAAACGACCACTCCGGCATAGATCGGAAAGCGGCTGATGGTATGGGGCACATGGCTGATTTCGACGGCACCACTGATGACCAGCGCCATGGTACCGGGTCCGCACAGGCTGGGGATCGTCAATGGCACAAAGGCGATGTTCTGGTTGAGAGGGCCCTCGCCGGGGCGGCTGGGTGCTGGAAATAGCATCCGAAAACCGATGAAGGCGATGACGAGCCCCCCGGCCAGCCGCAGGCCGGGGATGGAGATCCCGAACAGCTCCAGAATCGATGAACCGACAAAGAAACTGATACACAGGGTCACAAACAGATAGATCGCCGTCAGGTTGACCTGCCGGGCAATCTGTTCGCGTGACATGCCTTTGCTGAGCCCTAGCAGCAGCGTGGCGGTGGTCGGCGGGTTGACCATCGGCAGCAAGGCGAGCAGCGACAGGGCGATAACTTTGAAGAACAGGATCATGGGTGCACATCTCGTAGATAGCGGAATTGTTATGGTAGCGGCTGCTCCCCGGTTCAACAATCGAGCGTAGAAGAACTGTGCTGCCAGTTTGGTCACGGTTCAGCGATGGCGATGGATCGGGTACACTCTGCATCCATTCCAACGCCGATGACCTTTGCCGTGATCCTGCTGATCGATAACTACGACTCTTTTACCTATAACCTGGTGCAGTATTTTGGCGCGCTCGGCCAGCAAGTTGAGGTGCGGCGTAATGACGCCATCACCCTGGAGCAGATAGCGGCGCTGCACCCCAGCCATCTGGTGATTTCGCCAGGGCCCTGTTCTCCGAACGAGGCGGGGATCTCGTTAGCCGCCATTCGGCACTTTGCCGGAAAACTCCCGTTGCTGGGAGTTTGTCTGGGCCATCAGGCCATCGCACAGGCCTTTGGTGCTAGCGTCGTGCGCGCGCCCAAGGTGATGCATGGCAAGACATCCTTGATCGAGCACGACGGCCAGGGTCTGTTTCATGACCTGCCACAGCCATTACGCGTCACTCGTTACCACTCGTTGCTGGTTGACGAGGCCTCGTTACCTGAGTGTTTGCAGGTCACGGCCCGGACCATAGCGAGCAACGAGGAGTCGGCATTGATCATGGGGTTGCGCCATCGCACCTTACCTGTCGCCGGGGTGCAGTTTCATCCCGAGAGTATTCTCAGCGAGCAGGGTATGGCGCTGCTGAAGAACTTCGTTTTACAGTCCTGAGGTCTTGAGCCCTCTCGCAGGGGGCAGCTATGCTCAACACAGTCTTTGATGGAGAGAACGCATGAACGAGATGGTTCTGACCATGCCTGATGACTGGCATGTTCACCTGCGCGATGGCGCCTTGTTGCAAGAGACGGTACCGGCCACGGCACGCAGTTTTGGCCGCGCCATCGTGATGCCTAATTTGGTGCCGCCGGTCAGGGATGCCGGAGAGGCACAGGCCTATCGGCAGCGGATTCAGGCTGCCACCCCCAAGGGCTGCGGCTTTACCCCCTTGATGACGCTCTACCTGACCGATCAGACGACACCTCAAACCATCCGTGATGCGCATGCCGCCGGGGTCACGGCGGTGAAATTGTACCCCGCAGGAGCAACAACGCATTCTGATTTGGCCGTGACTCGCATCGAGCATCTGTGGCCTGTCTGCGAAACACTGGCCGAGCTGGGGATGCCGCTCCTGGTGCACGGCGAGGTCACCGATAGTGACATTGATATTTTCGACCGCGAAGCCGAGTTCATCACGCGGTACCTGCAACCACTGGTGGCGCGATTCCCGACATTGAAGCTGGTGCTGGAACATATCACCACCGCCCAGGCGGTGGAGTTTGTGAGCGCTAGCAGCGCGCATGTGGCCGCGACGCTGACGCCGCAGCATCTGCTGATGAATCGCAACGACATGCTGGTGGGCGGCATCCGGCCGCATAATTACTGCCTGCCGGTGTTGAAGCGCCGCAGCCATCAGCTGGCGTTGCAACAGGCGGCGGTCAGTGGGAGTCCCAAGTTTTTCCTGGGTACTGACTCGGCGCCTCACCTCCAGGAGCGCAAGGAGAGTGCCTGCGGCTGTGCAGGCTGTTATTCAGCCCCGGCCGCCATCGAATTGTATGCTGAGATTTTTGATGAGCTTGGGGCCCTGGATAAGCTGGAAAACTTTGCCAGCCACTTTGGTGCCGACTTCTACGGCTTGCCTCGCAACACGGCGCGTATTCGGCTGCACAAGGAAGAGTGGCATCTACCAGAAAAACTGTCGCTGCTCGGCGGGCGAACCCTGATTCCGTTCTGGGCCGGGCGGCCATTGCGTTGGCGTTTAGCCGGGATCCTGTCAGAAGCCTGATGCAGACTTAGCCTGAGATAAGTGCTGTTATCATTGCGCTGTGCAGCATATGGTTGCGCAGCGCAATTTTTTATCCGCAAGACTGGTATTCACGGAAAGTGGTGATGTATTATGCAAAAACAGTGATTAACTTTTCATTTGTCAGCGGTGTCAAGGAGTGAGGATGGAACAGGTAACCCGTGCGTGGTTTGATGAGGTGGTCGTCCCGACCTATAACCCGGCGCCCTTTATTCCGGTGCGGGGGAGCGGCTCTCGGCTGTGGGATCAGGCGGATCGAGAATATATCGATCTGGCTGGCGGGATCGCCGTGAATGCGCTGGGCCATTGTCATCCAGCACTGGTTGCCACCTTGATCGCACAGGGGCAAACGCTGTGGCATGTCAGTAACTGGATGACCAATGAACCGGCACTGCGCTTGGCGCGCAAACTGGTGAACGCCACTTTTGCCGATCGTGCCTTTTTCTGTAACTCCGGAGCCGAAGCCAACGAAGCCGCCTTCAAGCTGGCTCGGCGCTACGCTCACGACAAGTTTGGTCCGGGTAAGGATCAAATCATCGCCTTCTATCAGGGCTTTCATGGTCGGACTTTCTTCACCGTGACGGTCGGCGGCCAGGCGAGCTACTCCGATGGGTTTGGTCCCAAGCCCGGGCAGGTGCTGCACCTGCCGTACAATGATATCGCTGCGTTGCGCGAGGCTATCTCCGACCGCACGTGTGCGGTCGTCATGGAGCCGTTGCAGGGCGAGGGCGGTGTGTTACCGGTTGATCCGGCGTTCGCCAAGGCGGTGCGAGAACTCTGTGACCAGCACCAGGCACTGCTGATTCTTGATGAAGTACAAACAGGTATGGGGCGCACTGGGTCGCTGTTTGCCTATATGGATCTTGGCATCGAACCGGATGTACTGACGACAGCCAAGGCATTGGGTGGCGGCATGCCGATTGGCGCCATGCTGACCCGCGACGACATGGCTCAGGTTTTCCAGCCTGGTGTGCATGGCACCACGTTTGGTGGCAATCCGTTAGCCTGTGCCGTGGCCGGCACGGCATTTGACCTGATCAATGACCCGAGCTTGCTGGCTGGCGTCGTCGAGCGTGAAGCCTGGTTCCGCGAGGCACTCGCTCAGATCAACGCCCAGTATCAGTGCTTCAGCCAGGTTCGAGGGAAGGGGTTACTGATTGGCGCTGTGCTGACGGAGGCGTGGCACGGGAAGGCTAAACTGTTCGTGGATGCGGCGGCGGAGGCAGGGCTACTGATTCTCGTGGCGGGAGGAAACGTGGTGCGCTTTGCACCGGCACTGAACCTTAGCCGTGAAGAGTTTGATACCGGTATGGCTCGCTTCAGCGAGGCGGTGGCCAAGGTGGTGGCGGGCTGATGCGGCCTCGCGCTTCAAATGAGGGCCCCACGGGGCCCTTTTGTTTTTGCCATAATGTGGCTGAGTATCGGTTTTACTGCGGCAATCTGTTTTGACAGCACAACAGCTCAGGTGGTGCTTCTTGTACCATCGGCCCGCAATAGTTCCGGCGCAAGTTGGTTTGGTGGTGTGTCCGACGTTCTAACCCTGCGATGTAAGGATGGCGCAGCACTGGCGAAGAGCTCTCGGTCGCTAGCCGGTCTGTGACCGCGGCATTGACTGAGCGCTTTGGGAATCGAAACTGCAGGCTTACAGGCCAGTCACAGGCCGAATAAACAGTCTAAATTACTTGCCTTTGTTTAAAAAAGCAGCATATCCTGCCTGCGAACCAGGAAACGGAGCAGGGGGTACCATGTCCGAAATCCGTGCCGTTATCTTCGATGTATTTGGCTCGTTATGCCAGATTACGTCGCCGCAACGCCCCTATCAGCGACTGGCCCGTCGTGTCAGCGACCCAGTTCAGTTTACCAAGGCCGTGATGACGCAACCGCTGGATCTGCGCCAATCGGCGCGGCGCGCCATGGCGCAGGTGAGTGAACAAGAGTTGTGTCGTCTCGAATCTGATCTGGATGCCGAATTGGCCAGCATCCGGCTGTTTCCCGATGTGTGCCGCGTGCTGGCGACACTGCGTGAGCGAGGCTATCGTCTCGGTGTGCTCTCTAATCTGGCGGCGCCCTACGCCGCGCCGTTGCGTGCCTTGTTGCCACCCGATCTGGATCTGTATGGCTGGTCGTTCGAGCGAGGTCATGCCAAGCCGCACCCGCGTCTTTACCACTGGGCGTGCCAGGTGCTGGGGATGCCTGCAGATGAAGTCTTGATGGTTGGCGCAACCCGGGTACCCGATTACAGTGGTGCTCAGGCCTGTGGTTTGCAGGCCTGCTGGTTACGACGGCAGGCCACAACCGTGGTCGACGCTGACACCATTTCCAATCTTGATGAGGTGCTGCTGCGCCTGCCCGAATTGAGCGCGGCCTGATTAAGCAGCAGGCAAGGGCGAGCTGACAGTGGCGGCGGCATCCAGCATGGCCTGGCGCAGCCAGATGTGGGCGGCATCGTGATGCAGAAGCGGGCTCCAGACCATGATGAGTTCAATCGGGGGAATAGAAACCGGTGGTCGACGAATCACGGCCTCTGGCATACGCAATGCCAAACCGGCTGCCCGTGCCGGAATCGTGGCTACCAGATGGCTCTCCAGGGCCAGATTGATGGCTACCTGGTAGTTACGGGTAAACACCCGTATGGGACGTTGCCAGCCTTGATTGGCTAACGCACGATCCACCCAGCCCAACTTTTGCAGTTCGTTCAACTCGATCCCGACGCCAACACCATAACCGGTCTTGCTGACCCAGACGTGCTCTTGGGCCAGATATGCCTCGGCATCCCACTTTGATAGCAGCGGATGTTCACGATGTAACAGGCAGACAAAGTCATCGCGCCAGATGCGTTTTTGATGGAAAGAGTCGGGCAGGTCATCAAAGATGTTCAATGCCAGATCGACCCGTCCATCTTCAATTTCGTGAAAGGTGACATCGCTGGGGGTCATGATATCGAGCGTGATGCCTGGCGCCTCGGTACCGATGCGCAACAACAGGCGCGGTATCAGCGTTGAGGCGGCATAGTCGCTGGCCATGATGCGAAAATGGCGCTGGCTCAACTGCGGATTGAAACCTGGATTGGGCGACAGGGTCGATTCCAGCGTTAGCAACAACTGACGGATCTGGGGTTGCAACTCCCGCGCTCGCGGTGTGGGTTGCATGCCCTGTTGGGTGCGCACCAGCAGGGGATCTGCAAACATGTCGCGCAGGCGTTTCAAGCCATTGCTCATTGCTGGCTGGGTGAGCCCGAGCTGTGCGGCGGCCCGTGTGACGGATTGTTCTCGCAGCAGCACATCGAGATAGACCAGCAGATTGAGATCGTAGCGACTGATATTCATGATGTATATGACGTGAGCCTGAAACATAAAACCAGTCTATAGCACTGGCGTGTGGATTGGCATCATGTGATGAGCTGGCAAGCGCAGCAACCTGTCATACAGGCCGCCAGGCGGTAGGCGGACGCAACCACTCCTGCGTGGTCGGCAACAAAAAAGCCCGCCGAGGCGGGCTTTTGCTGATGTAGCGCGTGCTTAGCGAGTACCAAACACCACTATGGTCTTGCCGTGTGCCGAGATCAGATTCTGATCTTCGAGCATCTTCAGGATCCGGCCGACGGTTTCACGGGAGCAACCGACGATTTGGCCAATCTCTTGGCGCGTGATCTTGATTTGCATGCCATCTGGGTGGGTCATGGCATCTGGCTGGTGAGCCAGGTTCAGCAACGTCTGGGCAATGCGGCCAGTCACGTCGAGGAACGCCAGGTTACCGACCTTCTGGCTGGTCGTCTGCAGGCGACGCGCCATCTGCGAGGAGAGTCGAACCAGAATTTCCGGGTTGACCTGAATCAGTTGACGGAACTTCTTGTAGGAGATCTCGGCGACTTCGCAAGGGCCCTTGGCACGCACCCAGGCGGTACGGGTGGGGTTTTCGCTGTCGTCGAACAGGCCCAGTTCACCGATAAAATCGCCCTGGTTCAGATAGGACAGGATCATCTCCTTGCCTTCTTCATCCTTGATCAATACAGCAACCGATCCCTTGACGATGAAGTAGAGGGTTTCCGCCTTCTCGCCAGCATGGATCAACGTGCTCTTTGCAGGGTATTTGTGAATATGGCAATGAGACAGGAACCATTCCTGGGTCGGGTCGGATTGCGGTTTGCCAATAACCATTGTGAGTCCTCTTGATTACACCACCCGATGAGGGACACCGGGTCTGTCTTATTGTTGTTGCCCTAGCATACGGGGCTTCAGCCCCAAATGGCAAGGTTCACACCCGATCGGTACTACGATGTCGAGCACGGTCAACGGCCACTGCGCCGCACTCATCCGACAACCGGGAGATGGCCCATCATACGCATTGAAAATCACAAACTGAAGGCTTACTCCGGTCAGGATCCAACCGGTAGATGAGCTTGTGATCCTGATCACTGGCACTTTTTACCGACTTAGTCTAGCAGACTCGAAAGCGGCTGGTTATGAACCGACTGGACATTCTTCTCTTCCTGGCCCATAGCTAATGAGCGGTACAACAACCTGAGGACAGGCGTGGTTTGCATGCCCTTTGGGCAAGGTAACAACCAAGGAGCTGTTATGAACAAGAGTCTGCTGTGTCTGGTATTGGCAGGCCTGGCTGCCTGTAGCAGTCAGGATAAGCCACAAGTCGAGATCTGGAATTATCAATGCGGGGATACCCCCTTGATGGTGCGACATGATACCCGCGCGGATATGGTCGATTTTATGGCTGGCGGTATTATGCACAAGCTGGATCGCGTCGCGGATGACGAGGCACTCAAGTATAGCGATGGGCGCACCCTGTTCTGGAACAAGGGCGCCACGGCCACATTGGAGCAGGGGGGGCAGCCGTTGCTCAGTGCCTGTCAACAATCCTCCGGTCCGAGCGCTGTGGCTTCGGCGGCGGAGCCTGTCATGCCGGCCAGCTGATGTGACTCATGCGCTGTGTGCAACACAACAAGGGCCGGTCATTCCGGCTCTTGAGCGTTGCGTTTGACCTCGACGCGAAATTGAGCTGCCGGCATGATGTTGACCGTCTCGTGTAACTCGCTGAAAACCAGCACCACTTCCCCGCGTTGCAATTGGGCTCGCACCTGTTCGACTTTCTCGGCCAGACTGGCTTCGACCTCGCCATAATCGGTGCCTTCGCGTAACACAAAATGCTCGATCAGGTTATCCAGCGTATCTTGATTCAGGGATTGCCAAGGTATCAACATCCATCACCTCTACAGCAGACTGGCTTGCGGTCCGCTACTCTCCAGCAATGATGCTAGTGTCGTCAAGGCCTGTTCCAGTGAGGCCATATCCAACGGATGGCTGATAGAAAGCCTGACTGCCTGGGGTGCATTGAAGTGTCCTGCCGCAAACAGCTCGGCACCGGCCAGACCTATGCCTTCGGCCTCTGCCGCGGCAATGAAACTGGCTGCGCGCCATTGTTCTGGCAACTCCAGCCAGGCATGCATACTGCCGGGTGCGTATCGCAAGGCAAAGTGGCCCAGATGGTACTGCAAGCGTTCGGCTCGCTGTGCCAATTGCTGACGTTGTTGCCGTAATAATGCGTCGGCTTCGCCTCCTTGCATCCAGCGACAGGCCAGCTCGATCAGTAACGGACTGACCATCCAGCTGGTGGCGCGAATGGCCTGCTGTGCCGCCGTATGCAAAGACAGCGGCACCAGCATGTAGCCGATTCGCAAACCGGCACTGGTTCCCTTGGAGAAACTACCCAGGTAGATGACCCGCTCCGGAGCCAGGTTGACCATGGCGGGGGGGCGATCGGCCGGTAGCAGTCCATGCACATCATCTTCAATCACCCAGAGTTGATGACGGGCACAAATGGCCAGTATGGCCTCGCGACGGGCAGTGGACATGACGGCTGTGGTCGGATTTTGTAATGTGGGAATCAGATAGATGGCGCGGAATAATCCATCCTGACAGGCCTTATCCAGCGCGTCGGGAATGATCCCTTCTGCATCCATGGGCAGACCTCGCAACTGTAGTTTCAATGTCTGCGCCAGTGTCATGAGTCCAGGATAGGTCAAGCCTTCACAGAGCAGCGCCTGGCCGCTAAGACCCAGCATCATCACGGCCAGGAGCAATCCATTTTGCGCCCCGTAGTTAAAAAACAACCGTTCTGCCGAGGCGTCGATTTCGTGGCGCTGTAACCAGTCGGCAAAACAGTGACGTTGCTCGAAGTTGCCATCGGCACTGTCGTACTCCATCAGGCCATTGATACAGTCACTCTCCTGACTGAGGGCCAGTATCGCGTCGCGAAAGGCTGCACTGCGATCGAGGGCGACAGGCAGGTTTTGCCACAGCTCGATGCGTCCGGGTTTTTCCTGACGTAAATGCCACACATGCGAGGAGGATTGCTCGGCGTCGCGGACATAGGAGCCTGAGCCGACGCGGGCGGTAATAAGACCACATTGCTCAGCCTCATGATAGGCGCGGGTGATGGTCCCAACTGTCACACCGAGGCGGTCGGCGAGGGCTCTGTGAGTCGGTAAACGGCTGCCGGCACTGAGTTCGCCATTTTGGATGGCCGAGCGCAGTGCTTCGAGTAATTGTCGGTATAGCGGGCCACGCCCGGAGAGTGTCGGAGTCCAAATTGTCATCGTGACAATAAAACAATTGATCATATTGTTTGTCAATATTACCGTGATTGTGTGCTGTTTGCAGCACAAAATGTTCTTCACAATGATTTTGTATCGATACAATTTGCATCCGGATGCGTTTCCCTTCATCAAGGAGACGTGCAAATGATGATGGAATGGTTATGGCCGCTGGCGGTATTTGCTGCGGTGAGTTGTATTACACCTGGCCCCAATAACCTGCTACTGACGCAGTCTGGTGCCAGATTCGGTTTTCGTCGCAGCGTACCGCATGTCTGTGGCATCGCAGCAGGAATGGGGGTGATGTTGCTGGCTGTCGCCAGCGGGTTGGGTTCGTTGTTTAACTCCTTACCCTGGTTGCAACAGGCGATGCGTATCGGCGGCACCCTATATCTGCTGTGGTTGGGGTATATGATTGCCATTGCACCACCGTTAACGGCTAAAGCAGCGGATGAGGGGGGGATGGTGGATTCACCCTGGCGGTTTTATCAGGCGGTGCTTTTTCAGTTTATAAATCCGAAGGCGTGGCTGATGTCCATCTCGATGATTGGCAGCTTCACGTTGTTGGGACGAGAGTACTGGTCGTCTGTGGGCTGGATGGTGCTGGTCTTTAGCCTGGTCTGTTTACAGTGTTGTCTGGTGTGGGCACAGTTCGGGGCTCAGGTCGGCCGCTGGTTGCGCACCCCACAGGCATGGAGCTGGTTCAATCGCATTATGGGAGCCTTGACGGTCGTCTGTGTGGTGATGATCTGGCTTTGATTGGCTTAAGGTGCGTAACTTGCTATAACAGCCCGCCATTGGGAGGCGAGTTCGCCTATTGAGTGTGAGGCTGGGAATGGATTTAAGCTGGTTTTTACCTTTATTGGGTTTTGCTTTGGTTACCTGTGGGACTCCGGGGCCGAACAACATGCTGTTGACGGCGGCGGGAGCGAACCTGGGCGTTCGAGCCAGTTTGCCGATGCTGCTTTCTGTGGTTAGCGGACTCAACCTGATTATGTTGGCAACGGCATGTGGTCTCGGCGCGCTGTTCGAGGCCATGCCGGCTCTGCATTTAGCGTTGAAGTTGATCGGCAGTGGTTATCTTTTATGGTTGGCGTGGCAACTGGCGCAAGCTGGCGTGCCTGGAGAGCGCAACGTCAGGGATATGCCGCACTGGTTGCAAGCGGCCTGCCTGCAATGGGTCAACCCCAAAGGCTGGTTCATGGCAATTTCAGCCATTGGCGGTTTCACGTTGGCTGGGCAGCATTACTTTGTCTCCGCCGTGGGGATCTTGCTGACGTTCTTCCTGATGGGGCTGTTAACTGGGCTGTTTTGGGTATTGTTCGGTGCTCAGGTGCGTCGCTGGATCAAAAGCCCACTGGGCTGGCGTCGGTTTAATCGCGGTATGGGGATACTGACGGCGGCGTGTATCTTTATGATTTGGTTATAGCTGGTCGGCGCTGTTTTCCCGGCATCGGACTAGTGTTTGCGGCAAATGGGTGTAAAATTTGCGCCGATTTTGCGCCCATTTGATGATAAAGACCCCAACCATGACTGAAGCCTTGAAGCCCGCCGATTTGTTTGCCGATATTCGTCCGTATCATGATGACGAGGTGCCTGCCGCCCTTGAGCGTCTGATGAATGATGACGAGTTACTGGCGGCCATCGCTCATTTTCGTTTCCCTCGCCTTTCCCGGTTTTTGGGTGTTCTGCTCAAGCCGATGATTCGTCGCGCGTTACATAAACGCTGGGCTCTGGTGCGAAGCGTGCGTGATGTGCAGACGGAAGTTGCTCATTTTATGGAGCAGATGATTGCTTCCACCACACAGGGAGTGACGTACTCCGGGCTGGAACATCTGGAGTCGGGCAAGAGTTATCTGTTTATCTCCAACCACCGTGATATTGCGATGGATCCGGCGTTCGTTAACTGGGGTTTGTATAAGTGTGGGCTGGATACAGTACGCATCGCCATTGGCGACAACCTGCTGCGCAAACCTTGTGCTACTGAGCTGATGAGACTGAACAAAAGTTTCATCGTCAAGCGCTCGGCCAAAGGGCCACGCGAGATGATGAAAGCGTTCAGTGAGCTTTCTGCCTATATTGCTCATTCATTGCAAGAGGGGAGCTCAATCTGGATTGCGCAGAAGGAAGGCCGGGCCAAAGACGGTGACGATAGAACCGACCCGGCGATTCTCAAAATGTTTTACATGGCAGGAAAGCATCAGAAGATCCCCTTTGCCGATTACATGCAGGGTCTGAACATAGTGCCGGTCGCGATCTCCTACGAGTTTGATCCTGGTGATGAGGCCAAGGCTCGCGAGTTGGTTGAGCGTGCGCAAAGTGGTAGCTATGAGAAGGGTGAATTTGAGGATATTGACAGCATTGTCGCCGGCATCGTCGGCTTCAAGGGGCGGGTTCATGTCAGCATCGGCAGCCCGTTGAGTCAGATCCCGGATACGCCGGAGGCGCTGGCCGAGAGCTTGGATCGGGCGATTCATGGTCAGTATCGACTGTTCCCGAGCAACTTGCTGGCGGCTGGGGAGAGTCAGGGTATCAGCGAAGCGGAACGTCAACAGTTTGCCAACCGGATCGCGGCGATGCCAAGTGAGTTGCAGTCTACCGCCCGTGCCATGTATGCACGCCCGGTGCTAAATCAGCGGCAGTCGCTTGAAAACTGAGTCAAATGAATAACAGACAGGGCGCCTTGAGGCGCCCTGTTTCATTGCTGTTGCGGCTATTGTGGGGTAAAGCTTATGCCACGGCTTTCAACGCACTGGCATCGCTGTCAATGACCAGGATGTTAGCACGCCGGAAAAAGTTGAATTCGGTGGCAGAGGCCCAGGTATAGGCGCCCATCATGCCACCGATCACCAGATCGCCGACATCCAGTTCCGGTAACATGATCTCATCTGCTATCACGTCAATGCTGTCGCAGGTCGGGCCGGCCAGCACCGATGCCTGGCGCTCACCCTTGGCATACGGAGCACTCTTCGGGTAGTCGATGTGATCGAACAGTTGGCCGCTGTAGCTACCGTATAGACCATCATCCAGATAGTACCAGGTACGGCCAAAGCGCTCGGCTTTGCCCATGACACTACTGATCGAGGTCATGGCTGGTGCCGAGATGAAACGGCCGGGTTCGGCCAGTAGACGGATCCCCTCGGGGGTATTGGCCAGCGCGGCGCGAATCGGGGCACAGAAGGTGCCGATATCGAACGTCGCGCCTGAATAGTCGACCGGGAAGCCGCCGCCGATGTCCAGTACCTGCAATGGCATGCCTTCAGCCTCGGCCTGGCGGAGCAACCCGTTGCATGCCTCGATTGCTTCCACATGACGACGGGCATTGGGTACCTGAGACCCTACATGGAATGACAGGCCGATAACATCGATACCCAGAGCCTGGGCTTCGCGGAGCAGCGGCAGCACCCTGTCCGGGGTACATCCAAACTTCTTGGATAGGTCGACTTTAGTTTCCGGATTGGGGAAGCTGACGCGCAGCAGCAGACGAGCCTGATGCCTGTAGGCAACAAACTTGTGCAACTCAACCGGGTTATCGAATACAAAAACATTGCAGCCGAATTCGAGGGCATGGCGAATATCAGAATCGCGTTTAATCGGATGGGTATGAATGCAATCGTTCGGGTCAATTTGGGCATCGCGCATCAGGTCGACTTCACCGTTCGTTGCGAGATCGAAACAGGCGCCTTCGGCTTTGAGTGTTTCCACTACCCCCATGTGAGGTAATGGTTTTAGCGCGTAATGCAGTGTCACTCCTGGCAAGGCTGCTTGCAGCGAGCGATATTGATGGCGGACTGCCGCCTGATCCAGCACCAGCAGCGGTGAGCCGTATTCGGCCACCAGGCCGCGGTAATCCATTCCCGGAACGAATTGGCTGTTCATCTTATGCACACACCTCACAAAAGGGCCATGGCCCTGAGCCTAGTTAGGCTCCGACCTTACTGTCGGAGCAGCGTTAGTTTTGAAATCGCGCGCATTATCTGGCATCTGCCTAGCTATGCAATAGTGCTTATTGAAGATGCAGATATGGTGAGGGGTGTAAGGTAAATGAATACAGTGTTTATGCTTGGCATATATCTGGTTATTCGACAATTAAATCTGAAAATGTCGACCTGTAGCGGATAAAAGGTTGTCGATCTCTCGGTTTTTGGGCTTTTACGAAGAATATTGTTGCAAAGTGACTTTGATGAATAAAATTTCTCAAAAAGAGAAGAAAATGCCAGATTCAAGACCTGAATACCTTGCGGGTTCTTGAGGCGGAGTGCCTGCGCGCAACGAGATGAGGCATTGCAACTAAGGGCGATTCAAGCATGGATGGCAAGTGCTGTCAGAGCCTCAAGGTTGCCAACGGAGGGTTATCTGCGCCAGATGTGGCCAATTCAAAGTGCCGTTCAGCCATCTCACTGATCGGCACGAGGACGGGAGAGCCCCAGACTACCAGCATTCCGCTTCGGCAGCCGTTTTGGTTGCTGTCTGGTCTAGCTTGAAGGTTCCGCAGCTGTCGCCACTCATGTTTCCGGTGGGTACTGCCTCTAACGTATAGCTGGCACTATCGGCCGCCGGGGAGCTGGCCAGTCGCAAATCATAATATTTGGTTCCGCCGTCGCGAGGCACCTGAGTGAAGGGCAGCGTTATGGTTTCGCTGGCACATTTATAACAACCATCGGCACTAAACTTGCGTTCCATAAACTGCGACAGCTCGAGCAGCGCGGCTTTGGCTTCCCCTCTGCGGGTTGACTTGACGTGCTCCAGATAGCTGGGATAAGCGATTGCTCCCAATATGGCCACCACACCGACGGCGATTATCAGTTCAATCAAAGTGATCCCGCGGCAAGGTTTGTTGTGCATGATGGTGTCCTTATTGTTAGTGGCCGATCCTGATCCCAGGATCGGCCTGAGTGATCATTATCGTAGTTGCCGCCAGGACTGTCGGCCCTTTGCGCTAGGACTGATGGCTTCCAGGGTCTGTTTAATTGTCCCTGAAGAGCCACTGGCGTATTTAATCTCAGTCTTGCTATCGCTCTTTTCGACAAACGTTGATTTGGTCAGAATTTCGTCAAAACTCTTGCCGCTGACAGGTAAGGTCCCATCACTGGTTGTCTGGTTGTCGGTGTCGTTAATATAACCGTCGATGTTGATGTCAAATACGGGATAACCCAACCGGGAGCCAGTTAGCGGGGCTAGCTCAAGCAACCATGACTTGCCACCGTAATCGCAGGGATCGGTTGATGGCAGCATGGTGGTGACAATCAACTGATCCTCACGCAGTTGCAGGTCATTGACGACGCGCTCTCCGACAGGTGAACTCAGGCCGGGTGATATCAGATTCAGGTACCAGCCATATTTTTCGTTGTAGTTGACCTCGTTATTGGAGATGACCCGCACCGAGAGTCCTGAATTACTGGTGGCGGTGGTTTCCGTAACGATGGTTTGTTGTACCAGTTGGCTCTTGGTGAGTGCCGTGGGACTCGCTTCAAGTTTGTCCCATACCCCGTACAGGGTTTGTAGTTGTGTCGCGGTGCGGTCACCATCCCGGAAATAGCTGCCGGTACCAAATAGCACCATGACACCACCGTTGGGATGGGCGATCACCATGGGGCGTGCCGTGATCGGTTGGCGATTACTGGTGGTACAGGTCGCATCGACACAGGCCGTGATGATCTTGTTGACGGTCCAGTTATTACTTTGGCTGGCGCGTAGATCGAAACGCCACAAGTTGCCTAACAAATCGCCGGCATACACCAGATCAGTGACTCTATCGCCATCCAGGTCGACAGGGATCGGCGTACTGAGTCCGTTCATGTTGCCACTGGTACTGGCCTCTGTGCCTGCCAGTACTTTGAGTAGATTCGCGTTTTGTAGATTCAAGACAATCAGCTTGGCGGCCCGGGCATCTTCGTAACCATTCGGCACTAACGCCGTCCAGTTTCCTCCTGATAGTTGACCCAGCGTCGGCTGTGGAATGGTAAATCCTAGTTCGCTGCTGGTGTATTCCCACAGGGCATTGCTGGCACCAAAGCTGTCAGGATTGGTCACGTCGAGGGCGAACACTGTCTTGCCGCCAGCCCCCGTGGTGCCTAACAGTATGGTTTTCCAATTACTGCCAAACTTGGCATCGCCAACCTTCGGGCTGCCATCCACCAGATACTGGTGATTTTGTGGGTAATTGGCATCTGTTAGTTTATTGAGTTTCAGCACTGTCTCGGCAGGAATGTAGGCAAAGCGCTCGACACCATCCGACTCCCGAAATGCGTGCAGCATGCCGTCATTGGCACCGACATACAGCATGGCGGTGCGGCCGGCCTTGGTGGCTGTGAAAGCATCGTCGCCGACGCCATAGTCTTGAGTGCTGACCAGGACGGGGCTGGAATTGACAATGTCTCCGAGTCGTTTGCTGCGAGTGCGGAAAATGCCATTGGTGACATTAAGCTCCTGACTCTGGTCTCCGCGCAACCAGGCGACGCGTGCTTGTCCCTGACTATCCGTGGTGCCATCGGCCTTTTTATTCAAGGCTGTTTGTTGTGTGCTATCCAAATTGGCCCACAAGAAACTGACGACGGAACCATTGGTTTTGCGGGTATAGATATTCCGTGAGCTGGCGGTCGGTATATTGGACGAAGCCAACCAGGCAGGTGTTGCTCCTATGGTGCCATCGGTTGCAATGGGATAGGCCGTCAGCTCGCCACTCCAGTCGCCAGAATTAAAACTGGCTTGATATAGTCGGCTGTTACTGCTCAGGCGTGCGGTGTTGCTCACGGTCGCGCTGGAGGAGCCGGTGCGCGCCTGTACCTGGGCAAAGGCATCCGTCAGTGCATCGACAAAGGCCTGGGGATCGTTGGCATTATAAAAACCTCCTCGGCTGTTGACTGCCGCATGCCAAAGGTCGTCTATTTTTTTCGGAATCTCGCTGCCAAATTCACCACTGCTAATAGTTGGCCATGACAGGGTGCCCGCCTTTAATTGTGCAAAGGTGGCATCGCTGTAGGTCAACTGTCCATTGAGGCCGTAACTGACGGTGAAATTGACCATGTGCTGCCAATAGGCGGGATCATCGGTTGATGCTGGAACCTTGTTCTTGATGTTGGGTTGTAAATCCCGCTTCCAGTAATAGGCCGCGACATCCGCCAGCACATTACTGCTGCTGTCGCGATACGGCGGTTCGGCTTTGAATTTAATCTGGGCACCACCACTGTCATTGGTGATATAGCTGCCATCGACGTTGTCGACATTGGCGGTGGCATCCGTGGTATTGGCCTGGGAACTGTTCCAGTAACCATCCGTCATCAGAATATGGTAACTCTGGCGGCAGGTCTTGAATTCGCCGTAAGTGCTCTGCCCGGGGTTATCTGCCCATGGGCTTGAGCTATTGGTTGTGCGCTCAAAGTACTTGCCAACATCATCCATGGCGCGTCGCAAGGGGGTATAGCCATTGGCATTGACGGCATACAGCCAGCTGAAAAAATCGCTACGTGCCGTGCCTGTGAATTTTCTAACCCCCTTATAGATAGTCGCGGTTGCGACGTTATCTACAGTACGGCTACCCGAGTTGATACTGCCATAGCCGACTCTGACCTTGTCGTTTAACGCATAAAAAGCTCGCCCAATACCGGCTTTGGCTGCATCCAGACGGGTACTGTAATAAAGCTGCCAGGTGAGGAAATTTTTCTGTTCTTCAGTAAAGGTGCAGGTTGGCCTGTTGGCGCAATCAGTGCGATTTGGACCCCCGGTATAAGAGGTCACCCCCGA
Organism: Pseudaeromonas sharmana; assembly: GCF_042649925.1. Classification (NCBI taxonomy): domain Bacteria; kingdom Pseudomonadati; phylum Pseudomonadota; class Gammaproteobacteria; order Aeromonadales; family Aeromonadaceae; genus Pseudaeromonas; species Pseudaeromonas sharmana. The sequence continues at coordinate 126,336 of NZ_JBHSAF010000015.1, forward strand.
ATAGATCCGTACCGCTGTCCCTGACTCGTTGTAATACACGCAGTTGTATGTGTAACTCCCGACGCGTCCCGTGCGGGTGCAGCTATTGGTGGGATCCGGATATTCGCTGCCATCACTGTTGATCCAGGGAAGGTAGGTGACTTTGGGGTTGTAATACAGCTTGTTATAGGTCACCGATTTTGCGTTATTTCCGCTGGGTTGGGAGTTGTCATTGGTCAGGTAGGTGTCGTCCATCGAACCAGAGTCATCGATAGTGAACATGATATTGGGTTCAATGGCATTGTCGCTTTGTAAATAAAGTGGTTTGTTGGCGATGACATCCGCGTCGGCTGCTGGCGCAACGAGTGATGATACCGATAACCACAGCATTATCATCAGTGTGTTCGGGAGCATTACTGGTTTCATGTTCAGGATCCTTATTCCAGAACCGGTTAACGCCGGAATGTGGATTGCAATACAGCCCGGCTATGTGCGGTTTGTCCGACGGCACTGGCGGTAACCCGGTAGATGATCGTTGTCTCAAGCGGTGTATCTGCTTCTAGGCTCTTCCCTTTATTGATGACTTCGGGCAAGCGTTCTACAAAATAATGAGGCGTGTCAGCGATACCACTGATGGCGGAACCACTACGCCAGATGGTTGTGTCGTCACGCCAATCGGTGGCGGTGGCACCACTCGCCATCTTGTCGTAGAGGCCATTGCTGCCATTCGCGGCAAAGGTCAGGGTGGCCCCCGAGGTCGCAATCAGCTCTTCCCCATCTCTGAGCACCGCTTCAGCGGCTAGAAAGGCATGTTCACTATCGCGGCTGTTACTGGTCATTTTCTCTTGCAGGGAGCTGCCTTGCATCGCGACAAGCCCTGTCAGGGTCAAGAGCAGTAACATAATGAGGCAGATGACGAGTACCATGCCCCGTTGATGTTGATAGCTCGACGATGTTCTCATGCTATCTCCTAATTCAGACGATTGCGCAGCACGGCAGTGACCACAGTGGGCATGTACCAGCGATCGTCGCTGGTGGTCATGGCGCTGCCATTGAAGGTCAGGGTTTGTGAACCGGTAACAGCCCCTGTCTCAGACGAACCGAGCAGAAGCTCCATTTGGATTGTTAAAACCTGACTCCATGCCGTTACATTGGGGGCTGTTACATATCGGTCAGTCTGCCGATCGGCATTGGTATCAATGCCATACAGAATCTGCAGGTCATATACGCCGTCTTGCATCACAGTGGCCATGCCGCCATTCAGCTTGCGAAAGAGGGCCGGTCTGCCGCTCACACTGTTCGTCGCCAAGTAATATGTCTCGCTGCCATAGCGCATGATTTCGGCATTGGTGCTGTAAATATTCAGTTTGTTGTTAGGATCCCAACTGGCAAGGCTGCTTTGATTGCCGGGGGTTAAGCTGCTGACACCATGCACTATGTTTGCTTTGCCGCCGGAGAGCGTAATATTTGTCACCTGGAATATATGGCCCTTATTGCAGTCAGTGACGATGGCGATATCGCCGACGGCTAACACGTCATTGGCCTCTTCGACTGCGAATAACTGGGCGGCATTGTTGGTGGCGACGATGCTCAGTGGCTGGGAGTCCGGGCGCTGGACAATCAACAAGTCGGTACCCGTCAGAGGGGCCGGATCGCCGGTAAGGTGCGCCGCAAGTTCTGTCGGCAGAGCCGTACTGAGATTGTCATAGCCAAGAAGACCAGCATTGAAGTTATAGGTGACGGTACTGGCGTTGTTCAGGGTATTAATTAACGTGATGTCCTGTTTGCTTAGGCAGCCGCGATATCCAGCCATGCGTAATTGTCGCGGCAACTCGCTTTGTAAGTATCGGGCGGCCTCCTGCACTTCCGAAACGGCCTCGCCAGTCTTATAGGTTCGATTGTTGGCGACAAACACCTGCAAGACTGCCGCGGTCAACAGCAGACCTAGCGTGATTGAAATCATGATTTCAACCAGGCCAAAACCCTGGTAGCGAGCAGTTGACGTCCAACGAATCCGGCTCATATCTATAGCTCCGTACGGTATATGAATTGTTGGTTGGACGGCGCGTCTTTAAGCCGTGATTCGTTCCACTCAATTGTAATGATGAATTCAGCACCAGAGCGGCTCACACTCCCATCCCCATCGGGGAGTGTTGCCAGGCGTCGTTTCCAGTTTTGCAGATCTACAGCATTGACAGCGGTGCCGGTGGGTGCCGCACTGGCTAACGCTATGTCATAACTGCCTGCTCTGGCGAGGGTCTGATTGGCTCGCATCAAATCGGTGATTTCATGTGCCAGCTCAGTCGCCAGGCTGCGCGTCATCGCGGTCTGGTTACTTTTTAGCGATGTGGTTTGCAAGGCCATCATTCCCAGCACGCCTAGCGCCAGAATGACCAGTGCAATCAGTACCTCCAGTAAGGTGGCTCCATGCGATTTTGAATAGCGCGGCTGTTTCATATCGCCTCCAATGCCTGGTCAACTGCTGCAACTGACACGCGTCACACGCGCTCGCCCTGAAAGCTCAATCGTTATTTGCCGTTGTTCGTTGTTTTCACAACCGCTGGGCTTTAGCCGGAGAGTGACGGCCGAGGAAGGGATAACCAGATTGCCTTGACCTGAGAGTTCTATGCGCGCCGGGGCATTGGTAATTGTGCTCTTGAGCGGATCGAAGCGGCGAAACAGTTCGTCGGCGCCGGAGTCGAATACGTCGTCGCCATCGTCGATCCTGATCTCCCATCCGGATGACCAGTCATTCGTGGTCAGGGGGGATATCCAAACCGGGACGCCACGTTTAACCGCTTCGCTGCGTGCCAGATGAATGGACACCAGCAACATGTTGGCTTCCGCTTTAGCGCTGCTATCGCGGATAAGATTGTTAAAGGCCGGCACTCCGACTGTGGCGATGATAGCGACTATGGCTATAGAGACCATCAGCTCGAGGAGCGTGAACCCCAAAGTGCATATTTTTGGCATTATTCCCCCGATAGGCGGTTGGCGCGTTAAAAATTCAGCTACTCGGCTCTACCTGTTTGGATTGTCGGAATTGCCATGTCGGCTGACAAGGCCGCGTTCTATCGCTCGTTGAGCGAACTCATCTTTCTTTCATCCCTTTTCTTTCCTTATTTTAGTCGCTAAGCCAGATATCCTCCTGTCGGAAAGCCTTTTCTTTGTAATTAAAAGTTATATTAGGTAAAGCAAATAGACTCAGAAGGATGGTTGTGGCGGAGTCTTTAGCTCGGCGTGGAAAAGCGATTTTCTTCACTGTGTAATCGATTACCCTGATATTTATCCTGCAAGGAGGGATGTTTTTATGAGGGTTTTTAATTAATTCGGCGGTTTCGACTTCAATGCGGTTCGTTTTTTGTTTTTGAGTAAAAAATCTTTATTAAGTTAATGTTTTTTTAGTTATTTATTTTATTGGTTTCTTAGTTTATTAAATGGTCTGGTGCCGTTGTGCGTGGCAATAGCCCAGAACGCCCCGGTTTTTCACGTGTTTTGGGTACTGAAAAAAAACAACTCATCCTTGTTTATCAATCGAAAGCGGATTAGTTAATGAATCGCTATCTGCCTCGCAAAACGGGATAAACAAGCTGTGTATTTGTTGAGTACGACAAAGATTGATGCCAAAGTGGCAAACGGCTTCGATAGGAGCCTTGAAGCAATGTATAGAGGTTTGTCTATGAACAGGCGGCTGATCATCGGTGGTACGAAGTACATCAGGGGTGTGACCTTGATCGAGCTGTTGGTGGCGATAGCCATAGTTGCGATCATGTCCGCAATTGGTATCCCGTCATTTCAACGCTACAAGCTGGAACAACAGGCTGAAGCCCAACGAGAGGCAATGTTGAACAGTTTGTCCACGGCAAGGGTCGCGGCGCAGCGTTTTTCTGTTCCAGTCAATGTCTGCCCTTCCAGCGATGCGGCCAGTTGTGGCAATGATTGGAATCAGGGATGGATCGTGTACTTGGATAATGATCGAGATGACCAGTTGTCCAACGGTGAGCAAGTGCTGTTTGCGCACCAATACCAAGGCAAGATTCAGATCCTGACAGCGAATAGCCGTTTTCGCTTTTTGCCAAATGGGATGACGACGACCGCCAGCCTCAACATCTGTTCCGATGACATGTCTGAATTGAACCGTGCCATCTCGATCAATCCGGTTGGTGCCATTGAATTGCAGGGAAGTAGCGATGCCAATTGTGCAACACCTTGATCATGGCCGCCGGCATGGTGGCTTTACCTTGGTGGAAGTCCTGGTTGCCGTGGTGGTCATCGCCATTGGGCTGCTGGGATTTGCCTCTTTACAAATGACCGGTATGCAACGCCTGGAAGAGGCGAAATTCAGTCGCACTGCGGGCGGTTCGGCTCGCGACCTGATTGAGCGCATCAGCTCATTACCCGATCTGGTCAAAGATGGCAGCTTTGATTTCACCAACCTTGATAATGGTACCAGTCCGCAATGGGATACCGATTGCAGGACCGAGGCTTGTACGCATGCCCAACTGGCAGCCATGGAATTGGGGTTGTGGTTTGAAGAGCTCAGAACGTTTGCGCCTTCTCCCCGTTTCTCGGTGGAAAGCCAGGCCCAGGCCGTCGGGACTCTGGTTACGATAAATCTGGTTTGGGATGCAGCGCGTACCGGTGCAGGGGCGTCCGCTTGTCAGCAAAATGGCAATGTTTTTGTGGCGGACAGCCATCAGTGTTCCCGTTTGGAGTTGGTGATTCCATGATGCAAAACAGAGTCCGCGGATTCGGTCTAGTCGAAATCATGATAGCCATCGTTCTGGGGCTGTTTCTGGTGATGGGGCTGTACACCATGTTGAGCAGCAGTCAGCAGAGCTATGCCTTGGGGCGAGCCAATAGCAGCTTGAGCAATTCCGGGCAACGGGTGAATCAATTAATCTGGAACCAGCTGCATCAGGCTGGATTTGTGAATTATCAGCGCAGATTGTTGAATCAACCCTTGCCGGCAGCAAACGGGTGGTTAAAAAACCAGAGTGTTAGCGGAGATAACGATCTCAACACTGCGGGTGTGATGGCGGATACCGATCGGCTGCGCATTCGTTTTCGCGGCTCGAGTGTTGGCGATAATGATCCTGCGCAGTCCGCGGTCACAACGGCCGATGGGCGCATGGTTAACTGTAACGGTACCGCGATCGGCAACACCCAACTGTTGACGGTCACCTTATTCGTCAATACCAGCAACGAATTGATCTGCGAGGACAGTATGGGGAACTCGGTTGTAATGGACCGTAATATCGAGTCCTTGCAATTTCGTTTTCGCCGTAGTGGCAACGATGAGCCGTTTGTTACGGCGGATAATGTCGGTGCGGCCAACTGGGCTTCGATTGTCGCGGTAGAGTTTTCGGTTCTTGCATCCATGCCTTCCGGGCAGCGCGTTGAAGCAACCGCTCGCGACTATCAATTGCTGGACAAATCCATTGACGCTGCCGCAGACAGAAATTTACGGCAGGTGCTCAATGGCAGTATCACACTGCGCAATCTTGGAGTGGATTAATAAACCGATGAAACAACAAGGAATGGCACTGGTCGTGGCGTTGGTCATCACCCTGATAATTGGCATTATCGCTGTCGCCATCGGGAAAACCGCGCTGCAAAACCAGCAGAACGCGGCGGCAGAGCTGGATTCACTCAACAGCTATACCCTGGCCCAGTCGGCGATGAATACCGCTGAGCGTGTATTTAGAAATACCGTCATCAGTGACAAGGAACGTATCTATAGCGACCACGCCAACACCATATCAACCACGATTGATGCCAATGCCGACTGGTGGCGGGATACCAGCAATTGGGCGTCAAACACCGTTTCTGTCGCTGGTCTGGAAGGAAATGCCCCGCAATATCGCATTGAAGAGCGCGAATTTGCTCCGCTGTCGGCCGACCTGGAAGAAAAAAATGGCCGCCAGTTTTTTCGGGTGACCAGTCGTGGTGAAGGTAAAGGTGCGGCGGTAACCATATTGCAATCCTATATTGGTGTCCTGGCTCAGAAGCGGGAATAACGAGGCGTAACGGGATGAAGAAACAACATGTGGCGGGTTTTACTCTGATTGAGGTGATGATCACTGTCGTGATCGTTGCCATTTTGGGCAGTATTGCGGTGCCGTCCTATTTGTCGCATGTCCGCGACTCGCGTCGGCAGGAGGCCAAGCGGGCGATGCTGGAAGCGGCTCAGACCATGGAGAGCTTCTATGCCATGAACATGACCTATGTCGGTTCATCGAATGGTACCACCCCCTCCATTTTTGCAACCAAGGTGCCGAAGGATGGTAATGAGCGGTACTACACCTTGAGTTTTGATGAAGAGCCTACTGCCACGACCTATACCCTCAAGGCCGAGCCCTACGCCGGACAAGTGGATGACCGCTGTGGCACTCTGACATTGACCCGGGCTGGCGCGAAAAATGCGGCCGAAAGCGATTGTTGGTAAAGGAGTTATTGATGAAACGGATCACCGGATGGCTGAGCGCGGCCGCGCTCCTGTTGGCCACACCCCTGACATCGGTTGGCGCTAATTTATCGTTGCCGGATGCGCCGCTGTTTGTTCCGGGGCAGAATATTGCGCCTCTGGTAATGCTCGTCATGGGCCGGGATCATACCCTGTATTACGAAGCCTATAACGATGCCACCGATCTGGATGGCGACGATGTGCTGGATACCTATTTCCGTCCAGTTGCCAATGAAGATGGGGCCGCCATCCGCTATTACGGTTATTTCGATATCGATAAATGCTACAAATATGAATCGAATATCTTTGTTCCAACGGGCATCACCTCCAGTGGCAAATGTAAGACAGAAGGGGGAGGGGGTCGTTGGAGCGGTAATTTCCTGAATTATCTGACAACGAGCCGGGTCGATGCATTGCGCAAGGTGTTGTATGGCGGCATGCGTCAGAGTGACAGCTCCAACACGCCAGTGTTAGAGCGCGCCTATATTCCGCAGGATGCGCATAGCTGGGGGAAAACCTGGAATCCCAAGTTCATGAATACGTCAGCCAAGGGCAATCTGTTGCTGTCGGATTATTCGGATCTGGACGACAGCTATGGCTATCTGTTTGCCAATACTACGCTGATGGGGAGTACTAACAGCGAATCTTCGACCAATCCGCCTTTGCTGCGCGTGCTGAAGTTAACGAGCAACATGGCGTTGACCTCCGAGTCGTTAAGCAGCGTGACCACCCTCTACTACAGCGGTAGCACCAACAGCTGGGGCAAGACGGCCATGACGTCGCTGGGTAACGGCAAATGGCAGATCAATGTAACCCTGAACGGTTCGAGCAGCTTTAAGTTTTATGCCAACCCGACGATCAGCCGAAACGGCAATGTCGGCAATGATGGGACTTGGCTGGGGGATTCATCCTCTATGCCGGACGGCATTGCCGAAACCAATAGCTCGAACATCGAATCCAGCCTGAGCGGTAGCAAGTGGATTATTTTTAATGCCAACACCTATCGCTACACCATCTCTGATACCGCAGAGACCGCCAGCAGCTTCAATCCGTTGACCGATGCCCGCTACCTGGTATGGAACTGGTTAAGTAAAGAGAGTCCGGTGGCTGGCAGCACTATGGTGCTGGGCTCGGGGACAGTTTCTGTGGCACCCACCGATTACAACGTCCGGGTACGGGTGTGTGCGTCCGGTTTGCTGGAGAGCAATTGCAAGGCCTATACCTCGGGTTCGGGGTCCAGCACCAACTATTTCCCCGTTGGCCTGCTGCAGAATTACGGTGAGGGCGATGCGCCGAAGATGTACTTCGGCCTGCTGACCGGCAGTTATAAGAACAATACCCAAGGTGGGGTGCTGCGCGCCAAGATTGGCAAAATCGACGATGAAGTCGTGCCGACCACCGGCAAGTTCAAGACTCGGACCGGCGCGACCAACGGCCCTGGCATCATCGCCACTCTGAATAAACTCAGGGTGACGCAATTCAATACCTCCCGCAATTATTCAAACTGCGGATGGGTCACAACGCGTGCGATAAATAATGGCGAATGTACCTCATGGGGGAACCCGATCGCCGAAATGTTATATGAGAGCCTGCGCTACTTTGCCGGAGCCAAGACGCCTAGCAGTGCTTTCACGGTCGGTTCCGGCGATGAGCTGTCGTTGCCGGAGGACTCCTGGGATGATCCGTTTGCCCTGACCGATGGCCAGGGCCAGCCACAGTGCGCCAAGCCGGTCAATCTGGTGATCAGCGATGTTGGCACCTCGTATGATTCGGATCAGCTCCCGGGCTCTGCCTTTGCCAGCTATTCCGGCAACCTGCCGACCAACATGGCGGGGCTGAATGTCAGCACCTGGACCCAGACCATCTCCAGCCACGAGGGGGTGAATGGCAAGCTGTTCTTCATCGGTCAGGTGCTGGGGCAGGATAACGCCGGGATCCCGAGCGCCAAGAACATCAGCACGCTGGCCGGCATCCGTGGCCTGGCACCGATGGAGCCGACCAAGCAGGGCAGCTACTATGCCGCCGGTCTGGCCTATTATGGCCATCAAACGGATGTTAACCCCAGAAGCGGCAGCCAGAAGCCGCAGACGGTTGTGGTCGCGATGGCATCACACCTGCCGCAAATCAAGATCCGCGCCAGTGGCAAGGTCATCACCCTGATCCCGTTTGCCAAGTCGGTAGGCGGTGATCAAATCAGCTCCGCCCAAACGGCCTTCCAGCCGACGAACACCATCGTCGACTTCTATGTGCAATCCATCAGTGAGACCGAGGGGTTGTTTCGCGTCAACTACGAGGATGTGGAGCAAGGCGCCGACCATGACATGGACATGATCGTTCGCTACCACTACAAGGTGCTGGATAACGGCCAGTTGAGCATCACCTTGAGTTCGGAATATGCCGCGGGGGGCATCAAGCAGCATGCCGGCTACGTGATCTCGGGTACCACGGCGGACGGCGTCTATCTGGATGTGCGAGACCAGGATACCGGTGCAAGCAGCGACGTGGCCTACTATCTGGATACCGCGTTGGCCACTGACGCGCCCTATCCTAACAATGCGCGCAACCTGTCGTCGAATACGACGGCGTTGCCGCTGGAACGGACGCGGACCTTTAGCGTCAACACCTCAAGTACTGCGAGCACGGCGGATTACCTGCCATCACCGCTGTGGTATGCCGCCAAGTGGGGCAGCTTTGTCGATGTCAATGGCAATGGTGTGCCGGATACCACCGAGTGGGACGAGGATGGCGATGGCGAGCCGGACAACTATTTCCTGGTGACCAACGCCAACAACCTGGAAAGCCAGCTGCAGAGCGCATTGGATGGGGTGAGTGATCTGGCTCGTTCGGCGACGTCTGTCTCTTATACTTCCAGCGAGCTGACCAGTGATTCCCAGGCCTTTATTGCAACGTTTGAGGCCAAGGATTGGTCTGGTGATCTCATCGCCTATCCGATCAGCTCAGGAGTCATGCAGGCGACGCCCAGCTGGAAAGCCAACACTGTGCTGACCAGTCAGGGCGAGAGCAACCGCATCATCTACACCATGGATTCGGATGGTAGCAAGCGGTTGTTTACCGCCCCGACCAGCTTGACCGGAAGCTCCTCCGGGCTCAGTCAGGCACAGATTACGGCGCTGTTGGCGGGCTATCCAACCAACTCTGCCACCACCTACAAGCTGTCGTATGTACAGACGTTGGTGAACTATCTGCGCGGTAATCGGACCTACGAGAGTGATGCCTATACGGTGCCGGGGCTGGGAACGGCATTCCGTGAGCGGAATGGATTGCTGGGTGATAACGTGCACTCCAGCCCGGCCTATGGGGTCTCGGCCGGTGACGGTGTCAAGTTTGTCATCTTTGGTGCGAACGACGGTATGGTGCACGTGTTGAACGCCACCACAGGGCGGGAGATCTTCGCCTACATCCCGTCGACCAGTTATGCGAATCTCTACAGTCTGGCGTCCAAGGACTATAACCATAAGTACTTTGTGGATGGCACCATCAAGATTGTCAACGCCACTGTAGGCTCGACCAGCAAGACGATCGCGGTCGGAACCTTTGGTCTCGGCGCTAGAGGGGCATGGGCTCTGGATCTGACCAATCTAAGTGATGTCTCCAACAGCCAGAGCGCGGCGCAAAGCCATCTGTTGTGGGAGTTGACCAGCAGTGCGTCAACCAGCATCGGCTTCATCCCCAATGCCCCTGCTATCACGTCTCTGGGGTCAGGTGGCAATACCACCTGGTTGGCGATTTTCGGTAATGGGTACAATGCGACCGATAGCAACGGCGAGGGGGCACTGTTAGTGGTCAACCTGTTGACAGGGGCCCTGGAGAAGACACTGCTGACCGGAGTGAAGGCGAGCAATGATCCGACCGGTGCCAATCGCTCGAATGCGGTGACCGAACCCGTCATTGCAGACAGCAACCTCGATGGCGTCGGAGATTACCTCTACTCCGGAGACCTGTTTGGTAATGTCTGGAAGGTGGACATTACGGGCTCCGATCTCAGCAGTTGGAAATTTATCACCGACATCGATGGTTCAACCGATGGTTCGACGCCAAAACCGTTGTTCAAGGCGGTGAGCCGAGAAGGGACGGCGCAACCGATAACCGTCAGACCCAGCGTGGCTCGTCATCCAGACAGTGGCTTGTTAGTCTTTGTTGGTACTGGCAAGTATGTTGAAGCCAGTGACACCTCTGTGGTCAGCCAGCCGACGCAAACGGTGTACGGCATATGGGACAAACCCGGCCGCACAGCCGATTTCACGCGCGAAACCATGCTGGAACAGACGCTGGAAAATGAAAACACCAGCGTGACACCGCATCAAAGGGAGACCAGCAAGAATCTGATCGACTGGAGTGTCCATGACGGTTGGTATCTGGATCTTTACTACGATGGCAGCAACAACGGTGAACGGATCAATTACCGCATCCTGGTTACCAACAGTACGGCGGCCATCACCTCAATGATTCCGAGCGATGATATCTGCTCTGGCGGTGGTCGCGGCTGGTATATGGAGGTCGATATCTACAGCGGTAGCAATGATGGTCTGGTCGAGAACTCGATGGAGCTGGAACGTTTGCCGTCGGAGCCGGTGTACAAGTACGCGGTGAATTCCGATGGTGATTACGTCGCGGGCAAGACCATAGTGATTGATGGTGGTGAGGTGGTGAACACCCCGACCTCCATCATCAAGACCGGTATGGCCTCCTGGCAAATGCTCTACTAACGGACGCTGACATCATCACATACGGAGGAGTCCAGCTGGGCTCCTCTTTTTTTTGTGATTGTTGGCCACGTCTGCGGCGCTGTTCCTATTTTGATTGCTGCAGCAGGCGATGCGCTGCATAAGGTGTCGAGTGTCACAGGGTATGGGGCGCAAGCCATGCCAGAAGTGACAAGCGCGCCTTAGGCTGACGCCGCCTATGCTCCCGGTGGGTTGGACGGGGGAGCAGGGGATGAATACTCGGGGTGTGACTTTGATTGAGCTGCTGGTGGCAATGATGATCATCGGCGTGTTGGTGACGATAGCCTATCCCGGGTATCAGCACTGCATGCACCAGAGCCGGCGAGGAGAGGCGATAAACCAGTTACTGGCGTTGCAGTTGCGACAGGAGGCGTACCGGGTCGAGCAGGGGCAATACAGTGTGTCGCTGAGTGACCTGGGCCCGGCAAGCGATGAACACTACCGTTATGCGCTGCAGGAGTCGGCTGCCGGATATCAGCTGACCGCGGAAGCCAAAGCGCACTCACCACAGCGTGAGGACAGCGGATGCCAGCGGTTGACACTCGATGGAGATGAACAACGTTGGCCTGCGAGCTGCTGGCCTTGAGCTAGCCCATGGTCAGCAGGCTGGCGGACAGGCAGTCTTCATGGGTGTCATAACAGAGCCGGTGCCAAGGTGCCGGCTCGGTTATTTGCCGCCCTGTGGTGGCGGAGGATTAGCGGGCGTTACTGCGGCCTCACCAACCATTCAACGCGGCTGTTGGCCGCGGCGTGTTGTGCCAGACGATCCCGCAGCCGTGGCAGCAGACTCTCGAGCTGCGTATCGAGCTGCCAGGGCGGATTGAGGATCAGCATGCCGGAACCGTCCATGCCCCATTCTGCCTGTTGTGGTGCCACCTGCAGCTCGGCCACCAGTTGCGGACAGACCAGTCGCTCCTGACAGGCCTGCAGCAGATCGCGGCTGCGGTCGTTGGCTGCGGCCAGGATCGGGTACCAGACGGCATAGATACCGGTGGGCCACTTGCGCAGTGCCTTCTGCAGCGTACTCACCACGCGGCCATAGTCCTCCTTGAGTTCATACGGCGGGTCGATCAGCACCATGCCGCGGCGTGGTGTCGGTGGCAGCAGGCCGAGCAGCCCTTCGAAGCCATCGCGGTGGTGCAGCGCGGTGCGCGCATCGTGGCCCAGATGGCGGCGCAGGATCTCGATCTCCTGATTGTGCAGCTCCATCAGTGCCAGCCGATCCTGCTCGCGGGTCAGGTGACGCGCTACCTCCGGCGAGCCGGGATAGAAACGCAGCGTCTGCTCGTTCAGCGTTTCGATCACGCTGAAGTAGTCGGCCAGCTCGGGCCAGTCGGCGCGCTCCTCCCACAAGCGGGCGATGCCGTCTTGGTATTCGGCCTTCTTCTGTGACCAGTCGCCGCTGAGGTCATAACAACCGCCGCCGGCGTGGGTGTCCAGATAGCAGAACGGCTTCTCTTTTTGCCGCAGTTGGGCCAGCAACAGTGTCTCGACGGCATGCTTGAGCACGTCGGCATGGTTACCGGCGTGAAAGGCGTGGCGATAACTCAGCATGGGGGTCTCCTGTTTCAGTCAGCGCTCACCACTATGGTCAGCATAGTGGCAATATTTACTCCGCAGCAGCAAACTCCTGCTCGCGTTGTTGCAGATCTTCACTCAGCGTCATCCACTCCAGCTCAATCGCTTCCAGCTCGCCCGTCAGCGGCCCCTGTTCGGCCAGCAGGGCCGTCAACTTCGGCTTGGCGCCATCGGTATAGATCTCGGGATCCGCCAGATCAGTTTCGATCTGTTGCAGGCGCAGCTGGATCTTCTCCATGCGCGCTTCGAGTTTTTCCAACTGCTGTTTCAACGGTCGGATCGCCTGGCGGAACTCGGCTTCGCGCCGCTTCTGATCCTTGCGTGCCGCGGCCGAGAAGGCGCCCGCCTCGGCGGGTTTGTCGGCGGCCGCCTGGTTGCGCTCCTGCTCCAGCAGCCACTTGTGGTAGTCGTCGATGTCACCATCGAATGCCTCGACGCGGCCGCCGTGCACCAGATAGAACTCGTCGGCGGTACTGCGTAGCAGGTGGCGGTCGTGCGAGACGATGACCATGGCGCCCTCGAACCCTTGCAGGGCCAGGTTCAGCGCCTCGCGCATGTCCAGATCCAGGTGGTTGGTCGGTTCATCCAGCAGCAACAGGTTCGGCTTGTTCCACACCACCAGTGCCAGCACCAGCCGTGCCTTTTCGCCGCCGGAGAAGGGGCCGACCGGCTCCAGTGCCTTGTCGCCGTGGAAACCGAAGCCGCCGAGGAAGTTGCGCAGCTCCTGCTCGGGACGATCCGGGGCCAGCCGGGTCAGGTGGGCCAGCGGGCTGTCGTCGTTGCGCAGGAACTCCAGCTGATGCTGGGCGAAGTAACCGATGCGCACGCCCTTGGCCGGCTCAAGGCGGCCGGAGCGCGGCGCCAGCTCACCGGCCAGCAGCTTGATGAAGGTGGACTTACCGGCGCCATTGCGGCCGAGCAGGCCGATACGCGAACCGGGTACCAGGTTGAGCTTGATCTTGTCGAGGATCAGGTTGTCGCCGTAACCGGCGCTCAGGTTCTCCATGACGATCAGCGGCGTGGGCAGCGCATCCGGGGCTCGGAAACTGAACTGGAACGGTGAGTCGACGTGGGCCGGCAGTATGCGCTCCATGCGTTCCATCGCCTTTAATCGGCTCTGGGCCTGACGCGCCTTGGTCGCCTGGTAGCGGAAGCGGTCGACATAGGACTGCATGTGCGCCAGCGTCTGCTGCTGCTTGTCGTACATCGCCTGTTGCTGTGCCAGCTGTTCGGCGCGCTGCAGTTCGAAGTCCGAATAGCCACCCGTGTATTCGTTGAGCTTGCCGTTCTCGATGTGAATGATGCGTTCGATGACGCGGTCGAGGAAGTCGCGGTCGTGGGAGATCAGCACCAGGGTGCCGCGATAACTCTTTAACCAGCCTTCGAGCCAGATTACCGCATCCAGGTCGAGGTGGTTGGTCGGTTCGTCGAGCAGCAGCAGATCGGAACGGCACAGCAGCGCCTGCGCCAGGTTCAGGCGCATACGCCAGCCGCCGGAGAAGGCACGCACCGGCGACGCGTGCTGTTCGCTGGCAAAGCCCAGGCCGTGCAGCAGGCTGCCGGCGCGGGCCCGGATGCTGTAACCGCCGATGGCCTCGATGCGGCCGTGCAACTCGGCGACGCGCAGGCCGTCACCGTCACGCTCGGCCTGCTGCAGCGCCGTCTCCAGCGCGCGGTATTCGCGGTCGCCGTCGATGACATACTCCAGCGCCGGTTTGTCCAGCGCCGGGGTTTCCTGGGCGACACTGGCCAGCTGCCAGCCGGCGGGCACCGACAGGCTGCCGTTATCGACCGTCAGCTCGCCCTTGAGCAGCGCGAAGAACGATGACTTGCCGCAGCCGTTCTTGCCGACGAGGCCAACCTTGTGGCCGGGGTAGATGGTGGCGCTGGCGTTATCCAGCAGCAGGGTATTGCCGCGACGCAGCTCGATCTGACTGGCGATGATCATGAGGATGTCCGTGCTGAAAGCGGGGAGGGTGCCAGATAGCGTTGCTGGCACTGCTGATACTGGGCGGCGCTGGCCAGGCCGGCCTGGCGCCAGGCCGCCTCTTCACTGTGGCCCTGGCGCAACAGGGTCTGGGTCTGCAGCAGTTGCCACTGCTCCTGCCAGCCGATCAGGCTGCAACCGAGCTCGTGCTGGAAGAGATCCATCACCTCGCGCGGCGACAGTCCCTGTTCGCGCAGGCAGGCGTTGGCAATCGCTGTCAGATCCTGGCCCTGTATCAGTTGCTGCAGCGCAGTCTGCAAGCCGGCCGGCAGTGCGCGCTGTGGCTGGCTGTGTACCTGCCACTCCGGCAGCAGATCACCCAGCAGGCGCAACAGGCGCCCGGCGTGGCCCTGCCAGTCATGGGGTTGCGGCAAGTGCAGCAGTCGCTGCAATGTGGCGACCAGCAGCGCATCACCATGGATAAAACCGGCGGCAGCGGGGCGTGAGCCGCTGACCCGCAGCGAGAAGCGGATGCGGCTGAGACAGGCGCCTTGCCACAGCGTCAGGCCATGCAGGCAATCGGCAGGCAGCCAGAACAGATCGCCAGCCCGCAGCACCTGTTCGTGGCGTCCGAGGCGCAGCAGGGCCGAACCGGCGCTCAGGTAGAGCAACTGGTCGGCGACGGCACGCCGGCGGCCGAGCGGCAGCAGGATCGGCGTAATTTGGGTGTCAATGTGAACCGGATAGAACATGGAGGCCTGTCGGCTGCGTTGAATTGGCGCCGATTATACGGAAAAAGGGGCCTGGGGACACATTTTCACGCCAAAAGCGCCGTGTCAGCGCCCTGGCTGCGGTAGGCGGCGGTTTTTTTTTCCGGTATGCTGGTGCGCAGTTTTTCCAGCCGCTCATGGGGCGGCGCCAACAGCGGGAATCCGACATGAAAGTAAGCCACCTGAGCGTAGTTACCCTCGACTATACCGTTTCTGATGAGTCTGGCGATGTGCTGGACAGCACCGAAGGCCGCGAGCCGCTGGTCTACCTGCACGGCGCCGGTTTTCTGGTTCCGGGCCTGGAAAAAGCCCTGTATGACCGTGCGGTCGGCGACAGCTTCGAGCTGAACGTCGATGCCGCCGATGCCTATGGCGAATATGACGAAGATTTGGTGCAACAAGTGCCGGGCGAGCTGTTCGATGGCATGGAAGTGGCTGAAGGCGATACCTTCGTTGCCGATACCGATGATGGTCACCGTCCGGTGACGGTCGTCGAAGTGGCGGAAGATTTCGTCAAGGTCGATGCCAACCACCCGCTGGCCGGCGTTAACCTGCATTTCAACGTCACTGTGCGTGATGTGCGAGCGGCGACGGCCGAAGAGATTGCCCACGGCCACGTACACGGCCAGGGCGGTCATCACCACGAACATGAAGGCTGCTGTGGCGGTCATGGTCATGACCATGGCGACGATCATGAGTGCTGTGGTGGCCACGGCCACGCCCACAAGCATGAAGATGACCACGAATGCTGTGGTGGCGGTGGTTGCGGTCGTCACTAAGCGCTGCAGCCCGTACGCGGCTGGTGCCTGGAAAAAGCCCTCGCGAGCGAGGGCTTTTTTGTTGCTGTTGGCCGCCGTATCGCGATATTCGCCATCATCATTGCCGCGATGACAGGGGCGGGCGTGATGAATTCGACTCACCGCCGTCAATGATATATTTAATGCGACCGGCGCAGATTATTTTTTAATTCGAGTATTAATATCGCAGTTAATTCCAGAGCGCTTTATTTTTTAATTAATATCCTGATGTTTAAATAAAAAATATATTCAATCTTCGTGCTATTTATTTAATATTCCGTCGATGGATGTTGGCTAAATATTATTTCATTGGTGCGGAAATAAATAATATAACGGCCGCAGTGAGCGGCCGTTAAGGGTAGCGTGAGCGGGGCTGGCTGGTTCAACCGGCCAGGAAAGCCTCGATCTGGCGGCGGATACCGGCGCTATCGAGACCGTAGGCGGCGAGGATCTCCTCCTGGGTGCCCTGTTCGATGAAGCGATCCGGCAGACCCAGTGTCAACACCGGCTTCAGGCAACGCAGACGCTGCAACGCCTCGATCACCGCCGAGCCGGCACCGCCCATCAGGGCGCCCTCTTCCAGCGTCACCAGCAGGTCGTGGCTGGCGGCGAGTTCGGCCAGCAGTACTTCATCCAGCGGCTTGACGAAGCGCATGTCCGCCAGGGTGGCATCCAGCGCCTCGGCGACCGGGGCGGCCTGATGCAACAGGGTGCCGAAGGCCAGCAGGGCCACGCGCTGGCCTCGACGCATGACCCGTGCCTTGCCAACGGCCAGTGCCGTCATCGCCGGCTGGGGCTGGGTGCCGTTGCCGGCGCCGCGCGGGTAACGCACTGCGGCCGGCGAATCCAGCAGAAAGCCGGTGTAGAGCATCTGCCGGCACTCGTTTTCATCCGACGGCACCATCAGCGTCATGTTCGGTACGGTGCGCAGTGCACTGATATCGAAAGCGCCCTGGTGGGTCTGGCCGTCGGCGCCGACGATTCCTGCGCGGTCGATGGCGAACAGCACCGGCAGGTTCTGCAGCGCCACATCGTGGATCAACTGGTCGTAGGCGCGTTGCAGGAAGCTCGAGTAGATGGCAACCACCGGCTTGAGCCCTTCAATGGCCATGCCGGCGGCCAGCGTGACGGCATGCTGCTCGGCGATGGCGACATCGAAATAGCGCTCCGGAAACTGCTGCGAGAACTCCACCATGCCCGAGCCTTCGCGCATCGCCGGCGTGATGCCGATCAGCCGCTCGTCGGCGGCGGCCATGTCACACAGCCAGCGGCCGAAGATCGCCGAGAAGCCCGGCTTGCCGCCGCTGCTCTTCGGCAGGCATTCGTCGTCCGGGTTGAATTTCGGTACACCGTGATAACCGATGGGGTCTTTTTCGGCCGGCTCGTAGCCTTTGCCTTTCTTGGTCATCACGTGCAGCAGCTGTGGCCCCTTGAGCTGGCGCATGTTGCGCAGCGTGCGGATCAGCGCATTCACGTCATGGCCGTCGACCGGGCCTATGTAGTTGAAACCGAACTCCTCGAACAGGGTGCCGGGGATCACCATGCCTTTGAGGTGTTCCTCGGCACGGCGCGCCAGCTCCTTGACCGGCGGCAGCCCGGAGAGCACCTTCTTGCCGCCTTCGCGGATCGTGGTGTAGAGCTGGCCGGAGAGCCAGCGCGCCAGGTGATTGTTCAGCGCGCCGACGTTCTCGGAGATCGACATCTCGTTATCGTTGAGAATCACCAGCAGATCTTCATGCAGATCGCCGGCGTGGTTCAGTGCCTCGAACGCCATGCCGGCGGTCAGGGCGCCATCGCCAATGACGGCCACGGCCTTGCGTCCTTTGCCCTCCTGGCGGGCGGCGATGGCCATGCCCAGCGCGGCACCGATTGAGGTGCTGGAGTGGCCGACCGACAGCGGGTCGTACTCGCTCTCTTCGCGCCACGGGAACGGATGCAAGCCGTCCTTCTGGCGGATGGTGTGCATGCGATCGCGGCGGCCGGTGAGGATCTTGTGCGGGTAGGCCTGATGGCCGACATCCCATACCAGACGGTCAAACGGCGTCTGGTAGACATAATGCAGGGCCACCGTCAGCTCGACGACGCCCAGCCCGGAGGCGAGGTGGCCGCTGCTGCGGCTGACGGAGCGCAGCAGGAAATCGCGCAGCTCGGCGCACAGCTCGGGCAGCTTCTCCGGCGGCAACTGGCGCAGCTCGTCGGGGGTGTTGGCCTGCGCCAGCGTCGGGTAATCGGCAATGTTCAGACTCATGGATTTATTGTCAGACTCTCAATAGGTGCGTTCGACGACATAGTCGGCAAAGGCACGCAGGATATGCGTGTTATAGGGCAGGGTCGCCAGGGCGGCCAGTGCCTGTCGGTGCAGATCGCGGGCCATGGCCTGCGCCTGCTCCAGCCCCATCAGTGCCGGATAGGTGCTCTTGTCCAGCGCCTGATCCGAACCTTGTGGCTTGCCGAGGGTGGCGGTATCCCCCGTGATATCCAGGATGTCATCCTGCACCTGGAACGCCAGTCCGATAGCGGCGGCGTACTGCTGCAGCGCGGCCAGCTCGGCCGGAGGCAGAGCATGATGGCACAGGGCGCCGAGCGTAACGGCGCATTCGATCAGCGCGCCGGTCTTGTGACGGTGGATCTGCTCCAGCGCCGCCAGACCGACTTTTTGTCCTTCTGCGGCCAGATCCAGTGCCTGCCCGCCGCACATGCCCTGATAGCCGGAGGCACGGGCCAACTGGCTGACCATCTGCAGCTGGTTGCCCAGCAACGGCGTCGGCAGCGGTGTGTCGCTCAGGATCGAGAAGGCTAGCGTCTGCAGGGCATCGCCGGCCAGAATCGCGGTGGCCTCGTCAAACGCCTTGTGTACCGTCGGGTGACCACGGCGCAGATCGTCGTCGTCCATCGCCGGCAGGTCATCGTGGATCAATGAATAGGCATGGATGCATTCGATGGCCGCCGCCGGGGCATCGAGAATGTCGTCGGCGACACCGAGCAGTTGGCCGGTGGCATAGACCAGGAATGGGCGAACCCGTTTGCCACCGAGCAACAAGCCATGGCGCATGGCCGCTTTCAGCGTAGGACACAGTTCCGGTTGCGCATCGATGTGCTGCTGCAGCAGTTGGTCTATCCGTTGCCGATAGTGGCGTTGAAAGCCATCGAGGTTCACTTACTGCTCTCCTTGTGTCGGGTCGAAAGGCACCAGCTGCTCTTCTCCATCCTGATCTGCCAGCAAGATGCGCACCTTCTGTTCGGCCTGGCTCAGTCTGGCCTGGCCGGTGCGGACCAGCTGGATGCCGCGCTCGAACTGCTTGAGCGACTCATCGAGCGGCAGGTCACCCTGCTCCATGCGTTGCACTATCTGTTCGAGCTCCTCGAGGGCCGCCTCGAAACTCAGCGTGTCTGCTCGCTTGCCGGCCATGTGGTCTCCTGCGTGGTCGGGATGACAAAACGGCGCCATCTTAACACCTCCTAACACGAAGCGGGAGCAAGTGAGGCAACTGACGTCACGGAAGCGAATTGTCACACGCTATTTGGGGTCGGCCGCCGGCATGAGTATAATTGCGACCCTGCGCCGCCCTGGCGGCGTCACCTTGCTGTCGGCATGCCTTGCGGCACTCCGGCCTTGCCGCTTTGCGGCCATTATTTATTGAGTCCACGTTATGAAATTTATCGTCAAGCTGTTCCCGGAAATTACCATCAAGAGCAAGTCGGTTCGCCAGCGCATGATCAAGGTGCTGCAGGGCAATGTGCGCAACGTGCTGCGCCGGATCGAGGCGACGGCGCGGGTGCGTATGGATTGGGACAAGCTGGTGGTCAGCTGTGATGACGACAGCAAGCGCGATGCCGTGGTCGAGGCGCTCTCCTGCACTCCGGGCATTCAGGCGTTCCTCGAGGTGCAGGAGTTCCGTTACCACGACCTGCATGACATCTACCTGCACACCGCGGCGGCCTACGGCGATCAACTGGCCGGCAAGACTTTCTGTGTGCGCGTCAAGCGTCATGGCCAGCATGCGTTTACCTCCATCGAAGTCGAGCGCTATGTCGGTGGCGGCCTGAATCAGAACCACGTCACCGGTGGCGTGCGCCTGAAGAAACCGGATCTGCAAATCAATCTGGAAATTGAAGACGACAAGCTCTATCTGATCACCCAGATCCACCCCGGGCTCGGCGGTTATCCGCTGTCGACCCAGGAGGATGTATTGAGCCTGATCTCCGGTGGTTTCGACTCCGGCGTCTCCTCCTATCAGTTCATCAAGCGGGGCTGCCGTGTGCACTACTGCTTCTTCAACCTCGGTGGCGCGGCCCATGAGGTTGGCGTCAAGCAGGTGGCCTATTACCTGTGGAACAAGTTTGGCGCCTCGCACAAGGTGAAGTTCCTGGCAGTGCCGTTTGAGCCGATCGTCGCCGAGATCCTCGAGAAGATCGATAACGGCCACATGGGGGTGGTGCTGAAGCGGATGATGATGCGCGTGGCGGCCAACCTGGCCGAGCGCATGAACATCGAGGCACTGGTGACCGGCGAGAGCCTGGGTC
Organism: Pseudaeromonas sharmana; assembly: GCF_042649925.1. Lineage (NCBI taxonomy): Bacteria > Pseudomonadati > Pseudomonadota > Gammaproteobacteria > Aeromonadales > Aeromonadaceae > Pseudaeromonas > Pseudaeromonas sharmana. Next base: position 147,122 of record NZ_JBHSAF010000015.1, read on the forward strand.
AGGTTTCCAGCCAGACGCTGACCAACCTGTCGGTCATTGACCGGGTCACCGAGACGCTGATCCTGCGGCCGCTGGTGACGATGGACAAGCAGGACATCGTCGATACCGCCCGCCGCATCGGCACCTTGGAGTTTGCCGAGACGATGCCGGAATATTGCGGCGTCATCTCCAACAAACCGACGGTCAAGGCACAGATGAGCAAGGTGCTGGAAGAGGAGAGCAAGTTCGACTTTGCCATCCTCGAGCGCGTGATCGCCGAGACTCGCTGGATGGATATCCGCGACATCGCTAACCAGACCCGTGAGCAGGTGCAGGAAGTCGAGACAGTGCAGGCGTTGTTAGCCGATGAAGTGATCCTGGATATCCGCTCCCCGGATGACCATGAGGATCGGCCGTTGGTTGTGGCCGGCCATGCCGTGGTGCATCTGCCGTTCTACAAGCTGGCAACCCAGTTCGGCGATCTGGATCAGAGCAAGACCTATTTGTTGTATTGCGACCGCGGCGTGATGAGCAAGCTGCAGGCGCTCTACCTCAAGGAGAAGGGCTTCAACAACATCAAGGTGTATCGCGCCAACTGAGACATGCCCTGTCGTAAAAAGCGCCTGCGGGCGCTTTTTTTTTGGCCGGTCTCCACCTGGTGACCCCGTGATGATAGCGACCTGGGTGCCATTTGCGGCAAAGACGATACAGATGGGGCTGGCACCAGTTGAGTACTTTTGTTGCGAATGTGATCTGGGTCACCATCGCCAGGGGTGAGGGCAGGGGGTCGCTGTGTGATGCCCGTCACGTTAATCACCGGATTTGACCGCCGGTTAACAATCTATTTACCAAATTACGTGATCGCGATCGCGCTGGATGTGGGGGGGTGCTGGTGGAATAGTGATGAAAATCGCAAAAAAAACCCGTTCTTGGCAGCGCTTTCAGGTGGAGTGGTACATTAATCGTGCACCAACTAACTCGGGGTAGACGGTTCGGCAAAACCGGGCACCCCTCCACTCAACCATTCAACAATGCTTCAAACGGGGTGTTGATATGCTATCACCGGATACCAAGGTCAAGATACAGAATTTTGGCCGCTTCCTTTCCAACATGGTCATGCCAAACATAGGCGCCTTCATCGCCTGGGGCTTTCTGACCGCACTGTTTATCCCAACCGGCTGGCTGCCGAATGAGACGCTGGCCAAGATGGTCGGCCCGATGATCACCTACCTGCTGCCGCTGTTGATCGGCTTTACCGGCGGCAAGCTGGTAGGCGGCGATCGTGGCGGTATCGTCGGTGCCGTGACGACCATGGGGGTCATCGTCGGTACCGATATTCCGATGTTCATGGGGGCCATGATGGTCGGCCCGCTGGGTGGCTGGGTGATCAAACGCTTCGACCGCGCCATTGATGGCAAGGTCAAGTCCGGCTTCGAGATGCTGGTGAACAACTTCTCGGCCGGTATCATCGGCATGCTGCTGGCGATTGTGGCATTTTATCTGATCGGGCCCTTCGTCAAGGTACTGTCGAACATTCTGGCCGGTGGGGTCGGTATGCTGGTGCAACACCACCTGCTGCCGTTGACCTCGATCTTTGTCGAACCGGCGAAGATCCTGTTTCTGAATAACGCCATCAATCACGGTATCTTTTCGCCGCTGGGTATCCAGCAAGCCACCGAGCATGGCAAGTCGATCTTCTTCCTGATTGAGGCCAACCCGGGTCCTGGCTTCGGTATCCTGCTGGCCTACATGATGTTTGGCCGCGGCAATGCCAAGCAATCGGCGGCCGGTGCCTCCATCATCCACTTCCTGGGCGGGATCCATGAAATCTATTTCCCGTACGTGCTGATGAACCCGCGCCTGATTCTCGCGGTGATTGCCGGCGGCATGACGGGTGTGTTCACGCTGACGCTTTTCGATGCGGGTCTGGTCTCACCTGCGTCACCGGGCTCGATCTTTGCCGTGCTGCTGATGACACCGAAGGATTCATTGCTGGGCGTGCTGCTGGCGATCGCAGCGGCCACCACCGTCTCGTTCCTGGTGGCAGCGGTGCTGCTGCGAGTGCAGAAGCCGGTGACCAGCCATGAAGATGATCTGGAACAGGCTACCCGCAAGATGAAGGCGATGAAGGGCGCGGGCAAGCGTGCACCGGCCGCCGGTCACGCGGCGCCGGCGGCTAACGACAGCAGCAAGCCGATGTCGGCCGTCCAGCGTATCGTCGTGGCCTGCGATGCCGGTATGGGCTCCAGCGCCATGGGGGCCAGTCTGTTGCGCAAGAAAATCCAGCAAGCCGGCTTGCCGATTGAGGTCACCAATCTGGCGATTAACAACCTGGATGACAGCGCGGATCTGGTGATTACCCATCAGGACCTCACGGAGCGGGCGCGTCGGCATGCGCCGCAGGCCCGCCACCTCTCGTTGCAGAATTTCCTCGACAATGGGCTCTATCAAGGCCTGGTTCAGGAGTTGAAAGCGGCGAATGATGATGTGTATGCCCATCCTGCGGCAGTGGCCGCCAACGACGATCACTATCAGGTTCCAGCTGCGACACTGTTTACACTGAGTGCCGACAACATCCGCCTCGGACTCCAGGCGGCGGACAAAGAGAGTGCGATTCGTACCGCTGGGCAACTGTTGGTGGATGGCGGGTTTGTCGAGCCCGATTATGTCGACGCCATGCTGCAACGGGAGCAGTTGGTCTCAACCTACCTTGGAGAATCCATTGCCGTACCGCACGGCACTATCGAAGCCAAAGACAAGGTGAAGCGCACCGGGGTGGTGATTTGCCAATACCCGGCAGGTGTACGCTTCGGTCAGGAGGCAGACGAAGTGGCTCGTCTGGTGATTGGCATTGCCGCCCGCAATGACGAACACCTGCAGGTCATCAATAGTCTGACCAATGCGCTGGACGATCCGGACCTGATCGAACAGCTGGCGACCACGTCGGATCCGCATTTTGTGCTGGATCTGCTGAGTGGTCATCGCGCGGCCTGAGCCCTGGCCGGGGCAACCCGGCCTCACCCTTGGAAACGAATAGCAGGAGTTCTTCATGAAAGCTTTACACTTTGGCGCAGGCAATATCGGTCGAGGTTTCATCGGCAAGTTGCTGGCTGATTCGGGTGCCGAGTTGACGTTTGCCGATGCCAACCATCAGTTGGTCGATCAGCTCAATCACGCCCAGCAATATCGGGTGCATGTGGTCGGTGTGGACCAGAGAATCGACACCGTCAGCAACATACTGGCGCTGGATGCCGGCAGTGAGGATGTGATCGAGCGCATAGCCGTGGCCGATCTGATCACGACCGCGGTGGGCCCCAATGTCCTCGATCGCATCGCCGATACACTGGCGCGCGGTCTGTTGCTGCGCTTTGAGCGCGGTAATGCGGCGCCGCTCAACGTCATTGCCTGTGAGAACATGGTCCGTGGCACCGCTCATCTCAAGGCCGCTGTCCTGGCGCGCTTGCCTCATGGTTATCATGCTGCGCTGGAACAGTGTGTCGGCTTCGTCGACTCGGCTGTGGATCGGATTGTGCCACCCGCGGCTGCGAATGATGGGGATCCGCTGGAGGTGACCGTCGAGAGCTTCAGTGAGTGGATTGTCGACCGCGGGCAGTTCCGTGGCGATATTCCCCAGGTGGATGGTATGGAGCTGACGGACAATTTGCTGGCGTTCGTCGAACGCAAGCTGTTTACCTTGAATACCGGCCATATCATCACCGCCTACCTGGGGTCGCTTGCTGGTTACCGTACCATTCGCGAGGCGATTTCGGATCCTGCGATCCGCCTCAAGGTGCGGCAGGCTATGCACGAGAGTGGCGAGGTACTGGTGCGTCGTTATGGTTTTGATCGTCAGTTGCACCATGCCTACATCGAGAAAATCCTTGGCCGCTTTGCCAACCCGCATCTGGTGGATGAGATCGAACGCGTCGGCCGGCAGCCATTGCGCAAGCTCGGTGCCGAGGATCGTTTGATCAAGCCGTTGCTTGGAACGCTGGAATACGGTTTGCCCCATGCGGCATTGGTGGAGGGTATCGCTGCGGCGTTGTGTTATCAGAATGCGGCGGATCCGCAAGCAGTTGAGTTACAAGGCTGGATTGCGCAAGATGGCGTCTCGCAGGCATTGAGTCGCGCCTCGGGGCTGGCGGTCGATGCTGCCGTGGTAGGCGAGATCGTTGAACATTATCAGGCGCTGCGTCAGGGATAAGGCGCTGTCTACCGGCGGCGGGCATGGCGACCCGCGCCGGTCTTCGTTTTCCACAACACATAATAACCATGCATGACCTAACCAAAGAAGACGAGATTCTGGAACGATTGGCTGGCCTGGACAACCCGCGCGGGTTCTTCATGGAGACGGTCTCTATTGTGGCGGAGGGGGTGGAGCAGATGCTGCGCCGCGCCTTCCGGCAGGAGGAGTATGCCGTCAAATATGCCATTGAACCGCTGCTGAACCGCGAGGGTCCCTTGTCTGAACTCTCGGTGCGGCTGAAGTTGATGCTGGCGCTGGGCATGCTGTCGGCGACGGCGTATCAGGATCTGGAGCTGTTTATCAAATTGCGGGATTGGTTATGCGATAGCCGCAAGGATTACCGCTTCTCTGACGAGGCGTTGTTCAACCGGTTGACCGCATTGTGCAGCCTGCAGGCAGTTGGCGTGCCCCGGTTACCGAACGCCGATGCCGCTGGCGATGCGCTGCTGTATGCGATGCAGCGTGATCGCCAGGATCAGATGACGCGTTCGGCCTTGTTGTTGTGTGTCACACGCGTAGTGAGCGAGCTGGGCAAGGAGAGCCCGATTTAAGGAGCCGTCCCGACCGGGGGCTCCCTTTTTTCGCCAGTGGGCAACCCCATGCAGAAGCGGTTCAGCTTAGGGCAGCGGAACCAGTAGCCCTTTGGCCACTTGCTGTGCCATTTTCTCTCCCAGCAATGCCTGCAAGGCCGCCAAACCAAATGCCAGCGCAGTACCAGGCCCCTGACTGGTGATCAGCTTTTCGCCGGCATCAACCACGACATCGACATTGCGATACCCCTTGGCCGGCAATTTGCCTTCGGTACCGGGATAGCCGGTAACATGAGCCGAGCCGATCAAGTCATGATGGGCCAGCACCACGGCTGGGGTTGCGCAGATCGCGGCACGCCAGGCGCCACGGGCATGTTGCTGGCGCAGTCGTTCAATGACTAGCGGGTTGTCGCGCAGGTATTCCGCACCCGGTAGACCACCGGGCAGCAATAGCAGATCGAACTCCTGACCGGCCAGCTCCTCCAGCAAGGCATCGGCGACCAGTTTGACGCCGCGCGAGGCGGTGATCTGCAGGCGCCCCTGCGGGCAGATGGAGGCGGTGGTCACCTGGATGCCGCCACGGACCAGGATGTCGATGCTGGCAACGGCTTCGAGCTCTTCGCAGCCCGGGGCCAGTATCACCAATGCGGTATGGGTCATGTTCTCTCCTTGGCCTTGATGGCCTGATAAAGCTGCTGATGCAGGGGGAGATGCAACTGTGCCTCCTGCGCCTCACGTAACAAAAAACCGGTGATGTAGTCGATCTCGCTGTCGCGTCCGGCATCCAGATCCTGATGCATCGAGGAAAAATTGTCGGCCGTCAGCCGGGCCACGTTCAGCACCTTGTCGCGCCAGAAGGCTAGCTCACCACTCAGACCGTGGCGCTGCAGCAGGGGTAATAACTCCTCGCACAGGGCTTCGACTTCATACTGCCGTGCCAGCAGGCTGCCATTGCGCTCGCCACTGAGGGCGGTCAGCGGGTTGATGATGGCGTTGATCACCAGTTTCTCCCATTGCCGCAGTCGGATCTCCTCGCTCCAGCCGGCGTGGGGCAAAGCGCGGGCCAACAGCTCGGCCAGCGGCTGCCAGACGCGCGCCGCTTCATTGGCGGGGCCGATCCAGGTTTCGCCGGCGCCGGTGTGACGGAACTCCTCGTTGCCGAGACGCAGCGCCCCGTTGCTGGTGACAGCCAGCAGTACCGGGTTGTCAGGGAAGGCTCGGTGCACCCAGGACTCGGTTCCCATGCCGTTGTGCAGCAACAGAATCGGTGTCGCGCTCGGCAGCACGCCCACCAGGGGTTCCAGCGCGGACTGCACCTGATATGCCTTGGTGGTGACCAGCAACAGCCGGATATTGGCGGCATCCTTGGCTTGCAGGAAGTCGGGTTCAAAGCTGTGCTGCTGGCCCTGCAAATCCCACCAGGTCAGCAGTAACGGCAGACGGACCGCGGCGTCGTTGGTTCGCAGCAGGCTGACCTGATTGCCGGCCTGTGCCAGCAAGCCGGCGAGTACGCCACCGAGGGCGCCACAACCGAGCAGGGTCCAGTGATCAAGATGGCGTGGCATAGGGGTCTCCTGCAGAGGAAAAGCTGGTTTTATCTTAGAAGGTCTGTCGTCACAACCCAAGCAGTCGCGAATGGCGTCGGGATTGGGTGTTGGTTCTAATTCTGCTACATTGTGGGCCTTTTCGTTTGCCGATACAGGATGTGACCATGCCCTCTTTTGATATTGTCTCCGAAGTTGCCATGAACGAGGTCCAGAATGCGGTCGACAATGCCAACCGTGAACTGCAGACCCGGTTCGATTTCCGTGGCGTTGAGGCCTCGTTCGAGCTGAACAAGGAAGAGATCAAACTGGCCGCTGATGCCGATTTCCAACTCAAGCAGATGCTCGACATACTGCGGGACAAGCTGATCAAGCGCAATATCGAGGCGACCAGCCTTGAGATTGGCGACTCGGTGCACTCCGGCCGGCGCTATTTCCTCGACGTCAAGCTCAAGCAGGGTATCGACAAAGAGATGGCCAAGAAGCTGGTCAAGCTGCTCAAAGACGCCAAGATGAAGGTGCAGGCTGCCATTCAGGGGGATGAGGTACGCGTGACCGGCAAGAAGCGGGATGATCTGCAAGAAGCGATTGCGCTGATCCGCAGTTCCGACCTCGGGCAGCCGTTCCAGTTCACCAACTTCCGGGACTGAGCCGTCGAGAGTAAAAAAAACGGAGCCGAGGGCTCCGTTTTTTGTTCCATCCGCGGCGGATTAGAACTTGTAGGTGACGTCGAAGTAGTGACCGAAGCCAGTGGTCTTCAGGCCGTAAACGCCGTTTTGCAGACCATAGACATCGTTGAAGTACTTCAAGCCGTAACCGACGGCGTAACGGTCTGAATGCCAGTACAGGCCGTGGAAGAAGCCGGTGCCATCGGCAGAGGTGTCCTTGGCGCCAAACATGTAATCCAGGTAGCCCTGGTAAGCCAGGAAGCTTTGGTTGGAGAAGGTGTAGAACGGCTTGAACCAGTTCATGGAGTATTGGTAGCCGTTCCAGCCGGTGGTGGCGCCTTCCTGTACGTGACGTGCGTACAGGTTCATGCCGACCTTGCCGAACCAAGGAACTTGAACATCAGAACCCAGACCGATAAAGCTCTCGAACAGACCGTCCGGACCACCGATGCTGTTCAGGTTGGCAATGTACAGTTCCTGAACCGGACCGAAGGAGAGATCCTTGCCGGTCAACGCATCCAGTGACAGACGCGGTGCGAACTTCATGTACAGGTTGTCGCCCTGGTGCTTGTCGTCGTGGCGGTTGTTCAGCACGTCGAACACGTCAACGTAACCGTACAGATCCCACATACCAGAACGGCCACCGAACTCCATTTCCATGTAGGTGTCGTTGTAACCACCGGCAGACTTGCTGTACGGCAGTTGATCGATGGTGTGCATCAGGTTGAACTGCATCCACTTGTAATCGTTCTTGTGGATGTCGCCGCTGTAGTCAGCGGCCAGAGCGGGGGTAGCGGTAGCCGCAGCCACCAGCAACGCCACCAGGGATTTGCTGAATTTGACCATGTTGTGTCTCTCGTCTTCTGCGTTCTTGTTGGATTCCGTAACGCTCAATTAAAACCGTGAGCGCGGCGGCATTTTAGTGTGCGCGCCGGGTCAAGAGAAGGGGCATTTCTAGCCAATTGGTCACGCACTGAGCAATTTTGGCATTTTTTTTACGCCGAGATGAACATCTGGCCACGATCGGCCATCAAATAAACGTTTTCTGCCACAGTGACGGGGTGAAATGGTGCTGAATGATACCCTGCAAACGGTTGCCGCAAACGCTTGCTCAAATGTGTCTGCTCCTCGGATTGTGCCGCCGTATACGGCTATGCCCGGATCGTGCGCCGCTCTGTTCTGCTTGCGTCCCATGGGGTAAGGTAGCGGCCTTGAATCTTGTCTGGAACCTGCTCATGAACCCTGTTTCCTGGCAACAGCTGCTGTTCTCCCGCCGCATGCTGATTTGCATTTTTACCGGCTTCAGCTCCGGTTTGCCGCTCTATTTGCTGATCAATCTGGTGCCAGCCTGGCTGAAAACGGAAGGGGTGGATATCAAAGCCATCGGCTTCTTCGCCTTGATTCAGTTTCCCTATACCTGGAAGTTTATCTGGTCCCCGCTGCTGGACCGCTTTCCGATCCTCGGGATGGGGCGGCGTCGAGGTTGGATGCTGCTGACCCAACTGGCACTGGTGGCGGCGATCGCGGCTTTCGGCCTGTTTGCACCGGAACGGGACTTGTGGTCGATTGCCGCCCTGGCGGTCGGCGTGGCCATCTTCAGCGCCAGCCAGGACATAGTGCTGGATGCCTACCGTCGCGAACTTCTGGATGATACTGAACTGGGGTTGGGTAATTCGGTTCACGTCAATGCATACCGCATCGCCGGTTTGGTGCCGGGGTCATTGTCATTGATCCTGGCGGATCATCTGGCCTGGAGCAGTGTGTTTATGATCACTGCGTTGTTCATGCTGCCCGGTGTGGTGATGACGATTCTGGTCCGCGAACCTCAGCGCGCCGTGGTGCCCAGGAGCCTGCGCGAGGCCGTTGTCGAGCCCTTTCACGAGTTCATTACCCGCCAGGGCTGGCAGTCGGCGCTGCTGATTCTCGGCTTTATCTTCTTCTATAAGCTGGGGGATAGCATGGCGACGGCGCTGGCGACGCCATTCTATATGGAGATGGGGTTTAGCAAGACCGACATCGGTATCATCGCCAAGAATGTCGGCCTCTGGGCCAGTGTCGGGGGCGGCTTGCTGGGCGGCATCTGGATGGTGAAGCTGGGCATCAACCGGGCGCTCTGGTTATTCGGGGTCGTGCAATTGCTGTCGATCCTGGGCTTTGTCTGGCTGACCGGAACCGGGCCGGATCGGCTGGCGCTGGCGCTGGTGATCGGCTTCGAAGCATTGGGTGTCGGCCTCGGTACGGCCGCGTTCACCGCCTTTATTGCCCGCAGTTGCGATCCTCGCTATACGGCGACGCAGTTTGCGTTGTTTACCTCACTGGCTGCCGTACCGCGAACCTTCTTCAATGCCAGTACCGGCTATCTGGTGGAACAGTTTGGCTGGAGCGGTTTCTTTTGGCTGTGCACCGGATTGGCCGTGCCAGGCATGTTGCTGTTGTGGTGGGTGGCACCGTGGCAGGAGGCGTCAGCAGCCGCAGATAAGCTGGACCAGCCGGCCGGGAAATAATGGCTGCCGGGCATGTTCATTAATAAGCACGAGTTAAGCGAAAATAATAACGTCTTGCTTATCAGCTGGTTATGCTTTTTCTAGCAGCCAGAGGCCGGCTGTTTACGCGTGGCAGGCCTCTTCAAAAGACTCATCCCGCGTTAAGCGGGATGAGTCGTGATGGCCCCCTGTCCTCGTTGACAGTCACATCGCCGGTTACTGGCTGATGCTGGCCTTGATGATCTGCAACGGCTCCACCGGTACATCCGGAGCCCCCAGTATCGGACTGACACCGGTCGGCTTGGCGGCGATGGCATCCAAGACCTCAAGTCCCTTGGTCACCTGTCCAAACACGGTGTAACCACTCGCTACCTGATTGCCATCCAGTGCCGTGTTATCGCGCAGGTTGAAATAGAACTGGCGCGTGGCACTGTCCGGATTGGCCGTCCGGGCCATGGCCAGCGAGCCACGGACGTTGCTCAGACCATTGTTGGATTCATTCTCCACCGGAGAGCGGGTCGGCAGTGGCTGATAGTGGCTGTCGTAGCCGCCGCCCTGAACCACAAACCCGGGGATGACGCGATGAAACAGCGAGCCGTTGTAGCTACCGTCGCGGACATACTCCAGAAAATTGGCCACGCTCTTTGGCGCCTTGTCGGCATCCAGCGCGATGACAATTTGTCCCAGCGTGGTGTCAAAAATCACGGTCGGTTGTTTGGCGGCGGGCGTTGCCGCCGCCAGTGCCAGGGTTGGCAGCAGGCTCAAGGCCAGTAACCAGCGGCGCATCAGTAAGCACCACCCTGGATGGCACCACGGATCTGGCTGTCTGCCAGCATGTCGTTGAGCAACTTGGAGCACTGCTCATTCAGCATCAGCTCGATATCACCGATATCCGGCTGGGTGGCGCTCTCCTTCATGGCCGACTTCTGATAGGTCTTGACGATGCCGCCACCGTTCTTCTGCACCTGCAACTTGATCTCCAGCTTGACCCGGGTCTTGTAAGCCAACCCTGGCTTGGTTACTTCGGCCAGCATGTTTTGCACGATGACGGTCAATTGGGTATCGGCCTGCGGACTGACGCTGGCGCCTTGGGCCGTCAGCCCTTTCTTCAGGCGATCGGCCAGGACCTGATCCGGGCCGATGTTGTTCGGGATCAGCACCACGGGTTCGTCTTTCTTGGCGATCTTGATGATCTGGGTGCCGACCCGGCTGTCCTGGCTGGATACGGAAACCAGCTTGCCGGTCAGCAGGGTATCTGGCTGGTCATTGATTTGCGGATTGATGCTGGCGCTTTCCGGCCAGGTGTTGGCGCAACCTGTGGCCAGCACGGCCAGCAGGGCAAACAGTACTGATTTCATGGTGACTCCTATCGTTTGGTTGCGCGTAAAATAACAAACTTCTGGTTGGAGGCAACAGTCTCCACCTTGGAAAACAAGCGTTTGAGCTTGATGTGGTAGCCCAGATGACGATTGCCGATCATCAACAAGGCTCCGTCCGGCTGCAGGCAGCGCCGGGCATCGGTGAACATCTGCCACGCCAGCTGATCGGTGATGGTCTGCTGCTGGTGGAATGGCGGATTGCACAGCACCAGCGCCAGAGAGTCGTTGGCCACCCCCTGCAGACTGTTGCCGAGGCGAAATTCACAGCGCGCGCGATCGTGCGGACGGTTCTGTTCGACGTTGAGACGACTGGAGGCGATGGCCATGTGGGACTCATCGACGAACCACACTTCGGCGCCAGGGTTGTGCTCCAGCGCCATCAGGCCGAGGACGCCATTGCCACAACCCAGATCGGCGATGCGTCCGGTCAGATTGTGCGGCAAATGTTGCAGCATGAAGCGGGCACCGATATCCAGGCTACCGCGGGAAAACACATTGGCATGATTGGCGATCCGGTAGGGGGTCGATTCCAGTGACCAGTAGGTCGGGTAGGGGCTGGCGGCAGCCGCGGGAGCCTGCCACTGCGCATGGATCAGGCGCGCCTTCTTCCAGGCCAGCGAGGTCTGCGTCTGGCCAATCAACTGTTCAAACAGCTTCAGCGTCGAGGTATGGATATCTCGCGCCTTGGCAGCGGCCACGATCCGTGTGCCAGGTGTGACCACGGCGCGTAGTTGATGCAGCTGGTGTTCGAGCAGAGCCAGCGTCTTGGGAACCTTGATCAATACCAGCTCCGGTGCCGCCGGCAAGCTGGCCAGCGCATCATGTTGCTGCACGACGTCGAGCGGCAGCTGGTTGGCCTCAAGGTTGCGCCGGCAGGCCTCTTCGGCCAGGAACGAGTCGCTGATACAGACAGGTTGATAGCGATGCAGTGCGCAGGTCAGTGCTCCAAAGCTGTCGTTCAGAATCAACAGGCGTCCCGGAGTCAGGGCGGGCAACTGCGCGCTGATGTCGTGCAGCAGGTACTCGTCAGCCGCCTCCCAGGCTTGCAGGCTGGGATCGCTGTCGTGCGGGTAACGGTGCAGGGTCAGCGTCTGTCCCAGCAATTCGACTTGGCTCATAGACTCTCGATGAGGTGATAGCAGATGGGGGGCTATTCTAGCGGTAGCGCGTGCCATCACCAAATTACCAGAATACGCGCCCCCGGGCTGAGAGGCAGAGGCTTGAGTCAGGCGCCAGATGCAGGTAGGGTGCGTTAACAAAGCGTTAATTGCATGATAAATGGAGTGGCAGTATGGCGATGCAACAGCAGATTGAAAGCAAGGTGACGGCGGCGCTGGCCCCGACATGGCTTGAAGTGATCAATGAGAGTTTCATGCATCGCGTCGCGCCGGGCGCAGAGTCGCACTTCAAGTTGGTGATCGTCAGTGAGCAATTTGCCGGTCTGCGTCTGCTGGCCCGGCACCGCCTGGTCAATGCACTGCTCGCCAGCGAGCTGGCCGGCGGAGTGCATGCCTTGGCGTTGCATACCTACACGCCCGAGGAGTGGCAAGACAAGGGCTCGGCGCCACGGACTCCCTCCTGTATCGGCCGCCCGGATGCCGATTAGTCCGCTTTTTCTGTGAGCTTCAGGACAAATTGACCTCAATCAGAGCCGGGACCACCCGGCTCTGTGCTAGGATGCTAGGGCGATGGATAGCATCTGCATGATTTATGTAGTTTTTTAGGTGCATTGTTAGTCAATTTCAGCCATCTCATTCTTCGGTGGTCGGTCCGGCGTGATCGACCTCTTCTAGCTACTGGGAACGACTATGATCACGATCAAGAAAGGATTGGATCTGCCATTGGAGGGAGGGCCTGCCTCCCAGATTGAGTCGGCGGCCACACCCCAATCGGTGGCCCTGACCGCAGAAGGCTTTCCGGGATTGCGCCCATCGATGCGTGTCCGGGTTGGCGATGAAGTCCAGCGCGGCCAGCCGTTGTTTGAAGACAAGAGCAACCCTGGGGTTCTGTTCACGGCCCCGCTCGCCGGGCGTATCCAAGCCATCCACCGCGGGCAGCAGCGCGTCTTTCAATCTCTGGTCATCGAGGTTGACGAGACCCTGGGACAGCTGACGTACCCTCGCCATGACATGACTGAGCTCGATGGGTTGAGCCGTGACGCGGTACAGGCGCAATTGCTGGCTTCGGGATTATGGACTGCACTGCGAACCCGCCCTTACAGCAAGAGTCCGCTACCAGGCTCGGTGCCGGGGGCTATTTTCGTCACGGCGATGGATACCCGACCTCTGGCCGCCGATCCCGTTGCCATCATTCATCAGCAACCGGCCGCGTTTCTCGATGGCCTGGCGGTACTGACCCGGCTGACTGACGGCAAGGTGTTTGTCTGCAAAGGCGAAGCGAGCCTGCCGCGCTCTCCCCATCCGCAGGTACAGGAGCAGGTGTTTGTCGGTCCACATCCGGCCGGTCTGCCAGGTACCCATATTCACTTTCTGCAACCGGCGTCGCTGCAACGTGTGCAGTGGCACATTGGGTATCAGGATGTGATTGCCATCGGTCACCTGTTCAGCCGCGGCGAGCTGGATACGACCCGCATCATCAGTCTGGCCGGGCCAGGGGTCACGCGGCCACGTCTGCTGCGCACCGTGCTGGGGGCCAATGTCAGCGGCCTGGTGGCCGGCGAGCTCAAGGCTGGCGAGCAGAGGGTGCTGTCCGGGTGTGTGCTCTCCGGCTTGCCGGCGACAGGGCCTTTTGACTACCTCGGCCGTTTTGACCTGCAAGTTTCGGTATTGCCGGAGGGGCGAGAAAAGGCGTTTCTCGGTTGGGTGATGCCGGGGCGTGACAAGTTCTCGCTAACGCGCAGCTTTCTGGGGCATCTGTTGCCGAAGGCGCATTTTCGCTTCACAACGGCAAAACACGGTAGCGATCGCGCCATGGTGCCGATTGGCAGCTTCGAGCGCGTGATGCCGCTGGACATCTTGCCGACCCTGCTGCTGCGTGACCTGCTGGTGGGTGATACCGACAGTGCCCAGCAACTGGGGTGCCTGGAACTGGATGAAGAAGATCTGGCGCTGTGTACCTTTGTCTGTCCCGGCAAGAGCGAATATGGCCCACTGCTGCGCCAGTGCCTGACCAAGATTGAACAGGAGGGCTGAGATGAGCCTCAAGCACCTGCTCGAGAAGATCGAGCCGCATTTCACCTCTGGTGGCCGTTACGAAAAATGGTTCCCGTTGTATGAGGCGTTTGCCACCCTGATGTTTACCCCGGGTACCGTGACCCGGCGTTCATCCCATGTGCGCGATAGCGTCGATCTCAAGCGCATCATGATCATGGTCTGGCTGTCGGTGTTCCCGGCACTGTTCTGGGGGCTGTATAACGTCGGTAACCAGACCATCCTGGCGTTGGGACATCAGGCGCCGCTTGAGTTGACCAGCCTGCTCGACGGCCACTGGCATTTCTGGTTGGCCGACTTTCTTGGCGCCACGCTGGATAGCAGTGCCGGTGTCTACAGCAAGATTCTGATTGGTGCCCTCTATTTCCTGCCCATCTATCTGACGGTGTTTGTCGTCGGTGGCTTCTGGGAGGTGCTGTTTTGTATCGTGCGCCGGCACGAGGTGAACGAAGGCTTCTTCGTTACCTCGATCCTGTTTGCGATGATAGTGCCACCGACGTTGCCATTGTGGCAGGCTGCATTGGGGATCACCTTCGGGGTGGTGGTCGCCAAGGAGCTGTTTGGCGGCACTGGCAAGAACTTCATGAATCCGGCCCTCGCCGGACGCGCCTTTCTGTTCTTTGCCTACCCGGCACAGATTTCCGGCGACGCCGTCTGGGTACCGGTTGATGGCTATTCTGGCGCCACGGCACTGAGCCAGTGGGCGGCAGGGGGCCAGCATGCGTTGATGCACAACGCCACCGGGCAACCCATCAGCTGGCTGGATGCCTTCCTTGGCAATCTGCCGGGCTCGATCGGTGAAGTCTCAACCCTGATGATCCTGCTCGGCATGCTGATGATCGTCTACATGCGTATTGCCTCATGGCGCATCATCGCCGGCGTGCTGCTCGGCATGGCGGCAACGGCCACCCTGTTCAATGTGATTGGCTCCGAGACCAATGCGATGTTCTCGATGCCGTGGCATTGGCATCTGGTTCTCGGCGGCTTTGCATTCGGTATGGCCTTCATGGCTACGGATCCGGTCTCGGCGTCGTTTACCAACACCGGTAAGTGGTGGTATGGCGCGCTGATCGGGGTCATGGTGGTGCTGATTCGTGTCGTCAATCCAGCTTTCCCGGAGGGCATGATGCTGGCCATCCTGTTCGGTAACCTGTTCGCACCGCTGTTCGACTACCTTGTGGCACAAGCCAACATCAAGCGGAGGATTGCCCGTGGCCAGCAATAATGACTCCATCATCAAGACCTTCGTCGTGGTCGGCGCCCTGTGTCTGGTCTGCTCAATTCTGGTGGCCGGCGCCGCGGTTGGATTGCGGCCATGGCAGGATGCGGCGAAAGCCCGGGACCGTCAGGCGAACATCTTGAGCGTAGCCGGCCTGCCATTGCAGGATGTGGCCAGTACCTATCACAGTCGGATCGAGGCCCGCCTGCTCGATCTGCAGACGGGGCAGTATGTGGCAGGCGATGCCAACCGCTATGACATGAAAAAGGCCTCCAGGGATCCTGCCTTGAGCGTGGTCATCCCCGCCGAGCTCGACAAGGCCGGGCTCAAGCGCCGGGCCAAGCTGATGCCAGTCTATCTGGCCAAGGATGCTCAAGGGCAGGTCGAGAGCCTGATTCTGCCGATCTACGGCCAGGGGCTCTGGTCGACCATGTACGGTTTTGTCTCCCTGGCGCCAGATGGCAATACCGTCAAGGGCATTACCTACTATGACCACGGTGAGACTCCGGGTCTGGGCAGCGAAATCGAGAATCCGCGCTGGCAGGCACTCTGGATCGGCAAGTTGCTGTATGGCGAGCAGGGCGACGTGGCGTTGAAGATCATCAAGGGCCATGCCCCGGAGGGGGATCCGCACCGTATCGATGGGCTGTCGGGAGCCACCCTGACCAGCAATGGTGTCCAGCACACCTTTGATTATTGGATGGGGCCGAATGGCTATGGCCCGTTCCTTGCCACCTTGCGCAATGGAGGTCAAAACCATGGCTGATAAACATGAAACCCGGCGCGTGCTGGTTGAGCCGCTGCTGCAGAATAACCCCATCATGCTACAGGTGCTGGGGATCTGTTCTGCATTGGCGGTCACCAGCAAAATGGAGACGGCATTCGTGATGGCGCTGGCGGTAACGGCAGTCACCGCCTTCTCCAACCTGTTCATCTCCATGGTGCGTCACCAGATTCCAAACAGCGTGCGCATCATAGCGCAGATGACCATCATCGCGTCGCTGGTCATCGTCGTCGACCAGTTGCTGAAGGCGTTCTCCTACGAGTTATCCAAGCAACTGTCGGTGTTTGTGGGTCTCATCATCACCAACTGTATCGTCATGGGGCGAGCCGAAGCCTATGCGATGAAGTATCCACCCCTGCCGTCGTTTCTTGATGGCATCGGCAACGGCCTGGGCTATGGCCTGATCCTGTTGCTGGTCGGGACCGTGCGGGAGATTTTCGGCTCCGGCTCCTGGTTCGGCATCACGCTGTTCGAAACCGTCAACAACGGTGGCTGGTATGTGCCGAACGGGATGCTGTTAATGCCGCCGAGCGCCTTCTTCCTGATTGGCCTGTTGATCTGGGTAATCCGGACGTTGAAGCCGGAGCAACAGGAACCGGCGGATTATGATGCGCACAAGGAGTAAGTGATGGAGCACTATCTGAGTCTGTTTATCAAGTCGATCTTCATCGAGAATCTGGCGCTCTCTTTCTTCCTTGGCATGTGCACTTTCCTGGCGGTGTCGAAGAAGGTGAAGACGGCAATGGGGCTGGGGATTGCCGTGGTGGTGGTGCAGGTGATCGCCGTGCCGGCCAACCAGCTGGTGTACAGCCATGTGCTGAAGGAAAACGCCCTGATTCAGGGAATGGATCTGTCGTTCCTTGGTTTCATCACCTATATCGGCGTGATCGCGGCCCTGGTGCAAATCCTCGAGATGTTTCTCGACAAGTATGTTCCGGCGCTCTACGGCGCGCTGGGGATCTTTCTGCCGTTGATCACGGTGAACTGCGCCATCTTCGGCGGTGTCTCCTTCATGGTGCAACGTGAGTATACCTTTACCGAGTCCGTGGTCTACGGCCTTGGCTCCGGTATTAGCTGGGCGTTGGCCATCGTGTTGATGGCGGCGATCCGCGAGAAGATGAAGTACTCGGATGTGCCGCCTGGACTGCGGGGGCTAGGCATCACCTTCATCACGGCCGGGCTGATGGCCCTGGGATTCATGTCCTTTTCCGGCATCTCGCTGTAAGGAGTCGCTATGCAGGAAATCATACTCGGTGTGGTCATGTTCACCGTGATCGTCCTGGCACTGGTGGTGCTGATTCTGGCCGCCAAGTCGCGCTTGGTCAGTGCCGGTGAAGTGCGGATCAGCATCAACGATGATCCGCAAAAGAGTATCTCGACCTCGGCCGGCGGCAAATTGCTGGGTGCCTTGGCGGCTCACGGCATCTTTGTATCCTCGGCCTGTGGCGGTGGCGGGACCTGTGGTCAGTGCCGTTGCAAGGTGTTGTCCGGTGGCGGCGATGTGTTGCCGACCGAGATGAACCACCTGAGCAAACGCGAGGCCAAGGCGGGAGAGCGGTTGGCCTGCCAAGTCACGGTGCGCCAGGACATGGCCATCGAACTTCCGGAGGAGATCTTCGGCATCCGCAAATGGCAGTGTACCGTCGTCTCGAACGATAACGTCGCCACTTTCATCAAGGAGCTGAAGCTGGCCATCCCGGAAGGGGAGGACGTGCCGTTTCGCGCCGGGGGCTACATTCAGATCGAGGCCGAGCCTCATCATGTAAAGTTTGCCGATTTTGATGTCCCCGCCCTTTACCGCGCGGATTGGGAACGCATGGGGTTGTTCAACCTGGAATCAAAAGTGGATGAGCCGGTGACCCGAGCCTACTCCATGGCCAACTATCCGGATGAAAAGGGCATCATTCTGCTCAATGTGCGGATTGCGACGCCCCCGTTCAACACCATGTCGGCACCACCAGGCCAGATGTCGTCGTACATCTGGTCACTGAAACCGGGCGATCAGGTAACGATCTCCGGGCCATTTGGCGAGTTCTTTGCCAAGCAGACGGCCGCCGAGATGGTGTTCATCGGTGGCGGGGCAGGTATGGCGCCGATGCGTTCGCATATTTTCGATCAGCTCAAACGCCTCGACAGCCAGCGCAAGATCAGTTTCTGGTATGGGGCCCGTTCGGTCCGCGAGATGTTCTACGTGGAGGATTTTGACGCCTTGGCGGCGGCACATCCGAATTTCAGCTGGCATGTGGCCCTAAGCGATCCGCAACCCGAGGACAACTGGGACGGTTATACCGGCTTCATCCACAATGTGCTGTTTGAGCACTACTTGCGTGACCATGAGGCTCCGGAAGATTGTGAGTTCTACATGTGTGGTCCCCCGGTGATGAATGCGGCGGTGATCAAGATGCTCAAGGATCTCGGTGTCCCGGACGAGAATATTCTGTTGGATGACTTTGGCGGTTAACCGCAGTTTGTCAGCCTTGCCACAAAGCCAGCCCGCGCGCTGGCTTTGTGATGTTCCGGCGCTGGCTCCAGACTGACGATGCGACGGCGAGGTATCTGTTTATGCTGATTTTTTTACTGACGTTTGCGCTGTTCTTGCTGGTGTTTTTATTGATGGCCATCGGCTATTTACTGCAGCGCAAGCGCATTAGCGGATCGTGCGGAGGCCTTGGTGCCATTGGCATCGATAAAGAGTGTGACTGCCCGGAACCGTGCGACGCTCGCCTGGCGCGCGAAGCGGAGCAGGCGCGCCGTCAACGTCTGCAACAAGGGGAGCGCATCCTGTAAGCAAGAAGGCTGGTCCTGTTCTTGCCTGTTACCACCCATATCATCTTCCGATGCGCGTTTATGTCTCAAGGAGTAGGTTGTGAATCTGAAATCACCGAGTTGGATCTTGTGTGCCATGGTATTGCTGCTGGCCTGTGAACGGACGGCATCCACCTCATCTGAACTCAAGGTCAGTGGCCCGACGATGGGGACCCACTATGCGGTCAAGGTGGTCGGTGATTACCCCGGTGGGGAGCCACAACTGCAGCATGAGGTGGAACAGGTACTGCAGCGGATCAACGATCAACTGTCGACCTACAAGCCGGACTCCGAACTGTCACGCTTCAACCAGCACAAGGCCACCACGCCGTTCCCGGTATCCCAGGACTTGGCCGATGTGGTCATCGAAGGGTTGCGCTCGGGGCGCATGACGCAGGGGGCCATGGATATTACGGTCGGCCCGCTGGTCAACCTGTGGGGCTTTGGCCCGGATAAGCGCCCGGTGACGATCCCGGATGCGGCACAGATAGCCGCGGCACGCCACAAGACGGGTCTGGGCAACCTGCACGCCGAGATCAGTGCCGATACCGCCACCCTGCGCAAGGATATCCCGGATCTGTATGTCGATCTGTCAACGCTGGGTGAGGGATTCGCCGCCGACAAGGTGGCCGACATGCTCGAGCAGCGTGGCATCCGCAACTATATGGTGGAGATTGCCGGGGCATTGCGGTTGAAGGGGGTAAATGGTCAGGGACAACCCTGGCGCATTGCGGTGGAGAAACCCACCGGCGAGTTGGGCTCAGTGCAGACCATAGTGGTGCCAGGCGACAACGGCATCAGCACGGCCGGCAGTTATCGCAACTATTACGAACAAGCAGGGCAGCGCTACTCGCATATCATAGATCCGGCCAGCGGCAAACCGATCCAGCACAAGTTGGTGTCTGTCACCGTGATCGCGCCGCGGGCACTGCATACCGATGCGCTGGATACTGGCCTGATGGTGATGGGGACCGAAAAAGCACTCTATTTTGCCAACGAACACAACCTGCCGATCCTGACCATTACCAAGACCGAGCAAGGCTTCAAGACCCAATACAGCCGAGCCTTTGCCCGCTATCTGGCTCAGGAGTAAGCGCATGGCCGGGGCGCGATATCAGTACAGTGTCAGCAAGTTGGCATAGTCATTGTCGCGCCCATACCGCAGATAGATTTGTTGCAACTGCCCCTGGTCGCGGAGTTGGGGGAGTTGTTGATCCCAACGGGCACGGTTTTGCCGTCCCTGAGGCGTATCAGGAAATGCCGGATAGGTCAGGATGGAACGGTAATAAAGGGCGACAATATCGGATGTACATGTTTCAGGTAAATTATCTTCTTCAAGAATCAAATAGTCATAACGATGGATCTCTAATAGTTTTTGTGCGTTATTTATATTGCTTGCAAAATTAAGACTCGAGTCGAGTGGTATTAAATTTACATACTCTTGATTGTTTTTTAATAATAGTATTTTTTTGTTTTTTAATGAGATGTTTCCTGCCGTTGTGGGCGGCATGTTATGGCGATTCACTAGCAGATAGATGGCATCATAACCATCTGGATTATTAGGGTAGAGCATATTTTTTATTTCGTCGTTATAACTCCCGAGAATGACGTCTGCAAGGCCTTGTTGGGCCGAGAAAATAGATCGCTTATAGGGTAGGACTCGTTTTTTTATATCGGAATATTCTGCGCGATAAACGGCGTCAACGATATCAAAATAAATACCACTGCCATCTGGATTACAGTAGTCTTTCCACTCCGCGCATAGCACCTCGAGTTCACTGGCCGCAGCCCAGGATGAGAGCGTGCAGAATAACCAACCCACTATGACCCTGTTCATGGCGATACCGCCGTCCGGTTCGAATGCGACCTTTCAAGCTTAGAACAGGCGGCGATGATGTCGCTGTGCTGGCCATTACATCGCCATCAATTTCTGCCGGGCGATGGCTTGTGCTTCGGCGCGGGTGCGGATGCCGAGCTTGGCATACAGGTGGTTGATGTGGGTCTTGATGGTTGAGGGAGCGACAAACAGTTGACGCGCCATCTGCTCATTGCTCAGCCCTTGGGCGATCAGCCGCAGTATCTGCCACTGCCGCTGGCTGAGCTCGCCATCGTCGGGTTGTTCGACCTGTGCTTGCAAGGGGCGGGTGAGCCAATCCAATGCCTGTTGCGCCAACGCCAGCACGGCGGGTCGGGTCGCCGGCCAGCGTGCGACTTCCTGAAGCGGGGCCACGGCCTCAGGTCCGGCCAGCAGTAGTGGCAACAGGGCGCCGCGACCGGCAAACCAGCCCAGCGTCTCTTGCCATGCCTCGGCGACAAAGGGGCGCTGTAGCAAGATCAATAACTCGAACTGCCGGGCTAACCAGCCGGCCTGCCATTCATCGGCCAGCAGTTGTAACGGTTGCAGTGCCTGCACGGGTTTGGGCACACCACTCATCTGGGATAACCAACCGGCCAGCAGGTTATCGAGCAGGTCATACACGGAGTCAATCTGACTGTGCCAACTGGTGCGCTGTAACAGCCGGTGCATCGCCTGCTGATCCCCGCGCTGTTGATAGCCAAGCGCCAGGGTATACCCGACCCGGAACTGCCACAGCCGGCAATACTGCTGGCTAAAACGTTGTTGCTCCAATTGCTCGAGCCGGGTAGCCAGCTCGACGCTTTCACCGCGCCAAATCAGGGTCAGGCAGCGATGGGCCAGGTAGGGCAACTGCCAGTAATTACCGAGGGGTTCGGCATGGGAGGAACCCTGCTGTAGCCAGTAATCGGCCTCGTCGGCTTTGCCTTGATACAGGGCCAGCTCTGCCAGCAAGCGGTAGTAAGACTCAAAAATGGGATCGCCGAGCAATTGATGCTGGCTGGCAAATTCCAGCCCCAGTTGTGCGGTCTTGCTGCATAGCTGCCACTCGCCCTGATAGAAGTAGAGTTGTGCCAGCCGGTACCAGCCGGCCAACTTGGTATGGTATTGCTGCTGGCAATCGGCCCAACTGATAAGCAGCTCCAGCATGCTGCGCGCCCGAGGAAATTCACCGCAATACAGCAGATAACTGGCCTGGGTCAGGCGATAGGGGGCCAGCAACGGCTGCGGTAACTCCTGCAGGCCGGCCAATTGCTCACCGGTACAGGGCAGATGGTCGAAGTTGAAGCTGACCATGGCTTTGAGCAGTTGGCTGCTCTTGGCGATCTCCTCGCTTAACGGTTGCTGTCGCAATCGATTCAGCAGCGTTTCGGCGCGCTCGGATCGGCGCAAAACTTCGACTTCCAGCCAGGCCTGCAGCAGGCACAGGGTTGGCTGCTGTTGCAGCCAGAGAGCAGGCAATGCAGCAAGGCGGGCTGCCAGCCAACGGCCCTGGCTTTGCTCGATACAGCGCAGGCCAATGCGTCCCAGCAGGGCCAGTTCCAGTTGTGGCAACGGCGTAACAGGCAGATGTGCGACGATCTCCGGCAGTGGCAACTCCGCCAGCAGTTGCGCCAGCGTATCCCAATCCAGCGCCGGCTGCTCGCGCCAGAGGGCCAGCAGCTCGGCGATCCAGGGTTGCCATGTATCGCCTTGCGCTGTCTCCAGTAGCCAGCCGGCATTGAGCAGTTGCTGCCGCAGCGGGCGCCACTGGCCACGCGTGCAGCCGGCCAGCCGTAGCAGGCTGTTTTCGTCCAGGGATGCCCGCTCGGCCTGCAGTGCCAGCGCCTGCTGTAAGGGTTGCGGCAGTTGCTCCATCTGTTGCTGTATCAGATCCAGCCCCCAGCGTTGCAGCAACTGTTCGGCATTACCGTGGCACTGCAGCGCCTGATGCCATAACTGCCAGGCCAGCGGCCAATGCCCCAGACGGTGCCGCCAGGCTTCGGCCTCTGCGGTGGCCACGCCCTGCTGCTGCCACCACAGCCGTAACTCGTTGTCATGCCATTGCAGCCGGCGTGCATCCCAGCGTTGCGGATCCCAGCCGGAGGCGCGCAATGGCCCCTCCAGCGGGGCGGCAGGTGAGCTGCAAATGAGGCAGATGCCGGGACGCTGCGCCTGGTCGGCCAACCAGGCGAGGAGTGCCTGTCGTTCATCCTCGTTCAACGCTTCCAGGCAAGGAATCACCAGCAATTCGTCATGCTGTGGATAGGCCGGCCACAGGCTCAGTGGCGACAGCTGTTGCTGCAGCTGCTGACACAAGGCCGGTTGATCATAGCCCTGAGGTGCACATAACCAGACCAGCGGATGTTGTTGCAGCGCCTGTTGCAGTGCGACGAGATGAGGTGACATCGGTTTCCTCCCAAGGTGGCTGACTGCTCTATCTTAATCGCTAAGCAGTGCGACTCAATGCCGCTTGGCGGATTCCACCTGCACTATCCGCCATGCCAGCGGATAGCCAGTTGCGCGCCGGGTGCCAGAATAGACAAGTCAGAGTTTTTTTGTGGGGAAAGAGGATGAATAGTCGAGTTCATGCCCGTCAGCAGGCTCAGTTGGCCTGGGACATCAGTGGTCAGAATCTGATCGTGGGACAGCGCGAGGCGTGCCCGCTGCCGCCGGAGGTGCTGGCCACGCTGACCGCCGCGTCGCCCTATGTCATTCAGAGTTTTGGCGGCGGGTTGACGGCACAGGTGTTGCGACTGTCGATCGACGGCCGGGAATATACGCTGAAGCAGAAACGCGCCGAGGCCCGAGTGCAGAATATCGACGGTCAGACCTCGTTTCTCAATGAGGTGCAGCGACGCGCGGACTTTACACGCCTGAAGGCGGATCCCGTATGGGCCGCACGTCTGCAGCACATAGTTCCGACCCTGTATGCCGACTACCGGTTGGGGATCATCTTGTCGCCCTGGCTGCCCGGTGCTCCGCTGGCGCGTTTCGATACCGCGATTTTCCGCCAGATCCTGCAAACGGTCGTCACCTGTGAAGAAGCGGGCTTGATGGAGTGGGATCTCTGTCCTGGCAATATCATTGATGATGACGGTCATGTCTGGTTATTCGACTTTGGCTATATGTACCCGTTCGATCCGTTGCGCGAGTTCAACAGCAACGGGCTGAGTGACCCGCTGTTTCATGCCTGTGAACGCTTCGAGACCCGCAATTTTTTTGGCTGGCTATTAAAACAGTCTGTGCAGCAACCGAATGCCGAGTCTTTGGCGCTGTTTCGTGCGCTCAAGGAGGTTGCCGTCGAGGTGTATCAGCACAAGTTATGCTGGCTGCAGCAACAGGAGGCCAGCGCGGTTGTCTGTGACTGGGTGCGAGACATCACGCAGCGTTGGCAGGCGGCACTGGTGGATGACGAGGCCTTGGCGGCGTTGTTTGAGATTGAGTATTTTCGCTCTCAGGTGCTGGATATCGAAGACGATTTGCACGGAAAAAGTTGCACCGAGCTGACACTGCGTCGCTTTGCGGTGGTCGAGCAGTGCCTGCAGCAGCGGTATGCCGCGCTGCAGCAAGGCGGGGCCTTGTTCTACGATAATGCTGGCAAGAGCCAGGCCGAATTGCTGACGCTATATCGTCACAAGCGGGCGCTGGCCGAGCAGTACCAGTTACGCTGAGGCGTCTGGCACAGCGGCGAGCCAGGAGCCACACTGACAGGGTAACTTCGAAACAGGATGCTCTGGATGCGAACCCTGCGGCTGATGGTGTACCTGGTTTGTTTCTCGTTGCCGATACAGGCGGCCATTACGCTCAAACTCGATACCAATCTGGCGCCGCCGTATCAGATCAACCGCGATGGCGAACTGTCGGGGCTGGCGGTCGACGCCTTGCAGTGCGTGCTGCAGCGCCTGCAGGTTGGCTATGACATTGAGGTTGTGCCATGGCGACGGGCGCAGCGCAATCTTCGCGCCGGGCTGACCGATGGGCTATTCAGTGTCATGCCTCTGCCGGAAATGGAGCCTTACGCGCGGCTATCCTCCCCTCTGGTACTGGAGAAGTGGTATTGGTTTGCCCTCCAGGTGAGGACATTGCAACAGGCCGAATTTCCCCGGCATCTGCGTATTGGTGTGTTGCGCGGCAGCAATCAGGAGAGCTGGCTTGAGGCTCAGGGATGGACTGCGGCGCAGACGGTGAACCATCTCGACAGCTTGCTGCGACTGCTGGCCATCGGCCGCGTGGATGTCATTTTGGCGGATCAGCAGGCAATGGAACGCCAGCAACGGCTGAATGCCTCGCAGCTGGCCCGTCAGTTCGAGCGTTATGTCCCCCTGGGCGTTTATTTTTCCTCGCGACTGCTCAGTCAGCAGCCGCAGTTTTTGTCACGCTTTAATCGGCAGTTGTCAGCATGTCATGGCGATGGCCTGATGCTGTCGTTGGCCGAAGCGGATCAGTTGCGGCAACAGGTCGATCAGGATGCGCACTACTGGCTACATGAGCCGCAGCTCGTCGCCTTGCTGGCCCAGGGCTGGCCGGTGGATCGGCAGTGGCAGGAGCGAGATCGGATTTGGCAACACACCGTCGCCAGAGACCATCCCTACCCACAGTGGATGCTGCAGCTGCTGACTTCTCCGCTGTCACAGAACCTGGCGCTATGGCAGCAACGACACCGGGATCGTTACTCTGAAGTGTTCATCAGTTCGCAACAGGGCGTCTTGCTGGCCAGTTCTGTGGTGACGACCGACTACTGGCAAGGTGATGAGGAAAAAGTGCAGGCCACCCTGCGACAAGCAAGTCAGGGGCGCGCTGGTGAGATGCCGGCCTGGATCGATGGTCAGACGCAGAGGTTAGGCGGCCGGATTGATTTTGATGACTCCTCGAATGCGTTCATCGCCCATCTCAGTTATCCGCTGTGGTACCAAAACCGGGTAGTAGCGGTCATCACCTTTGGCGTCAAGGTTGAGTCCCTGCTGCATTCGGCGCAAGTCAATGCGCCTGGCGAGCAGAACCGAATAACGGGATCTATAGTCAACTGAGCACGGTTGCGGGCATAAGCACAATCTAGAAGGCCCATCACGAACAATCGGGGAGATGTCACCATGGTGTTGAGCAAGATGTTGGGGATCCGGGCCAAGGCGGCGTTCGGTTTGGTGTTGCTGACGTTGTTTATCCTGCTCTTGGGCGGTGTGAACTATGTTGCACTAGAAAAATTGCAGGAAAATGCGGATCTGTTCGCCACTCGGCTGATGCCGGCGGATGCGGTTGTGCTGAATGCGGATCGCGACTTGTATCAGGCGCTGGTGGCGCAGCAGGAACGTTTGATGACTGAGGACAGCAGCCAACACGAGGCGCTGTTGAAGGACTTCAACGAGAATGCGGATCAAGCGTATGAACGGATGCAGAAATTTCTGGCCCTGATGGCGCCGTTTCCCCAAGTCACGGGGCCATTGTCCGGATTTGAAGGGCAATTTCGTAGCTGGCGCTCGCACGCAGAACAGGTGTTTGTGCTGATGGCAAAAGGGGATAACGCCGCGGCTGATAAACAACATCATCAGCAGATGGCCTCTTTTTCCAGTCTCAGAGAGCTGTATAACCTCGGCGGTGAGCAGGTCGAAGCGCTGGCTGAAGAGTTGAAGCTCTCGTCGGCCGAGGTGGCCGAATCGCGTCAGGCCTGGACTCTGGGGATCTTGGCCGTTGCGCTGGTGGCCGGAGTGGCACTGATTTATTTCGGTCCGAAGCTGATTGTGGACAGCGTGCATGCGGTGCACGAAAAAGTAGAGGACATCAGCAAGGGCGACGGTGATCTGGTGAGTCGCATTCCAGTCTCGTCTCAGGATGAGCTCGGCAAGCTGGCGGGGGGCGTTAATCGCTTGCTGGATCAGTTGCAAGGGCTGGTCAGGGAGCTGCTTGGCGATATCGGCTGTCTCGAGGAGAGTACCGGCAGTCTGCGCCAAATCTCGGCGCAGGTAGGGGGGATCAGCGACAGCCAGCGTCAGCAATTGGCTGCGCTGGTCACGGCCACAGGCGAGATCAGCCGCGCCATCCACGAGATCTCCCAGCACGCACAACAGACCTCAGATCAGACGCACATTGCCCAGCGCTCGGCGACCGAGGGGCTGGCGTTGCTGGATCGCAATGTCGAGATGAACCGTCAGCTTGCAGCCAGCGTGACTGACGCCGGACAGATGGTAGCCCAGCTGGAGAGCGAGTCCGAGCGGATTACCTCGGTATTGGATGTGATCCGCGGTATTGCCGAGCAAACGAATCTGTTGGCGTTGAATGCCGCCATTGAAGCGGCCCGTGCCGGAGAGCAGGGGCGTGGATTTGCGGTGGTGGCCGATGAGGTGCGTACCCTGGCGAGCCGCACTCAACGTTCGACCGAAGATATCCAGAAGATGATCTCGTCCTTGAAACAGGGCGTGCAGAGTGCGGTACAGGCCATGGATAAGGGATCCGGTCAGATGCAGGTGACGCTGGAGATGGCGGACCGCATGCGCAATGAGCTGGCTGGTATTCAGCAGATGGTGAGCAAGGTGCTGGATATGAACTTCCAGATCGCATCCGCCACTGAAGAGCAAAGCTCAGTGATGGAGGAGATGAATCGCACCGTCTCCGAACTCAATGGTTTGACCGAAGAGGCCTCGGCATTGTCGGGCACGGTATTGCAAACTGGTAATGATCTCGATGAACTAGCGCAACAACTGGCGGGACGGGTACGGCGCTTCAAAATCTAGCGGCATAGCACAGGGACAGGAAAACGGGGGCTTGAGGCCCCCGTTGTATTGCTAGTGCAGTTGCTGTGCGTCGATGCGCCAGATGGGCAAGCCAGAGGGGGAGTGCCCCAGCGCTTCGCTGCTGAGAATGTCGCCGCGGAAGTAGTAGACCGGCTGGTTTGTCCCGGGTTGGATCGGATAGGCGAAATAGAGCTGTACCGGCTGGTGCTGGAAGCTTTGAGCGCCGAGATAACTGACGAGTGCGTGTTCCAGCGAGTGGTAGCCATTCTTCCACAGGTGCACCTTGACGCTGCCTTGATCGGTGATGCCCCCCCAGACCTCTCCGTGTTTGACATCGACAAAACTGGCAAACCAGCTCGGCCAGGTCAGATACAGGTATTGCCGCGGTGCGGCTTCAGTCAGTCCCAGTGTCGTGGCGGCTTGATCGAGTTCGGCATATTCCCACCAGGCACTGCCGTCTTGACCATCCCGGTTGCCCCACCAACCCACCAGATCGTCGCCGTGCGCCGGATCTATCGGTTGCGCCAGGGGCAAGCGTTTCAGCAAATCCTGGCGGTAGGCGCGCTTGAGAATGTTGTGCATCCCGCCTTCGGCGAAGCGTTGCAACATCAGGTCACCGCGCTGTTTGGCGACCAGATAGAGCATCCAGAAACTTTTGATGGTGTGACCGAAGTCGGCGTGGCGGGCGTCAGGCAAGCGCCCCGAATCATCATGGATATAACCGAAGAAGCGCTGCTCCGTGGGATAGTAGAAGTCGCGCACTATGGCATCGGCGAGCCAGCCCATCTGTTGCTGCCACTGCTGTTGCTCTGCCTTGGGCAACAGCGGTGTCAACAGCACCATGTAGGCATTGAGTTGATCCAGTTGGGCGACCAATTCTACTTGCTGCCCCTGTTTGCGGCTGGCCGGATACCAGGTCAGACGGGGCTGTTGTGGATCATGGTAGTGGTTGAAGATGAAGCGGTGCACCCGCTGTATGTCTTTGAGGACGGCCGCATCCCGGGTCAGATAATAATAAAATGCCAAGCCTAGCTGGGCATAGGCCATGTCCTGGCTGGTGCGATCTTCGGCTTTGTCTGCGCCTTCTCCATTGCGGAAACGGCCGATGACGTTGCCGTCAGCCTGCAGTGCCTGCTGGCGCAGAAACGTAACGCCCTGGCGCGCCAGTTCTAACGCCTTCGGATCGCCAGTCAGATGGAAGATGACGCCATAGGCGAAGGTCTGGCGTGACACCATACGCGTGAATTGATAGGGATAGCCCTCTTTAATCCAGTCTGGCGCCTGGGCCAGCTCGGGGCAGAGCCCGGCCTGCTTGCCATCGAGCTGAGCCTGTGAGGGCACAGCGCCATCATTACACAAGAAGGTGGCGAAACGACCATCGTGTATGCTGCTGGCAGCCCGGTACCAGAAGGGCGCCAGATCCTGCTGCACATGGTTTAGCCAGCGTTGGCCGTCATACAGTTCAGCCTGGCTGATGGGGGCAAACAGCACCAGCAGCAGCGCCAGACCGCGGCGACGGAGCCGGGAGTGAGTCGGCGACATAGCAATTCTCCTTGTTGCGTCAGTGTGGACGATGGCCAGAAGTGGGCGTCAGCATGTCATGGCGTGGCTCGACGGGTTTGACATTTGGCGCCAAAAGAATCTTTATCGTGAGGCTAATCGGCACAGCGCACAGAAAATGTGCGCCAGAGCACAGGGTGGCGCCATTCCAACGGCGAACTCCACCCTGAGGGGCCAGGGATTAATCGGTGGTGAGCGCGGAAACCGTGAGCAGGGTGCCATCGACTGCGATGATCCGCACCTGGCTGCCTGCGGCCAACGGTTGCTCGCAACGGACACTCCAGACCGTATCATCCAGCTTGACGCGGCTGCGGCCTTGCTGCACCGGCTCGAGTAACAGCACGTCGCGACCGACGTAGTGTTGCAGGCGCTGATTCAGCGGCGTGGCGACATCCTGCATGCGGCTGCGTTGGCGTTGCCAGCGCCACCAGCCGGCAGTGAACAGCAGGGCCAGCAGTGCAAACAGCAACCACTGACCATGCCAGCTCACGTTGCCGATGGCGGTGGCCGCGGCGACAGCAATCGCTGCCGCGCCAAGCCATAACAGATACCCTGCGGTGCCGAGCAACTCCAGAATCAGCAATACACCACCGAGTATCAGCCAGTGCATGGCACTCATCTGGGTCAGGAGTTCCATCCACCCGGCTCCTTGCTGGTGGTGGCTTCCTGGGCGGATTTACCGTTCTTGAACAGTTCGCTGATGCCGCCAATGGCTCCGATCAGCTGGCTGGCCTCCAGCGGCATCATGACCAGTTTGCTGTTCGGGCTGTCGCCAATTTTGGTCAGAGCCTCTGTGTACTTCTGTGCGACGAAGTAGTTGATGGCCTGGCTGCTGCCCTTGGCAATGGCTTCCGAGACCATGGCGGTTGCCTTGGCTTCGGCCTCGGCCTGACGTTCACGTGCCTCGGCGGCGAGGAAGGCGGCCTGACGTTCCCCTTCAGCCTTGAGGATCTGCGACTGTTTCTCCCCTTCGGCCTTGAGAATCTTCGATTGACGTACCCCTTCGGCCTCGAGGATCTCGGCACGCTTCTGACGCTCGGCCTTCATTTGGGCGTTCATCGATTCGATCAGATCCATCGGTGGTTTGACATCGCGAATCTCGATGCGGGTCACCTTGACGCCCCACGGGCTGGTGGCGGCATCGACGGTCAGCAACAATTTCTCGTTGATGGTATCGCGCTGTGACAACATCTGGTCCAGCTCCATGGCACCGAGCACGGTACGGATATTGGTCATCGTCAGATTGCGGATGGCCTGCATCAGATCGCTGACTTCATAGGCGGCCTTATGCGCCTCAATCACCTGCACGAAGCTGACGGCATCGATGGTGACGTTGGCGTTGTCACGGCTGATCACCTCCTGCGGCGGGATATCCATTACCTGTTCCATCATATTGATGCGACGACCGACGCGATCAACAAACGGAATGATCAGGTTGAAACCCGGTTGCAAGGTGCCGGCGTAACGACCAAAACGTTCCACCGTCCAGTTGAAACCCTGTGGCACTATCTTGACGCCGGCTTTGATGAAGGTGATGGCAACCAGCACCACCACCATGATTCCAATCAGATTACCATCTGGCAGCATGGGGTGTTCTCCTCGTAATAATGGGTGTCGCGAGTGGGACTCTATCATACCCTGTCTGCCATCACAGCCTGTGTCCGGCGTAGCGATTCGGCACCGCCGCTGCGGGACGAGCGGGTCAAAATTCGCCGTTTAATAACCAATAAGAATAAAAAGTGCGTTTTTATTATTTTATGCACTTATTTGCCAACCTTATAGTCATGTCAAAGATGAGGAGCCTGAAGATGGATTACTTGCCGCTGTTTGCCAACGTCGCACAACGCCCTGTCCTGCTGGTCGGGGGCGGAGAGGTGGCGCTGCGTAAGGCGCGACTGCTGTTGGAGGCGGATGCGAGCGTGACGGTCGTTGCTCCCGACCTGCATGAGGAGCTGCATCAGTTGCAACAGCTGGGCCGGATCATCCATCAGGCAGAATTGTTTCAGGCGAGTCACCTGCACGGCCAGCGTCTGGTCATTGCCGCAACCGACGACGAACAGGTCAATGCCGACGTCGCGGCAGCGGCCGAAGCTGCAGGGCTGTGGGTCAATGTGGTGGATGACCCGGCGCGTTCGAGTTTTATCTTCCCGTCGATCATCGATCGTTCACCCATCATCGTCGCCATCTCCAGTGGTGGTGCCGCCCCCGTGCTGGCCCGACTGCTGCGCGAGCGGCTGGAGGCGCTGTTACCCGGTCACCTGGGGCAGTTGGCCCGGCTCTCCGGCCAATTGCGTGAGCGAGTGAAGTCGGCATTAACGTCGCTGACACAACGCCGTCGATTCTGGGAGCGGGTTTTTGCCTCCGGCCAGTTGGCCAGCCTGCTGCGAGCCGGCGAGACCGAGCAGGGACGGCAATGGATGGAAACCGCGCTGCAACAGGGCGAGCAAGAAGGTGGCGAGTTGGTGCTGGTCGGCGCCGGCCCCGGTGATGCCGGTCTGTTGACCCTCAAGGGCTTACAACAGATCCAGCAAGCCGAAGTGGTGCTGTATGACCAACTGGTTTCGCCGGAAGTGTTGAATCTGGTGCGCCGCGATGCCGAGCGCATCTGTGTTGGCAAGAAGGCTGGGGCGCACTCGGTGCCGCAGGCGGAGATCAATGCCCTGTTGGTCGAGCACGCGCTGGCCGGCAAGCGGGTGGTACGCCTTAAAGGCGGCGATCCCTTCATGTTCGGGCGTGGCGCCGAGGAGCTTGAAGCGGCGCGGGATGCCGGTATTGCGTTCTCCGTGGTGCCGGGGATCACGGCGGCGGCGGGGGCGACGGCGTATGCCGGCATACCCCTGACCCACAGGGATCATGCCCAGAGCGCGGTGTTTATCACCGGCCACTGCCAGCAAGATGGCCGCGAGCCGGACTGGCCGGCGTTGGCGGCCAGCAACCAGACACTGGTGATCTACATGGGGCTGATCGCCTCACCCGTGATTCAGCAACGTCTGCTGAGCCACGGTCGGGCGCCAACCACTCCGGTGGCGCTGATAGAACGCGGGACCACCGCCGAACAGAAAGTCTGGCGGGGGGAGTTACAACATCTGGCCGAACTGGCATCCGGCGCGGCAAGTCCGTCGCTGATTGTCGTCGGTGAAGTGGCCGCGCTGGCCGACCAGCTGAGCTGGTTCCGTGGCGAGGTGGCCAGTGGCAAGGAACATCTGGTGGAGCTGGCCTGACGGCCGGTCCCCGAATGCGCGAGAGGAGTCGCCGTCATGACACTACAACTGGACAACGCAAGATTGACCCACCTGAAGCAACTGGAAGCCGAGAGCATCCACATCATCCGCGAGGTGGCCGCCGAGTTTCGCAATCCGGTGATGCTCTACTCGATTGGCAAGGACTCCTCGGTGATGCTGCATCTGGCACGCAAGGCGTTCTACCCGGGAAAGCTGCCGTTTCCGTTGTTGCATGTGGATACCGACTGGAAGTTCCGCGAGATGATCGCGTTCCGCGATTACACCGCCGAGAAGTACGGTATGGATCTGATTGTTCACAAGAACCCGGATGGCCTGGCAATGGGCATCAATCCGTTCGTGCATGGCAGCGCCAAGCATACCGACATCATGAAGACGGAAGGCTTGAAGCAGGCGCTGAACAAATACGGCTTCGATGCCGCCTTTGGTGGCGCGCGCCGTGATGAGGAGAAATCCCGGGCCAAGGAACGGGTCTACTCGTTCCGCGACAAGAACCACGCCTGGGATCCGAAGAACCAGCGCCCCGAACTGTGGCGGCTGTATAACGGCCAGGTCAACAAGGGCGAGAGCATTCGCGTGTTCCCGCTGTCGAACTGGACTGAGCTCGATATCTGGCAATACATCTACCTGGAGAATATTGAACTGGTCCCGCTCTACTTCGCCAAGCCGCGTCCCGTGGTCGAGCGTGACGGTGTCACCATCATGGTGGATGACGAACGCATGCCGTTGGCGCCGGATGAAAAACCGGAGCTGAAGTGGGTACGTTTCCGCACGCTGGGTTGCTACCCGTTAACCGGGGCCATCGAGTCACAGGCGCAGACACTGCCGGAAATCATCGAAGAGATGCTGGTTTCCACCAGTTCGGAGCGTCAGGGGCGGGTCATCGATAACGATGCGGCCGGCTCGATGGAGCTGAAAAAGCGCCAGGGTTATTTCTAACGGATTTCGAGGAGCAAAGGACTATGAACAGCGCGATTGCCGAAGCCATCAAGCAAAGTGGCAGCATTGAAGAGTACCTGCATCAGCAACAACACAAGAGCCTGCTGCGCTTCCTGACCTGCGGTAGCGTTGACGATGGCAAGAGCACCCTGATCGGCCGCCTGCTGCATGATTCCCGGCAGGTGTA
The DNA here is from genome assembly GCF_042649925.1 of Pseudaeromonas sharmana. Classification (NCBI taxonomy): domain Bacteria; kingdom Pseudomonadati; phylum Pseudomonadota; class Gammaproteobacteria; order Aeromonadales; family Aeromonadaceae; genus Pseudaeromonas; species Pseudaeromonas sharmana. The sequence goes on from NZ_JBHSAF010000015.1 coordinate 180,416, forward strand.
CGAGGATCAGCTCAAGAGCCTGCATGCCGACAGCCAGAAGGTGGGGACCCGCGGCGAGAAACTGGACTTCGCGCTGCTGGTGGATGGCCTGCAAGCCGAGCGTGAACAGGGGATTACCATCGATGTGGCTTACCGCTACTTCTCGACGGCGAAACGTAAATTCATCATTGCCGATACTCCGGGCCACGAGCAGTACACCCGCAACATGGCGACCGGCGCCTCAACCTGCGATCTGGCGATCATCTTGATCGATGCGCGCAAAGGAGTACTGGAACAGACCCGGCGTCACAGCTTCATCGCCAGCCTGCTGGGTATTCGCCAGTTCATCGTCGCCATCAACAAGATGGATCTGGTCGATTTCGACCAGGCGACATTCCGTCGTATTGAGGCTGACTACCTGCAATTTGCCAGCCGCTTGCCGGCGACCGACATCAAGGTGGTGCCGTTGTCGGCAGTAGATGGCGACAACCTAGTGACGCTGAGCGAGCGCTCGCCCTGGTATCAGGGGGAACCGTTGCTGACCCTGCTGGAAAACGCCGAAGTCGGTGCGCACCAGGCGGATATCCCGGTGCGTTTGCCGGTGCAACTGGTCAGCCGTCCGGATCTGCACTTCCGTGGCTATATGGGCACGCTGGCAGCAGGCACCCTGCGCCCGGGGGATACCCTGAAAGTACTGCCATCGGGGCAGCAGAGCGTGGTGGAGCGCATCGTCACCTTCGATGGCGATCTGTCACAAGCGACTGCCGGCCAGGCGGTGACGGTCACGTTGCGTGATGAGATTGATATCAGCCGCGGCGATCTGCTGGTGGCACCGGACGCCCCGACGACGGTCAGCAAGCGTGTGCTGGCCCATCTGGTGTGGATGACCGAAGCGCCACTGGCTGCCGGTCGGCTGTACGATATCAAGCTGGCGACCAAGAAGACCCAGGGCCAGGTGGATATCATCCGCCAGCGTATTGACGTCAACACGCTGCAGCAGCATCCGGCGCAGGCGTTGCAACTGAACGAGATTGGACTGGTTGAGCTGTCGCTGACCAACGCCGTCGGCGTTGACCCCTACACGCAAGTGCGCGATACCGGCAGCTTCATCGTCATCGACCGTCTGACCAATGTTACCATCGGCGCCGGCATGGTCATCGAAGCGCTGGAGGACAAGAGCCAGAGCACGGCAGGTTTCAGTGAGTTCGAGCTGGAATTCAATGCTCTGGTGCGCAAGCACTTCCCGCACTGGCAGGCGCTGGATATCAGCCAGCTGTAATCAGGAAAAGGGCGCCACGGGCGCCCGATTCATCACAGGAAGAGAGAAGATGGACAAGGTGACCACGGAACATATTGTCTGGCATCAGCATACAGTCGACCGGGAAGCGCGAGCGACGCTTAACGGCCATCCGCCACGGCTGCTCTGGTTTACCGGCCTGTCCGGGTCGGGTAAGTCGACACTGGCCGGTGCTTTGGAGCATGAGTTGCACCGCCGCGGTGTGCGCACCTATCTGCTGGATGGTGACAATGTGCGCCACGGCCTCTGTTCGGATCTCGGCTTTGCCCCGGCCGATCGCCAGGAGAACCTGCGCCGGGTCGGCGAGGTGGCCAAGCTGATGGTGGATGCCGGGCTGGTGGTTCTGGCGGCCTTTGTGTCGCCTTATCGTGCCGAACGCGATGCCATCCGCGCCCGTTTTGCCGACGGTGAATTCATCGAGATCTTTGTCGATACCCCGCTCGCGGCCTGCGAGGCGCGCGACCCCAAAGGTCTCTACAAGAAGGCGCGTGCCGGCGAGATCCGCAACTTCACCGGTATCGACGATCCCTATGAGGCGCCGCTGCAGCCGGAGATCCGGGTGCTGAACCATGATCTGGCCATCGAACAGGCCGTGTCACAGCTGTTACAGGCATTGCAGCAGTATGGTGTGCTACCTAGCGAGTAAAAATAGGTGCCAATAGGGGCTTGCTGTGCGGAATCTGGTTAAAATGCCTGCATTTTGTGAGGCTGCTCGCGACTGTATCTGGAGTGCGACTTTCTGGTTGTGATATTGTTAACGCAATGTTGTAACCAAGGGAGGTGCAGACGTCGTGAGAAAGAGCACGCCCAGTCCACGCATGTGGTTCTTGTTGTTGGCCTATGTGTTCGTGCTGATTGTTCTGGGACACTACATTTTCTAATTTCTCAGGCCTGCCTGTGTATCAGCCCGCATCGTGATGCGGGCTGATTTGTTTTCCGGTCCAGGTTACAGCTGACTGTGAAGCAGGGTCATCACAGTCGCGATCTCCTCAGGGCTCAGGGCGCCATCCTTGACGAAACGCACCTTGCCGTCTTTATCCAGCACCACTATGGCCGAACTCTCCTCCTGCAGATCCCAGGCCTTGCGCACCACCCCCTGTTCGTCGAGCACGAACGAAGACCAGGGAAACTCGGCCTTGCTTTTCTCGACGCTACTGACGACGAAGCCGCCGGTGCCGAACAGCGCATCATCCAGATTGACGATGGTGGTGGTCTGATAACGATCATGTGGCAACTTGGCGGCCTTGATGGCCTCAATCAGCGGAGCATTTAGCTCCTTGGCATGACTGCGCCCCGCTATGTGTTGAATGACGCGCACTTTACCGGGCAGTTGCTGGCTGTCCCAGCCTTGATAGCGGGTTTGGCCGGACTGAAGCTGCAACTCACCTTGCTCGCTGACCTGGACGGCAGGCAGGGGGCTCGCCAGTTGGATCGAATGGGCATGGGCCAGCGCGGGCAACAACAGACCGGCCAACAGGCTGATGAAACAGGAACGCATCGACTAAACTCCCTATACTTGTGATGAAGTGCGTTGAGTGGGCGGATTCTAGGGGTACACCGCGCTGAGCACAAATGGCAAATGGCGCCGTCGCGACGGGCCACACACTAGAAGAGAACAACGGGGGAACGGGTATGGCTCTGGTCTGGGTTTATGGCACCTTGCGACGCGGCGAATCCAATCACGGCATGATGCGCGAGTGCGCCTATCTGGGACAGTGGTGGAGTCCACCCAACTTTTATCTGATCGATCTTGGCGAGTATCCCGGCATCATCAGTGGCCAGCAGTCGGTGCTGGGTGAAATCTATGTGGTCGATGACACGACGATGGCCCGGCTGGATGCCTTGGAGGAGACGCCGCAGGAGTACACCCGAGAGATGATGCTGACCCCGTGGGGCGAGGCGTTTTACTACCACTATCGCCAGACCTGTCAGGGGTTGGCGGCCATTCCCTCTGGCGACTGGCGTTGTCGCTTCGTCTGCTAGCCAGTACCTGAGCCGGAGAGGGGCGGCCTGGGCCGCCCTTTTTGGCGTTAAAAACAGCTATGCAACAGGGTGCCGTCCAAGGCCGTGGTCAGTACCTGGGTTTGCAGTTTCTCCTGGCGGGCTTCATCGCACAACTGGCGGCGGCTGTCGGCATCAGCCACAAAGCGCGGGTCATATTCGATGTTCAACACCGGTTTGCCGGCCTGCGCGAAAGGCGCCAGGCGGTCACACTCCTGGTAGGCATGGCACTGTTCGTTGACGGCCAAGTCGAAGTCGGCGACCAGGTCCGGGATCTGTGTCAGGTTGTTCTTCAGGGCAATGGCCAGGCCGCGCTGGTGAGCCTCCCGCGCCAGGAAGCGATTGTAGTCGAGCTGGTCGCCGGCTCTGAGGGCAAAACCGCTGTTTTGCAAGAAGCCATCTACATTGTCGGCATCCACGGCATCACACCCCTTGCGCTGTGCCAGATCGAGACGGGTACGCATCAGGTCGCGCACGCTGCTGGCGCGGACATCCAGCCAGTACTCTCCTGGCCAGTCCGCTAGCGGCTCGCCGCGGACACTGTCGGGGAGCGAGGCCACATCCGGGCGCCAGATCTCGAGCGTGCCGGCGGAGAAGTAGCACATCAAGCGGATGCCCTGCCGACGCCAGGTGATCAATTGACTATCCGGGGTATCGAACAGATCAACTTCCAGCAATTGGGTGCCTGTTTGCAGCGTTACATTGCCTTGTAACTGCAGCTGCCAACGCACATCGGCGCTGGGTTGGTAGCGCGCCGGAGTGGGGTCGGGATCCGGTGGTACGGGATCCTCCCCGACACGAACCCAGACATCACACCCCGCCAGCCAGAGCAGACTGGCCAGCAAGCCGCGCGCAAGAAGAGGGGACAACATAGCAAGGCTCCATAACAACGTCGATGCTGAGCATAGCAGGCGGCCATCAGGCGACCAAGGCCGCGGCACGCTATCGACTTGACGTTAATCAACCGGCTGCCGTAAGTTAACAGCCTGTTAACGTGCAAGGAGCCACTATGTATCAGGTCTATGGCATGGCCGCCTCGGGTAACTGTTACAAGGTCAAACTGATGTTGTCGTTGCTGGGTGAGACTTTCACCTGGCATGAGTGTGACCCGCGCCAGGGCGCGACGCGGACGCCGGCATTTCTCAAGCTGAACCCGTTGGGCAAGGTGCCGGTACTGGTGCTGCCGGATGGACGCCCGTTGCCAGAATCCAACGCCATTCTCTGTTATCTGGCCGAAGGCAGCCGTTGGTGGCCGAGCGATCGTTTCGCGCGGGCCCAGGTGCTGCAATGGCTGTTCTTCGAACAATACAGCCATGAGCCTTATGTTGCCGTCGCGCGAGCCATCCAGTTGTTCTACCCGCAGCGTGCGGCCGAGCTACCGGCATTGATCGCCAAGGGCGAGGCGGCCCTGCAGGTGATGGAGCAGCATCTGGGACGGCATGATTACCTGGTGGGGGAGACGGCAACCATCGCCGATCTGGCGCTGTATGCCTATACCCACGTCGCCGAGGAGGGGGGATTTAGTCTGCGCAACTATCCGGCGCTTAACCGCTGGCTGGAACGTATTACCGAGCTGCCGGGCTTTATTCCAATGCAGGCTTGATTCGTCACGGGTTATTTCCCTGTGACCCGGCATGGCGAGACATAAATATTCATAAAGTGATAAACAAATAAAATTGCTAATAAAATCAAAATACTAGAATTTTTGTTGGTCATGGCTTAACGATATTAAGCGCGTGCTGAGCTACCGGTTTAGCCGCAGTGGTAAGCACGGAGAAAATATTTATCCAGGCCTGTCATCGTTGACAGGTCTTTTATTTTTTGCATAAAAAAACGCCACGCAGGGCGTGGCGTTTTTCCAGATCCGGCTTACTTGGCTTCGTTGTAACGTACCACAGAGGCTTCGATCTCGGCGATGGCGTCGGCCTTGTTGCCCCAGCCTTCTACCTTGACCCACTTGCCGGCTTCGAGTTCCTTGTAGCGTTCGAAGAAGTGCTTGATTTGGCCCTTCAGCAGCTCCGGCAGATCTTCCACGTCCTGGATATGGTCGTACTGCTTGGTCAGCTTGGAGTGCGGTACCGCCACCAGCTTGGCATCCTGACCGGCTTCGTCGCTCATATTCAGTACGCCAACCGGACGGCAGCGGATCACGGAACCCGGCACCAGCGGGTACGGGGTCGGCACCAGGACGTCAACCGGATCCCCATCCAGGGACAGGGTGTGGTTGATGTAACCGTAGTTGCACGGGTAGAACATCGGCGTGGCCATGAAACGGTCAACGAATACGGCGCCGGATTCCTTGTCGATCTCGTACTTGATCGGGTCGGCGTTTTGCGGGATTTCGATGACTACGTAGATATCTTCCGGCAGTGCTTTGCCGGCGGGAACCAGATTCAGGCTCATGGCAGGTCCTTTTTGCAAGGGTTGATAACAAGTGAGCCCGTATTATAGCCAGCGCACATGAAATGGCTACCTCGGCGCCACACCGGCCCTGCCCAAACGTCGGCACCATTGCTAGAATGCCTCATCCTTTCGCATTAGGAGTTTGCGATGCACATTCATATTCTCGGGATCTGTGGCACCTTCATGGGCGGCATCGCCGTATTGGCCAAGCAGTTGGGTCATCAGGTCACAGGTTCGGATGCCAACGTCTACCCGCCGATGAGCACCCAGCTCGAAGAGCAGGGCATCAGTCTGATCCAGGGCTATGACCCGTCTCAGCTCGAGCCGGTACCGGATCTGGTGATCATCGGCAATGCCATGAGCCGTGGTAATCCCTGCGTCGAGTATGTGCTGGATCGCAACCTGCCTTACACCTCGGGACCGGAGTGGCTGCGCGATCATGTGCTGCAATCGCGCTGGGTACTGGCGGTGGCCGGCACCCACGGCAAGACCAGCACCGCCAGCATGGTGGCCTGGATCCTCGAACATGCCGGCTTGCAGCCGGGTTTTTTGATTGGCGGTGTGCCGGGCAACTTCGAGGTCTCGGCCCGGTTGGGGCAGAGTCCGTTTTTCGTCATCGAGGCCGATGAGTATGACTGTGCCTTCTTCGACAAACGCTCCAAGTTCGTCCACTACCGGCCACGCACGCTGATCCTGAATAACCTTGAATATGACCATGCCGACATCTTCCCGGATCTGGCGGCGATTCAACGTCAATTCCACCATCTGGTACGGACTGTACCGGGCACGGGACGCCTGCTGGTGCCCGGTCATGATGCCGCACTGGATGAGGTGTTGAAGCTCGGTTGCTGGAGCGAAGTCGAGCGGGTAGATGGCGAGGGCGCTCACTGGCAGGCGCAACTGCTGAGTGCCGATGGCAGTCATCTGCGCGTATTGCTGGATGGTCAGCCGGTCGGCGAGCTGCACTGGCAGGGGATGGGCCAGCACAATGTGCATAACTTGCTGATGGCGTTGGCGGCGGCCCGCCATGCTGGTGTGACGGCGCAGCAGGCTCTGGCGGCGATGGCCAGCTTTTGCATGCCGAAGCGGCGCATGGAGCTCAAGGGCGAGGTGGCCGGGATCCGGGTCTATGACGACTTTGCCCACCATCCGACCGCGATTGCCACCACGCTCGGCGGCCTGCGTGCCCGGGTCGGTCAGGCACGGATCCTGGCCGTGCTGGAACCGCGCTCCAACACCATGAAGCTCGGGGTGCACCAGAAGGAGCTGGCGGCCTGTCTGGCGCAGGCCGATCTTGCCTACCTGTTTGCGCCGGCCGATCTGCCGTGGGATATACACCAGGTCGCGGCGCGGGCGCCGGTACCAACCCGGGTATTCCACGAGATTGATGAACTGCTGCATGCGCTGCTGCAACAGGTGCATGCCGGTGACCAGATCCTGGTGATGAGCAATGGCGGGTTTGGCGGCATCCATGGTCGCCTGCTCCAGGCCCTGGAACAGCGCTTTGTCGAGGTGGGCGCATGAGCCACGCCGTCACACTGGCCATGACTGGCGCCTCGGGGGCTGCTTATGGCGTCGGCCTGCTGCAAGCACTGCTGGCTGCCGGTTGCCGCGTCTACCTGTTACGCTCGGCGGCGGCGCAGGTGGTCATCACCACTGAACTTGGCGAGGACTGGCCCGAAGAGGAGGCCGCCTGTGAACGCTATCTGAGCGAACGCTTTGCCGCGGCGCCCGGACAGTTATCGGTGTGTCGCAAGCTGGACTGGTTCGCGCCGGTGGCCTCGGGCTCTGCGGCGCCGAAACAGATGGTCATCGCGCCCTGTTCGATGGGAACCCTGAGTGCCATCGCGCACGGAGCATCGGACAATCTGATAGAACGGGCTGCGGATGTGGTGATCAAGGAGCGCGGCCAGTTGATCCTGATGCCCCGCGAGACCCCCTATTCGACGATCCACCTGCAGAACATGCTGAACCTGAGTCAGTTAGGGGTCACCATCATGCCGGCGTCACCGGGTTTCTATCATCAACCGGACTCGGTTCAGGCGCTGGTGGACTTCATGGTGGCGCGAGTACTGGATCATCTGGGGGTGGGGCAGCAACTGGTGCCGCGTTGGGGCATGGCGGGAGAATGAACCAGCCAGCCCGGTCTTGCGACCGGGGCTGGCATTGTTACACGGGGAGGGGAGATCGCAGGTTTACAGGCCGAGTACCAGACGGCTGGTATTCAGCATGAAGGCCTTGATCTCTTCTCTTGGCGGTTGCGGGTCGCGGAATATCATCTGGCAGGCCGGGTAGTAGAGGCTGTTAATCACAGCCAGCGTTTCCCGCTCTGACATCCGTAATTCAAACTCACCGCGTTCGACTCCACGTTGCAGTGTCTGTCGGGTCAGATCCAGCATGCGACCACAAAATTGCGTGTGGCGCGGCCAGAGATCATCACGAACAGAAGCAGCCCATTCCAGCGCGATTTGCGCGTAGTCACCCTTCTCGTAAACTGCATCGACGGTTGCATCGAACAACAGACGCAGCGCATCGATGGCCGTCTCCCCACGGCCAAGCGCTTCGCGCGCCAGCGTAAACCAGAAGGACTCTACCTCACCCAACACACTGTCGATCAACTCTTCCCGCGAGCGGTAATAGTTGAAGACGGTGGCAACGGAGACATGGGCGCGCTCGGCAATTTCTGCATGACCGGCCCGACCTATGCCGCGTTGGGCAAAGACGGCGATGGCATGATCCATCAGTTGGCGACTACGTGCATCCGGACTGAGCCGAGTGCGACGACGTGGTTCCGTGGCATGGTGCATAACTACATTTTTCTCGTGTAATCGTTATTGTATGGCTGGTCCGTTACTGACCAGTCCGTTGCTTTTATCCCCGGACTTTATCGCGCCAATCGGATGATTAGTGATAAAATCCGCGGCCATCTTAACCATTTTTACCGCTTTTCCGAAGCAAAACTCATCAGGAGCAGACAATGAAGCATCGGGTAGACGTGATGATTGCCGAGGCCGAGGTTCAGGCCCGGATTGCCGAGCTGGGCGCCGAGATCAGTGCCCGTTATCACGACACACAGGAGTTGGTGCTGGTGGGGCTGCTGCGCGGTTCCTGTGTCTTTTTGGCCGACTTGTGCCGCGAGATCACGGTGCCGGTGTCGTTCGATTTCATGACCGCCTCCAGCTATGGCAACAGCATGAACAGCTCGCGCGAGGTGCGCATTCTCAAGGATATCGAGGATGAGATTAAGGGTAAGGATGTCCTGATTGTCGAGGACATCATCGATACCGGCTATACCTTGACCAAGGTGCGCGAGATCTTGCGGCTGCGCGAGCCGAAGTCGCTGGCCATCTGTACCCTGCTTGACAAGCCGTCGCGCCGTGAGGTGGACGTGCCGGTGGATTGGGTCGGCTTTGCGATCCCGGATGAATTTGTTGTCGGCTGCGGTATCGACTACGCCCAGTTGTATCGCAACCTGCGTTATATCGCCAAAGTGGTACCGCTCGAATAAGGCGCTGTCACAGTTCGGTATTGACCATCTCACAGCACAGGAGAGGCCGGCGGCATGCAGGCATTGACGATTGACGGGTTGAAAAAGACCTACAAGGGGGGCGTCGAGGCGCTCAAGGGCATCGACCTTGCGGTTGAGGAGGGGGATTTCTATGCCCTGCTCGGTCCAAACGGCGCGGGTAAATCCACCACCATCGGCATCCTCAGCTCGCTGGTCAACAAGAGCGGCGGTCGAGTGCAGATATTCGGTCATGACATCGATCGTGAACTGGAGTTGGCCAAGGCACAGCTGGGACTGGTCCCGCAGGAGTTCAACTTCAGCCAGTTTGAGAAGGTGATGCAGATCGTCGTCAATCAGGCCGGCTTTTACGGCGTGCCGCGCAAACTGGCCTATGAGCGGGCGGAACAGTATCTGACGCAACTGGACCTGTGGGACAAGCGCGACAAACAGGCGCGCACCCTCTCCGGCGGAATGAAACGACGCCTGATGATCGCGCGCGCACTGATGCACCGTCCGCGCCTGCTGATCCTGGATGAACCCACCGCCGGCGTCGACATCGAGATCCGTCGCTCCATGTGGCAGTTCCTGCAGCAGCTGAATGCCGAGGGGGTCACCATCATACTAACCACCCACTATCTGGAAGAGGCGGAGATGCTGTGTCGTAACATCGGCATCATCGATCGCGGACGCATCGTCGAGAACACCTCGATGCGCGCCCTGCTGTCAAAGTTGCATGTCGAGACCTTCATTCTCGATCTGGCCTCGCCTGTCACCGACCTGCAGTTGCCAGGCTTCAAGTGGCAGCCGTTGAACGACAGCAGCATCGAGGTTGAAATCGAGAAGAGTGTCGGCCTGAACAGCCTGTTTGAGGTGTTGTCTGCGCAGCAAATCAAGGTGGTGAGCATGCGCAACAAGGCCAACCGGCTTGAGGAGCTGTTTGTTCGCCTGGTTGAGGAGGGGCGTCAATGAATCCATCCGTCTACTGGATTGCCTTCAAGAGCATTCTGATCAAGGAGATCACCCGCTTTGCGCGTATCTGGGTACAGACGCTGGTGCCGCCGGCGATCACCATGACGCTCTACTTCGTGATTTTTGGCAATCTGATCGGCAGCCGCATCGGCCAGATGCATGGCGTCAGTTATATGGAGTTTATTGTTCCCGGCCTCATCATGATGTCGGTGATTACCAACTCCTATGCCAACGTGGCTTCGTCATTTTACAGTGCCAAATTCCAGCGCAATATCGAGGAGCTGCTGGTCGCGCCTGTGCCCAATTACGTCATCATTCTGGGATTTGTCGCTGGCGGGGTGGCGCGGGGCCTGTGCGTCGGCGCCATCGTGACCGCGGTGTCGCTGTTCTTCGTGCCGTTGCAGGTCCATGATCCGCTGGCGGTGTGCGTGACGCTGTTGCTGACGGCCACCCTGTTCTCGATCGGAGGACTGATCAATGCGGTGTTCGCCAAGAGCTTTGATGATGTGAGCATCATTCCGACCTTTGTGCTGACGCCGCTGACCTATCTGGGGGGCGTATTTTACTCCATCGAGTTGCTGCCGCCGTTCTGGCAGGGCATGTCCCATGGCAACCCGATCATCTACATGATCAATGCCTTCCGCTATGGCTTCCTTGGTATTTCGGATGTCCCGCTCTGGTTGGCCTATACGCTGATTGCCGGTTTTATTGTGGTGCTCTATGCCGTTGCGCACGTCCTGGTTACTCGAGGCATTGGGCTGCGACATTAACCTCATGTTGACAGAACAACGGGAGCTCAGGCTCCCGTTGTTGCATTGAGGGTGATGGCGCGAAAAAGCAAAAAAAAAAGCCTCGTCATCACGAGGCAAGCAGGGACTTGAGAACACGAGTCCCGGTCGTTGGACTGGCGTAATGCTACCAGCCACCACAGGGTTAACTAAGCTGGCTTTGCTCCCACCAGGCACCGCGTAGCGGACCATCGCTATCTTTACTGGCGTACTGATCAACGATGCCGGTGCTGTTCTTGCTGGCGTACTGATCAACGATGCCGGTGCTGCTCTTGCTGGCGTACTGATCAACGATGCCGGTGCTGTTCTTGCTGGCGTATTGATCAACGATACCGGTGCTGGTCTTGCTGGCGTACTGATCAACGATGCCGGTGCTGTTCTTGCTGGCGTACTGATCAACGATGCCGGTGCTGTTCTTGCTGGCGTATTGATCAACGATGCCGGTGCTGTTCTTGCTGGCGTATTGATCAACGATGCCGGTGCTGTTCTTGCTGGCGTACTGATCAACGATACCGGTGCTGTTCTTGCTGGCGTATTGATCAACGATGCCGGTGTTGTCTTTAGCGGCCAGGGCCGGTGTAGCCAACAGGATGGAAACCAGCAAGGCGGATAGTGTGATGCGAGTGTTCATAATGTGTCCTCCTGTCTGATAGCTGATTTTCCTTGAGCATCAGAACCGAGTCTTGTGCCCGGTCTTCATGTCCGGGGTCTTGAGACTATTATTGTTATCAACTTAAATGTGATAAATATCTCATGATAGGATGATTAATCCCGAATAAAGGGATAATTGGAGCGTGCATGGACAAGTTACTGGCAATGGATGTCTTCTGTCGGGTTGTGGAGTCAGGGAGTTTTGTCAAAGCCTCGGAACGGTTGGGCATGTCGACGACGGCGGTGTCACGCCATGTTGCCGAGCTGGAAGGGCATCTGGATACGCGTCTGCTGCAACGCACTACCCGCACGTTGCGGCTCACCGAGAGCGGCACGCGCTTCTATGAACGTTGCCAACTGATTCTCAGTGAGGTAGCTGATGCCGAGATGGAGCTGGATCAACAGCGGCAAAACCCCAGCGGCCTGTTGCGCATCAGCGTTTCAATCCCTTTCGGTGCCCGTCATTTTGCCCCGTTGCTGCCGCGGTTTTGTGAGCGCTATCCTGGCATCGAGATCGAGGTGGTGGCCAGCGACCGCAAGCTGAGCCTGGTGGACGAGGGGATCGACATGGCCCTGCGTATCAGCCGGGAGTTCGATGGCAGCCTGATTGCGCGGCCGCTGGCAAAGATCCACACCCTGATCTGTGCCGCTCCCGACTACCTGTCGCGCCAGGGGACCCCGGTTACCCCGGACGAGCTGGCCGGGCATGTCTGCCTGGTTTATAACGGTGTACCCGAACCGTATGTCTGGAGTTTTGAATGCCCGCAGGGCGAACTGAGACAGGTGCGGGTTCAGGGCGGATTTCAGGCGGACAATGGCGATTTTCTGCTGGCTGCGGCTGAAGGCGGCATGGGGATCACGCGTCAGCCGAGTTTCATGGTCGCTGAAGCAATCGCGGGGGGGCGCTTGTTGCCGCTGTTGGCGGATTATCGTATGCCGGCACTGCAACTGGCTGCTGTCTATCCCAGCCGGCGCTTTGTTCCCGCCAAGGTTCGGGCCATGGTGAGTTTTCTGCAAGAAGAGTGGGGGGGGCCGGTCGCTCCCTGGGATGCCTGGTGGCAGAAATGAATCAGGCCCCGAGCGGGGCCTGATGGTAATCTGATTGCGCTGGGATCAGTGCTCAAACATCGCGGAGATGGACTCTTCGTTGCTGATGCGGCGGATGGCTTCTGCCAGCATCGGCGCCAGGGTCAGGCTCTTGACCTTGCCAATGGCTTTCATCTCTTCAGACAGCGGAATGGAGTCGGTGATGATCACTTCATCGATCACGGACTCAGCGATGTTCTTCGGCGCCAGGCCGGAGAATACCGGGTGGGTTGCGTAGGCAAACACACGCTTGGCACCGCGATCCTTCAACGCTTCCGCAGCCTTGCACAGGGTGCCGCCGGTGTCGATCATATCGTCGACAATGATGCAGTCACGGCCAGCCACATCACCGATCAGGTGCATGACCTGAGAGACGTTGGCGCGCGGGCGACGCTTGTCGATGATGGCGATGTCGGTGTCATCCAGCAGCTTGGCGATGGCACGGGCACGGACCACACCGCCGATATCTGGAGAGACGACAACAGGATCTTGCAAGTTCTTGATCTTCATGTCTTCCAGCAGCACCGGGCTACCGAATACGTTGTCGACCGGAACATCGAAGAAGCCCTGGATCTGCTCGGCGTGCAGGTCAACGGTCAGAACACGATCGACACCTACGCTAGACAGGAAGTCGGCAACCACCTTGGCGGTGATCGGGACACGGGCAGAACGGACACGGCGATCCTGGCGGGCGTAACCAAAGTACGGAATAACCGCGGTGATACGACCTGCAGAGGCACGACGCAGTGCATCGACCATCACAATCAGTTCCATCAGGTTGTCATTGGTCGGAGCACAGGTGGACTGGATGATGAAGATGTCACCACCCCGTACGTTTTCGTTGATCTGTACGCTGATCTCGCCATCACTGAAACGGCCGACAGCGGCACTGCCGAGTTTGATGAAGAGACGATCTGCAATCTTCTGGGCCAGTTCCGGTGTGGCGTTACCGGTAAACAGCTTCATGTCAGGCACGGTATTAACCTCTGGGTTGCGTCCTGTTGGGGGCGGAGGCAGTGAAGCGCGAACTGTCGACGCCAAGGTCAGACAAGGTGCTGATTTGCTTCACAAACCTGTTGCCAAACTGCGTGCAGGGGTGATAGGTTTACGCCTCTTGCGACAAACCCCTCCAGCCATTTTGGCTTATTTGCCAAGACCTTACGTGCCGACAGCTCGTCTTCGAACTCCGCGAAGAGGCAGGCGCCGGTGCCGGTCATTCTTGACGGCGCGTATTCTAGCAACCAGCTAAATGCCTTGGCAACCTCAGGGTAGTCGTTTTTCACGACCATTTCGCAATCGTTTTTCCATGATCCCGCTCTCAGTTCTTGCCATGTTCGCTTCGGCGTCTCTCTTGGCAGTTGAGGATGCTGAAAAATCAAGGCAGTAGAAACATGTACCTGCGGATGGAGAACCAGATACCATTTTTCATCCACCTCGACTGGTTGCAACTGTTCGCCCACACCTTCGGCAAAGGCGCTGTGTCCGCGGACAAATACCGGCACATCGGCGCCCAACTGCCGTCCGAGTTCGGCCAGCGTATCCAGATCATAGTGCAGCCCCCACAAGTGGTTGAGGGCAACCAGGGTGGTGGCGGCATCGGATGAGCCGCCGCCGAGGCCTCCGCCCATCGGCAGGCGTTTGGTCAAGTGGATGTCGGCCCCCAGTGGGCACTTACTTAATTGCTGCAGCAGACGGGCCGCTTTGTAAATCAGATTTTGTTGCACGGGTACGCCATCAATATCGGGGCTAACGGTGATGCACCCGCTGTCATGGATGTCGAAAGTCAGTTCATCACTGTAATCGAGCAAGACAAACAGCGTTTGCAGTTCATGATAACCGTCGGCACGCCGGCCATTGATATGCAAGAACAGATTGAGTTTGGCCGGAGCCGGCCAGATTACTGGTTGATTTGCCATTCGTTGATCGCCAGTTTGATACGAGTTTGTGGGCCTTGCAGGTTGATGGCGGTGGGCAGTAACCAGAGCCGTGTGCGGGCATAATCCTGGTAGCTTAGCTGCCAGTCGCCTTGCTGCAGACGGGTAATCCGCCCATCATCGCCAGTCTCGAACGTGGCCTCACCGGGCAGCCCCTTGATCCAGACCGGTAGCTGCTTGATGGGGATCGGCCAGCCGGTGAGGCGGTAAACGAGCTCGTCGCTGTCTTCTCCGGAGTGCTGGACGCCATCGCGGTCTATGATGGTGACACGGTTGTCGCGTTTATGCAGTTCCAGCAACGTGGTGCCCACTATGGTGGTCAGGATTAGATCATAATCCTCACCCTGCTGTTGCCAGTTCAGACGGGCCGATCCCTTTTCCTGTGCCGTGATAATGGCCAGTTTGCCACTGAGCTGCCAATGCTGAAGTTGTTCCAGCGATTCACGCTGGCCGCGCCAGACCGCTTCGTTGTAACGGCCATCGCTGGCTTGCTGGACACAGCCTGTCAGCACTGCGACCAGCAGGATAATCGTAACGCGCAATAGGGATCGCATCGGATGCTCGGTGGTGATCAATCGGGCGGTCAGTATAGGCGTAGCCCGTTTGCTTTCAAAGCCTCGTGCTTTTTGAGTAAAATGAGTGCCCTTTTATCGGAGGTGGTTAGCTGCCATGTCGTTTTTTGTTCTCGGCCTGAATCACAAGACGGCCCCGCTCTCCTTGCGTGAGCGGGTTGCATTCGGCCCGGAGAACATTCATCTGGCATTAGATGAGCTGCGTCAGCAGCCTGGGATCCAGGAAGCCTGCATACTGTCGACCTGTAACCGCACCGAGTTGTATTGCGTCGTGACAGAGGGCCATGAAGGCCGGGTGCGCGACTGGTGGCAACGTCATCGGCATGTGCGTGGCGACGAACTCTCCGGCTGCCTGTACCAGCATCAGGACGACGAAGCCGTACGCCATTTGATGCGCGTTGCCTGCGGGCTGGACTCCTTGGTATTGGGTGAGCCACAGATTCTGGGGCAACTCAAGCAGGCCGTGGATCTGGCTCGACAGCACGGTGGGCTCAAGGCATTGCTCGGCCGGTTGTTTGAGCGCAGCTTTTCGGTTGCCAAACGCGTCAGGACGCAGACAGGCATCGGGGCTCACGGCGTCTCGGTGGCCTTTGTCGCGGTGTCGCTGGCGCGGCAGATCTTTGCCAACATGAGCCAGACCAAGGTGTTACTGATTGGTGCCGGCGAGACGATCGAATTAGCCGGCCGCCATTTGCACGCCTTGCAGGTGGGGCGCATGACGGTGGCCAATCGGACGCTGCAGCGGGCTCAGGCGATCGCCGGGGAATGGGGCGCCGAGGTGATCACGCTGGATGAAATTCCCGAGTGCCTGGTGGATACCGACATGGTCATCACCTCGACGGCCAGCCCGTTACCGTTACTCGGCAAGGGGCTGCTGGAGCGGGTGTTGCGTCTGCGCCGCCATAAGCCGATGTTGCTGATCGATTTGGCGGTGCCCCGTGATATCGAGCCGGAGGTGGGCGAGTTGTCGGATGCCTATCTCTACTCGGTCGATGATCTGCAGGACATAGTGGCGGAAAACCAGTCGGCACGACAACAGGCCGCCAGGCAGGCGGAGTTGTTAATCGGTGAGGAGCGGCAGCGTTTCATGAGCTGGTACCGAGCCTTGCCGACCCAGGAGCAGATCCGTCGTTACCGTGATCAAGCGGCAAGCTGGCAGCAAGATGAGCTGCAGCGCGCTTTGCAACTGTTGCAGCAAGGACAGGCTCCCGATGCCGTGCTCAACGAGCTGGCCCACCGGCTGACCAATAAATTACTTCACGCTCCGACCGAGGCGTTGCGCCAGGCCGGAGAATCAGGGGATCGCGAGACGCTGGCCATCTTGAGCCAGGCGTTAGGAATCGATTCTCGACCCAGCGTCGAACCTTGACGCCCAGCGAGTGGATCAGACATGAAAGAATCAGTGATCAGGAAACTTGAAGGCCTGCAGGAGCGCTATGAAGAAGTGCAGGCCCTGCTCGGTGAACCCGATGTGGTCAACGATCAGGAACGGTTTCGCAACCTGACCAGGGAATATGCACAACTAGGCGATGTGGTCGCCGGCTTCCTGCGCTTCCAGCAGGCTACGGCCGATCTGCAAACGGTACTGGAAATGCTCGATGGCGATGATGCCGACATGAAAGCCATGGCGCAGGATGAGCTTGCCGACGCCAAGGCGGCAGTGGAGAGCATAGAGCAAGAGTTACAGATTCTGCTGCTGCCCAAAGATCCCAATGATGACAATAACTGTTTCCTCGAAGTGCGTGCCGGTACTGGCGGGGATGAGGCGGCGATTTTTGCTGGCGACCTGTTCCGTCTCTACTCCCGTTACGCTGAACGCAAAGGCTGGCGAGTCGAAATCGTCAATGCCAATGAAGGCGAACATGGCGGCTTCAAGGAAGTGATCGCTCGCTTCGAGGGGGAAGCGGTCTATGGGTTGCTGAAATTTGAGTCCGGTGGTCATCGTGTGCAGCGGGTTCCGGAGACCGAGTCGCAGGGGCGAATCCATACCTCTGCCTGTACCGTCATGGTATTGCCGGAGGTTCCGGAGTCCCAGGCTCCGGAGATCAATCCAGCCGATCTGCGGGTCGATACGTTTCGGGCCTCAGGCGCGGGTGGGCAGCACATCAACAAAACCGATTCGGCTATCCGTATCACGCACTTACCGACAGGCCTGGTGGTTGAATGTCAGGATGAACGTTCGCAGCATAAGAACCGCGCGAAAGCCATGGCGGTGCTGGCGGCGCGCCTGGCGCAACTGGAAGAGGACAAGCGGCGCGCCGAGGAGGCGAATACCCGGCGCAGCCTGTTGAGCACGGGTGATCGTTCGGATCGGATCCGTACCTACAACTATCCGCAAGGCCGCGTGACGGATCACCGTATCAATCTGACACTCTATCGTCTGAATGAGGTGATGGAGGGTGATCTCGATACCCTGGTGCAACCGATAGTGCAGGAGTATCAGGCCGATCAGCTAGCCGCCCTGGCGGAAAGCAACTGATGCGCATCGATGCGGCACGACAGGCATTACGGACGCAGTTAGCCGCAGGCGAGTCGCCTGCCGCCGATGCCGACTGCCTGTTGTGTTTTGTACTCGGTGTAAACCGCACCTGGTTACGGACCTGGCCGGAGCGGGTACTCACTGATGAGCAGTGGCAACAGCTGCAGGCGTTGCTGGCGCGGCGTCTGGCTGGTGAACCGATTGCCCACCTGCTGGGGGAGCGAGAGTTCTGGTCGCTGCCGTTGCGGGTCAATGCCAGCACCTTGATACCGCGCCCGGATACTGAAGTACTGGTTGAGGAGGCATTGGCCTGTCTGCATGGGCGTGTGTCCCCCCGGGCGGTGGATTTGGGAACCGGCACCGGTGCTATCGCATTGGCGCTGAAGTCCGAACGGTCAGATCTAGAGATGTGGGCGGTGGAATACGCCGATGGCGCCTGCGCGCTGGCAACAGAGAATGCAACCCGGTTAGCGCTCACTCTCGAACTCCGCCAGGGCAGCTGGTTTGAGCCGCTGCATGGTGAGCGCTTCGATATTATAGTGTCGAACCCGCCTTACATCGATGCGGCCGATCCCCATCTGCAGCAAGGCGATGTGCGCTTTGAACCGCGCTCTGCACTGGTTGCCGCCGAGCAGGGTCTGGCAGATCTGCACCACCTGATCGAACTGGCACCTCGGCACCTGGTCGCGGGGGGATGGTTATTGCTGGAGCATGGTTGGCAGCAGGCCGATGCGGTACAGGCGTTATTTGCTCGGCGCGGATACCAGCAGATCCGTACGCGACACGACTACGGGGGGCAACCGCGTGTCACCCTGGCCTGCTGGCCGGGGGAGCAAGCATGAATTTTTACCCGACCATCGATGTGGAGCAGATGGAACTGGCGCTGATGGTGGCCGAAGATTTGCAACCTGAGCAGGCGCCGTTAGTTCCCGGCTTGCTGGCGTTGCGCCAGATCCGGGCTTCGGTGGTCGAGCAGATCAGTGTGCAGCAGACAGAAGCGGCGCGGATTGAACAACTGGGCCGCATTTTTTATCAAACCCTGGGTTTTGCCGTCGATGACGAGGGTTATTTCCACCCGGACAATTGCTTGCTCTCTTTGGTCTTGCAACGGCGGCGAGGCAACCCGCTGACTCTCGGTATTCTGCTGCTGCATCTGGCTCGCACGCTGGAGATACCCGCTGACGGTATCTGTTTCCCCGGCCAGTTCTTGCTGCGCCTGGGCGCCGAGGCCAAAGCCGTGATCCTGGATCCGCTGGATGGTCAACACCTTGATCGACATGGATTGGAATGGCGGTTGCGAGGCGTACAGGGTAATCTGGCGCGGTTGACGGCTGACCATTTGCAGGGCGCATCGCAGACCGCTATTTTGCACCGTTTGCTCACGGTGGCAAAAGGCAGTTATCTGCAAGCCAGATTATTGCCCCAGGCGTTACGCTGCAGTGAGTTGTTGCTCATCCTGCACCCTGATGATCCTTATGAAGTCCGTGACCGCGGCCTGGTTTACCAGCAACTTGAGTGTGACCAGCAGGCGGTCAACGATTTACAGTATTTCATTGCGCATTGCCCAACCGATCCGGCTCGTGGGCTATTACAAGAACAAGTGACGCGTCTGCAGCAGCGGGCGCCGACCACCTTTCATTAAGCGGAGAACGCGAATGCAAAAAGTTGTGCAGTTAAATGGCCTTCAGGTCGCCAACGACCGGCCATTTGTGTTGTTCGGTGGCATGAATGTGCTGGAGTCTCGCGACTTGGCCATGTCCATTTGTGAAACCTATGTCTCGGTGACGCAAAAACTGGGCATCCCGCTGGTATTCAAGGCCAGCTGGGACAAGGCGAATCGCTCTTCCATTCACTCTTATCGTGGCCCTGGCCTCGAGGAAGGGTTGAAAATTTTCCAAGAGCTGAAACAGACATTCGGGGTCTCCTTGATTACCGATGTGCATGAACCATGGCAGGCTAAGCCGGTGTCGGAAGTGGTAGACGTCCTGCAGTTGCCGGCATTTTTAGCCCGCCAGACCGATTTGGTCGAAGCGCTGGCTCGTACGGGCAATGCCATCAACGTCAAGAAGCCGCAGTTCCTCAGCCCTGGGCAGGTTAAAAATATCGTCGAGAAGTTTGCTGAGTGTGGTAACGAACGGGTTATTCTCTGCGAGCGAGGCGTCAATTTTGGTTATGATAACCTGGTGGTCGATATGCTGGGTTTTGGGGTCATGAAGCAGGCCAGCCAGGGGGCTCCGGTAATTTTTGATGTCACCCATGCCCTACAGTGCCGTGATCCATTGGGCGCGGCATCCGGTGGTCGTCGTGAACAGGTGGTTGAACTGGCGCGTGCCGGCATGGCGGTCGGTCTGGCCGGTCTCTTCATTGAATCGCACCCGGATCCGGATGCGGCGCGTTGTGATGGCCCCAGCGCGTTGCCATTGGCCAAGCTTGAGCCTTTCTTGCGTCAGATGAAGGCGGTGGATGAGCTGGTCAAAGGGTTTGAGCCACTCAATACCCAATGCTGAGCGAGACAAAGAGAACAAGAAAAGCCCCGGGAGACCGGGGCTTTTTATTAGGCTCAATGTGTAACCGGTTATTGGGATTATTATCGGGAGGGACCTCCCAAGACATCCATGGCTGGATGAGGGGAGGGGATTAACGCTCGTAACGGAAGTAATACTGGCGTGTGGCCGGAGTACTATACCGCTCGTCCGTTTCCTTATTGCTCAGCAGCGTGCTGACATTCTTGAACAGGTTTTTCATGGTGACTCTCCTCTAAGGTATCTGTACAACGAGATGATGTGTGATCCATCTCACGTTTTATGCTATCGGTATCACCCTCGTTACTCAAGTGAAATTTTTGTTAAAGCATATGATTTATATATGAAATTGTTTTCATTTTGCCGTATCCGGTTTCATTGGTTGATTATATTGTGAACTAAATATATGTGATGCAGATCACACTGCGTGGAGAGTGGCTTTCCGACTGGGTTTGGCTCCATTTGAATTCTATTCAAAGCCGGGTGAGCGGCATCAGGCTTCCGATGGAGAGTGATGGAATCGATGAGCAGAACGCAGGTTTTGCGACAATGCATTCGCGCCGCAGCGGGGCATTAGATAGTGGAAACTGTATTCAGCGAAGTGTCGCCTGGCTTGTCGTGGTGCCTGATCGGCGATAGTCAGGCCTGTCGTCGTGCGGTGTTGTTCTGGAGCCCTGGGGGCCTGGTGCTGTTCACGCGCTTGGCGTGAGGTATTGCAGATTAACGTTCGTACTGGAAAAAATAATGCCGTGTGGCAGGAGCATAATTGATGCGCTTGGCCAGCAGTTGGGCATTCCAGTGTTGCAGCATGTTTTTCATTGCATTACTCCTTGGCGCGGGTGTCCGGATTAACGTTCGTAGCGGAAGAAATACTCACGGGTAGCCGGGGTATAACGTTCGCTGCTGTTCTTGCTGAATACATTTTTGATGATGTTTTTCATGGTCATATCCTCTTGGTTCGGTTTGGGTGAGGCGGTAATTCTGTGATGTGCCTCACGAATCATGCTAGTGATCCAGCTCACATTGATCAAGCAGATCTTGCAAAAAAGTCATTGTTTTTATTATGAATTCGTTTTCAAAGCGATGTAACCGGCACCATTTTTGATGTGATCTAGATCGCAAAACGTTTTCATGCTGACAGCAGGGGGTGACGACACAAAGAGCGCAGAGTGCAAGCGGAGGTGAGCAGCTTGCCGAGGGGGGTGTTACGCCATGGCCGCCAGTTGTTGTGCGGCTGGCTTGTGTGTCCGCGTGGAAAAGCGCTGTGTCAATTTGCTGTAAATCAGCAAGCGGGCCTGGTTGTCGCTATACATAGCCAATCTCGGTTTCAGTGATACAATTGCGCGCATACTAGTCATAAGTGTGATGGAGATCAACTTTTGCGGCGCGAAATGGTCTTGCCTTTTCATGAAAGGCTTTTCCTGTTTCGGGTAAAGGTGGCGCCGAGCCGCTATGGCGGGATTTCGCTGGTCGGCACAGTGCCGGCTATCTATAATCCGCGCCATTAGAAAAAGTTATGCGATGCTGCTATGCCAAGACGACTTCCTCCATTGAATGCACTGAAAGCTTTTGAAGCCGCGGCTCGTCACCTGAGCTTTACTCGCGCAGCTGAAGAGCTGTTTGTCACCCAGGCGGCAATCAGTCATCAGATTAAGGCGCTGGAGGAGTTTCTTGGGATCAAGCTGTTCCGACGTCGCAACAGGACGCTGTTGTTGACCGAAGAGGGGCAGAGCTATTTCCTGGATATCAAGGATATTTTTGGCGCCATTGCCGATGCCACCGATAAATTGGTGGCCCGGAGTGCCAAAGGGTCATTGACAGTGACCTTGCAACCAAGTTTTGCCATTCAGTGGTTGGTGCCCCGGCTGGTCAGATTTAGCGAACGTCATCCCGAGATCGATGTGCGTATAAAAGCAGTGGATATGGATGAGGGTTCGCTCAGCGACGATGTGGACGTCGCCATCTATTATGGCCGCGGAAGTTGGCCTGGATTACGCAGCTACAAACTGCATACCGAATACCTGATGCCGGTCTGTTCTCCGTTGTTGTTGGCCAGTGGTCGGCCTTTGCGGCAACCCGCGGATCTGGCTTGGCATACCCTGTTGCACGATGGTTCACGCCGCGATTGGCACAACTGGCTTAAAGAGGTCGGCATTGATCTGCCGAATGTGAATCAGGGCCCCATTTTCAGTCACTCCAGCATGGTGATACAGGCGGCGGTGCATGGGCAAGGGGTGGCATTAGGGCACAGTGTGCTGAGCCAGCCCGAGATCGAGGCGGGACGTCTGGTCTGTCCCTTCGAGCAGGTATTAGTCAGCAAAAATGCCTACTATCTGGTATCTCAGGAAGCCCAGGCGGAACAAGGCAAGATTGCCGCATTTCGTGACTGGATGCTGGAGTTAGTCGAACAAGAAGAGCAGCTGCGCCGCCAACGTCTGGCGCCGTTGGGTCCAGAAACCGTTTAATGGCAGTGCGTGCGTCACTGCGGAGGAAAGAATGAATCATCTGCTGTTTTATTGCCGCCCTGGTTTTGAGAAAGAGGTGGCGGCCGAGATCCAGGACAAGGCGGTTGCGCTCGAGTGTTTTGGCTTTTGCCGCATCAAGGATAATTCTGGCTATGTGATTTTCGAGTGCTACGGCGCCGAAGATGCCGACAAACTGGCTCGTCGCCTGCCGTTTCGCGAGCTGATATTTGCACGCCAAATGCTGGTGGTGACTCATGAATTACAGGAGCTGGATCTGGCTGACCGGATTACCCCTATCCTCGAGGCCACGGCAGGTTACAGTGTCTGCGGTGAACTGCGGGTCGAGACACCGGATACCAATGAGGCCAAGGAATTAACGACCTTTTGCCGCAAATTCAGCGTCCCGCTGCGTCAGGCATTGCGCCAGGCCGGCAAACTGACGCGTGAAGAGACCCATCGTCGGCCAGTGTTACACCTGTTGTTTCTGGCAAACGACAAGGTGCTGGTGGGCTACTCCTATACTAACAATAACTCTGTATTCCATATGGGGATTCCGCGTCTGAAGTTCCCAGCCGATGCCCCCAGTCGCTCAACGCTAAAGCTGGAGGAGGCATTTCATGTCTTCGTGCCACAGGAACAGTGGGATGTGCGGCTGACCTCCGGGCTCAATGCGGTCGATCTGGGAGCTTGTCCTGGTGGCTGGACTTATCAGTTAGTGCGGCGTGGCATGATGGTGACTGCCGTCGACAATGGACCCATGGCCGAATCCCTGATGGAGACGGGCCAAGTCAAGCACGTGCGTGATGATGGATTCCGCTACCGTCCGGCGAAGAAGAATACCTACTGGCTGGTGTGTGACATGGTCGAGAAGCCGGCGCGGGTCACTCACCTGATCGCATCCTGGTTTCAGGATGGCTTGTGTCAGGAGGCGATGTTCAACCTCAAACTCCCGATGAAGCGGCGTTATCAAGAGGTAGAGCACAATCTGGATATGCTGCGTGAGTGGTTGAGTGGGCTGGAGGGTGAGTTTGTGATTCAGGCCAAGCAGCTCTACCACGACCGTGAAGAGATTACCGTACATGTCTTTGACCAGCGCCAGCTGACGCGGCGCCTCTCCGGCTCGATTCAGTGACGTTAAGAGGCCCGCAGCTTGCGGGCCTCATGATAGCGCGGTCACGGTCGTTTACCAGGGTAATGCTTTGCCGTCATAGGACAGGAACTGCCCACTCAGCTGCGCCTGGGGTAATTCCAGTGTCTCGAGTATCGCAACGGCGCTCTCATCTGGCGCTATGGTGGCGCCTTCACCGCCCATTTCTGTCTGTACCCAACCTGGATGCATGGCGAGCACGCGAATGCCATCTCCTGCTAAATCCATGGCAAGATTTCGCGTCAGGGCATTCAGCGCCGCTTTGCTGGTTCGATACAGATAGTGGCCCCCCTCTTGATTGGCGCCGACAGAGCCCATAATGCTGCTGATGCAGAGCAGGGTGCGCCCCTCGCTATCCTTGAGATTCTGAAAGAACGTTTCGGCCAGACGCAGACTGGCCATGGTGTTGATGGCAAAGACCTCCCCCCAGAGATGGTAATCGGTTTCGCCAAAGCCCTGCCTGGAGGGACCCAACACGCCTGCATTCGAGATCAACAGATCGATCGGCACTTCGCCAACGGTATGTTTGAGTGCCAGGAACTCCTCGCCCCGGGTGACATCCAACTGGTGAATGGCGAGCTGCGGATAGATGTCGCCGAGTTGGTGTAACGCTTTGGCGTGGTACGGATCGCGACAGCAGGCAATCACCTTGTCATCCCGCCGCAGACAGCTGTGGGTGAGGGCCAGTCCGATGCCACGGTTGGCACCGGTAATCAGCACAGTCTGACTCATACGACCTCCTGTAGCGCTGGCCTGCAACCTCAAGCAGGCTGGCAAGGTGGATAGCGAATGGCTCTTAAGTTAAAGCCTAGCGGAATATCCTGACGCAAGCGCACTAAAGTTTGCGCCAGCAAGGCGGCGTCTCGAGATTGCTGAACTTTGGTCAACAGCTTGTCTCCTTCCGGCGGTGCTGTCAGCAAGGCGGCCAGCGAACCATGGCGCTGCAGCAGTGTCTGTGCGCTTTTCGGTCCAATGCCGTTTACTCCGGGGATATGGCTGCCGCTGATGCCGGTTAATGCCCAAAAATCGACTAATTGATGTGCCGTTACGCCAAATTGTTGCTCAACGAAGGCATGATCCAACCAGCGACGATTGAAATAGTCGCGAATGGCGATACCGGTTGGCAGTAATTGGCAAAAGCCCTTGTCCGTCGAGATCAGCGTGACTTGCTGTTGTCGGTCCGTCAGCCTGGCGCTGAGGGTCGCAACCAAATCATCCGCCTCCTCATCCTCTGTGAGCAGGGAATCGACACCGCACTGCCACAGCGTGGCTTGCAGGTCGGTCATTCCTTCTGCCAGGGCGATGGGCATGGCACTACGGCCAAGCTTGTAATCAGGGTACAACTTATGTCGCCAGCTGGGCGCTGCGCCATCGAAGACGGCAATGGCATGTGTCGGTTGCACTTCCTCCAGGATGGTTTGCACCGTCCGTTGCAGTCGCTGCCGGGTGGCAAGCAGCTGGGCACGGCTGTCGCTCTGTTCCGAGGCCAGCGGGGCATGCAAACGGCGAATCAGGTTCAGGGCATCGAAAATCAGCAGGTGGGCCATGGTGATAAAGGGGCTCTCGACGAGCCCGTACTCTATTAACGGATAATCTCGTAGCAGGGGATGTATTCACTGCCGGGTAGTTTCATGCGTCCTTGAGCGACAAAGTTCTTCAGTAATTTGTCGATCAATTTCATCAAGGCCTTGTCGCCATGTAACTGGAAGGGGCCATGTCGCTCAATGGCTCTTAGCCCCCCTTCCTTGACGTTGCCGGCCACTATTCCCGAGAAGGCGCGTCTGAGATTGGCGGCCAGCTGTTCCGGCGGTTGCTCCCAATGCAGGTTTAAGCCGGCCATGCTGTCGTGATCCGGCTCGAATGGTAACTGGAACTCGGGTTCAATCTTCAATGACCAGTTAAACGAGTAGGCATCGCCGGTGGCCTTGCGGTGTTCGCGTACTTTCGGCATTGCCTGTTTCATCGTCTGGGCCACGGCGACGGCATTATCAATGATGATCTGATAGTGACGGGTTGCCTCTTCGCCGAGGGTCTGCCGAATGAAGTGATCGAGGGTCTCGAAATAATCGGCACTCTCTTTGGGCCCGGTGAGGATGAGCGGCATCGGCTGATGAGCATTTGCCGGATGCATACGAATACCGAGGATGTACAAGAGCTCCTCGGCAGTGCCGACGCCACCGGGGAAGATAATGATGCCATGGCCTAGGCGCACGAAGGCCTCCAGACGCTTCTCGATGTCTGGCATGATCACCAGCTCGGTGACAATGGGATTGGGCGGTTCGGCCGCAATAATTGAGGGCTCGGTCAAGCCGAGAAAGCGGCCCTGATGGTAGCGCTGCTTGGAGTGACCGACCGCGGCCCCCTTCATCGGGCCTTCCATGGCACCGGGACCACAACCGGTGCAGATGTTTAGCTCTCGCAACCCTAGCTCGCTTCCTACCTCGCGGGTGTACTGGTATTCAGTCGGGTTGATGGAGTGCCCTCCCCAACAGACGACCAGGTTCGGCTCTTCGCCGGAGCGGATCACGCGCGCATTGCGCAAGATAGAAAAAATCCAGTTAGTGACATGCACCGAGCTGGTCAGGTTCAAGGTGCTATCGGCATCCATACGGTTGCTGACATACAGAATATCGCGCAGTACGGAGAACAGATGCTCCTGGATACCGCGGATCAGCTCACCATCAACAAATGCACTGGCAGGAGGATTGAACAATTCGAGTTTGACGCCGCGTTCACGCCGGATGACGTTGATATCGAACGAACGGTTCTTTTCCAGGATTTCTTTGGAGCTGTCGGTGTGGCTGCCGCAATTGAGCACGGCCAGCGAACAGTTGCGAAACAGCTGATACGTGGCTCCGGAAGCGGCCTGCTTCAGTTGGTCGACTTCCAGCTGACTCAGTAATTCCATACTGCCGGCTGGATTGACATAGGTAATCATTTGAACCCCCTGGTACTGCCTGTTGTTGTGTTTATGATGCCGGGGAAGTGGTGGCCCCACGTCAACATAGTCGTGCCGGCCTTAAAAAAAGTCGAGCCGCAACCGCGGCCCGAGTCAGTTTGTGCTGCCTATACCACTATGATGCGATCTCTGCCGCCATTCTTGGCATCGTAAAGGGCACGATCGGCGCGCTCAAACACCTCGGTGGGGGTGTCGCCTTCACGGAACAGGCTGGTGCCGATCGAGATGGTGATTTCCACCTTATCATCCTTGAAGCGGAACGGTATGCCTTTGACGACGCTGCGCAGCTTATCGAGCGGGGCCAGCATGTTGTCGGCATCCGCCCCCGGTAGCAGCACGACAAATTCCTCTCCGCCATAACGGGCGATAAAATCTGTCTCGCGCAAGGTGCGGCTCATCGCACGGGCGATCACTTTGAGCGCCTTATCACCCGCCAGATGACCGAAGCGGTCATTGATCGATTTGAAGTGGTCAATATCCACGATCGCCAGACACAAAGGCGTCTGATAACGCAACCAGCGTTTGTACTCCAGCTCTACCCGCTCATCAAATGCGGCGCGGTTAAAAACCTGGGTCAGGCTGTCCAGCAAGAGCTTGTGCTTTTGCTGGGCCATGCGCTTCTTGTATTCGCTGGTCTCTTCGCGCATCAGGTTGAGCTTGTTCTCCATCGCGCCGAGCGACTCAATCAGATGAGCCTCTCGTTGCATCAACTCGTTACGCTCCAGCAGCAGTGCCTGCAGGTGTTGTAGGTTGACACGGATGCTCTGTTTTAATTGCTGCAGGTTGGACTGGCTGTCGAGTTGCAAGCTTATATCGTCCAGCCGGGCGTGGATTTCATTGCCATGCCGATGGTGTTGCTCATGCAGGTCCCGGCCTTGATCCAGTGATTCGGTGATGCGCAGGTGAACGGCATTCAGACTGTCATTCAGGCTGGAAAGGAAAAGATGCGACTCCCGGCGCTCTTGACGGGCACCATCGATAATCAACTCGACAAGGCGTAGACAGAGCTCAGGCAACTGACTGAAATCGACGCCGGTCAACAGCTGATGACGTATCTCTGCCAGGTCATCACCGGTTTTGCCGGTAAAATCGAGCTCGGTGATCAGGCGTTGCAATTCATCGCACAGCCGTTGACGCAACTGTTCATCACAAGCGGGTTGCGGCGGCTCAACGGCGACAGCTTTACCATTGATAGGGCGTAACAACAGCGCGCGCATCGATTGCTGGTACAGTTCCAGCAATCTGGCTACCTGACGCTGATGTTCGGCGATGGCGTAGGGTTGATCCTGATTCAGAAATTCGCGCACTTCCTTGCGGATCTTGTCCGGGATATCTTTGGTCCCGGTCAGGTGACGGCCACCTTCCTTTAGCGTATCTCTTGTGACGCGCAAGGACTCTTCCAGCGCGACAGCGTGATGCTGTAACAAGCGCTCTATCGCCTGGATCTCTTCGGCCAGTTGTCCCAGCGGAACTTGATCTTCAAAGCGTTGACGCAGGCGGGCCAGTTTGTTGTCCAGCTCGCGATCATGTCCGCGACATGCCTGCGTCAACCTGTTGATAAAAGAGATCGCCAAGGTGCGCTCGGCATCAGACTGTTCAGCTAGCAAGCCAAGTTCCAGTTCCTTTTGCTCGAGTCGTTCCCTGAGTTTGGTGAGTTGCCCAGCTACGGCATTTACATCATTCATCAATTCTATCCAACAGGTTATGCCATTGCCGGTCAGACGTTCGTCTTGAAGGCGAACCAGGCTCAGTCAATCCGTGACCATTCTATCAGAGTTTTATTATGTAACGCGTTCACTTTGACCAAGCCCTTGTCGATGGCGTGACGGGCTTGGACTCTGAACTCCCCATTGAAGAATGCCGCTTGCTGGCAGTCAATAGCAGACAGCTCAACCCATGATGAACGCCCTGTTTTTTCAACAATCTGTTCTGCTGCCGCCATGGCTAACAGACTGACTTCAATAATATTTTCACCGGTAACCGCTTGCGGGCTGCGTGGAATAAATGGAAAGCTGATGACGCCCATCACAATGCTGTCGGGTAGTTGTAGCTGCCTGAGGATATCCTCTACGCGATCCAGCCAGATGGTCGCCAGGCCTGACGCCGACAATTCGTCATCTATATGAGTTGGAATCAGTAATAGAAATCGGCTTTCTCCGAGTTGATATAACTGTTCCCCTGACGAGGTCAGGGCTTGCATCTGGCCGCAGACTTGCTGCTGCAGCCGTTGAGAGTGGGTATATCCCAGCCGTTCGCACAGACGCCGAAATGCCGGCATACTGAAGTGCAAGACATGATGATGTAACTCCTCTGGTAGCGCATCATCGTCGACAAATGCCTGCTCCAGTGCCTGTTCCAGCATCTCTAATTGTAACGCCAGTTGATGTTGGTTCGGCAGTTGGCTAAAGGGAGCTTGTGCCAGTCGGCTCTCTAACTGCTGGATGTGCTCCTGTACACGCGATTGGCGTCGTTGCAGGCTCCACATCATCAACGCAGAGAGCAACAACAGGCCGGCGGCACTGCCAATCGCTGTTTTGTAGTAGGTCAACTCACCCTGTAACGAGCCTTTTTGTTGTTCCAACTCATCGCGCTGGCGTTGTATCGCAACTTGATCGAGGCTCTCCTGAAACTGAACGCGATCCATTCTTTGCAGGCGGTCGCGTTCATCGTGATTCAATTTCAAAAATCGCTTGAGGAATTCATATGCGGTGGGCACTTGCCCTTTTTGTTCGTAAGCCCGTGAGAGGAGTAGATAGAGAACCGGGTGTGAGTCCGGCTCGAAACCGGGGTCTTGCAGCGCGTTTTCTAACAATGCAACCGTCAGTCCCGGAGCTTTTTGCTGTAGATAAAGCTCTCCTAGCGCGGCGATGACTGCCAACTCGCCAGACTTGTTCTGCAACAGATTGAACCCATTGCGTGAGGCGACCAGATAGGCTCTGGCTAGTCCGGGGTTACCAAGTCGCAAATAGGTCTTTCCAATTTGCAGATTGAGGTCGGCGAGGGCATCAGGACGATTGATATTTCGAAAAATATCCAGGGCGTTAAACAGTAAGGATAGCGCCAGATTCGGTTCGTCGGCCTGCAAATTCAGCTCGGCAAGATGGGTCAGACAGCGGCCCAGCCATTCGGCATTGCTCAGCGATTGGTATTCATCACAGGCGGATTCTTCATAGTGGATCGCTTGTTGAATGTCACCCCGACGCTCAAACAGGCGGCTGATGGTTTCGGCTAACTGTGCCATCTGCAGTGGCATCGCTTCGGCTTTGGCCTGGGTGAAGGCTTCCGAGTAAAGCGATAACGCCATCTCATCCTGGCGTCTACGGAAATAATAGTCAGCTTTCAACGCCTGGACGGCAATTTGCAACTCTGCAGGCAAGGAGGCGAGGTCATGGGTCGGCAGACGATTCAGCATTAGCCAAGCTTGTTCAGTCTCCCCCTGATTGATCAGGCGCGCCGTTTGCAACAGGTCGGTGTATAACCTTAATGGGGGTGGGATGGCGGCCGCCTGAGTGCGCAGAATCGCTTCCAGTGATGACAGATACTCATCTTTGCGCGTGTTCGGCCCCTGAGATAGCTGCCGTTGACGTTCGAGCCCATATAGAGCAATGGCCTCAAGTGCCGGCATATTCAGGTCGTCCGCCATTTTCCAACTCTGGTTTAACAGCCGCACCGAGGTATCAGACTGATTTAAAAACCACAGGCAATTGGCCAGGATCAACTGCGCCTCAACGGTTTGTTGCGGCGTGCGGTAGCGTTGATTGGCTTCACGATAGGCGCCGGGATTTTGGCTGAGAACCGGCAGCATCTTGTCCGCTAGTTCCCGTGCTAAAAATTGATGAGTCAACTCCCGGCATTGATCCGGCTCAGACGTTGTTTTCTGTTGTGCCTGCACCAGCAGGTCAGGCATCAAGGTCGTATCCAGCGGTATCGGTGGGAGAGCCACGCTGGAGAGTAGAACAAGCGTTGAGAACAAGCCGGGTACTCCGTTTATCGGTTTATTGGCGTATCAGACGCATACTGGGCAACCGCGTTTGCCAATTACTCCGGAATGGATTGATATCCAGACCGCCACGTCGAGTATACCGAGCGTAGACCGTCAGTTTCTCTGGTTCACAGTAGCGCATCAAGTCCATAAAGATACGTTCGACACACTGCTCGTGAAATTCATTGTGATTGCGAAATGAAATCAGATAGCGGAGCAGCGCCTCATGGTTGATGGGGTGTCCCTGGTAATGAATGCAGACACTGCCCCAGTCGGGCTGACCGGTGACCAGGCAATTCGATTTGAGTAGATGCGAATGCAGACACTCTTCTACCGGCGTAGCTGTGGTGTCGGTGGCATTGTTCAGTAGTGAGGCATCAAAATCATAGCATTCGACATCCAGATCCTGTTCATCGAGACAGAGACCCTCATAGTCGGTGATAATGACCGGGAACTCTTGTAACCGATAGAGGTTGACGTGCACGTCGCCTTCGGCACAACGACTGAGGTCATGTTGCAATACGGTCTGCACGGCGGTGAAATCATCAAACCGGGTCTGATTCAGGCTATTGAGGTACAGCTTGAACGATTTGGACTCAATCAGGTTGTTGCTGTTCGCCGGTACGGACACCTCGCCGATGGCGACGACGGGTTTGCCACGCGAGTCAAGCCACGATAGCTCGTAGAGTGTCCACAGATCGGCGCCCGTAAATGGAAGGGGTGCATCCAACTTCAGCTCGTTACGGTTCAGACTGCGCGGCACCGCCTGTAGCAATGCTGGCGTATAGTGGCTGACATAGGCACTCTGCTTGCCTAATGACAGCGATGCTAGCAGTGGGTTGTGTTCATAGCCGGCTGGCTGGGCCATCTGCGCTCTCCTCAATTAGTATGGGGTGTTTATTTTGAGAAAAAGTCATGCCTGATCAAGTTGTTTCCTCATTATCACATCTGATGGCCCGTTGGGTCAGCTATCAATGCCAGCGCAATGGTGGCGTTTGGGGACCCTCCGACCCGGACTGGGATTCGCCTTGCCAGACTGGTATCACTGATAACGGTTTGACCGCCTGGCGCCCGTTGCCGCGCCATCCACCTGCGGTTATGGATAATATAGCGTCCGCACTGGAGATCACGGTAAGGCCTGAGCTAGCCGATTTCTATGGTCACTGGTTTGCAGGAGCCATGGCTTTTTCTTTCAAAGGGATACGTATAGAGCTGATACAAGCATGGAATGAGGCTGACTACCTGCGTCTACAGGAAAACCTGATCGGTCATGCCCTGATGCAACGGCGTTTGAAACTGGCGCCCACTTTTTTTATTGCGGCAACACGTCAGGATACGCACCTCATCAGTCTGGATAATGCTACCGGGGCCGTGCTGTTTGAACGAGTCGGCGATAACGGTGGCGCTATTCTGGCGCCATCCTTGAGCACATTTCTTAGCCGGCTTGAGCCGTTACCCCAATGAGGCGCTTTGCTGACGCAGTAGCCGCCGTAACATCACCACTTCTTCACGCAGTGAGCTGACATCCTGTCGCAGCTGCGCAACCTCCTCTTGCAGCGGCTGCAGATACGGGGCCAGCTCAGGCGGTAGCGAACAGACGGGCTCTGCCACTTGCGGTACCGCCGGCAATGCCTGCTCACTGGCGGGGCCAACCGCCTGCAGACTTCGCCAACGCTGAATACCCTGGATAACCTCCGGCATGGGGCA
Source organism: Pseudaeromonas sharmana (assembly GCF_042649925.1). Taxonomy (NCBI): domain Bacteria; kingdom Pseudomonadati; phylum Pseudomonadota; class Gammaproteobacteria; order Aeromonadales; family Aeromonadaceae; genus Pseudaeromonas; species Pseudaeromonas sharmana. The sequence continues at coordinate 212,865 of NZ_JBHSAF010000015.1, forward strand.
GGGGGCCGGCAGTCGGGATTTGATAAGCGCAACGCTAGGTTGTTTGCCTTCTGCCGCCAGCTGATTGGCGATCTGAATGACGATCTCTACTGACATGTTACTTCCTGTCATGGGGACGATGCTGTGGAAAGGGGATGACGTTGTTTCCTGGCTGCGGCTCTACGGTGTCAGCCGCTGCAGGATTGTTGGCGATACGAAATAGAGGCGAGTGCAGTCCTTGCAGCAGCAGCTCGCCACTGAGGCTCTGTTCCTGGTCGACACTGAACTCGAACAAAAAACTGGATGGTCGCTTAAACAGCAGACGCAACACTAAAGGCAGCAACTCGTCGGTATGACGGGCCACGGTCAATAATTGCCAATGCTGGCGTTCGCAATACTGGTTAATCAGGCGGATGGCCAGCTCGGATTGACGCCTTCTTAACCAGAATTCTGCCATGACACTGGCAATCAGTGCCAAACAGAGTTCGACCGTCATAACGACTCCTGTTTTGCTGTTCATTCTGGGCACGCTACCGGGATGGTATAGTAGCGGTTTTGGATCAGTTTTCTACATTTACCGGTGAGCAGCAGGCTGCTAACGGGTTTCTATATATAAGAAGAGGTAGCATATGGCCCGACATTCTCCAGATCATGATTATGCCGCTGTAGCGGGGGCGCTAGAACAGATAGCGCTGCAATTGAAATTGTGTGACTTATGGCAATCCACTTCCCCACCTGCGAGCGCCTTGCAAAGCCGTCTGCCATTTTGTGTGGATACACTGGAGTTTCATGCCTGGTTACAATTCGTGTTGCTTGAGCGTATGCACGACCTGGTACGGCAGCGGCAGCCTCTGCCTCGGCAGATGGCCCTCTATCCGATGGCCACGGAAGTTTACAAAACCAGAGTGGCAGAATATGCCGATCTCCTCGAGGCGCTGGCGCAACTCGATGAGTTGATCACGCACCAGCCGGTGGATAGAAAATCATGCATTTGAAGATTATCTATCAGGATGAGTGGCTAGTGGCGATAGACAAGCCTGCCGGCTTGCTAGTGCATCGTAGTTGGCTGGATCGACATGAAACCCGATTTGCCATGCAAATGACCCGTGATCAGATTGGACAACATGTGTTTCCTGTCCATCGCCTTGACCGCCCTACCTCCGGCATTCTGTTGTTTGCATTGGATCCAGAGACGGCTCGGGCGATGAGCGAGCGCTTTATGCGCCATGAAGTCAGCAAAACGTATCATGCTATCGTGCGGGGCTGGGCACCAGAGGCACTGAATATTGATTACCCGCTTAAAGAAGAGCTCGACAAGATAGCCGATGCCTATGCTGATGAGGATAAACCGGCGCAGGCGGCGGAAACAGAACTGCGTGGTCTTGAGCGTTTTGAGCTGCCGTTTGCCGTCTCGCCACGCCACCCCAGCAGCCGCTACAGCCTGGTCGAGTTGCAGCCCAAAACGGGCCGCAAGCATCAGTTGCGCCGACACATGGCGCATATCTTCCATCCGATTGTCGGTGATACCCGACACGGCGATGGTCGTCATAACCGATTCTTTCGTGAACAGCTGGATTGTTATCGTCTGTTGCTGATGCACAAGACGCTGCACTTTGAGCATCCGGTCACCAAGGCGGCGATCCAGCTTGCGATCACCGATGACGAGCATTGGACGCGGACACTGGAGCAACTTCGGCAATATCCGCTCTGAGCAAAGCCTGCACAGTTGGCTTGCCGGATCACATTTCGGCGTATAGCACAGGGACAGTGCGATGTTTGGAAAGTTCCAAAAAGCGGGTGATCAGGATCAAGCTTATCGAAAGCGAACCAGAAGTGACATTTTTACCGATTTTGATTTTTTCGTGAAATGCAGAATTATATTCTTTTCTTATGGCTGTTATTGGTTATTCGTTGAAACATATTGCTAATTTAGTGCTTTTTTTTCGCAGGAGGGGCGCAGGCAAGGTTCGTTATCATTTTGTGACGGGCTTCAATGCTATCAGCCAAGGGGGATCCCTATAATGGCCGCGGACAGTTGCCAGAGGTCTTCAACTGGCGACAGGTTTCCACTTTTGGACCAATTCCCCTCAAGGGCAAAAAGGAAAAGATTATGAAAGCAAAGTGGCTTCCAATTTCAGCAGCAGTAATCATGGCACTGGGCTCAGCCTCTGCCTCCGCAGTCGATTTCCACGGTTATTTCCGTTCTGGTGTTGGCATCTCTCAAGATGGTGACATGCAGACTATCGCTAAGAACAAGGTTGGTCGTCTGGGTAACGAAGATGACACCTACTCTGAAATCCAGTTGGGTCAAGAAGTTTACAACAAGGGCGGCAAGTCCTTCTATGTAGACTCCATGTTTGCCATGGCTTCTAACGGTTCTAATGACTGGGAAGCAACCAACGGCGACGGCACCAAGGTTGGCCGTGATGGCGATGGCGCTGACTTCGCGCTGCGTCAATTCAACGTGCAAGCCAAGGGCCTGTTCGGTGGCAACGAAGTGACTTGGGCTGGTAAGCGTTACTACCAACGTCACGACATCCACATCGCTGACTTCTACTACTGGAACATCTCCGGTGCTGGCGCCGGTGTTGAACAAATCCAGGCTGGTCCAGGTCAACTGTCCTTCGCATGGGTCCGTAACGACCGTGCTGCCTCTGAAGGTACTGGCGTAGATGGCGCTCTGAACGTCAACACCCTGGATGCCCGTTATGCTGGTATCCCGCTGTGGTCAGAAGCTTCTCTGGAGCTGGGCGTTGACTATGCACTGGTCAACCCGACCGATGCTCAAGATGCTCAAAATTCCAACCTGAAGAACGGTGTGATGTTGACTGCCGAACTGACCCAAGCTCTGCTGGGCGGCTTCAACAAGACCGTACTGCAATACGGTACTGAAGGTTACTCCAAGTCCTTCGCTTTCTACGGTGACGGTAGCTGGTACGGTGCCGAAGCCCAAGACGGTGCTGACGGCTGGCGTATCATCAACCACGGCGTAGTGTCTTTCGGCGATAGCTGGGACCTGAGCCATCAACTGGTTTACGGTGTAGGTAACGAAATGTGGAATGGCAACGACAGCTGGACTGCAATGTCTGCTGTAGTTCGTCCGGTCTACAAGTGGAACGACACCATGAAGACCATCTTCGAAGCTGGCTACGGTAAGGATACCAACAAGTCTGTTGGTGGTGCCGAAGCTGATGGTACTTATCAGAAGTACACCGTTGCTCAAGCATTCGCTGCTGGCAAGGGCTTCTGGGCTCGTCCGGAACTGCGCGTGTTCGCATCCTATGTTAAGGGTGGCGAAGCCATGGGCCCGACCTTCAATGGCGGCCAGGACGACAACACCTACAACTTCGGTGTACAAGCTGAAGCTTGGTGGTAAGCTACCGCTAGGATGTTAAGACTGCCCCCGTCTAACGGGGGCATTTTTTTTAGGGGTTAGTAAACACATGAAAGTGACTCGACTGACAACTGTTTTGCTGCTGGCGCTCTCTGCCTCCGCCTGCTCGACGCTGGAAGATGTCATTGTTCCAACCAGTGAATACAAGAATGTACTGGATAATCGCGAAGCGGCTGCCTCTCAACTCGCCCAAGCTTCCATTTGCTGCCAGGATTTCACGCATTTAACCTATACCCCGTTGCCGGGTGTATACAAGCAACTGGTCAGTATCGGCGCTTCATCCCCGGTTTTTAACTTCACGGAAGGACGCAGTTTCTTTGCGGCCTACCAGTTACCGCAAAATAGCGGTGACTTGAGAATTACCCTGTCCGCACAAATCGACAAGACCGTATTTGTGCCTCGCGTCGTCATGCTGGATGCTCAATTCCGTGTTACGCGGATCATCGACGACAAGATATTCAAGTATGTCCCAGCCCAATTGCTGGATGGTGATCAGTTGCAAGGCGTCTTCACCATCGACAGAACCATGGCCGGCAACCCGAACAATGAAACCTATATGGTGGTCTATACACCAGAAAACGGCTTGAATGACACGACGACGATCACTCACCCCTCCAAGTTGATGGCGAAATCGCTGGCCGTTGTCGATCCGGGCATCAAGGACCCTGAAATTCCACATTCAGCTTGGGGTCTGGTCAAGGTTGAGGTCGAGGATTTGTCCGGTAATAGTGGTGAGGCGAATATCTACAAGCCGGCTTATCAGGATACGGTCGATGCGATGGTTCCAAAGGTTGATCCGGCACCGAACAAGCTGGTCGTTGCTGCGCCTGCTGCAACGGCTGTGGTGGCCAGCAGTACTGCCGTTCAGACTCCTGCCGCTGCCACTGTGATGCCTGCGACTCCTGCGCCAACCGGCATGGCGGCCGGCGGCACCATGCTGGCTGAAACGGAACAACTGTATAATCAGCTCATCGAGAAGGCTGTCTCAGGCGGTGATATCGAGAAGGCGATGCAGTTGGCGACCGAAGCGGAGCGTGCGGGTTCTGCTACGGCCAAGGCCACCTTGGTCAATGCGATCAAACGTTCGCAAAAATAAGCGAAAAAGAGTCGAATAAACCCCGCTTGCGGGGTTTATTTTTTTTCTATTCGTGGTAAAAATAATTAAGCGTTACGTGTCACAAATTTATTCAGGTTACGTTTTGTTACGTTGTGAATAATATAATTACACTTCGATTTTCAATTGCTACATTTCTATTCTTTTAGATACGTCCTGGCAAATGCAAATAGAATAGACTATTTGTGTCTTATTATATCTGCTTTGTAACGAACTGTTTTTACAGAAAAAATCTTGTGATCCCCATTCTGTTTTCAGATATCCCGCCTTCTCCATTTCGCTCCGACAGTTATATTTACACTCGTTGAATACATCCGAAAGGCTATAACCATAAGACCTGCGCTTTGGTGCATGTCCGGTGTATTACAATACTAACTCAAGGACGCAAACTCCCAGGAGCTCACTCTATGAAAAATGCATTTGCAAACCTGCAAAAAGTAGGTAAGTCGCTGATGCTGCCAGTCTCCGTACTGCCGGTTGCAGGTATCCTGCTCGGCGTCGGTGCTGCCAAGTTCAGCTGGCTGCCAGCCATCGTTTCTCAAATCATGGAACAAGCCGGTGGTGCCGTTTTCGGCAACATGGCCCTGATCTTCGCTATCGGTGTGGCCTTGGGCTTCACCAATAACGATGGTGTTTCCGCTCTGGCCGCAACCGTTGGTTACGCCATCCTGACTAAGACTCTGACTGTTGTTGCTCCGGTTGTTGCGGGTCTGGACCCGGCTGCAGCCGACTATGCTGCACAAGTCGCCAAGGTGTCTGAAGTAGGCGTGCTCGGTGGTATCGTCGCCGGTGGTATCGCTGCCTACATGTTCAACCGCTTCTTCCGCATCCAGTTGCCGGACTACCTCGGCTTCTTCGCGGGCAAGCGCTTTGTGCCGATCATCACCGGTTTTGCCGCTATCCTGGCCGGTGTTGTAATGGCCTTCGTATGGCCGCCGGTTGGCGCTGCCATCCAGGCGTTCTCTAACTGGGCTGCTTATCAAAACCCGGAACTGGCGTTCGGTATCTACGGTATCGTAGAACGTGCGCTGATTCCGTTCGGTCTGCACCACATCTGGAACGTACCGTTCTTCTTCCAAGCTGGTGATTGCGTCAATGCCGCTGGTCAAGAACTGCACGGCATCCTGACCTGCTACCAATCTGCTACTGAAGCTTCACGTACTGCAGATAACAGCTACTTCGGTCAGCTGGCTGGTGGTTACATGTTCAAGATGTACGGTCTGCCTGCTGCTGCCATCGCTATGTGGCACGCTGCCAAGCCGGAAAACCGCGCCAAGGTTGGTGGTATCATGGTCTCTGCGGCCCTGACCTCCTTCCTGACTGGTATCACCGAACCGATCGAATTCTCCTTCCTGTTCGTTGCTCCGGTTCTGTACGCAATCCACGCACTGCTGGCTGGTTCTGCCTTCGTTGTAACCAACATGCTGGGCATGGTACATGGTACCTCCTTCTCCCACGGTCTGATCGACTTCGTCGTGCTGTCAGCTAACTCTCACAAGTTCTGGCTGTTCCCGGTTGTCGGTCTGTGCTATGCCGCAATCTACTACACCGTGTTCCGCGTAGTGATCGCCGCCATGGATCTGAAGACCCCGGGCCGTGAAGACGAAGTGGCTGAAGAAACTGTTGCTGACATGGCTGAGCATTACATGGCCGAGCAACTGGTTGGCGCCTTCGGTGGTAAGGACAACATCTCTTCTCTGGACGCGTGCATCACCCGTCTGCGCGTTGGCGTCAAGGATGTTGCCAAGGTTGACCAAGCCAAGCTGAAGCAACTGGGTGCCGCGGGCGTTGTTGTCGCCGGCTCTGGTGTGCAGGCTATCTTCGGTACCAAGTCTGACAACCTGAAAACCGATATGGATCAGTGGATCAAGGGTCACTAATCCCCTGTTTCACTGATAAAAAGAAGGGAGGCTGCGGCCTCCCTTTTGTTTTGCTGCCGCACGTCTTGCCGAGGCGAACAGGGGAGGGTGATCTCATCCGCTGTGACCGAGGCGAGCCGAGTGGTGCTCAAGCAGCTTGGACTCCCGCCTGTGCGGTGAGGGCCATTACCGTAGAGTCGTGAGTCACTGCTGCCCCGAACGAGCATAAAAAAACCTCCCGCAAGGGAGGTTTTTTTGTTGTGCTAGCGCCGCGAGTGTCGGCTGGCGAACTAGTCGTCGATGCTGCGCAGCAGGGCGTTGATACCGACCTTGGCGCGGGTCTTGGCGTCAACCTTCTTGACGATGACGGCGCAGTACAAGCTGTACTTACCGCACTTGGATGGCAGTGAGCCGGAAACAACCACTGAGCCGGCAGGGACACGGCCATAGTGAATTTCACCGGTTTCACGATCATAAATCCGGGTTGATTGACCGATGAAGACGCCCATGGAGATGACAGAACCTTCTTCGACGATCACACCTTCAACCACTTCAGAGCGCGCGCCAATGAAGCAGTTGTCTTCGATGATGGTCGGATTGGCCTGCAGCGGTTCGAGTACGCCGCCGATGCCGACGCCACCGGACAGGTGGACATTGGCGCCGATTTGCGCGCAGGAGCCGACGGTCACCCAGGTGTCAACCATGGTACCTTCACCGACATAACCACCGATGTTGACATAGGAAGGCATTAAAACGGCATTGCGGGAGATGTAGGCACCTTTACGCACGATGGCATTCGGGACAACACGGATGGCTTCTTGCTTGAAGCGTTCCGGGGTGTAGTCGGCAAATTTCAGCGGGACCTTGTCATAGAAGTTGGTACCAGGCGCGGCCAGTTGCTGATTTTCATTGATGCGGAAATAGAGCAGCACGGCTTTCTTGACCCACTGGTGCACTACCCACTCGCCAGCAAGCTTCTCGGCCACGCGCAGTTGGCCTGCATCCAGCATTTCAATGGTTTGCTCGATAGCCTGACGGGTCAGGGCGTCCACAGAAACCGGGGTAATGGCCTCGCGGCGCTCATAAGCCTCTTCAATGAGGCGTTGTAACTCAGTCATGATTGTCTCCCTTCAAAAAACGGAATCCTTTTTATCACATATCATCGTCGGGGTTTAACTCGGCGACTAATTTTTCTTCTAGTTGGTGTTCATCGATATCGCTCAACGGTGCACCTTGCGGCCGGCTCAGCGAGAAGAAGTCTTCAACGCGCTCGCCGATGGTTGTGATCTTGGCGGCATGCACTGTCAGGTCGCATTGCTGGAATACCGCGCCGATACGTGCCAGCAGACCTGGCCTATCCAACGCGGTTAGCTCGATTAAGGTATGTTTGCGATCGCCCTTGTTTGGCAAAAAGGTGATTCGGGTCGGAACGGAAAACTGGCGATGGCGCCGTGACAGCGGCCGCGGCTTGGGTAGCGGCATCGCCGGGTTGTTCAGGGCAATGGTCAGTCCTTTGCGCAGCGACGGCAAGCGCTCGGCATCGACAGGATCGCCATTGGGCTCCAGCACGACAAACGTATCCATGACATAGCCATCCTTTGAGGTCATGATTTGCGCGTCGTGAATGTTCAGCCCCTTGTGGCTGAGGATGGCCGCGACTGTGGCAAACAGATTCGACATGTCCCGACAATAGATGAACAGTTCACTGCCTCCACGTGCAGCGTGCTGGCCGAAGAGCACTAGAGGTTCGCTCTTGTCGTGATGCAGAATATGCTGGGTATGCCAGGCGATCTGCTCTGGCGTGTGGCGCAGGAAATAGTCCGCCTTGAAGTTTTGCCACAGCGTGTCAATGGCGTGCTCTGGTTGGGCGTTCGCGGCCAGGATCTCCTGGGCCTTGCGTTGGTTCTCGCGGATCTTCAATTTCAAATCAGGCGGATTTTCCAGGCCAAGACGCAGTGCCTTTTGCGTCGCGAAGTACAACTCGCGCAACAGCGTGCCTTTCCAGTCATTCCACAAATTGTCGTTGGTGGCGCAGATATCGGCGACGGTCAAACAGTAGAGATAATCCAGATGCTGTTCATCACGAACTTTTTCGGCAAAGTCGTTGACCACATCCGGATCATAAATATCGCGCCGTTGTGCGGTAACGGAGAACAATAGATGCTGGCGTACCAGCCAGGCGACCAGACGGCTGTCGTAACGGTCAAGACCATGCAGTTGGCAGAAATAAAGCGCTTCACTGGCCCCCAGTTCGGAATGATCGCCGCCGCGTCCCTTGGCGATGTCGTGAAACAGCGCGGCTAGCAGCAGCAACTCCGCCTTGGGCAGGCGTTTGTGAACTTCACGGAAGAGGGGTTGTTCTCGCTCGTTTGTTGGCAACAGGAAGCGATAGATATTCTTTAACAGGCGGTGGGTGTGCTCATCGACCGTATAGGCATGGAACATGTCGAACTGCATCTGACCGACAATCTGATTCCATTGTGGCAGGTAAGCGGCCAGGATGCCGTGCTCGTGCATCAGGGTGATTGGCAATCCCATGCCGTTGGGGTGGCGGATCAGCGCCATGAATTGCTGCCGGCATTCGGGCAGCTCCTGCAGCGAATAAATCAGGGTTCGGCGGGCCTCGCGCAACTGACGCAGGCAACCGGCAGCAATGCCGGTAATCTCGGGGTGGTCGGCGATCTGGATAAACATGGTCAGCATCAAGACCGGCGAACGCAGAAACAGTTCTGCCTCGCGGGTATCAATCCGGTTACCTCTGAGGAGGAAATGTTCATCCAGCAGCAGTGTTTCCGTGCTCTGATTGCCGAGGATGGCTTCATCAAACAGCTGCAATAACATGCGATTCAACTCGGCGATGCGTCGCACCGTCTGATAGAAACGCTTCATCATCTGTTCAATCGGCGCGTTGCCCTGCCCGGGGTAGCCCAACAACTCGGCAACCGCACGCTGTCGATCAAATAGCATGCGGTTGTCGTTTTTACCGATGGCTATGTGCAGGGCAAAGCGCAACCGCCACAGGAAATTCTGGCAGTCGAGCAGTTCGAGGTATTCACTGCGACTCAAAAAACCGTAACTCGTCATCTCATACAGGGTCGTGGCGCCAAACTGGCGCCGAGCCACCCAGGCTAAGGTCTGGATATCGCGTAATCCGCCAGGGTTGCTTTTCAGATCGGGTTCGAGGAGATAGACGGTGTCTTTGTACTGTTGGTGACGGGCTACCTGTTCATCGCGTTTGGCACGGAAGAAGTCGGCACTGGGCCAAAAACGCTCTGGTTGGATGGCATGATTCAGATCGGCAAACGTCTGCACCGAACCCGTAATCAGTCGGCTCTCGATCAGGTTGGTGGCAATGGTAATGTCAGCGCGCCCTTGCTCTATGCACTCCTGTACAGAGCGGACGGCATGTCCCACCTCCAGACGGAGATCCCACAACAACGTCAGGTATTCGCCGATGGTTTCCCCTAGTGCAGCGGGCAGCGTTGTGTGGCTAAGGATCAGGATATCAATATCCGAATGAGGGTGTAGCTCGCCGCGGCCGTAGCCACCTACCGCCACCAAGGCCAGTTGTGGATGCTGATTCAGGCCAAACTGCTCCCAACCCAAAATCAGCAATTGATCGATAAAACTGGAGCGGCTGGCAACCAGTTCCCCGACCGGTTGTCCGGCCAGAAACTGTTCGCGCAACCACTCCTGGAAACGGGCCATCGCTTCGCGCCCGCCATTGATGTCCAGCCCATCCGTGGGAAGAAAAGAGGTCAGGGTGCCGTGCTGTTCCATGCGGGCTCCATTGGCATTATCCGTGAATATGACGTTCCAGCGTTTCGTCGTGGCGTAGTGTCAGCACTTCGCATCCTGTTTCGGTGACCAGCAGCATATGCTCGTATTGGGCAGAGGGCTGCTTGTCCTGGGTGGTCACTGTCCAGCCATCCTTGCGGTCGACCTTGCAACGCCAGGTCCCCGCATTCACCATCGGCTCAATGGTGAAGCACATACCTGGCTTGAGGATCAGCTTCTGGCTGTTGCGGTAATGCAGTACCTGCGGTTCCTCATGGAAGCCCTTGCCGATGCCATGACCACAATAATCACGTACCACTGAAAAGCCGGCTTGTTCGACGAGCGGCTGAATGGTGGCACCAATTTCGCTCAGGCAGGCTCCCGGGCGAACTTTACGAATGGCGGCATACAGGCTCTCTTGAGCCACCTCGCACAACTTGCGATTGCGGGGTGTCGTCGCTCCAACAATGAACATCTGGGAAGTATCGCCGTGATAGCCATCTTTAATCACTGTGATATCGATGTTGATGATGTCACCGTCGCGCAATTTTTTGTGATTGGGGATGCCGTGGCAGACCACTTCGTTGACTGAAGTGCAGATCGACTTGGGAAAACCGTGATAATTCAACGGGGCAGGAATTGCCTGCTGTTCGTTGACGATGAACTCATGGCAGCGCTGGTTAAGTTCTTCGGTGGTCACGCCCGCCTTGACGTGGGGGGCGATCATCTCCAGGACGTCGGCTGCAAGGCGGCCGGCAACACGCATCTTCTCGATTTCTTCTGCTGTTTTCAGAACGACGGACATGGCTTGCTCTCGATGGATTATGCTGTCGTCGCCACGAGGAGAAGACAGCCGATAAACAGGAATGAGACGAAGCTTAAAGTGTACCGACTTGGCCGGTTTAGTTCCAGTTTGCTGATCCGGATCAAAAACCAGGATTCTATGGTTTAGCGCCCTGTTCTGAGGTGGCGCCGGAGGCCGCTTTGTGATATAAAGCGCGCCGAGTCATGCTCTGTCATGCTCAATTCACCTTAATCCTTTAAATAACACACACACATCGACACGCGCTCCGGGGTGCCTGTATGGGTCGGACTTGCGGGATGTGTGGAGGCCTAACCCCAAGCAGAGGTTTAAAATGGCAAAAGTTTCAATGCGCGACATGCTGCAAGCCGGCGTTCACTTCGGTCACCAAACCCGTTTCTGGAACCCCAAGATGAAGCCGTTCATCTTCGGTGCTCGCAACGGCGTTCACATCATCAACCTGGAAAAGACTGTTCCTATGTTTGATGATGCTCTGAACTTCGTTGGTAACATCGCTTCCAAGAAGGGCAAGATCCTGTTCGTTGGCACCAAGCGTGCTGCCTCTGAAGCCGTTAAGGAAGCTGCAAGCAGCTGCGATCAGTTCTACGTGAACCATCGCTGGCTGGGCGGCATGCTGACCAACTGGAAGACCGTTCGTCAGTCCATCAAGCGTCTGAAAGATCTGGAAACCCAAGCCCAAGACGGTACCTTCGAAAAGCTGACCAAGAAAGAAGCGCTGATGCGCACTCGCGAAATGGAAAAGCTGGAGAAGAGCCTGGGCGGTATCAAGGACATGGGCGGCCTGCCGGATGTTCTGTTCGTCGTCGATGCCGAACACGAGCACATTGCCATCAAGGAAGCCAACAACCTGGGTATCCCGGTTGTGTCTATCGTTGATACCAACTCCAACCCGGACGGCGTTGACTACATCATCCCGGGTAACGACGACGCTATCCGCGCGGTACAACTGTACCTGTCTGCGGTTGCCAGCGCTGTCAATGCCGCTCGTGAACTGGACATCACCGTTCAGGCCGAGCAAGACGGTTTCGTTGAAGCCAACTAATAAGGAAGGGACAGTTCGCTGTTCGATTTACCCTTATTAACCCGTTGTAATTGGTTAGCAGGGGTCCAATGAGACCCCTGTTTTTTTATACAAAACACTCGGACCGAGGATAGAGGACATGTCAAACATTTCCGCCGCTCTGGTTAAAGAACTGCGCGAACGTACCGGCGCGGGCATGATGGATTGCAAAAAGGCCCTGACTGAAGCCAATGGTGATATCGAGCTGGCCATTGAGAACATGCGTAAGTCAGGTCAAGCCAAGGCTGCCAAGAAGGCTGGCCGTATCGCTGCTGAAGGTGTGATTCTGGCACGTGCCGAAGGCAACACCGCAGTGATGATCGAACTGAACTGTGAAACTGACTTTGTTGCCAAGGATGTCGGTTTCCGTGCATTTGGTGACAAGGTGGTTGGTCTGGCTATTGCTAACAAGATCACCACGCTGGAAGATCTGAAGGCTGCCGAGTACGAAAACGGCGAAAGCGTTGAAGTCACGCTGAACAACATGATCGCCAAGATTGGCGAAAACATGAACCTGCGTCGCATCATCGTCGTCGAAGGCGAGAACCTGGGTACCTACATTCACAGTGGCCGCATTGGTGTTATCACCAAGCTGCAAGGCGGTAACGCCGAGCTGGCAAAGGATCTGGCCATGCACGTTGCGGCTAACAACCCGCAATTCGTCAAGCCGGAAGACGTTTCTGCCGAAGTGGTGGCCAAGGAACGTGAGATCCAGGTTGAAATCGCCATTAACTCAGGCAAGCCGAAAGACATCGCCGAGAAGATGGTTGAAGGCCGCATGAAGAAGTTCACTGGCGAAATCTCTCTGACCGGTCAGCCGTTCGTCAAGGATCCGTCAGTTCTGGTTGCCGACCTGCTGAAGAAGGAAGGTGCCGATGTTCTCGAGTTCGTTCGCTACGAAGTAGGTGAAGGTATCGAGAAGCAGGAAACTGATTTCGCCGCCGAAGTTCAGGCGCAAATTGCTGCCATGAAGAACTGATACTGGGTTAAGATAAACCCGGCGCCAATCCAGACCGCGACCTATGTCGCGGTCTTTCTATGACCAGGAAGAAAAGATGAGTACCAATCCTAAAGCTGCTTACAGACGAATTCTGCTGAAACTCAGTGGTGAGGCTTTGCAAGGTGATGAAGGCTTCGGCATCGACCCGGCTGTGCTGGATCGCATGGCACAGGAGATCAAAGAGCTGGTAGAGCTTGGCGTACAAGTCGGTCTGGTCATCGGCGGAGGTAACCTGTTCCGCGGTGCAGGACTGGCCAAGGCCGGCATGAACCGTGTGGTGGGTGATCACATGGGTATGCTGGCCACCGTGATGAATGGTCTGGCCATGCGGGATGCCCTGCATCGTGCCTATGTGAATGCGCGCCTGATGTCTGCGATCAGCCTGCAGGGGATCTGTGATTCCTACAGCTGGGCAGAAGGGATCAGCCAATTGCGTGCCGGTAAAGTCGTGATTTTCGCGGCTGGTACCGGTAACCCGTTCTTCACCACTGATTCCGCGGCTTGCCTGCGCGGGATTGAAATCGAAGCCGATTGTGTACTCAAGGCGACGAAGGTTGACGGTGTTTATTCAGATGACCCGGTGAAGAACCCGGATGCCGAACTCTATACCGAGCTCGATTACAGTGATGTCCTGGATAAAGAACTGAAGGTTATGGACCTGGCGGCTTTCACGCTGGCTCGCGATCACAATTTGCCGATCCGTGTATTCAATATGAACAAGCCTGGTGCCCTGCGTCGCGTTATCATGGGCGAGCAGGAAGGTACTCTGATTCATCACAAGAACAAGTAACGCATTCACATGTCAGGAGGGCGACGCTACTATTTGGCTCGCCACCCAAGAGCGAAGAAGGATGACAAGGTGATCAACGAGATTAAGCAAGACGCCAAAGAGCGCATGAGCAAGAGCATCGAGGCGCTGAAGAGCCAGATGTCAAAGATTCGTACTGGTCGTGCTCAACCAGCCCTGCTGGATGGTATCACGGTAGAATATTACGGTTCAGCGACGCCGCTGCGCCAGGTGGCGAACGTGACCGCAGAAGACGCGCGCACTCTGGCTGTTACCGTCTTTGATCGTTCCATGATTCAGGCGGTTGAGAAAGCAATCATGACGTCGGATCTGGGGCTGAATCCGTCATCTGCCGGCGCCACTATTCGTGTGCCGTTGCCGCCGTTGACCGAAGAGCGCCGCAAAGATCTTATCAAGCTGGTGCGGGCTGAAGCCGAGCAATCCCGGGTTGCCGTACGAAACGTGCGCCGCGATTGCAACGCGGATCTGAAGGCGTTGCTGAAGGACAAGGACATCTCCGAGGATGACGACCGTCGTGCTCAGGAAGAGATCCAGAAGCTGACGGATACTTTCGTCAAGCAGGTCGATGATCTGTTGGCGGCGAAGGAAAAAGAGCTGATGGAAATCTGATTGTCACATCAGGTATAGTACCGGCGCCGTGCGGCTTGCTGCACGGCGCTTTTCTATTTACAGGAGTGATGCATGTCGCTAGCCCCCCCCCTTGCCGAATTGCCGAATCAGGGTCTGCCCCGACATGTCGCCATCATCATGGATGGCAATGGCCGCTGGGCACAGCAGCGGGGAAAGATGCGCGTCTTCGGTCACAAGGCAGGTGTGCAGGCAGTTCGTGATGCGGTTTCGTTTGCGTCACGTCTTGGTATCGAAGCGCTGACTTTGTTTGCCTTTTCCAGTGAGAACTGGCGCCGTCCGGAATCTGAAGTTTCGGCCCTGATGGAGTTGTTTATCCATGTGCTGGGGTCTGAAGTCAAAAAATTGCATAAGAGCAATATCCGTTTGCGTGTCATTGGGGAACGGAGTCGTTTCAGTGAGCGCTTGCAGAAAAAAGTAGCCGACGCCGAAGCGATGACGGCCGACAATACCGGTTTGGTATTGAATGTCGCTGCCAACTATGGTGGCCGCTGGGATCTGCTGCAGGCGATGCAACGGCTCGCCAAGGATGTTCAGCAGGGGCTTCTTGTTCCAGAGCAACTGGACGAGGAGATGATCTGCGGCCAGCTGACTACTGCCGGACAGCCGGATGTCGACTTGTTGATCCGTACCGGCGGTGACCACCGCATCAGTAATTTTCTGTTGTGGCAAATGGCGTATGCCGAACTCTATTTTACCTCTGTGCTCTGGCCCGATTTTGATGAGGTGGCGTTTAGTGATGCCATTGCCTCTTTTGCTAGCCGGGAGCGTCGTTTTGGTTGTACTGGTGAACAAATCCGTGCGCTGTTGGCGCAATCGGACTGACTATCGAGGTTCATTTGCTCAAACAACGCCTGCTAACTGCCTTGATCCTGATCCCGCTGGCCGTGGGCTGGATGTTTTTTCTGCCGTTTGATTATTTCACTTTGGGTGCGGTTCTGATCTGCCTGTTGGCCAGCCGGGAGTGGGGGCGTTTCGTTTGGCCAGAACAGCCCTCCTGGTTAGCGTTGCCAATGGGTGGCGTTCTGGCGGTGACGCTGTTCCTGGCGCCAACGTCGCATTTACTATCCATGTCCATTCCTGTCTGGGTGGAGGGCATACTGGTAGCCGGTGCCCTCTGGTGGCTGTTTGCTGTGTGGATGGTGGTCCGTTATCCCAGGAGCGCCAGCTGTTGGCGTACGAGCCGCTGGTTGAAAGCTGGATTCGGTTTGCTGACTCTGCTGCCCTTCTTCTGGGCTATGCTGCTGCTTCGAAGTTACCAATATGCGCAAGACACCCAGTATGGCGGTTGGGCGCTGTTTTTCGTGATGTTGTTGGTCTGGTGTGCCGATTCCGGCGCTTATTTCTGCGGGCGGGCATTGGGTCGGCACAAGCTGATGCCTGCCGTGAGCCCGAAGAAGACCATAGAGGGGTTGCTGGGTGGGCTGGTACTCGCCACTGCCGTTGCGGCGATCACCGCATACGGATTCTTGACTGCGGACGAGAATCGTCTGGCTGTTATTGTCAGTGCGGTATTGGCGGTGCTGGCCTCGGTACTTGGGGATCTGGCTGAAAGCCTGTTCAAGCGAGAAGCGGGTCTCAAGGATTCCGGTTCCTTGTTGCCGGGGCATGGCGGCGTACTAGACCGGATCGACAGCCTGACCGCAGCCTTGCCGGTATTTGTTATCAGCTATCTGCTGCTGAGCTAAGGGTCTCATCATGATGCATCTGACTATTCTGGGGGCGACCGGCTCAATTGGTCGCAGCACTCTGGATGTTGTCCGTCGGCACCGGGAGCATATTCAGGTGGTTGCCCTGGCTGCACATTCGGATGCCGAGCGTATGCTGGCAGATTGCCTGGAGTTCCAGCCGCGTTATGCCGTTCTGGTTCAGGAAGAGGCAGCAGTCAGTTTACGCCTGGCATTAGCCGAGCATAACGTCGCGATTGATGTACTCAGTGGCCCGCAAGCCGTGTGCGAAGTGGCTCGTCTGCATGAGGTCGACACCGTGATGGCGGCTATCGTCGGCGCTGCTGGCCTGCTGCCGTCGATGGCCGCGATCAAGGCGGGAAAGCGAGTCTTGCTGGCGAACAAGGAGTCGCTGGTGATGTCGGGGGCGCTGTTCATGCAGGCTGCTCGCGAGCATGGTGCCTGCATTCTACCTGTTGATAGCGAACATAATGCCATTTTTCAGTGTCTTCCTGAGTCCGTACAAGCCGAGTTAGGGCATTGTGATCTGGCTGCGGCCGGGATACACAAGATACTGCTGACCGGTTCGGGGGGCCCTTTCCGCTTCAGCCCGCTCGATATGCTCTCCTCCGTCACACCGGCGCAGGCCATTGCTCATCCAAACTGGAGCATGGGGCGTAAAATATCTGTCGACTCGGCCACCATGATGAACAAAGGGCTGGAATTCATTGAGGCCAAATGGCTGTTCAATGCCGCAGACAGTCAGATACAGGTCATTATTCATCCGCAATCCGTGATTCATTCGATGGTGCAATATCAAGATGGGTCGGTTCTGGCACAAATGGGCCGTCCCGATATGCGCACACCGATTGCACATGCGCTGGCCTATCCACAGCGGATAGCGTCGGGTGTCGAGGCGCTGGATTTCTTCAGCCAGGGCGAACTGACATTCCTGCAGCCCGATTACCAACGATACCCATGCCTGAAGTTGGCCATCGATGCCTGCTGGGCCGGCCAAGCGGCGACGACGGCGCTGAATGCGGCCAATGAGCTGGCGGTAGCGGCCTTCCTCGATGAACGGATAAGATTTACCGACATTCACCAGCTCTGTTATCGGGTTGTTGAGCAATTGTCTTCACGTTCGACACCGGATCTGGATACTATTCTGGAACTCGATAGCGAGGCTCGACGTCTTGCATTGCGATATTTACAGGAGATCTGATGACAGCCATTGTCTGGAACCTGCTGTCCTTTGTGGTGGCGTTGGCGATTCTGATTGCGGTCCATGAGTGGGGCCATTTCTGGGTGGCAAGACGCTGCGGTGTATTCGTACAACGCTTTTCTTTGGGCTTTGGCAAGGTGCTCTTCAGCTGGCGAGATCGCCATGGTACCGACTTTTCGCTGTCGCTGATTCCGCTTGGCGGCTATGTGAAGATGCTGGATGAGCGCGTAGAAAGCGTGCCGGAAGCGCGTCGCCATCAAGCGTTCAATACGCAGTCAGTTTGGCGCCGGTTTGCCATTGTTGCAGCTGGCCCCTGCGCGAACTTCGTGTTTGCTCTTCTGGTGTTCTGGTTGATGTTTCTGCTCGGAGTGCCGAGTGTGAAACCTGTGATTGGCACTGTCCAGCCCGGCAGTTTGGCGGCACAATCGGGCTTGCTTGATGGCATGGAAATTGTCGCTGTGGATGGACAGCAGACGCTGGATTGGGAAGGGGTGACCTACCAACTGGTACGGCAGATTGGCAAGCCTGATGTGACCATTACCGTCCAGGCCGCCGGCGAGCAACCGGAACAGAAGCGATTGCAGTTGCATGGCTGGACCCTGAACGGCAAGGAAGAACAGGCGCCCTTTATCGGGCTGGGCATCGAGCCTGTGATGCCGGAAGTGTTGCTGCAAGTCGGTCAACTGGTACCGAAGGGCAGTGCCGAGCAGGCTGGTTTGATGGTCGATGATGAACTCGTTTCGCTGGATGGCATTGAGCTTAAAACCTGGCAGCAGTTCGTGACGCAGGTGCAGTTATCGCCTGATGTCACTCTGCACTTGGTCTACCGGCGTGCCGGGCAGTTGCAACAGACGGATTTGACCCCGGCCTCGCGGGATGCCGGCGATAAGGTCGTCGGTTACGTCGGGCTGGCGCCTCGCGTCAAGCCGCTGGACGATCGTTATCGCATCGAGTTGCAGTATGGCCCGCTTGAAGCTGTCAGCATGGCGGTCAAGAAAACCGTGGATGTCATGGGGCTAACCTTGGACATGGTTAGCAAGCTGTTCACGGGGGTCGTTTCGCTGGACAATCTGAGCGGTCCGATCTCAATTGCGAAAGGGGCAGGAAGCACAGCCAGTTTTGGTCTGGTATACTTCCTCGGATTTTTAGGGTTGGTCAGTATTAATCTGGGCATTATCAACCTGTTTCCGTTGCCCGTGCTCGATGGCGGCCACCTGATGTTCTTTGTGGCCGAGGCCATCCGAGGTAAGCCGGTACCGGAGCGTTTTCAGGAATATGCATTCAAATTTGGCGCAGCTGTTCTGGTCTGTTTGATGGGAATTGCGCTGTTTAATGACTTTGTGCGCCTCTAAGAGGCATTGCAACTAGGACATACGAGAACAACATGGCAGTAAGAAAAGCGCTTGTCGCCTCATGCCTTCTGAGCGTTAGCCTGGTGGCCAACGGGGCGGAACCCGTCACTGACGGCTTCGTCGTCAAAGATATCCGTGTCGAAGGGCTGCAGCGGGTCACCCTGGGTGCGGCTCTCCTGAATTTGCCTGTTCGCGTCGGAGACACCGTTGACGGCAATGCTGTGGCCAACGCCATCAAGAAGCTCTATTCCTCTGGGAACTTTGAGGATATCCAGTTGACTCGCGACGGCGATGCTCTGGTTGTCACGGTTCGCGAGCGTCCGACGATCAGTAATATCGAATTCGTCGGCAACAAGGATATCAAAGAAGAGCAACTGAAAGAGTCTATTGAGGCTTCCGGTGTCCGTGTCGGCGAGCCGCTGGATCGGACCGTGCTCCGCTCGCTCGAGAAGAATCTTGAAGATTTCTACTATGGCGTCGGCAAGTATTCAGCCAAGGTCCAGGCAATTGTTACGCCGTTGCCGCGTAATCGTGTCGACCTGAAGCTCAATTTCATCGAAGGTGTCTCGGCCAAAATTCAGCAGATCAACATTGTCGGCAACAAGGTATTCAATGAGGAGCGGTTGATCGCCCAGCTCTCGCTGCGTGATGATGTACCGTGGTGGAACGTGGTCGCTGACAAGAAATACCAGAAACAAAAGCTGGCCGGTGACCTCGAAACGCTGCGCTCTTACTACATGAATCGCGGTTATCTGCGTTTTAAGGTCGACTCTACACAGGTTGAAATGACGCCAGATCGTAAGGGCCTCTACATTACGATTAATGTCAGTGAAGGCGAGCAGTACAAGGTCGCAGGCGTCAACCTGAAGGGTGATCTGCTGGGCCGTGATGCGGATATGAAAAAGCTGGTCGCGATTGCCCCGGGCGAGCTCTATTCGGCGGCCAATGTGACGAACGCAGAAGAGAGTATCTCCAAGTATCTGGGTAAATTCGGCTATGCCTATCCGCAGGTCACGACCTACCCGTCGATCGATGATCAGAAAAAAGAGGTGGTGCTGAATATCAATGTGGCTCCCGGCCCACGTATTTATGTTCGCAATATCACGGTGCAAGGCAACCAGCAAACGCGTGACGAGGTGTTGCGTCGTGAAATGCGCCAAATGGAAGGCACCTGGCTGTCGAATGAGCAGGTAGAGAGTTCGAAAACGCGTCTGAACCGGCTAGGCTTCTTCGAAACCGTTGAGATTCAGCCTCGGCGTCTGCCGGGCAGTGAAGATCAGGTCGATCTGGATGTCAAAGTTAAAGAACAGGCCGCGGGCTCTATTACCGGTGGCGTCGGCTATGGAACCTCCTCCGGCGTCAGCTTCCAGTTTGGTCTGTCGCAGGACAACTTCCTCGGCTCCGGCAACAAGGGTGCATTTACGTTCAACATGAACGATTACAGCAAGACCTTTGATGTCAGTTACACCGATCCCTACTTCACGCTGGATGGCGTCAGCTTGGGTGGCCGGGTGTATTACACCCAGTTTGAAGCGGGTAATGCCAACCTCGTCGATTACAACAACGAGACCATTGGTGCCCGAGCCACGTTCGGTTATCCCTTCAATGAGATTAACCGTCTCGAGTTTGGTGTCGGTTACGAAAACAACAAACTCTCGCAGTTGCAGGCCTATGCCCAAATCCGCAAGTTCTGGGAGATCTATGCCGGAAACCGCGATAGTCAAGGGCGGGTGGTATTCAACAAATACGACTTCACTACCAGCTGGATTCGTAATGACCTGAATAAGGGCATGTTCGCCACCGAGGGCAATCGTCAGCAGTTGACCGGCAAGGTTACGGTTCCAGGATCGGATCTGCAGTTCTATAAGGTGAGTTTCGACGATAGCCACTATTATCCGCTGGATAAGGAACATAGCTGGGTCCTCCTCGGTCGAATGAAGCTGGCATATGGTGCTGGCTATGGCGAAGTGGACGGTTACAACCAGGTACTGCCGTTCTTTGAAAACTACTATGCCGGTGGTAGCGAATGGCTGCGTGGCTTCCGTAGTAATACCGTCGGTCCCAAGGCTTTGTATCTGTATAACTACCAGGGTAACGATACGGTCACGGCAACCGATCAATCTGTGGGTGGCAATGCCATGGCGGTGGCCAGCTTCGAATTTATCGTACCGACACCGTTTGCCTCGGAGACTTATCGTAACCAGCTGCGGACATCGATATTCTTCGATATCGGTAATGTCTGGGATACGACATTCAACCCCAGTGATTACGCAAGTTGCAGTTCATCCTGTGACAAATTTTACGATTACTCCGATCCGGCCAAGTACCGGTCATCTGTCGGGGTAGCGTTGCAATGGTTGTCGCCACTCGGCCCTCTGGCAGTTTCGTTTGCCAAACCGATCAAGGAACAACCCGGTGATAAGACCGAAGTGTTCAACTTCAACATCGGTCGTACGTTCTGATAAGTAATGGGTTTTAGGTTAAGGAGTTCAAATTGAATAAGGTTTTTCAAGCTGCCACGCTGGCACTGGGTCTGATGGCAACCGGTTTCTCTGTTTCTGCTGCTGCCGAGACCAAGATCGCTGTGATTAACGTGCCGCGCATCATGCACGAGATCCCGCAAGCCAAGGCGATCGAAGACAAACTCAAGTCTGAGTTTGCGTCACGTATCAGTGAAATGAAGCGTCTGGAGAGCGAAGGTGAAGCCTTGGCCGCCAAGCTAAAGAAGGACGAAGCCTTCATGAGCGCGGACGAGCGGACCAAGATGCAGCGTAAACTGGCCGAGATGCAGGCTGACTTCAATCTGAAGGGGCAGGCGCTGCAAGAGGATCAACGTCGTCGTTATGGCGAAGAGCAGAAGAAGGTGCTGGACAAAATTCAGGATGCCATCGATAGCGTTGCCAAGTCTCAGGGCTACGATCTGGTTATCAATGGTAATGCCGTTGTATTTGGTAGCGACAAGCTGGATATCTCTTCCCAGATCATTCAGCAAGTTAGCAAGAGTAAGTAATCAATGGTGGTGACATTAGGACAACTGGCCGCGCAATTGGGCGCGGAGTTGCATGGCGATGCCAATGTAGAAGTCTCGCGGGTTGCCAATCTGGAAACGGCACAGCCAGGAGAGATCAGTTTCCTGTCTGATAGCAAATACCGGACATTCCTTGAGACGACAGGTGCCAGTGCCGTGCTGGTCAAGGCTGCAGATCTGGCGGCTTGCCGTACCAATGCACTGGTGGTGGCGGATCCCTACGTTGGTTTTGCGCGTACAGCCCAGTTGCTGGATACTACGCCGGCTCCGGCTAGTGCCGGAATTCACCCGTCAGCCGTGGTGGCCGACGATGTCGTACTGGGCCAGAACGTCGCGATCGGCGCCAATAGCGTCATCGAGTCGGGCGTGGTGCTGGGTGACGGTGTCGTGATCGGGGCGGGTTGCTTTGTCGGCAAAGCGAGCCGCATCGGCGATCGCAGTCGGTTATGGGCTAATGTCACCCTATACCATAATGTTCGTATGGGTACTGATTGCCTCGTGCAGTCCGGTGCGGTGATCGGTTCAGATGGCTTTGGTTATGCAAACCAGCGTGGCGAATGGGTTAAAATTCCGCAACTGGGTGGGGTATCGATCGGAAACCGAGTCGAGATCGGTGCCTCGACCACGATTGATCGTGGTGCCATTGATGACACCCTGATTGCCGATAATGTGATTATCGATAATCAGTGCCAGATAGCGCATAACGTCGAAATCGGATACGGCACCGCGATTGCGGGGGCCACAGTGATGGCTGGTAGCACCAAAATCGGCAAATACTGTATCATTGGCGGCGCATCTGTCTTTAATGGGCACATCCAGGTATGTGACCAGGTCACTATCACCGGTATGGCGATGGTGATGCGATCCATTACGGAACCAGGCCTCTACTCCTCTGGCATCCCAGCCCAGAGCAATAAGGAGTGGCGCAAGGTAGCAGCCCGCGTGATGCATATCGACGATATGCACAAACGCCTGGCCAAGCTCGAGCGATTGCTGCAAGAGCGCGAACAATAAGTAATTTAAGGATACAGGTTTGAGCAACGAACTTAACCAACTCGATATCCAGGAGATTCTGGATCTGCTGCCACATCGCTACCCATTTTTGCTGGTAGATCGTGTGGTCAACTATGAAATCAGCGAAGAGCGCAAGGTTCTGCGCGGCATCAAGAACGTCTCTTTCAACGAGCCGTTCTTTCAGGGCCATTTCCCGCAGAAGCCGGTGTTGCCAGGTGTGCTGATTCTCGAAGCAATGGCTCAAGCCACTGGTATTCTGGCGTTCCGGATGGTGGGCAAACCGGGCCCCAATGAATTGTATTATTTTGCGGCCATCGACAATGCTCGCTTCAAACGTCCTGTAGTGCCGGGAGATCAACTGGTGCTGGACGTCGAGTTTCTAAAAGAGCGTCGTGGAATTGCCAAGTTTACCGGCGTTGCTTCTGTCGATGGTGAGGTGGTTTGTACTGCCGAGCTGATGTGTGCCAAACGCGAGAGCTGATATTGTGATTCATCCAAGCGCTGTGATTCATGAAACTGCCATTATCCATGCCGATGCGGTGATCGGTGCCAATGTAGAAATTGGCCCCTGGACGGTGGTTGGAGCCGAAGTGGAGATCGGCGAGGGAACCACGGTGGGTTCCCATGTCGTGATGAAGGGCCCCACCCGCATCGGGCAGGGAAACAAGATTTACTCTTTCTGTTCAATTGGCGAAGACTGCCAGGACAAAAAGTACAAAGGTGAGCGCACGTCCCTCGAAATTGGCGATAACAATGTCATTCGCGAGCACTGCACATTGCACCGTGGTACTGTCCAGGATCAGGCGCTGACCAAGGTCGGCAGCCGTAATCTGCTGATGGTGAATGTGCATGTCGCTCATGACTGCATCATCGGTGATGATTGCATTCTGGCCAACAATGCCACGCTGGCAGGTCATGTTCATATCGGTGACTGGGTCATCTTCGGCGGCTTGTCGGCGATTCACCAGTTCGGTCGTGTCGGTTCCCATGCCTTTGTCGCGGGTATGGCGGCACTGAACAAGGATGTTCCGCCGTATGTGATGGCGGCAGGTCATTATGCCAAGCCATTTGGTGTGAATAGCGAAGGTCTGAAGCGCCGTGGCTTTACGCCAGAAGCCATCTCGGCCGTCAAGAAAGCCTACAAGATCCTCTACCGCCAAAGTCTGACAGTCGAAGAGGCGCTGGTGGAGCTGGAGCAACTGGCTAGTCAGGAAGCGGCAGTAGTGCCTTTTGTGGACTTCCTCAAGCAAAACGAGCGCGGCATAGTTCGTTGATGCACGCTGCGCTGTCACCACGCCCACTGCGCGTTGCCATTGTCGCCGGAGAAGTCTCCGGCGACATTCTTGCTGCCGGTCTGATGCGTGAGCTGAAGGCGTTGCGACCAGACGTGCAGTTCATCGGCATTGCCGGTCCGCAGATGCAAGCCGAAGGGATCACCAGCCTGTTCGAGATGGAAGAGCTGGCGGTGATGGGACTGGTTGAAGTCCTGGGCCGTCTGCCACGCCTGCTGGCGGTACGCCGCCAGTTGATACGTCATTTACGTCAGGATCCACCGGATTTATACATTGGCGTTGATGCACCGGATTTCAACCTGGGTGTCGAGGCGAAGCTTAAGCGTTCCGGTATCCGCACCGTGCATTATGTCAGCCCGTCAGTCTGGGCATGGCGTCAGTCGCGTATTCACAAGATCAAGGCGGCGACCGATCTGGTGCTCGCCTTTCTACCCTTTGAAAAAGCATTCTACGACCAGTATCAGGCGCCTTGTCGCTTTGTGGGCCACACCATGGCTGACGCCATTCCGTTGATCAGCGATCGCCAGGCTGCGTGTCAGCGTTTGGGGCTGGACTCAGCACAGCGCTATCTGGCGGTCTTGCCTGGAAGTCGCCAGGCCGAGATCGAGATGCTGGCTCCGGTGTTTCTTGAGACTTGCCGCCTTCTGCAAGCGACCGACCCGGCCTTACGCTACATAGTTCCGCTGGTCAATGCACGGCGTCGGGCTCAGTTTGAGGCTATATTGGCGACGGTCGCTCCCGACCTGCCAATAACCTTGTTTGATGGTCAGGCTCGAGATGCGATGGCGGCTTCATCAGCCATTTTGCTCGCATCAGGCACTGCTACCTTGGAGGCCATGCTGGTCAAGCGGCCTATGGTCGTCGCCTATCGCGTCAAACCATTTACTTACTGGTTGGCCGAGCGCCTGGTCACTATTCGCACCTTTGCGCTACCCAATCTGCTGGCTGGCCGGCATTTGGTTCCTGAGTTGATTCAGGACGACTGCACGGCAACCCAACTGGCCGACGCGCTGCTGCCGCTGCTTACCGGCGATAACACCGAGCTGCTGGCGGAATTTACGCGCTTGCATCAACTGATCCGCTGTAATGCGGACAAGCAGGCCGCCGAGGCGGTCCTAGAATTGGTGTCTGATCGATGAGTTCGTTTGTCTATCCATGCGATGTCACACGAATCCGCGTAGCCGGTGTGGATGAGGTGGGACGAGGCCCTCTGGTGGGGGATGTCGTTACCGCTGCCGTCATTCTCGACCCGGCCCGGCCCATCGCCGGGCTGGCGGATTCCAAAAAACTCTCGGAAAAGCGTCGTTTGAGTTTGTATGACGAGATTCTCGACAAGGCACTGGCGTATGCGATCGGCCGTTGTTCCCCTGCCGAAATTGATACGCTGAATATCCTGCATGCCACCCTGCTGGCGATGCAGCGCGCCGTGGCCGGGTTAAGCCTTGCTCCCGGCTGGGTACTGGTCGATGGCAACCGCACGCCGGATTTTGGCCTGCCAGCGCTGGCCGTGGTCAAAGGGGATGCGCTGGTGGCAGAGATCAGTGCTGCGTCGATTCTGGCCAAGGTCACCCGCGACCGCGAGATGGCCGAGCTGGATGCCCGCTTCC
This sequence comes from Pseudaeromonas sharmana, assembly GCF_042649925.1. Classification (NCBI taxonomy): domain Bacteria; kingdom Pseudomonadati; phylum Pseudomonadota; class Gammaproteobacteria; order Aeromonadales; family Aeromonadaceae; genus Pseudaeromonas; species Pseudaeromonas sharmana. The sequence goes on from NZ_JBHSAF010000015.1 coordinate 238,488, forward strand.
CCGATTACGGCTTTGCCCGCCATAAGGGCTATCCTACGGCCGAACATTTGGCTCGCCTGCAACAATTTGGCGTGACCGAGTATCATAGACGCAGTTTTCGTCCGGTTCGCGAGGCCCTGGGCCTTGGCGAATCCTCCTGATTTTCACGCCCACTGACTGGAGCCAGACATGGCCGAGCCACGTTTCGTTCACCTGCGAGTGCATTCTGATTTCTCGATGGTTGATGGCCTGCAGAAGGTCAAACCCTTGGTCGGGCGTGCGGCGGAACATGGTATGGCAGCGATGGCGCTGACCGACCAGATGAACCAGTGTGGTCTGGTCCGCTTCTATGGCGATGCCCACGGCAAGGGTATCAAGCCCGTGATCGGCGCCGATCTCTGGGTGTGTAGCGAGGAGCTGGGGGACGAGTTGTTCCGCCTGACGGCGCTGGCGATGGACAATGACGGCCAACAAAACCTGGTGCAGCTCATTTCCCGCGCCTATCTGCGTGGACATGTTCAGGAGCGGCCTGTGGTCGACCGCGACTGGCTGGGCGAGTTGAATGCGGGGCTGATTCTGTTATCCGGTGGGCGGGAAGGGGATGTTGGCCGTTTTCTGCTCAAGGGCAATGAAGCCATGGTCGCGCGCTGTGTGGCGTTCTATCAACAGCATTTCGCCGATCGCTATTACCTGGAGCTGTTGCGCACCGGGCGCCAGGACGAAGAGAGCTATCTGCGTATGGCTGTCAACCTGGCGCAGCAACAGCAGTTGCCCGTGGTGGCCACCAATGAGGTGGTGTTTCTCAATGAGGAAGACTTCGACGCCCACGAGATTCGGGTCGCCATCCACGACGGTTTTACGCTGGATGACACGCGGCGCCCGAAGCGTTACAGCCCGCAGCAATACCTGAAATCACAGGAACAGATGGTGGCGCTGTTTGCCGACCTGCCAGAGGCGATCAGCAATACGGTGGAGATCGCCAAGCGTTGTAATGTCACCGTCCGGCTCGGTGAGTATTTTCTGCCTAAATTCCCGACTGGCGAGATGAGCACCGAGGATTACCTCGTGATGCGTTCGCGCGAAGGTTTGGAAGAGCGGCTGGCATTCCTGTTTCCGGATCCGGCAGTTCGCGCTGAGCGCCGCCCTGAATACGATGAGCGTCTGGATATCGAGCTGAAGGTCATCAATCAGATGGGCTTCCCTGGCTACTTCCTCATCGTGATGGAGTTTATCCAGTGGTCGAAGGACAACAATATTCCGGTCGGACCGGGGCGGGGTTCCGGTGCCGGCTCGCTGGTAGCCTATGCGTTGAAAATTACCGACCTTGACCCTCTTGAATTCGATCTGCTGTTCGAACGTTTCCTCAACCCGGAACGGGTGTCGATGCCGGACTTTGACGTCGACTTCTGCATGGATCGCCGCGATGAGGTGATTGAACACGTCGCCGACATGTACGGCCGTGAGGCGGTTTCGCAGATTATCACCTTCGGTACCATGGCAGCCAAGGCGGCGATCCGAGATGTTGGCCGGGTGCTGGGGCACTCCTACAGCTTCTGTGATCGCATCTCCAAGCTGGTGCCGCCGGATCCGGGCATGACGCTGGCCAAGGCCTTTGAAGCTGAGCCCAAGCTGCCGGAGCTGTACGAGCAGGATGAAGAGGTCAAGGCGCTGATTGACATGGCGCGCAAATTGGAAGGGGTGACCCGCAACGCCGGCAAGCATGCGGGGGGCGTGGTGATCGCGCCCACCAAGATTACCGACTTCGCGCCGCTGTACTGCGACAGTGAAGGGGCCAATCCAGTCACGCAATTTGACAAGAACGATGTCGAGTACGCCGGTCTGGTTAAATTCGACTTCCTGGGACTGCGTACGCTGACCATCATCCAGTGGGCTCTGGAGATGATCAACCCGCGTGTGCAGGCGACAGGCCAGGAGGCGGTGCGTATTGAGGCGATTCCGCTGGATGATACCGCCTCGTTCAAGACCTTGCTGGCCTGCCAAACCACTGCGGTTTTCCAGTTGGAATCCCGAGGCATGAAGGACCTGATCAAGCGTCTGAAGCCCGACTGTTTCGAAGACATGATCGCGCTGGTGGCACTGTTTCGACCGGGGCCGCTGCAGTCCGGGATGGTCGATAACTTCATCGACCGTAAGCATGGCCGTGAGGCGATCTCCTACCCGGATTCCACCTGGCAGCACATCTCGCTGAAGCCGATCCTGGATCCAACCTACGGCATCATCCTGTACCAGGAACAGGTCATGCAGATCGCCCAGACGCTCTCCGGCTACACGCTGGGGGGCGCGGACATGCTGCGCCGGGCCATGGGTAAGAAAAAACCCGAGGAGATGGCCAAACAGCGGGCGACATTCGAGCAGGGCGCCATCAACAACGGCGTGGATGGCGAGCTGGCGATGAAGATTTTCGACCTGGTGGAGAAATTCGCCGGTTATGGCTTCAATAAATCGCACTCGGCGGCCTATGCGCTGGTGTCCTATCAGACGCTATGGTTGAAAACCCACTATCCGGCCGAGTTCATGGCGGCAGTGATGACGGCGGATATGGATAACACCGACAAGATAGTGACGCTGGTCGATGAGTGTCAGAACATGAAGCTGACGATCATCCCGCCGGACGTCAACACCGGGCAATACCGATTTACCGTTAATGAACGCGGTCATATTGTGTATGGCATCGGTGCGGTAAAGGGCGTAGGTGAGGGGCCCATCGAGGCGATCATCGAGGCGCGTAACGCCGGCGGCCCGTTCCGCGATCTGTTTGACTTCTGTAATCGCGTGGACATCAAGCGCTTGAACAAGCGGGTGATGGAAAAGTTGATTCAAGCCGGCGCCCTGGACCGTCTGGGGCCACACCGGGCGGCGTTGGCGGCCAGCCTGGAAGAGGCGATGAAAGCCGCGGAGCAAAAAGCCAAAGACCAGGCGCGGGGACAGGATGACCTGTTCGGCGATCTGTTTGGTGGCGACGATGCCGTGTTGCCGCCGCCGAGCTTTGCCGATGTTCCCGAGTGGCCAGACAAGGTATGGCTGGAGGGGGAACGCGAGACACTCGGACTCTACCTGACCGGGCATCCGATCAACCAGTATCTGGGCGAGTTACGACACTATGTCAGCGGCCGGCTCAGCGAGGTGCATGCCACCGAGCGGGACAAGGTGACGACGGTGGCCGGTCTCGTGATTGCGGCACGCGTGCTCATCACCAAGCGTGGCAACAAGATGGGCATATTGACGCTGGATGACAAGTCCGGCCGCCTGGATGTCACCCTGTTCAGCGAGGCGCTAGAGCGCTATGAAAGCTTGCTGGAAAAGGACCGGATCCTGGTTGTGACCGGACAGGTCAGCTTTGACGACTTCTCCGGTGGGCTTAAAATGTCCGCCCGTGAAGTCATGGAGATTGCCGACGCGCGGGCACGTTATGCGCGTGGTATTAGGTTACAGCTACACCATGAACAGATAGATGGGCGTTTTTTCCAGCGTTTTGCTGAAATTATGCAACCGCATCGTGCCGGTATTTGTCCGGTTCAGGTATGCTACCGCAAAACCGGCGTCCAGGCGTCTTTACAACTGGGTACAGAATGGCGGGTCACGCCCACCGATCAACTACTGGACGAACTCCGCATGCTGTTGGGCAAGCAGAGTGTCGACCTGATTTTTGAGTAGCGATTTCGGATAACACTATGAATCTCAATTTTCTCGAATTTGAACAACCTATTGCCGAACTGCTGGCGCAAATTGATGAGCTAAAGCATGTCAGCAGCAGCGTGGGAAGCAACGTGGATCTCTCCGAAGAGATTTCCCGTCTGGAGAAGAAGAACGAAGAGCTGACTCGTAAACTGTTTTCCGAACTGGGAGCCTGGCAGATCTCACAAGTCGCCCGCCACCCGCTGCGTCCTTATACCAAGGATTACATCAGCCGTCTGTTCACCGAATTTGACGAGCTGGCGGGAGACCGGGCCTTTGCCGACGACAAGGCGATCGTGGGCGGCACAGCGCGATTTGAAGGTGAGCCGGTGATGATCATCGGCCATCAGAAGGGGCGCGACACCCAGGAGAAGATCAAGCGCAATTTTGGCATGCCGCGTCCTGAAGGATATCGCAAGGCGCTGCGTCTGATGGAGATGGCGGAACGTTTCAAGATGCCGATCATCACCTTTATCGACACACCGGGTGCCTATCCGGGGGTTGGAGCGGAAGAGCGCGGCCAGTCCGAGGCGATCGCCCGCAACCTCAAGGTGATGTCCAGCCTGAAGGTGCCGGTAATCTGCACCGTCATTGGTGAAGGCGGCTCGGGTGGCGCCTTGGCCATCGGGGTCGGTGATCGCGTCAACATGCTGCAGTACTCGACCTATTCGGTGATCTCGCCGGAAGGGTGCGCCTCGATTCTGTGGAAGAGTGCAGACAAGGCTGCCATGGCCGCCGAGGCGATGGGGATCACGGCGCAGCGCTTGAAGCAGCTGAAGCTGATCAACAACATCATTCCGGAGCCGCTGGGCGGGGCCCACCGCGATTACGACGAGATGGCGGCCCTGTTGCGCAAGCGTCTGTTGGCCGATCTGGCGGACCTGCGTCGGCTGTCTACGGAACAGCTGCTGGATGAGCGTTATCAGCGTCTGATGTCGTTCGGCTATTGCTGATCTGCCATCTGATGCAAAATAAGGGCACCTGAGGGTGCCTTTATTGTTTGCTGTCCGTGACGAACCGCGGCATCGGGACGGCTTAGAAACAGGATGAGTTGAGAGATGAACCCACTGGAGATCCTTGACGTTCACTGGATATCGCGCCTGCGTCAACTGGGGGTGAACCGGCTGCTGCTAGCCTACAGTGGTGGCCTGGATTCGCTCTGTCTGTTGCACATGGCAGTGGCGTTTGTGGCCCGTCATCCTGAGTTCAGCCTGCAGGCACTGCATGTGCATCATGGTCTCAATCCTGCTGCCGACGACTGGGTGGCGCATTGTCAACGGACCTGCGACCGTTTGGGGGTGCCGCTGCGGGTTGAACGAGTGAGCGTGCATCGGGAGGCGCGGCAAAGCCTGGAGGCGGTGGCGCGCGAGGTGCGCTATCAGGCGCTGGCGGCACAGATGTCGCCGACCACGGCCTTGCTGACGGCTCACCATCAGGATGATCAGCTGGAAACCCTGCTGCTGGCCCTCAAGCGCGGTGCCGGCCCTCGGGGGCTGGGCGGCATGCCACCAGAGCAGACGTTTGGTTCGGGCTGGTTGATCAGGCCGCTGCTGGCCACATCCCGCCCCCAGCTCGTCGCCCTGGCGGAGAGCGCGGGTTGGCAATGGATCGAAGATGACAGCAATCAGGATCAACGCTTCGATCGCAACTTTCTGCGTCACAGCATAGTTCCGGTGCTAAGCCAGCGCTGGCCAGCCATCGCCACCACGGCGGCGCGCAGCGCGACCCTGTGTCGAGAGCAGGAGCAGTTGTTGCTGGAGGTGGCCGAGGCGGATCTGGCGGGCGCCATCACGCCGCAGGGCGGGTTGCTGCTGCGCTGTTTGCATCCGCTCTCGATGCCGCGGCGGCATAACCTGTTGCGGCATTGGCTGCGGAAATGCTGCGGACAGGTGCCGGAAGCGGAGGCGTTGCAGCGCATCTGGTCTGAGGTGGTGTTGGCCAGGGCCGATGCCTCGCCTGCGCTGCAGTGGCATGGCGGGGTGATCCGGCGTTATGCCGACAGCTTGTGGTTGACGCCCAGCCTGGGGCCGATTCCGCCGACATGCTGGATCAGCACATGGCCGGCCCAGTGGCAGGGCGCTGCCGGCCGCTTGAGGTTACTGCCTGTTGAGCGTGCGGCACAACTACGCATGCCCACTACCGCAGAAGCGGTATCGCTGCGTTTTGCGGTGGCGGGGAGCCAGCGATTACACCCGCTGGAGCGAGCCCATTCGCGGGAGCTGAAAAAACTGTGGCACGAATATCAGATTGCCCCCTGGCTACGTGAGCAGTGGCCGGTGCTGTTTTATGGCGAGCAGATCGCCGCGATACCCGGGGTGTTGGTCTGTCGCGGTTTTGAGGCTTCCTTGGAGGCGCCTGGCTTGGCGTGGCAGTGGCAAGGCGGGCCTGCTAGACCCGCTTGCGCTTAACTTCATACAGGTGGCGATCGGCCAGTGTATAGAGCTCACTGGCGTGCATGCCTTTTTCCCAGCGGGCAAAACCGAAGCTGCTGGCAACCTGCAGTGGCGTCAGTTCGCTGTTGTGTGCCAGGTGGTAGCGGATCCGTGATTCAACACGGGCCGGCGCGCCCTCGTCTGCAGGCTGTAGCAGGAGCGCAAATTCGTCGCCGCCGAGCCGAAATGCAACGTCGGTGCGGCGAATGCTGCGTCCTAGAATCGCCGAAAACTCCTGCAATACCTTGTCACCGACCGGGTGACCGTGGTTGTCGTTGATCTGCTTGAAATGGTCCAGATCCAGCAGGGCCAATGTCAGGCCATCCGGGCGTCGCAGATTCTGTTCGATGGCGCGTTGTACCGACTCATCAAAGAAAGCGCGGTTGCCGATACCTGTCAGGTGATCAATCCGGCTCTGCATATCCATCTGGTCCATACGCAGGAACAGGCGTAACGGTTGCGCCAGCAACTGATGCAAATGTTGCAGCAGGCGCTTCTGCTGCACATCCAGTTCGTCTCCCAGCTCATAATCGAGTTGGCCCAGATATTGATGACGGGTGTCCTGCAGCGTGAAGCTCTGCTTGTGGCCGCGCTTCATGCTATCGAGCAACTTCATGCGCCGGGTCATGAAGTGATAGGCAAGGCGGCAGACCGGCAACTGCGTGGCCACCCAGGCGGCAAAAGTTTGCAGCACGTCGGCAAGTTTTTCCTGGGCCATCAGGGTTTCCAGCAACTCGAGCTTGTCACGGTTTGGAATGGCATTCCGCGCCTGATACTGGCCAAGATTGACTTCGCCAGACCGTGCAAATCCACCGATGAGTTGAAGGGTCTCCATACGATCACCTGTCAAATAAGTACGCATACCCCTTATTAGCAATAGCTGTGCCTGTTTTGTCTCTTTATGTTTTGTTGTATCTATCCATCTGAAAAATATGGAATTAAATTGGTTTCATTGCACTCTGGATGCGGTTTTGGCGGCCGGATACGGTGTGTCATTCACCCGTGGGCGACTGAATTCCGTCGGTGTTGCCGCGTGCGTCGAATGATTGGCGCGACGGAGGCCGGAGTGTGGCAATATGGGCCCTATATCCGATGACTTACTGTGGAGAATGGCATGTTCAAGGCTCTGTTACTCGAACAGCAGGACGGGGTGACCTGTTCGCGCATTGCGGAACTTGATGACGGTGCGCTTCCGGAGCGCGACGTTCTGGTTGCGGTGGCATACAGCTCGCTCAACTACAAGGATGGCTTGGCGATCACCGGCAAGGGTCCCATTGTCCGGCAGTTTCCGATGGTGCCGGGCATCGACCTGGCTGGCACAGTGCTGTCGTCTCGGGATCCGCGCTTCGTACCGGGCCAGTCGGTGTTCTCTACCGGCTGGAGCGTGGGTGAGCAGTACTGGGGTGGGATGGCGCAGCAGGCCTGCCTGGATGGTGATTGGCTGCAATCCTTGCCGGTGGGCTTGACCGCGCGCCAGGTGATGCAGATTGGCACCGCCGGCCTGACGGCGATGTTGTGTGTCATGGCTTTGGAGGAGGGCGGCGTCAGTCCGGAGCAGGGCGAGGTGATCGTCACCGGCGCCAGCGGCGGTGTCGGTTCCTTGGCTGTGTCGTTACTGGCCCAGCTCGACTACAAGGTGGTGGCGGTGACCGGCCGTGCCGAGAACCACGACTACCTGCTGGCGCTGGGTGCTTGCCGGGTGCTGGCCCGTGATACGTTCGCGACGCCGGCAAAACCGCTGGAGAAACAGCTGTGGGCCGGAGCCATCGACACCACCGGCAGCCATCTGCTGGCACACCTGCTGGCGCAGACCCGCTACAACGGCACAGTGGCGGCCTGCGGCTTGGCGGCGGGCAGCGATCTGCCGACCAGCGTGATGCCGTTCATCCTGCGCAATGTGCGCCTGCAGGGGGTGGATTCGGTGATGTGTCCACTGGAGCGGCGCAACGAGGCCTGGCGCCGTCTGGCCGAGCTGTTGCCGGCGAGCTTCTACAGCCAAGCCTGCCATGAGGTGGATCTGCAGGGGGCCATCGCCGCTGCCGAGGCCATCACCTGTGGCCAGATCACCGGCCGGGTGCTGGTGGCTTGCCAGTAACACCGCTGCGGCCAGCGTTGTTGTGGCTGTCTGAAACACAAACCCCGCCAGTTGGCGGGGTTTGAATTGGCCAGCAGATTAACGCTGGAGCTGACTCTGCACGTGGCGGACGATCTCGTCGATGGCCACTTCGCTCTTTTCACCGCTGCGGCGTTGCTTGTACTCGACCACGCCGTTGTCGATGCCGCGCTCGCCGATGATGATGGCGTGTGGAATGCCGATCAGTTCCATGTCGGCAAACATGACGCCCGGACGCTCCTTGCGATCGTCGAACAGCACATCGACGCCGGCGGCCTTCAGTTCGCTGTAGAAGCGTTCGGCCAGTTCGGCAACGCGGTGTGACTTGTGCATGTTCATCGGGATGATGGCGACTTCGAACGGCGCAATCGCATCCGGCCAGATGATACCGGCATCGTCATAGTTCTGCTCGATGGCGGCAGCCACGACGCGTGACACGCCGATGCCGTAGCAGCCCATCTCCATGATGGTGGCCTTGCCGGCTTCGTTGAGGACCGTGGCCTTCATCGCTTCAGAGTACTTGGTGCCGAGCTGGAAGATGTGACCGACTTCGATGCCGCGCTTGAGCAGCAGGGTGCCCTGGCCACATGGGCTTGGATCACCTTCCACCACGTTGCGGATGTCGGCGATCTCGTAAGCCGCGATGTCGCGATCCCAGTTGGCACCAGTCAGGTGCTTGCCGGTGACGTTGGCACCACAGATAAAATCGGCCAGATGGGCGGCGCTGCGATCGACGACGATGCGGCCAGCAAAACCGACCGGACCGATGGAGCCGGCATCACAGCCGGCGGCAGCCTTGATCTGTTCGTCGCTGGCAAAGGTCAGCGGTTGGGCGATGCCCGCCAGCTTTTCGGCCTTCACGTCGTTGAGCTCATGATCGCCACGCAGTACCAATGCGACCACGGCCTGCTGACCCTGTTCGTCGGCGTCGCCCAGCACCAGCAGTGTCTTGGCCACCTGTTTGGCGTCGACGTTGAAGAAGGCACAGACTTCATCGATGGTGTGGACATTCGGGGTGTCGACTGTGGTCAGCGCGGCACTGGCGGCCGGGCGCGCACCGGCTGGCGCCATCGCTTCGGCCATCTCGATGTTGGCGGCGTAATCGGAGGCGGTTGAGAAGGCGATCAAGTCTTCGCCGCTCTCGGCCAGCACCTGGAACTCATGAGAGCCGGTGCCGCCGATGGAGCCGGTATCGGCCTGCACCGGACGGAAGTCCAGCCCCATGCGGCTAAACGCGGCACAGTAGGCGGCGTGCATCTTGCCATAGGTCTCGACCAGGCTGGCCTTGTCGATGTGGAACGAGTAGGCATCCTTCATCAGGAATTCGCGACCACGCATCACGCCGAAACGTGGACGCACTTCGTCGCGGAACTTGGTCTGGATCTGATACAGGTTCAGCGGCAGTTGCTTGTAGCTGCTGACTTCGTAACGCACCAGGTGGGTGATGACCTCTTCGTGGGTCGGACCGAGGACAAACGGGCGATCATGACGGTCGGTCAGACGGCACAGCTCAGGGCCGTACTGCTCCCAGCGCCCGGACTCCTGCCACAGCTCGGCCGGTTGTACCACCGGCATCGAGACTTCGACCGCGCCGGCGCGGTTCATCTCTTCGCGAACTATGTTCTCGACCTTTTTCAGCACGCGCAAACCGGTAGGCAGCCAGTTGTAGAGGCCGGAAGCCAGCTTGCGAATCATGCCGGCACGCAGCATCAACTGATGGCTGATAACTTCGGCATCGGAAGGGGTTTCCTTCAGGGTGGAAAGCAGGTATTGGCTGGTACGCATCGGGGTCAGATCCTTGGCAAACGCCGGCAACGCGGCGACAGAGAATTCAGTGGGGCGAAATTCTAGCAGGCCACAGCACAGAACATAAGGGTTTGCGACCGAGCCGGCGGGGTTTTTGGCCATTCATGCAGTGAAACGCGGCGATGGCAATCCATGCGGCACGATTCGGTAATGCCCGACCCTGTGATAAACTACATAACGTCTGTGGTTTACGGAGTCTTCATCATGTTCTTTCCGGTCGATGTACACAGCCATACGCTGGCCAGCACCCATGCCTACAGCACGATTCACGATTACATCCAGCAGGCGGCCGAGAAAGGCATCCAGCTGTTTGCCACCACAGATCACGGCCCGCAGATGGCCGATGCGCCGCACTTCTGGCATTTCGTCAACCTGCGGGTGTTGCCACGGCGGGTGAACGGGGTTGGCATTCTGCGTGGCATCGAAGCCAATATCTGCAACGTCTTTGGTGACATCGACTGTAATGACCGGCTGCGCGAGGGGTTGGACATCATCCTGGCCGGCTTTCATGAGCCGGTGTTTGCGCCCTGCGACCAGGAGAGCCATACCCGCGCCATGATCAACGCCATGCGCAGCGGCAAGGTGGATATCATCACGCATCCTGGCAACCCGGCGTTCCCGATCGATATCGATGCCGTCGTCGCCGCGGCGGTGCAATACCATGTGGCGCTGGAGGTCAACAACTCCTCATTCAGCCATTCGCGGCGTGGTAGCGAGGCGAACTGCAAGGCGATTGTGCGGGCTGCGGCCGAGCAGGGCGCCACGCTGGTGTTGGGCTCCGATGCGCATATCGCCTTCAGCCTCGGGGATTTCCAGCAGGCTGGTGCCATTATCGAAGCGTGTGGTTACCCGATTGAGCGATTGCTGAATCGTTCGCCGCGGGCGTTGCTGGCTTTCCTGGAGCGCCGTGGGCACGCGGCTATCCCGGAATTTGCCGTTTTTGACTGAGTGGAAATCGGTATGTCACTGAGAGTGGTGTTCGGCGCTGTGCTGCTGTTGCTATTGGTCTGGGGGATGCGAACGCTGGATCAACAGCAGACGGCAACCACCCCGGGAGCGGATAGCCGTTTTCCACTGGCCGATGCTGCAGACGCCTCCAGTATCCGAGATGCCGAACCCTGGCTTGGTAAAACCGGCTTGTCGGCAGAGGCCGAGCAACAGCTGATCCGCTTCGTGCACATGAAGCTGGGGGAGCAGGATGATGACCCCTCGGCCTTGCAACCCGATGACATGCTCTATCTGGGCGCCTTTGAACAGGATGAGGGGCTGGTGCGTTACTGGCTGCTGTCCCACCGCGGCCATGGCGACCTGTATGCCACTGTGACTGGTGATGGCAGCTCGGATGTCAATTATGGGCTCGCTTCCTCGCCACCGGAATCGATGCAGAGTGACGATGCCAGCGGTGAGCCGATGGAGCCGGATGATGATCTGGAGGAGGAGAGCAGCCTGATCCCATGACCCGCCCGCCGCGATTTATTGGCCGGTGGCGTCAATCTGAGCCTGTTGTGCGCTGGCGGCATTCTGCATCAGCGTCTCGACCTGGCGAGCCTTGTCCAGCGCCTCGGTCTGGGATTGCGACAGGGTATTCTTCGCCGCGGGTTCAGCCGCTGCCGGCTTGTCCGCCTGTCCGCAGGCGGTAACCAAGCCTAAGGTCAAGGCCAGGCCCAGTGCTATTGGCGCATGCCACGCTTTCATGCTTGTCTCCCGGATCATCCTAGTGTGCTGAGCCTCTATCATGCCGAGCCGGCTGACAAGCGGAGCAGGTACAAACTGTGACCGGCCTGCCTTACTTACTTTATTGCTGCGGTACCGAAACTATTTGCGCGGTGTCATTGTTAGGGATGAACCATTATTTTCAGAAAAAAATAATATATAAAAACGTTTCCTATCAAGGTGTTGCTTGTTTGGCTTGCAGAGTGCTGAAAATAATAAGGCCGGCTGTTCGTCCGGCGGAAAATAATCGCATGCTGGCGACAGGCTCTATTTGCGCGGCCTGTGATCGTTGACAGGCTTATATCGTCTCCAGTGCGCTGACCACGGCGCCATCGCTCTCCATGTGCCAGCGGACATTAAACTCGTAGAGATGCACGCCATATTCACGCTCGGCACTGGCCTGGCGCTGGTGGAACGCCGGTCGGGGATCTTGTGCCAGCACGTCGTGGATGAAGTCGCGCAGCCCCGGATAGCGGAGACTGGCTTCGGCAATCTGTTGTTCAGCCTGTGCGCTGAAACGTACCGGAATCGCGGTTGGCGGCTCGGGGGCAAATTGGCTGACGGCTTCTGGCAGGCTGTCGGCAAACGGCACATAGGGTTTGATGTCGATGATCGGGGTGCCATCCACCAGATCGACACCACTGAGCTCCAGCCAGACCCGGGCCCCTTGTTGCTGCCAGCCTTCCAGACGCACGACGGACAAGCCGAGGCCGTTGGGGCGAAACGGGCTGCGAGTGGCAAAAACCCCCATGCGTTCATTGCCACCCAGTCGCGGTGGGCGCACCGTGGGATGCCAACCTTGGCCGGCACAGTGATGAAACTGGAAAATGAGCCATAAATGGCTGAATTGCTCGATACCGCGCAGGGTTTGCGGGTCATTGAACGGCGGCAACAATTCCAGTCTGGCTCGAGCATGGCTGACCAATCCGGGTTGGCGGGGAACGGCAAATTTCTCCCGGTAGGGGGAGTGCAGGAGCCCAATCGGTTGCAGGGCCAAAGATGGCTCTGGCATGGTCACTGCTGCGGTTCGCGCACAAGCATGGCTTGCCCGTAGCAGGTGATGCTGGCCAGACAGCCCGGCGTTTGTTGCAGTTCCAGGCACTGGGACAGGACGAGGGCATTGCCGCCGAGATCGGCGGTGCGGCGGCGTGCATCGGTACGGGCATCGCCCAGTACAGGCACCGCCTGATTGGCCTGTTCCTGACAGGAGGTGCCTTCTACCGTGCCCAGCACCTGATAATCGAGCTGCTCCAACTCGGCCTTGTCCACGACGGTTACGGTGCCGGGTTTGAAATATTCGGTGAAATTCTCTTTGTCGAGATTGGTGTGAAAGCTGTAATTGCTGCAGCTGGCGAGCAGCAGTGGCAGCGCCAGTGTAGCGAGGATTCTGTTCATATCATGCTCCATGCAGGTCTGCGCCCATTATAGGGGGCGCAGACGATGCGGCCAACGGTCATGATGCTGTCGGCCGCCGGGGGAGGTGAAAAGCGGCGCTCAGGTCACGTCGGCAAGGCATCCAGCCGTTGTTGCCACAGGCGGTACTGGTCGTCCTCGGCCAGCAGTTGTGCATGGCTGCCACTATGGGCAATTCGGCCCTGCTCCAGCAGCACGATGCGATCCATCTGAGCCAGCCCGCGCGCGCGGTGGGTGATCATCAACACGCTGCGTCCTTGGCAGTGGCGTTGGATCAACGACTGAATTTCCTGTTCAGTGCGCGGATCCAACCCTTCGGTGACCTCATCCAGCAACATGACCGGGGCCTGGTGCAACAGGGCGCGAGCCAGTCCAAGCCGGCGCAGCTCTCCCCCGGACAGCGGGCGACCGCCTTCACCAAGCCATAGCGTCAGGGCCTTGCCAACGTCAGGGCCAATCAGCAGGTGGTCGAGCCCCACCGCAGTCAACACCTGCTGCAGCGCCTCGTTGCTGGCCTCCGGTGCTGCGAGTCGGAGGTTATCCGCCAGGGTGGCCGAAAACAGATCCACACGCTGACTGACCACGGCAAAGGTGCGCCGCAGGCTGGTTTCATCCAGCGAGGCCAGCGGTTGACCATCCAGCAGCAACTCGCCAGCACTGGGCTCCCATTCGCGTAACAGCAAGTTCAGCAGGGTCGACTTGCCACAGCCTGTCGGCCCGAGTATCGCCAGGTGCTCGCCCGGAGCGAGTGTCAGGTTGAGTCCCTGTAGCGTGGGGCGCGTGTCGCCAGGATAACTGAATTCAATTTGCCGCCACTCCAGTTGCGGTGGCCGGGACGCCTCCCGCTGCCATGGGCCAAAGTGCTGCGGTGCGGTATCGTGCAGCACTTCATTCAGGCGGCGGGCGGCGCTCAGACTGGTGGCCAGGTGCTGGAAGGCACCGGCCAGCGGCGCGATCGCCTCGAACGCGGCCAGGCTGAGAAACACGACCAGAGCGATCAACGGGTCCGGTGCCCGTCCGCCGACACCGTCGCTGGCCAGTACCAGCATCAGCAGCATCAACAGCCCGCCACTCACCGTCAGTGCACAGCTGGCAAGGCCTGAGATCCAGCTCATGCGGCGCTGGCTTTCGATCAGGGCAGCTTCGGCAGTTTCCCATTGCTGACGTTGCCAGCCGAGTGCGTCAAACATCTGCAGTTCGGCCTGATTGGCAATCAGATCCAGGCTGCTGGTACGCAAGGTGGCTCGGTTGTGGGTCAAGGCCTGCCCCGGGGCGAGCCCGAGGCGATAGAGCCAGGCCGGGAGCAGCAAGGCGCAAACTAGCAGGCAACCCAGCAGGACCCATCCCAGCGCGACGTCGAAATGGCGCAACAGCGCAAACATGCCCAGGATGCTGAGCAGCCCGGTGACCAGAGGCGAGATAAGTCGCAGATAGACATGATCCATGGCGTCGATATCGGCGACCAGGCGGTTTAACAGGTCGGCTTGCCGGTATGCTTGCAGCCGTCCGGCGGGCAGCGGTGCCAGTCGATCCCAGAACAGGATGCGTAACCGAGTCAGCAGCCGGAATGTGGCGTCATGGCTGACCACTCTGTCGCCCCAGCGGCTGGCGGTGCGGACGATCGACAGAAAACGCACCGCGCCGGCAGGAAACAGATAGTTGAAATCCTGTCGTCCCGCCAGGGACAGGCCGGCAACGGCGGAGGCAGAGAGAAACCAGCCGGAAAGGGAGAGCAGACCAATCCCGGCCAGCAATGTAAACAGTGTTAGCAACATGCCTGCGCCCAACAATCCGGCATGCTGACGGTAGAGGCGTAAAAACGGTAACAGATCGCGCATCAGACCTCCGACGTACGTAACGGCTGCGGAGCCTGGGATAACAGGTCGCGCAATGGCCCTGGCTGCTGGGCCAGCTGGCGAGGATCACCGGCCGCGACCAGCTTTCCTTGCTCAATCAACAACACCTGATCGACGCGTTGCAGCTGGTTCAGTCTGTGCGTCACCAGCAAGCTGGTTTTGCCCTGCAATTGGGGTTCCAGTGCCGCGAGAATGCGTGCTTCGTTGTCGCGATCCAGACTGGCGGTTGGCTCATCCAGCAACCAGACCTGAGCCGGTTGCAGCAGGGTCCGTGCCAACGCCAGGCGTTGTGCCTGCCCCACGGACAGGCCGCTGGCGCCATCGCCGAGCACATAGTCCCAGCCTTTGCTTGCCAGAATGTCGGCGGCGCCGGCTTGTTGCATCGCCTGTTCCAGTACCGCATCGTCATAGTCGTGTCCGAGGCGGAGGTTGTCGCGCAGCGAGCCATGCAACAGGCGCGGATTCTGTCCCAGCCAGGCCAGTTTCCGGCGCCAGTGCGTCATCTCCAGTTGGCTCAGCTCGGTCCCCTCGACGGTCAGCGATCCCCGATACGGCAAGAAGCCTAACAAGGCTGCTAGCAGTGAACTCTTACCGGCGCCGCTGCGACCTATGATGGCGGTCAGGCTGCCGGCAACCAGGGTAAAATCCAGCGGTCCTACCAAGACGTCGCCTTGAGGGCTCAGCACCTCGAGTGCCCGAGCCTGGATGGTTGGTGCTGTGTGCCGCTCCTGGATGACGCTGCCTGCCGTCGCGCCCTGCCAGGGTTGCTGCAGAAAGTGTTCAATTTCGTCGGCGGCGCCCAGTGCTTGTGCCTTGGCATGGTAATGGGCGCCCAACTCGCGCAGCGGCAGGTAAAAGTCTGGCGCCAGCAGCAGCACGAACAGGCCGGTGAACAGTGTGACCTTGCTGCCGTAGTCGCCAAAGTTCAGATGCTCCAGATAGCTGAAGCCGAAGTAAACTGCGATCAGCGCGATGGCCACCGAGGCGAAGAATTCCAGCACGGCCGAGCTGAGGAAAGCCATGCGCAGCACGTCCATGGTCCGTTCACGGAACTCTTCCGAGGCCTTGGCGATGACCACCCGCTCGCGATCGCTGGCCTGGTAATGACGCAGGGTGGCCATGCCGCGCAGGCGATCGAGAAAATGGCCGGACAGACGGCGTAGCGCTTCAAAGTTTCGCCGGTTGGCGTCGGCGGCACCCAGCCCCGTCAGGATCATGAACAGGGGAATCAGCGGGGCAGTGCCCAGTAAAATCAGCCCTGCCGCCCAGTTCACCGGAAAAACGGCAAACAGGATCAGCAGGGGTTGTATGGCACACAACCGGGTTTGCGGCAGATAGCGAGCATAGAAGTCCTGCAGGTTTTCCACTTGCTCCTGCAGCAGGCTGGCCCAACTCCCGGCAGGTTGTTGTTGCAGATAGGCCGGGCCGCGACGGGTCATCTCATCGGCAAGGCGCCGACGCAGGTGGCAGCGGATTGCCGTGCCGGCACGAAACGCGGCCTGTTCGCGCAGCAGGTTGAGCAGGCCACGCAGCACGATCAGCAGCGCCAGCACGCCCAGCTCAGGCCACAGGCTGACGAGGGGCTGCTCGCGGATAATCAGCTGTTGCAGCAGGCTGGCTAACCACCAGGCTTGAGCGATCAGCAGGCCGCCGCTACAGGCGCCACACAGCAGAATCAGGCCAGCCCAGGGGCGGCCGAGGGATGCATGCTGACGCAACCAGCGTAGCAGCAGGGTTTGCCTCTGTTTATCCATATCAGTATCGGCTCGCAAAAATTCAGGCCAAATCTATCTTTACGGCCGGCACTTGGCAATTGCTCATCTGTTGTCAAAGCACGAAAGCCCAGGGCGAATGCCAACCAGGAACCGAGAATGGCTGTCACGCTGTACAGATTGGACAAAGCTTGTGCAAACAGATGGCTCTGTGAGGCGGAAGTGGTTTTCAGCGTTGATTCGGCAAAAAAAACGCATATAGTAGTGCCCACACCAAGCGGGTGTAGTTCAATGGTAGAACTTTGGCTTCCCAAGCCAATAGCGTGGGTTCGATTCCCATCACCCGCTCCAAGTTCATGCCTCAGCGGGCATCGTATAATGGCTATTACCTCAGCCTTCCAAGCTGATGATGCGGGTTCGATTCCCGCTGCCCGCTCCAGTTTTCCTGCGTTTCTTCATCTCAGCTTGCCGATTTCCCTGACTCGGGCGCAGTGCTAGAATAGTCGCCATTTCGTCTGTGGCGTCTCGGCACGCCCTCATCAACAAGGCATTAGCATGAAAGTCAAAACCCGTTTTGCTCCTAGTCCGACCGGTTTCCTGCATGTCGGCGGTGCGCGTACTGCGCTCTATTCCTGGCTGTTCGCCCGTCACCATCAGGGCGAATTTGTGCTGCGTATCGAGGACACTGACCTTGAGCGCTCCACGCAGGAGGCCATTGATGCCATCATCGAGGGCATGAACTGGCTGGGGCTGAATTGGGAAGAGGGTCCTTACTATCAGACCAAGCGTTTCGATCGCTACAATGCCGTGATTGACGAGATGCTGGCCGATGGTCGTGCCTATAAGTGCTACTGCTCACGGGAGCGTCTCGACGCGTTGCGTGAAGAGCAGATGGCCAACGGTGAAAAACCGCGTTATGACGGCCGCTGCCGTGATAGCCATGAGCACCATGCCGATGATGAACCCTATGTCATCCGCTTCCGCAATCCGCAAGAGGGGGTCGTGGCATTCGATGACCATGTGCGTGGTCACATCGAGTTCGCCAACAGTGAGCTGGACGACCTCATTATCCGTCGTACCGATGGCGCACCGACCTATAACTTTTGTGTGGTCATAGATGACTGGGACATGGAGATTACCCATGTGGTGCGTGGTGAAGATCATGTCAACAACACGCCGCGTCAAATCAACATCTACAAGGCACTGGGTGCGCCAGTGCCTGAGTTTGCACACGTCTCCATGATCCTGGGGGATGATGGCGCCAAGCTGTCCAAGCGTCATGGGGCCGTCAGTGTGATGCAGTATCGCGACGATGGTTACCTGCCCGAGGCCTTGCTGAACTACCTGGTGCGTCTGGGCTGGTCCCATGGCGATCAGGAGATTTTCACCATGGCCGAGATGATTGAGCATTTCAGCCTCGACGCCATCAGCAAGTCGGCTTCGGCCTTCAACACCGACAAGCTGAAGTGGTTGAACAACCACTATATCCGTACGCTGGATCCGCAATACGTCGCCGGTCACCTCGAGTGGCACATGGCCGACCAGAAGATTGACTATCGCTCCGGCCCGGCCTTGAGTGCAGTCGTCACGCTGCTGGCAGAACGTTGTCAGACGCTGGTGGAGCTGGCGGCGCAAAGCCGTTACTTCTACGAGGAGTATGAGGCGATCGACGAGGCGGCGGCGAAGAAGCATCTGAAGGCGGCCGCACGGCAACCTTTGGCGCTGATTCGCGACAAGTTGGCCGCCCTTTCGGCGTGGGAGGTTGAACCCTTGCACCATGCCATCCAGGCAACAGCCGATGAGCTGGGTTTGGGAATGGGCAAAGTTGGTATGCCGCTGCGTGTGGCGGTCACCGGGCTGGGGCAGTCACCGTCCATTGATGCGGTCATGCACCTGGTCGGGCGTGAACGTGTATTGATGCGTCTGGATCGGGTATTGGCCCTGTTGGCGTCGGCGGCAGAATAACCGCGGCTGAGGCCTGGTCACGAGCCCCGCGTTGGCGGGGCTCGTGCGTTTTGTAACCATTGCTGGGAGCGTGCAGGGCGCGATTGTTTGCATCCTGAGCAGTGACCTGTTTTGCGGTATTTTTTTGTTGACACAACCAGGACGGCTGCCTAATATGCGCCTCGCTTGCCGCTCATGTAACGAGAGTGGTGGGTTCCAGCTTCGACGAATGTGGGGTTATAGCTCAGCTGGGAGAGCGCTTGCATGGCATGCAAGAGGTCCGCGGTTCGATCCCGCGTAGCTCCACCATGATTTCGTCGAGATGTGCGCAGACACTAAACTGCACCTGTAGTGGGGTTATAGCTCAGCTGGGAGAGCGCTTGCATGGCATGCAAGAGGTCCGCGGTTCGATCCCGCGTAGCTCCACCATCTATTCCAGACGATAGCTCCGGCTGTCGGAAAAAACCTGTAGTGGGGTTATAGCTCAGCTGGGAGAGCGCTTGCATGGCATGCAAGAGGTCCGCGGTTCGATCCCGCGTAGCTCCACCATCTATTCCAGCGATGGCTCTGGCCGTCGGAAGAAACCTGTCGTGGGGTTATAGCTCAGCTGGGAGAGCGCTTGCATGGCATGCAAGAGGTCCGCGGTTCGATCCCGCGTAGCTCCACCATCATCGAAAACAAAAAGGCCTGTCCGAAATGACAGGCCTTTTTGTTTATTCAGGCAGCCGTGGCCGTTATGAGTGCATCGGCAGCAGGATGGTCAGCAACAGGCCGCCTTCATGGTGATTCTCGGCAAACAGCACCCCCCTGTGGGCCTGGATGGCACGACGTGCGATGGCCAGTCCCAATCCATGACCGCGGGTATTGCCGGCATGGTGAAACGGCTCAAAGACCTCGCCGAGCAACTCGGGGGGAATGCCCGGGCCATGGTCGCGAATTCTAACCCGGTACTGTCCAGGCAGGGAGTCAAGACTGAGGACGACCGGACTGCTGACCGGCGTATGCTGCAGGGCATTACGTAGCAGATTATCAAACGCTCGATGCAGCAACTCACCGCGGCAGGAGAGCAGCAGCTCGCCTTCTGCGGACGTTTCGAGGCGGATCTCGCGCTCGGGCTCTTCGAAGCGTGCATCTTCCACCAGCGTTTCCAGCAGGCTGTGCAAATCCAGATAATCTTCCTGTGGTAATGGCACGCCAGACTCCAACCGAGCCAGGGTTAAGACCTCGCCGATCAACTGGTCGAGGCGGCCGGTTTCATGCTCCAGCCGTTGCAGCATCTCTTCTTGGCGTTCGGGTTGCTGGCGCGCCAGCCCGATCGCCACCTGTACCCGCGCCAGCGGTGAGCGCAGATCGTGCGAAATATCGTGCAGCAAGCGTTTTTGCGATTGCATCAACTGCGACAACTGACTGGCCATCCGGTCGGTATCACGGCCCAGTTGCCCCAGTTCATCACGGCGTCCGCCCATCTGTTGGCTGATCTGAATGTCAAACTCACCTTGAGCCACCCGGCGCACGCCATCACGCAGCACCTTGATCGGGCGCACCAGATAGCGGGCCAGCAAGGCACTGAACAGCAAGCTGGCCAGCAGGGCGCAGATTGGCAACAGCAACGGGGATTCTAATAACTCGAACCAGATGAATGGCGCCCGCGGCATCATGCGATTGGTGGCAAACAGCAGCACCGAGCGGCCGTTATACAAGGTAACTTGACGTACTGCAGCGGGTTGACTGTTACCCTCTTCTGCCCATAACTGTTGTGCCCGCATCCAGGCAATTGCCGGCACGGCTCGCCCCAACAGATCATGCCCCTGTTCATCAACAATCAAGGTTAATGCGCGGGGGGGACGTTGGCTACCGCCCGGTGTCGGGGCATCCCTGAGTTCCGCCCTGCTGGTCGAGGGGGCTTGCTCGGGAGGGGGGGCTCCCTGGGGCATCGATGCGGCTGGTGATGGCGGCATTGCACCCTCTGGCGGTGGGCCACCATCGAGCATGGGTGGTCTGGGGGGCGCTAACTGATGATCACCCGCGCCAGGATGATCGATTTGTGAACGAAAATTGGCCTGAATCCATGCCGGCCCCTGCTCTTGGAGCAGCCGGGTTGTGTCATCCAGTGCAAATTGCACCCACTTGCCTTCCGAGAGGTGATCCGGTTGCGCGCGGCGTGTCTCTTCATAGATCTTGGCCAATGCTGCCGCGCCACCCCCCATCAGCAGGAGGGAGAGCCAGAAGCCGAGCAGAATCTTCCAGAACAGACTCATTTACTCTCGTCCAGCAACAGATAGCCGATACCCCTGATGGTCTGAATCGGACTACGGCCATCCGATAACAAGCCAAGCTTCTGGCGGATATTGCTGATATGCACATCCAGGCTGCGGTCATAACGCGTCAGCGGTCGGCCGAGCACCGTTTCTGACAGTTGTGACTTACTGATAATCTCGCCGGGGTGACGACAAAGCTCTTCGAGCAGATTGAATTCCGTGCTGGTGAGGTCCAGCAGATCCTCCTGCCAGTAGGCCTGACGGCGGCGACCAAACACCTTGAGCTCACCCACCTCCAGATCGCTGCTGGCTGCCGGATTCCCGCCCAGTTTCTCGGGAGCACAGCGGCGCAGGATGGCCCGGATCCGGGCCATCAGTTCGCGTGGCGAACAGGGTTTGGCCACATAGTCATCGGCACCGGTCTCCAGACCGAGAATGCGATCCACATCATCACCGCGCGCGGTGATCATCAGCACAGGCAAGCTGCTGTGTTGTCGCAGCCGGCGTAATACCTCACTACCGCTGAGGCCCGGCAACATCTGGTCCAGCAGCAAGATATCAAACCCGCCCTGCATGGCCATGGTCAATCCGCTTTCGCCATCGTGGCTCAGGGTGACGGCAAATCCTTCGCTCGTCAGGTAGTCGCGCTGCAGCTGGCAAAGTTCTTGATCATCATCGACCAACAGGACACGTACCATGGATTGTTCTCTCCGTATTGCTGGGAAAATGGCCAACATGATACGGCGGCCAAAGGTTACGGCAAGCCGTGACCGGCAGGAGCCGCCCTTTTTACCAATCTTTACATGCTTGTTGTCGAGAAATCACAGTTGGCCTTTACCCGTTAACAGCGCTGTCAATGTCGGCTCCAGACTCTGGGCGATTTTCTGTTGTCCTGCCGCGTTGGGATGCAAGCGATCGGCAAGCAACAATCCGGGATCAGTAATAATCGGCTCCATGAAAAAGGGTAGCAGTGGCAACTGATACTCTTCGGCTAGCGTGGCGAATATCGGCTCAAACTGATTCAGATAACGCCGCCCATAGTTAGGTGGCAGGCGAATTTGCGTGAGAATAACCTTGGCTCCCTGCTGCTGTGCCTGCGTGATCATGCGTTGCAAGTTGGCTTGGGTGGCGGCAACGGGCAGCCCGCGCAGTCCGTCATTGGCACCGAGTTCAATCATCAGCCAGTCGGGTTGGTGTTGCTTCAGCAGTGCCGGCAGGCGTTGTGCGCCCCCTTGTGTCGTTTCGCCACTGACACTGGCGTTGATGATGTGCAGATCCGGATGCTGGGTTTGCCAGTATTGTTGTAATAGTGCCGGCCAGGCTTGTTGTGCCGGGAGCTGGTAGCCGGCACTGAGGCTGTCGCCGAAAACCAGCAAGGTGGTAGCATGCAGGGGGAGTACAGATCCCAACAACATCAGAATTAGGAAACGCAGCATGAGTGAGCCTTCGATGATAGTGGTGAAGGATTTGACGCAATACGTCAGTCTGGAAAACGAGACGCTTACCATCCTTCAGGGGATCAATCTGGAAGTCAAGGCGGCGGAGACAGTGGCGCTGATTGGGCGTTCTGGCTCTGGCAAGTCGACATTGCTGGGGTTGCTGGCCGGGCTGGATCAACCGACCCAGGGCGACATCGAGCTGCTGGGTTTATCGCTCAAAACCCTGGACGAAGAGGCCCGCGCCCGACTGCGGGCCGAGCAGATAGGTTTTATTTTTCAGTCATTTCACTTGTTGCCATCGTTGAGCGCACTGGAAAACGTCATGTTACCGGCAGAAATCCGCGGCCAGCCCCAGGCGCGCGCGCAAGCAACGGCGTTGCTTGCGGAGGTTGGCCTGGCCCACCGTCTGCATCACCATCCGGCCCAACTCTCTGGCGGGGAACAGCAGCGTGTTGCCATTGCTCGGGCATTTATGGGGCGACCGCGTTTACTGCTGGCGGACGAACCGACCGGCAATCTGGATCGACAGACGGGTGAGCGCATTGCCGAGTTACTGTTCCGTCTGAATCGGGAACATGGGACTGCGCTGTTTATTGTCACGCATGATGAGCAACTGGCCGCCCGTTGCCAGCGCCGGCTGCACCTGGATGGCGGTCAGCTATCTATGAACGAACCCGTCGGGAGCCAATGATGAGTAGGCTGACAACCGTTGCATCCGGTCCCCTGACCGGTTTATGGCCGTTAGCCGGGCGCCTGGCGTGGCGAGAGGGACGGCGTGGCGTGTTGCGTGGTTTCGTGCTGGCGCTCGCCCTGGCGGTGGCCAGTCTGCTTTGTGTCGTGCTGGTAGCCGATCGCCTGCAACAGGCAATTGGCAGCAACAGCCGTGAGTTTCTGGCGGGTGACCGGGTCATTGAGTCCGGCACTGAGATACCTGCTCGCGACTGGCGTGATTTACCAGCAGGCATCGCGGTCAGCCAGACCGTCGGCTTTTCAACCATGCTGTTTTCCGGTGAGCAGATGCAGTTGGCCAGTGTCCGTGCCATCGGCGCCGGTTATCCCTGGTATGGTCAGCTAAGGCTCACGCCGCAACGCACGCCGCAGGTGGGGGAGATTTGGCTCTCTGCCCGCCTGATGGCGCTGTTACAGACTCGCGTAGGCAAATCTGTCGAACTGGGTAATCGTCAGCTGACGGTCGCAGGCGTGCTGGATCAGGCTCCGGATGAGGGCTTCTCCCCCTTCCAGCTGGCGCCACGCGCACTGATGCATCTGGATGATCTGGCGGCTGCCGGTGTTATCTTGCCAGGCAGCCGTGTCGAGTATCGCTACCAATTGCGTGTCCCGCTCTCGCTGCAGGCAACGCTGGATGCCAGTTGGCCGTCGCGTTTGCAGGCTGGCCAAAAATGGCTCACTCCACAGCAGCAGGGAAGCGCAGGCAGCAAGGCGCTGGAGCGAAGCGAACGCTTCTTTCGCCTCGCGGCATTGATCGGGGTGTTGCTCGGTGCATTGGCCATGCAGATAGCGTTACAGCACTTTACATCGCGCCAGGCCGATCAGATCGCCTTGTTAAAGACGTTGGGGGCCAGCCGCCGTCAGCTCTGGTGCTGGATGTTGACGCTGCTGGCACTGTTGTGTGGCGTGGCTGTGCTGGTGGGAGGCGCGGCCGGCTATCTGCTGCACCTGCTGTTTGTCTCATCGCTCGGTCCCTTGCTCCCTCCCGACTTGCCGCCTCCGTCATGGCAGCCGCTGCTGTTTGCCATCGGGGTAACCCTGTTCTTGACCTTGCTGCTGGCGTTGGTGCCGTTCTCGCGTCTGCTGGGAACACCACCGTTGCGGGTGTTGAGGCAGGATCTGGATGGCCGTCTTCCAGGCTGGATAACCTGGCCCTTCATGCTGCTAGGCATCGGTGTGCTGAGCTGGCAGTTCACCGGCGATGTGCTGCTGAGTCTGGCGCTCTTGGGTGGCATGTTGGTGTTGCTCATCGTGCTGGGGGCTGTTGCCTATGCGGCGCTCTGGCTATTACCGCGCGGACGGCCCGGGACCGGGCGGGCCCTGGCGCTGGCCCATCTCAGACGTAGCCGGCGGCAGAGCCTGGCGCAGCTATCGGCTATTGCGCTGGCGATGTTGTTGCTGGGGTTGTTGTGGTCGAGCAGGGCGGCCATCCTGGCCGAATTTGATCACCGGCTCAGTGCCGATGTTCCGAACCGGTTTGTTATCAACATTGCCGAGGCCGATCGGCAATCTCTGCAGCAGTGGTTGCAAGCACATGGTATCGCGCACTCTGGTCTTTATCCGGTCGTCAGAGGGCGACTGCTGTCGATTGGCGGTGAGCCGGTGGCTCAGGCAGAAGGGGAACCCGGCAGGCCGGGTGTCTATCGTGAACTGACCATGACCTGGCTGGCACGGCAACCTGCTCATAATCAGGTCATCGCCGGGGAGTGGTGGTCAGCACAAGGCAAGGGACAGGTTTCGGTAGAGCAAGGTGTCGCCGAACGGCTGGGAATTCGCCTGGGCGACAGGTTGCGATTCAATGTCGAGGGGCGAGAGATATCGGCCCGGGTCTCTTCACTGCGCAAAGTGAACTGGGAGGAGCTGCAACCGAATTTCTTCATGATTTTCTCCCCGGATGTGCTGGCTGATTACCCGGCTAGCTGGCTGGCAAGCATGCGCGTTCCTTCGGGCGATACCCAGCTTGAGCACTCCTTGGTCCGAGCCTATCCGACCCTGACCTTAATCGATACGGACAATATCATGCAGCGCTTGAAGCAGGTGTTAGGGCAGATCAGCCAGGCCTTGGGCCTGATGTTTGCGCTGGTGGCAATCGCCGCCGTGCTGGTGTTGTTTACCCAGGTGCAGTCGGCGATCGCCAAGCGCTGGCATGAACTGGTGTTGATGCGTACGCTCGGTGCCGCAACGCGTCAGCTAAACGCCATGTTGTACTGGGAGTGGCTCACCAGCGGCGCATTGGCCGGTGTGGCGGCAGCGGCCTGTTGCGAGCTCATCATGCTGCTGGTGCAGCCGCTGTGGAGTGAGCTAGCCTGGCAGCCCCAGCCGCTACTGTGGATCAGTTTGCCTCTGCTGGGGATGGTACTGGTGCTGCTGGCGGCGCGATCACCGATGATGACGTTGCTGCAGGCGGTGCTTGCCGGCCGGTTGCGCGAAGTGGATTAATCACGACTGTTGGCGCTGGACGGGCCGGACTCGGTTCGTCCAGTAACCGGCGCTCCTCCCAGTACATGGTGTAGAGCCTGGCTGAGTTCTGGAAAGGCGAATGTGAAGCCGGCCTCCTGCAGGCGCTGTGGGTAGACGGCCGGGCCGTTAATCAGCAAGGCGGCACGTTCGCCCAGCAGGAGCCGTAGTAGCCAGGCCGGTGTCCACAGCCAATGTGGCCTCTGCACGCTGCGGGCGAGCTGGCGCGAAAAGTCCAATTGGCTGACCGGGTAGGGGGTGGTCAGGTTATAGGCGCCATGGCATTCGTGCCGGGTCAGCAGAAACTGGATGGCAGCGATCACATCGTCGATGGCAATCCAGCTGATGAACTGTTTTCCGCTGCCGAGTTGGCTCCCCAGCCCCAGCCGGTACAATGGCAGCAGGCGCTGCAGCACGCCACCTTCCTTGCCTAGCACAATGCCCAACCGCAGCAAGCACACCCGGCACTGATGCTCCGCGGCCATGGTTGCCAACTGTTCCCAACGCTGACAGACCTGATGCGCGAAGTCAGGTTGTGCGACCGGGCTGTATTCATTCACGCCGTTGGCGTCGCTCTGGCCATAGAAGCCAATGGCCGAGGCATTAAGCCAGAGTCGGGGGCGGGGTTGGCTGACCGCAAGCTTCTGCTGCAGCGCTTCTGTCAGCAGCCAGCGACTTTGGGCGATGCGCTCCTTATGGCGTGTTGTCCAGTAGCGATCGGCGATGGGTTCACCAGCCAGATTGATGATGACGTCAAATGCATCAAGGTTGTTCAGTTCATCCAGTCTTCTAACTTGGACCTGCTCGGCAAACAGGCGTTCGGCCTTGTCCCGTCGACGGCTGATGACGGTAAGCTGATGCTCGGTACTCAGTGCTGCCACCAGATGCTGGCCAATAAAGCCGGTTGCGCCGGTTATCAGAATCTGCATCCCTGTTGCTCCTGTAGATGACCCCGTGTGCTGATGATGAGTATGACAGCTTCCTGATCTTATCCCCAGATCCTGTGGGTAAGTTTGTAGATGACGCTTGGACTTCCTGCTGACAACCTGCGCGTGCACAAGCCTTGCGCATGCAGTTCGAGAGGGCGAATCGGAGGCTGTCGCCGGGAGTGGATGGTCGCCAGTGTGGCGGGCCGGCACTGAGCCGCGGCACCTTGCCGCTAGCCGGGTTGTGAGTCATCGGGCGATTATCTGTTTGCCGTGGCGGAGCGGATAGGGAACAGGCGCTGGCCCACAGACTAATAAAAAAGGGAAGCCTGGGCTTCCCTTCTGGACGTGAGCGAGGCTCAGGCTTGCGGCTGAGCGCCGGCTTGTTCGGCCTGAATCGCGGTCAGTGCAATGGTGTAGACGATGTCGTCAACCAGGGCACCGCGCGACAGGTCGTTAACCGGCTTGCGCATACCTTGCAGCATAGGGCCGATGGAGACCAGGTCTGCCGAGCGTTGCACCGCCTTGTAGGTGGTGTTACCGGTGTTCAAATCCGGGAAGATGAACACGGTAGCCTGACCGGCAACCGGTGAATTCGGTGCCTTGGACTGGGCGACATCGGCCATGATGGCGGCGTCGTATTGCAGCGGGCCGTCGATTACCAGATCCGGACGCTTCTCCTTGGCGATGCGGGTGGCCTCGCGGACCTTGTCGACATCGGCGCCGGTGCCTGAGGTACCGGTGGAGTAGGAGATCATCGCAACGCGCGGCTCGATACCGAACGCGCTCGCGGAGTCGGCAGACTGGATGGCGATTTCGGCCAGTTGCTCGGCATTCGGATCCGGGTTGATCGCGCAGTCGCCGTAGACCAGCACCTGATCCGGCAGCAGCATGAAGAACACCGAGGAGACCAGGGATGAGCCTGGGGCTGTCTTGATGATCTGCAGTGGCGGACGAATGGTGTTGGCGGTGGTGTGCACAGCACCGGATACCAGACCATCGACTTCGTTGCGCTCCAGCATCATGGTGCCGAGTACGACGTTGTCTTCGAGCTGTTCACGGGCGACGACCTCGGTGATGCCCTTGGCCTTGCGCAGCTCGACCAGACGCGGCACATAGCGTTCGCGAGCGACTGCCGGATCGATGATCTCGACACGATCATTCAGCACCACGCCCTGTTGTTCGGCGACGCGACGGATTTCATCCGGGTTGCCCAGCAACACTGGACGGGCAATTCCGCGTTCGGCACAGATGGCGGCGGCCTTGACGGTACGCGGCTCGTCACCTTCCGGCAGCACGATACGCTTGTTGGCGTGGCGGGCCAGCTCGGTCAGCTGGTAACGGAACGCCGGCGGGCTCAGCCGACGGGTGCGGCTGGAGGCGGCGGTCAATGTTTCCAGCCAGTGCTTGTCGATATGACCGGCGACATAGTCCTGGACCATCTCGATGCGCTCGATATCGTCGGCCGGGATCTCCAGGTTGAAGTTCTGCAAGCTGACGGCGGTCTGCCAGGTGTTGGTGGTGATCATCATGATCGGCAGACCGGTCTGCATCGCCTGTTGGCACAGCGCCATCACCTGCGGTTCCGGATGGTAGTTGCCGGTCAGCAGCAGGGCACCCAGCTTGACGCCGTTCATCGCCGCCAGACAGGCGGAGACGATGACATCAGAGCGGTCGCCAGAGGTGACCAGCAGGCTGCCAGGGCGGAAGTGCTCGACCATGTTATGGATGGAGCGGGCGCAGAACGTCACCTGATGCAGGCGGCGTTGTTCCAGCTCACCACGGTTGAGGATCTCGGCGCCGAGGTGGGCCGCCAGATCCTTGGCACGCGGGGCGATGAGCTGGGTGTTCCACGGAATGCAGCCGAGAATGCGCAGCGGGCTCTTGCCGAAGAATTGCAGCACTTCCAGATTGTTGGCCATGTCGCCGGAGCTGTGATGCGCTTCGAACATCTCGGTCAAATCCGGACGGGTGATGCCGTGTTCGTCAACCGGCGCACCAACCTTGTTGATGATACAGCCGACGATGCGCTTGTTGTTGACGCCGCCGAAGTTGGAGCACGCCAGTTCGATGCGCTCCTTGAGCTTCTGGCTGGAATCGTTACCAGGGTGGGTAACAAACACCATGTCGGCGTCCAGTGCGCTGGCAATCTCATAATTGAGCTTGTTGGCGAAAGGTTGCTTGTCGACCGGGACCAGGCCCTCGACCACCACCACTTCGGCGCCACTCTCTTTCACATGCTTTTCATACAGGGCAACAATTTCTTCCAGCAGCACAGCGGTGTTGCCGGTGGAGATCATGTTTTCTGCATAGTGCAGGGAGAGCGGTTCGGGAGGGGTGATGTTGGAGCCGGCGCGGATGACGGCGGTAGAAGCTTCTGGACCTGAGTGTGCGGGTTTCGGTTGGGAGACCGGTTTGAAGAAGCTGACGTTCACCCCGTGTCGTTCCATCGCTCGGACCATGCCGAGGCTGACAGAGGTGACGCCTACACCGGATCCAATCGGGATAAGCATGATAGTGCGTGCCACTGGAGTATCCCCTAAATTGAAGTACAGTTGGCTGATTAAAAAAGGCTGCCTAGGGCAGCCTTGCTATTGTACCTGGTCTGAATCAGGCTTCCACCAATTCCAGCGCATCGTGGGCAATTACCCACTCCTCATTGGTCGGGATCACCATGGCGACGGTGCTGCCGGCTGCGGTGATGATGCCCTGACCGCCGAAACGCGCCTTCAGGTTGGCAGCTGCATCGACCTTGAAACCGAGCAGTGACAAGCGATTCAGCGTCATCTCCCGGATCGGGGCCGAGTTCTCACCGATACCGCCGGTGAAAACCACGGCATCCAGGCGGCCATCCAGCGCGGCGACATAACTGCCGATGTATTTGGCCAGTCGGTAGCAATAGATATCCATCGCGCGCTTGGCGGCGGCGTCGGTATCGTAGTTATCTTCGACGAAACGGCAATCGCTGGTCACTTCGGTCAGCCCCAGCAGACCGGACTCTTTGGTCAGCATGGTGTTGATGTCGGCCAGGCTCATGCCGAGGGCATCGTGCAGGTGGAAGATGATGGCTGGGTCGATATCGCCGCAGCGCGTGCCCATCACCAGACCTTCCAGCGGCGTCATCCCCATGGAGGTGTCCACAGACTGACCATTCTTGATCGCGCAGACAGAACCACCGTTACCGAGGTGACAGTTGATGATGTTCAGTTCGCTGACCGGCTTGCCGAGGACTTCGGCGGCCTGCAGGCTGATGTAGTAGTGGCTGGTGCCGTGCATGCCGTAGCGACGGATGCCATTTTGCTTGTACATCTGATACGGCAGCGCATACAGGTAGGCGTGTTCCGGCATCGTCTGGTGGAAGGCGGTATCGAATACGGCAACGTTCGGCAGCCCAGGGAAAGCGTGCTGAGCGGCCTTGATGCCAACCAGGTGTGCCGGATTGTGCAGCGGCGCCAGGGTGGCGCAGTCGGCGATGCCTTGAATCACTTCATCGGTGATCACCACGGAGCGGGTGAACTTTTCGCCGCCGTGTACGACACGGTGGCCGATGGCAAACAGGTTCTCTGCCAGCTCGGGTTTGCTGGCCAGGATGGTGTGCACTATGTAATCCAGTGCTTCCTCATGGGCGGCACCGGCGCCCAGATCGGCGGCGCCCTTGTTGCCATCCAGCTTCCACTTGATACGGGCTTCGGTCAGGTGCAGGCACTCGGCCAGACCAGACAGCTTTTCGTCACCATCTACGGCATCGATCACGGCAAACTTCAGGGACGAACTGCCACAGTTAAGAACAAGAACCAGCTTGCTGCTCATTCGTAGTAAATCCTATCTATCTTTTTTGGGTTTACTGCGTGGAATGGGTAGTTTTCCAGCAGAGTTAACGTATGCTTACATTAAAGGTGCTGTCAGCCGTCCGGCTTGGAAGACGTCTGCTCAGCCTCAGCATGTAGCTTTTGAGGCTCGACAAGGCGAAAATGCCGGGTTAAAAATCAAGCGCGGCAAGAATACAGATGTCGGATAAAAATAACAAAAAAATATTGTTACAAAGCATGTAACCATTTTCATAATGTGGTTATTTGGGCGGAGGTAGTGAATATGACTTTATTCTATAAAAAGATACATTTGGGACATGTTTACATGCAGTTATGGCCTCGAGATAAGACGCTGGCTGCCATGTTTCCTGAGAACCGGATTATCACCGCCGTAGAGTTTGCGATTCGTTGGTTGCCAGTACTGATAGTGATGAGTTTGGCCTCGCAGTTTTTGCTCGGTGCGGCAACGTTTTGGCCGGTCGTGATGGCCTCGGTATTTTTTATGCTCAGCCTGCCATTACAGGGTTACTATTGGCTCGGTCAGCGTGCCGAAACACGTTTGCCGCCGTCATTAAGCAAGTGGTATGTCGACATCAACAACAAGTTGGGGCAGCAGCATCTGGTGCGACAACCACGATACCTGGAGTTGGCAGAGACGCTGAACCGGGCATTCCGGCAACTCGACAAGTCTTTCATCCTCGACTAGCGGGTCTTGTTGCAGCCTAATGACAACAAAGCCACCGCAAGGTGGCTTTGTTGTCTGAGGTCATCAGTAACAGACGTTGCTGTGATAACGACTGATGATGCCCTTGATGATGTCCATCTTCTCTTTTTTCGGAGGATGGATGTCGCCGAGCATGTATTTTTCGCCCATGGCTTCCCATTTGTGCTTGCCCAACTCGTGATAAGGCAGCAATTCCACCTTTTCAACCGCACCGTTTAACTCGTCGTGAATAAAACGGCCGAGCGCTTCGGCCCCTGCCTCATCGTCCGACCAGGAGGGAACCACGACATAACGGATCCACATCTTTTTGCCTTTCTTCGCCAGATAACGCGCAAAGTCGAGACAATATTTATTACTGACGTGGGTGAGGGGAATATGCACCTCGTCATTCATGTGTTTGATATCCAGCAACACCAGATCGGTAACATCCAGCAGTGCATCGAGTGCCTGATCGTAATGGCGCACGAAGCCATTGGTGTCCAGACAGGTGTGGATGCCCTTTTCTTTACACGCCTGGAACAGCTCGGTCACAAACTCTTTTTGTAACGTTGCTTCACCACCGGAAGCGGTGACCCCTCCACCGGAGGCGTTCATGAAATGACGGTAGGTCAACAGATCCTTCATCAGTTCATCGACGGTAACTTCACGACCACCGTCGGTATCCCAGGTGTCGCGATTGTGGCAATACAGGCAGCGCATCAGACAGCCTTGCATGAAGACGATGAAGCGGATGCCGGGTCCATCGACGGTACCGCAGGTTTCAATCGAGTGGATTCGCCCCTTGATAGGCGCCTCATTAGTCATAGCTGGGCTCCAAACATTCATTTTGCTTCTATTTTAAAGGATTTACGTGCTGAGGGCATGGTTTTTAGTCCGCACGCAGTCTGGTTCCATTCTAGCCGAGCAGGCAATAAAAAACCCCCGCATAGGCGGGGGTTTTGTCGGCAACCGCAGGGATTACATGGACTGAGTGAAAGTCCGGGTAATAACGTCCTGTTGTTGCTCCTTGGTCAGCGAGTTGAAGCGAACAGCATAGCCAGATACGCGGATGGTCAACTGCGGATACTTCTCCGGGTTTTCCATGGCGTCGAGCAGCATTTCGCGGTTCATAACGTTGACGTTCAGGTGTTGGCCACCTTCGATGTTGGATTCGTGGTGGAAGTAACCATCCATCAGACCCACCAGGTTTGCCTTCTGAGCATCCGCTTCCTTACCCAGTGCGTTTGGCACGATGGAGAAGGTGTAGGAGATACCATCTTTGGCATAGGCGAACGGCAGCTTGGCTACGGAGGTCAGAGAGGCAACCGCACCCTTCTGGTCACGACCGTGCATCGGGTTGGCACCCGGGCCAAACGGTGCACCAGCGCGACGGCCATCCGGAGTGTTACCGGTCTTCTTACCATATACCACGTTAGAGGTGATGGTCAGAACAGACTGGGTCGGGATAGCGTTGCGATAGGTCTTGTGGGTAGCGATCTTCTTCATGAAGCGCTCAACCAGATCACAGGCAATGGTGTCAACGCGCTCGTCGTTGTTACCAAACTGCGGGTATTCGCCTTCAATTTCGAAGTCGATAGCCAGGCCATCTTCGTCACGAATCGGCTTGACCTTGGCGTACTTGATGGCAGACAGGGAGTCGGCGGTCACAGACAGACCAGCGATACCACAGGCCATGGTACGAATGACATCGCGATCGTGCAGCGCCATCTGAATGGCTTCATAGCTGTACTTGTCGTGCATGTAGTGGATGATGTTCAGGGCGGTGACATACTGGGTAGCCAGCCAATCCATGAAGTGATCCAGACGATCCATGACTTCATCGTAGTTCAGGACATCGCCCTGAATCGGTGCAGTCTTCGGACCAACTTGGATTTTCAGCTTTTCGTCCACGCCGCCGTTGATGGCGTACAGCATGGTCTTGGCCAGGTTGGCACGAGCACCGAAGAACTGCATCATCTTGCCGACGATCATCGGGGAGACGCAGCAGGCGATGGCGTAGTCATCGTTGTTGAAGTCGGCACGCATCAGATCGTCGTTTTCGTACTGAACGGAAGACGTGTCGATAGAGACCTTGGCACAGAACTTCTTGAAGCCGACCGGCAGCTTTTCAGACCACAGGATGGTCATGTTTGGCTCTGGGGACGGGCCCATGGTGTACATGGTGTTCAGGTAACGGAAGGCGTTCTTGGTCACCAGAGTACGACCGTCTACGCCCATACCGCCGATGGATTCGGTTGCCCAAATCGGATCGCCTGAGAACAGGGTATCGTATTCCGGGGTACGCAGGAAACGCACCATGCGCAGCTTCATGACCAGGTGGTCAATGATTTCCTGAGCTTGTTGCTCGGTGATCAGACCCTTCTTCAGATCGCGTTCGAAGTAAACGTCGAGGAAGGTTGCAGTACGGCCGAAGGACATTGCAGCACCATTCTGGGACTTAGCTGCCCCCAGGTAACCGAAGTAGGTCCATTGTACGGCTTCTTGCGCGGTGGTTGCCGGACCGGAGATGTCACAACCGTACTTGGCAGCCATTTCTTTCAGCTGACCCAGAGCACGGTGTTGTTCACAGATCTCTTCACGTAGACGGATGGTGGCTTCCAGATCCTCACCTGCTTCCAGCTTGGCTTGCAGGGACTTGAACTGGGCCAGCTTGTCGGCCATCAGGAAGTCGACACCGTACAGGGCGACGCGACGATAGTCACCGATGATACGACCACGGCCATAAGCATCAGGCAGACCGGTGATGACACCGGACTTACGGCAGTTCAGGATGTCCTTGGTGTAGACATCAAACACGCCTTGGTTGTGGGTCTTGCGGTAGTCGGTGAAGATTTGCTTCAGCTTCGGATCCAGCGTGCGGCCATAGACCTGACAGGAACCTTCAACCATCTTGATGCCGCCAAACGGGATGATGGCGCGCTTCAGCGGCTTGTCAGTTTGCAGACCGACGATCTTTTCCAGACCCTGCTCGATGTAGCCAGCGTCGTGAGCCGTGATGGTGGAGGCCAGATCGGTGTCAAAATCAACTGGAGCGTGAGTGCGGTTCTCTTCCTTGATACCTTCCATCACCTTGTTCCACAGGGTGGTGGTGGCTTCGGTGGCGCCAGCCAGGAAGGATTCGTCACCTTCGTACGGGGTGTAGTTCTTCTGAATGAAGTCACGGGTATTGACTTCAGACTGCCAGGCTCCGGGTACGAAGCCTTCCCACGCGCTCAGAAACTTGTCGTTAAGCTCTGTCATGTTTCATTACCTCTTCGGTATTGATGATCCAAGCTCCCCCGCCATCAGTGGTGGCGACGGAAAATAAACCAGTAGGTCAAACCAATCATACCACCACCACCGATGATGTTGCCGATGGTGACAGGAATCAGATTATTGACGATGAAATGGCCAAGCGTCAGATCGGCATACTTGGCCGGATCCATCGCGATGGCTTGCCAGAATTCCGGACCGGCGAAGGTTTGAATCGCGATGCCGACCGGAATCATAAACATGTTGGCGATACTGTGCTCAAAGCCGGAGGCCACGAACATGGCAACCGGCAGCACCATGATCAGCGCCTTGTCGGTCATGGTGCGTCCGCCAAAAGCCATCCAGGCGGCCAGGCAGACCATCAGATTACACAGGATACCCAGCGCTACCGCTTCTACAAAAGTATGGTGAATCTTGTGCTGTGCCACGTTCAACGCAGTCAAACCCCATTGACCATTGCCTGAGGTGTACTCGCTACTCAGCATGATCAGGGCAACCATAATCAGGCCGCCAACCAGGTTACCGAAATAGACGATGACCCAGTTCTTCAGCATTTGTCCCCAGGTGATGCGATTGGCCGCGCGGGCTACCAGCGTCAGCGTGGTGGAGGTAAACAACTCACCGCCCAGAATCACACACAGGATCAGGCCGAGAGAGAAGCAGACCGCACCGGCGAACTTGCTGCCCCCTTGAGAGACGACTGTGATGTAGAAGATGAAGGCGATGGCGATGAAAGCGCCGGCGGTGATGGCCAGCAGGAAGGTTTTGGCGGCAGGCTTGGTGGCTTTGCCATAGGTGATGTCTTCAGCAACAGCGGCGATGGCTTCGGGCTTCAGACAATCGAATGGAGATTCAACTTTCACGTGAGTGGCACCCTGTTTGTCATTTTACTTTCGTAATCATAGCAACAAAGATGGTGGTCAAATTTGCCTTGGATCAATTTCGACCAGTCAGTTTTGTAATTTTACTACATCATGAATCACAGATTTCTCGTGAATGCGACCCGCTATCTGCCGAATGCCGAGCGGCGATGACATGACTTTGCTGTCGCCAGTGCTCGTAAAATAACCACTGGCCTCACTATAGACTCCTAAAGCTGGATAATAAATGGTGCAAATAAAAAGCCCTCATTAATGAGGGCTTGGCGTGAACAGATATTTAGAAGTTGAATTGTCGTTTGGCGCGTTGCAGTTTCTCATAAGCTGCCAGCAGCTTTTGATGCAGCGGGAACTGCTCTAGGCTCAGATCGCCGGCGGTGAGTCCGAAGAAACGGGCTTCACCATGGATATGTGCCCAGACCTGCTGGACTGCCTCGGCTCCAAACATTTTGTCAAAAGCAGGACGATAGGCCTCGGGAGCTCGTTCCGGCGAGAGATGAAGCTCTAAGCTGGCTTTAAGGCAGCGGAAGAAGTTAGCGCGCTCAGCGGTGAAAACAGTAGCGTTGAACTCCAGCGTCCAGTCAGTCCACTCCAGCGCAGTAGCAAGTTCTCCGGCGGCGAGTGCCAACAGGCATTTGAGTTCACCAACACGCAGGGTGTGCCATCCGCTATCACGGCCAACGGCTAAGCCAATCAGCTCGCGAACCCGAGTCCGGTCGTCAAAACCTTCTTCATCAAGCATGTCATAGAACGCCATATACTCTTCGGCTGCCCCATCGCTTTCAGGCAGGGCGAGAACCGCTTCACGCAGTCCGGCTCCCATATTGTTGTTGGCAATGACCAGATCTTCGGCAGGATAAATATCCGACATGCCAGGAACCAGAATGCGGCAGGCGTAGACACCGAGGTGTTCATAATCTGCGATGTAGACTGGCTGTTCCAGTTGTCCAAAGATGCCGATCAAGTGGTTGAATTCCTCTTCTGTCGTCCCGGCAAAATTCCAGTCGACAAACTCGAAGTCACTTTCGGTTTTAAACAGATCCCAGCTGATGAGTCCTGATGAGTCGATAAAGTGGGTTTCCAGGTTGTGGTGATCCGCCACTTCATCATTATTGAACGATGGGGGAGCGAACACGTCCAAATCTTTCAGGCTACGCCCTTGCAGCAGCTCGGTCACAGTGCGCTCAAATGCGACTTCGAAACGAGGGTGGGCGCCGAATGACGCAAAACAGGTGCCATTCGCGGGGTTGAACAAAACTACGCAGATAACTGGGAACTGGCCTCCTAATGAGGCGTCGTAGCAGAGAATTGGAAAACCCTCTTGCTCAAGGGTAGCTATCGCTTCCTGAATTCCCGGGTAGCGGGCGATAACCGCTGCGGGGATCTCGGGCAACGAGATCGCTTCGGCAATAATACGATTCTTAACGTAACGCTCAAAAACCTCAGACAAACCCTGCGTACGGGCTTCGGTTCGGGTGTTGCCGGCGCTCATGCCATTGGATACGTATAAGTTACCGACAATATTCATCGGTATATAAACAGTTTGCTGATTGTCGTAACGAATGAACGGAAGGGCGCAAATGCCACGTTCTTCGTTACCCGATTGCAGGTCAACCAGCATGTCCGCAGAGAGTTCACCGGCCGGATCGTAATAATTCAGCGTGTAGTCATCCAGCAATCCCGGAGGCAGCTCGCCGTCGTCAGGGATCGGAAACCACTTCTCGTTCGGGTAGTGAACAAACTCAGAATCGGCGATCGCCTCACCCAGGTAGAAGTCGGCGAAGAAATAGTTGGTAGACAGTCGCTCGAAATACTCACCCAGCGCAGAGGCTAACGCCGCTTTCTTGCTGGCCCCCTTGCCGTTGGTGAAGCACAGGGGACAGTCGCGGTCACGAATGTGAACTGACCAGACATGAGGAACCGGGTTCAGCCAGGATGCCTCTTCAATATCGAAGCCCAAGTCGCGCAACTTGGTCTGGAAGCGTTCAATCGAGGCTTCAAGGGCGGCATCTTTGCCAGGAATGAAGGTTTGCATTGTCGAGAATTCCGCAGGAGTGAATGTTACCGGTCTGTTAACCGTAAAGTCGGCGCCAGTGTAATGGTAAGGGCGTGGAATCACCAGTTACTTAATCAGGCGGTTGCAGCAGCAATAATGCAGATATTGCAATGTGTGGCATGTAGCATTGCGCAAAACGACTTGCAGACTTTGTGGCAATCCGTAATGTGGTCACTAGTCAAAAGATGTCTCCAGGGCAGGAAGGGAAATGAAAAAAGTAGGTTTGATCGGTTGGCGTGGCATGGTGGGTTCGGTTCTGATGAGCCGGATGATGGAAGAAAACGACTTTGCGTTGATTGACCCCGTGTTTTTCACCACGTCACAAGCCGGCCAGGCGGCCCCAAACTACGGCAAGGATGCAGGTCAGCTGCAGGATGCCTTCAATATTGATGCACTGCGCGCCATGGACATCATCATCACCTGCCAAGGTGGCGATTATACCAAGGATGTCTATCCAAGACTGATGGCGACCGGTTGGAACGGCTTCTGGATTGACGCGGCGTCAGCACTGCGGATGGAGGAAAATGCCATCATCATTCTGGATCCGGTCAACGGCCAGGTGATCGACTCGGCACTGAATCGCGGCTTGAAAACATTTGTGGGTGGCAATTGCACCGTCAGCCTGATGTTGATGGCATTGGGGGGGCTGTTTGCCAATAACCTGGTGGAATGGATTTCCTCTTCCACCTATCAGGCGGCTTCGGGGGCAGGCGCGCGCCATATGCGCGAGCTTCTGACTCAGATGGGTACGCTGCGTGATGCGGTGGCTGCCGAGTTGGCCGATCCGGCCTCAGCCATTCTGGATATCGAGCGCAAGGTCACGGCAGCGATGCGAGATGATACTTTCCCGAGCAGCCAGTTTGGTGCGCCGTTAGCGGGCAGTCTGATTCCCTGGATCGATGTGCCGCTGGCCAACGGTCAAAGCAAGGAAGAGTGGAAGGGAATGGCCGAGACAAACAAGATTCTCGGGCTTGGCACCGGCGACATTCCGGTTGATGGAAACTGTGTGCGGATTGGCGCCTTGCGCTGCCACAGCCAGTCCTTCACCATCAAGTTGAAGGGCGATGTGCCGTTGAGCGAAATTCACCAGATGCTGGCTGCCCACAATGATTGGGTGCGTGTCATCGAAAACGATCGGGCCATCACGGTCAAGGAGCTGACGCCAGCCAAGGTGACCGGAACACTGAATGTACCGGTTGGGCGTCTGCGCAAGATGAACATGGGGAACGATTTCTTGTCGGCCTTCTCCGTTGGCGACCAGCTGTTATGGGGTGCCGCAGAGCCATTGCGTCGTATGTTGCGGATCTTGCTCGCCAAGGCTTGAATATCAATGTTGCGCGAAGAACCGGGCCAGAGGCCCGGTTTTTTTTCATGTCAACGACAGGAAGAACAGCATTAGCAGAGGGCCGAGCAAGCTGAGAATAAATCCGGAGACCACGGCAATGGGTACCATGGCCAAACCACCGGAGCGCTGAATGATCGGCAAGGTAAAATCGAGCGC
The DNA here is from genome assembly GCF_042649925.1 of Pseudaeromonas sharmana. Taxonomy (NCBI): domain Bacteria; kingdom Pseudomonadati; phylum Pseudomonadota; class Gammaproteobacteria; order Aeromonadales; family Aeromonadaceae; genus Pseudaeromonas; species Pseudaeromonas sharmana. The sequence continues at coordinate 277,181 of NZ_JBHSAF010000015.1, forward strand.
AGTGGCGCCACCTAACCCGATGGCGGCCGAAGGGTGACGGCGCATCAGCAGCGGGATGGCCATTAACGCGAGCAACTCGCGAAACAGATCATTCAGGAAGGCAGTACTGCCTATCAGCGGGCCCAGCTCACCGCTGACCAGGATCCCCGAGAGCGAGTACCAACCGAACGCTGAGGACAGCGCCAGGCTCTGTTGCCAGGACCAGCCCAGCAACCAGCCGGCGATAAGGCCACCCAACCAACTGCTGACGATCAACAGCGCCGCAATTTTCACAGCCCATAGATTCAGCAGCATCTGCCGCAATGACATCCCGGAGTTCCGCATTTGGATGCCGATTAGCAGCAGCAGTAACATCAGAGCCCAATTGCTCCACTCATGTACCGGTAGCGAATTTTTTTCCAGCAGCAGACCCAAGGCCGTACCGGCCACCACTACCAGTGCCATGCGCAGTGATTCCCATGCCATGCGCCACATCGACTGTTGCGCCAACGGGGCTTCCGGTCGTTGCTGCTGCTGACGACGATCGAGCCACCACAGTGCCAGCAGGTTGGCCGAACAGATGCACAAGGTGAGCAAGCCAGCGCTGCGAAACAGTGGCCACAGTTGCTGATCGAGTTGGTCGACAAATGCCAGTCCAATCCCCATCAAAAACAGGATCAGATACACCATCTGGCTGCAGAGCCACTGCAGCCGCTTAAGCCACTGGGGGGAGTGTAACGGGATGAGATAGCCGCATATGAGGGGAAACAGAATCAGGATAACGTCTAACAGCATGTCCTTTCTCGTCGTAAGCCGGGACACTCCTAACCAGCGAAGAGTGTTCTCGGGATCACATTCTGCCATACCTTGGTTGAGGATTTGCTGAATTGTTCAGCTTCAGTTGATGAGTGCAGGCGCTAGATGCTGTGTAGACCTGTCATCAACGACAGGTGCCAAGATCGAAATAAATGACTTTTGATTATGGCGCCAGTCCCTCATTTCTCTTAACAGATTATGCCCATGACGTTTGCTTCTGATCTCCAGACCACCATCACTCACGCTGAGCTGGATGTGGAAAAACAGTTTATTCTCGAAGCCTTGTCCGCCAGCATGCCGGAGATGATCGCCATGCTGCGCACTGTTGTGGCCGATGCGAGCTGGCATCAGGCTGCCGAGGATAAGCAGCCATTTGGCTCTGGTGTCGCGGCCTGCCTGGACAACGTCTTGCTGGCTGGCGCAGCGCTTGGTTTCAGAACGGGGCGAGATGATGCGGGATACTATGGTTGGCTCGATGTGGGCGAGGGAGAGCCACAGCTCGGTGTGCTCTGTCATGTCGATCAGGCCCCCATTGCCGATGCGGACGCTTGGTTTAGCGATCCGCTGACGCTGACAGAGCGCAACGGCTTGCTGTACGGCCGTGGTGTGCAACAGAGCAAGGGCCCGTTGGTGGCCGTAATCATGGCCCTGGCCGTGCTGGTTCGCCACTCCATGCCGCTGCAACAGCCGATTCGCATCATCATAGGCACCGATGGCGGTCAACAGGGACGCTGTATGGCCCGGTATCTGATGCACGAGCCGGCGCCGCTGTTGACGCTCTCTCCGGTCGGCGATGCCGAACTGGTTCTGGGTGAAAAACGCCGGTTGCAGGCCTACTTGTTGGCCCCTGGTTCCGAGGATTTGACGCTGGCATGCGGCGGCGAGTTTGATTGGATACCCGATCGGGCTTGCTATCATGGTAAACAGCAGAAGTTACTGCGCAAACAGCTGGATGTGTATGGTATTCCCTGGTTGGAGCAGGAGCATGCCACCCTGGTGCTAGGTCAAGCTGCCGCATCAGGGGATTGTCTTCATCAGGGGATTAACGCGATTGCGCGCCTCTGTCGTGGTCTCAACGCCATTGGCTATCAACATCCGGCGTTGGGGTTTTGTGCGCTAATCGTCGGTTCTGATCCTGGTATTCGAGCCTTGCTTGGGCCTGTCGCCGATGTGAGCGGTAGCTTGAGCTGCAACCTGGCCAGTTTGCGCCTCGATCACAATGAGGCCCGGATTGGTCTTGATCTGCGTGTTCCGGTCTCTGTCAGTTATGAGTCTATTTCCAAGCAACTAAAACAACGTGTTACCCAGCTTGGCTGGCAATACGAAGAGGTTCACCATCTGCCGCCATTATCACCATCGCTCTCTGAACAGGGCGTATCGCTGCTTCGCCAGTGTTGTCAGCATGTCACGGGACGGCCCTGCATGACGCATTATTCAGCAGGCGTATCCTTTGCCAGGGCGCTGCCAAATACTGTTCCTTTTGGCGCCATTTTGGCGGACGTTCCCGATACCCGAGGGGCAGTCAATGAGCATATCAGTTCTGAAAACTTACTGATGACAGCACAAATCTATGCGCTGGCACTGATGGACCTACAAAAGTATCCACTGGCAACCATTTTGGGGCGCCAAAAATGATGTTGTGCACCTCTATGCAACATTAGTGCGCGAATAATGCAAAAAGCTGCCATTTGTTGAATTTAAATTCGGATTTATGCTTCTCAATCTGTAAATCATCTTGTAATTTGTCCGCAGGCTGGTTTTTTTTCTGTCACATCGGTACAGATTAATCAATGGATGATGGTGTCGCGGCACCGCTAACAGGGTTGTAGGCATGAGTGAGATACCCACACTTGAGGTCAGAGAGTTACATAAATATTTCGGATCTCATCAAGTATTGAAAGGCATCAATCTGACGGCGCATAAGGGAGACGTTATCTCCATTCTTGGGTCATCTGGATCTGGTAAATCCACATTCCTACGTTGTATCAATCTGTTGGAAACCCCCTCAGCCGGCGAGGTCTATGTGCACGGCGAACTGATGCGCATGAAGACCAACAAGCTGGGTGAACGTCAGCCAGAAGATCGGCGCCAGGTTGAGCGCATCCGCTCACGGCTGGCGATGGTCTTTCAAAGCTTCAATCTCTGGTCTCACATGACAGTCCTGCAGAACGTTATCGAGGTTCCGGTACAGGTGCTGAAGATGCCGCGTGCCGAAGCGATCGAGAAAGCAGAAACCCTGTTACATCGCGTGGGGTTGTATGAGCGGCGTGATTATTATCCCGGCCACTTGTCCGGGGGGCAGCAACAGCGCGCGGCTATCGCGCGAGCCCTGGCGGTGGACCCTGAAGTCATGCTGTTTGATGAGCCTACCTCTGCGCTCGATCCCGAATTGGTTGGCGAAGTGCTGCAGGTGATGCGTAGCCTTGCTGAAGAGGGGCGAACCATGCTGGTGGTGACCCATGAAATGACTTTTGCACGGGATGTATCAAATCGGGTCATGTTCTTGCATCAGGGAGTGGTGGAAGAGGAGGGGGTGCCGGAGGCAGTCTTTGGCAGTCCTAAATCCGAACGTTTCAAGCAATTTATTTCCTCAGTGTACTGATCTATTTCAATCAAGGAGTTAGATATGAAAAAGGTGTGGTTTGCAGCCCTGCTGGCGGTCGCGGTTTCCGGTGCAGTCGAAGCCAAGGAGTGGAAGAGTGTGCGTATCGGTATCGAAGGGGCCTACCCGCCTTTTTCGCGCACCGAAGCTAATGGTGATATGACCGGGTTTGATGTCGACATGGCCAAGGCGCTGTGCGAGGAAATGAAGGTCAAGTGCACCATAGTGCAGCAGGATTGGGATGGCATGATTCCGAGTTTGCTGGCGCGTAAGTTTGACGCCATCATTTCGACGATGGATATCACGCCAGAGCGTCTTAAGCGTGTCGACTTCTCCGATAAGTACCAGCACGTTCCGGCACGCTTTGCGACCAAGAAAGGTACTCCGCTAGAGCTGACGGCCGAGTTCATGAAGGGCAAGAAGGTGGGCGTGCAACGCGCTACATCAATGGACTCGTACATCACCGATAACTTCCCGGCAGCGGATATCAAACGCTATGGTACGGCCGAAGAGGCCTATCTCGATTTGAAGGCTGGGCGCGTAGATTATGTGCTGGCTGATTACGCCTCCTTGCTGGATGGGCTGATCAAGAAGGAAGATGGTGCTAATTATGAGCTGGTCGGCCCGGGGCTGACGGATCCGCGCTGGTTTGGTATCGGTGCCGGTGTGGCGCTGCGCAAGGGCGATGCCGAGCTCAAGGCGTTGTTCAACAAGGCGATCAAGGACATCCGTGCCAACGGCAAGTACAAGGCGGTCAACGACAAGTACTTCGATTTTGATGCCTACGGCGATAACTGATGCCAGTAGTTAGTCTGTCACGGGCCTGCGGGCCCGTTTTGTCTGGATGCCATGATGTTTGATCTGAAGGGATATGAGGCGTCGCTGCTGGAAGGCGCCTGGATGACATTACAGGTCGCACTGCTCTCGGTTCTCCTGGCTGTCTGTCTGGGCATGGTGGGAGCCCTGGCCAAGCTGTCACGGATCCGCCTGGCCCGGCGCACCGCGACTTTTTATACCACCCTGGTGCGCGGGATACCGGATCTGGTGCTGATGATGCTGCTGTTCTTCGGTGGGCAGGTGTTCGTCAATTTCATCTGTTCGACCGTCAATGAGCATCTCAATTCCTGGTTCGGCGCCGGAAATCCGAATTGGGAGTGGCACGCCTACCTTCCAGATTATATTGATATCAGTCCGTTTATTGCGGGAGTCTTGACGATAGGATTCATTTTTGGGGCCTACATGACCGAGACTTTCCGTGGAGCCATTCTGGCGGTGGATCGCGGTCAGCTTGAGGCTGCACATGCTTACGGCATGACGCCCAGCCAGGTGTTTCGCCGTGTACTGTTTCCGCAAATGGTGCGCCACGCGCTGCCAGGTTTTGGTAACAACTGGCTCGTCTTGCTAAAAACCACGGCTCTGGTGTCGGTGATTGGATTGGATGACATGGTTCGCAAGGCGGCTCTGGCGGCGGGAACCACACAGTTACCGTTTACCTTCTACATGGCCGTTGCACTGATTTTTCTGGTCTTTACTGCGGTTTCCACCACCTTGCTCAAGTGGGCGGAGCGTCACTATGCCATTCAGACGAGGTAGCAGACAGCATGTTTGATTTCTCTATCATACTGCAGGAGTGGCCGACGTATTTGCAGGGCCTGGGCAATACCATCTGGTTGGTGGCGGTCTCCCTGATTCTGGGGTTGACGATCGCTATCCCATTAGGTATTTGCCGCAATAGCAGTAATCCGCTGTTGCGCCTACCTGCATGGGGCTATATCTATTTCTTCCGTGGCACGCCGATGCTGGTTCAACTGTTCATCATCTATTATGGTGCTGCGCAGTGGGACGGACTGCGCGGTTCCTGGGCGTGGAACTGGTTCCAGGAGGCCTGGTTTTGCGCCTTGTTGTCGTTCACGTTGAATACGGCGGCCTATACGGCAGAAATCGTGCGGGGGGCGATCCGTACCATTCCCAGAGGCGAGGTGGAGGCGGCGACAGCGTATGGCATGACGCCATGGCAGACGATGAAATGCATCATACTGCCCAGTGCGTTGCGTAGAGCGTTGCCGGCCTACAGCAACGAAGTCATCTTCATGCTGCATGGCTCGGCGATTGCCGGCATCATTACCATCGTCGATCTGACGGGCGCGGCACGCATTATCAATGCCCGCTATTACAGTCCTTTTGAAGCCTTTATCACGGCCGGACTGCTGTACATGATGTTGAGCATGCTGATTGTCTGGGGCTTCCGCAAACTGGAAAACCGCTGGCATGCCCATCTTAGACCGCGCAGCGTCTAGGTTTTCGCTGATCAGCTAGCGACGGCATGTTACAATGCCGTCGTTCTTGTTTTCGGGTCCTGCTAAGGAGCCATTTTGCGTCTCTGGTGTGTGCTCTTGTCGTGCTGTTTGTGGGTTGCCTTGCCTTTGCAGGCGGCGGAGCAGGTGTTGTTCGGTGCCGAGCCGGCGTGGCGTCAGATCGTCGACGTGCCGGATTCCTCTTCCCAATCCCCGGTGGGTGGCCAGCGCTATTTGCTGGTCGATCGCCAGTATTATCTGGACTCCAAAACGGTCCAGCGTTTCCAGCATTTTGTTATTCACATCACCAGCACGGAAGGTTTGGAAAAATCTTCCCAACTGGCATTCGACTTCGATCCTGGCTACGAAACGCTGACCATTCATCGCATTCAGATCCGTCGCAATGGCAAGGTGCTTGATCGTTTGGAGCCGCAAGAGCTGCGTGTGTTCCAGCGTGAAGCCAATCTTGAGCGCTTTCTCTATTCAGGTATGCGTACCGCCTATCTGATCCTGCCGGATGTCAGGGTTGGTGACATTCTCGAATACAGTTATTCGTTACAAGGCAACAATCCGGTCATGGATGGCAAGTTCAGCGAGACGTTACCGCTGGAATGGGAAGTGCCCATCGAACGCAGCAGTCTGCGCCTGGTGGTGGCGCCCAGTCGTTCATTGTTCTTTCAGGCGCCGAAAGATACTGACGTCAAGGTAATGGTCAGTGCGTCGTCAGGCGAGCGAGAGATCAGCTGGCGGCAGGAGCAAGTGCCTGCCGTTGAGTTGCAGGAAGATACCCCGCTCTGGTACATGCCCAACCGCTCCTTGAGTGTCAGTGAGTTCGCCAGTTGGGCTGATGTTGCCAGTTGGGCGAAACCGCTGTATGACGAAGGGGCAGCCATCGATCCCAGTGTGCAAGCGTTGGCTGACCAGTTGTCCTCCGGCAAGACACCATCACAAAAGTTGATGGCAGCCCTGCACTTCGTGCAGCAGGAAGTGCGGTATCTGGGGATGGAGGATGGCATTGGCTCCCATCGGCCACGCAAAGCGGCCGATACCCTCTATCGTCGCTATGGTGATTGCAAGGACAAAACAGTGTTGTTGATGGCGCTGCTCAAGGCCATGGGCTTCACGCCTGAAGCGGCCCTGGTGAGCCTTGATCGAGGCGCCACCTTACCGAATCAGCAGCCTTCCCCCTACCTGTTTGACCACGTGATCGTGACACTGATGTTGGATGGTAAACGCATCTGGCTGGATGGGACTGCGCTGAACCAGGGCAGCAACATCGATACGTTGGCTGTCCCCTATTTTCGTTACGCCTTGTTGGTGAACGATAAGACAACCAGCTTGACGCCGATGGACAGCGAGTATCGCCCGGCAGAGGTTCGCGTCCGTCAAGAACTGACCCTGCAGAAGTCGCTGACCCAGCTCCGGGTCGACAGCCTGTATTTAGGCGATCAGGCGGAGCAGCAACGCAGTCAGTGGCAAGTCAGCTCGATGCAGAGTCTGAGCCGCCGCTATGCTGAATACTATGGCCGCCTCTACGGCCAGTTGGAAGTCATCGGAGCCCCTCAAGTCAAGGATGATCGCGAGCGTAACGAATGGGAAATGTCGGAGCAGTATTTGATAGAGGGCGGTAGCCAGTCTGTCGCTCGGCATGGTCTCGACATTTATGCCGATCTACTTGACAGTTATCTCAAGGATCTGGATGCCAGTCGCACACAACCTCTGGCATTGACTCCGCCGACCAGACTGCAGCAGGAGTTTATCGTCAATATGCCGAAGCCGGTATCGGTGGCGCCCTATCAGGTCAATTACGATAATGCCGTGTTCCGCTTCTCGATGCAGGTTGAGCCGCTCAGACCACAACAATTGCGGGTAACCTATCGGTATGAGAACCTGGTCGACAGCGTACCGATTGCCGAATTGGCGCGTTATCGGGAAAATGTGCATCGCGCACGTGAACAGATGAGTCTGAATTTCACATTGCCGCTTCAGTAAAAGGCAGCTAAAACCAAGGGGTCAGAGTGACCCCTTGGTTGTCTGTGACGTGACGCGCTTAGTCGGCAAATTGAGCCCAGATGGGTGCGTGGTCAGATGGTTTCTCGATTCCGCGCAACGGATAGTCGATGTCGCTGGCCTGCAGACGCTGCAACATCGAGGCAGTTGCCAAAATCAAGTCAATGCGCAGTCCGCGATTATCGTCAAACCCCTTGCTGCGATAATCAAACCAGCTGTAGCGTTCGCTGACGTTAGGGTGCTGGTGGCGGAAGGTATCCACCAGGCCCCAGTCCTGCAAGCGGGCCAGCCATTCGCGCTCCTCGGGAAGGAAGGAGCACTTGCCCTCACGCAACCAACGTTTGCGGTTAGCTTCACCGATGCCAATGTCCAGGTCGGTGGGCGAGATGTTCAGATCGCCCATCACCAGCAGATCGTCGTCAACGGAGCAGTGCGTCAGCAGGTACTGCTGCAAGTCGGCATAGAACTTGGCTTTGGCAGGAAACTTCAGAGGGTGGTCGCGGCTCTCGCCTTGTGGGAAATAACCATTTAAGACCGTCAGCACCCGGCCGTTGGCCTGACTGTACTGGCCAATGATCATTCGGCGTTGGGCCTCTTCATCGTCCGTCGGGAAACCACGCTGAATAGACAAGGGCGTCTGTTTGCTCAGCAGTGCCACGCCATAGTGGGCCTTTTGACCATGGAAGCTGACGTGATAGCCCATGGCTTCCACCTCGGCCACCGGAAAGGCATCATCATGCACTTTGATTTCCTGTAGCCCGATAATGTCAGGTTGCACGCTGTCAATCAGTGCCTGCAGTTGATGGAGTCTGGCTCTAAGGCCGTTGATATTAAAAGAAACAATCTTCATCGGGTCTTTATTCCAGGTTACAGCATGTTAGAGGAAGGCTTGCAGGTCTTCTTGCAATTTGCGTAAACGTTCGGTTTGTGCCGCATTGAGTGAAACCCCATCCAGCAGCGTCAGTGTGGCTTTGCATTCATCGACCAACTCTTCATTACCTTTCGGTAGGCCGCGTTGCTTGGTGAGCAGCAGTAATGCCTGCGCCTTGTTGAGTGCTGCGTTGGTGTTGGCCGGAGCCCGACGCAGTGCATCCCGGAAAAAGCCCACCGCTTCTTCGTAACGTCCTGCAGTATAAGCGCTGATCCCCAGCTCGTTGAGTTCACTGTATTTTTGTAATTTTTCTTGCTGGCCCTTGTCGTCGCGGATGGTGCGAATACAAGATTGCAACAAGGTATCCATGGCACCCTGATCGTCGAGGATCTGTTGCAGCTGATCGGCATATTCATACTCACCCAGCTGCGTAAAACCCAGTACCAGGTTGCTGATCAACGGCGCCGCCATGCTGGTGAGATCCTGTTGGTACGGTTGCATCGCCTTGTAGAGTTGCTTCTTGCCGCGCACTGTATCTCCGCGTACCACCTGGACTCGAGCTCGGCAGATCTGCTCGAAGGCATCCAGATCGAAGTCGTTGTCGCTCAGCGAGCTACGGCAGCGGTATATGGCATTGTTGATCTGCTTTTGCAGGTTACTCAGGTGATAGGGGTCACCGGTGGATAAGGCATACAGGATCAGGCTGTGTACATAGCTGCCCAGCAGTTGGGCATTGCGACCGTGATCGTAGCGATGCAGATCCAGCATGGCGCTGAGCGAATCACGCGCCTTGAGATAGTCGCCTTTGGACAACGCAACCTCAGCCAGTTGACGATGCAACATCGAGGAGTGGGGGGAAATCTCGGTAGCCCGGGTCAGGGTGTCGATCGCCTCTTGGCCGGCACCATTGTCGAGTTGGGCCGCGGCGAGCCAGCGATAAGCCTCCACCATTAAGGGGCGCAGTCGAAGGGCGGTATTCAGGTGGGCGATGGCATCTTCATACTGCCCGAGTAGATAGCAGGCCTTGCCAAGCCCCAAGCGCAACCAGCTGGACTCGCCAGCCGCCAGGCCGGCCCTGAGTACCCCGCGCGCCGCATTGATCTCGTCGAGATGGATATACATCTCGGCCATCAAGCAGCGGCAAAAGGTAGCATATCGGGAATTGGTGGCCAAAATCGGTTCGCAGACGCGAATCACGCGCCGGTAATCTTGTTTGTCCAGTGCTTCGAAGATCGGTTTGAGCTCTTGTTTGCGTTGCAATGCTCGTTGCAGGCGTAACCGCAGTTGCTCCTGCGAGAACGGCTTCATCATGTAGCCATCGGGTTCACTTTCAATCGCGCTGAGCACCATGGCGCGGCTATTGTCACCGCTGATAATGAAGACCACCGAGTCGGCTGGTAGCCGGTGCTGTTCGCGCAAGAACTCCAGCAACTGGCGCCCATTTTCACCATTTCCCAGGTTGTAGTCGATGAGATAGATATCGTATTGCTCTTTGCTGCAACGGCGACGCGTCTCTTCGGCATTGCTGAGAATAGTGATGCGATTGAATCCAAGGTTTAACAGCATGGCCTTCATCAACACCTGAAACGAGCGCTGATCATCGACCAGCAAGACGCGCTGCTCGCGAAATTGCTGGGCTGTGCTCTGGGTCCTGCTGTCTTGTTCAGTCTGATCGTTCATCAGCGCTTCGATTCTGGTTCGGGGGCTGCGGGGCATGGCGATACTATAACGGAAAAGCGAACATAATGGGGAACAGCGACACGGAGTACGTAACGCTTTAGATTTTAAGGTGAAAAACAGAAAGATGGTGGAGGGAGAAGGATTCGAACCTTCGAAGGCAGAGCCGTCAGATTTACAGTCTGATCCCTTTGGCCGCTCGGGAATCCCTCCACAGAGAAACTGTGGACAGTATAGACAAGAGAAGAATGGTGGAGGGAGAAGGATTCGAACCTTCGAAGGCAGAGCCGTCAGATTTACAGTCTGATCCCTTTGGCCGCTCGGGAATCCCTCCACAGAGAAACTGTGGCTTACAACAACAGGCAGGATGGTGGAGGGAGAAGGATTCGAACCTTCGAAGGCAGAGCCGTCAGATTTACAGTCTGATCCCTTTGGCCGCTCGGGAATCCCTCCACGGGATTACCTGTTGTGTGCACTTGAAATGGTGGAGGGAGAAGGATTCGAACCTTCGAAGGCAGAGCCGTCAGATTTACAGTCTGATCCCTTTGGCCGCTCGGGAATCCCTCCACAAGTGCGGGGCGCATAGTAGCAGATTCTCCCCGCTTGTGAACCCCTGGCTTGCAAACTTTTTGCTAAAGCCAAGGCAAAACCTGCCGATAAACAATCAGATGCCTATTTTTCACACTTAAATAGCGATGATTTCACACACACTGCGCGATCAACTGCTTATCGATGAGCTGCAACTGGGCCAGTCCCTGAACCAGGCGGTGCATGATGGCCGGCGCGGCGATTTTGGTCTGCTGCTGTCGATGCTGTCGCCGGATGTGGAGGATCAGCCTTGGGTGGCGGACGCCTTGCCCAGCGCAACGGAGGCTACGGACTGGCGGCGCCGCTTTGAGCTGCCACGCGCCCGGCCCTTGCAAGCAGATGCCTTGAGTGCCGAGCGCGCCGTGGCTATCACGGCATCCGTACAACACGGGGATCTGACCACTGCACGCCTGCTCGATTGTCTGGAGCCGGAACCCCTGTTGCGCCAACAGTATGCCCTCGATCCCTTGGTGTGGGAAAACATGTCGCCGCTGATTCAGCAGAAGTATCAACTGGCGCGAGAAGGGGCGACGGTTGCGCGCGATCCGCTGGCGCAACTGCCTCCCGCAGCAATGCTGGATACCATCTCGGCCGCCGTGGCGCAGCCGGATCTGGTGGTTCGCTACTTTGCTGCCGCCTGAACGCTGTTTCTGACAGTTAACCGTGGCTTCCCTCGACTTCCCATTCGTATTCCTGTCGTAGTCTCAAATAGCGCTGTTTCTGATGCGAGCGAAACGAGCTGCTGGTTATTTCACCTATCATCTAGATAAATCCCATGCTGATCACATGGGCATGCGATAAAATTCCGCCTACGCAACACCAACACATAGACATAACAATGAAGGAAGCTTGCATGCAGAACACCTGGCCGATCGAGTGGGACACCCTGATCGAGATTTTACGCCGTGAAGTCAAACCGGCGCTGGGATGTACCGAACCGATCGCCGTCGCGTTGGCCGCCGCCCATTGTCGTGAGCGACTGGGGGCTGTGCCTGAGCGTCTGCAGGTATGGGTCAGCGGTAATTTGTTCAAGAATGGCATGGGCGTCGGTGTGCCTGGTACCGGCATGACCGGCTTGCCGATCGCCGCTGCCGTGGGCGCGGTGGCAGGGGTTGCCAGCGCTGGGCTCGAGGTACTGAAGGCGATTTCTTCAGCCGATGTTGACCGGGCGCGCAACTTGTTGGCGCAGACGCAAATTGATGTCAAGGACGTGCCCGAGGTGTTGTATGTCGAGGTGCTGGCCACGCACGATAAGCAGCAGGTGCGTTGCGTGATCTGTACCGACCACACGCGTGTGGTGTTGCTGGAGCACAACGGCGAAGTGGTGCAGCAACAGAGTCGCGAGCCAGGAGTGGCGGTGCAACATGCACCACGGTTGTCACTCGGTGCCATCATCGATTTTGCCTGCCAGGTGCCCTATGACCGTATTGCCTTTATCCGTGAGGCGGCCGAATTGAATCAGGCGTTGGCCGATGAGGGGCTGCGTGGTTACGGTCTGAGCATAGGGCGCATGCTGACCGAACAGATCGAGCGGCGTCTACTTTCCGACGATCTGATGACGCTGGCGATGCGCCTGGCTTCGGCGGCGTCCGATGCCCGTATGGATGGTGCCATGTTACCGGCGATGTCCAATTCCGGCTCTGGCAACCAGGGCATCGCGGCCACCATGCCGGTCGTTGCCGCGGCGCGCTTTCTCGGCGCCGATGATGAGCGCCTGTGTCGGGCGCTGGTGATGAGTCACCTGCTGGCCATTCATATCAAGACCTATCAGAACAAACTCTCCGCACTGTGTGCCGCCAGTACTGCGGCGATGGGGGCGGGAGCCGCCATTACCTGGTTGCTGGGGGGGAATCCGCAGCAAATCAGCCTGTGCATCAACAACATGATCGGTGACGTGGCCGGCATCATCTGCGATGGCGCCGGCAGCGCCTGCTCGATGAAGGTCTCAACCTCGGCCTCGGCGGCGGTGAAGGCAGCGTTGATGGCAGTGAACGGTTTTGGCGTCTCCGCGCGCGAAGGGATTGTCTGTGACGATGCCGAGCAGACAATCGCCAATCTGGGACACCTCAGTCGTGAAGGGATGCAGCAGACCGATCAGCAGATCATCGCCATCATGCGCGCCAAACAGGCGCAATGAACCGGTCACCGCCGGTGAATACGGTGCCGGATCAAGGGGGCGGGCTGGCGCCGCTGCTATACTCGCCGCCGTTTTGACGAGGGGATTGGAGAAGGCATGCATCGCGCCCATCAACCGCTGGAGCTGTTGGCTCCGGCCAAGAATCTGGAGTTTGGTATCGAGGCGATCCGCCACGGTGCCGACGCCGTCTACATTGGCGGCCCCGGTTTCGGTGCCCGGGCGGCGGCGGGAAACAGTGTCGCCGACATCGAGACACTGTGCCGCTTCGCGCACCGCTTTGGCGCCCATGTCTATGTCGCGTTCAATACCATCTTGCGTGATGACGAACTGGAGGCGGCACGTCGGTTGACCCACCAGCTATACCAGGCCGGCGCCGATGCGCTGATCGTGCAGGATATGGGGCTGCTGCAGCTGGATCTGCCACCGCTGGCGCTCCATGCCAGTACCCAGACCGATAACCGTACCGTCGACAAGGTACGGTTTCTTGCACAGGCCGGCTTTTCGCAAGTCGTGCTGGCGCGTGAACTGCCGCTGACGCGTATCGCCGAGATCGCCGCCGCGACCTCGGTCACCCTGGAGGCGTTTATACATGGTGCCCTGTGCGTCAGTTACAGTGGTCAATGTTATATCAGCCATGCAATGACCGGGCGCAGCGCCAATCGTGGCGAGTGTGCGCAGATTTGCCGCTTGCCCTGCACCTTGACCGGTGCCGACGATCAGGTCTTGGCCCAGGATCAGCACCTGCTGTCGCTCAAAGACATGAACCAAAGTGCCAATCTGGCGGCGCTGGTGGATGCCGGCGTGCGTTCTTTGAAGATTGAAGGGCGCCTCAAGGGGCTCGATTACGTCAAGAATGTCACTGCCTACTACCGGCAGCAGCTCGATCTGCTGCTGGAACAGCGTCCGGCACTGGCCCGCGCCTCGGTTGGGCGTTCGACGTTTACCTTTACACCGGATCCGGCCAAGAGTTTTCATCGTGGCCATACTGACTATTTTCTGCACGGCCGCCAGCCGGACATCACCGCGTTTGCTTCCCCGAAATTTGCCGGCGAACCGGTCGGCACAGTGGCACGGGTGTCATCTGCCGGCAAGGGCGCGCCGGTCTGCATCGAGGTCAGCGCGCCGGCGGACGTGACGTTTCATAACGGTGACGGCCTGACCTATTTCCGCGGGCGCGAGCTGGTCGGCATGCGGGTTAACCGCGCGCAGGGGCACTGCCTGTTTCCGGCCGAGCCGGTGACGGATCTCAAGGTGGGCGTGGCGCTGTACCGCAATCATGATCAGGCGTTAGCCAGCCTGCTGGCCAAACCGTCGGCCCAGCGGCGGATCGGGGTGGCATTGACGCTGGTTGCCAGCGCCGAGGGGTTGAGTCTGCAGCTGTGCGACGAGAGTGGGGTCGCGGCGCAAGTCAGTATCGCCATGGCGCTGGAGCCGGCGCGCGATATGGAACGCGCCGCCCAGACGCTGTGCGAGCAGTTGGCCAAGTTGGGTAATACCGATTTTTACAGCCAGACGGTGACGCTGGCGCTGCAGCCGTTGCCGTTCGTGCCAGCAGCACAGCTCAATGCGCTGCGCCGTGACGGCATTGCCGCACTGGAGCTGGCGCGGCAGGCAGCGTATTGTCGTCCGCCTGCCGCTGAGGTGGCGCTTCCTGTGCCTCTGCTGGAGGGGCAACGCCTGAGCTATCTGGCGAATGTCTACAATGCTGCGGCCGAAGCGTTTTATCGCGAACGTGGTGCCGGTCAGATCGCGCCGGCCTACGAGTGCGACAGCGAAGAGCGTGAAGTGCCGCTGATGATCAGCAAACACTGCTTGCGCTACAGCTTTGGTCAGTGTCCGAAAGAGCGTGAAGCCGGCTTTCGTCCTGAGCCATTGACGCTGACCATCGGCAATGATCGCTTCCGTCTGCGTTTTGATTGCCAGCGCTGCGAGATGCAGGTGCTGGGGCGCCTCAAGCCGCGCAAACGTCCTTGACGGGCTGACAGTGTGATCGACCTCGCTGACTGCGCTGCGCAAGATGGGGGGCACGGCCGCGAACCGCTAGGCTGAGGGTACTTCCTCTTGGAGACGTCAGCATGCATCTGGATCGTGGCATGTTGCAGCAGGCCGTCAACCGTGGTCTGTTGCAACCGCAACAACTTGAGCCGTTATGGCAACACCTGCAAGCACAGGACGCCCAGCGTCCGGGATTTCGAGCCAGTCACCTGCTGTACTATTTCGGCGGCCTGCTAGCCATCGGTGCCATGACGCTGTTCATGACGCTCGGTTGGGAGCGTTTCGGTGGCGGAGGTCTCATCGTCATCTGCCTGATCTATGCCGCAGGTGGGCTCGCAGTCACTGAACACCTGTTGACACGCCAGTTGGCGATCCCGGCAGGGATCTGTGCCACCTTTGTCCTCAGCCTGACACCGCTGCTGGTGTATGGCATCCAGACCCAGCTCGGCTGGTGGAGTGGTGATGACGCCTACCGTGACTACCACTACCGTATTGACTGGCGCTGGCTGATGATGGAGCTGGCCACCCTGGCGGTCGGTGCCGTGTTGCTGTGGCGTTATCGCCTCCCGTTTCTGGTCATGCCGGTGGCCGTGACCCTCTGGTACATGAGCATGGATTTGACACCGATGCTGTTTGGCGAGGATTACGACTGGGTGCTGCGCAAGTGGGTGTCGGTGGGGGTGGGCTTGCTGATGACGCTGTTGGCCTTCTGGGTTGACCTGCGGGCGCGACGTACCCTGGATTATGCCTTCTGGCTCTACCTGTTCGGGGTTGTGGCGTTCTGGGGCGGGCTGTCGGCGATGAGCAGCGACAGTGAGTGGAACAAATTTATCTACCTGTGCATCAATCTGGGGCTGCTGCTGATCGGTGCCATATTAAGCCGCCGAATCTTCGTCATCTGCGCGGCGTTTGGCATTGCCGGCTATCTGGGGCATTTGGCCTGGGATGTGTTTGCAGACAGTCTGTTGTTCCCGTTTGCCCTAACCCTGCTCGGATTGGCGATCATCGGCTGTGGCCTGTGGTGGCAGCGACATGAGGTGAGCTTGACCCGTCGTTTACGACGTTATTTACCCCTGCCATTACGCGAGTTGCTTGAGGCACGGCAGAGTGCCTAGCAAGCGGCTGATCGGGTGTCACTGCGAGTTCTGCCTATGGGCGGCCAGGCCGGCCATGCCGTGATGTGAAACAGAGGGTCTGACAACGATCGGCAAGATGCAGGGCTGTCATTGGTCGGCTGCGAACGGTTCCGCTGATGTGAGCGTAGGGCAATCGGAGTCTATCGCTCTTTAATCGGCTAACTGGCGTGTTTGCCAACGTCAGCTTGTCTGGCCCATTACCATTTATGGACATCGCAGCGGCCTTGCCGTCTGTTATGTCACGTTTGCGTCGTTTGATTGTTTGCCGTCTCGGTTGGCAGCAGCAACGCTGGATATGGCCTATGGAGCTGCCTACGGTGGCGCGTGGTCACTGGCCTGGCAGCAAATAAGGGCACGCCATGGCGCCAGCTGGCTGGCGTGTGAGCAGCGCTCTGCGTAATGCACTGAAATACCACCAGGGTTTGGGATCGGCGCCTTCAATAAAGTCGACGACCGACATCATGACATCCAGGATGCAGGGGTCTTGTTCGAATCCTGTTTGTTCGCACAGACGCACATAGAGTGCCAAGGCCGAACAGCCGCGCAGTTGTTGCGGTTCGTCAATGCCGACAGTCCGCAGGTCGCGAGCCAGTGCCGGACCAATGTTTGGCAAGTCGGTCAACAGTTTTACATTATCCCGGATAACTTTCTCTGGATGCATGTCTGCCTCCGGTTTTATCTGTGCTCGTATTTTATTGTTGGTTTCAAATGCGGCATGGGGCCGAAACGACACCGATATGATGGCGTTTTTTTCGACTGATTGCAGTATTTTTTATCGGATTTATTTGCGTATACGTCTAGATGTAGTGCCTCCCAGCGTCATGCGCCGGGAGGGAAAAGCTCATGCGAGCTTGAGACTGGCCAGGGTGTCGCGACGAATACGCTCGGCGAGGGAAGCATCATCAATCAAAGATTCACCATATGAAGGGATCATGGCCTTCAGGCGATCATGCCAACCGGAGGCTAACTGAGGTGCAAAACAGCGCTGTATCACGTCAAGCATCGTCTTGACGCTGACCGAGGCTCCCGGCGAGGCGCCAAGCAACGCAGCGAGCGAGCCATCGGCGGCGGCCACGATCTCGGTGCCGAATTCGAGCTTGCCCCACTTGTGATGACAGCGTTTGATGATCTGAACCCGTTTACCGGCATGGGCCAGTTGCCAATCTTCGGCATGCACTTGCGGCAGAAAGCTGGACAAGGACTGCAGGCGTTGACGCGGTGACTGCAAAGCCTCCTTCACCAGATAAGTCGTCAGTTCCAGATTGTGGCGCCCGGCACCGAGCAGACTCTTCAGGTTGTGCGAGCGCACCGATTTCACCAGATCCAGGCGTGAACCATGTTTGAGAAAGCGGGTCGTAAACCCGGCATACGGACCAAACAACAAGCAGGGTTTACCGTCAACGATCCGCGTATCCAAATGAGGTACAGACATCGGTGGCGCGCCGACAGGTGCCAGGCTGTAAACCTTGGCGTGATGGCGTGAGACCAGTTGCGGATTCTGGCAGATCAGCCACTGGCCACTGACCGGGAAACCACCATAACCCGCTGCTTCCGGGATGGCAGATTTTTGCAGCAGATGTAACGCGCTGCCCCCCGCACCGAGAAAGACAAACGGACTTTCAATTTGCAGGGTCTCACCTTGGCCAGCAAGACGTCGGGCTGTTAAATGCCAGTGGCAACGGTGGTCGCGGGTGCGGCGCAAATCCTGCACCCGAGTATGGGTCAACAACTGGAAGTTATCCTGACGTTGCAACAGGCGGATCATGTGGCGCGTCAGGGCACCAAAGTTGACATCGGCACCGTGCTCGACCCGGGTTGCCGCCACGTCGGCGGTATCAGCCCGGCCTGCCATCAGCAGTGGCATCCATTGTTCCAGGGTATTCCGGTCACGGCTCCACTGCATACCGGAAAACAGATGATGTTGCTGCAGCGCCTGATAGCGGGCCTCAAGGAAGGCAGTGTCCTGGCTATTCCATACCGCACTGAGGTGTGGAACCCGATTGATAAAGGTCGCAGGGTCCAGTTTTCCCTTCTCACTGTCGACTAGGTGAGACCAGAACTGTTGCGACAACTCGAAGGCTGCGTTGATCTCCAGGGCTCGCCGGATATCGATCTGACCCTGCCGGTTGGCCGGAGTATAATTCAGCTCGCAATAACCGGCATGCCCTGTCCCGGCATTGTGCAGTGCTGCCGAGCTCTCGAGCGCCACATCCGGTAATTGCTCGAGCATGATAATGTGTAGACTGGGGTCAAGGCGCTGCAACAAGATTGCCAATGTGGCACTCATGATGCCACCGCCCACCAAAGTAACATCTGCCTGAATCGTTGCCATCCCTACTTCCGATTAGCCAAGCCTGTCAAAGGCCTAAATTATATACATTATATGCCGTGCCTCACAGTCAGGCGTTACGCATTCCTCAATCGGGCCATGGTGCAGGCATCAACATAATCGCCGTTACGAAAGGCATAGGCCTTGTGTTCGCCTTCAATGATAAAACCAAATTTGCGATACAGCGTGATGGCGGCATCATTGTCGCTATATACCGTTAGCTCGACACGCCGGATAGCCAGCCACAGATCACACAGCTCGAGGGCGGCACTCAGCAACCTGCTGGCGACACCCTGACGACGGCACTCTGCACTGACCGCCAGCCCGAGAGTGGCGACATGTTTGCGTCTGTGACGCTCCATGGTGGTCAGTGTCAGTTGGCCGACAATGCGGCCATCCCGCTCAGCCACCAGGCTGCGCTGCTGTTCGTTAGCCTGTGCCAGGCGCTGTTGCCATTGCGCTTGCGTGGGAAACGGAAGTTGCAGGGTATCGGCATAGGCATGGGGTGCGGCGTAAAGCTGGCTGATGCCGGCCGCATCAGCCAGCTCGGCGGCGCGGATGATCACATCAGGGCCAGAAGCCATTATTCCGTCGCGGTTTCGGCTGGCTGTCATGGTGTCGTCTCTCCTGTCCAATCAGTTGCAAAGAAGGTTTCCTGCTTGCGATAGGGGCCCTGGTTATTCACTGGCTCTGTAGGGTGCAACCCCTGTCTATGATGTAGTTCGGCGACCAGTTGGCGATTGAACGGTGCATTGCGCTCATCTTGCAGGTACTCGCTGAGTGTCATCCAGCGGGCGTCGGCAATTTCGTCATGATCCTGAATTGCGATCTGGTCACTGTGTGCGGTCAGGCGACAGATCAGATAGAGATCGGTGCGCCCGAACGCTGCCGGATAACGGGTGGTAAAACCGGCGATCGAGCTCAAGGTGGCGTGAATGCCTGTTTCTTCATACACCTCGCGCTCGATCGCCGTAGCGATGGGCTCACCCAGCTCGACATGGCCGCCAGGCAATTTGTAACCGGGCATGCCGTGCTCGCGAATCGTCAGCAGTTCACCGCACCGGTTGAGGACCAGAGCGCCGGCACCGAGGGTATGGGTCGGGGCGAAGGGGACAAAGGTGCCCGGTCGCAGGGTGAACACCAGCGTCAGCTGGTCGGGATGGCAATTATGAAACACGAAACCCAGGCCGGTGGCGATGGCTATCAGGTGGGCGCGTTCGATGGGCAGGTGCAACCAGATGATTCGCCCCTGACGAGCAAGGCACTCGCGCTGTAGTGTGGCCAACTCTTCACCAAAACGGCTGGCGTCATCCGGTATCGAGTCGGCCAGGATAGTGACGCCATTGAATCTGTCCCATTCACACTGCACGCTGCACTCCCGGCTGCGTTAACCAACCCGCAGTGTGCCTGAGCCAGGCAGGTCATGCCAGCGGAAGCGTGATGCCGGTTGCGGCGGTGTCGTCGACGATACCGTCGCGCGGCGTGTTAATGGGATTGGGTCATCGCCAGCAAGGTGTCGGCAACCCCTTTGGTACGCGCTGCATTATCGGCAGTCAGGCTACTGACCTGCTCCAGTGATTGCAGCATCGAGGTGAGCTCGCTGACGGCACCGGACTGGCCTTCGATCTCCTGGGCTACTTCGCGGATATCGGTGCCCAGCGCCAGGATATCTTGGCTTATCTCGGTTGCGCTCTGGCGAGATTTTTGCGCCAGGGTACGGACTTCGTCGGCGACGACGGCGAAACCCCGTCCCATCTCGCCAGCTCTCGCAGCTTCGATGGCAGCATTGAGCGCCAGCAGATTGGTCTGATCGGCGATCTGCTGGATCACCTGCACCACGCTTTGGATGCGCTCGCTCGATTGCGCCAGTTGACGAGCGCTGCCGGCCACAGTTTGCGCCTGGTGCGCCATGCTGTTGATCGTGACACCCGCTTCCTCGACTGCTGCGGCCTGCGTCTGGACATGGCCGGTAAGTTCATCGACGGATTGGTGCAGATCGCCGGCACAACTTTGCAACTCGGTGGCCATGCGCTCACGCTCCTGCTGGGCATCCTGCAGGAAACCGCCGAGTTGGGCCAGGCCATCAAACAGCGGTCTCAAGCCGGTATCGAGCTGATGACTGTCAAACAAGGCGGCGAAGTGGTGCTGCTTGAACTGGTTGAGTTGCTTGATCACCACCTGATTGAGACCGAGCAATTTCTTGATATGCCGCTGCAGGAAGAAGGCTTTGAATTCACCGTAATGGCTAACGAACTGGTCGACAAATTCATCATGGAACTCCTCGGTGGCGCCGTGGGTGTCAAACCAGAAGATCGCCGTCAGGGTCTGATTGAGGTTGAGGCCGAGAATTTCGCCAAAGGTGGAGGAGCCCATGACGGGGATATCGGCAAACACCTGTCCCATCCCCGCCAGTTCGGAGCCGTTATACAGGCGGCGCAGTATGCAGTCGTTGAGTAGCCCGGCGATCGGTGTACCGACCTTGCCTTGCATGAAGCGCGCGAGGTCCTGACGTGTCGTCTCGAGCAGCGAGGTGCGCTTGACCATCACCAACTCCTCGCCGGGGGCGACGTCACAAAAGAGGTGCACCAGCTCCTGGTCGACGTCGATGGCCTGCACTGAACGCACGAACAACTCGCTGCCAACGCGGATGGCAAACGAATAGTCGGCCAATCTGGCTTCCAGTTGTCCCGGCTGACAGCCGAACTGGCGGCATAAGAGCTGCACCATCGACAAGATGGTTCCCTGGCGGTCGACCACCTGGCGAATGGTGCGATCCTCCAGCGAGGCGGTTAACACGTTGAAACTGACGTCGGTCGGGGCGAAGTTCTGGCTTTTGAACACGCCAAAGCGCATCCCGGGCGCCAGCTTGATGAAGGTGATCAGCGCATGGTTTTCCAGGCGTTGCTGGCCATCGTGCAAAAAGGTGTGCTGGAAGTCGAGCTTGCCGCCGGCCGAGCCGCCGACAAACAGGCACGGAAAGCGCCCGGACTGGTACAAGGCTTCCATGAAAAAGGACTCTGAGCGTGACAGGCCATCGAACTGCACATAGGCGAGGGTGTCATGGTGGTCAATGCGCATTTGCAGCTTCAGGTTGCGCAGTGTGTTGACCAGCCGCTCGATGCGCTGTGTCATGCTGATCTTCTGTACTCCTGCGCGCAAATCCTCACTGCCAAGCGGGACGCGCAGCGTCTCGACACTGGCGAGCAGATCGCTGCCAAAGCACAGCAGTACTATGTCCGCCCACTGGCCATCGGCATCGCAGTACAGGCTCCCTTGGCCCTGATTGCACAGCGCGCCCGCACTGCTGCTCAAGGTCAGGTTCACACCGGGACAGCGCTGTTTCAACCGTGTGGCAATGGTGTTGATATCCAGATGAGGGGAGACAAAGCCCATGATCAGACGTGGGGCCCAACCGAGCGAGGCCAGCGCCTGGTCCAGTTCGCGCTCTGTCGTATGCAGCGTGGTAGCGGTAGCGTGCCGGCGGGGAATGAGTGATTTGAATGGCGCGAACATGCCCATAGCGTGTCTCCAATAGGCCGTTAGGCCAAGTCTGAGGATAGTCTTGCGTCCTGCACACGCCACCTTGGGTGGCTATTGATCACCAGTGTAGGAAACGCAACCGATCTGTGCCGGTCGTTGAAAACGGTATCGTGAATGGAAACGCGGAAGCGACACTTAACTCACAACCTCAGGGGGCAAGTTCGAGTAAAAAATCAAAATTGTGAGCAGGGCAAGTGGTTGCAGGAACAGTGAACCGCACGGATGTGGCTGTGACGGTTAACCGGCAAGGCGGGGAGTCCACCTTGCCGGCGGTCGTGGGTTAGTCGAGATAGCGTTGGGTCAGGTGAGCACGGAAATGCGCCGGATTCAGTACTTCGCCGGTGGCTTGGCGCACCAGGGTATCGGTGTCGAAGCGGCTGGCCTGTTGCCAGATATTGCGTTGCAACCAACCGAAAACCGCCTCCAGGCCATCGCTTCGGGCCAGCAGTTGGTTGAAGTCGCCCAGTTCACGCTGCAGCGCGGCGGCAAACTGGGCCGCATACATGGCTCCCAGGGTGTAACTGGGGAAATAGCCGAAGCTGCCATCGGTCCAGTGGATGTCCTGCAGGCAGCCGTCACGGTAGTTGCCGCGGGTATCGAGCCCCAGATACTGCTGCATGCGCTCGGCCCACAGATCCGGAATATCCTCGGCCTCGATGCTGCCCTCGATCAACTTCTGTTCTACCTCGTAGCGCAGCATGATGTGGGTCGGGTAGGTGACCTCGTCAGCGTCGACCCGGATGAAGCCGGGCTCCACCCGGGTATAGAGGCGGGCCAGATTCGCCGCCTCAAAGGCCGGCTGGGCTCCGAAGGCTCGCTGGATAAGTGGCAACAGTCGCTGCATGAAGGCCGGGTGCCGTGCCAGCTGCATCTCGAAAAACAGGCTCTGGCTTTCGTGGATGCCCATCGAACGCGCCTGACCAACCGGTAACGCCAGCGTGCTCGGTGGCAGCCCCTGCTCGTAGCGGGCATGGCCGGTCTCATGGATGATGCCCATCAGACTCTGGGTGAAGTCCGCTTCGTCGTAGCGGGTCGTGATGCGAACATCGCTGGGCACGCCCCCACAGAAGGGGTGCACGCTGACATCCTGGCGGCCGCGCTGGAAGTCAAATTGCAGCATCGCCATGACGTCGCGGCCGAGCTCAGCCTGGCGCTCGATACTGAATGGGCCGACGGGCATCTGAATGTGCTGGTCGCGTTGTCGCTCGCACACCGCCTGAATCAGCGCGGGCAGCCAGCCTTGCAGATCGCCAAACACCTGATCCAATTGCTGGCAGCGCATGCCTGGCTCATAGAGATCGAGCAGGCTGTCATATGGGCGTAACCCGGTGGCTGCGCCCCGGATGCGGGCCTCTTCGCGGCTCAGTGCCACCACTTCCCGGAAGTTGCCGAGGAAGCCCTGCCAGTCGTTGTTGCGTCGTTGCTCACGCCAGGCATGCTCGCAGCGTGACCCGGCCAGTGACTTGGCCTGAACCAGGTCGGCCGGCAGCACACTGGCCTGTTGCCATTGGCGGCGCATCTCGACGAGGCTTTGGCGCGCCTGGGCATCGAGTTCCTGTTGTTCGGCCGCAGCCAGCCACTCAGACATCTCGGCTGCCGTCAGCCGTTCGTGTAGCAACCGTGACAGCTCGGCCAGTGCGGCAGCCCGAGCTTCGTTGCCGCCATCCGGCATCATGGTGGCCCTATCCCAGCCGCAGATGGCGCCGAGGTGGGCGAAGTGGTGCAGTTGGGTGAAGCGATCTACCAGTTGTGAGTAACTCATCGTCGATTCCTTGTTGTTGTTTTATCGCTAGCTTGGTGGCTCGTCATGGCTGATGGCGCCAGATGCGCTCCCGCGTCTCGATTTTCTGCTGCTGCCCTTTGCGCAGGAGGACATACAGGGCGCTACTCCCCCCCTCTTCGTAGCGTGCGCTATGCAGTGCCAGCACGTCCGGCCACTGCTGTAACCATTGGCTGACATAGCTCTTGAGCAATGCCGGTGGATTGGACTGCAACCCCTTGCCGTGGCGGATCAGCACAGTGCGGATTTCGCAGCGCTGGCATTCACGCAAGAAGGCGACCAGCTGGGTCTTGGCCTGATGCAGGCGCTGTCCCTGCAGATCCAGAGTGGCCTGCAGCGCATATTCACCGAGCCGCAGTTTCCGGAATACCCCTTCTTGTACGCCGGGGCGGCGGAAGCTGATCAGGTCATGGGGATCGAGCAGGGTGACCGCCTCCATGCTTAAAAAGTCCGGGTCCAGATCCGATTCCTGCTCTGCAGCGGCGCGGCGGGCTTTTTTGGCTTCGGCATCGGTGCTGGGGCGGACGCCGGGAATGTGATCCTGCGTCAGTGGCCGCACGTCGCCCAGCTCGGCCTGAAATAGCGCCAGATCGTCAGCGTCGCGTGGCTCTGGTCGAGCCGCCAGCAGGTCTGCAAATGTCATGATGGCCTCCTCAGGGGAACGGGCGCTTGCCGCTGACAGGCGACAGCGCAGGCGGTTATTCGTGAGCGTCGGTCAGCACCTCAAGCTGGTAGCCCTGTTGCCGCAGCAGATTAAGAATGCCGTCCGGCCCGTACAGGTGCAGGGCGCCGACGACCAGGAACTGATTGGCCTCCGGCATCGCCAGCAGCTTAGGTATCCAGTTGTGGTTGCGCTCTTTGAGCAGCCGGCGTTGCAGGTACTCTTGCAGGGCGGGGCTGGCTTGTTCATCGCTGAGCAACTTTTGCAGCACTGTGCCATTGCCATCCAGCCAGGCTTGCATCATGGCTGGCACTTCCTGGTGCATGGTCTGCATCTGGTCCAGGGTGGCGGTCAAAAAGTCCTGCTCCAGGGCGCTGAGGCCGGCCAGATAAGCAAACTGTTCCGGAACCCGCTCCAGTCCGCGGATCGGAACGCCCATGCGGTTCGCGGCACTGGCATAGTAGTGGTCGACTCCGAGGTCAGCCTGGTAGCCGGCTTTTTGTAATGCCTGCTGGGTCAGGGTTATCGCCACGACCCAGGGCTGCAGTGGTTGCAATGTCGCCTCGGGCAGACCCAGCCGTTTGGCGGCAGTGACGGTTCTTTGGTACAGCGGTGGGGGCAGCACCTGCTTGAGGCTCTGGCCCGCGGGGAGCTGACTCATCTGTGCAATTTGTGCATTGTCTCCGGCGCTGATGTTGTTCAGATCGGCCTCCAGAATCAAGACATCGGCCTTGCGCCAGGCGTCGTCGATCACCGCCGGCAGCGGATAGAACCGCTCCTCGCCGACATGAATCGAGCCGAGGATCCACAGGTGGCGTCCATCTTTGCTGGCATGCCAGAAGCCGGGTTCAGCCAGTGCCAGTACCGGCAATAGCAGCAGCGACAAGACGCCAGCCTGCCAACGATAACGTCGGGCTTTCTTCGCCGCAGAGGGCACCGTATGATCTGCCTCAGCAGAGTGAGCTGCGTCAGGCAGCGGTAAAGCCGGCAGTTCTGATTGCAATGTCGTTTCCTCCAACACTGGGAGTCCTATGCCTCATTTACGTTTTCGTGGCATCGAGCGTGAAGCGCTGATGCAGTTGAGCGGTCCGCTGGTCGAACAGCTGTCTGCTCTGACCGGTGCACCGGTCGCTCATTTTACAATTGAACGGGTGCAGACCGAGTTTATTATCTCCGCTGAGGCGGTGGCGGGCTATCCCTTCGTTGAGCTGATGTGGTTTGACCGCGGCCAGGCAATACAGGATCAGGCGGCGCAGCTGATTACCGAACAGGTCAAGGCCCAGGTCGGTGCGGCTGTCGATGTCGCCGTCATCGTGTTGCCTCTGACGCGCAGCGCCTATTACGACAACGGCCACCACTACGGTTAAGCCGTGGATTATGCCGATTATTAAATCTCGCTTAATAATCGGCGTGTGTTTATGGTCCCTTGGACGATGAATCCGCCTAGGTTGAGCCAGCGACCAGGGCATCTAACCAGCGCGTCGGCACCCAGCCGCGCAGGTGGTACAACCATTTACTCGGTGTGGTGACAGGATAGCGCGTTCGTGCCCGCGGTGCTGTTAAGGCATGCAGCAGCGGCGGCATGCAGGCTTCCGGTGTCAGGGTAAAGCGGTTATTCGAGCGCTCGCTGCCCAGCCGAGTCAGCGTCTGATGATAGAGATCGCGGTGCCGGCTGCCTGTCAGATCGATTTGCTGCAGTGCCGCGAGGGCATTGGCACGAAACCGGCTCTCTATGGGGCCAGGTTCAAGCAACGCAACCTGCACACCCGTACCGCGCAGCTCGAGGCGCAAGGTGTCGGTGTAACCCTCAATGGCAAATTTGCTGGCGTTATAAGCGCCGCGGAACTGCATGGCCACCAGGCCGAGTACCGAGCTGTTCTGGATGATGCGCCCTTCATTGGCCGCCAGCATCACCGGAAGCACGCGGCGCGTCAGCGTATGCCAGCCAAAAAAATTGCTCTCGAACTGGGCGCGCAAGGCCTCGGTCGGCAGATCTTCAAGGGCACCCGGCTGGCCGTAGGCACCGTTGTTGAACAGGCCATACAAGCGGCCTCCGGTCAGTGTCAGCGTCGCATCCACGGCAGCATGAATACTGGCGTCATCAGCCAAATCGAGGCACAAGGCGGTCAGCCCCTGCGCTTGCAGGCGTGCGACATCCTCCGGCCTGCGTGCGCTGGCGATGACCTGAAAACCGGCGCGCTGCAAGAAGTGGGCGGCGTGGTAGCCGATGCCGGAAGAACAACCTGTGATGAGTACGGCTCTGGAAGGCGAGGTGGGCATGCCGGGCTCCTGAACGGGAAGGAGGGCCCAGTATAGCGCCGGCGGCACGGGTTGCGACAAGGGGCCGTATGAAAAGCCCGCCATTATCTGGCGGGCTGCGGGTTTACATCAGGCTTAATGGCATGATGATGTGGAATTTCACATCGTGTTCCGAGGCGAAAATGTTCGGATACTCGGTCCAGCCCCCACTTTGCGTGATGTCATTGTTGTAGTCGGTGTAGTGCAGCTTGAAGATGGTGCCCTTGGTTTTGCCCTCCTGCACCGTGTAGATGACGTCGGCGTTGAGCGCCCATTCGGTGTCTGCGCCATTGCTGGCCTTGGTTCCGTCACCCTTCTCGATGCCCCAGCCGTAGGCGCCAGAGAAACCGACAGTCCAGCCTGCGGCACCGAGCAGATCATCCAGTGTCCGGGTCACGCCAGCGAAGAGGGCGGTTTCGTTGTTGGCATTCCAGTCGGAGCGGCTATCCCACCAGATTTCATTGGCGCCTTGCGAATTACCGTAACCTCGAGTCAAGCGGGGCAAGTAGTTGCCTTCACTGCCTTCGGCCTTGGTCATCAAACCTTCGACACGGAAAGCGTAGGGGCCATGGCTCCAGCCTGCCGTCAGGGCCTGTTGCCAAGCGGTGCCCTGATAGGTGTCGTCCTTGGAGTCGGAGGTGTAGAGCTGGTAGCTGGTGTTCAGTCCACCCAGTAAAGTGAAGGTGTGGGCCAGTTTGAAGTGGTAGCTGTCCATGTAGTCCTTGGCCTGGCCAAACGCTACGGTCGCCGCGGTGCCGTTGGCGAAGGTGTAGCGAGCCGCCATGGCATGCAGATAGTCGATGACCTTGCCTTCGGCAAAGGGACCGGCCCAGGCTTTGGCCTTGGAGAACTGTTGGGTTTGCTGGAACCAGGGTGCCTTGTATTCGTCTGCCCAGGCATAGGTCAGATACAGGCTGCCAAAGGTACCTTCAAGCTGGGCTCCGCGGTAAGTACCCGGTTGATAGGACCAGTTCACCCCCATGACGCCGGGCACATAGATCTGGGTGTAGCCGCCCTTGGCGGTCATGTGTTCACCCAGCCGCGCCTTCAGGCTGGCATTGCTCAGGCTGACGCCGTTATCGGCTTCACCATCATCGCCAGGCTGGTAGTTTTCTCCCCACTTACGGGCGGCAAAGCTGAACTCGTTCTCCTGATTCACCGGATTGGCATCATCGATGGCCAGGTCATAGGCGCCAAAGCCTGCCAGATCGATCCCGACCAGATTCCATGCATAACCGGAGTTGTAACTCAGCGCCATTTGGGTGGTGGCATGGCTGAGGTTCGACTCGTAGTCACCGCTTTGCGGATCGCCCGGATTTTCCTTAGGGTTACCATCGATGCGCTGCCGGTTGCGCTGGAAGTAAAAGAGGCCGCCGTTGAGTTTGCCATCCTCATAGAACTGACTGGCCTTGGCGGCAAATTGCGGGCCGAGTTCATCGTTGGCATGAGCTGGTAGCGACAGCCCGACCACACTGGCTATGGCGCAGCCGAGCAGGCTGCGGCGAACAAGCCGAATATCCTTCATAACAATTGACTCCTGACTTTTGGACCGCGGAAGAGGCTTCCGCAACGGGATCTGTCGTGCAGATCCTCCTTGTTGATAACGCTTTCACCCTGTTGCGGTTCGAAAGGGGTCACACAGGGCTTAGTGGTCATGCTAATTTCGCGATGTAAAATATCAAGCAAAAAAAAGCGGTAAATTACCGTTATTTGATCGCATTCAAACAATCATTAACGCTGTAATTACCGCTATTCGAGCTTGTTGGTTTTCTTTGTGAATTAAGTGTCAGTCACGCAAGGTGAAGGAGGGTAATGACAAATGGCGGAAAATGGCCGTGACCCGTACCAGCAACACGCCGAGCATGCTGATTAACATGGCCGGGATATGAGCCAGGCCAAAATGGAGCGAGCTGGTGTAGAGAATGCCGCCGAAGATGCAGGCCGTGGCGTAGATCTCTTTTTGCAGCACCATGGGGACTTCCCGGGCCAGGACATCGCGGATCAGGCCGCCACCGGCACCAGTGATGACGCCCATGACGACGGCGACCATGCCTGAACTGCCGAACAACAGGGCTTTCTTGGCGCCGATGACGACGAACAGTGCCAATCCAAAGGCGTCGGCCACGGGTAGCACATACCAAGGTAGGCGGCGTGGCACTCGGGCCAGCCACATGCCGAAGGCCGCGGTGCCCAGAATGACCCACAGATAGGTGGTGTCCTGGATCCAGAAGATCGGGCTGGCGCCGATCAGCAGGTCGCGGATGGTGCCACCGCCAATGGCAGTGACGGCGGCCAGTACGATGACACCGATGGCATCCATGCGCAGGCGGCCGGCGACCAGTACGCCGGAGAAGGCGAACACGGCGGTACCAAACAGGTCAAACAGATAGACAAGTTGATCAATCAATGGGCTATTCATCACTAACAAACGGTTAACCAGGCCAAGGTGGCGCAGATTGTAAGAAGCGGTGCGCATTCCGGCTAGCAGAAAATTGCTCCGCGCAGGCCGCAGAAGGAATAGGACTATCAGCGTTACTCAAGCGGAGCTTACTGTGTCTTGGCCGCACGCGCACCGTGAATGAGCCGGCACAGCTCCTCGACACCGTCCAGGGTTCTGGGGGTCAACCGTTGCAACCGATCCGGCTGCAGGGTCTGCAACTGCGCCCTGGCGACTGCCGGCAGCGTCGGCCAACGCTGCCAGAATTGCAGTGCGGACGCCTCCTGGGTGGTGATGATCAACTCCGGCGCCTGCACCAGCACTTGCTCCAAATCCACCTGGGGATAAGGCACCAGGCTGTCGGCAAACGGGTTCTCGCCCCCACACAACGCAATGGCATCCTGGATCCAGCCGCCCCGTGCGACCGTGGTCAGCGGTGGGTTCCACAGCTGGAAAAACACCCGCACCCTGGATTGGCTCTGCTGCTGCGCTTTCAGATGAGCCATGCGCTGCTCCAGGCGGCGAGCCAGGGCTTCGGCCTGTGGCTGATGTCCGGTGGCGGCACCCAGTTGGCGCAGATCGGAGGGTAAGTCGTCCAGCCGCGCCGAGTGCATCTCTAATACCGGAATCTGCCAGTGCTGCAGTTGAGCGCGGATCTCTTGCTGGTAGCCATCCCAGAGGATGACCAGGTCGGGCTCTAATGCCAGCAGGCGTTCCAGATTCAGACTCTGATAATTGGCGATGCGGGGTAGTCGTTTCACCTCGGGCGGCCAGTCGCTGGCATCGTCGACGGCAATGACCTGAGCCCCTGCACCGATGGCAAACAGCTGTTCGGTGATGTGCGGCGTCAGGCTGACAATGCGCTGTGGTGTGGCCAATACTGAGCCAGCCAGAGTGCACAACAGCAAAGATGACAGCCAATACCGCAACTTAGCGTGGCCAATGCACATACAGATACAGTCCGCAGAAGAGGGCTGACAACAACCACCAGACCAGGCTGAGCCAGCGCAGACGGCCGAGCACCCGAACGGGGGTGGACAAATCCGGCTCCTGACAGCCACCCAGGGTGACATAGCGCAGCTTGTGGCCATCGTAAAAACGGGGGCCACCGAGGCGGATATTCAGACCGCCGGCCACGGCGCCCAGCAGGGCACCTTGCCCTTGAGCAGGCCACTGGCGGGCACCCAGCAGTGCCTGCTGCACGGCACGTCCACCTCCGGCAAAGGCGCCTTGCAGCAGGACGCTCAGCCATGCCGGCATCCACACCATCAGGCTGTAGAGGCGGCCACTCATCTCGCCAAACAACCGGTTACGCGCCAGTTTGACGCTGAAGGCCTGATTCATCAGCTGTAACAGGCGCATGCACAGCGCCGCCTCGATCCCGGCCAGCAGATACCAGAACAGCACCGCAGCCCACTGGCCGCTCCAGCGCAAGATCAGTGTTTCACTGCAGGCTTTGCTTAATCCCATCAGGCTGAGCTGCCGCGTTTCGCGCCGTACCATGGGGGCTAGCTGCAGTCGCGCCAATGGCAATTTGTCCTGATGCAGCAGGGGGCGTAATGCATTCAGCTGCTGGCCAAGTGGCTTGAGCTCCAGCAGCCAGACCAGCAACAGCAGATCGAACAACCCTTCTGAAAGCGACAGATTGCGCAGCGCCCAGCAGGCGGCCAGCGCCGGTATCAGCACCACCAGCGGTGTCAGCAAACCGGCCAGCCAGAGTTGAGTGCTGTGGTGTCCGGGGCGATTGACCTTGCGAGCCAGCTGTTCCAGCCATGGCAACAGGGCTGAAGGTCGAAAACCGGCGGGCAGTGGCAACAGAGTTTCGAGGACTACGGCCAGTACGGCAATCGGCAATGGGCTGGCCAGCAGTGTCCAAAACGCCTCGTCGTTCATCATGGATCAGGCCATCCGCTCCAGCATGGCGACAACCATGGCGGAGGAGTGACGGGCTGCCACCTCGAGATAAGCCTCGAAGGAGTCAGGAGACTCTTTGCCGGCGATGTCGGACAGGGAGCGGGTGACGACAAACGGTACCTGGAACTGGTGGCAGACCTGGGCGATGGCCGCCGCTTCCATCTCGACCGCGGCCATGGTCGGGAAATCTGCCCGGGCCTTGGCGACACGGGCCGGATCGCACATGAAGAGATCACCGGTGCAGATTAAGCCTTCCTTGCAGCGAATGCCGTCGGCCATGGCACTGACGGCATCGCGGGCGATGGCCTTCAAGCGATCATCGGCGACAAAGGCCGCAGGCATGCGCGGCACCTGGCCGATCTCGTAGCCAAACGCCGTGACGTCGACATCGTGGTGGCGAACCTCGGAGGAGATGATGACATCACCGATATGCAGCTCCGGATCGAAGCCGCCAGCAGAGCCGGTGTTGATCACGCAATCGGGGGCAAATCGGTCCAGCAGCAAGGTAGTTGCAACAGCGGCCGCCACTTTGCCAATTCCGGAAAGGGTCAGAACCACGGCTTGGCCGGCGAGGGTGCCGCTGTAGAATTCACAGCCACCCAGTTGCAGCGTGGTGGGATTGTCGAGTTGAGCGCGCAGTAGCGCGACTTCCTGTTCCATGGCGCCAATGATGCCGATCGTCATAACACATTTGTCTCTATAGGCAGGGTGAATATGGACGGCATGATAGCACTCTGCTCCCGGGCTTCGCAGCTGGAGGGCGCACAAATGGTGTCAAGCCATGCGCCATTAAGCTCCGGTTTATCACCGAGTGACTAAGATGATCGACTTTTGCTGCGGGATCCGCCGACTCATTTCCGGTGCGCATGACCCGAAAACCAGCTGCCACCGGAGAGCCGGCATTCATGCAACGATGGTCTAATTTACCGCACTGGCGCGCGCTGATTTGCGGGGCGCTGGTGGCAACGCTCGTCACTGTGTTGATGATCCCGTTGCTGCATCATTTCTTCGATAGGCAAGCGGACCGGCACCTGCAACTGCAGATAGAGCAGGCGGGCAGGCTGTTTGACCTTGAGTTGGCGCGCATAGATGGCGCCCTGCAACGTTTATCCTCTTGGTCTGATTGCGGAGCTGATCAATTTCGCGAACGGCGTCGTGAACTGACCTTGACACCGAATGTCGTCGATTTCTTCTTTCTCGATGCCGAGCACCATCGTCTGTGCGCCAGTCCGCACGAGCCGGAGGAGTTTTTGCAACGTGAACTACCTGCGCATGGCGGCCTTGGCCATATTGCGGCGACCGCGTCCTTGCTGACCGGCGAGTCGGTGTTTCATCTCTATCGTCATCTGCCAACGGGTGAATATGTTGTGGCGCGTTTGCCAGGCCAGTGGTTGACCATGCGCGCCAGCGAACTGGCCTTGCCGCTGAATGGTGGCTATTACGGCATCATTGACAATCAAACCGGCGAGCCGTTGACGCTGTTTAACTGGCATCCCAGATTGGGGCTGCCGCACCTTGCGCAAACCTTGACGCTAGACCGTGACTACCAGGCAGGCTTGATTGAGCAGCAGTGGGTGCAAGTGCAACCACTGCTTGCGGCCCCAGGGTTGAGTCTGATTCAAGTCATCGATGCAGCGCAATTGCACGCGTTCGACTGGGCTATCACGGCTGGTTTGTGCGGCGGTTTTGTCGTCGTATGGGCGTTGGTGGCGCTGGGGTTGTTTCTGTGGTGGCGGCCTGAATCTGATCCATACCGTTTGCTTGCCTGTGCATTGGCCCAGGATGAGTTTTTCAACGTCTATCAGCCGATTCGGGACGGTCGCTCGGGTCGGTTGTGTGGCTTCGAAGTGTTGCTCCGTTGGCGGAGTGCCAGTGGCATCATCGGTCCGCAACATTTCATCCCGATGGCAGACAAAACGGGCTTGCTGGTGGAAATGACGCGACGGCAGATTGAAGAGGCGATTGACGCGCTGCAACCCCTGTTGGCGCTTGCACCTGACCTCAAGGTGTCATTCAACATCACGACTGCCCACCTCGACGATGAAGCATTTATCGCCCAGAGCCTGTTGTGGCATGCCAAGATCCCGCACCTGGTATATGAGATTACCGAAGACAACATGGTGGCGACCCATAATGCGGCGCAGTTGAGTGTCTTGCAGCGTTTGCAGCAGAGTGGCATCCGTCTGGCGGTAGATGACTTTGGCACCGGCTACAGCAGCCTGGCTTATCTGCAGTCGCTGCCGCTGGATATCCTCAAAGCCGATCGCTGCTTTGTGGCTGCGTTGGGATCCGACTCCGTGAATGCGACGATTCTGGAAGCCATTATTCGCCTGGCCCATCGGCTGCAACTGGATGTCATTGCCGAAGGGGTCACCGAAGAGCGTCAGATCGCCTGGCTCAATCAACATGGTGTCGTGTTGCAGCAGGGGTGGCGGCATGGATATCCACTGCCAATTTATGAAGGGCGCATGCTCTGGCAGCATGAGCTCGCTGCGCGGCGTCAAAACTTAGCGGTGGCTTGACGGCGCGAAATGCTGTTTTGCTCACAGAGATAAAAGAAAAATATTTATGCATGAACATGCAAATTTGATACAAATATATTCCGATGTGGTATGGATGCCACACCGACACTGTCTCGAAATCAGAGCCAAATGGCGTTAAATGCGCTTTTTATTCGTTTTTTCTATCCCATGGTTGGCTGACTTGAGGATGGTAAACAGAATAAAACTCTGAATTTTAACCATTCATTAAACATTTACGATGTAAAATTGTGGTTAATACCTACGGGATTTCGAGATGACCGGAGATTTGACGAGGATAAATCGGTAGCCCAGTTCTGTGCAAAAATGATGCAGTGTGCACGCTTGTGGTGATGATCATATAACTTGTTGAATTGTTATGGGTTTTTTGGTTATTTCACCCTGTGTTTGGCAGCGGTGGCTTGCCTTGAATTGGGGCGGAAATCACAGTATATTCGCCCGTTACAAGCCCTCAGAGTGACAGCCAAGCTGGCAGAAGCCGGCTTTTTTTCTCTGCGGATGGACCCGAGATAGATTGAGAGGATTCAAGCGTGATGGAATCGGCGGTACCCCAGCGCCAGGGTCTTTACGACCCTGCGAACGAACACGACGCCTGTGGTGTTGGCTTTGTGGCCCACATGAAGGGGCAGAAGAGCCACAGTATCGTTGAACAAGGATTGTTGATCCTGAAAAATCTGGATCACCGCGGTGCGGTCGGTGCTGACCCGTTGCAGGGTGACGGCGCCGGTATTCTGATTCAGATCCCGGATCAGCTGTATCGTGCTGAAATGGCTAAGCTGGGCGTTACGTTGCCGGCCGCAGGAGAATATGGCGTCGGCATGATCTTCCTGCCGAAAGAAGCAGCTTCCCGTCAGGCCTGTGAAGAAGAGATCGAGCGTGCGATCCGTGCCGAAGGGCAGGTGGTGCTAGGCTGGCGTGATGTGCCGGTGAATGCGGACTGCCCAATGTCTCCGGTGGTGAAGGCCAAAGAGCCCGTCATCCGCCAGGTTTTCGTCGGAAGAGGCGCCGACGTCCTGGTGACCGATGCTCTGGAACGTAAGCTGTATATCATCCGCAAACGTTGTTCTCATGCCATTCGTGCACTGAAGCTCAAGCACTGTGGCGAATTCTACGTGCCGTCTTTCTCGGCGCGGACGGTCAACTACAAGGGGCTGTTACTGGCCGACCAGGTGGGGCTCTATTACAACGACCTGGTTGATGCGCGCTGTGTTTCAGCGCTGGCGCTGGTGCACCAACGCTTCTCTACCAATACCTTCCCGACCTGGGATCTGGCACATCCGTTCCGCATGATTGCCCACAACGGGGAAATCAATACGGTACGCGGTAATGTCAACTGGATGCGTGCCCGTGAAGGCGCTATCACCTCTCCGGTGCTGGGACAGGACCTGAATAAGGTCTGGCCGCTGATCTATCCAGGGCAGTCTGACTCTGCGTCATTCGATAACGCCCTGGAGCTGCTGGTCATGGGGGGCTACTCGCTGGCCCATGCCGTGATGATGATGATCCCGGAAGCCTGGGAAAAGCACAGCACCATGGACAACAAGCGCCGTGCATTCTACGAATACCATGCGGCCATGATGGAGCCGTGGGATGGTCCGGCAGCGGTAGCGTTTACCGACGGCCGTCAGATTGGTGCCACGCTGGACCGTAACGGCCTGCGTCCGGCCCGTTATCTGGTCACCAAGGATGATCTGGTGGTCATGGCCTCCGAATCTGGGGTGCTGCCGATTGAAGATTCCCGCATCGCCCAGAAATGGCGTCTGCAACCGGGCAAAATGTTCCTCATCGACATGGAACAGGGTCGCATCATCGACGACCAGGAGCTGAAGCACTCGCTGGCGAATGCCAAGCCGTATGCCGAGTGGATCGACAAGATCCGCATCAAGCTTGATGACATCGAAGGTGATGTCACCCCGGTAAACCATGAAGCCGGTCTGCTGGATCTGCAACAGGCATTCGGTTACACCCAGGAAGACGTCAAGCTGCTGATGACCCCGATGGCCGAGAATGGCGAAGAGGCCATCGGTTCCATGGGTAACGACTCCGCGCTCACCGTGCTGTCGAAGAAAGAGAAGCCGCTGTATAGCTACTTCCGTCAGCTGTTTGCCCAGGTCACCAACCCGCCGATCGACCCGATCCGTGAAGAGCTGGTCATGTCACTGGTCTCCTTCGTGGGTCCTAAGCCGAACCTGCTCAACAGCACCGACATCAATCCGCCGATTCGTCTCGAGCTGGCGCAGCCGGTGATCTCTGCCAAGCAGATGGAGAAGATCCGCAACATCGAGCAGTTCACTGGCAACAAGTTCCGCTCCCACGAGCTGGATATCACCTATCCGCTGGCTTGGGGCAAAGAAGGGATCGAAGCGCGGCTGGCCACATTGGCTGCCGAGGCAGAAGATGCTGTCAAGGGCGGCGCCAACATCCTGATTCTGTCCGACCGCAAGATTGCCAAGGGGCAACTGGCGATTCCGGCGCTGTTGGCCACCTCGGCCGTACACCAACGTCTGGTCAAGCGGGGTCTGCGGACCAGTACCGGTCTGGTGGTGGAAACCGGATCCGCCCGTGAAGTGCACCATTTTGCATTGCTGGGCGGCTATGGCGCCGAAGCCATTCACCCCTGGCTGGCGGTCGAAACGCTGCGAGCCATGGCACAGGGCGATGCCGAGAAGGCTGACAAGTACGTCAAGAACTTCACCAAGGCCGTCGGCAAAGGCCTGTGCAAGGTGATGTCCAAGATGGGTATCTCTACCTACATGTCCTACACCGGTGCACAGATTTTCGAAGCGGTCGGTCTGCAAAAGGCATTTGTCGAGAAGTACTTCACCGGTACCCCGTCCAATGTCGAAGGCATCGGCCTGTTTGAAGTGGCCGAAGAGGCCATCCGTCTGCACGAAGCGGCGTTTTCCAATGATCCGGTCCTGGCGGACATGCTGGATGCCGGCGGTGATTACGCCTTCCGTATCCGCGGTGAAGATCACATGTGGACGCCGGACGCCATAGCCAAGCTGCAACACGCGACGCGCAGCGGCAAGTTCGAGAACTACAAGGAATACGCGCAGATCATCAACGACCAAAGCAAGCGTCACCTGACGCTGCGTGGCCTGTTTGAATTCAAGAAGGCAGCCGAACCGGTACCGCTCGAGGAAGTCGAATCCGCCAAGGAGATCGTCAAGCGGTTCGCGACCGGCGCCATGTCGCTGGGTTCTATCTCTACCGAAGCACACACCACGCTGGCGGTAGCGATGAACCGTATCGGTGGCAAGTCCAACACCGGTGAGGGCGGCGAAGACGCCAACCGTTTCATCCCGGTCAGCCAGCCGACGCTGTTGTCTGAAATCATCGGCAAGTCGCGTATCGAGCGCGATCTGGAACTGCAACCGGGTGATAGCCTGCGTTCTGCAATCAAGCAGGTCGCGTCTGGCCGTTTCGGTGTCACCACCGAATACCTGGTCAATGCCGACCAGATTCAGATCAAGATGGCGCAAGGTGCCAAGCCGGGTGAAGGCGGTCAGTTGCCGGGTCACAAGGTCTCCGAATACATCGGCTTCCTGCGTCACTCGGTACCGGGCGTCGGCCTGATCTCCCCACCGCCGCACCATGATATCTACTCCATCGAGGACTTGGCCCAGCTGATCCACGATTTGAAGAACGCCAACCCGGTGGCTTCCATCTCCGTCAAGCTGGTGTCGGAAGTCGGTGTCGGTACCGTCGCGGCCGGTGTCTCCAAGGCCAAGGCTGACCACGTCGTGATCGCCGGTCACGATGGTGGTACTGGAGCGTCACCGCAATCTTCCATCAAACATGCCGGTACGGCGTGGGAGTTGGGCCTGGCCGAGACCCAACAAACGCTGGTGCTGAACCAGCTGCGTAGTCGCATTCGCGTGCAGGTCGACGGCCAGATGAAGACCGGCCGTGACGTCGTCATCGGTGCCCTGCTGGGTGCAGACGAGTTCGGTTTCGCCACGGCTCCGCTGGTGGTTGAAGGTTGCATCATGATGCGTAAGTGTCACCTCAACACCTGTCCGGTAGGGGTGGCGACACAAGATCCTGAGCTGCGCAAGCGCTTTACCGGTCAGCCGGAGCACGTCGTCAATTACTTCTTCTTCGTTGCAGAAGAAGTGCGGCAGATCATGGCTGAGCTGGGTATCCGCAAGTTCGAAGATCTGATCGGTCGCGCTGACCTGCTGGACAAGCGCGCCGGTGTCGAACACTGGAAGGCGCAAGGCCTCGATTTCTCGAAGATTTTCTTCCAGCCGGCCGTGCCGGAAACCGTGGGGCGCAAGCATTCAGATACTCAGGATCACGCACTCTACAAGGCGCTGGACAACCAACTGATTGAGCAGGCCCAAGCCGCGCTAGAGAAGGGGGAGAAGGTCCAGATCGTGGTACCGGTCAAGAATATCAACCGTACCGTCGGAACCATGCTCTCTGGCGAAGTCGCCAAGCGTTACGGTAACGCCGGTCTGCCGACAGATACCATTCACGTCCGTTTGAATGGCACTGCGGGTCAGAGCTTTGGTGCCTTCCTGGCACACGGCGTGACCCTGGAGCTGGTGGGCGAGGGTAACGACTATGTCGGCAAGGGGCTGTCCGGTGGCCGCATTGTGATTCGTCCGAGTGACGATTTCACCGGCGAGCCGTCAGCCAACATCATCTGTGGCAACACTGTGATGTACGGTGCGACTGACGGGGAATCCTTCCTGTCTGGCGTCGCCGGCGAGCGCTTCTGCGTGCGTAACTCCGGAGCCACGGCTGTGGTCGAAGGGGTGGGCGATCACGGTTGTGAATACATGACCGGTGGCACCGTGGTGGTGCTGGGTCAGACCGGCCGTAACTTCGGCGCAGGGATGTCCGGCGGTATTGCCTACGTCTTTGATGGTGATGATACCTTTACCGAGCGTTGCAACCTGGCCCAGGTCGCTCTCGACCGCGTGCTGCCGGCTGCCGAGCAGAGCCAGGATGAGCCGCGGCACTGTGATCTGGCCGATGAGGTGCTGCTGAAGGGGCTGATTGAGCAACATGCTGCCCTGACGGGCAGCCCGCGAGCCAAGGCCATGCTGGCTGATTGGGACAACAGCCGGGCCAAGTTCGTCAAGGTCTATCCGAATGAGTATCGCCGTGCCCTGAAGGAACTGGCGGCGGCCAAGCAACAAGAGCAGAAGGAGATTGCGTAATGGGTAAGCCAACCGGATTTCTCGAGTTCGAGCGAGTCAAAGAGAGCTACGCGCCGGTTGCAGAACGCGTCAAGCACTATGGCGAGTTCGTGCCGACCCTGACTGTAGAGCAAGCGACACAGCAGGGTGCCCGCTGCATGGACTGCGGTATCCCGTTCTGTAACAACGGCTGCCCGGTTAACAATATCATTCCGGACTGGAATGACTTGGTTTACCGTGGCAAGTGGGAGCAGGCCATTCGTGTCCTGCACTCCACCAACAACTTCCCGGAGTTCACCGGGCGTATTTGTCCGGCTCCGTGTGAGTCAGCTTGTACTCTGGGCATCAATGCTGCACCGGTAGGGATCAAATCCATCGAGCGTTCGATTATCGACCGCGCGTGGGAGAGCGGCTTCGTCAAGCCGCAACCCTCCAGTGTTAAGACCGGCAAGAAAGTGGCGGTGGTCGGTTCAGGCCCTGCAGGGCTGGCCGCTGCACAGCAACTGGCGCGTGTCGGTCACGACGTGACCGTGTTCGAGAAGAACGACCGTGTCGGCGGTTTGCTGCGCTACGGCATCCCGGACTTCAAGCTGGACAAGTCAGTGATTGATCGCCGTATGGCGCAGCTGGTCGCCGAAGGCGTGACCTTCCGTACCAAGACGCTGGTCGCCGACGACAAGCAACTGCCTGCCGGAGTGGTCAATGATGCGGTCACCGTGGTGACACCGGCCGAGCTGGATGCGCAGTTTGATGCGGTGATCCTGGCCGGCGGTTCCGAGACGCCGCGCGATCTGCCGGTACCGGGCCGTGAGCTGGCCGGTGTGCACTTTGCCCTCGAGTTCCTTATCCCGCAGAACAAGGAAGTCGCCGGCGATGCCAAGAACGTCATCAATGCCGCCGGCAAGCATGTCGTCGTCATCGGTGGCGGTGATACCGGTTCTGACTGTGTCGGTACCTCGAACCGCCATGGCGCCGTTGCCGTCACCCAGCTGGAAGTGATGCCACAACCGCCGGAGCAGGAAAACAAGGCGCTGACCTGGCCGTACTGGCCGCTGAAGCTGCGTACTTCCAGCTCCCACGAAGAGGGTTGCGTGCGCGAGTTTGCGGTCTCTACCAAGGAGTTCATCGGTGAAAACGGCAAGCTGACCGGCCTCAAGCTGGTGCGTGTCGAGTTCAAGGATGGCAAGCTGGTCGAGATCCCGGGCTCCGAGTTCGAACTGAAGGCCGATCTGGTGTTCCTGGCGATGGGCTTTACCCAGCCGCTGGCCAAGGTGCTGGACAGCTTCGGTATCGACAAGGATAGCCGTGGCAATGCCAAGGCGACCACAGACGGTGAAGGCTGCTATGCCACCAGCAAGGCGAAGGTGTTTGCCGCCGGTGACATGCGCCGTGGCCAATCCCTGGTGGTCTGGGCCATTCGCGAAGGCCGTCAGTGCGCGCGTGAAGTGGATCAGTTCCTGATGGGCAACACTACGCTGCCGCGCTAATCTCGTCACGGTCTGTTTAAAAACCCCGGTCGGTTGGCCGGGGTTTTTTTATGCCGCCTATCAAGACTCGACCTTGGTGGCGTTGTGTTCTGGTGCCGGATTTTGCGTAATAACTCAGCTGTGTAACCAAGGGTAACGGTGATGAACTGGCATCACAGTTCTGACCGGTGCAATTTGCAACCGGTTGCGGCGCTGCTTAGTCTGCGCCCATCTGAAGTTGTAATGGAGTTGCATCATGCGTTTGGCAAGCATTGAAAGCACGCGCGTATTAGCCATATTGGCCGTCATGGTGATACACATATCACCCTTTGCGAACCCGTTTGATCCGACGGTCTGGGCCGATCCCGTGTCGGTGGTGATCGGAGGATTTCTCAATCAGGTCACCCGTTTTGCGGTGCCGTTCTTCTTTTTGTGTGCAGGTTTCTTCCTGCAGCCACGACTGCAGGCAGGAGATGCCCTGGGTGTCTCCTGGCGATACAGTCGCCCCTTGTTGCTGCTTTGGGCGGGCTGGAGCCTGATTTACATCCTGGCACCATTCAACCCGCCCATGGTGTTCGAGGTGGGTTACCAGGCTGCGATGCAACCGCAATGGCAGATGTTGCTGTCCGATCTGCTGAACCAATGGTGGGTGGGAGGTATGGTTCACCTCTGGTTCCTGCCGGCCCTGGTGCTGGCGGTGCTGATACAGGCCCTCTGTTATCATCTCCAGCGACCTCATTGGGCGTTGTTCGCCGGTGGCGTGCTGTTTTTATTAGCGCTGCTGGGAGGCTCGTATGCCAAACCCCTGCTGGGGGAGGAATGGAAACTCCTGACCCGTAATGGCCCCTTCTTCTCGTTGTTGTTCGTTGCGTTGGGATGCCATCTTCGTCACTGTGAGTGGCGACTGAAATCAACGATGGCGCTGCTCTTGATGCTGTCGGGTATGGCGTTGTATGCACTGGAGGCCATACTGCTGTGGCAACTGGATGGTGTACCGCTCAATCGTCACGATTTTCTGCTGGGCTCGGTCCCTTGGGCGCTGGGGTTGTTCCTGTGGTTGCTGGCGAATCCGGACTGGGGTCGGGGTAGCTGGCTGGAACGTCAGGCACCGAAGGTGCTGGGACTCTACTGTCTGCATATGCTGCTGGTGATCTGGATTTTTCCGTTGAGCATGATGTGGCACTCACCTTGGTGGGAGCTAGGCAAGGTACTGCTGCTATGGGTATTGGCTTGGGGGCTGTATGGGCTGCTGGCGGCCATACCCGGTGGTATCCGCTTGCTGCGTCTGCCCGCACGCCGTACCGCATTCGCTGAGCGCAACACATGAAAACGGGGGCGAAATGCCCCCGTTGTCTGCTTGGCTTCAACACTCAGCCTCATGAACCCTGATAGTTGGTATCACGCCAGCCCTGGATGTTGACGTCAACTTCGCTCTGATCGTCAACGAACAAAAAGATGCGATTGCCGGTCCAGTTACCTTCGACATCGGTCTCGCTGCTGGCCCAGGATCCCCGGAAGAACTTGTACTCAAGACGGGTGCCGCGCGGCCGGGTGACCCGGATGTGGAAGGTGCTGGCATCGACGCGTTCCAGCGTGGTGTCCGGATCCACTGTGATGGTGGTCGGATCCCAGCCATCATCGGAATTGGGCATATACAGCTGGGCATCGTTCGGCGTGTTGGCGGGGACATGCACCTTGATGTCGAGCGTGACATCGCTGGTGTCCATGGCGTCATCCGGGATGGCCCCTGTCTCCACGGGCAGTGTTGTGGATGTTGTGCGCAGTATGGTGGAACCATAGGCTGCGAGTGGGATCCGGTCACCGCTCTTGTAAACCGTCCCGGTTAGCAAATCCGTGGTGTCTGCGGTAACGACCAGCTCGGCCGGCTGCTCGGTATCGATGTTGTGCACAACCAGCAGGTTGTAATCGGCCTGACTGTCCGTGACCTGATAGCCGTAGGTGCCTTGCGGGGTGCCGACACGCTGGTATTGGCCGTTGAACAGGATCGGATTGTCCTTACGGATACGGATCAACTGGCGGTAATAGTGGTAGAGCGAACCCGGTGCTGCCTGCTCTTCTTCCAGCGAGATGCCATCAAACGGGATCTGGTTTTTGGCCTCGGCGCCGTAGACGGCCTTGGTCATGGTGGTCATACCCTGGCCATCGCCAGCGGCATACCAGTCGAACGGTTCGCGTTTGTGTGGATCGCCCTGCAGATCGTGGCCACCGCGCATGCCAAT
The DNA here is from genome assembly GCF_042649925.1 of Pseudaeromonas sharmana. NCBI lineage: Bacteria > Pseudomonadati > Pseudomonadota > Gammaproteobacteria > Aeromonadales > Aeromonadaceae > Pseudaeromonas > Pseudaeromonas sharmana. The sequence goes on from NZ_JBHSAF010000015.1 coordinate 319,644, forward strand.
TTCGTCACCATAGTAGATGAAGGGTGTACCGGGCAGCGTCATCTGCCAGGTCACCGCACGACGGATCTTGCTGTCGATGAAGTTCAGCTCGGAGGCGATGCGGTTGCGGTCATGGTTGCCAATCACCAGGCCATCGGCAAAGTCCGGGTTGGCTGCCTGGTACTGGGCCCGGATCGGATTGAGCGTGGCCAGCAGATCCTTCGGCAGGCCGGCAGCCGCGGTGACCAATTCGTTGTACAGCGGGAAATTGAATGTGGCATTCATGCCGGTGAGGAACGGCGCTATCTTGGCGCTGTCGCTCGGGTTGTCATAGTTGACCTCGCCGATGATGAAGGCGTCCGGCTTCATCAGTTTGACGTGGGTGCTGAACTCCTGCCACCAGGCGACCGAGTAGCCATCGTTGCCATCACCGATGTCCTGGGCCACGTCGAGGCGGAAGCCATCGACCCCCAGATTGAGCCAGAAGTCGGCAACTTTCTTGATCTCGCTGCGCACTGCGGGCTCATCATAATTCAGATCCGGCAGTCCGCTCTGTGGCCCGAACGAGTAGTAGCAATACTTGCCGGGTGCCACTTCTCCCCAGTTGCCATCCACGGCCTGATCACCGCAACGGTAGAAATTCTGGTAGCTGGCCTCACCGGCCAGCATGCCCTGGAACCAGGGGTGCTGCTCGGAGGTGTGGTTCACCACCAGGTCGGGAATCACCTTGATGTGGTGCTGGTGCGCGGCGGCGATCAGCGTCTTGAAATCCTCCAGGGTGCCGTAGTCCGGGTGGATGGCATTGTAGTCACTGACGGCATAACCATGGTAGGTCGGGCCCGGCGTGATTGGCATCAGCCAGAGGGCATCGACTCCCAGCTCGGACAGATAATCCAGCTTGGCCGTGACGCCGGCCAGATCGCCGGTGCCGTCGCCATTGCTGTCGTAGAAACTGCGCACAAAAATCTCGTATGCGACTTTTTGGTGCCAGTCATCAACCGCGGCAGGAGGGGCTGGCTTAGTCTTTTGGTCTGTATCACAGCCGCTGAGCAGGGTACTGGCGCCCAAGATCAGGGCACATAGCGGGAGGGCTTTTTTTTTCATTACGGGCATCCTATTGAGAAAGCGGTTTTCGTATTTATTCGTTAAATATTCCGCAAAAAAGCACAGCTAATGTGCATTTTCTGAGTTTTGCTTTGGTTTTTATATCTAATTGGGAAAGCGCTTTCCCAATTGAGAATATCCTGAGAGGGGAGATTGTCGCTGTCAAACAGTCAGCGACAATGACGCGGGGATTCGGGATCCGGATCTCAATCAGGATCCTGAGGAGACGGTCAACGGGACGAGCTGGCGCGGACCAGCAACCGCTGGTCCAACAGCAGAGACTGACTGCAGTGCGTCGGTTTGTTCCATTGCAGGAACCACTCGCGGGCAGCCTGTTCGCCGAGGGCGAAGAGATCAATATCGACTACAGACAGTGGTGGCTGTGTCTGTTCGGCATAGGGATACTCGTCAAAAGAGACAATACCCAATTCGTATCCAATCCGTATCCCATCGGCCTGGGCGGCAGCCATCACGCCGGCGGCCAGAGGGTTGCCGGCGACGACGATGGCATCGGGGCGCATCGGGAGTTGCTGCAACCTAGCCCAGAGCCCGAGCCCTTCGGCGTAATGGCCAGCTTGTGCGTAGAGAGGCGGTGCACAGGGTTGCAGGTGCTGCGACTCGAGCGCCCGTAAAAATCCCTGTAACCGATCCGCGGAGATGGTGTCGTGCAGATGATTGCCGATGAACTGCAGGTGTTGATATCCCTGAGCCAGCAAATGGGCCGTGGCGATCTCTCCGGCGTGAACGTTGTCGACATCCACCCAGCTGTGGTGGCCTGGTTGACGGCCGATCACCACAAAGGGTAACGCCAGGGCGGTGAACTGCCGAATCAGTTGCGGTGCATGCAGGTCGGCGTGCAGGATTACGCCGTCCACCTTGCGCTCGGCGACCAGTTGCTGCACGGCTTTAGGTTTGCTGGCCAATGCTTCGGCATCCAGTAACATCACCGAATAGTGCTGGCTGGCACAGTGGCGCTCGATGCCGCACAGGATTTCGAAGACATAGGGGTTCTGAAACGCACTATTGCGTCGCAGCGGCATCAGAACGCCAAGGGTCTCGGTGCAATTGCGCGCCAGACCACGAGCGTGACGACTAGGATGATAGTTCAGCTGTTGCATGGCCTCGCGCACCCGGTTCTTGGTCAGGGCCGAGATCCGCGGGCTGTCACTCATCACTTTGGAAACAGTCGAGATGGCAACGCCGGCAAGTCGGGCGACATCGTGTATCGTGGCGGCCATAAACGGATCTGGTTCCTCAAGTCGTTAGAAGCAGGAGCAAGGCTATCAGAGGAGGAGGCTACCTGACCAGCTTTCAGCGGGTGCTTTCCGCAACAGGATAATCGACCGCCGGCGTGTTCAATTTGCTATGACGCTTGTGCTCATACATCTGTTGATCTGCCTGGCGGATAATCTCTTGCAACGACAGGCTGGCGTCATGGCGCCAGACCATGCCCGCGGCGGCCAGGGCACCCGGTGTCAAATGTGGAGACTGCTGTTGCTGTGGCAAGCGGGTTTCGAGGAGCGCTCGCAGCAGGGTCTGGTGACGACTGACCGCGGCCGGATAATCAATATTCTGTTGCACCACGATAAATTCATCGCCGCCCATGCGGAACAGTAACGCGGAAGGAAACTGTTGCCGCAGAAAATGGGCAAACTGGATCAGCAGTGCATCGCCTGACAGGTGACCGAAGTGATCGTTAACCAGCTTGAGATTGTTCAAGTCGATCACCCACCAGGCTTGTGGAGTGGTGCTGAGCGCCAGTTCGGTTTGCAGCTGGTTAAACCCGAGCCGGTTATAGACTCCGGTCAGTGGGTCCAATTGCATCAATTGCTGGCGTTCATGCAATAACTGGTTGGCGGTGCGCTGGGATAGGAAACGCCGCAATAGCCGGCAGCCAAACAACAGGCTGATCAACAGGGCGGCGGCGAGCACGCTTGCCAGTATGATCAATAACTGCATCCGCTGTTGACGCAGATCCGGTACTGAGTTGAGACCTTGGGTGCGCATCTGTTCACTGTCGATCAGGGGCAGTGTCTTGTTAAACAGACTCACCAATTCGGGTAAGGCCGGGTTAACGCCAAAATACATGAAGGAGTCGGCGGCGGTGTTGCCTTTGCGCTCCAGATCGCGAAAGCCCAACCCGGAGATGTAGTACTCCAACACGGTTGGATTCTCGATCAGATAATCCACCTCATGGTTACTCAATCGCTCCAACGACTCCTGCAGATTGCGTGTCGTGGTAATCCTGACCTGATGCAGATTGCGTTTGAGGTAGTTTTCATGCCAGAACCCTTCGATAACGGCGACGCGCTTGCCTTCCAACCCATAAACATCCTGGACATAGGGGCTAGCTCGGCGGCCAATGATGATATCGCGCTCACTGAAGAAAGGCTGGGTAAACAAGAAATGGCGCCGATTTTCGCTGGTATTGGCGATATTCAGCATGTCCAGTGACCCTTGTTGCATCATCTGATGCAACTGGTTGAATGGGCCTGTGACTACCTGTATCCGTAACCCGGTCAATTGATGCAGTTCGTTGAGAAAGGCACCGGTAATGCCACTGGGCTTGCCGTCTCGGGCCGCATCGAAGGGCAGATAGTCATCCGCCATGCCGACGCGGATCAGTGGATCCTGTTCCAGCCAGCGACGTTCCGCATCGTTCAGGCGCAACACCTTGCGGTTATACAACAGGCGATTGTGCTCGACTATCCGGTCGATGCTCATTCGATGCGCGGCCAGTATTTTATCCAGCAGGCTGGCCAGTGGTTCATCGGCCAACCGAGTCGCCAGCGTCATGTCCGAGGTGATGTCCTGCAGGGTGGCTGTCGCCTGCAGGTTGGGGTATTGCTGCAAAAATGAGCGACTCTCACTACCGGCCTGGGCGATGAGGCCATCGATATGGCCTGCCGCCAGCGCCGCCAGTGCCGAAGGCATGTCACTGAAACTGTGGCTGCGATACTGGATATTGGGATAGCGGGCCGGAAACAGCGAAAACACCACATCGTCACTGATAAATCCCAGCCTGTGGTCATGCAGATCGCCCAGTGTCAGTATCTGTCCGCTCTTCCGGGTAAACAGACGGTATGGATAGCTGACAATCGGTCGGGTAAAGGCCATGAATTGCCGGCGCTGGGGCGTGACATTGGCGCCGAGCAGCAAATCCAGTTCACCGCTGAGAAAGCGGTTATAGAGCCGACTCCAGTTTTTGTCCTGTTCGATGCGTATTCTCAGCCCGGTTTCGGCGTTGAATAGTTTCACGAGTTCGGGGATATAACCGGCTTGCAGCTGATGCAGCGAGAACAGCTCCATGCCGCTGCCAGGGGCTATCCCCAGGCGCAGTTCCTGCTGGCGATGGCTATCCAGCCAGGCCTGTTCGGTCGGTGACAGAGCAAGAGGCTGAGCTTGGGTCATCACCGGCAGGAGCAGTATCCAGCCGATGAGGGTAGAGAACAGCAGGTATAAACATCTGAGCAAAGTCGGACTCAACAAATGGATAACGGATTGGTTAATAAGTGGACACAATACTGCTATCTATCGTTAAAAGAAATCGTCAGGTATCAGGCCTGAACGAAACTGCTGCTGGTGTCGCATATGAAAGCGTTCACATGGCTGCGATAACCATTCATCGCGCGCATTTTTCGGCTTAAACGGATGGGCTTGTGGCAGCGGCTGTGATGACCATGAATGAGGAAAGATGGGAGGGGAGGTCGGCGAGTACCGTTTTAGCCAGAACGCTGCCAGTTGCATCCAGGTGTGCGTGCAGCAACGAATGAAAAATGGCTTGCACTTCCGGCAGCGCTGTCAGTGGTACAGGCCGGGGGCTGAGTGGCGCTTGACGTGACGTCAGCTTATGTTGCGGATCATGGACTATGATCATGCCCCCGCGCAGTCCTGCAGCCAGGTTGATGCCTACGGTTCCCAGGATCAGCACTGTGCCGGCACGCATCGCCTCGCAGGCGTGGTCGCCCACCCCTTCTACGACAGCGGAAGCCCCCTGGTTACAGGCAGCGAAATAGTCCCCCGCGCGACCCGCTGCAAACAGTCGCCCCCCCGTTGCGCCGTACAAGGCGTGATCGCCAAGCAGCACAGCATCCTCACTGCGGAAACTCACGCCCAGATGGGGGCGGATCACCAGTTCTCCGCCGGCCATACCGCGGCCGACATGATTGTTGGCATCCCCTGTCAGCCGCAGCTGAATGCCATCACTATTCCAGCTACCGAAACCGTCACCGGCAGAGCCATCGAAGTTCAGTGTCATCGGCGGCTGAGGCTGCGGTCTGGCGATCCCGGCCAAGCGCGCGGCGGTGAGCCAGACCGCAATGGCGCGATCGCGGTTGTCGATGACAAAGTGGTAATCGCCACCTTGCGCCGTGGCGAGGGCCGGGGCAAGCTCACGCCGCATTTGCTGCTCGAGGCGGCCCGCAGGCATGGCGAGCGGGGCCGCCGATTCGGTCACTGTGCCCTGATGTTCTGTCGGCTCGCCGGTAGGCGGGGCTAGACCCAGCCGTACCATCTCCGGCCACAGTTGCTCAGCCAGGGTCAGGCGTTCTGTTGCAGAGATCGGCAGCACAATGTTGTCGGCGCCTTGTGCAAAGGCATGCAGCAGGTGATCTGCCGGCAAGCGTTCTGTTTCCAGCTGCAGCTGCAGCTGCAGTGATTGACGGCATCCCTGCTCGGATAGCCAATCATGCAGCCGGCTCAGCGCAGTGGACCAGCGCTGGTCGGTACAGGGGCCAGGTGTCACGGCGTCCGCGCCGACCACCAGCGACAGGCGTTGGATACCAGCCTGAATCAGGCTGGCCACGTGACACTCCAACCCAGGCTGTAACTCCATCCTGAGGGTCAGGCGGGCAGCAGGATTCAGAATTCTCAATTCGTATAGCAGTTGCGCCAGCGCAGGCAATGAGCCGAGATCCCTGTGTTGTGGCGGCTCGGCATCGTGCTTTGCTAGCAGATCGATCTGAATCTCCGCAGCGGCGATCAGCCGTTGTGGCGTGACATTCGTCCGCTCTGCCTGCAAACGGCACACTTCCTCAGCCTCGAGCCGGGCGGCAACGGTGTGCAGCCGGGACAGCAGGGGGTGCCAGGGTTGTTCAGGCGCGGCAGGTCGGTCATCGGCGGCGGAGCGGGTCCGTGTCTCGGCGGGCGCGCTCGCAACTGCGATGCCATCCCGTTGCTGGAGCAGCATCCGGGTCAAGCGGGCAAAGTCCAGATTGCCGGGTTCGCAAGCGATGCCCGGGAAGCAGCGGCGAGTGACCTCGACCGCCAAACCGCTTATTTCAAACAGGCGTGCGCAGCGAAAGCTGGCGAGCGAACCTATCCCCAGCCGCGCCAGTGCCCGATAGAGCCCCTCTTCCAGATGTTGTCGATAGCGTTGCAGTGTCTGGCGCAATGTCAGCGCGAGCTGTCCCGACTCGACCAGACTGGCCAGTGTCTCGTACGCCAGATACGGGTAGATGGCCGTTGCGCCACAACCAAGCAGAATGGCGGCATGGTGGGCACTGCTGACACTGCCGGTGTCCAGAATCAAGTTACAATCGCAGCGCAGCTGGGCCTCGACCAGTGCCTGCTGCACGGCCGCCGTAGCCAATACCGCAGGAATCGGCAGGCGCAACGGCTCAGCAATGCGATCCGAGAGGATGAGCAGCACGATTCCCCGGCGCACGGCTTCCAGTGCCTGGAGGGATAACCTATCCAGCGCGCTGACCAGGCCCTCTGCCGCCTCGAAGGTCATGTCCAGCACCTCAAAGGAGTAGTGGGTATCGTCCAGGGATTGCAGTTGCCGCAGGTCGGAGAACTGCAGCAAGGGTGACGAAAACTGCAGTCGGTGGGCGTGGCCATAGGTTTCGTTGAAGACATTTTGTTCGCGGCCCATGCAGGTGGTCAGCGACATCATGGGGCGATCCAGTACCGGGTTCAGCGGCATGACCCCCAGGGGCGCCGAACATGGAAGCAGGTGCCGGTAGACCACATCTCCGGCATGACACCGAGTGGCGGTCGAGGAGGGGGCTGACAACAGCGATTGTTGCAGCTCTGCAATTGCCTCTTGGCTGAGCGCAAACAGCTGTTGATTGCGGCGCAGGCTGACATCGTCCAGTTCACGGCAACCGATCTGGGTATCGGCCATGGCATCGAATGGTAACAACACACGTCGGTGTTCGGTTAACCATTCCTGGTAGGGATGGCGATGCTTGAGATCGTTATCGATCTCAAAATTACTCCACAGCTTGGCGGTATAGGTGTCAACCACAAGCAGCTCGCCGGCGCCGACGCGCCCTTTTTCTGCCACCTCATCCGGGGAGCAATCCCAGATCCCGCTCTCTGAGGCCAGCATCAGGATCTTGTCATGTGTCAACAGATACCGTGCCGGGCGGCGACCATGACGATCCAGGGCACACGCAGCAAAGCGTCCATCCGACATCAGCAGTGCGCCAGGGCCCTCCCAAGGCTCCATGTGCATAGAGTTAAAGTCATAGAAGGCCTTTAGTTCAACATCGATATCCGGATGATGCGTCCAGGCCGGGGGCACCAGTAGTCTGACGGCGCGGAACAGATCCAGCCCACCGGCCAGAAACAGTTCGAGCATATTGTCGAGGCTGGCGGCACCGGTATCGTCCTGATTGACGAACGGAGCCGCGGTTTGCAAATCAGGTAGCAACGGGGAGGCGAACTTATACGCCCTGGCCTGTGCCCACTGCCGATTGCCCGCCAGTGTGGTGATGTGTCCGCTGTGGGCGAGGAAGCGGTGTGGTTGCACATGACGCCAATCGACGGGGCCGGCCGGCGTGGTGCCTTTATGAAACAGGCAAATGGCAGATTGCAGGCGGATATCCGCCAAGTCGAGGTAAAAGCGCGGCAGATCGGCCGCGTGGCACCACCCCTTGTAGACGATGACCTGGTTGGAGAGGCTGGCGACATAGAAATCTGGGTCCAGGGGCGCGAGCCGCTTTTCAATACGGCGTCGTGCGACATACAGGCGGCGGTCCAAATCCTTCATCACCCAGCCAGGCGGGGCGTTGACGAACAGTTGCTCGATGCGAGGCAGTGCCGCCTGTGCTGCTGGCGTCAACACCCGCGGGTTGACGGGAACGCTACGCCAGCCAACCAGAGACAGGGTCTCCTTGGCCAACTCTTCGGCAACGATGCGGCGAGACTCGGCAGCCCGCAGTGGATCCTGACTCAGAAATAACATGCCGACGGCATAGCGGCGGCTGAGATTCCAGCCGGCACTCTCTGCTAGCGCACGAAAAAAGGTATCTGGCTTTTGCAATAACAGGCCGCAACCAGGAATCGGCTCCAGACGCGCGCTGGTGGGCTGCTGCAGGCGGCTTAGACCGGCAATCGCCATGCGGATCAGCTTGTGGCTGGCGACGCCATGGGTCTGCACCAGCAGGCCAAACCCTGCGGTCTGTTGTTCATCGCAGCTATGCTGATTCGACATCCTGAGTCCTCCTGCCCGGCTAACCTGCCCCTGCGTCAGCAGGCGGCGCCACACTAGAACCAACCGCGGCTAGGGTCAATCGCTGATAAGGAAAAAATAGCAGATGTTTACGTTTGAATCTGCATTGAAAACAGCGTGTTACGTTACTGCCGCCCCGCGGAGGTGAATTTGTCGGCACAAGCCTGCGCTGGATCAGTCAGCCCGCCAGCGGCTTCGTTTAGAATGCGTCCGCAATCAGGAGGCAAGCGCATGCAACTCAACGACTTTGTGCACATGTTCGGCGATGATCTGAAGCGTCGTCATGGGGAGAAAATCCACAAACTCACCCTGCATGGGGCTTTTACCTGCCCAAACCGCGATGGCACGCTGGGCCGGGGGGGGTGCACGTTCTGTAACGTGGCGTCCTTTGCCGATGAACAGGCTCAGGTGCTGTCCATCGCGGAACAATTGCGCCAACGGGCCGGCGAAGCCAGCCGGGCGCGACGTTATCTGGCTTACTTTCAGGCTTACACCAGCACCTATGCGGAAGTGACGTACCTCAAACAGATGTATGAAGAGGCGTTGACTGCAGCCGACATCGTCGGTTTATGTGTGGGCACCCGGCCGGATTGCGTGCCCGATGCGGTGCTCGATCTGCTGGCCGGGTATCAGGCGCAGGGGTATGAAATCTGGTTGGAGCTGGGCTTGCAGAGCGCCCATGACGCCACGCTCAAGCGTATCAACCGTGGGCATGACTATCGCGCCTATGAGAATGCCGTGATCTGTGCTCGCAGCCGCGGCCTCAAGGTGTGTACCCATTTGATTGTCGGCCTGCCCGGTGAAGGGGCAATGGACAGTCTGCAAACGCTGCAGCAAGTTGTCCGTACCGGTACTGATGGTATCAAGTTGCACCCGCTGCATGTCGTTACCGGCAGTTCGCTGGGCAAAGCCTGGCAGGCTGGGCGGTTGACGGTGCTCAGTGAGGAGGACTATGTCGCTGCGGCGTGCGCCATGATTCGCCATACGCCACCGCACATTGTCTACCACCGCGTCTCGGCATCGGCCCGTCGACCGACATTATTGGCACCGGCATGGTGCGAGAATCGCTGGCAAGCGATGGTGGCGATCAGCCGTCGGCTGGAATCCGAAGGGGCTCAGGGGTCGGCTCTGGGGCGACCCTATTCTCCAGTGGCCGCCTGACGCCGCGCCAGCGCACAAAACCACGAAATCCCCGGTCACTTGAAAGCGCTTTCGTGAGGCGGGTGACAGTTTCTTTGCGCTCTCCTTTGCATGATGAACCTGCGCCATCTCGACACGTGAGCGCCCTGCTTTTATGGTAGAGCGAGTGCCGGATGCGCTTGACACTTCATCATCGACAAGGAGAGTAACATTGGTATCTGTTGGACCCGGATCCGTGAGTCAGGCCCGTGAGGCGATCAACCAGACCATGGCATTGGTGCTGGCGGGTGGTCGAGGCAGTCGGCTGAAGCAGTTGACTGACAATCGGGCCAAGCCTGCGGTCCATTTTGGGGGCAAGTTCCGCATCATTGATTTTGCCCTGTCAAATTGCATCAATTCCGGAGTTCGCCGGGTGGGGGTGGTGACGCAGTACAAGTCCCACAGTCTGTTGCGTCACCTGCAGGCTGGCTGGTCATTCTTGCGTTACCAGATGAACGAGTTCATCGATCTGTTGCCGGCGCAACAGCGGGTTGACGAGGTTAACTGGTATCGGGGCACGGCAGATGCGGTCTACCAGAATCTCGATATCATCCGCGATTATGGTCCCAAGTACATACTGGTGCTGGCGGGAGATCACGTCTACAAGATGGATTACACCACCTTGCTGATGGATCACGTGGCGCTGGGCGGGCCGGTTACGGTGGCCTGTATCGAGGTACCCAAGTCAGAGGCGTCGGCGTTTGGCATCATGCAGGTGGACGACAATCGGCGCATCGTTGATTTTGTCGAGAAGCCGAGTGAGCCACCGACCATGCCGGGTGATCCCGACCGGTGTCTGGCTTCGATGGGCGTCTATGTGTTTGATGCCGCGTTCCTTTATCAACTGCTGGCAGAGGATCAGGACGATGATAGCTCGTGCCGCGACTTCGGCATGAACATCATTCCCAACGTGGTTAAGCGTGGCCTGGCCAACGCGCATCCGTTCTCGCTCTCCTGTGTTCGGAATCGCGGGCATGACCACTGCTGTTATTGGCGTGATGTCGGTACCGTCGACTCCTTTTGGGAGGCGAATATGGATCTGGCTTCGGTCGTGCCAGAGCTGGATCTGTATGATGAAAACTGGCCTATCTGGACCAATCAAAAGCAGTTGCCCCCCGCCAAATTTGTGCAGGACTACGAAGGCAAATCCGGCAATTCACTGAATTCGGTCTTCTCCGGCGGCGTGATTGTCAGTGGTTCGGATATTGCCAATTCGGTGCTGTTCACGGGGGTGCGCGTTCACTCCAACTGTCAACTCGATGGCGTGGTGGCGTTCCCGGATGTGGTCATTCACCGCGGCTGCCGTCTGCACAAGGTCATCATCGACAAACAGTGTGTGCTGCCACCGGGGTTGGTTATCGGTGAGGATCCAGAGGCGGACGCCCGACGATTCCATCGTAGTGAAAACGGGGTGACCCTGGTCACCAAGGCGATGCTCAAGGCATTGGCGGCACAGAACCCCGGACTATATGACCAGGTTCCTGCCGACCGCCCGGATCGTCCGCGTTAAGCTACGGTTAGGTGTGCTGATGAAGGGGCTGCGGCCCCTTTGTTTTTGGGCTGTACGACCACAATCCGAGCCCGGGCTCGGGAGACGTGGTGCGAGCCGGTTGTTGCTTTATGCGGCACAGGCTGCCGGGCGCGATGCCCTGCCTAGAGCCTCCGTCACGCTGTTTGTGCTGTGGCGGATCAGATGAATGCGGCTACTCCCTATACTGAGCCATCGACTATCCAGCCCGGCTAATTAGACCAATAAAGATATTCAGGCTTATTCAGCGCCGGCATGGCACCATGTTGGCTGGGGATTTCAAACCGTGTTTGCGGTGGTAATTCCATAAGTTGTGTTGGCTGCCATCGTCTTGACATACCCATCGCAAATATCGGGTGTACGACGCGTTGACGAAGATGATTTTGGCGTTACCCATTATTTAAATCTGAGTGCGTAGATGTTATCGACGTCGACAAAATAAAAACGCCCTTCAGGTGGGCGTTTTTCTCGGGGAGGCAGACCAGTTATGTGCTGAGCCATTGGCATGCAGCGATAGAGACGCAACTGAAATATAACTACTGGATGATGTCGTCAATCACTTCGACAATATTTTTAACGCGGCGTTTTTGTAACACAGCGCCGTTCCGGTTCTCCATGATACCAAGCGAATAAGTGCTGTTGATCTCGCTGACTCCCAATGCCTTGAGATGGGCAATCCGGGTTCTCAGGCTCTCGATTTCCTTGCGGATACGTCCCTCTTGTGTCCGGTAGGCAATGAACCCCCCATAGATAGCGCTGGAACCTGTGCGCAAGGTGGCTCCGACCAGTTGGGTTTTGTAGTTGTGCGAGACTTCAAAAATACAGTGTCCTGAATTGAGACAGGATTCAGCATCCGGATATTGGATAGAGATACGAATATGTTTATATTCGCCCCGTAACTGATTTTCGGTGTTATGGTCAGTGACATTAAAGCCATTGTCTCTCATGTAGTCAGTGGCTTCTTGCTTTACATCTTCGATCATGTGAATGATCGAGGCCATCCATTGTTGATTACGATGCTGAGTCAAGCGTTCAAACTCTTCCTTGACATCGGCATGCTCCCTGATTAATGCCAGACTCATATGGTCTTCTCCCTTGTGTTACGGTCCCCGAATATTATGCAATTTGAAAAGGCAAAAATATGATCCGCCTCTATAAGATTCAATTGCGAATTATCTGATCTTCACCTCTCTGTCATTTATTTCGCAAAAAAAGGCGGTGTAACGGCGGTGTTCTATGTGCAATATCAAGTTTGAATATTTATTCAAGATGCAAATGGCAGCCGAGAAATTATTTTTTTGCCGTAACGTTCGAATAATCCTCTCGCCGCTGACGGTGGGAGCATTCGGCGACGCATGGGGAAGGGATCCGCTGAACTCAACCGCAGACGACAGTAAATTGCGTTGTCTTGCCAGCAAAAATGCGGTTCGGGGGTTAGTCGCACGGCGGGAATTGTTATGATGAGCCTCGTCTCGAGTAACGGAGCGCGCGATGCGTCAGATCAAGTCCTGGGCCCAGTATTACGTCGATTGGCTCACTCGCCTCGGCATCATCAAATTCAGCCTGTTGCTGGCTTTTTTCATCATATTGCTGGCGGTGGCCATTCAAGTTGGGGTCACCCTGTTATTGCGCGGCAACATCGACACCGTCGACATTGTGCGCCCGGTGTTTTTCGGTCTGTTGGTCACTCCCTGGGCGGCCTACTTTTTGACCGCGGTCGTCGACGAGCTGGAGGATTCGCGGCAACGGCTGACGCATATGGTCAGCAAGCTGCAGGAGATGCGGGAGCGAGATCAGGGGCTGAATCAGCAACTGCAGAGCAATATCAGCCAGCTGCATCAGCAGATGGAGGAGACGAGAAAGGCTGAAGCGGCACGCCAGCAGGCCATGCAGGATTTGCAGTCCGAAATCCAGCGTCGCAAGCAGACTCAGGTCGAGTTGGAGGAGCGCAGTGCCCTGCTGCGCTCCTTTATCGACAGTTCACCCGACCTCATCTACTACCGCAATGAGCAGGGGGTCTTTGTCGGTTGCAACCAGGCAATGGAGGCACTGACCGGCAAGGATGGGGGCGAGCTCAATGGACTGACGCCCCATGACGTCTATAGCCAGGACATTGCCGATAAGGTGGTCGAGACCGATGGGCTGGTGTTTAGCAATAGCCAACCCTATACCTACGAACAATGGATGGAATATCCGGACGGCCGACGCGCCTGTTTTGAAATGCGCAAAGTGCCTTTCTATGATGCATGGGGCAAACGCCTGGGGTTGCTCGGGTTTGGTCGCGATATTACGGAGCGCAAGCGCTATCAGGAACAATTGGAACAAGCCAGCCGGGAGAAAACGACCTTTATTTCAACCATCAGCCATGAATTGCGTACCCCCCTCAATGGTATTGTGGGTTTAAGTCGTATCTTGCTGGAAACTCGGCTGGATGACGAACAGCGTCGACACATGAATACCATCCACCTCAGCGCGGTGACGTTGGGCAATATCTTCAATGACATCATCGACCTGGATAAGATCGATCGCCACTCGCTGCAACTCGTGCCGGCGCCGATGGATCTGCCGGCTTTTCTCTCGGATCTGGAGTCGCTCACCCGCTTGATGGCCGAGCAGAAGGGCTTGTATCTGCACTTCGATCTGGACGGTGAGTTTCCTGAATGGGTGCGGGTCGATGGGACGCGTCTACGTCAGGTATTGTGGAACCTGACCGGGAATGCCATCAAATTTACCGAACAGGGAGGCGTGACGATTCGTGTCATGTTGACGCCCCTGCCAGATGATAAAGTCCATCTGCGTTTTGATGTCGAAGATACCGGTGTTGGCATTCCGCATGCGGAACAGGAAAAGATCTTTGCCATGTATTATCAGGTGGATGGCCGCCAGCGCGGTATCGGTACCGGAATCGGGCTGGCCGTATCGCGGCAACTGGTTGAGGCGATGGGGGGCACCGTGATGGTGGATAGCGATCCGGGTCAGGGCAGTTGCTTTAGTGTGGAGCTGACGGTTGAGCAGCTGCACCAGGGGGCCACCGAAGTGGTCAGTGAGCTGCCGTCGCTGCGCATCCTGCTGGTGGAGGATGTGGAGCTGAATATTACGGTCGCGACCGCGCTGCTGGAGAAACTGGGGCACCAGGTGACCGCGGCGCGGGACGGTGCTTCGGCGTTGGCGGTGGCTCATCCCGATGCCTTCGATCTGCTGCTGCTGGATATCCAATTGCCGGACATGACGGGGCTGGATGTGGCAGATACGCTGATTCAGCGTTATGGCGCCAGTGCCCTGCCGCCTATGGTGGCGTTGACCGCCAACCTGATCCGCGACAAGGCGGACTATCTGGCTCATGGCTTGCGAGATGTGATTGGCAAGCCTCTGTCAGCCGACAATCTCAAACGCGTACTGAACCACCTGTTTGCCGATACGCTGCCGCCACCGGCACCGACGGCGGCGGTGGTTAAGCCATCACGACCTGAAGTGTTGGATCTGGATTTTCTTGAGGATTATGCCGGTCTGGTCGGGAAAGCCGTGTTGCTCGATGCGGTACGGCTATTTGATGAGATGATGCCGGATTACCTGCTGCGTCTGGAAGAGAACCTGCTGGCCAGGGATCAAGCGGCGATTGTCAGCGAGGCGCACAAAATCAAGAGCGCTGCCGGCGCCATCGGCCTCAAGCGCCTGCATTTGCTGGCAAAACAGGCCCAGTCGCCGGAATTGCCTGCCTGGTGGGACAATATCGCCGACTGGATCGCCGCGCTCAAGGAGAGCTATCCGCGAGACGTCGCGCGCCTGAAACTGTGGTTGCAACAGTAAACGCCAAGAGGTTGTCTATGAGCATGAACTACACCCGCCTGTTACAGGCAGCCAGACCGAGTCAGCCGGATGGCGATCTGCTGCGGGCCAGTGAGCAGGATCGGGCCCGGGTCGTGCAAAGTGCTCCGGTGCGTCGTTTACAGCAAAAGACACAGGTTTTTCCGCTGGATGTGAAAGCCTCGGTTCGCAGCCGGTTGACCCATTCACTGGAAGTGCAGCAGGTCAGTCGGCAGCTGTCGTTGGCTTTATTGCAGCAGGCTCCGCACTTACAACCGTGGATGATGCCGTGGCTTAATTTACTGGAAATGGCCGCATTGCTGCATGACGTGGGCAACCCGCCATTCGGCCATTTTGGCGAATCGGTGATACGGGAATGGCTGCATCAGCACCTGGACTCCTATTTCCAGGTTGCTGTATCTACCGACCCCAGCCTGCGTTGGCAGCAGCAGTTGCGGCCGGATTTGCTGGCGTTTGATGGCAATGCCCAGAGTTTACGCCTGGTGCACAGCCTGCAGCAGCTGGATTTGACCTGTAGCTTGCTGGCCTCCTTGATTAAGGTGCCTCGAGGCATTGATGAAGGCCTGCGCGGTTCTGAAGGGCCGGGCTTTTTCTGTAGCGAACGCGGGCTGATACACCAGCTGCGCTCAACACTGGGGCTGATGCCTGGCGTACGCATGCCGCTCGTCTACTTGCTGGAGGTGGCTGATGATCTCTGCTATTGCATCGCCGATCTGGAGGATGCGGTGGATCGGGGGCTACTGGCGCAGACAACATTAGTGCAGCAACTCAGGGCAACCGATGTGGATCCTGACTATTTGCAGCCCTTGCTGGATGCGGCCTGCCATTCTGGAGAGGGATTTTTTGCCGTCTTCCGCCAACGCTTGACCGATGATGTGATTGCAGTAGCGGTGACCACCTATCTGGAGAATGAAGCCGCCATTCTAAATGGCCAGTTCAACACCACCTTACTGGATGAACAGGCGCCTGCGGTGGCTCTGTTATCCAGGCTGCGGCGTCTGGCTCGCGAGCAGATCTTTCGCAGTCGCGAGATCGAGGCGCTGGAGCTGGAAGGATGTGCCGCCATCTGTGGGGTACTGGATCGCTACGGCCGGCTCCTGATGCTGTCACGCAGTGAATTCACCCGCTTGCTGACGGAGGGCACCGGCAGTGCCTTGTTGCAACGGCTGGTGCGCCGACTGTCACGTCGCCACATCGATGCCTACCATAGAGCCTTGGCTGAATCGGATACCGATGCCGATGAGTGGGAGTGGTATCTGCGAGTCCGCCTGTTGATCGATTATGTCAGCGGCATGACCGATACCTATGTGCAGGCGGAATATCGACTACTACTGGGCTGTTGACCGCTCAAAGCGGCGCAAAGGCACGATTATCGATGCTGTGACGGACCTGATTATGCAGCAGCTCGAGCAGCAGGAAAGAACGAGTGTCTCCGTCTGGCTCCTGATATAGCGCCTCTAGCCCGCAGAAGATACCGTCGCTGATGACCACCTTGTCGCCACAACGAGGCAGGTGACATAACAGCTCGCGCTGTTCGTCGCAATCCTCGCGGCTCATCATGCTGTAGATCAGCTGGGATGGGATCTGGGTCCAATGGGCGCCAAAACGGACCATATGTCGTAACCCGCGGGTGGCGTTCAGACGGTTCGCGGGAAACTGTTCCAGGTCAACGTTGACGAACAGATACGAAGGAAAAAGCGGCTCCTGACGTTTTACACGCTGACCGCGGCAGATACGTTCGACTTCGACCATGGGGTAATAGCTGTCGATACCCTGATTGCGAAGGTGCAGGCTGGCTCGCCCCTCCTCGCGTGGTCGGCAGTAAGCCAGATACCAGGTTGTCATGGGCAATGTTCCGTGCTTTGTAATTAGTATGGCTACATGTGGATCATAATCTTTTAGCAAAAAAAAAGGCTACGCCCGCGTAGCCTTTCTGTGAGTTTACCGTGCTTTACTTAAAATTACACGAGTAGCCTTAGTTTACCAACCCTTGACCAGACCGCCCTTGAACAGCTTGCTGGCTGCTTGATAAACCTCATCGCTCTGATAAGCCTGAACAAATTGCTTCACTTTCTCCGCATCCTTGTTGTCTTCGCGGGCAACGATCAGATTGACATACGGTGACTCTTTGTCTTCAACAAACAGGCCATCGCGGGTCGGCAGCAGATCGATTTGTGACGCATAGGTGGTGTTGATGATGGCAAGATCGACATCGTCCAGTGAGCGAGGCAACTGAGCCGCTTCCAGTTCCACCAGTTTCAGCTGCTTGGGGTTATCGACGATGTCGAGAACCGTGCCATTCAGGCCGACATCGTCTTTGAGCTTGAGCAGTCCCTGCTTTTGCAGCAGTAACAGGGAGCGACCCAGATTGGTCGGATCGTTGGGAACCGCGATTTGGGCACCGGTGGGCAGTTCAGCTACGGATTTGTATTTCTTTGAATAACCGGCGATCGGGTAGACAAAAGTATTGCCGACCGGCACCAGTTTATAGCCACGATCCTTGATCTGGGCATCCAGATACGGCTTATGCTGGAAGGCGTTGACGTCGATGCTGCCATCATTCAGCGCGATGTTTGGCGTCACATAGTCGCTGAAGCTAACAATTTCGACTTCAAGACCAAACTTCTCTTTGGCGACTTTTTTAGCGACTTCGACGACTTGTGCTTCCGTGCCTGCGATGGCGCCGACCTTGATGTGTTTGTCACTGTCACTTTGACCGCAACCTGCCAGCAAGGCTGCAAACAGCGCCAGGGCGGAGAGGGATTTTTTCATGGAAACCTCCTGTTGATGAAAAGCAGTTAACGATGATCTACCCGGCGAACCAGATGCTCACCGATGGATTGAATCAATTGAACCAGAACGACCAGCATGACCACGGTGATCAACATGACCGCCGGATCGAAGCGTTGATAACCATAGCGGATACCGACATCACCCAGGCCACCCCCGCCGATGGCACCGGCCATGGCCGAGTAGTTAACCAGCGTAACGAGCGTAATGGTGATGGCATTGATGATCCCCGGCAAGGCTTCCGGTAGTAGCACCTTGCCAATGATCTGCAGTGGCTTGGCCCCCATCGCCTGTGCGGCTTCAACAAGACCGGCGGGGACCTCAAGCAAGGCGCCTTCAATCAGTCGGGCGACGAACGGGATGGCGCCAACGGTCAGCGGGACTATGGCGGCGATAGTGCCGATACTGGTACCGACGATGAGTCGAGTAAACGGGATAATGGCGACCAGCAGAATGATAAATGGAATAGAGCGGCCAATATTGACCAGGGTTCCCAGCAATTTGTTGAGCATGGGATGTGACAATATGGCTCCCTGTTTGGTGACATGCAGGGCAACACCCAGTGGTACACCGAACAAGGCGCTGAAGGCGGCCGAAGCGCCAACCATGCCCAGCGTTTCGCCCAGTGCGCTCAGCAAGAGATTAATCATGGCTTCGGACATAGCCCAGGACCTCCACTTGGATCTGATGGTGACGCAGGAATTCGATCGTTTGCTCGCAGGCCATTGTCGGAGCGAATAGTTCAGCCAGCAAATAACCAAATTTGACGCCGCCGGCATACTCGATATCGGCGCTCAGAATGCTGACATCCACGCCAAAGCGTCGGCTGACCTCTGAAATAAGCGGACTATCGACACTCTGCCCGGTGAAGCCGAGGCGCAATAACGGCCAGCTGTCGGCTTCAGGAGTAGCACTCAGGCGACGCTGGTACTCTTCCGGAATAGGCAAGTGAATGGTTGACTGGATGAAATCACGTGCCAATGCAGTCTGCGCATGCGAAAAGAACCAGGCGACTTCACCCTGCTCGACCAGACGGCCATCGTGAATGATCGCCACCTTGTCACAGATCGTCTTGACGACGTCCATCTCATGGGTGATCAACAGGATTGTCAGGCCCAGCCGGCGATTGATCTCTTTCAACAGCGCTAGAATAGACTGTGTGGTTTGTGGATCCAGCGCCGAGGTGGCCTCATCACACAGCAGTACCTTGGGTTCAGGGGCGAGGGCACGCGCTATGGCGACACGTTGTTTCTGCCCGCCCGACAACTCGGACGGGTAGGCATGCGCCCGCTCCTGCAAGCCAACCAAGACCAGCAGCTCGGTAACGCGTTGCGCAATACGAGCCTTATCCAGGCCTGCCAGCTCCAGCGGCAGCGCGATATTCTCTGCCACGGTCCGGGACGACAGCAGGTTGAAGTGTTGGAAGATCATCCCGATCTTGCGACGGGATAAGGTCAGGTCGCGCTCGCTCTGTGTTGCCAGATCGACGCCATCGATGACCACAGAGCCCGTTGTCGGGCGTTCGAGCAGGTTTACACAGCGAATAAGCGTGCTCTTGCCGGCCCCGGAGGCGCCAATTACACCGAAGATTTCGCCGCGCTTTACCTGCAGGTCTGTCGGGTGCAACGCCTGTACGGCGCTATCGCCATAACCGTAAACTTTTGAAACTGCAGTTAAATTAATCATGTTTGTTGCGCTCATCCACCGTGGCTATGACTGGCTTACAGTGAAAAGATAGTTGTTATTGCTAAAAGGATTCGCTGCGGATGGATGAAGATGCTATGGCCTGCATGGCATCAAGTCAATGGACTTTTTTATGTCTGGATGGCTAAATGTCTGGAATCGATAGCAAGTTATTAGATAAGTGTGCTCAGTTGACCCCAGAAGACGGCAAGGCTGGGCCTCATGTGATGAAAACAATTAAGGCGCCGACGGCGCCTTAATGAGCTGCGTTTAAGCAGCTAATGATTTGTTTTATTGCTGGTTATCACTCTTCCAGGCTGCCACAGAATCGGTAACCCTCGCCATGAATGGTGGCGATGATCTCTGGCGTTTCGACTACGGATTCAAAATGTTTACGGATGCGGCGAATCGTCACGTCAACCGTACGATCATGAGGTTTTAACTCGCGACCGGTCATTTTCATCAGCAGGTCGGCACGTGTTTGAATTTGACCCGGGTTTTCGCAAAAGTGCAGCAGGGCCCTGAATTCAGAACGTGGTAGACGAATGGCTTCACCTGCTGGAGGAATCAGACAGCGGCTGTTGATATCCAGAGTCCAACCATTGAAACGGTAGTTTTCGATGCTTTGGTTGCTATCATCCCCCCCCCCGGCACGCATGGTGCGGCCGAGGAGGTTCCGCGCGCGGATGGTCAATTCACGCGGGTTGAAAGGTTTGGTGATGTAATCATCGGCGCCGATTTCCAGGCCAAGAATCTTGTCGACTTCGTTGTCCCGACCGGTCAGAAACATCAGGGCGATCTGGCCGCGCTCACGCAATTCCCGAGCCAGTAACAAGCCATTTTTACCAGGCAGATTGATGTCCATGATGACGAGATCAACATCATTGTTTGACAGCAAATCGTGCATCTCATCGCCGTTATTGGCTTCGAGCACATCGTAACCTTCGGCTTCAAAGATGCTCTTCAGGGCGTTGCGGGTCACCAGTTCATCTTCGACAATTAGGATTTGAGGTATATGCATGGCTGGCACTCGAAAGGTTAAAATCTCAGATAAAATTTAACATTTAACAGGGCGAAACGCGATGAATTGTTAATCATCGTTCACAGCACGCTATGACTTATTATGAAATTTCGGCTGTCTCACCACGATCTATTCATGTAATGAGTAAAACAGGCGTTAGTGCCTGAGCTCAATGCGTAAGGAATGTATCAAGTAACAGCCAGTTAACAATGTTTTGATAACCAAAGGTTACTGATTTCTCACGCTTGTTTGACATATGTCAACTTTGTTTTTGCTGGTGTCAAGCTAACGCTCTAAAAACGATAACTGGCACCTAGGGTCAGCTGTGGTTTGCTCGGTGATGGCGATGCATATATCGCTTGCAGTGAGAGACTGGGGCGGGGGTGCCAGACGGATGCCAACTCGAGGTTAAATGAAAGCGATGGCGGCCCGACATGGACCAGCTGGCTTTGAAAGGAGAGCCAGTTACTCCACTGCAGACCTACGCCGCTAATCACTGCATACTCCTGTTCACTGTTCGATGGCATCGGTAATGCACTGACATAATTCCCCGTGTAGGCATAGAGGCTAAGTTTGTCCTGTTCCCGGGGCGATGGTTGTTCTTGAAACCAATACTGTTCCAGTGGAGACAGGCTGAACTCGCTACTGTAGTAACGGCTATCAATGGCGGTCATGGCCTGATCCGGTCGAGCCTGCACGCTTGTCGCCTGGATAAGGCAAATCGCTAACGGCAGCACTGTTGCGCACCAGCCCCGCCCGACGCCATCATTCATATTTGGCCTCCCGTTACCACCTTACGAAGGATGGCATAAGCCGTTCTAAATGGAAGTGATGTGCTGTTTTTTTGTTCTTGTGATGTTGAAGATCACACTGGCGTGTCCGGACGTCAGGCGCTAGATTAAGCCCCCATTTCGGAGGTGGTGATGGATCTCTATTTTATACTGATGGCGCCAGCGAGACCGGAAAATGTCGGTGCAGCGGCTCGAGCCATGAAAACCATGGGTTTTTCTCGTCTAAGGGTGGTGGCCTCACAGGCTCACCGGCAACCTGAAGCATTTTGGGTGGCTCACGGAGCCCAGGAGCTGCTCGAGCAGGCTGAGGCGTTTACTTCGCTACCTGAGGCCCTCTTGGATATGGACTTGGTTATCGCCACAACAGCGCGTCAGCGAGGCCAGCATCATGTCTATCTCACACCAGCTCAGGTCAAAGCCCAGTTGCTGAATAAATCGGGCTTACAGCGTGTTGGTATCTTATTTGGCTGTGAAGAGTCAGGCCTGTCAAACGAGCAACTCGCCCATGCCGATCTGATCAGCTATTTACCTCTTAAAGTTGGCTATCCGTCGTTAAATCTGGGGCAGGCGATCATGCTGTATGCGTATGAGATGAGCGCTTTGCTCGATACGCCGCCCTCTGACGCAGCGGTCACTTTGCCCGCAGAGGCGCAGGTTCATGCCCTAAAAAGGAAAATAGAGGATATTCTCGTCAAGGTGGGGGTTGGTCAGAATGAAAAACTACACCATTGGGCTTTGTCTGGTATATCCATGCTGGGGCAGCGGGATTTGAACCTGATGCATCTGCTTTGCAAAGATCTGTCCAGAGCCTTGGAAAACGAAGAAGGGATTGACAGCCATGAGGACAAACCGGTATAGCTAGGGGCGTTTAGACTTTGAGGTCCTATTATTAACATGCTGTCAGTCACCCTTCGCACTACCACCACTATTATTACCGGCACCACCTTGCGTGGTTTCGGGGCGGGCTGCTGAGTGCACTGACAACAAGTTCAGAATTTCAAAGGCCCGTACCCACCAGGTACGGGCCTTTTTGTTACAGGGAGATTAGTAATGCGTGTTTTGAAGTTTGGAGGCTCTTCACTGGCCGATGCCGAACGCTTCTTGCGAGTGTCGGACATAGTGGTCAACAATCAGCAGCAGGCCCAGGTAGCCCTGGTTCTCTCCGCACCGGCCAAGGTGACGAATCACCTTGTCGCTCTGGTTGAACAGACCAGCCGCGGTCTGGATGCCAGTGATACGCTGCTGGAGATTGAAGGCATATTCAGTCGCCTGATTGCAGGACTCAAGAGCAAGTACCCTGCACTGGACGACGACAAACTGATGGCGCGCATGGCTCAGGAATTCAGTGTCGTGCGTCGTCAGATGCAGGGCATCTCATTGCTGGGGCAATGCCCGGACAATATTCAGGCACTGATTTTGAGCCGTGGAGAGGCCTTGTCTGTCGCCTGCATGCAAGAACTGCTGCAAGTCCGTGGGCATGCCGTCGAGCTGATTGACCCGGTACAGCTGTTGCTGGCCGAGGGGGGCTACCTGGAGTCCCATGTCAATATTGATGTCTCGCGCGCCCGGTTCCAGCGTCGTCCCGTCAGAGCGGAAGCCATCTACTTGATGGCCGGGTTCACCGGCGGTAATCCACAAGGTGAACTGGTATTGCTGGGGCGCAATGGTTCGGATTACTCCGCGGCCTGTTTGGCTGCCTGTGTCAGCGCCGAGTGTTGCGAAATCTGGACGGATGTCGATGGCGTATATAGCTGCGATCCACGCCTGGTGCCAGATGCTGTGCTGCTGAAGCGGATGTCCTACAAGGAGGCGATGGAGCTTTCCTATTTTGGTGCCAAAGTGCTGCATCCGCGCACCATAGCCCCGATCGCCCAGTTTCATATCCCCTGTCTGATCAAGAACAGCTTTAATCCACAAGGTGAGGGGACCCTGATCGCCGAACAGGGCGATGATGAGTTACCGGTAAAAGGGATCTCGGATTTGGCCGGGATCTCGATGATCAACGTTAGTGGTCCTGGTATGAAAGGCATGGTCGGCATGGCTGGCCGCATCTTCACCGCCGTGTCTCGCGCTGGTGTCTCTATTACCCTGATTACGCAATCCTCTTCCGAATACAGCATCAGTTTCTGCATCCATACCTATGATGCCGAGAAGGCACGTCAAATCCTGGAATCTGAATTTGAACTTGAGCTCAAGGCGGGCCTGCTGGAAGAGATTGAAATGCGCCATGACCTGGCGATCATCTCCGTCGTTGGCGATGGCATGCGCACCAGCAAGGGGGTCGCGGCACGTTTCTTCATGTCTCTGGCGCAAGGCAACATCAACATCGTTGCCATTGCTCAAGGTTCGAGTGAACGTTCGATTTCTGCCGTGGTGGGTAAGGACAAGGTCAATGAAGCGATCAAGGCCTGCCATCAGAATTTCTTTACCAGCATGCAGTTTATCGATTTGATCCTGGTTGGCTTGGGCGGGGTCGGTGGGGCCTTGTTGGAGCAGATCCGCCGTCAGCAACCTGTGCTGGCACAACAGGGGATCGGCTTGCGAGTCGTCGGGCTGGCAAATTCGCGTAAGCTGGCGCTTAGTCGTGATGGTCTTGATCTGGCTAATTGGCAGGCGTTGCTAGCTGAAGCGCAGCAGGGATTCTCGTTACAGGCGGTCAAGAAGCTGGTGGATGATAGCCACCTGATCAATCCGGTGATTGTGGATTGTACCTCGGATGAGAATGTGGCGAGCCAATATGCCGATTTCCTGGCCGCGGGTTTCCACGTCGTCACGCCGAACAAAAAAGCCAATACCAGCTCCATCGCCTACTATCGAGAACTGCGCAAGACCGCATTACTGACTCGCCGCAAGTTCTTGTATGAGACTAACGTTGGCGCGGGTCTACCTGTCATCGAAAATCTGCAGAATTTGATCAAAGCTGGCGACAAGTTGCAGGCGTTTAATGGCATCTTATCCGGCTCGCTCTCCTTTATTTTTGGTAAATTGGACGAAGGCATGTCGTTCTCTGAAGCGACGTTGACGGCCAAGGGCAAGGGATTCACCGAGCCCGATCCCCGCGATGATCTCAGTGGGATGGATGTAGCCCGCAAGCTGCTGATTCTGGCACGCGAGGCTGGTCTGCCGCTCGAGCTCGATGATGTTGAGGTAGAGCAGGCGTTGCCGCCAGGATTTGATTGCAGTGGTGATACCGACACCTTTATTCGGCGTTTGCCAGAAGCGGATGCCTGGTTCGCGGCCGAAGTCAGCAAGGCTAAGGCGGCAGGTCAAGTGCTACGTTATGTTGGCTCCATTGAGCAAGGCAAGTGCAAGGTGGCGATTAAAGCGGTTGATGAGAATGATCCGCTGTTCAAGGTCAAGGATGGCGAAAACGCCTTGGCGTTTTTCTCTACCTATTATCAACCGATTCCTCTGGTACTGCGCGGATATGGTGCGGGTACCGAGGTCACCGCGGCCGGGGTATTCGCCGACCTGCTGCGCACCCTTAACTGGAAGCAGGAGGTTTAACATGGCTGTTGTTGCATATGCGCCAGCTTCAATTGGGAATGTTAGTGTGGGTTTTGATGTACTCGGCGCGGCGTTAGCCCCTATCGATGGGGCTTTGCTGGGGGATCGTGTCGAAGTGCATGAGGCGGAGCAGGCTTTTTCGTTAAGCTGCCGCGGCCGCTTTGCCCACAAGCTTCCGGCAGAGGCTGAGAAGAACATCGTATATGACTGCTATCTGGGATACGCCGCGGCACTCCAGCTGCGCGGTCGTACCGTTCGCCCCCTGCATATGGTCCTGGAAAAGAATCTGCCGATAGGGTCCGGGCTGGGCTCTAGCGCTTCCAGCATTGTTGCTGCGCTTGAAGCGTTGAATGCGTTTCATGATTATGCGCTTAGCAAGGATGAGCAGTTGCTCTTGATGGGGGAGCTGGAAGGGAAAATCTCCGGCTCGGTCCATTATGACAACGTAGCGCCCTGCTATCTTGGTGGCATTCAGCTGATGATCGAAGAAGAGGGGGTCATCAGTCAGGCAGTACCAGACGTGGAGTCTTGGTATTGGGTCTCCTGTTACCCTGGAATCAGTATCAGCACTGCTGAGGCGCGGGCAATTTTACCGGCACAGTACCGGCGTAGTGATTGTTTGACGTACGGGCGCCGTTTGGCGGCATTTATCCATGCCAGCCATACCGGCCAGGCGGAGCTGGCGGCAGCTGTGTTGAAGGATGTGATTGCTGAACCGTATCGACAGGCACTGATTCCCGGCTTTAACGAGGCGCGTCAGCACGCCGCAATTTCCGGTGCATTGGCAACCGGCATTTCCGGCTCCGGCCCCAGCATTTTTGTTGTCATGACGGACAAGCAGCAAGCCTTGCGTATGAAGGAGTGGCTGGAGGCGAACTTTATCCAGAACCAGGACGGGTTCTGTCACGTATGCCGTATTGATCGTCAGGGAACGACGGTTACTTCTATCTGAATTAAGGATGTCAGCATCATGAAGTTGTACAACATCAAGGATCACAGTGAGCAGGTCGACTTTGCGCAAGCGGTCAAGCAAGGTCTGGGTCGTGAACAAGGTCTGTTCTTTCCGGAGCAGATAGCCCCATTGGCAGATGTCGATGGGCTGTTGGCAAAGCCACTGGTGGAGCGTTCGGCTATCATTTTACGTCACTTGCTCGGTGATGAGTTGCCTGAGCTGGCGCAGTTGATTGCCAATGCATTCACTTTCCCGGCACCTTTGGTGCAAGTGGCGGAGAATCAGTATGCGCTGGAGCTGTTTCATGGCCCGACACTGGCCTTCAAAGATTTTGGCGGGCGCTTTATGGCGCAATGCCTGACTGCGGTGTCGGATGGCAAGAAAATCACCATCCTGACCGCCACGTCCGGGGATACCGGTGCCGCTGTGGCGCATGCTTTCTATGGTCTGCCGAATATCGAAGTGGTGATCCTGTACCCCAAAGGCAAGATCAGCCCACTACAAGAAAAACTGTTCTGTACCCTGGGTGGCAACATCCGTACCGTCGCGGTGAATGGCGCGTTCGACGATTGCCAGGCGTTGGTAAAGCAAGCGTTCGATGATGAAGAATTGAAACTGGCGATAGGTCTTAATTCGGCGAACTCTATCAACATCAGCCGCTTGTTGGCTCAGGTCTGCTACTACTTTGAAGCGATAGCGCAACTACCAGTGACGAAGCGGGCTGAAGCGGTTATTGCCGTGCCATCCGGCAACTTCGGTAATTTAACCGCAGGTTTGATCGCCAAGGCACTTGGACTGCCGGTGAAGCGCTTTATCGTGGCTACCAATGCCAATGATACGGTTCCTCGCTATCTGCAAGAGGGCCACTGGGATCCCCAGGCGACAGTGGCCACACTGTCAAATGCGATGGATGTCAGTCGCCCCAACAACTGGCCGCGCGTCGAGGAGCTGTTCCGCGTCAAGGGGTGGTCGTTGAAGGCACTGGGCGCAGCCTCGCGTGATGATGAACAGACTCGTGATGCCTTGCAGCGTCTTTATCAACAGGGCTATCTGTGCGAGCCTCATGGCGCTATTGCCTGGGACGTCATGCAGTCGTCACTGTGCGATCAGGAGTGTGGTGTGTTCCTGTGTACCGCACATCCAGCCAAGTTTAAGGAAAGCGTCGATAGTATTCTTGGCATTGATGTCGAGTTGCCAGCTCCATTGGCAGAGCGTGCCGACCTGGCTCTGCTGTCTGAAGAGATGGATGTCGACTTTTCGGCATTACGGGATTATCTGCTTAGAGCCTGATAACACTCATTTTAAAGAAAGCCGGGCATGCCCCGGCTTTTGTTTTTTAACCGGGAATGATCTGTTAGCCTTGCTCCGTCGATTACAGTTGGAGCTGTTTTTCTATGACCGTATTGAACGATTTACTCTCTTTGCTGGCACTTGAGCGCATAGAGGCTGGCCACTTTCGCGGACAGAGCCAGGATTTAGGCTTTGGTGCCGTATTTGGTGGCCAGGTGATGGGGCAGGCTCTTTCAGCGGCATATCAGACGGTGGCACCCGAGCGCATGGTGCATTCATTACACTGTTACTTTCTGCGGCCCGGGGATGTTAACCATCCGATTTTATATGAGGTTGAGCATATACGAGATGGCAACACCGTCTCGACCCGCAGAGTACAGGCCATTCAGCATGGCAAGAGCATTTTCTACTTGAATGCGTCGTTCCAAATTGAAGAGCCTGGCTGGGAGCATCATGATGTAATGCCTGAGGTCGAAGGACCAGATGGACTGCGTAGCGAGCAGGAGTGGGCGGAGCAACTTAAAGCATTTATCCCGCCATTCTTGCATGACAAACTGCTGAGCGAGAAACCCATCGAGATGCGTCCGGTGACGTTTGTCAATCCACTGCAGGCGGCACCTTGCGACGCCAGGCGTTATGTCTGGTTCAAGGCGAATGGCCAGATGCCCGATGATCCTGCAATTCACCGATACCTGCTGGCCTACGCGTCCGATTTCAATTTCTTGCCGACGGCGCTACAACCGCATGGGATTGCCTTCTTCGATCGAAATTTACAAGTTGCGACCATTGATCACGCCATGTGGTTCCATCGTGATTTTCGATTTGATGACTGGTTGTTGTATGCCGTCGATAGCCCAAGCGCCTCCGGTGGTCGAGGTTTGGTGCGTGGACAGTTTTTCACCCGGGATGGGAAATTGGTTGCCAGCTCGATTCAGGAAGGGGTGATTCGCCGTCGGGTCAAGGAGTAGGCGAGGAAGTGGCTTTGCAGCGCCTCGCGCATAAAAAAGCCAGCCGTGAGGCTGGCTTTTTAGTGACGCAACAGCTTACTTTTTGATGCGCATAACCGGGGTTTCACCCAGAGTTACGGCACCGTTCAGCTTCGTCAGCTCCTTGATGTCATCCATGTTGGAAATGACAACAGGGGTCAGGGTCGACTTTGCCTTAGCCTCAAGAACAGCCAGGTCAAACTCGATGATGGTGTCACCCTTCTTCACCTGCTGACCTTCAGCGGCGATACGGGTAAAGCCTTCACCCTTCAGCTCAACGGTGTCGATACCAAAGTGCACGAACAGCTCGATACCGCTATCGGATTCAATCGAAAATGCATGGTTGGTTTCGAAGATCTTGCCAATGGTGCCGTCACAAGGAGCAACCATCTTGTTACCAGCCGGCTTGATAGCAATGCCATCACCTACGATCTTCTCAGCAAAAACCACATCCGGCACATCTTCGATCGGAATGATTTCACCTGACAAGGGTGCAAAAATCTCGATACCGCTGTTGTCTGAGCTGTCATCGGATACCAGCTTTCTCAGTTTGTCGAACAAACCCATAGTGTAAGCTCCCAAGAGTTGTTGTTATCTTTCTGCTACTGATTTTAACAGACAGCCTTTTGCTTCACAAAGTTATCCAGCACGGCTTCTACTTCAGCAATCGTAGCACATGCCAGCGCTTGATCCGCCATCGCTTTGACCGCAGCGAAGTTCGCGCCACGAATCAGCTGTTTTACGCGTGGAATCGAGATGGCACTCATCGAGAACTCATCCAATCCCATACCCAACAGCAGCAGGGAGGCTCGATCATCACCAGCAAGCTCACCACACATACCGGTCCACTTACCTTCGGCATGCGAGGCATCGATGACTTGCTTGATAAGGTTCAGTACAGAGGGAGAGAGCGGGTTGTACAGACCAGAGATCATTTCATTGCCACGATCCACTGCCAGCGTGTACTGGGTCAGATCGTTGGTACCGATAGAGAAGAAATCCGCTTCTTTAGCCAGATGACGTGCAATGATGGCGGCCGCAGGTGTTTCGATCATGACACCGACTTCGATATTTTCATCGAAAGGTTGGCCTTCAGCGCGCAGTTCTTCTTTCAGCTCAGCGATTTCAGCTTTCAGAGCTCGTAACTCTTCTACTGAAATGATCATCGGGAACATGATGCGCAGTTTGCCATAGGCGGAGGCGCGCAGGATGGCGCGCAACTGGGTGTGCATGATGTCCTTGCGGTCGAAGAAAATGCGAACTGCACGCCAACCGAGGAAGGGGTTCATCTCTTTCGGGAACTTCATGTAAGGAAGTTCTTTATCACCACCGATGTCCATGGTACGGACGATGATGGGGTGATCCGGCATGGATTCCGCGACTTCCTTATAAGCACGATATTGTTCGTCCTCGGAAGGCAGAGCGTCACGATCCATAAACAGGAATTCAGTCCGGTACAGACCGACACCTTCTGCGCCGTTGCGATGCGCGCCGTCCATATCCTTGATGGTACCGATATTGGCGCAGACCTCAACGCGGTGACCATCAACGGTTTCGGCTGGCATTTCGCGAAGTTTGGCCAGTTCAGCCTTTTCGGCCAAGAACTTGTTCTGAGCATCACGCAGCTTGGTGACTTGCTCTTCAGCAGGATTGATCAGCACTTCATTATGCAGTGCATCCAGAACCAGAAAATCGCCAGTCTTGACGCGTTGTGTTATGTCATTGGTACCCACAATCGCCGGCAGCTCCAGAGAGCGGGCCATGATTGAGGTGTGTGAGGTACGGCCACCAATGTCGGTGACAAAACCACGGACAAAGTTCAGGTTGATCTGGGCCGTCTCGGAAGGTGTCAGGTCATGAGCGACCAGAATGACTTCCTCATCAATCGTGCTCAGGTTGACGATTTCCATCCCGAGCGCGTTCTTGACCAGGCGCGTACCGATGTCGCGGAAGTCGGTTGCTCGTTCACGCAAATAGGGGTCATCCAGCTCGGCCATCATGGATGCATATTGCTCGATGGCGTGGTGAATGGCCTTTTCGGCAGCAAAGCGCTCATCACGAATCAGAGCAACAATGTCTGACTCCAGCTCTTCATCTTCCAAGAGCATGATATGCCCTTCGAAGATGGCTTCTTTTTCCTCTCCGAACGTCTTGCCAGCCATTACTTTGATGGCTTCAAGTTGTTGTGAGGATTTGCTACGTGCTTCAAAGAAGCGAGCAACTTCGCGCTCGACGTTTTCTTCGGCAACTTGTTCGTTGTTGATGACGATCGGGTCTTCTTTCAGCAGCAACGCTTTAGCGAAAGCGACGCCCGGTGATGCCAGGATTCCAGAGATCATAGCCGTACCTGTATGCAGAGTGTGGATACCAGAAGTATGGGAAGGGGAGCTGGAATTATTCCAGCTCGGCCATCAGGGCAACCAGCTTCTCAACGGCTTTCTGGGCATCCGGACCATCGGCTTGAATGGTAACGGTGGTACCCTTGGTCAGACCCAGAGTTTGCAGTTTGAACAGGCTCTTGGCACTGGCAGACTTGCCACCGCTGATTACATTGATCTCGCTTTGGAACTCTTTGGCTTCCTTGACGAACTGGGCAGCCGGACGAGTGTGGAGACCGTTTTCAGCGGTAATAACTACAGATTTCTCAAACATTTTTCACCCCAATGTTGTTGAAGTTGGACAGAGTGTGGTTACTGTCCAGATGCAAATTCAGCGTGGCGATCACAACAACGGCACAACTGGTAGTCGTTATATTAGTGCTCGGGTTGTGACCGAGCTCGGATTATGCCCTGCTAATAAGGCCTGCAAAAGGCCATAGGGTTAGGATGCAACAAAAAATATCCATGCGTTACTTTTTGATACGTTACGCGTGAAAACCCTTGCGTCAGGTCAATGACGGCACCAAAAACGTTTCCTGGAAAACAGGTTTTTACATCAGCATCACCCATATTTTTCGTCGAAAAATATGAATTCAATCCAGCCTTGATCGGTATATAGCATGAAAAAAAAGCGCCAGCTAAACTGGCGCTTCGATTTAATCGAAAAATCAGGCGTTGATCAGGCTTGCAACTCCTGGTCCCCAAAGAGTCCCTGAAACAGCACGCTGGAGAGATAACGCTCCCCAGAACTGGGCAGGATCACGACGATGGTCTTATCGGCAAATTCGGGCAACTCAGCAATCCGGTTGGCAGCCACGACGGCAGCGCCGGAGCTGATGCCAGCCAGAATGCCTTCTTCTTGCATCAGGCGACGCGCCATTTCGACCGCTTCATCACTGCTGACCAGTTCAACTCGGTCGATCAGGCTCAGATCCAGGTTGCCTGGTATAAATCCAGCGCCAATTCCTTGAATCTTGTGCGGGCCAGGTTTGATCTCTTCACCAGCTAATTTTTGCGTGATAACCGGCGACTCCTTCGGCTCCACGGCAACACTGGTGATGGCTTTGCCCTGGATTTGTTTGATATAGCGGGAGATCCCCGTGATGGTCCCACCGGTACCGACACCGGCGATCACGACATCAACTTCACCGTCCGTGTCTTCCCAGATCTCGGGGCCGGTTGTCTTGACGTGAATTTCAGGGTTGGCCGGGTTATCAAACTGTTGAAGCAGGACATAACGTTCAGGATCCGAATCACGGATTTCGACAGCCTTGGCGACAGCGCCTTTCATGCCGAGCGGTCCTTCGGTCAATACCAGATTGGCTCCGAGTGCCTTGAGCAATTTCCGGCGCTCGAGACTCATGGTGGCAGGCATGGTCAATGTGATGGCATAACCACGCGAAGCAGCGACGAAAGCTAGTGCTATACCGGTGTTACCGCTGGTTGGCTCAATGATCTCCTTGCCTGGTCCAAGCAGCCCCTTTTTTTCTGCGTCCCAAATCATATTGGCACCAATACGGCATTTGACGCTGAAGCTTGGATTGCGGCTTTCGACCTTCGCCAGCACCTTACCTTTGGCAACCCGGTTCAACTTCACCAAAGGGGTGTGACCTATGGTGAGGGAGTTATCTTCATATACCTTGCTCATGTTGGTGTCCCTATAAGTGCGCAGATGGTGTTGTTTTGTAGATTAATCATAAAAAACATAACGTGAAGTGACATTTAGTTATAAAGATATGTTCCAGCTGGATAAAGAAGCGACATCGCCAGATTGCAGCTTGCGACTTTTTATCCTGAGCATGCCGCAGCAGCGATAGACCCATGTGAGGAAGCTCAAAACGCCGCTTGAAAACCGGTGCGGCCATTGACTCCAGGACGATAAATCGAAACACTGCCTCCAGCCTTGGAAGAGGTGACACAGGACGTGAACAGCGCATTCGTGCAAAGAGCGGTTGGGGAGGCGGGATGTTTAAGGATTTAGTGGCAAAGGCAGGTGTTGTTAGCTTGCTCGGGGTTGGATACCTGTGCGGTATGGGGGCAACAGCATGGGCTGCTGAACCCAATCTGACGCCACCGCCGGAAAGTCAACAAACTCAGATGGCCTGGACGCTACCCGCAACGGCTGTCAGAGAGGAGCTGGCGCAGCAACTGATGGAGCTGGCACTGGCTAATGTGCATCCGCGATTCGCCGAGCTTTGGCTGGCGCTGGTCAACCAGCAAGGCGCTGAACCCAAGCCTGAGCTCTATGCTGACATCTATGCTTCCTTGCATCACTTTCGAAAACAGTGGCATCAATTAGGTTGGGATGCACGTGAGCGGTTGCGGCTTCGTGATGCGGATGTGTTGCCGAACCAGGCGGATTATTTGGCGTACCAACAACTGTTAACCGCAGTTGATCCGGTTGCAAACCTGCAACAACTTCAACCGCAGCAAGCGGATTATCTGGCATTGCGTCAGCAACTGATCCAACTGCTTGAGCTCGCACGCCAGGGCGCTTGGCCAACTCTCCCCGATGTTAAATTGCGTCCGGATGATGAAAGTGACGCCGTGATGGCAATAGCCGATATTTTAAGCCGTTGGGGTTTTCTAACCCAACCGGTAGACGGCAATCGTTATGCCGGTGAGCTGGTGGAGGCCGTCAAACACTTCCAGTTGCAACACGGTTTGCTGGACGATGGCATTATCGGACGTCAGACGCTCAGTTGGCTTCGTGTTTCTCCAGAGCAGAAAGTGGTCATTTTAGCGCGCTCCATGCTGCGCCGAGATACCGCACAACAGTTGAATGTTCCTCGTTATGTGCTGGTCAACCTGCCAGAGTATCAACTCAAGCTGGTTGAAGGCGATAAAGCTGTACTGACCAGTCGTGTCATCGTCGGGCAACTGAAGCGACAGACACCTATGATGGCAAGCGAAATTAGCAGCATAGTATTGAACCCTGCCTGGCATGTCCCCACCAAAATAC
Organism: Pseudaeromonas sharmana; assembly: GCF_042649925.1. NCBI lineage: Bacteria > Pseudomonadati > Pseudomonadota > Gammaproteobacteria > Aeromonadales > Aeromonadaceae > Pseudaeromonas > Pseudaeromonas sharmana. Next base: position 353,078 of record NZ_JBHSAF010000015.1, read on the forward strand.
TCCAGCAGGACATAGTACCCAAGTTGGCCAAGGATCCTGGATTACTGGCCAAGGAAGGGTTTGACATCATCGATAGCGATGGGGGCACCGTCGACCCGGCTTCGATCACCCTTGATGATGCGATTTCATCCGGTTTCCCGTACCGTTTGCGGCAACAGCCGGGAACCCATAATGCTCTTGGCCTTTACAAGTTTTATCTGCCGAACGATGAGTCTATTTACCTGCACTCCACGTCACATCCTAATTTGTTCAACAAGGAGCGCCGGGCAATCAGTTCCGGTTGTGTTCGTGTCGAACAGGCGGCAGACCTGGCGGAACGTTTGCTCGAAGGCTCGTCATGGGGGCCGGATCGAGTGCAAAAGGTGTTGGCCAGCAAGACCACAAAATGGGTACCGTTAAAGCAGCCGGTGCCGGTGTATATGGTTTATTGGCGCAGCTGGCTCGATGACGATGGTCATCTACAGTTCCGTGAAGATATCTACGGGTTTGATCGTGGTCATGATGGGGTAAGCCGTCGCGTGATGGATTCATTATTGCAGCATAACAAGGCTTGATAGGGTGGATGGTGAATTGCGGCGTGAGTCAAACAATGGTGAATTTCAAACCAAGATGGATTCCTTATGAATCTGCTGGTGAAAATGCTGTTTGACTCAATTTCCTGTTTATCGTTATCTTCGCTCAAATAGCGATCACGTACGTGAATGACGGAGTGCTAGGGGAATATATGCTGGACATTGAGATCAGTCGTCGCAACCTGCTGGTTGGTGGAGCCTGCCTGATGGCGACATCACTCTTGCCGAACGTTGCGTTGGCAAGCCAGACAGCTCCTGCTCGCATGCTTAAATTTTATAATCCCAACACAGGTGAACGTGTCTCTGCCTACTATTGGGAGAAAGGGCGCTATCTGGCGGACGGTCTGGACGAGTTTAATTGGCTATTCCGCGATTACCGCGCGGATGATGCCAAAATGGCAATCGATCACCGGTTGTTTGATCAATTGTTCGAACTGCAGCGCAGATTAGGCAATCAGCGTGAGATCCATGTGATCTGCGGTTATCGTTCGGCGCAGACGAACGCACATCTGAGAAACAAGAGCCGCGGTGTGGCCAAGAAGAGCCTGCACATGCAAGGACAGGCGGTAGATATCAATATCCCCGGCGTGCCTTTATCAATGTTGCGCAAGGGAGCCGTCTCGCTGAAAGCGGGTGGCGTTGGTTACTATCCGAGATCCAATTTTGTGCACATCGATACCGGGCCTCGTCGACAATGGTGATCATCACTCAACAGTAATGAACAGGGCGCCCAAGGCGCCCTGTTCATTACAAAGCCTTAGTTCTGTATCGGTCAACCCACATGGCCGTGGCACCGCAGATGGCAATCGGCATGATGAAGAGGTTGATGATGGGGATAGTCGTCAGCACAGTGACGATTAAACCAAACGTTAGATTTGTCGTCTTATGGTTGAGAAGTTGGGCTCGCATCTGGTGGAATGGGATTTTGTGGTTATCAAACGGGTAATCACAATATTGGACTGCCGCCATCCAACCGGAAAACAAAAACCAAAGCAAAGGCGCCACTGTCTGTCCGAGGACCGGAATAAAAAACAGCAACAAACAGATCAAGGCTCGTGGAATAAAATAGACCAACTTTTGCCATTCACGGCGAAAGAGGCGAGGGACGTCTTTAATCAGCGCCCAGATACTGACATCAGGTAATTTTTGCCCCGTAAGTCTTTGCTCTACTTGTTCAGCGAGCAGGCCATTGAACGGTGCCGCAATCCAGTTAGCCACCAAACTGAAAATAAACGAGAAAACCAGCAGTATGGTCACTATCGCGATTGGCCATAGCAAATACTGCAGCCAAGACAACCAGTCTGGAACCGCATTCAGCAACCAGTCAGAAAGCGATTCAAGCTTGGAGAACAACCAATAGAAGCATAACGAAAACAGGATCAGGTTAGTCATCAGAGGCATTATTACGAAGCGACGCAATCCCGGCTGGCGGATTAGCGTTACGCCTTGCAATAAATAGCCAATACCGTTGGGTTTTTGAGCTGTTTCATGAACCATGTTCTGTTCCTGTCATCAAAAGTGTTACAGATATTACAAACAGCGTCTTGATTTGGTAAAGTCATGCACTGCTTTCCCCCTCGAAATTTCGCGGCTCCTTTGGGAAAATATCCGTTAGAATGTGAGGGGAGAAAAAGGAGCGACATGAGATCCTGAACTGGGTTGCATGTTACCGACCGGGACACTCTGGATAAAGAATAAAGAGAAGCAGCAATGCAGGATTTGCGAATTATTCTGGTCATCATAGGTGCGTTGGCGATTGCCGCACTGGTCATTCACGGTTTGTGGACGAACAGAAAAAACAAGCGGGTCCCCATCAAGGAAAAACCGCTTGGGCGAGTAAGTGATAGCCGATATGCCACCACTGCGGAACCGGGTGATGGTTTCGATGCCGACGGGATAGGCAAGGTCCGCGTTGTCTCGCGACGCAATGAATCTTCCAAACCCGCCACCAAAGCGCCCAAGCAATGGAATCAGCAGCAGAAAGTTGAGCCTGAGCTGTTGATGCCGCAAATTTCCGCGACAGATGACGAGCCTGCTGTGGTCGAACCTGCCATGGTTGTCGAGACACCAGTCATCACACCTCCAGCCGTGAAGAGTTGGAGTGACTATTATCAGGTCAACATCATGGCGCGGGATGGTTTGCAACTGGATGGCCAGGACCTGTTGTTTATCTTAAAGAAACTGGGCTTTAAATTTGGCGAGATGGATATATTCCACCGTCATCTGGAGACGGATGGCCAGGGGGAAGTACTGTTCAGCGTAGCCAACATGGTCAAACCAGGCACCTTCGATCCGGCACGCATGTCCCATTTCTATACCCCGGGGGTCAGCCTGTTTATGGAACTGCCCCCTCCAGGGCGCGCCGAAGCGCATTTGCGTCTGATGATGCAGGCGGCAGACAAGATGTCAGCCGAGCTAGATGCGCTGGTCATGGATCGTGAACGCAAGCCATTGACCGAGATGGTGTACAACCAGTATTTGAACGAGGTTCGCGCCTACGATCAGCAATAATGCTGTGATCTTTCTATTGGCAAAGTGCGGCTGAGGCCGCATTTTGCATTTCTGAATCGTTTACAGGATGGGCATGATGGACGAAATTCGGCAAAAAATGGTGCAGTTGACGAATACACTGACACGGTATGCCTATGAGTATTATGTACTTGATCAGCCCTCTGTACCTGATGCCGAGTACGATCGTCAGTTCCGTGAATTGCAGGAGTTAGAGCGACAATACCCTGAATGGGTCATTCCCAGCTCTCCCACGCAAAGGGTGGGGGCAGCGCCATTGACCGGTTTCAGTCAGGTACAACACGAAACGTCAATGTTGTCACTGGATAATGTGTTTTCCCATGAAGACTTACTGGCATTTGGCAAGCGAGTCAGTGAGCGTCTGGACAATGCGCCCTCAGTGTTATTTTGCTGTGAACCCAAATTTGATGGCTTGGCTGTCAGCTTGTTGTATCTCCATGGTCAACTGGTGCGTGCCGCCACACGAGGGGATGGTAGCGTCGGAGAGGATGTCACGCATAACATCAGAACCATACGGGTTATTCCGCTGCAGCTGAATCTGGAAAACCCGCCGGCGAGACTTGAGGTGCGCGGTGAAGTGGTGATGCCAAAAGCCGGCTTTGATGCTTGGAATCGTCAGGCGGAGCAGGCTGGTGAAAAAGTGTTTGCCAATCCACGTAATGCTGCGGCAGGAAGTTTGCGGCAGCTAGATCCGCGGGTTACGGCACAGCGACCATTGGCCTTTTTTGCCTATGGCGTAGGTAGTTATGACGGGCCGCCACTGCCTGATTCGCATCATGCACGCTTGTTGTGGTTAAGGCAGGCCGGTTTTCCGGTGTCGCATGAGGTGAGATCCTGTCTCGGCATTGACGCCTGTCAGGCCTATCACGATGAGATATTGGCGCGCCGCAATAGCTTGCCATATGACATTGACGGTATTGTTCTTAAAGTGGATCAACTCGAGTTGCAGGAGCGGCTGGGTTTCATATCCAGGGCACCACGCTGGGCCACCGCCTACAAGTTTCCGGCACAAGAAGAGATCACGCGTGTCCTGGATGTCGAGTTTCAAGTCGGCAGGACCGGGGCGATTACCCCTGTTGCGCGGTTAGAACCTGTGTTTGTCGGTGGAGTGACGGTCTCTAATGCCACCTTGCACAATGCGGACGAGATTGAACGCTTGGGGCTGATGCGGGGGGATTTTGTCGTGGTGCGGCGCGCCGGTGATGTGATTCCGCAAATCACCATGGTGGTAACCGAACGACGCGACCCTCTCCAGGTGTCACCGGTACAGTTTCCTGAAATATGTCCGGTTTGTCAGTCAAGCGTCGAGCGGTTACCCGGTGAGGCGGTGGCGCGCTGTTCTGGTGGTCTGTATTGCGAGGCGCAGCGTAAAGAGTCCATCAAACACTTTGCCGCGCGTCGTGCGATGGATATCGAAGGACTCGGCGACAAGTTAATCGAGCAACTGGTGGATCGCGGATTAGTCAAAACACCAGCGGATTTGTTCCGCTTGACCTCGGCACAATTGGCGGGACTCGAGCGGATGGGCAGCAAGTCAGCAGAGAAATTGGTCGCCGCTATTGCCAATGCACGTGAAACCACGCTACCCCGTTTTCTGTTTGCGCTGGGAATTCGTGAGGTGGGGGAGTCCACTGCGTTGGCGTTGGCGCAGCATTTCTGTTCGCTTGAAAAATTACTCGCAGCAGATATCGATACCTTACAACAGGTGCCGGATGTCGGTGATGTGGTGGCCAAACACCTCTTTTATTTCTTTCGACAACCACACAACCAGGAGGTCTTGCAACAGTTGCTGCATGCTCCCGGTGAGGGTGGCGCAGGCATTCACTGGCCTGAGATAACCCCTTTGGCCGTCGAAGCCCAACCATTGCAGGGTATGACGTTGGTGCTTACCGGGTCATTGAGCCGCCTCTCTCGAGACGACGCGAAGCAGGCGTTGCAGGCACTTGGCGCCAAGGTGGCAGGGTCTGTCTCGGCCAAGACCTCGGCCGTTTTCGCAGGTGAGGCAGCGGGTTCCAAGCTGGCCAAAGCTCAGGAGTTGGGCATTCCCGTTTTTGATGAAACAGCGCTGGAGCAGTTGCTACAACAGCCGGATGCGTTTGACTGGAAGTAGACATAACAAAAAGCCCGGAACAAGGTCCGGGCTTTTTCTATCGCGTCACTTGCTTCAGGCTCCACTGCGCTTGTCATTAATGACCAGCTTTTGACCCGGCTTCAGACTATGGCGGTTTTCCAAGCTATTCCAGCGCACAAGATCATCAACCGAGACTTCAAATTGCTGAGCGATAGAGGAGAGCGAGTCACCGTGCCGAACCTCATAAGCCCGAGCTTTACGGTTTGATGATGACGTTTGTAATTTAAGCACCTGGCCTGGTTTCAATGCCTTGCTGGCATTACGATTCCAGCTCAGTAACTGCTGTTTCGTGACACCGTGAGCCTTGCTGATGCTCCACAGGCTGTCGCCTGGTTTGACCTTATATTCAATCGTGCGCGCCTGACGTTTGCCGGCAACCTTGGTGCGGCGCGTCTCAGCAAGCATCAAATGATCATCTTCACTGGGCAGCGCAAATTGTTCGCCTGGCTTCAGGCGCTGCTGACGCGGTAACTCCGCCAACGCCAGTTCCAGCTCTCGGGCACCCCGTTTAGGAACCAAAAGATGGTGCGGGCCGGAACTTGACGTACTGTTTCGCAAATACCCCGGATTCAGGCGTTTTAATTCATTCGTCGAGATACCGGCCATATCAGCAACCACCGCCAGCGAGACTTGCCCACCGGCGTCGATCAGCTGCCATTGTTGGCGGTTTGGATGGGGCGGTAGTTTAACACCATAACGATCTGCATTTTTGATAATGTCGGCCAGAGCAAGCAGACGTGGCACATATTCAGTGGTTTGACGCGGCAGGTTCAATGACCAAAAATCGCCTTGCTTACCTTGGCGAATGCTTTGATCTACGGCCTTCTGGATGCGGCCTTCGCCCGCATTGTAAGCGGCGATGGCATTAAACCAGTCACCATTGAAGTCACCATGCAACTTTGCGAGGTAATCCAGTGCCGCAATGGTGGAGGCATGTACATCGCGGCGTCCATCATACCAGGCATCACGCTTTAACCCGTAGCGCACCCCTGTACCAGGGGTAAACTGCCAGAGGCCGACTGCATTGCTGGGGGAGCGCGCCAATGGGTTATAGGCACTCTCAACGATAGGTAACAGTGCCAACTCGGCTGGCATATTGCGCTTGTCGAGCTCCTCCATGACCAGAAACAGATAAGGGGCGGCCCGCTCGGTAACTGTATTGAGGTAGCGTGGGTGTTTGAGGTACCAATTGCGGTAGGTGATGACGTCGGCTTGTTGCGGAATGTCCATCTTCATACTCTGGCTGGCGCGTTGCCAAACAGAGAGGGTGCTTAATTCTTCCGATCGATCCCGTGCCGAACGTGCTACCGGGGCTGTCTGCATCGTCGGTTGATCGTCGGTTGCCACCTCATTCTGCGAGGTCAAAGTCTGGCAACCCGCGAGCAACATAGAGGCTAGTACAGCCAGTTGAAGCTTCTTGTTCATCCAGTTTTCATCCTGTGGTTAGGTGGCCGATGGTAAGGGTGATCGAAAACCAGATCAACCAATGCAAGCTTTATGCGCATTTATTGAACCAAACGGTCAAAGATTATTCTTTTTTTCACGCAGGATGGCAAAGACCTGGATCTCATTTTCACAGATTTGGCCACCGTTCATCTCTGCCCAGGCCTGCACATCTGGTGATGCCGTACGCAGAAACACATTGGTTGCCAATTCATCACTCAGTCGGGAGGGGATGGTCGGCAGCCCCTGTTGTATCAATTTCCCCACCTGCTGCATTCTTGTGCGGATTGCTGGGTTTTGAGGCTCTACCTGATAGCAAAAACGCAGATTGGACTGGGTGTATTCATGTGCACAATATACCTGGGTATCGGGAGGGAGAGCGGCCAGTCGGCGCAAGGATGCATACAGTTGCTCTGCCTTTCCACCCAACAGGCGGCCACATCCAGCGGCGAATAGCGTATCACCGCTAAACAGCATCCCTTGACCATAATAGGCGACGTGTTCGCCGGTATGACCCGGGACATGCAATACCTGCAGCGTCAAACCCAGTGCATCGAGATGTAGTTCATCGCCATCTTCAATCCGTTGAACATACAATTGACCCGCTATGTCGCCTGGTGCGAATAATCGCGCCGAAGGCCAGGCTGCCAGCAAGCGGGGGATCCCATCGATATGATCATGGTGCAAGTGGGTAACTAAAATGGCATCCAGTTGCAAGCCCGCCTGTTCCAGCCGTTGTAAAACAGGCTCGGCCTCGCCCGGATCGACGATAACAGCATGATTATCTTTTTTGATCAGCCAGATATAGTTATCTTGGCGAGCGGGTATCGTCATCACCTGCAGCATGAAATATCCTCTTCACTATCAACACGATTGCTTGCTGAGCACTCTAACAGACTGGAGCCGCTGTGAAACCTGCGTTGACACGCCGAGCCATGTGTCCGCCCCTGCATTGGTCTGAACTGCCGATGGGGGAGTGGATCGCAGCCGAAATTCAGGAACGTTTGAATGCCTGGTGTCCTGAGCTATTTGGTTATCATCTACTGAAGCTGGGGGCTTTGAGCAGCGAGCTCTCTTGCTGCTGTTCAACCATCAGGCACCAGAGCGCGTTGGCGCCCGAAGGCCAGCAGATTGGTCTTCGGGGTGAACTGGAAGATTTACCGATCAGAGATGGTGCCATTGATGCGTGTTTGCTGGCCCATGCGCTTGATTACAGCGCTGATCCGCATCAGTTATTACGCGAGGTCGATCGCGTATTGACCGTCGATGGCTGGGTTCTGATCAGCGGCTTTAATCCACACAGTCTGGTGGGGATCGGGCGCTGGTGGCCATCGCTCCGTCGTCGTCAGCCATGGCATGCGCGGATGTTTGCGCCGGAGCGGATTCGTGACTGGCTGGAGCTGTTGGGATTCGAAATGGTGCATTGTGAGCTGTTTGGTTTCAGCAGCTTTTCCAGCAATAGCCGAATTCACTGGTGGCGAGAAAATCTTGGGCGGGACTACGTCCCTTATCTGGCATCGGTCTATGTGCTGGCGGCAAGAAAGCGGACGATTCCGTTAACGCCAGAGCTCAAGCAGCGCTGGCAGCGTAAGCCAATCATCGTACCTGGTATGGCGCGGGTTTAGGGGCGGTAGCCGGTATCATCCAGCAATTCATTACCACTGGCGGCTTCTCGAGCCAATTGATCGCAGCGCTCGTTTTCCGTATGCCCTGAGTGACCTTTTACCCACAGCCAGGTTACATCATGGCGTTGCACCTGTTCATCGAGTTGTTGCCATAAATCGACATTTTTCACCGGCTCCCGTGCTGCGGTCAACCAACCACGACGTTTCCAGTTTTGTATCCATTCGGTAATGCCTTGCCGGACATATTGGCTATCTGTCGTCAGGCTGACGGCACAGCGTTCATGCAGCGTCTTGAGGCCAGCAATGGCAGCCAGCAACTCCATTCTGTTGTTCGTTGTCAGACGATAACCCTGGGCGAGCTCTTTACGATGCTGGCGATAGATCAGTACCACACCATATCCACCGGGGCCGGGATTGCCGAGGCAGGAGCCATCAGTATAAAGAGAGACCTGTTTTAACATGCTTTGTCGGATAGAATAGGGTTTTGGCCCGCAGTCTGACACAAAAGCATCATGAACCCAAACCTAACAACGTCCGCCAGCCGCCAGGTCATCCTGGATACCGAAACCACGGGGATGAACCAGAGTGGCGGAGCGCATTATCTTGGCCACCGGATCATTGAAATTGGTTGCGTCGAGGTTATCAATCGGCGGCTGACGGGCAGGCATTATCATGCCTATCTCAAGCCTGACCGTCTGGTGGATGAAGAGGCGATCCGGGTACACGGGATTACCGATGCGTTCTTGCGAGACAAACCCAGTTTCGCGCAAAAGGCAGATGAGTTCATTGAGTTTATCCGTGGAGCTGAACTGGTCATTCATAACGCGCCGTTTGACGTCGGCTTCATGGATTATGAATTCGAGCTTCTGGGGCGCCCGCTTAAAACCCGGGATATCTGTTCGGTAACAGATACGCTCGTCATGGCGCGGCGTCTATTCCCGGGCAAGCGTAACAGCTTGGATGCCTTGTGTTCGCGCTACGATATTGATAACAGCCACCGTACGCTGCACGGCGCTTTGTTGGACGCTGAAATCCTGGCGGATGTCTACCTGTTGATGACAGGCGGGCAGACACGCCTGGAGCTGGCAATGACTGAGCAGCAATCTGCCGGTGAGCAAGCGGGCACGGATGTCGCAACCGTAAGAGACAATCGCCCGCTGCGGGTCATTCAGGCTTCGGCATCGGAGTTGGCAGCGCATGAAAAACGCCTCGATCTGGTACAGAAGAAAGGAGGCCGCTGTCTGTGGCGAGAGGGGCTGGCCGTGAGCGATTGAGGCGAACCGGCAGGGAGTGCCGATTCGCAACGTCATCTCAGGTTTTTATTCACCCTGGAACTCGTCGCGATAGGTATCGCGGATTGCCAGGAAGTGCTCGAGATTGGCTAACATCAGATCGACCAGATCGGGATCAAAATGGCGGCCTTTCTCCTCGCGGATCAGGGTCAGGATCTTGTCCAGGGGCCATGCGCGCTTATAGCAACGATCCGAGCCTAGCGCATCAAATACATCAACCAGGGCTGTAATACGACCTTCTAGAGGAATGTTGCGCTCGCGCAGTCCTTGCGGATATCCGCTGCCATCCCACTTTTCATGGTGGTTGAGCGCTATCTGTGACGCGACTTGAAACAGCTCGATATCCGAACCACTGAGCATGTCATAACCGATTTGGGCGTGGGTTTTCATGATTTCCCACTCGTCGGCATCAAGTTTTCCAGGCTTATGCAACACAGCATCGGGTATGCCAATCTTGCCGATATCGTGTAAAGGCGAGGCGCGCTTGAGGAGTTCAGCCTTTTCATCGCTGAGGCCAAGCAACTTGGCAAACAGTTCACAATACAATGCAACCCGCTTAACGTGCAGCCCCGACTCTTTGGAGCGGGTTTCGACGATTTCACCGATGCGATAAATAATTTCCCGCTGATTATCGGCCAGCAACTCGTTGAGTCGGATATTCTCCAACGCGATGATAATGTTCTCGGTAAACAGATTCAGCAGATAGGTATCCATCTGGCTGAGCGGCCGCGTCCCCTCAATATGAAAGATCAGACTGTGTCTGGGGTTATTACAGAAAATGACCAGTTCGTTATCGCGATACAGGTTCTGGCGTTGTCGCATCGCTTCGAGGACCACATCACTAGGATTGGCCTTGTCGTCGCCGACCAGCAACACAGTGTTGCTCAACAGGGTTTCCAGCGTGCTATTGCGTAATTCATAGGCATTGTGACGCAAGGTATAGAGACTGCTCTCTTCAAGCGCAAGCAGCGCCGAAAGCTGCTCAAGTGTGCCTTCAGCAAATTGTTTGAGGGCCTGCTTTTCGAAAATGCCTTTTGACGCGGCAATGACTTTTTCCAGGCCGCGCCTGTGGTGTTCCAGGGTCCGAATATCACGATAGGAGCGCAGACTGGCGCGGATCAGAGTCCTGAGCTTCTGTGATGTCAGCTCAGTTTTGTCCTTGTAGTCGTTGATGTCATAGTTGGCGACGACATCATCTTCAGGTGCTTGTCCGGGCTGGCCTGTGCGTAACACGATCCGGACGTGGGGATTTTGCAGGACATCGCGGACATGTTTGACAACATTCAACCCTGCGTTGTCGGTTTCCATCACTACATCCAGCAGAATCAAGGCAATGTCCGATTCGTTCGCCATGATGGCGATGGCTTCATCCCCGGTATAGGCGTGTAAAAACTCGATGGGCCGAGCGTCAAATATAAATTGCGCCAGCGTCATCTTGGTGATGCGATGAACTTCGGGTTCATCATCAACGATCAGCACTTTCCAGCCTTCACGCACATGACAGGCTGTCTCATGCTCATCATCGACAATCAGTATTTCATCATCCATTTGCACCGTATCACCTGACATCTCGCTGTATGACCTCCTAATCATATAAAAAGATTTTAATAAAAAAAGCGAACAAAACCTGCAAGCGAGCAATCTGTGCGTAAGCGCAATCAAAAGCCTGAATCTGGTGAGGATGACGACATTGCCCCCCTGTGTCAGAATGCGGGCTTAGTCATGCTAGGGGGTTATATGTACCAGGAACTGATTCAATCTGAACTGTCAGATGCCGCGACCGTGTTGAATGCGTTTATGTCGGACCCTGCCAACCTGCAGAAAATTGAACAAGCAGCGACCTTGATGGCTCATACTTTGCGTCAGGACGGCAAGATTCTCTCCTGTGGCAATGGTGGTTCGCATTGTGATGCCATGCACTTTGCCGAGGAGTTAACAGGACGTTACCGTGAGAACCGCCCGGGCTATGCGGGGATTGCTATCTCCGACCCCAGTCATCTCTCCTGCGTCAGTAATGATTTTGGGTATGAATTTGTTTTTTCCCGGTATGTCGAGGCGGTCGGCCGTCGAGGTGATGTGCTGCTCGGAATTTCAACGAGTGGTAATTCGGCGAACGTGCTGCGCGCGATGGAAGCGGCTCGAGGGAAAGGCATCCTCTGTGTCGCCCTGACTGGCAAAGACGGTGGCAAAATGGCGGCCTTGGCGGATGTCGAGATTCGCGTACCGCATTTTGGGTATGCCGATCGCATTCAGGAGGTGCATATCAAAGTGATTCATCTGCTGATTCAGCTCATCGAGCTGGAAATGGTGCGCCAGGCGGACTGAGGCGGAGATCGTCATCATGTGCGAGTTGTTGGGCTTGAGTGCCAATGTACCGACTGACATCTGCTTCAGCTTTACCGGCTTGATGCAGCGTGGCGGAAAAACCGGGCCGCATCGGGATGGTTGGGGTATCACTTTCTACGAGGGCAAAGGCTGTCGTACGTTCAAGGATCCGATGCCCAGTTGTCAGTCACGCATTGCGCAACTGGTCCAGGAGTATCCGATAAAAAGCTGTGCGATTGTCAGCCATATCCGCCAGGCAAACCGTGGCGCTGTTGCCCTGGAAAATACCCACCCGTTTACCCGCGAGCTGTGGGGCCGTTACTGGACCTTTGCGCACAATGGTCAGCTTGCGGGCTATGAAACACTGGATACGGGACGTTTTTGGCCCGTTGGCCAGACGGACAGTGAACGGGCGTTCTGTTGGTTGTTAAACCGCATGGAGTCACGGTTTCCTGTGCCGCCTGAACAGCCTGCCGAGCTATTCGCGGCGGTGGCGGAATGGTGTGGGCAACTCCGGGACATGGGCGTGTTCAACATGCTGTTGACCGATGGTGAATTTGTGATGACATTCTGCTCGACGCACTTGCATTGGCTGACGCGACGGGCGCCGTTCGGCGAGGCTCAACTATTGGACGAAGATGTCACCATCGATTTTCAGAAAGAGACTACGCCGAAGGATGTGGTCACGGTCATTGCGACTCAGCCTCTGACTCAAAATGAAGCCTGGTGTCAGATGAAAAGTGGTGAATTCAATTTGTTTCACTACGGCGAATGTACGTTGTCGGGCGTTGTTCCGGTGTGAAGCGGTCCCCATATCGGTGAGCAAAAGAAAAGGGAGCGATGAGCTCCCTTTTCATGCCGTGCAAGCACTCATTCATCGTCATCGCTGGCATAGCCCGCAGTCGGCAGGCAACGTCCGTCCAGCCAGGCGCGTCCATCCCGCATTTGCAGTCTGCGTTGACAATACCAGTTCACAACCAAAGGATAGATTTGGTGTTCCTGCGTGAGCACACGAGCAGCCAGATCTTCGACACTGTCATCACTGAATATCGGCACCTTGGCTTGTAATACGACAGGGCCGCCATCCAGCTCTTCGGTCACAAAATGCACCGTCGCACCGTGGACATCATCACCGGCGGCCATCGCACGCTGGTGGGTTTTGATGCCTTGATACTTGGGTAGCAATGACGGATGAATATTCAGCATTCGCCCGGCAAAGTGCTGGACGAAGGCGGGCGTCAGAATGCGCATGAAGCCGGCCATGACCAATAAATCCGGTTGCCAGGACTCCAGCGCAGTTATCAGGGCGGCGTCATAATCTTCGCGGGAGGCAAAGTCGGCATTCGCCAGCACCTGTGTCGGGATGCCTGCATCCTGTGCACGTTGCAGGCCGAATGCCTCGGCCTTATTGCTGATAACACCCACTAGCTGGCCCTGGATTCGGCCGTCAGCACAGGCGTCGATCAATGCCTGCAGATTGCTGCCGTTACCGGAGATCAGGACGACGAAACGTGTCATTTGATTTCGACCTGCGCTTCATCATCAGCGGCATCGGCAATGGCCCCGATCAACCACGCTTGCTCGCCTTCGGCTTGCAACAAAGCCAGCGCGGCAGAGACCTGGTCCGCAGGCAGGGCGATAACCATGCCGACGCCACAGTTGAATGTGCGGTACATCTCATAGGTGTCCACATTGCCATTCTGCTGCAGCCAGCTGAAAACGGCAGGCCATTGCCAACTGCTACCGTCGATGACGGCCTTGGTTTTTTCCGGAAGAACACGCGGTATGTTTTCCCAGAAACCGCCACCCGTGATGTGCGACAGCGCATGGATATCACAAGCTTCGATCAACTTCAGTACCGGTTTGACGTAAATCCGCGTCGGTTCCAGCAGGGCATCGGCCAGGCTCTTGTCCCCGACTTGTTGCGACAGGTCTGCCTGGGATACTTCGAGAATCTTGCGGATCAATGAGAAACCATTTGAGTGCGGACCTGAGGATGCCAAAGCAATCAGCGCATCACCGGCCTTGACCTTGCTGCCATCGATGATTTCCGAGGCTTCGACAACACCGACACAAAAACCGGCAATGTCGTAGTCTTCACCTTCGTACATCCCTGGCATTTCCGCTGTTTCACCGCCGATCAGCGAGCAACCCGACATTTCACAACCTGCACCGATGCCAGTGACAACGGCGGCTGCGGTATCAACATCCAGTTTGCCAGTTGCATAGTAGTCGAGGAAAAACAGGGGTTCAGCCCCTTGCACGATCAGGTCGTTGGCACACATGGCCACCAGATCTATACCGACGGTATCGTGCTTCTTCAGGTCGATGGCCAGACGCAGCTTGGTGCCCACGCCATCCGTACCGGAGACCAGCACAGGTTCGCGATAACCTGCCGGGATGCGGCACAGGGCGCCAAAACCACCGAGGCCACCAATTACTTCCGGGCGGCGAGTGCGCTTGGATACACCTTTGATGCGTTCAACGAGGGCATTGCCTGCATCGATGTCTACGCCAGCATCCTTGTAGCTCAGTGAGGTCTTGTCAGTCACGGGAGATCCTTGTCGTATCAGGGGGTGGAAAAAACGCGCACATTCTAGCAATCAACGACGGAAGGACAAAACGAAATCGTTTGTCTGGTCTTCGATTAAACTGCTCCACAGCGCTCGTTACGAATGATAAAATTCTGCAGTTTTGCATGTTGCCGAGGAGCCTGAAATGAAAGTCGTAGAAGTCAAACACCCGCTGGTTAAACACAAGCTGGGTCTGATGCGTGAGTGTGATATCAGCACCAAGCGTTTTCGTGAGCTTGCCAAAGAGGTGGGGAGTTTGCTGACCTATGAGGCAACTGCCGATTTTGAAACCGAAAAAGTGACCATTGAAGGCTGGAATGGCCCGGTTAGCGTCGATCAGATCAAGGGCAAGAAGGTCACAGTGGTACCGATCTTACGTGCTGGACTGGGCATGATGGATGGCGTTCTGGAGCATATGCCGAGCGCTCGGGTCAGCGTCGTGGGCATCTACCGCGATGAAGAGACGCTGAAGCCGGTGCCGTACTTTGAAAAAATTGTCAGCAACATTGAAGAGCGTCTGGCCCTGGTCGTGGATCCTATGTTGGCGACCGGTGGTTCCATGATTGCCACCATCGATCTGTTAAAAAAGAAGGGTTGTAAATCCATCAAAGTGATCGTGCTGGTGGCGGCTCCAGAAGGGATCCAAGCCTTGCAGGAAGCTCACGATGATGTCGAGTTGTACTGTGCCGCCATTGACCAGCGTCTGAACGACAAGGGCTATATAGTGCCCGGGCTCGGCGATGCCGGAGACAAAATTTTCGGCACCAAGTAACAAGACGATAGAGGTTGTTTGACGCCAGCCGCGGAGCGACATGGCTACCATGTCGAAGGGGGAGGAATGCGCAAGCCGGTTTATTATATTGGCTACCTGATTTGGCTGGTATCGACACTGCTGTCGGCAGCGCCGCAACTGGACGTTTATAGCGTTCCAAACTCGTTGTCGCCTGCGGCAGGCATGGCACAGGTACTACAGCGCCTTACGGGGGGACAGCTTGATATGCAGTTGCCGATGGTACAGCAGGCGTTGTCGTCACCGCAGGAGTACCAGCAATCGGCTACGCCAGGGATGCTCTCCTTCAATCAGCAAGCGATGGGGGCGTTACTGTTGCGGGCAGGGGGACTGCGCTGGGAGACGCCGCGCCCGGGATTGCTATTGTGGATCCGGGACATGAGCCATGCCGATATGACGTTGCTGCCGGGTGATAGCTCTACCGCCTGGCCTGCATTGTTTGCTACTCAGGGGGAGTATTGGGCGCTTCCAACCCTGTTTCCGTTGATGGATCTGGATGACATCGCCAAGGTCACGCCGGATTTGGTCAGCCAGGGAATGATCAATCCGATTCTGATTGCTGGTCAACGATATGGGGATTATTGGCCTGTGCTGGCTGAGTTATCTCGCAGCGAGCAAGGCCAATGGCTGTTACGCTGGCAACTCTATGAACCGGATGGCAAAGGTCGTGCGCTGATCAAGGGCCAGGCCAGCGGGGATGAGCAGCAGGTCGTTCAGCAGACCATGGCGGCGTTTGCCGATTATTATGCCAGTCGTTTTGCAAAGCCTGTGGCACCCCAGTCACTGGACTTGGCTGTTGCTGCCGCAGCGGATGAGCCGCTAGGGTGGACTGGCAATCGGCTGCGGTTACGGGTCGATGGACTGCGCAGTCTGGACGATGTGTTGGCGGTGCAGAGCTGCATTGGGCAATGGCCGAGTGTGGCGCACAGCAGTATAGAAAACCTCTCTGGGGATACTGCCGTGATCGTGTTGGAGGCCAAATCTGATCAGGCGGCGGTCATCACGGCGTTGCAAGCTGAAGCGCGCTTGCAAGGTGAAGTCGCGACCCCGTTTATCCGCCATTGGCAGAGCAACTAATTTGAGTGACAGGAAAAAACGAGCCATGCAGGCAGCACAACTTTCGCTGGCGGTACAGCTCCCGGACGATGAGACTTTCGCCAGTTTTTATCCCGGGGATAATGCCCAGCTGATCACCAATCTTAAAAATGCGGCGATTGGCCAGGGGGCGCCGCTGGTGTTCGTGTGGGGTGCCCATGGCTCTGGGCGCAGCCATCTGTTGCACGCCACCTGTGCAGAAGTGAATGCCTGTGGTGAAGCGGCAGCCTATATCCCGTTGGATCAGTATTCGAGTTTCGAGCCCGATGTCCTGGAGCAGATGGAGCAATTACCGTTGGTTTGCCTGGATAACATCGATGCGATTGCTGGCCGAGCCGATTGGGAAGAATCATTGTTTGATTTTTTCAATCGCT
Organism: Pseudaeromonas sharmana; assembly: GCF_042649925.1. NCBI lineage: Bacteria > Pseudomonadati > Pseudomonadota > Gammaproteobacteria > Aeromonadales > Aeromonadaceae > Pseudaeromonas > Pseudaeromonas sharmana. The sequence continues at coordinate 369,827 of NZ_JBHSAF010000015.1, forward strand.
GGAAAGAGCACAATCATGGCTCGTTGATCGTCACTGCGGCGACGGCACCTCGCAAGATCGGCTTATGTCTTCCGGATTTGGCTTCGCGACTGGATTGGGGGCTTTCGTATCAGTTGCATGATCTCGATGATGAGGGCAAGTTGAGCGCCTTACAATTGAGAGCTGAGTTGCGAGGCCTAAAACTGCCGGTTGATGTGGGGCGTTTTTTGTTGCACCGACTCTCACGCGACATGCGGACGTTATTGACTACCCTTGATGCGCTCGACAGCGCATCACTGGATGCCAAGCGCAAACTGACCATACCGTTTGTCAAGGACACGCTGGGATTGTAAGCGAGCCGTATTCTGGCTCGCCTGTGTGCAGGGGTGTCAGAGAATCGCCAAGACGTGCTCTGGCGGGCGGCCAATGCGAGCCTGACCATCTTTGACAACGATGGGGCGCTCCAACAACTGTGGATTGTCGACCAACACCTGCAGCAGATCTTCTTCACCGAGTTGCGGATTATCGAGCTTTAATTCGCTGTAGAGGGCGTCCTTACGGCGCATCATGTCCCGAACCGAGCTTAATCCCAGCTGGCTAACCAAAGTGCGTAGCGTCGTGATATCCGGCGGTGTTTCCAGATAGCGAATGATGTTGGGCTGCAGCTGCCGGCTCTCCAGCAGGGCCAGTGTTTCCCGGCTCTTCGAGCAGCGCGGATTGTGATAGATACAAAGGCTCATCGTTCCTCCATTCATTGTCGCAGGCTCTCATCAAGTCGTTTGGCCTCTTCCAGCTGTACCTGCCTGGCATCGATGCGGGCAAGCACTAATTTGTCATTGCTGGTGGCCCGAGCCAGATTCAGCTCATCCATGGCACGCTGGTAATCCCCCATCAAGGCGCGACTTTCAGACAATGCAATGTGCATGTTGGTTTCGTCGCCGCTCTGTTGGTAGGCGTCGACAAGGCTGCGCCAGCCGAGGCTGCTGTCAGGGTGATTGCGTACGTAGAGATCCAGCAGCCGAGCCGCTTTGCTGGCTTGCCCCTGTTGCAGGTAACCACTGGCCAGATTGAATACGACGACACTGTTGTCCGGCTGGCGGCGTTGCCATTGCTCCAGTCGTTGGATTGCTTTGGCGGCCTGGTGATTGGACATATCGATATCAGTCTGGGTATCCAGTACAAACAGATTATCCGGATAACGTTGTGCCAGCTCAGTAATGATGGGGGAGGCGGCAGCCGAATTGTCTTGCGCCAGCAATGCCAGTGCCTTGCCATACAGCATGTCTGCCCGATCAGGCGTGCGTTTGAGCTGACGGTCGAAGTAGCTGAGCATACCGTCGGCCGTTTCACTGCTGAAGCGGACCTGAATGCGCGCCTTGGCGAGATTGAAATTGAGGTTATCGTGCGGGGTAATGACGCGATAACTGGCTGCGCGGTTGCGCGCTTCCGTAATCCGGGTTTCAGGTAGCGGGTGAGTTAGCAACATTTCTGGCGGTTTGCTGGCATAGCGATAGGTTGCGGCCAGCTTCTGGAAGAAGGTCGCCATGCCCATTGGTTCAAAACCGGCATCGTTCAATAACTTCATGCCGATACGGTCGGCTTCGAATTCGTTATCGCGGGTATAGTTAATGGCCGTTTGCGCCTGTATTCCCATGGTGGTTTGCAAGGCGGCGATCCCTGCGGCCGGATTGAGAATGGCTAATGCGACCGAACCAACCAGGCCGGCCATGGTCACGGGGGCCTGGCGCGTCTGTGCCTCCATGTAGCGGGCGATGTGACGCTGGGTGACGTGGCTGATTTCATGCGCCAGCACCGATGCCAGCTCGCTCTCGTTATCCGCATTCAGAAACAGGCCTGTGTGTACCTTGACCTTGCCGCCCAGGAATGCGGCTGCGTTGATGGTGTCGTCCCGGACGAGAAAAAAAGTAAATGGAAAGCGGACATCACTGGCATGGCTGACCAGGCGTTGGCCTAAATCGTCCAGATAATCACTCAGAACCGGATCATCGACTATCGGTAACTGGGCACGAGCCTGGCGAAGGAACGCCTCGCCATACATGACTTCTCTATCTATGGTGAGGGCAGACACACCGGCGGTGCCGATATCGGGTAGTTGACTTTCATTCATGGCCATCACAGATGCACTGAGGCTCGCCAGTAGCAGGCAGCCGGCGATGGATAGTCCGATTCGCGTTTTATTCACAGCACTCTCTCCACAGTTGTGGCGGAAGAATACTCCGCAGTATAGGGGCGGACAAGGGGCAATCCTGCTGGCACATACCGGGTGATCCGAGGATAATGAAGCTTCGCTTTGCCTGTTCAGACACGAGTCTGCTTCTGGCCTGCCGAGAATGGCATCATTGCAGGAAGTCTCATGTTTAATCTGTTTATCAGCTGGTACCGCCGTCGTTTTTCCGATCCCGCTGCCGCTACGCTCTTTTTGATGCTGCTGGGTGGGTTCCTGACCATCTACTTTCTTGGCGATCTGATCGGCCCGATTCTGGTGGCACTGGTACTGGCTTATCTGCTGGAGTGGCCGGTACAGCACCTTACTCGTCTGGGGTGTTCGCGTACCACAGCATGTGTTTTGACGTTGCTGTTCTTTCTGGGCGTCATGCTGTTGTTGATGACCGGCTTGCTGCCGAGCATTGTGCGTCAGGGAATTAATCTGGCACGAGAGGCGCCAGTGATGCTGGCCAAGCTGAAGATTTACCTGCTCCGGCTGCCCGAGTCTTATCCTGATTTGATGGATGTTTCCCTGGCTGAAACCTTGCTCAATACGGCCCAGGCGCGTCTGCTGTCCATTGGTGAGCTGATTGTTTCTGCCTCATTTTCATCCTTGGTGAATCTGGTGCTGGTGCTGGTTTATCTGATACTGGTGCCGTTGATGACGTTCTTCATGCTCAAAGATAAGGCAGTCCTGCTGAAGGCGACCAACCGTTTCCTGCCGAGCAATCGAGACCTGGCGCGTCAGGTATGGGTCGAGATGAATGAGCAGATCGTCAATTACATCCGCGGTAAGGTGATCCATATTCTGGTCGTCAGCCTGGCCAACTACCTGATGTTCTATGTGATGGGGATCAACTATGCCCTGTTATTGGGGGTCGGGGTGGGTCTGTCGGTCTTGATCCCCTATGTTGGCGCTGTGATGATCACGGCACCCGTGATCATAGTGGCGTTGTTTCAATGGGGCATGTCACCGGAGTTTGCTTACCTGCTGATAGCCTATCTGGTTGTGCAGGCTCTGGATGCGAACTTGCTGGTGCCGTTACTGTTTTCCGAAGCGATGAATTTGCATCCGATCGCCATCATCATTGCTGTGTTGATCTTTGGTGGGCTATGGGGTTTTTGGGGCGTCTTCTTTGCCATTCCTTTGGCGACCCTGGTCAAGGCGGTGGTGAATGTCTGGCCAAATAGCAGTCGTGTGCCGACCAGAGCGACCATCACAAATCCAAATTCGTCGACGCAAGCTGATTAGTGACCTGGTAACCAGGCGAACTAAATGCATAACGCCGGCAAAGGCCGGCGTTGTTATACGTGCTTGGCGCACTCAATACATCAGCGTATACAGCTCGCGTCGGAAACGGCTGGCAACAGGGTCTCCTGCCATGGTGGCGAGGATATCCAGGTAGATTTTTTTGGCGTCACCAAAGTTCAAATCCTGTTTCAATACCGGCAACAGCAGCTCGAGTGCAGCCTGCTTCTTTCCCGCCTGACTGTATTGAATCGCCAGTTCCTGCCGCAATAGCCCATTATCCGGCTGCTGCTGCAACTGTTGCTCCAGCGCCACCACCTCTGGGCTTTGCGCGGCTTGTTCTGCCAGTTGCAGACTGGCTAGCAGACGTTGGTAGTCGCCATCTTGATCTACCATCAAGATGCCGTCCAGTATCTGTTTGGCTTCCGACAGGCGATTGAGCTGAATGCAGACATCGGCATACAGCTTATTGATACCAGCATGCTGAGGCTGTAACGCGCGGGCTTTTTGCAACAAAGCCAGGGCGCTATCCAGATCCTGAGCGGCCAAGGCCTGTTGTGCCTGGTTAAATAGCAGTTCTTCTTCTTTAGGCAGGTAGGGTGCTAGCCAGGTGCTCAAGGTAGCAAACTGTTCCGGTCCCATCAGGGCATCAACCGGACGACCCTGTTGAAATAGCACCAATGCTGGCAGGGCTTGCAATCCCAGTTGCATGGCCAACCCTTGCATCTGAGGATCCGCCATATCGGCGAGTAACAGATTAAGTTGCGGGTTATCGGCACCAATCAATGACTCGACCTGAGATCCCACCCCTTGGCATTCAGGCAGGGCATCAGCATAAAAATAGACAGCTACTGTTCGCAGTTGTGATGCTTCGAGTAGCTCGCTGCGAAGATTTTCCGGTGTCAGTTTAATGATCATGCGTTATTTCCAACAGTAAGCGTAATGTCGAAATGGGGGCGCCGCAGCCTGATTTCAAGAGCGGGATACTCAGCGATGACGTTCACCTTCGCTCACAGCCATACCGCGGAAACGGGCCAAGTCGCGCATGACTTTGAGCAGTACTGGCATGTCAGGCCGACTGTCGTCCTGAAGCTGATAGTGGGCGCGATCCCTGACTTCGAAGCGACCTTGTCGGTCAAACAAGGTGACTGTTTCCGGCGCGACAATGACAAAGCGATTGCCGTTTCCGGCCAGCAACCAGTTCCGTGGTGTGACTTGGTAGAGTGATTGGCCGGTACTGTAATCGGCCACGGGATTCGTTACCCCGAGCAGCTCCTGCAGCAGCGTCGGCGCCAAGTCGACGTGTGAGCTCATGGATGACACTGTCGCGGCAGCGCGCCCTGGCCAGCGAATGATCATCGGAACTTCAAGCTGGCTGTTGGTATAGTTTATCCCTGCACCCCAGTTACCGTCATTCTGATCACTGAGACTGAATCCGTGATCCGAGGTGATCACTATGATGGTTTTCTCCATCAGCTTCATGCTGGCGAGGTGGTCGAACAACTCGCCAAGGTGTTTATCAGTCAAGAATGCCGCGTTCTTGTAGCGATTGACTACCAGGTTGCGCTGGCTGTTGTCCGGCATGTTGAACGGATCGATCTGTTGCAATTCAGGTTGGAAGGGGCCCTGTTCTTCGTCGCTGTCGCTCCATAGATTACCCGGAGTTTCAAGTTGCAGGTAGGCAAACCAAGGACGGCTATCTTCAGTCTGCGGGATCCAGGTCAGCAACCGTTTGATGCTCATTTGACCATCATTGTCTTTTTTCTGATTTTGCAACTGACGCACACCGCTAAAGATACCGTTGCGATAGAGCGATTGGCGCATGGACTGACTTGAGAAAGCACGAATCAGGTAATCCTGGCGCTGAAGTTCATCAAGCAACAAGGGCGAGCGGTGATCTGCCAGCATCTCCTCCATATAAGAAGCGGGGAGACCATAAAACAGGCTAAAAAGGCTGCTTTCGCGCTCGTTATCTGCAGATAGATGCTGTACGAAGTTCTGACTCTGACTGGCGAAGCGAGACAGGTTCGGCATGACCACATTGTTGACCATATCACTGCGAAGCCCGTGCAGCGTGATTAGCAGTAAATTGGGGTGGCTATCCTGTGGCGAGACTTGCAATGAGGAGAGGGGATAGGCAATGCGTCTGTGGCCCTGGTGCTCAGGATTGGCTTTTTGCGCTTCAAACGCTTGCAGGTCCAGCCACCCATGACGAGCCAGGAAACTGCGTGCTGTCATCGGATAGGAAAGTGGAAAATTCGATTTTTGAGCGGTAATCGGCGAATAGAGGCTCGCATCAGCCCATATATGGATTAGATGGGTTGCCAAGAAGCAGCAGACAAACAAAATGGTCAGGCTGCGCCCTTGCCAGGGGCGTGCCCGTCGGAACTGGCGTTTCCAGGCAAGTGAAGAAAAAACGATTTCCAGCGCAATGATGAGCGGAATGGCGATGAACAAGAAATTCCAGTTGAGGCTGGATTTTGATTGCGAGTTCTCTACCAGTAGATTCCAGACATATGGGTTGAGGTGAAATTTTAATAATTGATACACCTGTGTATCAATAAGTAACAACACTTGGAGAACTGAAGCCACCAACACAGCGGCACCACGTAATATGCGGTGATTGGTGATCAAAAAAGTCAGAGGGAATATTGTCAGTAAAAACAAAATGAAGCCAATATACCCAAAATGGCCGATCCAGCTAACGAGCAGATACAATTGGCTCAGCCCGGTATCAGGTAACGGCATCGCGAAGATATAGCGTAACGCAATCAGCATGCCTAGCAGTATGTTGCCAAGCAGAAACCAGTGCCCCCAAGTGATATGGCGAGACACTTGTTCGCGATACAAAGTAGAGTTGTACGGGCTGAAAAGCGCATTCATCTGGTGGGTACCGTTCAGTGAGTTTCTGGGCGAACAGATTGTTGCAAGGCTGTGGCGAAGGAGGCGGCGATTTGACTGCGCTGGGCCGGCGGCAGACGATCATTAAGAAGGTGCGTGGCGAGATTACCGATGGCGAGCAGTGACAGTTCGAGACTGGCATCACGTTTTTCGAGGACTAACAGAAGCTCATTAACCAGAGATTCGACTTGTTCATTGGTGAATTTTGAGAGAATTGGCATGCTGTCGATCCTATGAATGACGAAAAACCGGTATGATACTGCACATTGTACCGTAACACTATGACGGCCATGAGCGTAGAAAACGTATCGATTATCTTGCATGAGTTGCAGTATCAGACTGATTCAGGCATGCACGCTGTCCTGAGTCCTTCACTCCTTCCAGTTAATGCCTCGGTGCTGGATTTAGCGAGTTCCCTGCATCAGATTTTTCAGGCAAAAACGAATAAGGCCTACGCCCTTTTTCATAATGAAGAAGGTGAACCGACGGCGGATGGTTTTCCTGATATATTCAAAAAATATTTAAATCAAAGTGAAAGCTTAATTTCGCTCTCTGCCGGCGCATCAGCAAGATTAATTGAAAGTCTCAATAAATATGGATTGCAGTGTGAAGGCTATTTGTATTTTTTGACGTATAGCTTCCTCGGCGCAGATTATTTAATGATTGGCGTGTTTGAAACCGAAGAAACAGTGTTGGTTGGCGATGCGTTGGATATTAAGAAAGTTAAGCATATCGATTTAACCAAAATGGGGTTGGCCGCCAGGATTGATATTACCGAATTTACACGGATTGCAGAATCAAGGAAATATATATCCTTTATTAAAGGACGTGCAGGTCGAAAAGTTGCAGACTTTTTCCTTGAATTTTTATCGGCTGTTGAGGGAATTGACTTGCGTCTGCAGAATCAGACCCTGGTCCGTGCGATAGATTCCTATGCTGAGGAACAGCATATTGATATGCCGCAAATGCAGGAAGCCAGACAGGCTGTCATGCAATATTGCAAAGAGCAAATCAAAACGGGTGAAGAACTCGAAACCCGACGGATCGCCGAGTTGATCCCTGCGGCCGAGGAGACTGATTTTTACACGTTTCTTAGTCAGGAAGTGGGGTTGCCGGAGAGTTTTCCACCGAGCGCCTCAACACTTCGGACTATGACGAAGTTTGTTGGCAGTGGTGGAGGCCTAACTATCAGCTTCGATGAAAAGCTGCTGGGGGAACGTATCCGTTATGACAGTCAGCGCGATGAACTGACAATTGTTGGCTTGCCACCCAACCTAAAAGATCAGTTATTAAGACGTCAGCACTGAGTGTGTAAACGCTTTGATTTTATCTAACGGGGGATTTTATCCCTCGTTTGCTATCTGCAACAAACCGCCACGACATGAGCCTGATAAGCTTTTCGTGATGAATTATTGAACCATCAACATATTCACCGCTTGTTTTCCTGATAATAACCACATTGAAACCGCTACCAGAAAATGGTTTCAGTTTCATCTTACTTTCGAACAGTTCCCTCTTTTCCAAAAATGGGAGATCCGTCATAGGAGCAGAAATGGCCTTGCCTTAATATGCTCACCGCACACAGGCTTATAACAGCGTGTTCAGCGTGGGACTAACAACTAAGTAAGGAACGGCTAATGAAAAAGAAAATTCTCGCGTCTTTTATCGGGCTGGCAACTCTGGGTATGGCCACTGCGGCCACCGCTGCGATTGAAGAAGGTCAACTGACCATCTGGATCAACGGCGACAAGGGTTACAACGGTCTGGCTGAAGTCGGTAAGAAGTTTGAAGCGGCAACCGGTGTTAAAGTAACCGTTGCTCACCCGGATCAGGTCGAAGTTAAGTTCCAGCAAACCGCTGCTACTGGCAACGGCCCGGACATCTTCATGTGGGCTCACGACCGTTTCGGCGAATGGGCTAAGTCAGGTCTGATCGTTCCGGTTACTCCGAATGCAGCTACCAAGGCCAAGTTCGAAGATTTCGCTTGGGACGCCATGCAAGTTGACGGCAAGTTCGTCGGCTACCCGATCGCTGTTGAAGCGGTTGGCCTGATCTGTAACAAGAAGATCGTCGCAGAAGCACCGAAGACCTTCGAAGAAATGATTCAGCTGGACGACAAGCTGAAGGCTGAAGGCAAGCGTGCCATCATGTGGTCCTACACCACTCCGTATTTCAGCTACCCGATCGTTGCTGCCAACGGCGGTTATGCATTCAAGAAGACTGCAACTGGCTATGACGTCAAGGACACCGGTGTGAACAACGCGGGTGCCAAGGCTGGCGTCAAGTTCCTGGTTGACCTGGTCAAGGGTGGTCACATGGAGAAGGGCGTCGACTACGGCGTCATGGAAGCCAAGTTCTCCAAGGGTGAAGTGGCCTGTATCATCAACGGCCCATGGTCATGGTCCAACTATGACACCGCTAAGATCGATTACAGCGTAAATCCGCTGCCGACTCTGAACGGCAAGCCGGCCAAGGCGTTTGTAGGTGTGTTGGGTGCGACCATCAACGCAGCTAGCCCGAACAAGGACCTGGCAATCGAGTTCCTCGAAAACTACCTGCTGACCGATGCTGGTCTGAAGGCTGTTAATGATGACAAGGCTCTGGGCGCGGTTGCTCTGAAGTCTTTCCAAGCCACCCTGTCCAAGGATCCGCGCATCCAGTCCACCATGGCTAACGCCCAAAATGGTGAGCCGATGCCGAGCGTACCGGAAATGGTTCGCTTCTGGTCCTCTTTCGAAACTGCTCTGAAGAATGCAACCACGGGCCGTCAATCTCTTGACGAAGCTCTGGATACTGCAGCACGTCGTATCGTGCAATAAATGATTGGGAGGCCCCGCAAGGGGCCTCCACTATATTTTTTTGGCGTTATGAAGGTTTTTGGGCATGGAACAAATCCAGTCTGTTGATACTACTGTAGCTACCGGATCCAAAACCGCCTGGTTCAAATGGTTGATGGCGGGGCTGGTAGTTCTGCTGAACGGTTACGCTGTCGTCATGATGTATGCCGGTGGTGAAATCGCATTCGCACTGTTGGACCTGGTGCTCGTTGCATCCGGTGTTTATGTTTTCCTGAACAAAAAGACCTATGCTCACCGCTACATCTTCCCGGGTGTGGCTGGCATGGTGGCTTTTATCATTTTCCCGCTGGCCTATACGATCAGCATCGCCTTTACCAACTACTCAGGTGCTAACTTGCTCTCTCTTGAGCATGCGATGGCGTATCACCTGAAGAAGACGTACAAGGTGAAAGGCGGCGAGTTCGATTTCTCGTTGTTAGATCGTGGTGAACACCGCTATCAGCTGTTGCTGACGCAAGAGGGTGTTTCCTATATCAGCAACCCGATGCAACTGTGGACCAATAACGAGCTTAAAAGTGGCACGTCCAAGCTGGCTGGCCAGCTGGATGTAAAACTGGTGCCGTTTGAAGGTGCCGCTCCTGCACCGGAGGCTGCGGTTCGCGACATCATTGCGCGCAAGTCACATCTGTCACAGATGTCACTCGTTCTGCCGGATGGTACTCAACTGAGCATGACCAGTCTTCGCAAATTTGCAGCGCAAAAGCCGCTGTTTGCTCATTTGCGTGATGGGTTCAATCTCAAGTCCGGTATTCACCTGAGCGATGCTCACATTCTGCGTAATAACGAAACTGGCCAAATCATGTTGCCAAACATGGAAACTGGCTACTACCAGTATGTGAACGACGAGGGTGTGTTTGTCGGTGATGGCCTGGCGCCGGGTTTTGTTGTCAACGTTGGGTGGAAGAATTTCCTCCGCGTATTGACTGATCCGGGCATCCAGGGACCTTTCCTGCAAATCTTTGTCTGGACAGTGATTTTTGCAGCATGTTCAGTGGGCTTCACTCTGGCGATTGGTATGGTTCTGGCATGCCTTGCTCAGTGGGAAGAACTCAAGGGCCGTGGTTTCTACCGTGTCATGCTGATCCTGCCGTACGCAGTGCCTGCATTTATCTCAATTCTGGTGTTCAAGGGCTTGTTCAACCAGAGCTACGGTGAAATCAACATGTTCCTGGCGCTGCTCGGATTTGATAAACCGGAATGGTATATGAATCCGACCTTGGCCAAGACAATGATTCTGATCGTCAATACCTGGCTGGGTTATCCGTACATGATGATTCTGTGCATGGGCTTGCTGAAGTCTATTCCGGAAGATCTGTATGAAGCGTCGGCTATGGATGGTGCAGGTCCGATTCAGAACTTCTTCAAGATCACGGTTCCATTGCTGATGAAGCCGCTGACACCGTTGTTGATTGCATCGTTCGCGTTCAACTTCAACAACTTCGTTCTGATTCAACTGTTGACCAATGGTTCACCGGATATTATCGGCGCAACCACACCGGCTGGTACGACTGACTTGTTGGTTAGCTATACCTTCCGTATCGCCTTCCAGGGCGGTGGCGGTCAGGATTATGGTCTGGCAGGCGCAATTGCGACTGTGATCTTCCTGATTGTTGGTGCCTTGGCTCTGCTGAACATGAAGCTGTCCAAAGTAGAGAATATTTGAGGAATCCGACATGGCGATTGTTCAACCTAAATCAATTAAATATCGGCTGTTTGGTACCCACATCCTGATGTGGGCCTTCATAGCCATGATCGCTTTCCCTCTGGTGATGGTTATCGCGATCTCTTTCCGGGCAGGTAATTTCTCTGTCGGTGAGATTATTCCGACCAACCCCACCTTGGATCACTGGAAGCTGGCGCTGGGTTTCCCGGTCACTGATGTTAGCGGTAAGCTGATTCAGCCTCCGTTCCCGGTGACGACTTGGTTGTGGAACTCTATCAAGGTAGCCGGGATTTCATCTCTGCTTATCGTGGTATTGTCGACCACTTCGGCCTATGCGTTTGCGCGTCTGCGCTTCCGTGGCAAGGACACCATCCTGAAGGGCATGCTGATTTTCCAGATGTTCCCGGCAGTGTTGGCTCTGGTCGCGATTTACGCCTTGTTTGACAAGATTGGCGACTACATTCCGTGGTTGGGCCTGAATACTCATGGTGGTCTGATTCTGGGCTACATGGGGGGGATTGCCCTGCACGTCTGGACGATCAAAGGCTACTTTGAAACTATCGATCCATCGCTCGAAGAAGCGGCAGCGATCGATGGTGCCACGCCTTGGCAGGCATTCCGTCTGATTCTGCTGCCGTTGTCGGTGCCGATTCTCGCGGTTGTCTTCATTCTGTCGTTCATCAGTGCGATCACTGAAGTACCGATGGCATCTATCTTGTTGTCCGATGTCGACAACCTGACGCTGGCCGTTGGTGCTCAACAGTACCTGTATCCGCAGAATTATCTGTGGGGTGACTTTGCTGCTGCGGCTGTAATGTCCGGTCTGCCTATCACTATCGTGTTCCTGCTGGCTCAACGCTGGTTGGTCGGCGGCCTGACCGCTGGCGGTGTGAAGGGTTAAAAAAATAGTACTGAGGGGAGCCTGTTCACTCCCCTCTGTTTGGTTTCCATATAATTATCGATTTTTACAGCGGAGCGACTCATGGCTGAAGTAGTTCTGAACAATGTGCGCAAGAATTATGATCCTTCAAATCTGAAAGACACCTTGCGCAGCATAGATCTCAATATCAAGGAAGGCGAGTTTGTCGTCTTCGTAGGTCCGTCCGGTTGTGGTAAGTCTACGCTGCTGCGTATGATTGCCGGTCTGGAAGACATTACGTCAGGCGAGCTGACCATCGGCGGCAAGTACATGAATGATGTCCCGCCGGTTGAACGTAACGTCGGTATGGTGTTCCAATCTTACGCTCTGTACCCGCATATGAATGTCTATGAAAACATGGCATTCGGTCTGAAGCTGAAGAAGATGGACAAGGATACTATCCACAAGCGTGTATCCCGTGCCGCCGACATCCTTGGTCTGGTTCCATTGCTGGAGCGCAAGCCGAAGGCGCTGTCAGGTGGTCAACGTCAACGTGTTGCTATCGGTCGTTCTATCGTGCAACAACCGTCGGTGTTCTTGTTTGACGAACCGTTGTCAAACTTGGATGCTGCACTGCGTGTTAAGATGCGTATTGAAATTGCCAAGCTTCATAAAGAGCTGAACTCTACGATCATCTATGTTACGCACGACCAGGTTGAAGCAATGACCCTGGCTGACAAGATTGTCGTTCTGAGCCCGCTGAAGGACAGTGCTGAGTCAAATCTCGAACAGTACGGTACCCCATTGGAGCTGTATCACAACCCGGCTAACAAGTTTGTGGCTGGCTTTATCGGCTCACCGAAGATGAACTTCCTCGGAGGCGAGCTGATCGAGATCGGTGAAGACAAGTGCAAGATCAAGCTGACCACTGGCGACATCGTGACCGCCTGTGTTGATGCTCGCCGTGCCAGCATTGGTGATAAGGTTGAACTCGGTATTCGTCCTGAGCACTTGGTTCCGGTCGATCATCCGGATGCGGCTGGCCGTTTGTCTGGTTTGGTTCAGGTGGCTGAACACCTCGGCGCTGAGTCTTTCGTATATATGGAAGTGGATGGTAAGGACTTTACCGTCAAGGCGGCGAGTGAAATCCCGGTGGACACCGGTGATACCTTGGAGGTGGGGGTTCCTGCCCAGGCGTGCTACCTGTTTGATACCAAAGAACAGGCTTTCCCGCGTACCACCAAGTACAATCGTACCTGATACCTATCAGGAACAGAGGCGCCGCGAATGCGGCGCTTTTTTTTTGCCCGCGAAAATGTCATCTGCTTGTGCCTTTCGTTACCGGGATATTCCAACTCAGGTTAGCGCTCGCAGTGAAGAGTGGTCAGGGTGACATTTCCATCTCCTAATTGTCTGTGGCTTCTATCAGCGGAACCCCGCTGCAGTGTGATAAATTGAGTCATCTCCAATCCGATGGTGAGAATCCTGATGAGTAGATGGCCCAGTCTTAAACAACTGCACTACCTTGTTGCCCTGGCGGAATATCAGAATTTTAATCGTGCAGCCCGCGCGTGTTTTGTCAGTCAATCCACGCTTAGTACCGGTATCCAGACGCTTGAAGATCTTCTGGGCATTCAATTGATCGAACGGGATCACAAGTCATTCATCATGACGACAGCCGGGCGCGATATTGTCCTTCGCGCACGCAAGATGCTGGCCGAAGCCAGAGACATGATGGAACTGGCTGCGGCACAGGGCGGAGTCATGACGGGTGGTTTGAGGCTCGGCTGTATTCCGACTATTGCCCCCTTTCTGTTAACGGATTTGGTCAACCGTTGTGCCAGTCAGGCGCCTCAACTTGAATTGCTATTACGCGAGGATACATCCGCAAACTTGCTCAATCAGTTGGAAGAGGGGGAGCTCGATTTGCTGGTATTGGCTCTGCCATATGAACTACGTGGTTTTCATAGCCGCGTCGTCGGGACTGATCCTTTCCGCCTGGTTGTGCACAGGCAATTGCGCAAAAGTCTACCTCCTGCTGTCACCATCGATAGCTTGCCGTCACATTCAGTTTTTTTGTTGGAGCAAGAACACTGTCTGACAGGACATGCCCTGGCGGCCTGCCATATGACGGATAGAAACAAGATCAATCCATTTGCGGCTTCTAGTCTCTATACGCTGGTCCAGATGGTCGCAGCGCAGGAAGGCGCGACTTTTTTACCGCAGATGGCCATTTGCGGCGGGATACTGCAGCACACTGGTCTGGAAGCATTACCGGTAGAGCAGGAAGGCGCGGCCAGAGAAATTGGTCTGGTTTGGCGGCCGAGTACGACGCGGGTCGCGACATTCTATGCATTTGGTGAGCTGGTCGCGGCTAGCTTGCGTGATATTTGCCAAGCATAAAAAAAGAAACCCGACATAAGTCGGGCGCTATAGCAAAGCTATGGATATAACAGTAAGACTAACTAAGGGGTGTTACAAACTCTCAGGCACCCTGCATCAGGACGCATCAGATTGAATACATCATAACCGAGTGTAGTTTTATTTCAATAGGCCCTGTAATGAAATTACTGAACGGGCATGAATGAAACCATTTTCAGTGCACAATGATCGAGTTTTATGACAAATGCCCGCGAGGTTCAGTTTTGCATTTTTTCAGTCGCGCATTTCTTGATCCAGCATCCTGCTGTGAATAGACTGTCCCGTCGTTTTTTGGGAGGTCATCATGCAGGTATCCGATTTTCACTTTTCTCTTCCGGAAGAACTGATCGCCCGTTATCCGATGCCGGAGCGTACTGCAAGCCGTTTATTGCAACTGAACGGTGCGACTGGCCAGATTCGGCATGGTCAGTTTCGTGATGTTCTGGAACTCCTGGTACCAGGGGATCTGCTGGTGTTCAACAATACCCGCGTGATCCCCGCGCGCTTGTTTGGGCAAAAAGAGAGCGGCGGTAAAATTGAAATTTTGGTAGAGCGGCTGCTGGATCAGCATACGGTTCTAGCCCATGTGAGAGCCTCTAAATCGCCGAAAGCGGGGACTAGACTCCTGTTTGAACAGGGAGTGAGTGCTAGCATGCTCGCCCGCCACGATGCATTGTTTGAACTGCGTTTCGATGCTGAGGAAGGCGTCCTGTCAATTCTGGAGCGTATCGGCCACATGCCGTTACCACCTTACATCGACAGGCCTGATGAACAGGCAGATAAAGAGCGCTACCAGACCGTTTATAATGCAAAGCCAGGCGCTGTCGCTGCTCCAACGGCGGGCCTGCATTTCGATGACGCCTTATTGCAGGCACTAAAAGACAAGGGTGTAGAGCTGGCGTTTGTTACCTTGCATGTCGGGGCGGGGACCTTCCAACCGGTACGTGTCGAGCGCATTGAAGATCACCACATGCATCAAGAGTATGTTGAAGTTCCGCAGCAAGTTGTTGATCAAATCGCGGCCACGCGCGCGCGCGGTGGACGCGTTGTCGCTGTGGGGACCACTTCGGTTCGCTCGTTGGAAAGTGCCGCCCGAGCCAGTGCAGCAGTGGATGGTCAACCGCTAAAACCGTTTTATGGTGATACCGATATCTTTATTTATCCGGGTTACCGTTTTGCAGTGGTGGATGCATTAATCACCAATTTCCATCTTCCGGAGTCAACGCTGATCATGCTGGTTTCGGCCTTCGCAGGATATCAGCACGTCATGGATGCTTATAACGATGCGATAGCCGAAGGCTATCGTTTCTTCAGTTATGGGGATGCCATGTTTGTTACTCGTCAGCCAATCGGCTGATGTTTCACTAAGTCAGACTGTTTCTCTGACATTGAGGATGTTATGAAGTTCGAATTGAAAAAAGTTGTCGGCCGCGCACGGCGTGGTCAGCTGGTCTTTGAGCGCGGCACGGTTGAAACGCCAGCCTTCATGCCGGTCGGAACCTACGGTACCGTTAAGGGCATGACCCCTGAGGAAGTCCGGGCGACGGGAGCCCAGATCCTGTTAGGCAACACCTTCCATCTGTGGATACGCCCTGGGCAAGAGGTCATGAAAAAGCATGGTGACTTGCATGATTTCATGAACTGGCATGGTCCGATTCTGACTGACTCAGGCGGATTTCAGGTGTTCAGCCTTGGCGACATTCGCAAGATTACCGAAGAGGGTGTGCATTTTCGTAACCCGGTGAATGGCGAACGTATTTTTCTGTCTCCCGAGAAATCGATGGAAATCCAGTATGATCTGGGTTCCGACATCGTCATGATCTTTGATGAGTGCACGCCCTATCCGGCAACGTGGGAAGTGGCCAAAAAATCGATGGAAATGTCACTACGCTGGGCTCAGCGTTCACGTGACCACTTTAACGAGCTGAAAAATCCCAATGCCTTGTTTGGAATCATACAAGGCAGCGTGTATGAAGATTTACGCGATATTTCGCTTAACGGCTTGCTGGATATTGGCTTTGATGGCTACGCCGTCGGAGGGCTGGCAGTTGGTGAGCCGAAGGCGGATATGCACCGTATTCTGGAACATGTCTGCCCGCTGATTCCAGCGGACAAACCGCGGTATCTGATGGGGGTTGGTAAACCTGAAGATTTAGTAGAAGGGGTGCGTCGTGGAATCGATATGTTCGACTGCGTGATGCCAACGCGCAACGCGCGCAATGGCCACTTGTTCACGACCGATGGCGTGGTCAAAATCCGCAATGCACAACATAAAGACGACACCTCACCGCTTGATGCCGACTGTGATTGCTACACCTGTCAAAATTATTCGCGTGCTTACTTGCACCACCTCGACCGCTGTAATGAAATCCTCGGCGCTCGTCTCAATACCATCCATAACTTGCGCTATTACCAGCGTCTGATGCAAGGTTTGCGGGACGCGATCGATGCGGGTACATTAGATGCCTTCGTGGAGGAGTTCTATCGTCGGCAGGGTAAGCCCGTTCCTCCCGTGGTGGATTGATTAAGCTTTTTTAACGATAACGAGGAAATCCCATGAATATTATCTCCAACGCTTACGCCGAGGGTGCGGCTCCTTCACCTGCGGGTGGCGGCCTGGAAATGTTGATCATGCTGGCCGTCTTTGGCCTGATTTTTTACTTCATGATCTATCGTCCGCAAGCCAAGCGCGCCAAAGAGCATCGTAGCTTGATGTCTGCGCTGTCAAAAGGAGATGAGGTTCTGACCTCTGGCGGTCTGGTTGGCAAGATCAGCAAGGTCTCTGCTGACAATGATTTCTTGGTCCTGGCTCTGAATGATCAGAATCAGATCACTATCAAGAAAGACTACATCACTGCGGTATTGCCGAAGGGCACTATCCAGTCTCTGTAATTTCCGCTGAGGAGTAAGCCGTGTTGAATCGGTTTCCGCTGTGGAAGAACCTGATGGTGGCCCTGGTGGTCATCATCGGTTTTCTTTATTCAGCTCCCAACCTTTATGGTGAAGACCCCGCCCTGCAGGTCACTGCGGCGCGTGGCGTAGAAGTACAAGTCGATACCCTCGACAAAATAAAGTCTGTGCTTGAGCAACATCAGCTGCCTGTGAAGTCGGCCGTGTTGGAAAAAGGGCAGATCCTGGTGCGTTTCAATAACACCGAAGATCAACTCAAGTCCAAGGAGTGGGTTTCCCAGGCGCTGGGTGAGCAGTTTATTGTCGCCCTGAACCTGGCGCCAGCCACGCCGGATTGGCTCACTGCTATCGGTGCCGGCCCTCTTAAACTGGGTCTGGATTTGCGTGGCGGCGTTCACTTCCTGATGGAAGTCGACATGGTTGAGGCCATTGCCAAATCACAGGATCAACTGGTGCAAGATTTCCGCACCGAACTGCGCGAGCAAAATCTGCGTTACTCCGGCGTGCGTCGTGAAAGCGACAGCGTTGTCATCTCATTCCGTGACAGCGATGTACAGCAGAAGGCGTTGGCAGAGCTGCGCAATAAGCATAGGGATCTGGAGCTGACCGATCGCGAAGTGAATGGCCAGTATCAACTTGTGGCCAAGCTGACCGAACAGCGCATTAAAGAGATCAAGAACTACGCGCTTGAGCAGAACATCACCATCATCCGCAACCGCGTCAACGAATTGGGTGTTGCCGAGCCACTGGTGCAGCGTCAGGGTTCGGAACGTATCGTGATTGAGTTGCCAGGGATCCAGGATACCGCTCGTGCCAAGGAGATCCTCGGCGCGACCGCAACGTTGGAATTCCGCATGGTCGATGACACCGCCGACCTGCAAAGCGCAGCGGCTGGCCGGGTTCCGGCTAACGCGCAGTTGTACACCACTCGCGAAGGCCGGCCTGTCGTGCTGCAAAAGCGGGTTATCCTGACCGGTAACCACATCGTGGACGCCAAATCTGGTTCCGATGAGTACGGCCGTCCGCAAGTGAGTATCAGCCTGGATTCGCAGGGCGGGAACAAGATGTCGACCTTTACCAAAGATGCCGTTGGTAAATCGATGGCGACGGTTTTCATCGAGTTCAAGCCGGAGGGCGAGCCCGGCCCGGATGGTAAACGCAAGTTCCGCAAGCACGAGGAGGTGGTCAATGTTGCGACCATTCAGTCTCGTTTAGGCAACAACTTCCGAATTACCGGCATCGACAATGTGCAAGAAGCACATAATCTGGCGCTGGTATTGCGTGCGGGTGCGCTGATTGCTCCGATCCAGATCGTTGAAGAGCGGACCATAGGCCCGAGCATGGGTCAGCAGAACATCGACAGCGGCCTGCGAGCCATGGCGCTGGGGATGGGTGTTCTGGTGCTGTTCATGGCGCTCTACTATCGTAAGTTTGGTCTGGTTGCCAATCTGGCGCTGTGCTTTAACGTCGTGCTGTTGGTTGGCATCATGTCAATGATTCCAGGTGCCACGATGACGTTGCCGGGTATCGCAGGGATTGTGCTGACACTGGGTATGGCTGTGGATGCCAACGTACTGATTTACGAGCGTATTCGTGAAGAGCTACGCAATGGTCGCAGTCCGCAACAGGCCATCCATCTTGGTTATGAACGCGCCTTTGGCACCATTGCCGACTCCAACATCACGACTCTGATCACGGCGTTTATCCTGTTCTCTGTCGGTTCAGGTCCGGTCAAGGGCTTTGCGCTGGTACTGATGATTGGTATCGCCAGTTCGATGTTTACCGCCATCACAGGAAGTCGAGCCATCGTCAACCTGTTGTGGGGCGGCAAGCGTCTCAACGACTTGTCCATCTGAGGGTGATGAAATGTTCCAATTGTTAAAACCGGGTCATGTCATTCCCTTCATGCGACTGGCATTTCCGGCAACGCTATTTTCTTGTGTCATCATCTTGCTGTGTGTTTTCAGTCTGGCCACGCGCGGCCTGAACTGGGGGCTGGACTTCACTGGCGGTACCATCGTCGAGGTGAATTTCACGCAGGCCGCTGATCTTGACGACATGCGAACCGCCTTGAAGCAGCAGCAGATAGAAGGTGCCATTGTCCAGCATTTTGGCAGCACCCGTGATGTACTGATTCGTCTGCCACCGAAAGGTGAGACCAATCAGCAGCAGTTGGCCACCAAGGTGACTGTGGCGGCCAAGCAGCTTGCTGCGGATGCCAAGCTGACGCGGATCGAGTTTGTCGGACCTGCGGTGGGTGCCGAGCTGGCACAGAGTGGCTTTATGGCCATTGTCGCCTCCTTGCTATGCATACTGGCGTACGTTGGTTTTCGCTTCGAGTGGCGGATGGCGACCGGTGCTGTACTATCGCTGGCGCACGACGTGCTGGTCACGCTGGGCGTCTTCTCCTGGTTGCAGCTGGAGTTTGACCTGACGGTACTGGCAGCGGTGCTGACCGTAGTCGGCTATTCACTGAATGACACCATAGTGGTCTTTGACCGGGTCCGGGAGAATGCGCGCCGTTTGCGCAAGGGCGAGATGAGTGAAATTCTCGATATCTCGATGACCGAGACACTGAGCCGGACCCTGATCACATCCGGTACCACGCTGTTTACCGTGGTGGCACTGTTTGTGATGGGTGGCGCCTTGATTCATGGTTTTGCCACGGCACTGCTGATCGGGATTGGCTTTGGTACCTACTCCTCTATCTATGTTGCCAGTGCCTGGGCCATGTACCTGAAGGTCAAGCGCGAGCACCTGCTACCAGTGGAAGTCGAAAAGGACGACAGTGGTGTCGAATCACTGTGATATTAAAACCCCGCCTTGGCGGGGTTTTTTCATTCTGGTGGTCAATTAACCAGTGATGAACGTCAACGCCGGCTCTATAGCCCGCATCACTGCGCTGGGTTGCGTGATTGTCACCATAAAGAGGCATCCGTCCGCTGATAACGCGTATCTTCGCATGACAAACCGCGTGCCGCCTCGTAACATTAAGGACATCAAACCTGCTCAGGTTTTGGAGTCGATATTGAATCGCAGGAAACAGATGGCCTGGCTCGGCTGGGTCTCGGTGTTGCTGGTATTGTCCGGTTGCAGCAGCACACAAGGAAGTAAACAGGTTTCGGGCGGCGAAGATGTTCCCCTGGCAACATTGGCCGTACCGCAGCAGATTAGTTATCAAAGCGAACTGGCGCTGGCCAAGCTGGGGCAGATGCTTTCCTCGCCCGATCTGAATCCGGATCAGCGGGCGGAGCTGTTTTATGAGCGTGGCGTCATGTTCGACCGCGTTGGTCTCCGCACTATGGCCCGGATTGATTTCAGCCGAGCGCTGCGCGAGCGGCCGGATTTCGCTGAGGCCTACAATTTTATCGGTGTCTATCTGACGCAGCAGCAGAGCTTTGATGAGGCATATGAGGCGTTTGATTCAGCGTTGGAGTTGGCACCAGATTATGATTATGCCTATCTAAACCGAGGTATAGCCCTTTACTACGGGAAGCGGCCGGCCATGGCCGTTCAGGATTTGTCGGAGTTTTACCGTCGTCGCCCGGAAGATCCATATCGGGTGCTCTGGTTGTACATGGCTGAACGAAATGTCAATGCTGACCGAGCTCTGCAGGATCTGCAGCGTCGTTACAAGCAGCATGCGGGCAATGAGTGGGGCTGGAATATCGTTGGCGTGGTGGCTGGCGAGCAAGCGGAAAGTGATTTTTTCCAGATGGTTGCCCAACAGAGCGAGTCGAATAAAGAGTTGGCGGAGCGGCTATGCGAGGCCTATTTCTATCTGGGCAAGGTGTATCTAGCTCAAGGACAGGTCAAGCGCGCGGCCAGTTATTTTAAGTTATCGATGGCCAGCAATATCTATGATTTCATCGAGTACCGATATGCCATGCTGGAGTTGGGATTGCTCGATCCGTCTTTGGAAAAAGCGGATGACGATGAGGTGATGTAAGCCGGTATCGGTTTACAAGCAAGGCCCGATAATGTCGGGCCTTTGTCTTTTATTCTGCCTGCAGCATGCCGGCAATGCGGTGCCAATAGCCGTTACACTCCCTGGAAGCTGCTGCATAACGCGGGGCCTGACCTGTGGTCGCCGCCTGATGAAAACGCTGAATCCAAGCAGGGAAATCCGCTCCTTGTGGGCTCAGACGGATGATGTCGACCAGGCCGTGCATGCTGTCGATATCGTTCAGCAGGTTATAACAGTAGCCGGACTGGGTTTGTATACCATTGAGTACGAATACGGCTTGACCTTCCTGGCTCTCGGCTACGCGGCCTGATGGGTAAGCAAGGCATGCCAGCTCACACTGATCTTTCGGCCGATTCTCGGCTCTGGCGGTGAAGCAACGAGCCGAGTAAGCCAGCGGGAGCTGGCCGTAGGCGAACAACTCCACCTCAAAGCGATCCCGCAAACCGCGTGCGGCACACTCCTGCAGTACCTTCTGCAGCCAGTCGCGCGATAACTCGACAGGCATGACCCAGCGCGTCATGCCACGCTGAAGCAATAACGCTATGACATCGGCGTTATAGCAGTTGATGGCCGGGCCACAGATAAATGGCAAACCGGCTTCATGGGCTAATTGTATGGCGCCCATGTCGTTAGCCTCTATCTGCAATTCACCATTATCCAGCCACCGCTTCACCTCGTTCAGTTCGGAGGGTGCCTGGATGAGTGCCAACGTCGACAGTACGACTTCTTTGCCATGCTGGCGAAGTGCTGTGGCAATCTCCAGCCAGTCACCGAGCTTAAGTTCACGCCGTTTGCTGCATACGGTTTCGCCAAGGTAGATGATGTTAGCGTCTGATTCGGCCACCTGTTGATACAGTGTTTCGACATCGCCCTTGGGCCAAAAATAGAGTAGGGGACCCAATGATATTTTCATCTCGCTATTCCTGTTACTGCCACTGTTTGTGGTAAGCGCCCAAGGTGGTTTGACTGCCTTCGGATACGGAGGCCAGTTGTTGGTCCCAAGCCGTTGCGACCTGATAACGTTGTGGATCTTCCAGATAGCAATCGATGGCGGCACGCCAAACACGTGTTACCTGTTCCACATAGGCCGGGCTGCGTTGTCGGCCTTCAATCTTGACCGACTTGACACCACAGGCAAACAGCTCTGGCAGCAATGAGAGCGTATTCAGGCTGGTTGGCTCTTCCAGGGTATGAAACAGGTGGCCATCCACCCGGTAACGCCCCTTGCACAACGTGGGGTAACCCGCGTTCTCCCCGGCGGCGTAGCGATCGATCAGTACTTCGTTGAGCCGTGACTCAAGTCCGGAGGCTGTTTCTTGCCAGCGGACAAAACGGGCCGGAGAACAGGCACCGACGGTGTTAGGACTCTCGCCGGTCAGATAGGACGAGAGGTAGCAGCGACCTTCGGCCATGATGCACAGACTGCCAAAAGCAAAGACTTCGAGCTCGGCGCTGGTTTCTCGTGACAGCTGTTTGACCTGGTGGATCGACAGCACACGCGGCAACACAACCCGTTTAATATTGAAGGCTTGCTGATAGAAACGGATCGCGGCGGCATTGGTTGCCGAGGCCTGGACTGAGAGATGCAGTTCGACATGGGGGTAGTGGCGATAGGCATAGTCGAGAACTGCAATGTCGGCAATGATCAACGCATCTGCACCCAGCTGGACGGCTTTATCGACCGCCTTTTGCCAGCGTTCTGTCGCCCCGGGATGAGCAAAGGTGTTAATGGCAACATGCAGCTTGCGGCCGTGCTGGTGTACATAGTCGACTGCACGTTGCAACTTTTTGTCATCAAAGTTGAGGCCAGCGAAATGCCGCGCGTTGGTATCATCCTTAAAGCCGATGAAAACCGCGTCGGCGCCACCATCGATAGCGGCCTTCAAGGCCGGCAGGTTTCCGGCAGGACAGAGTAATTCCATACAGGTGCTCCACAATTTCGTGATGGCGATTTTAATCAGCCTGGTGGAGCTATGTTTTGACTTGAGGCAGTTTTCATCCCGCGAGCCGAATAAAGTTGATTTTCAACAGAATTTACCCGCTTGAAATATGATTAGATGCGCAACAAATGACAGGAGACAACTCACGTGTTTAATCAACTGCATAGTCACTTGGTCCGCAAGGCGCCTTCTTTGCTGCGCGCCCCCGCGCGCTGGCTACCGTTCGCGCTACAACAAAAGATGATGGGTTCCTTGCTGACGACCATATTCAGCGAAGCGCTGGCAGACGGCGATTTCGAATTTCTGACCGGCCGCTGGTTGCAAATCGAGGTAAGAGATTTGCAACTGGTCTGGTTTATTTCTTATGCCGACTCGCGGCTGGTGATTGCGGAAAAGACGCCGCACGTTGATGTGACCTTTTCCGCTGAACTCAACGATTTGGTGTTGATTGCCGGGCGTAAAGAGGATCCGGATAGCCTGTTTTTCCAGCGGCGTTTGCGTATCGAAGGTGACACCGAGCTCGGGTTGGAGGTCAAGAACTTGATGGACAGTATTGATTTAACAATATTGCCGTCAGTCTTAAGGTATGGATTGCAGGACTTTGCCAGTTTTGTGCAACGAGGTCTGGCCGTTCCTCAGCCCTGAGGGGGCGATAAACGGTGACGGGAAACGGCACGTTTTGCACAGCGCTTTCCCATATCCCTTTTGGGCAACAGGTGAGACAACCCAGTTGTGGCGTGGTACCATCGTGCGCCCTGTTTAGTCATCAGCTGTCATCATGTTGGACAATATTCGCATCGTTCTGGTTAATACCTCTCACTCTGGCAATATCGGCTCCGCCGCCCGGGCCATGAAGACGATGGGGATCCATGATCTGGTGCTTGTCGACCCCGCAGAGTTGCCCGATGGGCGCGCGACCGCGATGGCGGCTGGCGCTGTGGATGTGCTGGCCAATTTGCGGATCGTGCCCACATTGAGTGAGGCGGTTGCCGACTGTGGTCTGGTTATCGGTAGCAGTGCACGTAGCCGTACGCTGGAGTGGCCATTGCTCGATCCGCGTCAGGCTGGGGCACAGGCGATCCAGGAGGCGCGTCAGCACAAAGTGGCATTCGTCTTTGGCCGTGAACGTACCGGTTTGACGAATGATGAGTTGCAGCAGTGTCACTACCATGTTTGCATCCCCGCCAATCCGCAATACAGCTCATTAAATCTGGCCATGGCTGTGCAGACCCTGTGTTACGAGATCCGCATGCACGCTCTGGCGGCAGAGGCGAACGTCGCTGAGATTGATGAGGAACAAGTCTATCCGCAACAGTTAGAATTGGATCGCTTCTATATCCATCTGGAGCAGACGCTTCGCGATATCACTTTCCTGCGACCAGATCATCCTGGTCAGGTGATGGGCAAGTTGCGACGTTTGTTCAATCGCTGCCGGCCGGATAGCCAAGAACTGAACATACTGCGGGGTATTTTAACCGCGGTACAGAAGGGGCGACGTAATACCTGAGTTCAATTGAGGGTTATATACTTGACCAAAAAAGTCAGGTATGGAAAGATGTACCCAGAGTGAACAATGAGGGTTGCCAAGCCATGAGACTGACATCGAAAGGACGTTATGCCGTAACTGCCATGCTGGATGTGGCCTTGCATGCTGAGCAGGGGCCGGTTCCGCTGGCCGATATCTCCGAGCGGCAGGGTATTTCGCTCTCATACCTGGAACAGCTGTTTTCAAAGTTGCGCAAGCAAGGTCTGGTGGCCAGTGTGCGGGGACCAGGCGGTGGGTATCGTCTCGGCTTGTCGGCTGATGACATATCCATCAGCAAGGTCATCGCAGCGGTGAATGAGTCTGTTGAAGCCACCCGCTGTCATGGCGAGCAGGGCTGTCAGGGTGGAACCCGTTGTCTGACCCATTCCTTATGGCGTGATTTGAGTGACCGAATCAGTCATTTTCTCGACGAGATCACGCTCGGCGAACTGGTGCGTCAAGCCGAAGTGAAACAGATTGCCGAACGTCAGGACAAGCAAAAACAGGTGGCACATGTGGTAGCCCATAAGCTAGACGTGGACGCCATGAGCGTTTCTGTTCAGCTGGGCTGATGTGACCACTTTACGAAATCGAGGTAATTGAGTAATGAAGCTGCCGATTTATCTGGACTATTCAGCAACGACGCCGGTGGATCCCCGCGTTGCCGAGAAGATGATGCAATGCCTGACTCTGGATGGCACCTTTGGCAACCCGGCCTCTCGCTCGCACCGTTTTGGCTGGCAGGCAGAAGAGGCTGTGGACGAGGCGCGTAATCATATTGCCGATTTAATCGGCGCCGATCCCCGGGAGATTGTTTTTACCTCCGGTGCTACCGAGTCCAACAATCTGGCCATCAAAGGCATTGCGCATTTTTACCAGAAGCAGGGCAAACACATCATTACCTGCAAGACGGAACACAAGGCGGTGCTTGACCCTTGCCGTTATCTTGAGGGTGAGGGATTTGAGGTGACCTACCTGGATCCGCAACCGAATGGTCTGGTCTCGTTGCAGCAAATCGAGTCAGCGATGCGTGACGACACCATCCTGGTCAGCTTGATGCACGTCAACAACGAAATCGGTGTTATCCAGGATGTGGCCGCCATCGGTGAGCTGTGCCGTGCGCGCAAGATATTTTTCCATGTTGATGCCGCCCAGAGTTGCGGCAAGATCCCCGTCGATGTCGAGGCGATGAAAATTGACCTGTTGTCGATGTCTGCACACAAAATTTACGGACCTAAAGGCATTGGTGCTCTGTTCGTTCGCCGCAAGCCGCGTGTGCGCCTCGAAGCACAAATGCATGGTGGCGGACATGAACGGGGTATGCGTTCCGGCACCTTGCCAACGCATCAGATCGTCGGCATGGGCGAGGCATTCCGCATTGCCAAGCTGGAGATGGTCGCCGAAGACGCGCGCATTTGCGCCCTCCGGGATCGGCTATGGAACGGCATCAAGGGTATTGAAGAGGTCTATGTCAATGGTGACCTGGAGCACAGGGTACCTGGCAACCTCAACGTCAGCTTTGCCTATGTCGAAGGTGAGTCCCTGATCATGGCATTGAAGGATCTTGCGGTCTCTTCTGGTTCTGCGTGTACTTCGGCCAGCCTTGAGCCTTCTTATGTGCTGCGCGCGCTAGGGCTGAACGACGAGCTGGCACACAGCTCCATTCGCTTCTCTATCGGTCGTTTTACTACCGAAGAGGAGATCGATTATGCCGTGTCGTTGATCAACGATGCGATCGGACGCCTGCGGGAGCTTTCACCCCTGTGGGATATGTTCAAGGAAGGCGTCGATCTGACCAAGGTCGAGTGGGTTCATCACTAATCCGGAAGGATGCAGTTAGTTGGAGGTGAGTCATGGCGTACAGTGAAAAAGTCATTGATCATTATGAAAACCCGCGTAACGTGGGCTCGTTTGACAAAAATGATCCGGATGTTGCAACCGGCATGGTGGGTGCTCCCGCCTGCGGCGATGTGATGAAATTGCAGCTTAAAATCAGCGCGGATGGCGTGATTGAAGATGCCAAGTTCAAAACCTATGGTTGTGGCTCTGCGATCGCATCCAGCTCATTAGTGACTGAGTGGGTCAAGGGCAAGACGCTGGACGAGGCCCAGGCCATCAAGAATACCGATATCGCCGAAGAGCTGGCGTTGCCGCCGGTTAAAATCCACTGTTCGATCCTGGCGGAGGATGCCATCAAGGCCGCCATCGCGGATTATCGTAAGAAGAAAGGCCTCGAATAAGTGGTAAGCAAGAAGGATAGATGAGTAATGGCAGTCAGCATGACGCACGCCGCCGCCGAGCGGGTCAAGAAGTTCCTGCAGAGCCGGGGCAAAGGCATTGGATTACGGCTGGGAGTCAAGACTTCTGGCTGCTCCGGTATGGCTTACGTGCTGGAATTTGTCGATGAGTTACAGGCTGAGGACGAAGTTTTCAGTGTCGAAGGCGTCAACATCATTGTCGATGGCAAAAGCCTCATCTATCTGGACGGCACCGAGTTGGATTTTGTCAAAGAAGGCCTGAATGAAGGCTTTAAATTTAACAACCCGAATACCAAAGGGGAGTGCGGCTGCGGCGAAAGCTTCACGGTCTGAACTCTCCATGAGTGTGAGTGCATGGTGAACTATTTCGAGCTGTTTCAGCTTCCTCCGCAATTGATGCTGGATACCGCGCTGTTGGCAGAGCGGTATCGGGCATTACAGCAACAATATCATCCCGACCGCTTTGCCGCCGCGCCGGAGTCAGAACGCCTGCAGGCGCTGCAGCACGCGGCCGAAATCAATAGCGCTTACCAGACATTGAAGGATGCGTTAAGCCGCGCAGAGTACCTGCTGTCGTTGCAGGGGCTGGATATCCGTGGTGAGCAGCAGACACTGCAAGACACTACGTTTTTGCTTCAGCAACTGGAGTGGCGTGAAGAGCTGGAGGCGTTGCGTGAACACGCCGATCCTGATGCCGCGATTCCGGTATTTGAACAGCGAATTAGCAGTGAATATAAACGTCTGAGTCAACAGTTGGAAACAGCGTTCAACGCAGCGCAGTGGATGGATGCGGCCGACCTGATTCGCAAGTTGAAATTTGTACGCAAGCTGCGTGATGAACTCAGTCGCCTCGAAGACTCATTAATGGATTTGTAACCTGATGGCATTACTGCATATTGCCGAACCGGGGCTCAGTGCAGCTCCACATCAACATAAATGGGCTGTGGGCATCGATTTGGGGACAACCAACTCGCTGGTTGCAGTCGTGCGCAGTGGTGTCGCCGAGACGCTGGCGGATGCCAGCGGCGAACATTTGCTGCCATCGGTCGTACATTACCAGCAAGACGGCGTGCGCGTCGGCCTGCTGGCCCGGAATGAAGCGGCGCTCGACCCGCGAAATACCCTGTCATCGATCAAGCGTCTGATGGGTAAGGCCATGCAGGATGTGTCTGCCGTCGGCCTGCCTTATCAGTTCAGTGCCAGCGATAGCGGCATGGTACAAGTCGAAACCATTCAGGGTGCGGTCAACCCGGTGCAAGTTTCGGCCGAGATCTTGCGTGCCCTGGCGCAGCGTGCCAGCACGACACTTGAAGCAGAACTCGATGGCGTCGTTATCACTGTGCCAGCCTATTTCAACGATGCTCAACGCCAAGCCACCAAGGATGCAGCCAGATTAGCCGGTTTGCATGTGTTGCGTCTGTTGAATGAGCCGACCGCGGCAGCCGTGGCCTACGGGCTGGATTCTGGCCAAGAAGGTGTCATTGCCGTTTACGATTTGGGCGGCGGTACCTTCGATATCTCGATCCTGCGTTTGCATCGCGGTGTATTTGAAGTGTTGGCCACCGGTGGCGATTCGGCACTGGGTGGCGACGATTTCGACCATCTGCTGGCGGACTGGATCCGCGAACAGGCTGGCGTCAGCGATGCCAACTTGTCTCCGGAGCAGCAACGCATGCTGCTCGACCTGGCCTGCGTGAGCAAGGTCGCGCTGAGTGATGCCGATTCTACCCTGGTCAGCTTCGCCGGCTGGCAGGGGCAGCTGACTCGCCAGCAATTTGAATCCTTGATTGAACCGCTGGTGCGCAAGACATTGCAAGCCTGCCGGCGAGTCATCAAGGATGCCGGCATCGAGTCCGACGAGGTTCGTGAAGTGGTGATGGTCGG
The DNA here is from genome assembly GCF_042649925.1 of Pseudaeromonas sharmana. Taxonomy (NCBI): domain Bacteria; kingdom Pseudomonadati; phylum Pseudomonadota; class Gammaproteobacteria; order Aeromonadales; family Aeromonadaceae; genus Pseudaeromonas; species Pseudaeromonas sharmana. The sequence goes on from NZ_JBHSAF010000015.1 coordinate 398,467, forward strand.
TGGCTCGACGCGAGTACCGTTGGTGCGTCAACGAGTGGGCGAGTTTTTTAATCGGCCGCCATTGACCAGCCTGGATCCGGATCGGGTCGTGGCCATCGGTGCGGCGATCCAGGCGGATGTGCTGGTTGGCAACAAGCCGGACAGCGAGATGTTGTTGCTGGACGTGATTCCACTGTCGCTGGGCCTGGAGACCATGGGTGGCTTGGTCGAGAAGATTATCCCGCGTAACACCACCATTCCTGTGGCTCGTGCTCAGGAGTTCACCACGTTCAAGGATGGTCAGACCGCGATGGCCATTCATGTGGTGCAGGGGGAACGCGAGCTGGTAGCCGATTGCCGCTCTCTGGCGCGTTTTACCCTGCGTGGCATTCCGCCACTGGCTGCGGGTGCAGCCCATATTCGGGTCACCTTCCAGGTGGATGCCGACGGTTTGTTGTCGGTCAGCGCACTGGAGAAGAGCTCTGGGGTGCAGGCGGCAATCGAGGTTAAGCCCTCCTACGGCCTGAGTGAGCTGGAGATCGCCACTATGTTGCGCGATTCGTTACGCTATGCTCAGCAGGACGTCGCGGCCCGCATGCTGGCCGAGCAGCAGGTTGAGGCCGATCGTGTTCTGGAGAGCGTGCAACAAGCGCTGCAAGCAGATGGTGCGGCACTGTTGGAACGGGGCGATCGCATTGTAATTGAGACTGCATTGGCTAACTTGCTGGCCAGCCGCAATGGCGCCGATCCGGAGGCGATCCAAGCCGCGATTTCCGCGGTCGATCATGCTACCGCGGATTTTGCTGCGCGCCGAATGGACGCTTCAATTCGTCAGGCCCTGCAAGGGCAACAGATAGATAAGGTGTGATATGCCAAAGGTCATTTTTCTGCCTCATGAAACCCTCTGTCCTGATGGACTGGCCGTTGAGGCACAACCCGGTGAGACCATCCTGGATGTCGCGCTGCGCCATCATATCGAGATTGAGCATGCCTGCGAGAAGTCGTGTGCCTGCACCACCTGTCACTGTGTTGTGCGTGAGGGGTTCGATTCGCTGGAGCCCAGTGATGAGCTGGAAGACGATATGCTAGACAAGGCATGGGGGCTGGAGCCTGAGTCGCGCCTCAGTTGTCAGGCCAGAGTCAGTGATGAAGATCTGGTGGTCGAAATCCCCCGCTACACGATTAATCTGGCTTCCGAACGTCACTGATAGGGTGATGATGGTGGCAAGCACGCAGCAAGCAGAATAGAGTAAGGCCATCCCCGCAAGGGATGGCCTTCATTGTTTTTCACCGCCTAGAACAGGAATTATCAAAGATTATGTCCGCCATCATGAAAGTCATGCTTACTGACCATGCCGCCGACGCCCAGTGGGGTGATAAGGCCCTGACCAGTTTTAATCAAAATGGGGTTGCCATTCACCTCAATGGAGACGAAGCAGAGCGCTTGCGCCAAATCCAGCGTGCGGGCCGCCGTCTGGATGCCCAGGGGATCAAACAGCTGGCGCTGACCGGCACCGAGTGGGATCTGGAACGTCGTTATGCCTTCTATCAGGGGTTCTACAACCCGCGTGCCGGTCAGAGTCTCTATCTGGGAGACATGCCCGCCGAGGAGCAGAAACAGTTGGACTCTTTGCTGGAGGCAACGCGCTGGGTACGCCAGATCACCAATGGCACACCAGAGGAGATCTATCCGCAGTCCCTGGCCGAGCAGGCCGCCGATTTTATCGCGCGTCAGGCATGGGAGAAGGTCAGTTTCGAGATCATCAGTGGTGATGCCCTGCTTGAACAGGGCCATGTCGGCATCTACCAGGTTGGTCGTGGCAGTGTGAGAGCCCCTGTGCTGCTGAAGCTGGATTTCAATCCTAGTGGTGATGCGCAGGCACCGGTGGCGGCCTGTCTGGTCGGTAAGGGGATTACCTTCGACTCCGGCGGCTACAGCCTCAAGAGCTCGGATAACATGTTACCGATGAAATCGGACATGGGGGGCGCCGCCATGGTCAGCGGGGCTCTGGCGCTGGCGATTCGGCAAGGCTTGAATCAGCGGGTGCAGCTCTTCCTGTGCTGTGCTGAAAACCTGGTCAGCGGCCATGCCTTCAAGTTGGGAGACATCCTCACCTATCGCAATGGTGTCTCGGTTGAAATTCTCAATACCGATGCAGAAGGTCGACTGGTGCTGGCCGATGGACTGCTGTGTGCCGCCGATAGCGGTGCGAAGCACATTCTGGATGCGGCGACCCTGACCGGTGCGGCAAAAATGGCCTTGGGGCGGGATTATCATGCGGTATTCAGCCTGGATGAGGCGCGCTCCCAGCAGTTGTGTCATTTCGCCAAGGCGGTCAATGAGAAGGCCTGGGCGCTGCCGCTGGAACCATGGCATTTGGCACAGCTAACCTCCAGTTTCGCCGAGTTGGGTAACGTCGCTTCCGCTGAAGGAACGGCGGGGGCCACCACGGCCGCGGCCTTCCTGTCGCGTTTTGTCCCGGCGGATGTCGATTGGATGCACATGGATTTGTCTGCCTCCTACCAGAAGAATGGTAACGACCTGTGGGCGCCCGGTGGCAAGGGACATGGCGTGCGAACCATAGCGCGCTGGTTGCTTGAGGTGACGGCAAAATGATGCAGGTCCAGCTCTCGCCGAAGCCGGCCCCGGCGGAGTGGGGAGAGGCCGCCCTGCTAAGTCATGCCACAGCAGGGTGGATGATTCACCACAGCGAGGCCTCGCAAATTCAGCAAGCCGCGCGTCGTCTGGCCAATATGGGCTTACGTGAGGTGCAACTGACCGGAGCCTGGACGCCGTCACTGCAATGGGCCTTTGCCCAAGGTTTTATGCTCAGCAAGGGCGAGGTCACGCTGCGCTGGGCCGACGCACCGGATGAGATTTTGCAGATGTTGGAACAGCGTTTGTTCTGTGCCAACTGGGTGCGCAAGCTGACCAATGCGTCACCTGATGCGTTAGGCCCACTGGAGCTGGCGCTGGAGACGGTGACGTTTCTCAGTGAGTTGGCTCCAGGGTTGATTACTCATCGCCTGCTCAAGGGGGATGCCTTGCTTGAAGCCGGGTGGGTCGGTTTGCATGCAGTCGGGCGCGCGGGGGCACAAGCGCCCGTGATGCTGGAGCTGGATTTTAATCCAACACGTGATCGGCGTGCCCCTGTGAGCACCTGTCTGGTCGGCAAGGGCATTACCTTCGATTCGGGAGGCTACAGCCTCAAGAGTTCTGAGGGGATGCTGACGATGAAATCGGACATGGGCGGGGCGGCGCTGCTTGCCGGGGCGCTTGGTTATGCCATCACCCAGGGGCTGACGCAACGGGTGAAGCTGATACTCTGCTGTGCCGAGAACCTGGTTAACGAGCAGGCCTGCAAGCTTGGTGAGATCCTGCATTATCGCAACGGTGTCAGTGTTGAAATTGTCAATACGGATGCCGAGGGGCGTCTGGTGCTGGCCGATGGTTTGCTGGCGGCAGTGGAGAGCGGTGCCACGCGTATTCTGGATGCGGCGACCCTGACCGGTGCGGCCTATATGGCATTGGGTGGAAACTATCATGCCATCTTTGCGTTGGATAAACCGGCGCAGCAGGCTTTTCTGGCCCATGCCGAACGGGCACAGGAGCCGTTCTGGTCATTGCCGCTCGAACCATGGCACCGTCAGCAGTGTCCATCTCATTATGCGGACACGGCCAACTCGAGGCCGGTCAAAGGGGGGGGACCAGGCGGGGCGTCGAATGCCGCCGGGTTTCTGTCGCGTTTTGTTCCTGCCGATGGTGCGGGATGGTTGCACCTCGATCTGGCCGCTGCGTTCTGTGATAACGGCAATCACCTGTGGGCACCGGGGGCGACCGCGTTGGGGATGGTGACGCTGGCTAACTGGTTACAAGATGTAGAACATGCGTCGTAAGCGAAGGTGACCAGCTATTCATGACCAGGGACGCATCAGCGTCCCTTGTCATAAGCGAGAGTCTATACCGCTCTAACTGGCACTGAATGGGGGCAGATCGTCATCCTCGACGTCCTCATCGCGCACGCTCAGATGGGGCAACGGGGTTCGGCTCGGGAGAGGAGCAGCCTTGCGTTCGCTGGCGAGCAGACTGGCCGGAGTGAGCTCGGGCAGCAAAATCTCGGGCTCAGTCGACGGCCTCCCCGGGGGCTGGGCACGCGTCACCACGGGGGTCCCCAACTTAGGTTCATTCTGCTCGGGGATCGGGTCCAGATGGCTGAGATCCAGCTTGGGTTCAGCCGGTTCGTCGCTATGGCCGGCGGCCAGTCCGGGCCCTGTGGTCAAACCAAATCGGTAACCACCGGGTTGTGGCGATCCGGGCCGGGATGAAGTCCCGGTGACTGGGGGCTGAGCGGGTATGGCTTGCTGCGGTGAAGGCGTGGGTCGCTGAGGCGACTGTGCTGCACCGGCGGTAGCAAACTGCGGCACACTGTCGCGACTCTTGTCTAATGGGCCTGGCTGACGGAACATCGCCCGCTCACTCACCGGGGACGCTTCAGGGGGCGTCCTCGGGTGAATGGCGGGCGTCTCCAGCCTGCTGCTGACAGGCGTGGGCACGCGCGCAGCCGGCTGCGGGCTGACCACAGTGGCAGGACGAGCGGTCGCCGGCGATGCATTATTGGTTGACACCGTACTGGTCGGGCGATTGGCAATCGGCAATGGGCGCGGCCGCACCATTTCCGATATCGGTTGCCGCGGTGGCGGGGTCGTGCGTGCACTCTGAATCACGCTGTCCAGCTGGCCCGGCGTGAGGCGGCGGCCTTCGCGCGCACTGCGCAATCCCAGCTCGATGAGCTCCATCACCTTCAATGCCTCTTCGGCCTGGACCGGTGCAGGCGTACCACGTTGAATGGCTTCGGCCATGCCTTGGTAGAACGTCAGATAACGACCCGGGATGTTGCTGAGGTCCTGAACGCGCTCCTTGTCACCTTGCAGCGTGGTCAGCCGACCAGGACGCGCATCGAGCCCGAATTGTGGATCCAGCGGTGACATGCCTTGCTTCAGCTGCTCTTCTTGGCTATCCAGCCCCTGCTTGCTATACGAACCCAGCGAGCCGTGAACCGTAAAGCGTGCAGCATGGGCAACCACCTGGGTACTGGCATGCAACACCACCCGGCGCTCACCGTATTGCAAGATGGCATGGAAGAAGTCGTCGGTCTTGGCGCCCGGGCGCTGGTGAGCCAAGTCCAGCCACAGGCTTTCCGGCTCACCGAATAGTTGCAAGGTCTGGTCCAGCAGGTGAGCGCCCAGATCGTACCAAAGACCGCTTCCGGGTACCGCCTGCTCGCGCCAGCGATCGCGCACCTGCGGCCGGTAACGGTCAAAGTGCGACTCCAGGTACAAGACCTCGCCTAATTCGCCACTGCCAATCAGCTGGCGTAATGTCAGAAAATCAGCATCCCAGCGGCGGTTATGGAAGACGGATAGCTGCAGATCCTGTTCGTGGGCAAGGGCAATGAGTTGCCGCGCCTCACGGCTATCCAGCGTGAACGGTTTGTCGATGACGACATGCTTGCCGGCAAGCAATGCCGCCTTGGCGAGCGGGAAGTGGGTGTCGTTGGGGGTAGCGATCACGACGAGGTCAATATCGGGATCTGCAAGCAGTTGCTCGGCATCAATACGATGCTGCACTTGTGGCCATTCGGCGCGGACTTTATCGCCATCGCGGGAGACGATGGAGTGTAAATGAATACCTGCCGTGGCATTGAGCAGCGGGGCATGCAGCGTCCGACCGGCATAGCCGTAACCGATCAAGCCTGCGTTGATGTGTTCGAGCATGTTCTCCTCCGTGATACCGGCGCGCAGGGGAAAGGTCCGGGCCGGAACTATTGGCGACAAGGGTAGCAAACGCCCGAAGGGACGAGAAGCGCTCTCGGTCGTGCGGCAAACGGCGGTGACAGGGCACCAGCTGTCAGCAATTATTGCTCAGGCGTTAAAACTTTTAAGAAAAGGTAACAAGCGCACATGTTATTGCTCGCGATTACCATATAATCGGCGAGCAACGCTGATAACAATTCTGGTCTTGAAAGGATCACGCCATGCTAGAACGCACTTTTTCCATCATCAAACCCGACGCAGTGGGCCGTAATTTGATCGGTGACATCTACCACCGCTTTGAAAACGCCGGGCTGAGCATCATTGCCGCGAGAATGTTGCATCTGACCCGGGAACAGGCTGAAGGTTTTTATGCTGAACACAAGGGGAAGCCTTTTTTTGACCCGTTGATCAAGTTCATGACCTCTGGTCCCATCATGGTGCAGGTACTGGAGGGCGAGGATGCCATCCGCCGCCATCGGGAAGTGATCGGTGCCACGGATCCCAAGAAAGCACAAGCGGGAACCATCCGCGCTGACTATGCGGCCTCGGTACAGCAAAATGCCGTACACGGTTCAGATAGCGTAACCTCAGCAGAGCGGGAAATTGCCTATTTCTTCTCGGATGAGGATATCTGCATCCGCACCCGATGAGTGATGTGTCAGATCAAAGACGCGGGAGGCATAGAGCCTCCCGCTTTTTATCCGCGAAAGTCTGTGTAGAAGCCATATAAAGCGTAAGTGGAAAGGCAGTGGTAAAATTTGTACAATGCGCGCCCTTCTCGGCGTCCACCCGTTGTGAGCTGGGTATTGTCAAAGTTAGTTGGGTTTTCCCGGAGTAAATCATGAGCGACACCAAAATCAATCTGCTGGATCTGGATCGCAAGGCGCTGCGAGCTTTGTTTGCCGAAATGGGTGAAAAGCCGTTTCGAGCCGATCAGATCATGAAGTGGATCTATCACTTCGGGTGTGATGATTTCTCTCAGATGACCAATGTAAACAAGGTGCTACGCGAGAAGCTCAGTGCGATTGCCGAAATTCGTGCTCCGGAGATCAGCCGTGAACAACGCTCCAGTGACGGTACCATCAAGTGGGCCATGCTGGTCGGTGATCAGGAAGTCGAGACCGTCTACATTCCTGAAGATGACCGCGCGACGCTGTGCGTTTCTTCTCAGGTCGGGTGTGCATTGGAATGCAAGTTCTGCTCGACGGCACAACAAGGTTTCAATAGAAACCTTAAGGTGTCGGAAATTATCGGTCAGGTATGGCGCGCAGCCCAAGTGATTGGCTTCTCCAAGGAGACTGGCAAACGTCCTATCACCAATGTTGTCATGATGGGCATGGGTGAGCCATTGCTTAACTTGGCGAACGTGGTGCCGGCCATGGAGCTGATGCTGGATGACTTCGGCTTTGGCCTCTCCAAGCGCCGCGTGACGCTTTCGACCTCAGGCGTAGTCCCGGCCCTGGACAAGTTAGGTGATATGATCGACGTGGCACTGGCTATTTCGTTGCATGCGCCGAATGACGCCTTGCGTTCCGAGATCATGCCGATCAACGACAAGTACGACATCCAGACGTTCTTGGCGGCCGTGCGGCGCTATCTTGAGAAATCGAATGCCAATCAGGGGCGGGTCACCATCGAGTATGTGCTACTAGATCACTTCAATGATGATATGCAGCAGGCGCATGAACTGGCCGAATTGTTAAAAGATACTCCATGCAAGATTAACCTTATTCCGTTCAATCCGTTCCCGGGCAATCCTTACGGCAAGCCGAGCAACAGCCGCATCGACCGGTTTTCCAAGGTGTTGATGGAGTACGGCTATACCGTGATTGTGCGTAAGACGCGAGGTGATGATATCGATGCGGCCTGCGGTCAGCTGGTAGGTGACGTGATCGACAGAACCAAGCGAACCTTGAAAAAACGGGTGCAAGAGCAGGGGATTTCCGTCAAAATGCTTTGAAATCCAGTCCGTTAATGCTCGATTCATGAAAAAACAACTTCTTATCGTCGGGACCATGCTGGCCGCCTTGAGCGGCTGTGTAACGGAAACCACTTATGTGGGCAAAGAAGTGGTTCAGAACAGCGTTGACAACAAGACGGCAGCAAAGACCCGACTGAGCCTGGCTGTGGGTTATATGCGCAAGGGTGATATGGCCCAAGCCAAGTTAAATATTGAAAAAGCCCTCTCGTTTGACCCCGATAATCCGAATGTTTATTTGACTCAGGCCTACTACTACCAGACAGTAGGCGATCTGACGTCTGCCGAGAGCAGTTATCGCCAGCTCTTGGCGCGCGATGGCACGAATGCGGATGCCATGAACAACTACGGTGCCTTCTTGTGCGCGAACAAGCGTTACAAGGAAGCCGACGAGCAGTTTAATCTGGCGCTGAAGCAGCCTAAATATGTTCGGATGGATGATACCTACGAGAATGCTGCGCTGTGCTCGCTGAAATCCGGTGACAAAAAAAAGGCAGCGCAGTACTTTGACCAGGCCATCGGATACAATCCAGGCCGTGGCAAGCTCTTGTTGTCGGCCAGTGAGCTGGCATTGATGGATAACAACCCAGCCAAGGCGGAAACGTATCTCAAGCGTTACAGCGTTGGTGGCAAGGAATCGGCCCAAAGCTTGTGGTTGCGCTTGCAACTGGCTCAGGCCCAAGGTGAAATTGCGATGCTGCACAAATATGGCCGTCAGCTGGTGCAGCAATACCCCAAATCAGATCAAGCCAGAAGATATTTGAACAATGACTATTGAACACCACGATTCCAGCTCTGCGACCGTCAGTCCGGGAAAATTATTGCGCGAAGCGCGTGAAGCCCGGGGACTAAGCCAACCTGAGGTCGCCTCCCGGCTGAATCTGCGAGTTTCTCTGGTTCGTGACATCGAGCAGGATCGTTTTGATCAACGTACCGCGACCACGTTTACCCGGGGCTATTTGAAGATCTATGCCCGTTTGGTTGGCATCTCTGAAGACGACGTCGTTGCCGCCTACGAGACGTTGGGATTTGTCGATAAGCCGTTTGCCGAGATGCACAGCTTCTCCGGTCGTCGTCGCCTGGAAGCCAATGAAAACCGGCTGCGCCTGTTCTCCTGGTTGCTGTTTATTGTGATTGGGCTGGGTGTCTTGTTCTGGATCATGGGGCGTCCGGCCGAGAAACCGGAACTCGTCAAACTGGATGACAAGGCCTTGCTCAATGCAGCGAGTGCCTCTGTGACTATCGCGCCGGCTCCTGTGGTCAGTGAAGCCGTAGCGCTCACCGTCAGCCCGGCCGTCAGTACCGCTATCGAGACGGCGCCAGTTGCAAATGTCGCTAGCTCTGCGGCCGTTGCGGCCTCCTCCGCGCAGACTGCGGCCTCTGCTGCAGTTGTTGCAACCGCCGTGGTGACTGAAGCCGTTGCCAGTGCTGCGGTGACGACAGTGGCTACGACAGATAACGCGGTTGTTACCATGGACGGCGATTTGCAGATCCGCTTTACCGGTGATTGCTGGTTGGAAGTCTATGATGCCAAAAACAAGAAGCTGCTTTCCGGAACCCGTAAGTCTGGACAGCAGGAGAGCCTGAAGGGCGAGGCGCCGTTTCGTCTGACTGTCGGTGCGCCCAAGCATGTACTCATTACCTTCAAGGGTGAGTCTGTCGATATGAAACGTTTCCCGATTGGCCGTGTCGCCCGTTTCCAATTGCCATTGCAGAACTAAGCTATGAGTCACCCTTCTCCAATCAAGCGCCGCCCAAGCAAGCAGATCATGGTTGGCAAGGTACCGGTCGGTGGTGATGCACCGATCTCGGTTCAGAGCATGACCAATACCCGCACCACGGATGTCGAAGCGACGGTGGCACAAATTCGTGCTATCGAACGTGCCGGCGCCGACATGGTCCGGGTGTCGGTGCCGACGATGGATGCCGCCGAAGCGTTTCGCCTCATCAAGCAACAGGTTTCGATCCCGGTGATCGCGGATATTCATTTTGATTTCCGTATCGCGTTGAAAGTCGCAGAGTATGGTGCCGATTGTTTGCGCATTAACCCCGGCAACATCGGGAAGGAAGACCGGGTCCGCTCGGTCGTGGATTGTGCCCGCGATCTGGCTATTCCAATCCGTATCGGTGTCAATGGCGGCTCGCTGGAAAAGGATTTGATGGATCGTTACGGCGAACCGACGGCGGAAGCGTTGGTCGAGTCGGCAATGCGTCATGTCGATATACTGGACCGGTTGAACTTCGACCAGTTCAAGGTGAGCGTCAAGGCATCAGATGTTTTTCTGGCGGTGGATGCTTACCGGTTACTGGCCAAACAGATTGAACAGCCGTTGCATCTGGGAATCACCGAGGCCGGTGGTTTTCGTTCCGGTGCGGTCAAATCCGCCATCGGCCTGGGCATGTTGCTGGCTGACGGGATCGGCGATACGCTGCGTATCTCGCTGGCGGCCGACCCGGTGGAAGAGGTGAAAGTCGGTTTCGATATTCTCAAGTCGTTACGAATTCGCTCACGAGGCATCAACTTCATCGCCTGTCCGTCCTGTTCACGTCAGGAGTTCGATGTGATTGCCACGGTCAATGCGTTGGAGCAGCGTCTGGAGGACATCACCACGCCGATGGACGTCTCCATCATTGGCTGTGTGGTCAATGGCCCCGGTGAGGCGCTGGTATCGGATCTCGGCCTGGCGGGGGCCAACCGCAAGAGCGCGCTCTACGAAGCGGGGGTGCGTGTCGACCGTTTGGATAATCTGGAGCTGGTGGATCAGCTGGAGGCGCGTATTCGAGCCCGGGTTGCTCGCCTGGACGAAGGTAAACGCATCCAGATCGACGAAATCTAGCAACAAGGCGACCAGTGAGTCGCCTTGGCTCCCTTTATTTTACCTGGCTGATGAAACTTCCTATAATGCGGGCAATTTTTTCCCAGCCAGCAACTGCATTCGAGATTAAACGTGGCTAAACAGATTCAAGCGATTCGCGGTATGAACGACTGCCTGCCGGAGCAGAGTCCACTGTGGCAGATGGTCGAATCCACCCTCAGACAGGTGGTTGCCTCTTACGGTTACTCCGAGATGCGGATGCCGATTGTCGAGATGACCCACCTGTTCCAGCGCGCCATTGGTGAGGTGACCGATGTCGTCGAAAAAGAGATGTATACCTTTGAGGATCGCAATGGCGACAGTCTGACATTGCGCCCCGAAGGCACGGCCGGTTGTGTTCGCGCCTGTATTGAACATGGTCTGACCTATAACCAGGAACGCCGTGTCTGGTATATCGGCCCCATGTTCCGTCATGAACGACCGCAAAAAGGGCGCTATCGCCAGTTCCATCAATTCGGCGTCGAGGTGTTCGGCCTGAACGGCCCGGATATTGATGCCGAGCTGATCATGTTGACGGCTCGTCTGTGGCAAGCCTTTGGCATCAGTGAACATTTGACGCTGCAGCTGAACACGCTGGGCTCATCTGAGGAGCGTGCGCGTTATCGTGAGGCGCTGGTCGCATTTTTGGAACAGCACAAAGAACGCCTGGATGACGATTGCCGCCGACGCATGTATACCAATCCGCTGCGTGTTCTCGATACCAAGGATGCGGCCATCCAGACCTTGCTGGCGGATGCGCCTCGCCTGTCTGACTACTTTACTGACGCGACGCGCGCCCATTTCGCCGGGCTGAAAGCCCTGCTCGAAGCGGCCGGCATTGCCTATGAGGTCAACGAGCGCCTGGTGCGTGGTCTGGATTATTACAACTACACCGTCTTTGAATGGGTCACCAACAGTTTGGGATCACAAGGTACCGTCTGTGGCGGTGGTCGTTATGATGGCCTGGTGGAACAGTTGGGTGGTCAAGCTACACCTGCGGTCGGTTTTGCCATGGGCATGGAGCGTCTGGTGTTATTGCTGGAAACCCTTGGCAAAACGGATGGGGTTGCCAAAGCCGTCGATGTTTATGTCTGCATCGGTAGCGACGCGGCGCTGGTTAACGCAATGCAGTTGGCCGAATCGCTGCGTAATGCGTTGCCGCAGTTGCGTGTTATGACCCACTGTGGCGGCGGGAATTTCAAGAAGCAATTCAAGCGTGCAGATAAAGTAGGTGCCGAGATAGCGTTGATTCTGGGGGAAACCGAAATTGCCAATGGCGAAGTCGGTATCAAGTATTTGCGAGCAGAGGGTGAGCAACTGACTGTCAGACAGGACGAGCTGGCAGCGGTGATGGCCGCCCGCACAGGAGCATAACGACGTGGAAATCTATAACACCGAAGAACAACAGGCCGAAGCGATAAAGGCGTGGTGGAAAGAGAACGGCAAAGCGATTCTGTTGGGTGCCGTGCTGGGCCTCGGCGGTATGTTCGGCTGGCGAGCCTGGAATGAACATCAGGCGGGGCAGATGGAAGCCGGTGCCGAAGCTTACACCGCGATCATCAAGCAGCTTGAACTGCAAAATGAAAAAGCGTTTCCGGTTGTAGATGCGTTCATCAAGGATCAAGCAGGCAGCGTGTATGCTGATTTGGCTGGTTTGCAATTGGCTGCGGCTGCAGTCAAGGCGGGAAAGCTGGATCTGGCCGCGAGCGAACTGCAGCGCGTGTCTGAAGGCAAGAACGACAATATCAAATCACTGGCTACGGTTCGTCTTGCGCGTGTATTGGGTGAGCAAGGCAAAGCCGTTGACGGTATGAAAAAGCTCGATAGTGTCAAAGATAGCGCCTATGCTGCCATGGTTGCCGAAGCGCGTGGTGATCTGCTGCTGAAACAAGGTGAGCGCGACAAGGCTCGTGCGGCATACCAGCAAGCAGCTGACAAGGCGGATGGCAAGGTGAATCCTGAATTGCAGATGAAGCTGGATGAGTTGATGACTCTGGCTCCTGCCACTGAAGAGAAGACGAATGCATAACTGGTTGAGAGGTCTGGGTCTGACTCTGATTGCCGGGATAGCGCTACAAGGCTGTTCACTGTTCAATTCCGAGGAAGATGTCGTCAAGATGGCCCCGGTGCCGCAGGTCGACTCCCAGTTCAAGCCTGAAAAGTTGTGGTCGCGCTCGGTCGGAAATGGGGTCGGTAGCTACTACTCCCAATTAAGCCCGGTCGTGGCAGGCGATCTCGTCTACGCGGCATCACGCGATGGTGTGGTGGCTGCATTTGACAAGATGAGCGGCGATCGCAAGTGGAAAAAAGATCTCGCGGACGAGCCCGAGAACAGTGACAAGCGCAGCAGCCGACTTTCCGGTGGCATGACCGCTTATTACGGCAAGTTGTTCGTCGGTTCGGAAAATGGCTATGTCTATGCTCTGGATCAGGAGACTGGCGAACTGCTGTGGCGCCAGTCTGTGCCGGGCGAGGTACTGGCGGCCCCTGTGGCTGACAGCGGCAAACTGGTCGTGGCGACGACCTCTGGCAAGATGGTAGCCCTGGATGTTGAAAAGGGCGATATCGTCTGGACCACGGGGGATGATCAACCGCGTCTGACGCTGCGTGGCCAGTCGACGCCGGTCATTGCTTCTGGTGGTGTCATTTACGGTCGCGCCGATGGTCGTGTGGCTGTGGTGTTGCTGGACAGCGGCCTGCTGGCCAATGTCTCCCGCGTGGCTTCACCGCGTGGTGCGACCGAACTTGAGCGCATGGTGGATGTCGACGCCCAGCCGGTGGTCGTGGGCGATGAACTCTTTGCCGTGGCCTACAATGGGCAGCTGATGGCCCGCAAACTGCTCAGTGGCGAGGAGCTGTGGAAGCGTAAATACAGCGCCTACCAGAACATTGGTGTTGGGGCGTCGGATTTGATCCTGACAGATGCCCGCAGCCATATTTATGGTATCGACCGTCGTAACGGCAGTGAGGAGTGGGCCAATACCCAACTCTCCTACCGTAACGTGACCGCACCTGTGGTGTTCGGCAACTATGTTGTGGTGGGGGATGGCGAAGGCTATCTCTACTGGCTCGACAATAGCAGCGGCCGCATCCTGTCGATGCAGGAACTGGACAGCGATGGTTTATATGTCGCGCCGGTTGCCGATGGTGACGTTCTCTATGTTCAGACTCGCAGTGGTGATTTGGTCGCACTAAAGCGTCCATAACCACGGGTGAGTGATTAATCTGGCTCCTGGTCAACGACCAGGAGCCTTTGTCGTTTAAAAATCGAGGTCTTTTATGACTCCAGTTGTAGCCCTGGTGGGTCGTCCGAATGTCGGTAAATCCACCCTGTTCAACCGTCTGACACGCAGCCGTGATGCGCTGGTCGCCGACTTTCCGGGGCTGACCCGGGATCGCAAATATGGTCAGGCCAAAGTGGGCGAGATGGAATTTATCGTCGTCGATACCGGTGGTATCGACGGCTCCGAGGAAGGAATCGAGCTGAAGATGGCCGAGCAGTCGCTGCTGGCCATTGAAGAAGCGGATGTGGTCCTGTTTCTGGTCGATGCGCGAGCCGGTGTGACACCCGGTGATATCGTCATCGCCCATCACCTGCGCCGTCAGCAAAAGAAAGTGTTCCTGGTGGCGAACAAGACTGACGGCATCGACGCTGACTCTGTGGTCGGTGATTTCTACGAGCTGGGACTGGGCGACATCTACCAGATCGCGGCTGCCCATGGTCGTGGGGTGCACAGCTTGCTGGAGCAGGCGCTGACCCCGTATCTGGAAGTGCTGCAGCAGCAGGCGGATGGTGACGACGCCGACGCTGATGAGTGGGATGACGAGTGGGATGATCTCGACGAGCTCGAACCGGACGAGGAAGAGGGTGAAGAGGTGTCACAACCGTTCGCCGATCTGCCGATCAAGTTTGCGATTGTCGGGCGCCCGAACGTCGGCAAATCCACGCTGACTAACCGCATGCTGGGCGAAGACCGCGTCATCGTCTTCGATCTGCCGGGTACCACGCGCGACTCCATCTATATCCCGATGGAGCGTGACGAGCAGCAGTACGTGATCATCGACACCGCAGGCGTGCGCAAGAAGAAAAAGGTCTACGAGGCGGTCGAGAAGTTCTCGGTGGTCAAGACACTGCAGGCGATTGAAGACGCCAACGTCGTCATTCTGGTCATTGATGCCCGTGACGGTATCTCCGATCAGGACTTGAGCCTGCTCGGGTTTACCTTGCACTCAGGCCGTTCTATCGTCATTGCTGTCAACAAGTGGGATGGTCTGGATCAGGACGTCAAGGAGCAGATCAAACTGGATCTGGAACGTCGGCTCGGCTTCGTCGATTTCGCGCGCATCCACTTCATCTCGGCGTTGCATGGTACCGGTGTGGGCCACCTGTTCGAATCCATTCAGGAAGCATACCAGTCGGCTACCCGTCGGGTGAGTACGTCGCTGCTGACGCGTATCATGCAGATGGCTCAGGATGACCACCAACCGCCCCTGGTTCGCGGTCGCCGTGTGAAGCTGAAGTATGCCCATGCCGGTGGTTACAATCCGCCACGTATCATCATTCACGGTAACCAGGTCAAGGATCTGCCAGACTCGTATAAGCGTTACCTGATGAACTACTACCGCAAATCACTGAAGATCATGGGTACGCCGATCCACATTGACTTCCAGGAAGGGGAAAACCCGTTCGAAGGCAAGAAGAACAAGCTGACCCAGAGCCAGATCCGCAAACGCCGTCGTTTGATGAAACACGTCAAGAAAGGCTAACGGACTGCGCTAACGAGGAGGAGAAGAGATATGGCATATCAGATCGCATGTCCGGCATGTGGCAGCGAGGCACTCGACCCGCGTCGTAGCCAGAGCGAATGCAGTGCCTGTCATCAACACTTCGTCGTGACAGCGCACTGTCCCGAGTGTGATGAGGTGCTGGAGCGGGTTCAGGCCTGTGGGGCAGTCGATTTTTTTTGCAATCACTGCAATAACCTGGTCTCCAAACGCGCGGCGCGCTACGACCTTCGTCCGGCGTAATCGCTCTCGGGAGCAATAAATGACAAAAGGAGCCAGTGGCTCCTTTTTCTTTTCGTTGTCAGGCGGTTTCAACCGCCGTCGAATTGCGCTGTTGGGGTACTGGCTGAGTTAATTCAGCCTGTGGCTATTCCTTCTACGCATGACCGGTCGGCCATGCCCTATCCCTGACGGACGACGCTAAACAGCACATGCTGGCGCCGTCTTACCTTGCGCTTGCCCAGTGACAGTGTACTGCGGTGGCTTGGCCACCGGCTGGCTGCCCGTCTGCGTGGTGCCAATTTTCTCTTTCTTAACATGGTCGTTCTCCTGCCAATACAGCCTGGCTGGCTAGTGACAACGCTACCATAACCGATCCGACCAGACAACTTCTTGCCATTTCAATCAATTATGCGGCTTAAGCCGGAATTTACGGCACTTTTTGATGGCATAACCGGCAAGTTGCCACCTGGCAAAGGCGAGGAAACGCGCGCTCGCATTCCCCGATGACAGCCGTGACGCCACTGGACTGATGTCATTAAAACGTTTGTCTTTTGCGGTCGACATCACATCGGCGGGTTCCTATAATACGCGCACTTCCACATCCCCCCCTTAACTTGGTGAGAATTGGTAACATGGAAATCTTACGAGGTGCCCCCGCTTTATCCGGCTTTCGTGTCAGTAAACTGTTGCGGAGCTTTGAAGAGATGGGGCTACCCATCAGGGACCTGTATGCCGAGTTCGTTCACTTCGCCGACTTGTCGGCCGAGCTGGATGACGCGGCGCGAGCGACACTGGGCAAGCTGTTGACGTACGGCCCCACGATCGCAGAACACGCTCCTACTGGTCATCTGTTCCTCGTCACCCCCCGTCCCGGCACCATCTCCCCCTGGTCTTCCAAAGCAACTGACATCGCCCACAACTGTGGTCTGAACCAGATCCTGCGTCTGGAACGCGGTATTGCTTACTATGTGACAGCCGATGCGCTGGATGCCGAACAACGCCGCCAGGTCGCGGCGCTGCTGCATGACCGCATGATGGAGTGCGTGTTTGATTCGCTGCCGGCCGCCGCAGCCCTGTTCTCGCACCATGAGCCGGCGCCACATACCGTGGTCGACATCCTGGCCGGCGGTCGTGCCGCGCTGGAACAGGCCAACATCCAGCTGGGGCTGGCGCTGGCGGAAGATGAAATCGACTACCTGGTCAGCAGCTTCACCCGTCTGGGGCGCAACCCGAACGACATCGAGCTGTACATGTTCGCCCAGGCGAACTCCGAACACTGCCGTCACAAGATCTTCAACGCCGACTGGACCATCGACGGCGTCAAGCAGCCGAAGTCGCTGTTCAAGATGATCAAGAACACCTTCGAGCAGCACAGCGAACACGTGCTCTCGGCGTATAAGGACAACGCGGCCGTGATGGTCGGCTCCGAAGCGGGACGTTTCTTCCCCAGCCCGGAGACCTTCGAGTATGAATACCATCAGGAACCGATCGATATCCTGATGAAGGTGGAAACCCACAACCACCCGACGGCGATTTCACCGTTCCCGGGCGCAGCGACGGGCTCAGGCGGCGAAATCCGCGATGAAGGTGCTACCGGTCGGGGTTCCAAGCCGAAGGCCGGTCTGTGCGGCTTCAGCGTCTCCAACCTGCGCATTCCAGGCTATGAACAGCCGTGGGAAACCGATTTTGGCAAGCCGGGTCGCATCGTGACCGCCCTCGACATCATGATTGATGGCCCGCTGGGCGCGGCGGCGTTCAACAACGAATTTGGCCGTCCGAACATCCTCGGCTACTTCCGTACCTACGAAGAGCAGGTTGCCAGCCACAACGGCAGCGAGATCCGCGGTTACCACAAGCCGATCATGCTGGCCGGTGGTCTGGGCAACATTCGCCGCGAGCACGTGCAAAAAGGGGACATCCCGGTCGGCGCCAAGCTGATTGTGCTGGGTGGCCCGGCGATGAACATCGGCTTGGGTGGCGGTGCCGCCTCATCCATGGCTTCCGGCCAGTCGGCAGAGGATCTGGATTTCGCTTCGGTACAACGCGATAACCCCGAGATGGAGCGCCGTTGTCAGGAGGTGATCGACCGCTGCTGGCAGATGGGGGAAGACAATCCGATCGTCTTCATTCACGACGTTGGCGCCGGTGGTCTCTCCAATGCCATGCCGGAGCTGGTCAACGACGGTGGCCGCGGTGGCCGCTTCGAACTGCGCAAGGTGCCGAATGACGAGCCGGGCATGAGCCCGCTGGAGATCTGGTGTAACGAATCCCAGGAGCGCTATGTCCTGGCGGTGGCGCCGGATCAACTGGCCCGCTTTGAAGAGCTGTGCCGCCGCGAACGCGCCCAATACGCGGTCATCGGTGAGGCGACCGCCGAGCAGCATCTGACGCTGGCCGACAGCTACTTTGGCAACCAGCCGATCGATCTGCCGCTGGAAGTGTTGCTCGGCAAGCCGCCGAAGATGCATCGCGACGTCAAACGTCAGCAGGCACAGGGTGAGGCGCTGCAGCTGGACGGCATCAGCGTCAAGGATGCGGCCGAACGCATCATGCGTTTGCCAACGGTCGCCGAGAAGACCTTCCTGATCACCATCGGTGACCGTACCGTGACCGGCCTGGTGGCGCGCGACCAGATGGTCGGCCCGTGGCAGGTTCCGGTCGCCGATTGTGCCGTCACCGCTGCCACCTACGACACCTACGCCGGCGAGGCGATGTCGATGGGTGAGCGCACACCGGTGGCGCTGTTGAACTTTGGCGCCTCGGCGCGTCTGGCGGTGGCCGAATCGCTGACCAATATTGCGGCGACGCGCATCGGCGATCTGAGCCGCGTCAAGCTCTCCGCCAACTGGATGGCCGCAGCCGGTCATCCGGGTGAAGATGCCGGTCTGTATGAGGCGGTCAAGGCGGTCGGTGAAGAGCTGTGCCCTGAGCTGGGACTGACGGTGCCGGTCGGCAAGGACTCCATGTCGATGAAGACCCGCTGGCAGCAGGACGGTGAACAGCGCGAGGTGATTGCGCCATTGTCGCTGATCATCACGGCGTTTGCCCGCGTCGAAGACGTGCGCGCAACCGTTACGCCGCAACTGCGCACCGACAAGGGCGAAAGCGATCTGATCCTGATCGATCTGGGCAATGGCAAGAACCGCCTCGGCGCCTCCTGCCTGGCGCAGGTATACAAACAACTCGGTCAACAGACGCCGGATGTCGACAATCCGGTGCAGATGAAGGGCTTCTTCAACGCGATCCAGGCACTGGTGGCCGATGACAAGCTGCTGGCCTATCACGACCGCTCCGACGGTGGCCTGTTCGTCACGCTGGCCGAGATGGCTTTTGCCGGCAAGACCGGGGTCACGGTCGAGCTGGATCAGGTCGGCAGCGACAACCTGGCCGCGCTGTTCAGCGAAGAGCTGGGGGCGGTGATCCAGGTGCGCCGTGCGGATAAGGAGTCCGTGCTGACCCTGCTGGCCGGTCATGGCCTGGCGGCGTGCACCTATGTCATCGGTGCGCTCAATGGTGAAGATGTGCTGCGCTTTACCCGCGATGGCAACGAAGTGCTGTGCGAAAGCCGCGTCCACTTCCGTACCCTGTGGGCCGAGACCACCCATCGCATGCAGGCGCTGCGCGACAATCCGGCCTGTGCCGAGTCCGAGTTCAAGGCCAAGTTTGACGTCGCGGATCCGGGTCTGCACGCCAAGCTGAGCTTCGATCTGAATCAGGATGTGGCAGCACCGTTTATTGCCAAGGGCACCCAACCACGTATTGCCATCCTGCGTGAGCAGGGCGTCAACTCGCAAAACGAGATGGCGGCGGCGTTTGACCGTGCCGGTTTCAGCTGTATCGACGTACACATGAGCGACGTGCTGAGCGGTCGTGTGCAACTGGCGGACTTCCAGGGCCTGGCGGCCTGCGGCGGCTTCTCCTACGGTGACGTGCTGGGGGCCGGTGAGGGCTGGGCCAAGTCCATCCTGTTCAACCCGCGGGCGCGTGACGAATTTGCCGCCTTCTTCCAGCGCAATGATACCTTCGCCCTCGGCGTCTGTAACGGTTGCCAGATGATGTCCAACCTGCGGGATCTGATCCCGGGTGCCGAGCTGTGGCCCCGCTTCGTGCGCAACGAATCCGAGCGTTTCGAGGCCCGCTTCAGCCTGGTCGAGGTGCAGTCCTCGCCGTCGCTGTTCTTCGCCGGCATGGCCGGTTCCCGCATGCCGATCGCCGTCTCCCACGGTGAAGGGCGGGTAGAAGTGCGTGATGCGGCCCATCTGGCGGCGATCCAGGGCAGTGACACCGTGGCGGTGCGCTTCATCGACCACTACGGTGCACAGACCGAGCGTTACCCGTTCAACCCGAATGGCTCGCCGGAGGGCATCACAGGTCTCACCACCCGTGATGGCCGCGTCACCATCATGATGCCGCACCCGGAGCGCGTGATGCGCACCGTGGCCAACTCCTGGCATCCGGATGAGTGGGGCGAGGCCAGCCCGTGGCTGCGCATGTTCCGCAACGCCCGCGTCTGGCTGGGCTAAGCGCCAGACCGGTTCATTGAAGCCCCCTCGGCGAGGGGGCTTTTTTATGCGCGTGACGTCGCGCCGCGCGTCCGTCTGGGCGGGATTATTAAGTTTGATTTAATAATCCGAGCCGTTTGCTACTGCATTTTCAGGGTAATCGCCAGCGACGGGGCCGCAGGCCGTTGCTGGCGGCTGATGCCGTGCAATGTAGTCATCCGAGCCGTTGGTGCCTGCTTTTTGCCGGCGCTGGGCGCCGTACTGGCGTACGCCATGTCCGCGAGGCTTAGGCATAAACGGTGAGCTGCGGCTTACTGACTCAGGCGGCGAGTCTGACTGTAGGTCTTGCGCCAGTAGGGATTGTCGAGGCTGGAGATGATCACCCCCTTGCTGGTGGAGGCGTGCAGGAACTGTCCCTGCTGCAGGTAGATGCCGACATGGCGGCTGAAACGACCGGTATTGAAGAACAGCAGATCGCCGGGCTGGCGTTGTCCGCTGCGCACCGCGACGCCAATCCGTGATTGGCCATCGGTGTCGCGGGGCAGTGCCAGGCCAAACTGTTGACGAAAGGTGATCTGCACGAAGGCAGAGCAATCGACACCGTAACGACTGGTGCCACCGGTGCGGTATGGGACGCCGCGCCACTGGCCATATTGATCCAGCAGCGCCGCTCGGACCGCCGTCGGTGAGCCAAGGCGGCTCCGGGTTTCCGGCTCCTGCTGGCCGGACGGTGTTTGACATCCGGCGAGCCACATCAACAACAAGCAGGGCAGCAGGCGCGTGATCCAGAACATGCGTATCGATCCTTTGACACAGATGGCCGGCATAGGCTGCCGCAATGTCGCCGTGCTGACAAGCCTTACGGCGCGGTTTTGAGGCGCAACAGCCCGGGTTGCAGCTCAAATCCGGTCACATGCTCCTTGAGCCAGGCCTGCTGCTGGTCCTTGGTATTGAGGCGATAGGCCGGTTGGTTAGCCAGACGCTGTTGCAACCCCTTGACCAGATAACCCATCAAGGGGGCAAACTGTTGCTGTAACGCGGCCGGTTGTAGCTGGTAATCCTGCAGCGTGAAGTTATCGAGGTAGACGGCACCCTGCTGCACGTCGTAGCGCGGCTTGGCCTCAAAATTGGCCTGCAAGGTACCATTGATGGCGGGCTTGTTGGGTAACGACAGCGTGAAGTCGGCAAGACTTTGCACGTTTGCCCGTTGCGGCTGCTGTCGTGCCAGCGACACCTGCAGGCTTTTTGTGCGAATATCCGCCTCAAACAGACCCGGCAGACCAAACTGCTGGGCGTATTTCAGCTTGCTGTTCACATACTGGGTCAACTGCTGTTCACTGATATCGACAGTGCCCTGTGGTGACACATTCAGGGCGAGGGCGAGAAGCAGGCTGGGTATCATGGTCTGGTTTCCGCTCGGAAGAGTGGCAGCATCATAACACCCGCCGGACGCGATGCCAGCGTTGCCGGCCAGCAAGGGGAGCGTACATGGGATCGCACGGCCTGGTTTTTGACTACCTCAGCCAGTTCATCGGCATGGTGCTGTTTACCAGCTACGTGGTGCTGGTGGTCGGTATCGTCATGCGGGTGATCATGACCCGGCGCCCGATCGGGGTCTCCCTGGCCTGGCTCAGCCTGATCTTCACCATTCCTATTCTTGGCATCAGCCTCTATCTGTTGTTTGGCGAGATCCGCCTCGGGCGCAAGCGCGTGGAGCGCGCCAAGGCATTGTATGAACCGCTGGCGCGCTGGATCCACGATCTGGTCGCCAGTTTCCCGCAACAGCCGGCCAAGGTATCCAGCGCAGCCGAACCCATCAGCGAATTGATCCTGGCTCGTCTTGGTTTACCCATGTTGGGCGGCAACCGCATTGAGATGCTGGATGAGCCGAATGCCATCTTGCATGCCATCGCCGAGGATATCCGGGCCTCCACGGTCTCCTGCTATCTTGAATTTTACATCTGGCAGGCCGGAGGTTGGGCGGATCAGGTCGCCGAGGCGTTGGTGGGCGCAGCCGGGCGCGGGGTGGACTGTCGAGTGCTGCTGGATTCGGTGGGCAGCAAGTCCTTCTTCCGCGGCCAGTGGCCGGCACGCTTTGCCGAGGCTGGCGTCAAGCTGGTGGAGGTGCTGCCGGTCGCCGGCTGGCGCATTCCGTTGCAGCGTCAGGATCTGCGCATGCATCGCAAGCTGGTGGTGATCGATGACAGGGTGGCCTATACCGGCTCGATGAACCTGGTTGACCCGCGCTTCTTCAAGCAAGATGCCGGCGTCGGGCAGTGGATCGACCTGATGGTGCGAGTACAGGGACCGATTGTGCCGCTGATCTGGTCGCTGTTTGTGCGGGACTGGGAGATGGAGACCGGGGAGCGGTTGCTTGACTCCCAGCAGCACAGCCCCGAATTTGATGCGCAAAATGATCAGCATCTGCAGCTGGTGCCCTCAGGGCCGTTCACCGGCGGTGACTGCATCCAGCAGATCCTGCTGCTGGCGGTCTACCGTGCGCGGCGACGGGTCGTGCTGACCACCCCCTACTTTGTGCCGGATGATCCCCTGGTCGCGGCGTTGCGCTCGGCGGCGGAGCGCGGAGTGCAGGTGCGCCTGATCCTGCCGGCGCGCAACGACTCGTTCATGGTGCGCCATGCCAGCGATGCCTTCCTGACGGAGCTGCTGGAGTCCGGTGTTGAAATCTACCGCTTTCAACAAGGGTTATTGCATACCAAGAGTGTGTTAATTGACGATGGATTGGCACTGTTTGGCACGCTGAACCTGGATCGTCGCAGTCTGTGGCTCAATTTCGAAACCATGCTGCTGATCGATGACGTCCGCTTTGCCGGCCAGCTGGCAGCGGTTCAGGCAGGCTATATGCGTCAGGCCCAGCGTCTCTACCTGTCGTCATGGAGCAAGCGGCCCTGGCGTAAACGGCTGCTCGAGAACCTGCTCTACCTGTTCAGCCCCTTGCTGTAACGGCTTGGCGTTTGCGTGCGAGTCTGGCAGAGTGTGCGCTCTGAATTGCCGCTAGGCATAGCGCCAACGGCTAGCATGGGATGATGGAATGAGAGCGTTGATAAAAGTAGCCGTCGCTGGCGTGGTGGGGCTGCTCGGGATAGCGGTGGCAGGGCAGTGGCTGACGGCGTATCAACATGATAAACAGCTGACGGCCTGGCTAGCGGCACTCAATAGCGTGCCTGGTGTCCAGGCGCAATGGCATCCGGATGCCAACACATGGTTGCAGCGGGATGGCGATCTGCAACTGACTCTGCAACCCGATGTCGTGCGTCAACTGAGCGCCGGCCTGTTGCAACCGGCATCTGCCACTGTCTGGCAGTGGAACATCCGTCAGCAGCTGTGGCCTTTCTACATCAGTGGTCGGGCATACCTGGATCCGGAGGTGGGCCGCTACCAGCAGTTGATCCTGGAGCATGGCATGGCGGCGGTTCCCCACAAGTTGCGCTGGCATGTGTACGGGCTGACACAGCGTTTCGACACCCGTTTTGAGATGAGTCGCTTCCAGATCGATGCCGAGCCCGGTTTGACTGTCGCGCCGTTGAAACTGGCCCTGGTCGGCAGCCGGGATCGCCTGAGCTTGTCGCTGGATTGGCAAGGCATGACGCCGACCGCCGCGGCACCCTCCTGGCGCATCGCGCCACTGCGAGCGGCAGCCGATTGGCGCTTGCAGGAGGGCGACTGGCAGCTGCAACAACAACAGGGTGCCGTCGAGGCTGTGTCCCTGACCTCCGGGCTGCAGGTGACGCAGCTCGACTGGGCTTTCCAGCGGCTGCCGGGGCGTGAACCCCAACGACAGACGCTGGCATTGAACCTGGCGTGTGCACAATGTCATTGGCCACAGGGCGAGGTGGATATCGAACAGTTGCAGTTGCAGCTGCAATTGCTGGATCTCGACAGCAGCGCGCTGCAAGCCTTGGTGCAAGGACCGGTGCAGGGCGCCATGGCGCAATGGCAAAAACTGGCGGCATTGCAGCAGCTGGCCGCGCAGGGCGGCACACTGAACCTGCCGCAGTTTACGATGACGTTCAATCAGGGAGTGCTGCAGCTGGCAGGTAAACTGGCACTGCAGGCCAATCCGGCACCGCTGTTATCCGTCCCGGCACTATTGAGCCGGCTGGAAGGGGCGCTGGAGTTGCAGGCCAGTGATCGCTTGCTTGCCTTGTGGCCGAACCAGACGACTGTGCAGCAGTGGCAGCGTGCCGGCTATCTGCAGCAACAGGACGGGGGCTGGCACAGCGCCCTGCGTGCAACGGCAGGGCGCGTGAGCATCAACGGCGTGGTACTCGAGGCTCAGTCGGCCAAGTAATACTCGACGGTCGAGACGATGCGCACCCGTTTGATGTAGGGTGTGTTGCTGTCTCGATCTTCGACGCTGAACTGGCCCTGGCTGGCCCGCTTGATCTTGCCCAGCTTGCTGCCGGAGTCATGGGCGAATTTCTCGGCCACCTCGCGCGCATTGCGCGTAGCCTCTTCCACCATCGCCGGTTTGATGCTGTTCAGACCGTTGAACAGGAACTGGGTACGGACCTCGTAATCCTGGCCACTGATGGCAATGCCGTTTTGCCCCAACTGGGACAGATTGGTCATCGCCTTGCGCACCATGTCGATATCCGTGCTGTAGACGGTCAGCGTCGAGGTTCCTGCATAGCGACCATTGCGCACCTGCTCCTCGGAGAAGCCTTGCGCCTGCCGATCCTGGATACCGGGAACCGACACCGAGATTTCGTCTACCTTGAATCCCTGCTGCTGCAGGAATTGCCGGATCTTCTCGTTTTTCAGTTCAATGGCGCTATATACCTCACCGAGTTCATTGCTGACTTCGGTATAGCGAATGGGCCAGATGGCGACATCTGCGGCCACCTCGCGTTCGGAGAGGCCTTTGACGGAGACGGAGCGGTCCATGTCCTTGAATTGAATCATCCCTTCGGTCAGCAAGACGCCAAATACGGTCATGCCGACACAAAAAAGGGCGCCGATAAGCACCGAACTGATGATGTTACGCTCTTGCATACTGACTCCTCGACCAAGGGGACTGTAGTCAGTCTAACCGCAGGTTTCGCTCGAGGACAGGCGAAAACACAGAAAGCTCCCGCGGGAGCTTTCTGATGAGCATCCGGTTGAGCGCCGGTTTACTTGAAGACCACCGTCTTGTTGCCATAGACAAACACGCGCTCATCCAGCACATGGGCCAGAGCCCGCGACAACACGGAGCGCTCGCCATCACGACCGGCCATGGCCATATCTTCGGCGCTGAAGGCATGATTCACGTGGATGACGTCCTGCTCGATGATCGGACCCTCATCCAGATCGTCGGTTACGAAGTGGGCGGTGGCACCGATGATCTTGACGCCGCGATCAAACGCCTGCTGATAGGGGCGGGCACCGATGAATGCCGGCAGGAACGAGTGGTGAATGTTGATGATTCGGCGCCGGTAGGCGGCGACAAACTCGGGTGTCAGCACGCGCATGTATTTGGCCAGCACCACATAGTCCGGGTGGTACTGATCGATGATGGCGCGCACTTGCTGTTCATGGGCCTCGCGGCTCAAACCCTCATGGCTGACGGTATGGAACGGGATGCCGAACTTGCCGGTCAGTTCGGCCAGGGTGTCATAGTTGCCTACCACGGCGGCGATATCGACATCCAGCGCGCCGGAATAGCTCTTCATCAGGATGTCGCCCAGGCAGTGCGATTCCTTGGTGACCAGAATGACCAGACGTTTGCGCCCCACCGGGACCAGACGGCGATCCGAGCCTTCCGGCAGCGCATCGTCCAGATCCTCAAGGAAAGTTTCGTCATTGAACCGGCCTTCCAGTACGGTGCGCATGAAGAAACGCCCCTGCTCATGGGTCACGAACTCATCGTTCTTGATAATGTTGAGCTGGTGCTTGTAACAAATGTTGGTGATCTTGGCGATCAGCCCCTTGGCATCAGGGCAGTCGGTAAGCAGTATTTTGCGTTCCATCTGTGGAGAATTCCTTTAAGTCCTGCGGCAGAGCGTGTGGCCGAACACTATGCCATAAATTGGGGTCATTTCCAGTTGTGCGACGGGGCTATGATGACAAAAAACGGGCTGCCATGGTGAAAATGAGCCACATCGGGGCCCAGAAAAAACGGCCCACCGAAGTGGGCCGTCTGGACGGTGACTGGGCGGGTTATTCCCGTTCCTTGACGTACGGCGTACCCAATGCCTTGGGTGCCACCGCACGACCGATGAAGCCCGCCAGCAGAAAGACGGTCAGCATGTAAGGAATGGCCTCAATGAACTGCACCGGGATCTCGACGCCGGCAATCTGGACGCCTTGCAGACGGATGGCAACCGCATCGAGGAAACCGAACAGTAGACAGGCGCCCATGGCGGGCCAAGGCCGCCACTTGCCAAACACCAGTGCGGCCAGCGCCATGAAGCCTTTGCCGGCGCTCATGTTCGGAATGAACTGTGCCGTTTGCGCCACGGCCAGGTAGGTCCCACCGAGCCCGGCCAGCAGACCGCCAATCATCAGCGCGGTATAGCGCAGACGCACAACAGAGATACCGGCGGTGTCCACTGCAGCCGGTGCTTCACCCACGGCCCGCAAACGCAAGCCAAAACGGGTCCGGAACAGAACCCACCAGGCCAGTGGCACTATCGCCAGGGCCAGATACTCCAGCATGGAGTGGCCACTGGTCAGCTCGGAGTAGAGTTGACCGATCACGGGAACATCGGCCAGCTGCTTCTCGAAGGGCAGGGTGATCGGGGCAAAGCGTGCATCACCGGACAGCGCCGGTGTCTGCCCGCCCTGATCAAACCAGTAGCGACCCAGGGTAATGGTCAGGCCGGCAGCCAGAATATTGATCGCCATGCCGCTGACGACTTGATCCCCTCTGTGGGTGATGGTGGCAAAACCGTGCAGCAGCGCCAGCATGACGGAGGCGGCGACGCCGGCGCCCAGCCCCATCCAGGCCGAGCCGGTGACAGCCGCGGTGGCGCCACTGGCAAAGGCAGCCGCCAGCAGTTTGCCTTCCAGGGCAATGTTGACGACACCCGAGCGCTCACAGAACATGCCTGCCATGGCGGCAAAGATCAGCGGCGGTGCGACCCGAATGGTCGAGTCGAGCATCAAAATCAGGGTTTCAAACATGATTTACGCCTCCCCCTTGCGAGCCAGCAACAGATAAAGTGCCTCGATGCGTGGACGGAACATATGTTCCAATGCGCCGGAGAACAGGATGACCAGGCCTTGCAGGACCACGACGATGTTGCGGTCGACACCGAACTCGAAGCTCAACTCTGCGCCCCCCTGGTAGAGGAAGCCGAACAGCAGACTGGCCAGGATCACGCCGATCGGATGGTTACGCCCCATCAGCGCCACGGCAATGCCGGTAAAGCCAAAGCCTTCGACGAAGTTCAACTTGATCTGGTGCAGCTCACCCTGCAGCACGTTCAAGGCAAAAAAGCCTGCCAGCATGCCGGAAATGAGCATCGCCACCATGACGACGCGGGAGTAGCGAATACCGGCATAGGCCGATGCGCTGTGATTGGCGCCAACGGAGCGCAACTCATAGCCCCAGCGGGTACGCCAGATAAACAGCCAGACCAGCAGGGCACAGATCAAGGCCCAGAAGAAGCTGAGATTCAGCGGGCTGGGCGACAGCTCGAGGCCAAGCGGAGCCAGCAGATCAGCCATCTTCGGCAGCCAGGCGGCTTCGGCAAAGACGCGGCTCTCCGGTGCCATGGTGCCGGCCGGCTTGAAGACATCCACCAACAGGTAAGCCATCAGTGCCGAGGCGATGAAGTTGAACATGATGGTCGTGATGACGATGTGGCTGCCGCGCTTGGCCTGCAGCCAGGCGGGGATGAAGGCCCAGGCGGCACCGAACACACCACCGACCACAATCGCCAGCGGTAGCAACAAGGCGAACGGCAGGGTGTCACCGAGCAGCAGACAGACCAGCCCCACGCCGAGGCCACCGATATAGGCCTGGCCTTCGCCACCGATGTTGAACAGACCGGCATGAAAAGCAATCGCCACAGCCAGACCGGTGAAGATAAAACCGGTGGCGTAGTAGAGGGTAAAGCCGATGCCTTCGCTATTGCTAAAGGCGCCTTCCCACATGATCTTGGCGGCTTCCAGCGGACTGATGTCGAGGTAGTAGAACAGGATGGCCGATACGGCAAAGGCCATCAGGATGTTGACGGCGGGCAATACGCCGACCGTGATCCACGCCGGGATACGTGTTTGACTCATGGAGTGGTCTCCGCTGCGGTGGTCGGTTGCAGGTGCTCCGGCACTATGTTGGCCATCATCAGCCCCAGGGTGCGTTCATCGGCTTCAGCCGCCGACACTTCCCCCACGATGGCGCCATCGGCCATGACGAGGATGCGGTCGGCGAGGGAGAGGATCTCATCCAGCTCGACGGAGACCAGCAACACCGCCTTGCCCTTGTCGCGCATGGCAATGACTTGCTGGTGGATGTACTCGATGGCACCGATATCGACGCCGCGTGTCGGCTGGCCGATCAGCAGCACATCCGGGTCCTGCTCCACTTCGCGAGCGATCACCAACTTCTGCTGGTTGCCACCGGAAAAGTTCGCTGTCTTCAGCGTTGGAATCGGCGGCCGCACATCCCACTTGGTCATCTTGTCCTGGCATTCCGCCAGGATGGTGGCCTTGTCCTGCAGCAGGCCGCGGTTATACAGGGCACGGTCGTGATAGCCGAGGATATAGGCTTCTTGAGCCTCAAAACGGTTGATCAGACCCATCTTGTGACGGTCTTCAGGGACATGGCCCAAACCGTAGTGACGCACCTTGCGCGGATCGGCTGGTGAGTCAGCGCTTACGAGGTGGCTACCGATGGTAAATTCGCCCGAAGTCGGTTGCAAAATCCCGCCCAGCAGACTCAACAATTCGGATTGTCCATTGCCGGAGACGCCGGCGATGCCGACAACTTCACCTGCATGCACGGCAAAGCTGGCCGCCTTGACTCGCGTCACACCGGCGGCATCCACATAGGTTAACTGCCTGGTTTGCAGCAGTGCCGGTCCCGGCTGTGCCGCTTGCTTGTCGACCTTGAGCCGGACCTTGCGACCGACCATCAGCTCGGCCAGCTCTTCCTTGTTGGTGTCAGCCGTCGCAACGTGGGCGACCATCTCACCGCGGCGCATGATCGAGACCTGGTCAGTGATGGCGAGGATCTCGCGCAACTTATGGGTGATCAGGATGACAGTGGTGCCCTGATCGCGCAGCTTGCGCAGAATCTCGAACAGATGGTCGGCTTCCTGCGGGGTCAGCACGCCGGTCGGTTCGTCGAGAATCAGGATCTTGGCCTGGCGGTAGAGTGCCTTGAGGATTTCAACGCGCTGCTGCAAGCCAACAGGCAGGTTTTCGATACGCTCATGCAGCGGTACCTCCAGCCCGTAGCGGCTGGCCAGCTCCTTGAGCATTTTTTCTGCTGACGCCATGCTCCTGCCCAGGTGCCAACCACCTTCGGCACCGAGAATGACGTTCTCGAGCACGGTAAAGTTATTCACCAGCATGAAGTGCTGGTGGACCATGCCGATGCCCGCGGTGATGGCGTCTTGAGAGCCATGGGGGCGAAACGGTTGGCCATCAATCAGCATCTGGCCGCTGTCGGCATGGTAAAAACCATAGATGATGCTCATCAGGGTCGACTTGCCGGCACCATTTTCGCCGACGATGCCGTGAATACTGCCTTTGCGAACTTGCAGGTCGATATGACGGTTGGCATGGACTTCTCCGAACCGTTTATCGATGCCGCTAAGTTCAATGGCAAAGTGTGCTGTTTGTTCCACGATAGGGGGTTCCCGAATAGTGCTGCGATGACCTGAGGATAGGCAATAAAAGACCGGCCTCCATGGGCCGGCCTCTCATGCGGAGCCCAGGACGACTCAGTACTTGCAGCTGCTGTCAGCCATGTAGTCGTGTACCTTGATCTTGCCGGCGATGATGTCGGCCTTGATGGCATCGACCTTGGCCTTCATTTCCGGAGTGATCAGCTTCTCGTTGTCCTTATCCAGAGCCCAGTCAACGCCGTTTTCGGCCAGGCCCAGGACCTTGACGCCGGGCTTCCAGGTACCTTTGACTGCGTCATCCCAGGTTGTGTAGGCGGCCAGACCCACGCTCTTGACCATGGAGGTCAGCATGGTGCCTGGTTGCAGGTGGTTCTGGTTCGAGTCGACACCGATTGCCAGCTTGCCTGCATCCTTGGCGGCCTGATAGACGCCGATACCGGTACCGCCGGCCGCGGCATAGACGACGTCCGCGCCCTTGGCAAATTGCGACTTGGCCAGCTCACCGCCCTTGGCCGGGTCAGCAAACGCTGCCGGGGTAGAACCGGTCATGTTCTGGAAAACGTCGATCTTCGGATTGACATACTTGGCGCCTTGCTCATAACCGCATTCAAACTTGCGGATCAGCGGGATATCCATGCCACCGACAAAACCGACCTTGCCGGTCTTGGACGCCATCGCGGCCAGGGCTCCGACCAGGAACGAACCTTCATGTTCCTTGAACACCACCGACTGGACGTTCGGCTTGTCGACGACCATATCGATGATGGTGAACTGGGTCTTCGGGAATTCGGCCGCTACCTTTTCGACGGCGGAAGCGAAGTTGAAGCCGACCGCGACGATAGGACCGTAACCACGGCTGGCCAGACGGCGCAGACCCTGTTCACGCTGGGCTTCGTTTTGCGGTTCGAATTCCTTGACGGTGATGCCCTTGTCTTTCTTGTAAACCTCAACCCCGTTGCGGAATACCGCTTCGTTGAAGGATTTATCGAACTTGCCTGCAGAGTCGTAGACGACGGCAGGTTCTGAGGCGGCGTGTGCCGACAGGGCTGACAGCGTCAGGGCAGTCAGGGTGGCGAGCTTGAATGTCTTGATCACGATCGTGTGTCCTTGTTTTTGTATGATTCCGCGTCGTAGCAAAGGATGGCCTTGCCTGCGACCACTCTATGTTAGCAGCAATCCCGGTCAAGTTTGATGCTTAAGAAAACCGATTGCGCTAATAGTTTACAAATTGATCAGTACTGACGGGAAGCGGCCAGCGCGTAATCACGCAAAAAATATGCCAGTTGAGACAGAAACCGATACTTGAATGAAGCTGGTGCTGGTTAAACCGCAAGACAATCGAATTAAAAAAGCCGCAGCACGCCACACAGATGCCTTGCGCCGGATACCGTACATGGTACCATTTCGGCAGTTAGCTCCATTGAGAGCTGAGCTTTTGCTTAATTGCAATAAAATCAATAAATTAGTGGTATTTAGTGCAATCTGGTAGCGGTAAGCCAGGGGCGGTAGCCATGATCTTTTTTGCGTAATTGGCTGTTTTTTGCTCGGTGGCGCGGTGTTTCAGGCGGTGATCACATTTTGCCGGCGCTGGGGCTTGCAGGTGTGGTACAGGGGTAAAGGTCAGGGTGGCAGGATTGGCCATCAGGGTTTGTGCCTCGGTCACCAGTATCCGTTTTGTCTGGCCGTAGGGCTTGGCGTTGAAATAAACCATCTCGGCTGGCAGAGGGATATTCGCTACGAGAACCACTCAGCTTGCTCTATTGTTCATGCACCATTTCTTTTCTAACTGCTAATAACATCACAGGATAAACCGAACAATGAAACCTGCAGTGATGCGTCCGCTGTTGCTCGGCATGATGCTGAGCCTTGTCTCGTACTCGAGCACGGCCGAAATTCCGGCCAATGTCATGGCTCAATTCAACCAGTTGTCACCTGCGCAACAAGAGGCGATTGCAGCGCAGTATGGGGTGAGTTTGGACCAGATGCGCAGTCAGGGACAATCTGGCAGCCAGGAGCAAACTATGGCTCCAACGTTGTCACCGCGAACGGTCGATACTAGCAACACCAGCCAACGTCCTGTGCTGGTGCCTGACTCATCGTACTCAGGGCAGACGTTGCAGCCGTTCGGTTATAACATCTTTGCCGGTCAGCCCACCTCCCAGACGCCGTTGGCTGATATTCCGGTACCGGATGACTATGTCGTCGGGCCGGGCGATGAACTGCGCATCCAGATGTATGGCAAGGAGAACGCCAGTTACCGTCTCAAGGTCACCCGCGATGGCAGTGTCGAGTTCCCCAAACTGGGGCCGATCAATGTCGCTGGCCAGTCCTTCGAACAAGTCCGGGCCATGCTCGAGCAGCGCATTGCCGAACAATTCATCGGTGTTGAATCGGCTATCAGCATGGGTACCCTGCGTACCATTCAAGTGTTTGTCATGGGGGATGCCTATCGCCCGGGCGCCTATAACGTCAATGCACTGACGACGGTGACGCAGGCGCTGCAGATTGCCGGTGGCATCGATACCGTGGGTTCGCTGCGCAAGGTGCAGGTCAAGCGCGGTGGTGAGGTCATCCAGAACGTCGATCTCTACAAGATGCTGATCTGGGGCAACACGGAACAGGACATTCGCCTGCGTGCCGGCGATACCATTTTCATTCCGGCCAAGGGCACAGAAGTGACCATCGATGGCCTGGTGAAACGCCCCGGTATCTATGAGCTCTCCGGTCCGGCTGGGCTTGGCAACGTGCTGGAAGTTGCGGGCGGGTTGAAAGCCGAGGCGCTGCGCGAGGTGACCGTTACCCGTCGCGGCCAGAATGGCATGCAGGTCTTCACGCTGAACATGGCGAACGGTCGCGATAGCGGTTTTACCGTGCGCGACGGTGACGAGATCGTCGCCAAACCGACCACGACGGAATTCGACAAGGCCATCGCCATCAAAGGCGCTGCCGTGCGCGAAGGGGTGTACACCTGGCAGCCCGGTATTCGTGTCAGCCAGTTGATCAAGGATGCACGCCGCGACCTGAAGAGCACCGCCGATCTGGACTATGCACTGGTCGTACGCGAGGTGAACGCGAACCACGATATCGAGGTACTGCAGTTCAATCTGGGGCGCGCCATTCAGTTCCCCGGTGAGCTGGATGACCTGTTGTTGCAACCACGCGATCAGCTGCTGATTTTTGATCAACAGGTCAGCTCTACATTTGATCCCCAATTTAACTCCAGAAGCCCGGGATTCGCTAATCAGGCAGGCAATGGTAACTCGGCTGTGAATGGTAACTCGGCTGTGTTAGTTGCCAATAATGGTGCAACTAACGGTATGACTGCCGGTGCCGGTATGTTGGCGGGTGCCGCTGCAGGTCAATCCTTAGCGGGGGGCCACGTTGCCAGCAATGCACAGATGATGGCGATGCCCGTTGGTCAGCAACAGACGCAGAGCAATAATGAGGCCTTGGCTCAACAAGCGACACGGGTCCAACAGCAGCAAAATAGCCAAGTAATGGATCTGAGTACCGGCGCACTGGTCAGTCGTCGAGAACTGGATGAGCGCAACCAGACGATGGATCTGGGGGATGTTTCTCAGGGGGCGGCTGGTGATGCATTGGTCAGTCAAAGTCGTCAAAAATTGCTGGCTCCCATCATTGATAAGCTAAAGGCACAATCCAGTACCGACCGCCCGGTGCAAATTGCCGAGATCCGTGGCGCTGTAAAGTTCCCTGGCGTCTATCCTCTGTCTCGAAACATGACGCAGGCTGATTTGCTGACCGCCGCCGGCGGGTTACGCGAAACGGCATTTTCTGCTGAGTTGTCGCGTGTCAATGAGGGGGCTCAGGGCAGTCTAGCCATTGATTACCAGCGTTTCACCCTTGAACAGCTGCGCAAGGCCGGTTCACCGCGTGTCCAATCCAAAGACAGCCTGAATATCCTCGCCAACCCGGATTGGCGTGGCCAGTTGACGGTACAACTGTTTGGCGAGGTGAAATTCCCGGGCACCTATACGGTACGCCGTGGTGAGACCTTGGGCGAATTACTGAAGCGTGCCGGTGGCGTCACCGAGTATGGCTACGCCAACGGCGGGATTTTTGCCCGCGAATCGCTGCGCCGTCAGGAAGCCGACCGCATGGTGTATATCAAGGAGCAGTTGCAACAAGAGATTGCCACCATGTCGCTGCGCCGGCAGACCGGCACCCTGGGCGTGCGCTCTGCGACCCCGGCGGAGGCCTCTGCACTGGTGACCAAGCTGGACAACACCCAGGCCATTGGCCGGATGAGCATCGATCTGCCGGCGATCCTGCAAGGTGACAAGCGAGCCGATGTCATGCTGGAAAATGGTGACAAGCTGTATGTCCCGGCGTTCCAGAATGTCATCTCGGTGGCGGGCCAGGTGCAGATGCCGACCTCGCATGTGTTTGATCCGGCCCTGTCGGTACAGGATTACCTGAACCGCTCAGGAGGTACCAAGAAACAGGCCGATACAGACCGGATTTATGTCATCAAAGCCAATGGTTCCGTCATGCTGCAAGAGAGCGGTTGGTTTGCCGGTCGTGGTAGCAAGCTGGAACCGGGTGATACCATCATAGCGCCAATCGATACCGATTATCTGGATAACCTGAGCGCCTGGTCGACGGCGACGCAGATGATGTACCAGTTGGGTGTCGCCTGGTCGGCGATCAAGGATTAATGCGGCAAGGGAGGGGCTGCCTCCCTTGCTCTTACAAGCTGGTGATGGGCCTGATAACAACATGACAGAGAAAAACCTAGTAACACCGTTCCAGTCCGGGGCTTTAACCTTGGCGGCAACGCGCGATGACGAGATCGATCTGGCCGAGTTATTCCATGCGCTCTGGCGAGGACGCTGGTGGATTATCAGCAGTGGCGTGCTCTGTACGGTGCTTGCCGTGGCTATTGCACTGTGGCTGCCCAATGTCTATCACGCCGAAGCCAAACTTTCGCCCTCTGCAGAACAGCAAGGGGGCGGCTTAAGTGCGTTGGCTGGTCAGTTCGGCGGTCTGGCCAGCTTGGCTGGCATCAATCTGGGTGGCGGCGGAACCGACAAGGTCGGTTTGGCGATTGAAGTAGCCAAATCGCGCAAGTTTGTGACCACATTTATTCGCCAGCATCGGCTTGAGGTTCCGCTGATGGCAGTGACCAAGATGGATAAACAGAGTGGCGAGCTGGTGGTCGATCCCGAAATTTATGACACTGCACAAGGCAAATGGGTGCGCGAGGTCAAACCGCCAAAAACCGTCGCACCAAGTGATTGGGAGCTCTACAAGGCGTTTATGGAACTGTTCAGTATCGAGCAGGACAAAAAGAGCGGCATGGTCACCGTTGGCGTGGACTATTTTTCGCCCGACGTAGCCAAGCAGTGGGTTGACTGGCTGGTGGCTGATCTGAATGCCACCATGAAGCAGCGCGATCAGGCCGATACTGAACGCAACATCGCCTATCTTAAAACTCAGCTTGAGAAAACGGCGGTGGCCGATATGCAGGCCGTGTTCTACAAGTTGATTGAGGAACAGACCAAGACATTGATGCTGGCCGAGGTCAACCCGGAGTATGTCTTCAAGACACTGGATCCGGCCGTGGTCCCCGAGGAAAAAGCCAAGCCAAAGCGCGCTTTGATGGTGGTTTTAGGCGGTATTCTAGGCGGTATGTTGGGCATCATGCTGGTATTGGCCCGTCACGCCCTGCGACGGCAGAAAGAGCCAGTCTTGTAGGAGCAAGCGAAGCTCGCGATCAGGTGCTAGTTATGCCCCGGTTTTTGTAGGGCAAGCGAAGCTCGCGATCAGGTGCTAGTTATGCCCCGGTTTTTGCAGGAGCAAGCGAAGCTCGCGATCAGGTGCTAGTTATGCCCCGGTTTTTGTAGGGCAAGCGAAGCTCGCGATCAGGTGCTAGTTATGCCCCGGTTTTTGTAGGGCAAGCGAAGCTCGCGATCAGGTGCTAGTTATGCCCCCGTTTTTGTAGGAGCAAGCGAAGCTCGCGATTAGGTGCTAGTTATGCCCCGTTTTTTGTAGGGCAAGCGAAGCTCGCGATCAGGTGCTAGTTATGCCCCGGTTTTTGTAGGAGCAAGCGAAGCTCGCGATCAGGTGCTAGTTATGTTCCGGTTTTTGTAGGAGCAAGCGAAGCTCGCGATCAGGTGCTAGTTATGCCCCGGTTTTTGTAGGAGCAAGCGAAGCTCGCGATCAGGTGCTAGTTATGCCCCGGTTTTTGTAGGGCAAGCGAAGCTCGCGATTAGGTGCTAGTTATGCCCCGGTTTTTGTAGGGCAAGCGAAGCTCGCGATCAGGTGCTAGTTATGCCCCGGTTTTTGTAGGGCAAGCGAAGCTCGCGATCAGGTGCTAGTTATGCCCCGGGTTTTTGTAGGGCAAGCGAAGCTCGCGATCAGGTGCTAGTTATGCCCCGGTTTTTGTAGGAGCAAGCGAAGCTCGCGATTCATGTTTTAAACCGTTTGCGCTGAGCCGTTGAAGAGAGTTTTAAAAAACTGTTGTTCGACAGCCTCACCACGAACGACGAGTGGTTCACCACGTAGGAGAGGTACCAACACAAGGGTGCTCAATACCGGTGAATAAGAACATCACATATCGATGATGCATGGCATGGTTGATTTGTGAGCAAGGTCAATTGACAAATCATTTGCGATTCGTAGTCGATTGACTATACCCTGAGGCGTGGCGCTTGATGTTTCTTAACAAACGTCGAGCGCCTGTCTACTCCAAGTAACAATAAACGAGGAAACACGGATGAAGAAAATCGTTGCCACTCTGGCTGCGGCTCTGGTTCTGGTCGGCAGCAATGCCATGGCGGCTGGCACTACCGAAGGTTCTACTGGTAGCTCCATGGGAGCCACTGCCGCTGTAGCCGGTGTCTCTGTTGCGGCTATCGGTGTTGCTGTAGCGCTGGATGACAGCTCTACCAACAACACTTCTACCAGCACCAGCACCAGCACCACGACTGCTACCAAGTAAGTGTTATCAAACCGCCTTCTCTTGCGGGGAGGCGGTTTTTCTATCTGGCGATGAATGGCTTTTTATGCAAGAGGCTATTCATCGCCATAGATGAGTGTGACTGTCCATGAAAACCCCCCTGTCTCTGCTGTTAGTCGTCTTGCTCAGTGCCTGCAGTCAGCAGTCCAAGCTTTATGTCGATACGATAAAAGAAGTCACATTGGGCTCGTCCGATGTGGTGAAAACTGCCGCTGAAATCGACAAGGATCCCTACGCCAGTGCCTACCTGACGGTGGGGGATTTGCCGCGTGCGTTTGTATTGCTGGCGTTCGCCGAACGGGGGCAGATGAAGTGGATCTCCGCCGATCGCAATCTGTTTGTGATGCAGCAGGGGCGCCTGATCAAGACGGTGGGCCAACGCGAGGATCTGCTGGCGCTGGATAATCTGGCGCAGGATCCGCTGCAAGATCCTCTGGCCATTCCCGAAGCCGGTGCCCGCTGGCAGACCCGTGCCTACTACAGTGGTGCCATGAACAGCGGCCGCCTGCTGATCTCCACCCTGTATCGCCGCGGCAACGAGGTGCTGACGATTCTGGATAAGCCGGTGTCGTGTGTGCGCATTGAAGAAGAAGTGACGGATCAGCAATCCGGACAGCGCTGGCGTAACGACTACTGGGTCGATGCCCAGACCAAGCTGGTGATGGCCAGCCGGCAACAGACTGGCAGCCAGTTGCCGAGTATCGAATTTACCCTGCTTAAACCCCTGTAATCGCGGAGAGATCGAGGATGTATCGTTTCAATACGCTTGCAGCTGTGCTGCTTTCCGCGCTCTTCTGCTCACAGGCCATGGCGGATGCCAGGGTGCAGATCCTGTATCCGGGCGCCGAACTGGATGAGCCCCCTGGCCAGGCAGTCACGCTGACCGGCTCGCCGCGCCTGGCCGATGCGCTGGCCAACGTAAAGATGCCGGCAGAGATAGATTGGGTCGGCTCGCGTATCAGCACGCCGGCTGCCGATGCCGCCATGCAGCAGCTGCAGCAGCAGGTGCTGAAGAATCTTAACGACGTCATGCTGACTGCCGAGCGGCAGCATGAGCCGGAGCAGGCCTACAATGCCCGCTTGTTGTTGCAGATGATCTCGCGCCTGCATGTCGCCGGGCGGGTCGCCAAACAACTGGATCCGGACTGGGTGCGAATCCGTGCAGAACTGAACCCGCGCCTGGAGGGTGATTACACGCTCAGGCTCGCGGTGCGTCAGCCGGTGGTGTACGTGATTGGCTTGACGAACGGCGCCGAGTCCGTTGCCCTGCAGCCAGGGCTGGGGGCGGTGGATTATCTGGCCGAGCGGGACTGGTTTATGGGGGCGGAGAGCCGGGCGCTGTATCTGTGCCAGCCGGATGGCCATATCGAACGCCTGCCGGCAGAGTACTGGAGCACACTGCATCGCGAACCGATGCCCGGTGCCACCCTGTTTATCGGCCTGGATGAAAGCCAGCTGCCTGCGCAATACCAACGCTTGAATTATCAGATCGCCACCTTGCTGGCGGCACGGATTGCCTCATGACGAAGTTTTCTCTTTTCTCACTGACCCTTCTGGCCTCAGCCGTCTCCGCTGCGGTGCATGCTAACGATGTCGAGGTTGCGCGCTTTGACCGCCTGGGTCCCTCCCAATCTGATTTTGGTGGTGTCGGCCTGATGCAAATGCCGACCGCGCGCATGGCCCGCCTGGGTGAGTTCAGTGCCAACTATATGGATGATCAGGAGTACCGCCGCTGGTCCCTGTCTGTCCAGCCGTATGACTGGCTGGAAACCACCATTCGTTATACTGATGTCCGCACCCGTCTCTATAGTCCGTATCCTGATTTCAGTGGCGACCAGACCTATAAAGACAAGGGCATCGATATCAAACTGCGCTTGTGGCAGGAAAGTCAATGGTTGCCGCAAGTCTCCGCCGGCGTGCGCGATTTTGCGGGCACCGGCCTGTTTGACAGCGAATTTGTGGTTGCCTCCAAACGTTGGGGGGACCTGGATTTCACGCTGGGCATGGCGTGGGGCAACATGGGGCAGAGCGGTAACATCAAGAATCCGTTCTGCACGGTCAAGGAGTCGTTTTGCCAGCGAGCCGGCTTTACCGGTGTGCCCGGGGATTTCGAATTTGGCAACCTGTTGCACGGACCCGCCGCGCTGTTTGGTGGCATTGACTACCAGACCCCCTGGCAACCGCTGCGCTTGAAGCTGGAATACGATGGCAACGACTACAGCGAGGAGTTCGCAGGCAAGATCACGCAGTCTTCGCCGCTGAATGTCGGCGCCGTATACCGGGTATTCGACTCACTGGATACGCACCTGAGCTATCAGCGCGGTAATACCCTGATGTGGGGTATTACGTTGCGCACCAATCTCAATGACTTGACCAATGTGCCCAAAGACGCCCCTGTGGTCGCGTATCAACCGAAGCAGACCACGGAAGAGCCG
The DNA here is from genome assembly GCF_042649925.1 of Pseudaeromonas sharmana. Taxonomy (NCBI): domain Bacteria; kingdom Pseudomonadati; phylum Pseudomonadota; class Gammaproteobacteria; order Aeromonadales; family Aeromonadaceae; genus Pseudaeromonas; species Pseudaeromonas sharmana. Next base: position 437,819 of record NZ_JBHSAF010000015.1, read on the forward strand.
GATTACGCTTCGTTGGCGCAACAGTTGGAACAGAATGCGGGCATGACGCGTCCGGAGATCGTGGTAGATCGGCAACAGGGCGTAGCGACGGTCACCGGCGAACAGACCAAGTATCGCAACCGTAGCCAGGCGGACCAGCGCGCCAGCCGGATACTGGTGCAGCAGTTACCGAATGATATTCACGAGTACCGTTTCATTGATCAGCGCGAAGGGCTGCCGGTAGAAGAGCGACGTCATGATGTCACGGCCTGGAAGCAGCAGCAGGATCCCGTGCTGGGTCAAAGCATGGATAGCCGTGTGGTGAAACAGACACCGGAGATGCCAACAGCGACGCCGCGATTCAGTCATGGTGTCGATCGCTTTACTTACGGCTTTGCGCCGATTTTGCAGCAGTCATGGGGTGGGCCAGAGTCGTTCTACATGTATCAACTGGGGCTGAATGGTAATGCGGATCTGCATCTGACCAAGCAAACCTGGTTGAGTGGCACTCTCTACTGGAACTGGCTGGATAACTTCGATCAGTTCAACTATACGACTCCGCCGAGCGATACCGAGGCGCTGCCGCGGGTGCGGACCTGGATCCGTGAATATGTCACCTCTTCCGATCTGCTGCTGACCAATTTGCAGGCCACCTGGATGGATCGCATTGCGCCAGATTGGTATGCCCAGACCTATGGCGGCTATCTGGAAATGATGTATGCCGGTGTCGGCAGTGAAGTGCTGTATCGCCCGTATGGCGCCTCCTGGGCTGTCGGCGTCGATGGCAACTATGTGCGCCAGCGAGACTGGTATGACACCTTGCAACTGGCGGATTACAAGACGTTCACCGGCCACGCCACCCTGTATTGGCAGTTGCCGTACATCGACAAGACGCTGGCACAAATCAGTGTCGGCCAGTATCTGGCCCAGGATAAAGGGGTGACGCTGAACCTGTCCCGCCGCTTTGACAGCGGAGTGGTGATGGGCGCCTACGCGACCTTCACTGACGTGACGGCTGAAGAGTATGGGGAAGGGAGCTTCACCAAGGGATTCTATCTGACCATACCGCTGGATCTGTTGCTGGTACACCCCACCACCCGGACCGGCAGCATTGGCTGGAGCCCGCTGACCCGCGACGGCGGTCAGATGCTGGCCAGAAAATATGGATTGTATACCTTATCGCAAACCCAAAAATAACAGTTTAGCCAGGCTATGGAAATCGATCGCTCTATTAAAAATTTTGGTTACTTAATATCAGTCCAAGTTATTAACTATTTATTTCCGCTGTTGTCATTTGGTATTACAGCTCATGCCTTGGGGGTTGATGGGCTTGGCAAATTGGCATTGTGTCAGGCCATTATTCTATATTTTCAGCAATTCACTGATTTTGGATTTAATTTAACAGCAACAAGAAATGTTGCATTGAATAAATGCGATGAACAAGCAATAAACATTACTTATACGACCACAATTGTATCTAAAGTTTTATTCTCATTATTAAGTGTGATTGTTATTGCTGCTGGATGTTTTTTATTTGATCAGGCACTACATGAAATCACAGTTCTGTTGAGTATCTTAATGCTTGGAGTCGTTGCAAGTGTTTTTTATCCGGTTTGGCTGTTTCAAGGTTTGGAAAAAATGCAATTTGTTTTGTATTCAAACCTAGTTTCGAAAATCACAATTCTTGGTATGCTAGCATTTTTTGTCCAACAGCCAGAGGATTTAAACATTGCTGCTGCTGCTCAAAGTTTATCATGGGTATGTGTTGCTGCTTATGCGACTTGGCAGGTTAAAAAACACAGATATGCAAAATTTGTATCGGTTAGTAAAATATTGGTTTTGACTACCATAAAGGAAAGTTTTTATATTTATCTATCGGTAATATCAACTTCGTTTTATTCAACATTTAATGTTATATTTATCGGGACTATATTTAATCAACAACTTGTTGCTTATTACTCTGTGGCAGATAAAATAAAAGGAATTTTTCAATCCTTAATTAGCGCGGTGTGCCAAGCGTTGTACCCAAAGTTTTGCGAAAGAAACGTAGATGGTACAGCAGGCTCGAATACAAGAGCGCATATTTTCCTTTTTTTCTTACTTGGTCTTATAGGCACGACATCAATTCAAATTTCTGCACCATATGTAATCGAAATGGTTGCCGGTAAAGAGATGCTGCCAGCAGTTGATATCTTACGCATTATTTCCCTAGTCTTACCGATCGTATCAGTTGCATCTTATCTTGCAACGTTGAGAATTGCCGCGAGTGGGAAAACGAAACTATTTTTTAAAATTTACTCTGGTGGAGCAATTATCCATCTTATATATGTATATCCCATAGCAAAATTGAGTGGCTATGCTGGTGTGGCTGCCTGTGTTGTCGTTACTGAATTAGTTATCACAGCAATGTTATTTTATGCAAGCTCAAAACTGGTTAAAGATAATGGATGAATGTAGTGGTGTTGTGAAGTTTGATATTCTTATGTCTACATATAACGGTGAGGATTTTATTACATCGCAATTAGACAGCTTGTTGTCACAAAAAGACTACATAAATATGATTTATATTAGGGATGATGGCTCAACAGATAGAACAATACAGATTATTAAAGAGTATGCCAAAAATTGGACTAAGTTGATCTTCTTGATAGAAGACGATGAAGGAAACCTAGGACCAGGTAAGAGTTTCTATTCTTTATGCGAGCGCTCATCATCACCGTTTGTGGCTTTTTGTGATCAAGATGACATATGGGATTCGTCGAAATTATCAACATTCTCTGAATTTATTATAAAGAATAAAATAGATGGCAAAAGCAAATCTGCATTGATTCATTGTGACCTAAAGGTTGTGGACAACAATCTTACAGAGATGTACCCATCATTCTGGAATATTATGAATATAAATATTCCGGATACATTAGTGAACATACTAATCAGAAACACTGTCACTGGTTGCGCATGTGTTGTTAGTCATAAGTTGATAAATAAATATAAAACAAAGGGTGTGGCTTTCAAGCTGCATGATCATTTTTTCGCATCATGTTCAGCTTTGGAAAACGCGATACATCGAATTAATCAACCATTAGTTAACTATCGTCAACATAATAATAATTGCGTAGGAATTGGCAGGAGAAAGAAAAGCTTACTACAACGTATGCGTTTTTTTTCGCTATATAGAACTTTTAATGGTCACTTTGGTTATGACTGGGAATTGTTAGCTGGTCGTATAAGAGAATTGCAACGATTTCCTATGAGTGATATGCAGGAAAATCAGCTTGAGATGATGCTTAAAATTTGTCAATCTCATCCGATAAAGCGTATTTTTCTTATGTGTAATAACCAATTATCAACAATTGGAGTTTCTAAAGATAATTTGAAATATTTATTCTGTAGACCTTTTAACTTTGGCAAAGGACAATGATCGAATGGATCTCGCTATCCTTATCGTCTGCTATAGATGTGAATTAGAACAGTCTCGAACTATTTCTGGACTGATGAAGCATCTGACCGAAGCTGGGGAAAACATTGTTAATGTTCTAATCTGGAATAATGGTCCAAAACTATGGGGGAATAACATTAATGACCTCGCGAATAATAAGACTCTAAATGTTAGAGTCGTTCAAACACCCGAGAATAGACCTTTAAGTTGGATCTATAATGATTTTATCGCAATGTATTCATCAGATTATTACGTGATACTCGATCATGACTCAGAGATTACGGAACAATTTATTACTGATGTGCAATCATTGCAGCATGAACAATTGTGCTTACCTATAATTTACTCGAAAGGGTGTGCCATTAATCCTACCTGCAATGGTAAATTTAATCCTGGTCCCTATGAAAAAAATCAAAAAATTATGTCTATTGGCAGTGGCCTTGTTCTAAGCCAAACTCTGGTAGACAGTTTGCATAAACGTTGGGCTTCGGTGTTCGATGAACGTTTCGCACTATATGGGGTTGACACAACCTTCTTTAACCGCATCAATAAACTGAAATGCGCAGATGGTATTCGTACCATTAGTGGATTTGAACATTCGCTTTCTAGACATGAAACGGAATCCGAACAAGTGCAGAAAATGCGCCTTGAAGAAAGAAGCATTGATTTGGGGCTTTCATTAAGGCACTATCCATCGTTAGGGTTATATTGGCATTTTTTAAAGATTTTAATAAAAAAGTGCACCAGGAAAGGTATTGTTAATCTAAATACAGTGATGAGCAGTTTCTTATGTGGAGCTCATCCTAGAACTAAGCGACAACGAAATAGATAAAATATACATGAACTATAATTCTGAAAAAAAACGTGTGATCGTTTTTCATGAGTATGGTGAACCAAAGCATTATGTCGGTTTGTCTATGTTAATCAAAAACAATTCATGGGAGACGGAGAAATATATTGAGTTTTCGCCTATAAAGCTTTTTGTTAAGGCTATTTTATCTAAACAATATGCTAAAGCACTGAAAGCTCTATATGATTTGGTATTTATAATATTTTGTTATCTTTTTCCTTTTGTGCTTCGTGGCAGAATAGCTGTAATTGGTATAGCACCACTGGACGCTAAATTATTGTTTATGCGTAGAGTGTTGAGTAAATGCATTATTGTTTACCATTCATCTTGGCTCTATTGGGATGGAACAAAATATCCTAAAAACAATATTTTCTTCAAGAAAGCCACTGAAGAGTGCTGGCGTGGTTTTTTGACTAGAGATGTTTCGAGTTTTGCAACAGTAACGGATAAGGTTGCACTTGAAATACAAGATAATTTCAATATTTCTGAACAAAAGTTTACTGTTGTTTATCACGCCTTTGATGAAAAAATATTCACATGCCACAGTATCGAAGTCGTGGATATTCCATCCGTTATTTATGCCGGTCGCTTGGTGGAGAGCAAAGGAATTGATCTTATCTTAAAACTGGCTCAGCTCCATCCATCTATTCGATTTGAATTCGCAGGACAAGGTCCTCTTGAAGGGATAATTAGGGAAAAGGCTAAAGTATTATCCAATATTGTTTGTCATGGTTTTATATCCAAGCCAGAACAGCTTGCCCGTGTTTTTAATCGAAGCCAGATTGTTGTACTGCCATCGCAGCGCACTGAAACGTGGGAGGAGCTATTTGGTATTGCCTTAATAGAAGCAATGGCATGCGGCTGTGTTCCTATTACCACAGATCACTATGGACCTTCAGTTATTTTTGATAACAGTGAGCTATTGCATCACTGTTTCGATGAACAATCTTTTTATAATAATGCGGATCAAGCAATTAATACCTTGTTTTCTAATCCAGAGAAATTGCGCCATTATCGTCAATTAGCAATTGATTCGGCTACTCGGTTTAACCTGCTGTCGATCTCCAAGGCCTGGGAACAGGTTATTAGTAACGCGCTACACAACTCAGAGCAGTCATAACATGGTTTATGTAGTTATTCTAAATTGGAAGGGCGCTGCGGATACAATAGCCTGCGTTAAGAGTGTACTCGCCTCAGAGGGTCAAAATTATAAAATTGTTGTCTGTGATAATGCTTCGCCGGACAGTTCGTATGATGTAATTTTAAATGAGCTCACGAGCTATGTTCAGGATAAATCAATTTCAATAGTTGAGCTAAGCAAGTTAGAAGCTGAAAAGCAACAGTCATCGTTTGTTGATAACAGACTGGTCCTCATTCAAACGGGTCAAAATTACGGTTATGCGGGTGGGAATAATATTGGTATTCGCTATTCGTTAAATCAGCAGGATTGTGAATATATCTGGATCCTTAATAATGATACAGAAGTAGATCCATCGGCGATGGTGGAAATGGTAAAAAAGTTCGTTGATCCGCTGGTGGGTTTTTGTGGATCAAGGCTGGTATATTATCATGATCGTAACAAGTTGCAGGGGTTAGGTGGTGTTTATAATCCTTGGTTGGGTACCACCTCACACTATTTTGCTCACGCTGACAGCGCACAAGTATTTGACGACGAGGAGGTCACTCGTGCAGTGTCTTATCCGATCGGCGCATCAATTATGTTCAGGCGCGATTTTTTTGACCGCGTAGGATTACTCAGTGAAGCATATTTTTTATATTATGAAGAACTAGATATTACTGCCAGAGCGAAAAGTATTTATAAGTTTTCAATTGCTACCAATAGTAAGGTTTATCATAAAGAAGGTGCTAGTACAAACGCTGGGAAGAGTTTAACTTCTAGTTATTACTCTTTACGGAGTAGGTTGATTTTTTCTCGCAAGTATTACCATGCATATTATCCATTTGTGAAATTGTCATATATTTTTGTTATGTTGAATGCTATATTCAATGCCAATTACAGAAAAGCATTCATCGCAATCCGTTTTCTTTTTTCAAGGGAGGGAAATAGATGAGTGGTGTTGATCAAAATATTGATTTATACCGAATCCCTTCTAAAATTGTCTACTTTTTAGCTGTTGTTCTTGTCACGCTAGGGATAACACTGTCTTCTTCTGATGTTTTTTTGATACTCTCACTCGGTGGCAATATAAAACCTGGTCAATTTTTGTTATTTATCCCTATCGCTTTATTCGCGCTATCAGTCTTCGTTAGGGATGAAATACTGCTCCCAAACACTTTTTTAATTTTTGTGTTTGTGTTTTTATATGATTTTGTTTTTGCATTTTTTTCACCATACATTTTAAAGTCTGTTGTTTACTCTGGCTGGTTTTTCTTTGATTTGATGTTGGTTTTTTTCTTTGTGAATCTGTCTGATGTTAACAAGGCAAAATTGCATCGTATAATTTCTGATTCTTACGTGTTAATAGCAGCTTTCGGCTTGGCGCAGTTTATACTTGGAATATTGGGTATTGACATTTTGGTTGCGCAATGGTGGCTGGGAGTAGTACCTAGAATCAATGGTCTTTCATATGAGCCATCATATTTTTCTACATTTTTACTTCTTGGATGGGGTTATTATTTTTGGTTAAACATAACAAACACCCCTTCAGTTGGATTTTTTGGTCAAAAATGGAGTCTCTTTGTTATAACATTGGCTATCGTTCTTAGTAGTTCTAGAATGTCAATAGGTATAATGCTCTCGTTCTCATTGTTGACAATGTTTTTATCTTTTTTTAATAAAAAAATAACGATACCAAAGTATTATTGGATTGGGTTCTTTCTAATTATTGTTTTTGTTATTTATTTGGTTGTTTCGTATCCTGTTCTGCTTGCAGGACTTGGAATTGCTGAAGGAAGTGCACATTCTGCCGATGATAGAATATTTCAGCAGAATGGTATGATTATAGTGTTTCTTGACAACATGTGGTCTGGTGTAGGTTACGGCGCTTTGTCTGCTTATTTTGCTATGAATATGGGGTTGTCACCGGCTGAGCTATCTTTTGAGTCACTTAAAAATTTTGAAGGGGGTAATGTTCTTGTTCAAATTTATGCTGCATGGGGGTTGTTATTTGGCAGCTTGTTTTTACTGTCTCTTTTCTATCATTTATTAACTGCTAGCGCCAATCAGTATGCTCGAGCTGTATCTATAGGGTTGGTTCTTTGTTTTACTGCGCTTCTTTTGAATCAGAATGTTTTTCGAGTTTATTTTTGGATAGCTCTTTCTTTACTGATGTGTTTGCAAGGAAACTGTTTAAAAAAGATTCGCTTACGGAGGGTACGAAGGTAAATGAAGGTTCTTTTTAATGCAAATTGGATAGGTAATCATGGTATTGGACGATTTGCCGCTGAAATTATTAAAAGAACCCCTGGGCTAGTTGAGTATGGTAGGAACAGTTTTTTTAGCCCTGTTGGTATTTTAGATTGCTGTGTGCTTACACTGAGAGTTATTTTTTCTCGCGCACTATTTTTCTCTCCTGGATTTAATGCTCCTCTACTAGGCCTTACACGTTACATTTTTACCGTGCATGATCTTAATCATATTGACTTGCCGTACAATAGTTCGTATTTAAAAAAAATGTATTATGATTTTATTATTAAGCGAGCCTGCCGGTATGGATGTAAAATTCTTACGGTTTCTGAATACTCCAGGAAAAGAATAATTGAGTGGAGTAATACATCACCAGATAAAGTTGTTAATGTTGGTAATGGCGTTGATCCGTCATTCAATGTGTGGGGGCAACCGTTTCATACGGGTTTTCGCTATTTTCTTTGTGTAGGCAACAGAAAAAAACACAAAAATGAAGCGGCATTGATTCGTGCGTTTTCTCTTACAAACTTAGATCCCAGTATAAAGTTATTATTTACTGGCTCAAGTTCAGATGAGCATGATGAATTAAGTGAAAAACTAGGTCTAACTGATCGAATCAAGTATACAGGCCTAGTTTCTGATGAGCAGCTTGCGGGTCTATATAGGGGGGCTATAGGTCTTCTATTCCCTTCGCTTTATGAAGGCTTTGGCTTACCTGTTATTGAAGCTATGGCTTGTGGTATACCCGTATTGACATCGAATACAACTTCTCTACCTGAGGTGGCAGGTGATGCCGCGTTGTTGGTTAATCCTGAATCGATTGATGAAATTCGCATTGGCATTGAACGATTGGCCACGGACCAGGCCCTGAGAGAAGATTTGATTTCTAAAGGACTCGAGCGTGCCAAGCTCTTCAGTTGGGATGCTGTGGCCGCAAGAGTGCAAGCCGTGCTGGATGAGGTAACAAGTCAACATGGAAAATAAAAAAATCAGTGTGGTGCATGAATGGCTGCTTAGTTACGCTGGCTCCGAGCAGGTGACGTCACGGATTTTAAATGCGTTTCCTCAGGCCACATTGTTCTCGGTAGTTGATTTTCTGACGGACAAGCAGCGTAGTTTTTTTGGTGGCCGGCATGCCAAGACCAGCTTTATTCAGAACATGCCTGGTGCCCATAAGCATTATCAGAAATATTTACCCTTAATGCCTTTGGCAATAGAGCAACTGGATGTTTCTGATGCCGATATTGTGATTTCCAGTGCCCATGCGGTGGCCAAAGGCGTGTTAACCGGACCAGACCAATTGCATATCAGCTACGTGCATTCACCGATGCGTTATGCGTGGGATCTGCAGCACCAATATTTACGCGAGTCAGGTTTGAACAAGGGACTAAAAGGGTGGCTCACCAAATGGCTGCTGCACAAATTGCGCATATGGGATTACCGCACCGCGCATGGCGTTGACCATTTTATTGCCAATTCGCAGTTTATTGCCCGTCGCATTAAAAAGATATATGGCCGTGATGCTACGGTGATTTATCCCCCTGTCGCTGTGGAAGACTTTCCGTGTGTTGAACAGAAAGAGGATTTCTACTTCACTGCTTCACGGATGGTTCCCTATAAAAAGATGGATTTGATCGTTGAAGCCTTTACCAAGATGCCGGATAAACGTCTGGTAGTCATTGGGGATGGTGGTGAATATAAGAAAATTGCCGCACTAGCGGCTGGGCACGCAAACATTACATTGCTGGGTTATCAGCCATTTGACGTGTTGAAATCACATCTGCAGCGCGCCAAGGCATTTGTTTTTGCGGCCGAGGAAGATTTTGGTATCACGCCGGTAGAGGCGCAAGCCTGCGGCACGCCTGTGATCGCCTTTGGCAAAGGTGGCGCATTGGAAACGGTGCGTCCGATGGCGGTAGAACGTCCGACCGGGTTGTTTTTTAATGAACAGACGGTCAGTAGCCTTTGCAACGCAATCGAAGAATTCGAAGCCAATTCCCACTTGTTTACTGCGGCTTTTTGTCGTACAAACGCCGAGCATTTTTCCGCGGCCCGTTTTACCCGGGAGCTACGTGATTTTGTTGACGACAAATGGCGAGAGTTCCAGCAGCAGAAAAAAATAACTTATTAACTCGAGATGTAGTGATGTCCTGTTTGATCCCCGTGATTATGGCCGGTGGTTCCGGCAGTCGTTTATGGCCGCTGTCGCGCGAGCTGTATCCCAAGCAGTTTTTGCAACTCGATGGTGAAGCCACCATGTTGCAGGCCACGGTCAATCGTCTGCAGCAACTGGCCTGTGCCGCACCGCTGGTGATCTGCAATGAGGATCACCGCTTCCTGGTGGCCGAGCAGCTGCGCCACCTGGGCAAACTGGCGCATAACATCATTCTGGAACCCGCGGGCCGCAATACCGCCCCGGCCATCGCGCTGGCCGCCATGACGGCACTGCAAACGGCCGCCGCAGGCGAGGACCCCTTGCTGCTGGTGCTGGCCGCCGATCATGTGATCCGCGATGAGGCGGCGTTTACCGCGTCGGTGCAGGCGGCGATGCCCCATGCCGAGGCCGGCAAGCTGGTGACCTTTGGCATAGTGCCGACCCAGCCGGAGACCGGCTACGGCTACATCCGCCGTGGCGCCGAGCAGCAGGGGGCCTTTGCCGTGGCGCAGTTCGTCGAAAAACCGGATGCGGTGACAGCCGAGCGTTATCTGGCCAGCGGTGAATACTACTGGAACAGCGGCATGTTCCTGTTCCGCGCCAGCCGCTTCCTGGCCGAACTCCAGGCGTTCCGCCCGGATATTCACGCCGCCTGCAGCCTGGCAGTGGGGACCATCAATCCGGATCTCGATTTTGTGCGCGTCGACAAGACGGCGTTTCTAGCCTGCCCGAGTGACTCCATCGATTATGCGGTCATGGAAAAAACGGCGGATGCGGTGGTGGTGCCGATGGATGCCGGTTGGTCGGATGTCGGCTCCTGGTCATCCTTGTGGGAGATCTCGACCAAGGATGACGCCGGCAACGTGTTCCGCGGTGATGTACTGCAACACGCCAGTCAGAACAACTATGTGTTTGCCGAAAGCAGTCTGGTCAGCCTGGTCGGGGTAGACAACCTGGTGGTGGTGCAGACCAAAGATGCCGTTCTGGTGGTCGATCAGCGCAAGGTGCAGGACGTCAAGAAGATCGTCGAAGGCCTCAAGGCTGCGGGTCGCAGCGAGCACCAGGTGCATCGCGAGGTGTACCGGCCGTGGGGCAAATACGACGCCATCGATCACGGTGGCCGTTACCAGGTCAAGCGCATCAGTGTGAAGCCTGGTGAAACCCTGTCGCTGCAGATGCACCATCACAGAGCCGAGCACTGGATTGTGGTCTCCGGCACCGCCAAGGTGACCAACGGCGATCGTACCTTCCTGGTTACCGAGAATGAATCCACGTTTATTCCGGTGGGCGCGGTGCATGCGCTGGAAAACCCGGGCAAGGTGATGCTGGAGTTGATTGAAGTGCAATCCGGTAGCTACCTTGGCGATGACGACATAGTCCGCCTGCAAGACAGATATGGACGCATCTAGCTAGCTTTCCTTATTCTGCATTCTGCGCCATCGATCAGGCCCGTGCTGACGAGCCTCCGTCATGACCGCGCCACAGCGCCTTCTGACGCTGAGCCGCCTGGCGTGAATCCGTCGATGGCGTAGGCGATGCACGCTTGGGAACGGCCAGTGAGCGGGCAGGCGTGCTGTTGTTTGGCAGTGCGCTGGGTTATGGTGCTGGTGGCATGCCTGCACTGGCGTGCTGGCGGGGAGCGCAGCCCCCGCTACAGCTTGCCGGCCACATAAAAAAATGAACATGGGACAACGGGTTATGACAACAGTATTGAACAGCTCCACGCTGATCGCCGAGGGTGGCGTGGCATTTGGTACCAGTGGCGCACGCGGACTGGTGGTGGACTTCACACCGGATGTCTGTGCGGCCTTCACCCACGCTTTTATTGCCGTACAGCGCCGCGCCGGTGCCTTCACCAGGATGGCGCTGGCGATCGACAACCGTCCGAGCAGCCCGGCCATGGCGCAAGCCTGTGCCGCGGCCATGCTGCAAGCTGGCATCGAGCCGGTCTATTACGGCGTCGTGCCGACTCCGGCGCTGGCTTACCAGGCGATGCAGGACAAGATGCCGTGCATCATGGTGACCGGCAGCCACATTCCGTTCGACCGTAACGGCCTGAAGTTTTACCGCCCGGAGGGGGAGATCACCAAGGCGGATGAACAGGCGATTTTGACCGCGGATGTCGAATTTGCCGCGCTGTCGGCGCTGCCGCAGCTGCAGGCTCGTCCTGAGGCCGCATTTGCTTATTGTCAGCGTTATAGCTCACTGTTCCCCGCAGATCTGCTCGCTGGTAAACGCATCGGTGTATATGAACACTCCAGTGCCGGTCGCGACTTGTATGCGCCGTTGCTGCGGCAGCTGGGGGCCGAGGTCATAGCGCTGGAGCGTAGCGACGAATTCGTGCCGATCGATACCGAAGCCGTCGGCGAAGAGGACAAGGCCAAGGCGCGGCGCTGGTCGGCAGAGCACCGTCTGGATGCCATCTTCTCCACCGATGGCGACGGCGATCGGCCACTGGTGGCCGATGAGCAGGGCGAATGGCTGCGCGGCGATATTCTCGGTCTGCTGTGCGCCGATGCGCTGGGCATCGAGGCGGTGGCCATTCCGGTCAGCTGCAACACGGCGGTGAGCCTGAGCGGGCGTTTTGCCAAGGTGGCGCTGACCAAGATTGGTTCGCCGTATGTCATTGCCGAATTTGCCGAGCTGGCCAAGACCTATCAGCGGATTGCCGGTTTCGAGGCGAATGGCGGTTTCCTGCTGGGCAGCGATATCGAGCTGGCAGGCAAGCCGCTGGCCGCCTTGCCAACCCGCGATGCGGTGTTGCCGTTTCTGATGTTGCTGGCCGCTGCAGGTAAAGGTGCGATCTCGCCGCTGGTGACGGCGCTGCCACAGCGTTTCACCCACTCCGACCGCATCAAGGATTTCCCGACCGCGCGTAGCCAGGCCATTCTGGCGGACGCAAAAAATGATCCGCAGTCGCTGCTGGTAAAGCTGGGGTTTACCCATAGCCGGGTATCTTGTGTCGATACCACTGACGGTCTGCGCATCACACTTGAGGATGGCCGCATCCTGCACCTGCGCCCCTCCGGTAATGCCCCGGAGTTGCGCTGTTATGCCGAGGCCGCGGTGGCGACGCTGGCACAACAGAGTGTGGAGCAGGCATTGTCTGCGATTCGGGCATTAGTCTAGCTTTTTAGTCGATTGTGCTGTGTTTGTAGGAGGAACACCGGATTTTGGCCTTAAGCACGGCACAAGATGAGCTGAAATTAACCTGATTTGATATGTAAAGATCTGTTAGGTTTTTCTTGTGTGTGATTAACGACTATACTCTGCCAACAAAATAAAACGGACACCCGATGAGGTGTCTCGATGTGCCTCTTTAAGCCACGGGTGACATATGGATATATCTCAAAGCAATAGCAGTTCTTTGCTATTTGAAAAAACATTTTCGCCTGCCATCAACAAGATAGGCTTGATTATTTCTGATATGTCAGCCTTCTTGCTCGCCTTTGCCGTGACCTACTGGGTGATGGGCAAGTATGGCGGAGAACTCCCTGCCGAGCTGAGCTCCTTAACCAACGGCATCGGTTATGCGCGAATTTGGAGTTTTGCCATCATAGTGCTGTGTGGCCTGACCTGGTTCTGGTCGCAACTGCGACATTACACCTATCGCAAGCCATTCTGGAGCGAGTTGCGCGAGTGTTTGCAGCTTGTGCTGGCGTTGTCGATTGCCGATTTGGCGTTGGTCGCCCTGTCAAAATGGGATTTTTCCCGCGGACAATGGTTCATGCTCTGGTCGCTGGCGCTGGTATTGCTGCCCTTGTTCCGCTTTATGACCAAGGCCGCCCTGCACAAGGCGGGGTTCTGGTCCTGGCCCAGCCTGATTATTGGCTGCGGCAGCAATGCCCGTGACGCCTATATGGCCATTCGCAGTGAGCGCCTGATGGGGTTTGATATCATGGGGTTCATCTCCCCGGATGGTCATGGCCTTGAGTCGCCAGTGGAAGGTATGCCGTTGCTGCAGGGCGACATGAGCAGCGTGATTCGTGACTATCCCGGAGCCAAGTTGTTCCTGGCAGTGGAGTATGAGCAGTCCGAGCTGCGCGACAGCTGGTTGCGCTATCTGACGGCCAAAGGCTTGCGCAATGTCTCTGTGATTCCCACGTTGCGTGGTGTGCCGTTACATGGTACCGACATGTCCCATTTCTTCAGCCATGAGCTGTTGATGTTGCGGGTACACAATAACCTGGCCCGCCTGGCATCGCGTGTTGTCAAACGCAGCTTTGATATCGTAGTTTCGTCACTGCTGTTGTTGTTGCTGTCGCCGGTGTTGGCTTATATCGGTTGGAAGGTTTCCCGCGACGGTGGCTCCTCCATGTATGGTCATGAACGTGTCGGCCAGTATGGTCGCAAGTTCAAATGCTTGAAATTCAGATCGATGATCATCAACTCCCAAGAGGTACTGGAAAACTTGCTGGCCTCGGATCCTGAGGCGCGCGCCGAATGGGACAAGGACTTCAAGCTGAAAAACGATCCCCGTATCACCCCTATCGGGGACTTTATCCGCAAAACCAGCCTTGATGAGCTGCCGCAATTGTGGAATGTGCTAAAGGGCGAGATGAGCCTGGTGGGGCCACGACCGGTCGTCGAGGCGGAGCTGGAACGTTATGGTGATGATGCTGAATATTACCTGATGGCCAAGCCGGGAATGACCGGCTTGTGGCAGGTGAGTGGCCGCAACGATGTCGACTACGCAACCCGTGTTTATCTCGATGGCTGGTATGTAAAGAACTGGTCACTCTGGTATGACATTGCCATCATGTTCAAGACCATCGGAGTGGTGTTACACCGCGACGGGGCCTATTGATCGCTCACATAGGTTGTTATTGGCTGGCTATCTGGTGAGATAGCCTTTTTTGTGCCTGCAGGATGGGATATGGCAGTGAAGTTACTGATTACTGGATATAAAGGGCAAGTTGGGCACTGTTTAGTGGCCCAAGCAGAACAATTAGGCTGGGATATTTTGGCGGTAGACCGTGATGAACTGGATATTACCGACCAAGCTTGTGTCCGGGCTCAGGTAAGTGCATTCCAGCCTCATGTCATTATCAACGCCGCAGCACATACCGCAGTGGACAAGGCCGAGAGCGAGATCGGCGCTTCGTATGCCATCAACCGCGATGGCCCGGCTTACCTGGCCGAGGCGGCGCAGCAGGTCGGTGCCATTGTGCTGCATATCTCCACCGATTATGTGTTTGCTGGCGATAAAGACGGCCTGTACGTCGAGAGTGATGCCGTGGCCCCGCAAGGGGTGTATGGCGCTTCCAAGCTGGCTGGCGAGCTGGCCGTGGCAGAGCACTGCTCGTGCCATCTGATTTTGCGCACCGCCTGGGTGTTCGGCGAGCATGGCAACAACTTCGTCAAGACCATGCTGCGTTTGGGGTCACAGCGTGATGTTCTGGGTGTGGTCGCCGATCAAGTTGGCGGCCCGACTTATGCTGGCGATATTGCCGCCGCGCTGCTGACGATGGCCAGCCAGGCCTTGCAGCCGGATTTCAATGCTTGGGGCATTTATCACTTTGCCGGTGAACCGCATGTGAGCTGGCATGGCTTTGCAACTGCGATTTTTGATGCCAGCGTTGCTCAAGGGCTGCTAGCGCGCAGTCCAGTCATTAATCCGATTGCAACAACCGATTATCCGACACCGGCTAAGCGTCCGGCTAACTCACGACTGGATTGTTCGCGGATTCATTCGATTTTTGGCATTATGCCTAGCGATTGGCAGGCGGCGTTGCAAGACTTGCAGCCTTATATGCCTCCTGCGTGATGATAAAAACACAAACAAGAGTACAGAGCATGAAAGGCATTATTCTGGCCGGGGGCAGTGGCACCCGGTTGCATCCGGCGACCATCGGCGTCAACAAGCAGCTGTTGCCGGTGTACGACAAACCGATGATCTACTACCCGCTGACCACGCTGATGCTGGCCGGTATCCGCGAGATCCTGATCATCAGCACGCCGAACGATCAGGCTACCTATCAGCGCATCCTCGGTGATGGCCGCCAATGGGGTCTGGATATTCAGTATGCGGTGCAGCCGAGTCCGGATGGGCTGGCGCAGGCGTTTTTGATTGGCGAGTCGTTTATTGGCAGTGATTCGGTCTGCCTGATCCTCGGCGACAACATTTTCCATGGTCACGGTCTGAGCGAGACCCTGCAGAAGGCCGCCAGCCAACCGAACGGTGCCACGGTATTTGGCTATTACGTGCAGGATCCGGAGCGTTACGGTGTGGTGGCGTTCGACAAGCAGGGGCAGGCGATCTCGATTGAGGAAAAACCGGCCAAACCGAAGTCGAACTATGCGGTCACCGGTCTCTATTTTTACGACAACGATGTGATCGAAATTGCCAAGCAGGTTCAGCCTTCAGCGCGTGGCGAGCTGGAGATCACCGACGTCAACAATGTTTACCTCAAACGTGGCACCCTGCGGGTCGAGCGTATGAGTCGCGGTGCCGCCTGGCTGGATACCGGCACCCATGATTCGCTGCTGGATGCCGCCATCTTTATCCGTGTGCTGGAAAAGCGCCAGGGGCAGAAGGTGGCGTCACCGGAGGAGACGGCGTTTCGCATGGGCTTCATTGATGCCGCCCAGCTGGCAGCGCTGGCCAAGCCGCTGTTGAAGAGTGGCTATGGTGCCTACCTGATGCAGGTGTTGGCTGAACAACAAGAGAGAGCAGAATGAACATCATCGAGACCGCGATTGCGGAGGTGAAAATCCTGGAGCCCCAGGTGTTTGGCGATGAGCGCGGTTTCTTTATGGAGACCTGGCGTGAGGATTGGTTCAACCGCCATGTCTGCGAGCGACGCTTCGTGCAGGACAACCACTCCAAGTCTCGCCAGGGCATTCTGCGCGGCCTGCATTACCAGACGCAAAACACCCAGGGCAAGCTGGTGCGGGTGGTCTCCGGCGAGGTGTTTGATGTCGCAGTCGATATGCGTAAGGACTCCCCGACGTTTGGCCGCTGGGTTGGCGTGCTGCTGTCTGCGGCCAACAAGCGTCAGCTGTGGGTGCCGGAAGGGTTTGCGCACGGCTTCTATGTCACCAGCGAGACGGCCGAGTTTGTCTATCGCTGCACCGACTACTACAACCCGAACGCCGAGCACTCGGTGCGCTGGGATGATCCCGACCTGGCCATCGACTGGCCGCTGGTCGATGGCGCTGCGCCATCGCTGTCCGGCAAGGATGCCCAGGGCGTGGCCTTCAAAGATGCCGTGACCTTCTAAACGACGGAAATGAATAGACGAGTTAGGGAATTTAGGGAATAAAAATGAGAAAACTGCTTGTGACCGGCGGCGCCGGTTTTATCGGAGCCAACTTCGTGCACTACTGGCTGCGCCAGCACCCGCAGGATCGGGTGGTGGTGCTGGATGCGTTGACCTACGCCGGCAACATCGCGACGCTGCAGCCGCTGATGGGCAATCCGAACTTCCGTTTCGTGAAAGGCAACATCTGCAACAGCGAGCTGGTCGAGCTGCTGCTGCGTGAAGAGGGCATCGACACCCTGGTGCACTTTGCCGCCGAATCCCACGTTGACCGCTCGATCACCGGCCCCGATGCCTTTATCGAGACCAACATCATCGGTACCCACAGCCTGCTGAAGGCAGCCCGTGCAGTGTGGCTGGCCGATCCGGCCAATCCGCTGCCGCACCGCTTCCACCATGTCTCCACCGATGAGGTGTATGGCACCCTGTCGCTGACCGATCCGGCATTCACCGAACAGACCGCCTATGCGCCGAACTCGCCGTATTCGGCGTCGAAGGCGGCCTCGGACCACCTGGTGCGTGCCTACCTGCACACCTATGGCCTGCAGGTGACGACCAGCAACTGCTCGAACAACTATGGCTATTATCACTTCCCGGAGAAGCTGATCCCGCTGTGCCTGACCAATATCCTCGATGGCAAGCCGCTGCCCATCTATGGTGATGGCAAGCAGATCCGCGACTGGCTGTTCGTCGAGGACCATTGCCGGGGTATCGAGCTGGTGCTGGACAAGGGGGTGGTCGGTGAAACCTACAACATCGGCGGCGTCAACGAGTGGCAGAATATCGACATTGTCAACCTGCTGTGCGAGCTGGTGGATGGCGAGTTTGCCGCCGATGACTCGCTGGCTAGCCGCTTCCCGGATGCGCCGCAAGCCCGGGGCGAGGGCGCCGCATCGCTGATCACCTATGTCACCGATCGCGCCGGACACGACCGCCGTTATGCGGTGGGGACCGACAAGATCCGTACCGAACTTGGCTATGTGCCGCAGGAGACGTTCCAGACCGGCATCGCCAAGACCATCAAGTGGTATCTGGCCAACGAAGCCTGGTGGCGCCCGCTGCAAAAAGCGTAAGTGAGGGTATTTACGTCAGGTGTCAGCGATGTTCGCCCTGGCGATCCAGTCATCGCGAGCTGCGCTTTGTTGTGCTTTTTGTTGTAGGAGCAAGCGAAGCTCGCGACACCAAGCTACAGGGTGATGTATTCATCGCGAGCTGCGCTGGCTCCTACACGGTGATGAATTCATCGCGAGTTTCGCTTTGTTGTGCTTTTTGTTGTAGGAGCAAGCGAAGCTCGCGACACCAAGCGAGCTATATCAAGCCGCGACACCAAGCTACAGGGTGACCTATTCATCGCGAGCTGTGCTGGCTCCTACAGGGTGATCTGTTCATCGCGAGCTGCGCTTGCTCCTACATGGTGATGAATTCATCGCGAGCTGCGCTTGCTCCTACAGGGTGATGGATTTATCGCGAGTTTCGCTTTGTTGTGCTTCTTGTTGTAGGAGCAAGCGAAGCTCGCGACATCAATATCGTGACATCAATATCGTGACATCAATATCGCGATATAATGCTCGCGCTATGTTGCCGTGCGATTCTATGTTTATACCCAGACGGCATCCCAAAGCGGATAGTCATGAATTTTATTCACCAGACCACGCCGAACCGGGTTATCGATGATGTACCTGGCTGCTTGTTTGACTTCATCGTCGCTACG
This sequence comes from Pseudaeromonas sharmana, assembly GCF_042649925.1. Classification (NCBI taxonomy): domain Bacteria; kingdom Pseudomonadati; phylum Pseudomonadota; class Gammaproteobacteria; order Aeromonadales; family Aeromonadaceae; genus Pseudaeromonas; species Pseudaeromonas sharmana. The sequence continues at coordinate 456,582 of NZ_JBHSAF010000015.1, forward strand.
CATTGCCCGTTCATAATACCCTGGCTGCCATATTCTTCCGCTTCGCTGCAGATGATGGTTCAGTGCTAAAGCTGACCGCGATTTGAACTTCAGCATACATCTTGCCAATTCGATATTTCGCAGTTGAAACAACCAGTGACAATGCTCGGGCATAATGACCCAGGCCAACGAGTTAACCTCGTCGAGGTCATGTAATTGCTTCATTTCATGGCAAACTAAACGTCCAATTTTCCATTCTGCAAAGTGTCTTTCCCGTTGGTGGGTGACGATCGTCGTCATGTAGACATAGCCAGGATGAGAATATCGTCCCTTTCGTAATTCAGTGCTGCGTTGCTTTAGCATGGTAACGATGTGTGAAGTGATTGGTTGCATCAGCACAGCAGTGGACATGGGTTTTGTAACCTGTCAGAACCGAATTTCATCGCGAGCTGCGCCTTGTTGTGCTTTTTGTTGTAGGAGCAAGCGAAGCTCGCGACACCAAGCGCGTGATATCAAGCCCGCGACACCAAGCTACAGGGTGATCTATTCATCGCGAGCTGCGCTTGCTCCTACATGGTGATGGATTTATCGCGAGCTGCGCTTGCTCCTACAGGGTGATGGATTTATCGCGAGCTGCGCTTTGTTGTGCTTTTTGTTGTAGGAGCAAGCGAAGCTCGCGACATCAAGCGCGCAATATCAAGCCGCGACACCAAGCGCGTGATATCACGCTCGCAATAGCAATCTCCTGTCGACTCTGGCAGTCGTGATTATGGCCGTACAGCGGCAGCATGAGGCTCCTTTGCACACGCCGGAGCCCTTATGTCGAACTCTTCTACTCCCAACACCTTTCAACTGATTCACCACGGTGCCGCCAGGGGCGTGACCGGATCCTGTCACGAACTGCGATTAGGGCGAGATAGCCTGTTGATCGATTGCGGTCAGTTTCAAGGGGAGGCGGCGCCAGCGCGTTTGGCGGTATCGCCGGCACGGGTGCGAGCCCTGTTGCTGACCCATGCCCATATCGATCATATCGGTCGCCTGCCTGAACTGCTCTCCTGCGGCTTGAACGCCCCCATCTATTGCTCCGAGGCCACGGCATTGCTGGTTCCGGTGATGTTGACCGATGCGCTGCGGCATTCATCCCATGACCCGCGTTCCGCGATCGAACCTGTTTTGCAGCGCCTGCGTCATCAGCTACACCCTCTACCCTTTGCGCAATGGCAACGGCTTCCCTTGAGTGACGGCAGCGTGCTTTATCTGCGTTTGCAGCCAGCCGGACATATTTTGGGCTCGGCCTATCTCGAATTGCGTCTGCCGGATGGCCAGCTAATGGTGTTTTCCGGTGATTTAGGCTCCGGCCGCTCGGCCTTGTTGCCGGCTTCGCTCTCCCCGGAACGGGCTGATTTTCTGGTGCTCGAAAGTACCTATGGCGATCGGTTGCAGCCGCAAGGGGAACCTCGTCATCGGCAGTTGAAAACGGTTGTTGAACGATCGCTGCGCGATGGCGGAGCCATTTTGATTCCCGCCTTCAGCATTGGTCGGACCCAGGAGTTGCTCTGCGATCTGGAGCAAATCTTAAGCGAGGTGAGCAGCCGCGAAGAGCAGTGGTGCTGGCGTGATTTGCCAGTCGTCATTGATTCACCGCTGGGAGCGGATGTGACACGGCTCTATCGTCGTTTTCGCCGGGTCTGGCACAAGGAGGCACAGGCCCGGTTGCAGGCGGGGCGCCATCCGCTGGATTTTTCCCAGTGTGTGACCATCCATGATCATGCTGCCCATGAGTCATTGGTGCATCGACTGCAGCAGAGCGGGGAGCCGGCCATCATCGTCGCTGGTGGCGGCATGTGCCAGGGAGGCCGTATCGTCGATTACCTCAAGGCACTGCTGCCGGATGCGCGTACCGATCTGTTGCTGGTCGGCTTTCAGGCACAAGGTACGCCGGGGCGCCGCTTGCAGTCCGGATGCCGCTCGTTATGGCTGGAGGGGGTCGAGGTGGAGGTACAGGCGCACATCCATCATCTTCAAGGGTATTCAGCCCATGCCGATCAAGCCGGGTTGCTGCGCTTTGTCGAGGGCATGGCCTCGCCGCCGGCAGTAATTCGCCTGGTACATGGCGAGCCGGAGGCGCAGCAGTCATTGGCGGCCTGTCTGATGAAGCGTTGGCCGCAGATGCGGGTTGAACTGGCTGCGATGATGCAGGCGGCGCAGACGGAGTCCGCTGGTTAGTGGCCCACGACACAAGAGGGAGCTTGCCCTGCGTGCCCTTATCCGGCTGCGGGCAGCGGATGTGGGTGCAAAATGTTCTATATCTCAAGCATTTGTGCCGTTATGGCCCGGGCTGGTTCTCTTTGTAGTGCCGGATGCGTAAAGTATGCCCCATTCAAGTAAACCGTTTTGGGGAGTGCGCATGAGGCTGGAATGGAGCCGCAATCAGATGGCATTTATCTTTTTTGCGGTCATGTATTGGTTGGGGGGCATGCATCTGTTTATGCACAACCCCGGCGGATCCGGTTTCTATCTGCCGTTCAACATGGTCGGCTGGCTGTTTGCTTCGCTGATGATCGGTATCGGTCTTTGGCACATTACGCTCACGCGGCAGCTGGTGGTATCGGGCCCGCAGGGGTGGCTCTGGGCCGGGCTTGCTTTGATGCTGGTACCGCTGTTTACCCATGCTGACGTTTCGTTCGATGCCGGCAGTCCGCGCTTTTTGGGCATTGCAGGCGGCCTGTTGTTGCTGTTCGCGCTGACGCAGTTGCAATGGGTGCGGGCCCAGCGCTTGTGTTTACTCTACGTACTGCTTGGTGCCGTGGCGATCGAGGCCCTGTTTGCGCTGGTGCAGTACTACCTGCTGACACCCGGCAACTGGATTGGATACAACACCATCATCAACCGGCCGTACGGTATATTTCAAAAGGACAGTGTACTGTCGAGCTTCATGGCGCTGGGAGCGACAATAGCGTTGTTCTTGCTGTTTGCCGATGAACTGTGCCGGCGTGGTTGGCGCTTGTTGTTGGCGCTGAGTGTGCTCGGCCTGGCGGCGCTGTTGATAGTGGTGATTCAGTCCCGCTCCGGGCAAGGCGGCTTGCTGCTGAGTAGCCTGATCCTGTTGCCACTATTGCTATGGCAACGGGGGCGTGTGGGTTGGTTGGCCTGCAGCGTGTTATTGCTGGGGCTGCTGTTAGGCGGTCTGAGTTTTGCGTTGTTCAGCCAGTCGCGAGGGCTTGGTAGTTATATCGCGACCATCGACTTCAGGTTGCTCTATTGGCAACACTGTCTCGAGATGTTTTGGCAATATCCACTGCTGGGGGTTGGTTACGGCAAGTTTGAGTCTGCCTTTGTCGACTCTTATTATGCGATTCCTGTTGCTATCAGTGGCAAGGAGATCATTGAGACAAACCTCGACCATCCGCACAATGAAATCCTTTACTGGATGGTTGAAGGAGGCCTCTTGGCGTTGTGCGGCCTGCTGGCGATGCTGTTTGGCTGGGTGCGAATGTTGATGCGAGCTCGGTCGACGATGCGCCTGGCCCTATTGGCGTTGCCGCTGCCGTTGTTTTTCCATGCCATGGTCGAGTATCCCTTCTATCACTCCACTGCCCATTGGCTGGCCCTGATCTGGTTACTGTGGTTTACCGATGCCGAAGCAGAACAGGTCAGGCGGATTGAGGTGCGTCAGTGGTTGCTGATCCGTTGCGTGGCGTTGCTGATTCCGCTGCTGACGGTGCCGTTTATGCTGACCGGCCTGCATACCGCCTGGTTGGTCACCAGGTTTGAGCGGGGTGGGCTCCAGCAGCCCGAGCTGCTGGAGCGGGTCATCAATCGCGTACCCTGGTCCAGCCGATTCTGGTATGACGTCATGTCGTCGAGCCTGATACTGGCGCTGAAGACAAATAATCAGACCGAGCTACGCGCCTATGTGGATTGGGCCCGTGAGTTTGTCAGCCTGACACCGCGAGCGAATGTCTATTTCAATGCCGCGCTGGCGCTGGATAGCCTGGGCCAGGCCGAAGAGGCCCGACACTGGCGTGCGGAGGGGATGCGGCTGTTCCCGGCGGATCCGCTGTTCAAGCGCCTGACCTCTGGCGCGGTTGAGCCGAGGTCGTGAGTCATCGTTTCCAACTCAAATTTGTCGGTTGCGATAGATGCCCTGTTTAGCCTTGTGGTCGATAGGACAGCGGAAGCTCATCTATGGCAGAATAACCGTTAACAAACATAAGACCGGCGTTGAACACATTGGCCGTGATAGATAGGAGCACAAAGGTGAAAATTGCAGTTGCAGGGACAGGATATGTTGGCTTGTCTAATGCCATTTTGCTGGCACAGCACCACGAGGTCGTGACACTGGATATCAATGCCGAAAAGGTGGCGATGATTAACCGGCGTCAGTCACCGATTGTGGACAAGGAAATTGAAGCCTACCTGCAAGAGAAACCCCTGAATCTCAGGGCCACGCTGGACAAGCACGAAGCGTATGCCGATGCCGAGTGGGTGATCATTGCCACGCCGACTGACTACGACGTCGATACCCATTATTTCAATACCCGCTCGGTCGAGGCGGTGATTCGCGATGTGATGGCCATCAACCCACGGGCCACCATGGTGATCAAATCGACGATACCGGTCGGATTTACGGCGCGTATCAGCCAGGAGTTGGGCTGCGACAACCTGATGTTCTCTCCTGAATTCCTGCGTGAAGGTCGGGCTTTGTATGACAACCTGCATCCATCGCGCATCATAGTCGGCGAGCGCTCGGCGCGTGGACAAGCATTCGCCGACCTGCTCAAGCAGGGGGCAGTCAAAGCGGATATTCCGGTGCTGCTGACCGACTCTAACGAGGCTGAGGCGATCAAGCTGTTTGCCAACACCTATCTGGCGATGCGGGTAGCCTACTTCAATGAACTGGATACCTATGCCGAAACCCATGGTTTGAACAGCCGGCAGATCATTGACGGGGTGGGGCTCGATCCCCGAATTGGCAGTCACTACAACAATCCGTCGTTTGGTTATGGCGGTTATTGCCTGCCCAAAGATACCAAGCAATTGCTGGCCAATTACCATGAAGTGCCCAACACCCTGATCCGGGCCATTGTCGACTCCAATACCACCCGCAAGGATTTCATCGCGGATTCGATCATTCGTCGTCAACCCAAAGTGGTAGGGGTCTATCGTCTGATCATGAAGGCCAACTCGGATAACTTCCGTGCCTCGTCGATTCAGGGTGTCATGAAGCGCATCAAGGCCAAGGGTATTGAGGTGGTGGTGTATGAGCCGGTACTCAAGGAGGGGCACTTCTTTAATTCGCGAGTGATCACCGATCTGCAGGAGTTCAAGGCCATCAGCGATGTGATTGTTTCTAACCGCATGACTCCGGAATTGGCCGATGTGGCTGACAAGGTGTATACCCGCGATCTGTTCGGTAGCGATTAAGTCGGTAGCGATTCGGCACAGTCGCGTTGTCGCGGGCAGCCAAGTGGCAAAAAAAAGCAGGGTGGCAGCACTCTGCTTTTTTTGTTTTTGCCGTTCACAGCATAGGAAATTGGATGGCATGCACCTCGTATGGCGGCTGTCTTCGTAGCAAACGAGTCCTTATTTGTCTTTGTACTCAATAACTGGCCTGAATCGTTCGAATTTGTGCCACTGTTCACACCAAGATGTAAGCGCGCTGTTAAAAGTTTGATAAGGATCATGCGTCCTCCCAGGCCTAAGCTTGATTAAAAGTTCTCCAGGGCTGGGAGTTATCATGCGTACTCAAACACTGCAAGCACCGATGACGGTGGTCGAATTCAAGGGTTCTGTTAAGGTCGTTGCCGAAAACGGTCAAACCAGAATGCTCAAACCCGGTGAAGTTCTGCCGGCAGGGACTGTGCTCCAGATCGACGATAAAGCCGAACTGCTGCTGCAGCCGGCGGTCGCGGTTGATACCGCTGCTGCGCCAGAAGGTGCTCCCGCTGGTGAGCCCGCGGCAGCACCTGCGGTGCCTGGAGGCGGTACTACGGCAGAAATTGCTGCCTTGCAGCAAGCCTTGTTGCAAGGGATTGATCCGACTCAACTTGAGGCGACGGCGGCAGGGGGCGCGCCGGCTGCGGGTGGCGGCGGTGGCGACGGCAGCGGCAACGGCGGTTTTATCACCGTCAGCCGTACTGGCGATGCGACACTGGCCGCTGCTGGCTATGACACCACGTATGATGCCTCTACATTGGTGGCGGCAGCCTCGTTTACCGGGGAAACGGTCGATGCGGCTATCCCGGCACCAATCCTGGCTCCGGATGCCAGCGAACTCGATGAGGCAAATCTTGATGCCGCCGATCAAGTCGATCCGGATCTGACCTCTGGCAGTGGCGCTGGTGAGGCGGACACCTTGGTCACCGGAAATCTGAATGTCGACTTCGGTGGTGGTTCCGGCACTGTGGCCTTTCAGCCCGTGGCTAATCAGCCTGCACTGACCTCTGGAGGGCAAACCATTGTCTGGAGCCTGTCCGACGATGGTCAAACGCTGGTGGGCAGCGTGGGTGATCAGACCATCATCACGCTGACCATTAACGCGGATGGCACCTACAGCGTGGATTTGGATGGCCCGCTGGATGGTGATGGCCTGCAACCGGCATTTGGTATTACCGCAACCAATAGCGATGGATTAGCCACTGATTCCGCCATTGTCGTCACTATCGGCGACGATGAGCCGACCGCGGTGGATGACAGCAACAGCGTGGCTGAAGATGCCGATAACCTGACCATCACGGGCACTGTGCTGGCCAATGATACCCAGGGCGCCGATGGTGCCACGGTCACGCCACAGACGATCGAGAACGAGCTCGGCTCGCTGGTACTCAATGCCGATGGCAGTTACAGCTTCACGCTGAACAATGCCAATCCTGCCGTCCAGGCCCTGACCGATGGTGAGAGCCTGACCCAGACCATCAGTTATCTCCTTACCGATGGCGACGGCGATACCAGTAGCGCCAATCTGACCATCACCATTACCGGCACCGACGATGGTGTCGTGGTCACCGATTTGACGCCGGCGGCCAGTGGCGGTGAAGGCGTCGTGGATGAGGATGACCTGGCCACCGGCTCCGACAGCAGCAAGGAGTCGCTGAGCGTGGACGGTGACTTTACCGTCAGCGCTCCGGATGGGTTATCGAGCATTACCGTCGGCGGCACCGTGATCACGCTGGCCAGTCTGCAGGGAGTCAGTGCCGACAGTCCGATCCTGGTGACGACCGGCCTGGGAAACCAGCTGGCGATCACCGGTTTCAGCAACGGGGTGGTGAGTTACACCTACACGCTGCTGCAGAGCGA
>NZ_JBHSAF010000016.1:0-1503 GCF_042649925.1 Pseudaeromonas sharmana
AATCGCTGATTCGTTCTTACCGCTACAAGCGCCTAAAACTTCTTGGGTGTTGTATGGTTAAGCCTCTCGGGTAATTAGTATGGGTTAGCTCAACACGTCACCGCGCTTACACACCCCACCTATCAACGTCGTAGTCTTCAACGGCCCTTCAGGACCCTCAAGGGGTCAGGGATGACTCATCTCAGGGCTCGCTTCCCGCTTAGATGCTTTCAGCGGTTATCGATTCCGAACTTAGCTACCGGGCAGTGCCATTGGCATGACAACCCGAACACCAGAGGTTCGTTCACTCCGGTCCTCTCGTACTAGGAGCAACTCCCTTCAATCATCCAACGCCCACGGCAGATAGGGACCGAACTGTCTCACGACGTTCTGAACCCAGCTCGCGTACCACTTTAAATGGCGAACAGCCATACCCTTGGGACCAACTTCAGCCCCAGGATGTGATGAGCCGACATCGAGGTGCCAAACACCGCCGTCGATATGAACTCTTGGGCGGTATCAGCCTGTTATCCCCGGAGTACCTTTTATCCGTTGAGCGATGGCCCTTCCATTCAGAACCACCGGATCACTATGACCTGCTTTCGCACCTGCTCGACTTGTCTGTCTCGCAGTTAAGCGGGCTTATGCCATTGCACTAACCTCACGATGTCCGACCGTGATTAGCCCACCTTCGTGCTCCTCCGTTACTCTTTGGGAGGAGACCGCCCCAGTCAAACTACCCACCAGACACTGTCCCTGGCCCGGATAACGGGCTGAGGTTAGAACATCAAACATACCAGGGTGGTATTTCAAGGTCGGCTCCATGGCAACTGGCGTCACCACTTCCAAGCCTCCCACCTATCCTACACAAGTAGGTTCAATGTTCAGTGTCAAGCTGTAGTAAAGGTTCACGGGGTCTTTCCGTCTAGCCGCGGGTACACCGCATCTTCACGGCGATTTCGATTTCACTGAGTCTCGGGTGGAGACAGCGTGGCCATGGTTACACCATTCGTGCAGGTCGGAACTTACCCGACAAGGAATTTCGCTACCTTAGGACCGTTATAGTTACGGCCGCCGTTTACCGGGGCTTCGATCAAGAGCTTCGCTTGCGCTAACCCCATCAATTAACCTTCCGGCACCGGGCAGGTGTCACACCCTATACGTCCACTTTCGTGTTTGCAGAGTGCTGTGTTTTTGTTAAACAGTCCCAGCCACCTGGTCACTGCGGCTGCCAGCAGCTCCGTGAGCAAGTCACTTCACCACCAACAGCGTACCTTCTCCCGAAGTTACGGTACTATTTTGCCTAGTTCCTTCACCCGAGTTCTCTCAAGCGCCTTGGTATTCTCTACCCGACCACCTGTGTCGGTTTGGGGTACGGTTAACGGTAATCTGAAGCTTAGAGGCTTTTCCTGGAAGCAGGGCATCAGTAACTTCATGACCGTAGTCACTTCGTCTCGGGTCTCAGTGTTAATGCCGCAGCGGATTTGCCTACCGCGACCACCTACGCCCTTTCACCAGGACAAC
>NZ_JBHSAF010000018.1:0-1267 GCF_042649925.1 Pseudaeromonas sharmana
GGACAGGAACCCTTGGTCTTCCGGCGAGGAGGTTTTTCACCCCCTTTATCGTTACTTACGTCAGCATTCGCACTTCTGATATCTCCAGCATGCCTCACGACACACCTTCGCAGACTTACAGAACGCTCCCCTACCACTCAATCTATTGATTGAATCCGCGGCTTCGGTGCCTAGTTTGAGCCCCGTTACATCTTCCGCGCAGGCCGACTCGACCAGTGAGCTATTACGCTTTCTTTAAATGATGGCTGCTTCTAAGCCAACATCCTGGCTGTCTGAGCCTTCCCACATCGTTTCCCACTTAACTAGAACTTTGGGACCTTAGCCGGCGGTCTGGGTTGTTTCCCTCTTCACGACGGACGTTAGCACCCGCCGTGTGTCTCCCATGATTGTACTTACTGGTATTCGGAGTTTGCATCGGGTTGGTAAGTCGGGATGACCCCCTAGCCGAAACAGTGCTCTACCCCCAGTAGTAAGACATGAGGCGCTACCTAAATAGCTTTCGGGGAGAACCAGCTATCACCGAGTTTGATTGGCCTTTCACCCCTAGCCACAGGTCATCCCCTAACTTTGCAACGTTAGTGGGTTCGGTCCTCCAGTAAGTGTTACCTCACCTTCAACCTGCCCATGGCTAGATCACCCGGTTTCGGGTCTACTCCCAGCGACTAGTCGCCCAGTTAAGACTCGGTTTCCCTACGGCTCCCCTATACGGTTAACCTCGCCACTGAAAGTAACTCGCTGACCCATTATACAAAAGGTACGCAGTCACCCTTACGGGCTCCCACTGCTTGTACGTACACGGTTTCAGGTTCTATTTCACTCCTCTCACCGAGGTTCTTTTCGCCTTTCCCTCACGGTACTGGTTCACTATCGGTCAGTCAGTAGTATTTAGCCTTGGAGGATGGTCCCCCCATATTCAGACAGGATGTCACGTGTCCCGCCCTACTCGATTTCACAGCAAGTTTGTTTTCGTGTACGGGGCTATCACCCTGTATCGCCGGACTTTCCAGACCGTTCCACTAACGCATTCGCTGCTTAAGGGCTGCTCCCCGTTCGCTCGCCGCTACTGAGGGAATCTCGGTTGATTTCTTTTCCTCGGGGTACTGAGATGTTTCACTTCTCCCGGTTCGCCTCGCAACACTATGTATTCATGTTGCGATACTGCATAAATGCAGTGGGTTTCCCCATTCGGACATTGTGGTGTCAATGCTTCTTACCAGCTCGACCACACTTAACGCAGGTTAGCACGTCCTTCATCGCCTCTGACTGC